>NZ_NNBP01000001.1 GCF_002803155.1 Streptomyces sp. CB02959
TCTGGCGTTGACTTTTGGCACGCTGTTGAGTTCTCAAGGAACGGACGCTTCCTTTGTGCCTGTTTCACCAGGCTCTCCGGGCGCTTCCCTTCGGTCTTGCGTCTCCGACTCTATCAGATCCTTTCGGCCCTGATTTTCGCCGGTGCGATCCGGCCTTTCGGCTTTCTCGCGGTTCCAACCTTACCAGATCCGTTTCCGTCTCTGGCCCCCTGCTGGAGCGGGGTCCGGCCGCTTCGCTTTCGCTTTTCGACCTTTCCGACTTTATCAGATCCTTTTCGCTTCCAGTTTGCGTCTCGATGAGGCGCTACCGGTTCGAATTCGGTTCTGAATTCTTGTCGGAGGGGTTTGCCTTTCGGCTGATCCGACTTTATCAGATTTCTCTGGGTCGGAATTCCGCGGTCTGCGGGGAGCAGTCCGCACGCGCAGCGCGCGGTGCTTCCCGTTCTGGCGGAGCCGTAAACGTACTGGAGCGGGGCGCCCGATGCAAATCGGGGCGCCCCGCTCCTACTTGAGGACCGTCGGACGGTCCGTCCGTCAGACCTCGACGACCACGGGAAGGATCATCGGGCGGCGACGGTAGTTGTCCGACACCCACTTGCCGACCGCGCGGCGGATCAGCTGCTGGAGCTGGTGGGGCTCGGCAATGCCGTCCTGGGCCGCCTTGGACAGTGCCTCGTCGATCTTGGGGATGACGCCCTCGAAAGCTGCGTCGTCGATACCCGAGCCGCGGCCGTGGACGTTGGGGCCGCCGACGGTCTTTCCGGTGCTGCTGTCGACGACCACGTAGATCGAGATGATGCCCTCGTCGCCCAGGATCCGGCGGTCCTTGAGGTGCGCCTCGGTGACATCGCCGACCGAGAGGCCGTCGACGTAGACGTAGCCGGCCTGGATCTTGCCGGTGATCTTGGCCTTGCCGTTGACCATGTCGACGACCACGCCGTCCTCGGCGATGACGATGCGGTCCTTGGGGATGCCCGTCAGTGCGCCCAGTTCGGCGTTGGCGCGGAGGTGGCGCCATTCGCCGTGCACCGGCATGAGGTTCTTCGGCTTGCAGATGTTGTAGAAGTACAGCAGCTCGCCGGCCGAGGCGTGGCCCGAGACGTGGACCTTGGCGTTGCCCTTGTGGACCACGTTCGCGCCCCAGCGGCTGAGGCCGTTGATCACGCGGTAGACCGCGTTCTCGTTACCGGGGATGAGCGACGAGGCCAGGATGACCGTGTCGCCCTGGACGATGCGGATCTGGTGGTCGCGGTTGGCCATCCGGGAGAGGGCGGCCATCGGTTCGCCCTGGGAGCCCGTGCAGACCAGCACCACTTCGTCGTCCGGAAGGTCGTCGAGGGTCTTGACGTCGACGACCAGGCCCGCGGGGACCTTCAGATAGCCCAGTTCACGGGCGATGCCCATGTTGCGGACCATCGAGCGGCCGACGAAGGCGACCCGGCGGCCGTACTCGTGGGCCGCGTCGAGGATCTGCTGGATGCGGTGCACGTGGCTGGCGAAGCTGGCGACGATGATGCGCTTGTCGGCGTTGGCGAACACCTGGCGCAGCACGTTGGAGATGTCGCGCTCCGGCGGGACGAAGCCGGGGACCTCGGCGTTCGTCGAGTCGGAGAGGAGGAGGTCGATGCCCTCCTCGCCGAGCTTGGCGAAGGCCGGGAGGTCGGTCAGCCGGCGGTCCAGCGGGAGCTGGTCCATCTTGAAGTCGCCGGTGTGGACGACCATGCCCGCGGGGGTGCGGATGGCGACCGCGAGGGCGTCGGGGATGGAGTGGTTGACGGCGACGAACTGGCACTCGAAGGGGCCCAGGCGCTCGCGGTCGCCCTCGGCGACCTCCAGCGTGTAGGGGCGGATCCGGTGCTCCTGGAGCTTGGCCTCGATGAGGGCCAGGGTCAGCTTGGAGCCGATCAGCGGGATGTCCGGCTTCTCGCGCAGGAGGTAGGGGACACCGCCGATGTGGTCCTCGTGGCCGTGCGTGAGCACGATGCCGTCGATGTCGTCGAGGCGGTCCCTGATGGACGTGAAGTCCGGCAGGATCAGGTCGATTCCGGGCTGCTCCTCCTCGGGGAAGAGCACTCCGCAGTCGACGATCAGCAACCGGCCGCCGTACTCGAAGACCGTCATGTTGCGGCCGATCTCACCCAGGCCACCGAGGGGGGTGATGCGCAGGCCGCCCTTGGGCAGCTTCGGCGGGGCGCCGAGCTCAGGATGCGGATGACTCAAAAGACTCTCCTCACCATGCGCGCCACGCTGCCGTCGAGGCACGTGGCGCGCATGACATTCGTGCACTTGCTATGTGGCGGTTGACGTTCGTCCATATGCAGTTGTGAAGTCTGTGTTCAGAGCTGTACCCCGCCGGCGGCGAGATCGCGCTTGAGCTGTTCGGTCTCCTCGGGCGAGAGGTCGACCAGCGGCAGCCGCAGCGGACCGGCGGGCAGGCCCTGCAGGTCGAGGGCGGCCTTGGTCGTGATCACGCCCTGGGTGCGGAACATGCCGGTGAAGACGGGCAGCAGCTTCTGGTGGATCTCCGTGGCCTTGGTGACGTCGCCGTTGAGGTGGGCGTCCAGCAGGGCGCGCAGCTCGGGCGTGACGACGTGGCCCACGACGGAGACGAAGCCGACGGCGCCGACCGAGAGCAGCGGAAGGTTGAGCATGTCGTCGCCGCTGTACCAAGCCAGGCCGGAGCGGGCGATGGCCCAGCTGGCGCGCCCGAGGTCGCCCTTGGCGTCCTTGTTGGCGACGATCCGCGGGTGCTCGGCGAGCCGGACCATGGTCTCGGTGTTGATCGGGACGCCGCTGCGGCCGGGGATGTCGTAGAGCATCACCGGCAGGTCGGTGGCATCCGCAATGGCGGTGAAGTGGCGCAGCAGGCCCTCCTGCGGGGGCTTGCTGTAGTAAGGCGTCACCGCGAGCAGGCCGTGGGCGCCGGCGTCCTGCGCGGCGCGGGCCAGCTCCAGGCTGTGCCGGGTGTCGTTGGTGCCGGCTCCGGCGACGACGAAGGCGCGGTCGCCGACGGCTTCGACCACGGCGCGGACCAGCTGGGCTTTCTCCGCATCACTGGTGGTCGGGGACTCTCCGGTGGTGCCGTTGACGACAAGGCCGTCGTTGCCGGCGTCCACCAGGTGTGCGGCGAGCCGCTGCGCGCCGTCGAGATCGAGTGCGCCATCCGCCGTGAACGGCGTGACCATGGCGGTCAGCACCCGCCCGAACGGGGTCTGCGGTGTGGAAGTCGGAGCCATGGGTCCCACGCTACTCGTAGGGCGCCGCAGGGTGTGCCTCTGGGGAGCAGGGATGTGGACTCCGGCACTGCCTGCTCGGGGGTTCAAGCAGTGCCGGGTCCGTTTGTTCAGCGTAAATGAACTTCTCAAAGTGCCGCAATCCGGACACTTCGGACGGGTATCCGATGGATGCGCGCACGGCCCGCCGATCGGGTCGCGGCACCGTGCGCAGTCGAAGCGCTACGGGGCGATACGGCCGTTCGCATTGAAGGCGGCATAGGTCAGGGGCATGAGCTTGGCCCAGTGGGCCTCCATCTGCTCGCCGACCATCTCGATCTCGCGCTGCGGGAAGGAGGGGACCTTCGCCTGCTCGTGCTGCGTCCGCAGGCCGAGGAAGTGCATCAGGGAGCGGGCGTTGCAGGTGGCGTACATCGAGGAGAAGAGGCCGACGGGGAGCACCGCGCGGGCGACCTCGCGGGCGACGCCGGCGGCGAGCATCTCCTGATACGCCTCGTACGCCTGGCGGTAGCTGTCCTCCATGACCCGGCCGGTGAGCTCGTACTGCGCCGAGGTGCCCTCGACGAACTCGTACTTGCCGGGGCGGCCCTGCTGGACGAGCTTGCGGGACTCACCGGGGACGTAGAAGACCGGCTCCAGCTGGCGGTAGCGGCCGGACTCCTCGTTGTACGACCAGCCGACGCGGTGCCGCATGAACTCGCGGAAGACGAAGATCGGCGCGCTGATGAAGAACGTCATGGAGTTGTGCTCGAACGGGCTGCCGTGCCGGTCCCGCATCAGGTAGTTGATCAGGCCCTTGGAGCGCTCCGGGTCCTTCTGCAGCTCCTCCAGGGACTGCTCGCCGGCCGTCGAGACCCGGGCCGCCCACAGCACGTCGCTGTCCGCTGCGCTGTGCTTGACCAACTCGACCGTCACTTCACTGCGGAAGCTGACGGGTGCGCTCTCGGCGCGGTCGGGGGTGTGGGACACCGGCGGTTCCTTCCGTTCGATCCTCGTGCGCGTCCAGCCTACGGCCCGCCACTGACAGCCCGGGAAATGCCGTCTGATGCCGCGTTAGCGGACAAAGAGGAAAAAGGTACCCCCCGCCTGCAGGCCAGTGGACGGCGGTTGATATTTTTCACAGAAGTAACGGAAAACGGGCACCAAACGGACGCCACCGTCGTCTTTCCCTGTGACAGTGCCCACTTCGAGGTTCCTAGGAGAGCCCCCTCATGTTCCGCCGGCGAGAGCCCGTCCCGTTCGCCTTCGTTGCCGAGGCAGACCGGTTCCGCAGCAATATCACTCCCCCGCCGCGCCCGCGCGCCTCGCGCGCGCAGCTCGTCGGCCAGTCCCTGATCACACTCACCGTGGTGGGCGGCCTGACGGGCGCCCTGCTGTTCGGCCTGCCGGCCCTGCAGCAGGACACCTCCGGTTCGACCGGAGTGCACCAATCCGAGGCCGCGCACCGCTGAGCCGGCGGCGGAGCGGACCACCGGGTGGTTCCGCTCCGCCAGTCCCGATAGCCTCACCGCTCACAGCTTCCGTCGGCATGCCGTTCCGTGCCGACCAGCCCTGAGTGAGGACCAGCCGTGCCCCTGCCCTTCCTGACGGCCGATCGCGCCTTCCAGGCCGACGGCCGCGCGGATCCCGTCTCCCTGCCGGACCACGACCCCGACCACTGGCGCCGTCCCTACCGCCCCGGACCGTGGCGGGTGGGGGCGGCGGCGGTGCTTCTGCTGCTCGCCTCGTTCGTCCTGCTCTCCGCGCTGATCATCGCGCTGGCCGGGTCACCGGTCGGGGCGGCGGTCTGCGCGGCGGTGGCGGCGCTGGTGATCGCACTGGCACTGCGGCTGGTGCGGGTGGGCGTCTGGGTGAGCGCCCAGGGACTGCGGCAGGTGAACCTGCTGCGCACCAGCACGCTGCCGTGGTCCGCGGTCGCCGCGGTCCGTACGGTCCAGCAGCCGGTGCGCTGGCTGGGACTGCCGCGGACGGTGCAGGGGCAGGCGCTGCGCGTCGAGCGGGTGCAGGGGGAACCGCTGCGGGCCCTGCTGACGGACCGCAACGGCGACTTCCTGGGCCGCTCGGAGCGGTTCGAGCAGGCCGCCGACGTACTGGAGGCATGGGCGGCGCAGTACCACCGCCCCTGAGAACGACGACCGCCCGGGTCCGTACGGCTGTTCCGTACGGACCCGGGCGGTCGTCGTTTTCGGGGACTCAGCCGGTCCGGACCGGCTCACCGGGGAACGGTTTGCCGTCGTGCAGGGCGATCGCGCGCTGCATGGCCTTGCGGGCGCGCGGGGTGTCCCGGGCGTCCCGGTACGCGACGGCCAGCCGGAACCAGGCGCGCCAGTCGCCGGGCGCCTCCTCGGTCTCGGCCTGCCGCCGGGCGAAGACCGCGTCGGCCGCGTCCCGGTCGATCCGGCCGCCGGGGGTGCGCACGAACTCGTCGACCGGCAGGCCGCCTTCGGCCTCCAGCTCGCCGGCCAGCCGGTTCGCGTCGCGGGCGAAGCGGGTGTTGGCCCACAGGAACCAGCCGCCCAGGAACGGCAGGACGAAGGCCACCGCGCCCATGCCCATCGCCGCCGGTTCGCCGGTCAGCAGGAGCAGTACGCCCTCCATCGCCACCACGCCGAAGACCAGCACCAGCACGGTGGCGAGGAAGAAGTACGTGATCTTTCCACCCATGGTCGTCAGCCCAGATCGAGGAAGTTCTCCAGGCCCACCGTCAGGCCCGGAACGTCCACCACGCGCCGCGCGCCGAGCAGGATGCCCGGCATGAAGCTGCTGTGGTGCAGGGAGTCGTGGCGGATGGTGAGGGTCTCCCCCACCCCGCCGAGCAGTACCTCCTGGTGCGCCAGCAGACCGCGCAGCCGCACCGAGTGCACCGGGATGCCGTCCACGTCCGCGCCGCGGGCGCCGTCCAGCGCGGTCTGGGTGGCGTCCGGCTGCGGCGGGCAGCCGGCCTCCGCGCGGGCCTGGGCGATCAGCTGCGCGGTGCGGGCGGCCGTGCCGGACGGGGCGTCCGCCTTGTCGGGGTGGTGCAGCTCGACGATCTCGGCGGACTCGAAGAAACGGGCCGCCTGCTGCGCGAACCGCATGGTGAGCACCGCGCCGATGGAGAAGTTCGGGGCGATCAGCACACCGGTGCCGGGGGCGGCGGCGAGCCAGGTGCGCAGCTGCGCGAGGCGTTCGTCGGTCCAGCCGGTCGTGCCGACCACACCGTGGATGCCGTGCCGCAGGCAGAAGCCGAGGTTGTCCATCACGGCGTCGGGGTTGGTGAGTTCCACCGCGACCTGGGCGCCGGTCTCCACCAGCGTCTCCAGCTTGTCGCCGCGGCCGAGGGCGGCGACCAGCTCCATGTCGTCGGCGGCCTCGACGGCCCGGACGGCCTCGGAGCCGATGCGCCCCTTGGCTCCCAGGACGGCCACGCGCAGCTTGCTCATCGTTTTCCGCTCTCTCTCGTGGTGGGACGGCACACTGACGCCGTCGCCTAGGCGACGGCGTCCTCCAGGCGGGCCGCCTGCCGGTCCTTCAGGGGGCCGATGACGGACAGCGAGGGGCGTGCGCCCAGGACATCACGGGCCACCTCCCGGACCTCGTCCGGGGTCACTGCCGATATCCGGGCCAGCACCTCGTCGACGGACATGTGCTCGCCCCAGCACAGTTCGCTCTTGCCGAGCCGGTGCATCAGCGCGCCGGTGTCCTCCAGGCCGAGGACCGTGGAGCCGCGCAGCTGGCCGATCGCGCGGCGGATCTCGTCGTCGGTGAGGCCCTCGGTCGCCACCGTGTCGAGTTCGTCGCGGCAGATCTTGAGGACGTCGTGCACCTGGTTGGGCCGGCAGCCGGCGTAGACGCCGAACAGGCCGCAGTCGGCGAAGCCCGAGGTGAAGGAGTACACGCTGTACGCCAGGCCGCGCTTCTCGCGGACCTCCTGGAAGAGGCGGGAGCTCATCCCGCCGCCCAGGGCGGTGTTCAGCACGCCCATCGCCCAGCGCCGGTCGTCGTTGCGGGCCATACCGGGCATGCCGAGGACCACGTGCGCCTGCTCGGTCTTGCGGCCGAGCAGTTCGACCCGGCCGGCGGTGCGCAGGGTGCGGTGGCCGGTGCGCGGGGCGATCGGGGTGGCGTCCGCGCGGTGCAGTGCCCCGGCCTGCTCGAAGGCGCGCCGCACCAGGCGGACGACCTTGGCGTGGTCGACGTTGCCGGCGGCGGTGACGACCAGGTGGGTGGGGTCGTAGTGCTTCTTGTAGAAGCGCCGGATGCGATCGGCCGACAGCGCGTTGACGGTGTCGACGGTGCCGAGGACCGGGCGGCCCAGCGGGGTGTCGCCGAGCATGGTGTGCGCGAACAGGTCGTGCACGCAGTCGCCCGGGTCGTCCTCGGTCATCGCGATCTCTTCGAGGATCACCCCGCGCTCGGCGTCCACGTCCTCGGCCTCGATCAGCGAGCCGGTGAGCATGTCGCAGACCACGTCTATGGCGAGCGGCAGATCGGTGTCGAGCACCCGCGCGTAGTAGCAGGTGTACTCCTTCGCCGTGAAGGCGTTCATCTCGCCGCCGACCGCGTCGACGGCCGCGGAGATGTCCAGGGCGGAGCGCCGCCCGGTGCCCTTGAAGAGCAGGTGCTCCAGGTAGTGGGTGGCACCGTTCAGGGACGGGGTCTCGTCGCGGGAGCCGACGTTCGCCCAGATCCCGAAGGTGACGGAGCGGACGGTGGGCAGCGTCTCGGTGACCACCCGCAGCCCGCCGGGGAGGGTGGTGCGGCGGACCGTGCCGGCGCCCGCGGCGCCCTTCAGAAGCGTTTGGGTACGGGCGACGGCCCGCCCCTCCGAGGAGGTGCGGGCCGTCGTCGTGTACGTACGGGACGTCACTTGGCCTGGTCGTCCTTCGTGTCGGCCTCGGTGTCTTCGCCCTCGATCACGGGGATCAGGGAGAGCTTGCCCCGCTGGTCGATCTCGGCGATCTCGACCTGGACCTTGGCGCCCACGCCGAGCACGTCCTCGACGTTCTCGACGCGCTTGCCGCCGGCCAGCTTGCGGATCTGCGAGATGTGCAGCAGGCCGTCCTTGCCCGGGAGCAGGGACACGAACGCACCGAAGGTGGTCGTCTTGACGACGGTGCCCAGGTAGCGCTCGCCGACCTCCGGCATGGTCGGGTTGGCGATGCCGTTGATCGTGGCGCGGGCGGCCTCGGCGGCCGGGCCGTCGGCGGCACCGATGTAGATGGTGCCGTCGTCCTCGATCGTGATGTCGGCGCCGGTGTCCTCCTGGATCTGGTTGATCATCTTGCCCTTGGGGCCGATGACCTCACCGATCTTGTCCACCGGGATCTTGACGGTGATGATCCGCGGCGCGTTCGGGGACATCTCGTCCGGAACGTCGATGGCCTCGTTCATCACGTCGAGGATGTGGAGGCGGGCGTCGCGGGCCTGCTTCAGCGCGGCGGCCAGGACCGAGGCGGGGATGCCGTCGAGCTTGGTGTCGAGCTGGAGCGCGGTGACGAACTGCTTGGTGCCGGCGACCTTGAAGTCCATGTCGCCGAAGGCGTCCTCCGCACCGAGGATGTCGGTGAGGGCGACGTAGTGGGTCTGGCCGTCGATCTCCTGGGAGATCAGGCCCATGGCGATGCCGGCGACCGGGGCCTTGAGCGGCACACCGGCGTTCAGCAGCGACATGGTCGAGGCGCAGACCGAGCCCATGGACGTCGAGCCGTTGGAGCCCAGCGCCTCGGAGACCTGGCGGATCGCGTAGGGGAACTCCTCGCGCGTGGGCAGCACCGGCACGATGGCGCGCTCGGCGAGCGCACCGTGGCCGATCTCGCGGCGCTTGGGGGAGCCCACGCGGCCGGTCTCGCCGACGGAGAACGGCGGGAAGTTGTAGTTGTGCATGTAGCGCTTGCGGGTCACCGGGGAGAGGGTGTCCAGCTGCTGCTCCATGCGGAGCATGTTGAGGGTGGTGACGCCCAGGATCTGGGTCTCGCCACGCTCGAACAGCGCGGAACCGTGCACCCGCGGGATCGCCTCGACCTCGGCGGCGAGCGTACGGATGTCCGTCACCCCGCGGCCGTCGATGCGCTTCTTCTCCTTGATGACGCGCTCCCGGACCAGGGTCTTGGTCAGCGAGCGGTACGCGGCGGAGATCTCCTTCTCGCGGCCCTCGAACTCCGGGAGCAGCTTCTCGGCGGCCAGACCCTTGACGCGGTCCAGCTCGGCCTCGCGGTCCTGCTTGCCGGCGATGGTGAGCGCCCGCCCGAGCTCGTCCTTGACGGCCTTGGTCAGCGCCTCCAGGACGTCGTCCTGGTAGTCGAGGAAGACCGGGAACTCGCCGGTCGGCTTGGCGGCCTTCGAGGCGAGGTCCGCCTGGGCCTTGCACAGGACCTTGATGAAGGGCTTGGCGGCCTCCAGACCGGCGGCGACGACCTCCTCGGTCGGGGCCTCGGCGCCACCCTTGACCAGCTCGATGGTCTTCTCGGTGGCCTCGGCCTCGACCATCATGATCGCGACGTCGCCGTCGGGCAGCACCCGGCCGGCCACGACCATGTCGAAGACCGCGTCCTCGAGCTCGGTGTGGGTCGGGAAGGCCACCCACTGGCCGTTGATCAGGGCGACACGGGTCGCGCCGA
Organism: Streptomyces sp. CB02959; assembly: GCF_002803155.1. Lineage (GTDB taxonomy): Bacteria > Actinomycetota > Actinomycetes > Streptomycetales > Streptomycetaceae > Streptomyces. The sequence continues at coordinate 9,833 of NZ_NNBP01000001.1, forward strand.
TCGGGCCGGAGAAGGGCAGGCCGGCCAGCTGCGTGGAGCAGGAGGCGGCGTTGATGGCGACCACGTCGTAGAGGTGGTCGGGGTTGAGCGCCATGACCGTCTCGACGATCTGGATCTCGTTGCGCAGGCCCTTCTTGAAGGAGGGGCGCAGCGGCCGGTCGATGAGGCGGCAGGTGAGGATCGCGTCCTCGCTGGGGCGGCCCTCGCGGCGGAAGAAGGAGCCGGGGATCTTCCCGGCTGCGTACATCCGCTCCTCGACGTCGACGGTCAGCGGGAAGAAGTCCAGCTGGTCCTTCGGGGTCTTGGAAGCGGTGGTGGCCGACAGCACCATGGTGTCGTCGTCCAGGTACGCCACGGCGGAGCCGGCGGCCTGCTTGGCCAGGCGGCCCGTCTCAAAGCGGATGGTGCGGGTGCCGAAGGAACCGTTGTCGATCACGGCTTCGGCGTAGTGGGTCTCGTTCTCCACCAGGAATGTCTCCTCGTCAGCGTCCGCTGCCCGTGTGGCAGCGGACCGTCTTCGGTGGAGCGCCGGTGCGGGCCGGTCTTCGATCGAAGCACCCGGAGTGGTGTCGCATGGTCTGCCATGGACGGCCCGGGGGCCACTACCGAGGACCGGCGGCCAGGAGGCGCTCCTACCGCGTTCGCTTTTGCGATATGGCACCAGAGTACAAAGCTTCCGCCCACCGCGCGGCGGGACGGCTGTCCGGTGCGTACGGCAAAGGGAGCGGCCCCCGGTGGGAACCGCTCCCTCTGTGCCGTCTTACTTGGCGCCCGCCGCGCCGCGGCGGATGCCCAGGCGCTCGACCAGCGCGCGGAAGCGCGTGATGTCCTTCTTCGCCAGGTACTGCAGCAGGCGGCGGCGCTGGCCGACCAGCAGCAGCAGACCACGGCGGGAGTGGTGGTCGTGCTTGTGCGTCTTGAGGTGCTCGGTCAGGTCCGAGATGCGGCGGGAAAGCAGCGCGACCTGGACCTCGGGGGAGCCGGTGTCACCTTCCTTGGTGCCGAACTCGGTCATGATCTGCTTCTTCGTGGCGGCGTCGAGCGACACGCGTACTCCTTGGGGTTCCGGTCCGCGAGCGTCCCTGGAAATGCAGCACAGGGAATCTTGGATGACTCGATCGGACCGTCGGACAGCGTACCAGCAGCGGGACGGCCCCCCGACCGGGTGGTCGGGGGGCCGTCTCGTCAGTGGTGCGGTGCGGCTAACTGCTGGTGAGGCCGCGCACGGTGTTGTACACGTCGAGCACCGCCAGGCACAGCGGCACCAGGGACAGCAGGACCAGGCCGTCGAAGATGTCGAAGATCCGGCCCCAGAAGGGGGTGACGCCCTTCTTCGGGACGACCAGGCCGACCCCGACGAGGAGCGCGGCACCCACGGCGATGCTGCAGGAGAACCAGACGGTGCGGACGTTCAGCGGCCCGGCGTCCTGGAAGCGCTCCAGGGTGACGAAGATGTCGAGCGGCGGGTGCAGCGCGATGCCCAGGATGAGCAGCACGATGGTGAAGATGCCGGCGATGGTCAGGCAGGCGACCTGGGCGGTGTAGTCGAAGAGCCGGGCGCGCAGCATGATCGTGATGCCGGCGGCCATGGCCAGCACCTGGGCCCAGACGTTGTCGGAGAAGCCGAGGACGACACCGGCGGAGCCGACGACCAGGGCGGAGCAGCCGGCGACCAGGCCGAGCAGGAGCTCGTGGCCGCGCTTGGCCTGGTTGCCGATCTTCACGAAGTCGACCGTCTCGGTCTCGGAACCGGTCTCCAGGGCGCCCTTGGCGATCTGGTCGGGCGAGCGGTAGCCGATCGGCAGCCGGGCGAACCGGGCGGAGAGGCTCGGCAGCCAGGCGACCATGGCGATGGAGACCACGGCGGTGACCGCGGCGACCTCGCGCGGGGCGGCGTCGGTGAGGATCGCGGCGAAGACCGCGAGGGTGCCGATGGCGGAGAGGAAGGCGGCCGCGACGAAGGGCGCGTCACCGCGCGGCAGCATGACCACCAGGAGGACCGAGGCGATCAGGACGGTCACGCAGCCGACGAGCAGGTGGAGCCGGCCGGGGCCGCCGCCGGGGTCGACGGGGAAGATGCCGGAGCCCGCGATGAGCAGGTGCGGCAGCGACGCCAGGCCCAGGGCGATCGACGAGGCGTGGTCGTCGTAGACCCGGGCGCGGACGCCGGACAGCGCCACCAGGACGACGCCGACCACGCCGGCGATGATGCCGGGGAGCCGGTGCATGTCGCGGTTGACCGGGTTCGAGAACCACAGCGCGAACGCCATCATCACCAGCAGCAGCACACCGGCGCTGAGGCCGACGACGCGCATCAGGTCGTCGCTCCAGCGGCTGCGGTTCTGCTTGACCGCGGAGGCGATGGCGTCCGAGACGTCGTCGAAGACCGGCAGCGGCAACGACTCGGCGAACGGCTTCAGCAGCAGCAGGTCGCCGTCGAGGATCTGCTGCTGGGCCAGCGACTGTCCGGCGTCGAGCACCGTGCCGTCGCGGCGTACGAGGTGATATCCGGTCGGGGCGCCCTCGGCCTGGGACTGCCCGGAGAGCCGCAGGATCTCCGGATAGATATCGACGAGTGCCACGTCCTCCGGCAGTGCCACGTCGATCCGTGCGTCCGGCGCGGCGACCGTGACCCGGCAAAAGCCGGTGCCAGTGCTCGTACTCACCTGGCGGTTCCCCCTATCCGTTGGGCGTTTTGTCGCGTCGCGCGCCCTATATATAGGGCCACCCGTACGGGGCTGTGGCGCGCTCGCGGGGCGTCAGCGTACCGTCCGATCGGGGCCCTGCCCCACCCACCCCTTGACTTGACGCCTAACAGTAGGATCAACGCCTGCGTCGGGCCAAGGACTTGGCTCGGGGGACCGTCGAACCAACGGGGGCGGTCCGAGACTGCGAGATGCATGAAGGACTGATGCCTCGGTGAGCGTTGTCATCGTCAAGCGCCCGCCCCGCGCGCTTCCACCTGAAGTCCCCTCGGAGGAGGTGGTACTTGAGGCGCCTCCGGAGCTTCCCCGCGAGGGAGAACCGGAGAACCTGCTGATGACCTTCATGCCCATGATGGGCATGGCGTCCTCGGCGGGCTTCTTGTTCATGGGGAACCAGCCGTTCATGAAGATCATGGGCGGTTTCATGGTGGCCACCACACTGGCGATGGCGATCATGCAGATCGTCAAGGCCCGCCAGGGGCCTTCCGGACAGATGGTCCAGGAACGCCAGGACTACCTCAAGTACCTTGCGCAGAAGCGGAAAGAGGTGCGGCGCACCGCGCGCAGGCAGCGCGACGCGCAGCTGTTCACCCATCCCGACCCGAGCCAGCTGTGGTCCGTCGTGGCCGAGGGCAAGCGGGTCTGGGAACGCCGGGCGAACGACCCGGACTTCGCGCAGGTGCGCCTGGGGCTGGGGCCCCAGCAGCTGTCCACTCCGCTGCGGGCGCCGGAGACCGCTCCGGTCGACGAGCTGGAGCCGCTGACCGCGCACGCGATGAAGGAATTCCTCGACAAGCACGGCCATCTGGACAGCCTCCCGCTGGCGGTGTCGCTGCGCGCCTTCTACCACCTGACGGTCTCCGGTGACCCGGACACCGTCTACGGCGCCTCGCGCGCCATCATCGCCCAGCTGTGCACGCTGCACTCGCCCGAGGACCTGGTGGTGGCCATCGTCGCCGCGCCGGGTGCGCAGGCCGAGTGGGAGTGGACGAAGTGGCTGCCGCAGGTCCAGGACGTGACCACCGACGGCGCCGGTACCCGCCGGCTGGTCGTCGGCGACCTCGGTGAGATCGAGGAGCTGCTGGCGGACGAGCTGGACGGCCGCGGGCGGTTCAGCCCGCAGGGCCAGCCGGTGACCGACAGCCCGCACGTCGTCGTCGTGCTGGACGGCGGCGACGTCCCGATGGACTCGGTGATCGCCGGGGCCGAGGGCCTCCAGGGCGTCACCATCCTGGAGGTCGTGCCGGGCGATCTGGACGAGATCCGCGGCGGTCTGGCCGTCCAGGTGTCGCCGGGCAAGCTGGTGCTGGAGTCGGCCAGCGGTGCGGTCTACCACGGGTCGTGCGACACCCTGTCGATCGCCGAGGCGGAGGCGCTGGCGCGCCAGCTGGCCCCGCTGCGGGCCGGTTCGGGTGCGGACGGCGAGGACCCGCTGCTGTCCTCCATGGACTTCACCGACCTGCTCAACATCGGCGACGCCGGCACGCTGGACGTGTCGCGCACCTGGCGCCCCCGGACGCTCGCCGAGCGCCTGCGGGTGCCGATCGGTGTCGACCGCGACGGCCAGCCGGTCATGCTGGACATCAAGGAAGCGTCGCAGCAGGGCATGGGCCCGCACGGCCTGTGTGTCGGTGCAACCGGTTCCGGTAAGTCCGAGGTGCTGCGCACCCTGGTGCTCGCGCTCGCGGTCACGCACTCCTCGGAGACCCTCAACTTCATCCTCGCCGACTTCAAGGGTGGCGCCACCTTCACCGGTATGTCGGAGATGCCGCACGTCGCGGCGGTCATCACCAACCTCGGTGAGGACGTCACCCTGATCGACCGCATGCGCGACTCGATCACCGGTGAGCTCCAGCGCCGTCAGGAGCTGCTGCGCTCGGCGGGCAACTACGCCAACATCACCGACTACGAGAAGGCACGTGCCGCCGGCGCTCCGCTGGACCCGCTGCCCTCGCTGGTGATGATCATCGATGAGTTCTCCGAACTCCTCGCCGCCAAGCCCGACTTCATCGAGATGTTCATCCAGATCGGCCGTATCGGCCGTTCGATGGGTGTGCACATGCTGCTCGCCTCGCAGCGGCTGGAAGAGGGCAAGCTGCGCGGTCTGGACACCTTCCTGTCCTACCGGCTGGGCCTGCGGACGTTCTCCGCGGCCGAGTCGCGGACCGCGATCGGTGTGCCGGACGCCTACCACCTGCCGAACGTTCCCGGTTCCGGCATCCTGAAGTACGACACCGAGACGATGGTCCAGTTCAAGGCCGCGTACGTCTCCGGTACCTACCGCGGCCCGGGCGGCGGCGGTCGCAGCGCCGGCGGTGGCCGGTCGATGCGGATGCCGGTGCCGTTCACGGCGGCCCCGGTCATCGAGCAGATCATCGAGGAGCCGGTCGCCGTCGAGGCGACGGAGCCGGAGATCGACGACGCGCTCGCCGACACCGTCCTGGACGTCATGGTCCAGCGGATGCAGGGCCAGGGCCCACCGGCCCACCAGGTGTGGCTGCCGCCGCTGGAGGAGGCGCCCACGGTCAACCAGCTGCTGCCGGCCCTCGCGGTCACGCCCGAGCGGGGTGTGCACGCGCCGGAGTACACCGCGCTGGGCAAGCTCGTGGTGCCGGTCGCGCTGGTGGACAAGCCGTTCGAGCAGCGGCGTGACGTGATGTACCTGGACTTCTCCGCCGGTGCCGGTCACGGTCTGGTCGTGGGTGGTCCGCAGTCCGGTAAGTCGACGCTGATCCGGTCCGCCATCGCCGCGTTCGCGCTCACCCACACGCCGGCCGAAGTGCAGTTCTACTGCCTCGACTTCGGCGGTGGCGGCATGCTCAGCCTGGAGGGGCTGCCGCACGTCGGCGGTGTCGCCTCGCGTCTGGACGCCGAGAAGGTGCGCCGTACGGTCTCCGAGGTCGTCGGCATCCTCAACGAGCGCGAGGAGTTCTTCCGCGCGAACAGCATCGACTCGATCGCGACCTACCGCCAGCGGCGGGCCGCGGGCGCCTTCCCCGACCAGAAGTGGGGCGACGTCTTCCTGGTCATCGATGGCTGGGGCACGTTCAAGACCGACTACGAGCAGATGGACCCGGTGATCCTGGACATCGCCGGCCGGGGTCTCGGTTTCGGCATCCACCTCATCATCGCCGGCTCGCGCTACACCGAGGTGCGGCCCGCACTGCGCGACCAGCTCCTCAACCGCGTGGAGCTGCGCCTGGGCGACCCGATGGAGTCGGAGTTCGACCGCAAGCGCGCGGAGAACGTCCCGATGGGCAAGCCCGGTCGCGGTCTGTCCCCCGACAAGCTCGACTTCCTGGCGGCGCTGCCGCGGCTGGACGGGATGAGCGACCCGGAGACGCTCAGCGACGGCGTCACGAACCTGGTGCAGACGGTCAGCGAGCACTGGCAGGGCGAGCCCGCCCCCGCGGTGCGGATGCTGCCGACGATGCTGCACGCCAGCGACCTGCCCCGGGGTGGCGACTACCCGGACCACGGCATCGCGATCGGCGTCGACGAGACCACGCTGTCCCCGGCGTTCATCGACTTCGAGACCGACCCGCTGCTGGTCATCTACGGCGAGAGCGAGTCGGGCAAGTCGTCGCTGCTGCGCCTGCTGACGAAGCAGATCGCCGAGCGGTACCCGACCGACAAGGCGCTGATGGTGGTCTCCGACTACCGGCGCGCGCTGCTCGGCGAGATCCCCGACAGCCACCTGTACAAGTACTGCGCCGCAGGGCCGCAGCTCCAGGAGGTCATCGGCGGTCTGGCCGGGTCGCTGGGCCGGCGCATGCCGGGTCCGGACGTCACGCCGGAGCAGCTGCGCAACCGCAGCTGGTACGACCTGCCGGACGCGTTCGTGATCGTGGACGACTACGACCTGGTGGCGACCAGCAGCGGCAACCCGCTGCAGCCGCTGCTGGAGTACCTGCCGTTCGCCCGTGACCTGGGTCTGCGCCTGATCCTGGCGCGCAGCTCCTCGGGTGCCGGCCGGTCCTCGTTCGAGCCGGTCATGCAGCGTGCCAAGGAGCTCGGCGCGCAGGGTCTGATCCTGTCGGCCGACCCGGCCGAGGGCCCGCTGATGGGCAACGTCAAGGGTCAGCAGCTGACGCCCGGACGTGGCACGTTCATCACGCGCAAGCGCGGTGCGCAGCTGGTCCAGACCGGCTTCCTGCCGCTCAGCAGCCAGTAACCACCGGTCCGTACAACGGCGGTGGGGCGCCCCTCCCAGGAGGGCGCCCCACCGCCGTTTTCCGTTCGTACGGGCCGGCCGGCCCGCGGTTCCCGCCGTGCCCCTCGGGTCAGCCGAAGGCGCCGTGCTGGGTGACGTCCGGGCCGGGCGGGGCGGACGCGCCGTCGGCCGGGGCGGCGTCGGCGGCACCGCCGGCGGCCTTCCCCGCCTTCCGGTCGGCAGTCCCGGCCGCCTTCGCCCCCGGCTTCTCCCCGGCTTTCGCCGCGGCCTTCTCGGAGCCCTGCTCCGGCCCCTTCCCGGCCGCCGCCTTCTGCTCGGCCGCCTGCTGCCGGGCGGCCGCCTTCGCCTCCCGCTCCTCCGCCGCGCGCTGCTCCTCGGCCGGGTTCGTCCGCACGCCCTTGGCGATGCCCTCGCCGCCGCGCGTCGCGGCCTCGCCGTCCCGGGGCGTCCCGAACGGGTCGGGCCCGTGGGCGGCCGTGGAGGAGTCCCACTGGTGCCGCAGCTGCGGGACCTGGCTCTGGCCGCCCCCGCCGCCCCGGCCGCGCTTGCCCAGGGCGCCGCCGAGGCCGTTGGCGAGCTGGCCCAGCGCCATGAAGCCGTAGGCCATCTCGTTGCCGGACGACTGCGTGGCGTTCTGCCCGCCGCCCGCGGAGGCCGCGGTGTGGTCCCCGTCTGTGCTGCCGGTCTGGTGCGTGGCGGCGGCGCTCTCCAGGTCGGCCGCGGCCAGTTCGAAGGCCGGCAGGGAGTCGTCCACGGACCGCTTCAGCTGGTGCCACTCGGCGGCGAACGCCTCGCCCGCCGGGCCGTGCCAGTCGGCCGAGGCGGCGGTGCCGACATGCCGGTCCAGGTCGCGGACGAGCCCGTCCAGGTGCTTGCCCATGTCCCGCCAGCCGGCCGCCGCCTCGTGCAGCGCGTGGGGATTGCGTCGTGGCTCGGTCACTTGACGCTCCGCATGATCTCGACCAGCTCGTCCTCTGCCGCCTGGGTGTTCGCGACGGTCTCCTTGATGCCGCCGCCGACCTCGGCGAGCCGCCGCTGGAGCTGTGCCAGGGCGCGCTCGGCCTCGTCGAACAGCTCGCGGTAGGGCCGGGCCGCCTCGTCGCTGCCGAAACCGTCCCGGAGCGCATCGGCGTCCGCCCGCCGCCTGAATGCGCTCAGCTGCCGGCTCAGTTCTTCCGCACGCATCTCGAAGGTCGTACCGAGCTTGTGCAACGCCTCGGTACTGAGCCGGACTTCATCGGACATCATTTCTCCCCGAATTGAATGACAGCAACCTGCTGAACATCGCTCCAGGTCTAGCACACCCGCAATAGGCCCGAAGCCCCCCGCGGAGTGGCTTCTGCACGAAGCGGGGAAGGGATGCGGAGCAATATGCGGCAATACCGACAACCCCGCCTTGACGACCCGTTCATACCCGTCATTACACTCAGGACGCCGGTGCAGCACGCGCGGTTGCTGTGCCACCACGTACGAGGGGGCAGACATGAGCAATGAGCGGCAGATCCAGGACGAGGACCTGATGGACGTCGCCCACGACCAGGAGCAGGCACACCGCCTTCGGAAGGCGCTGAAGGTGCTCGCCGACAACCCGAATGTGGGCGGCAAGCTCCAGGAGATGGCCAAGGAGGTGCTCTCCGGCCGGATGGGCATGAAGGAGGCCATCGAGACGCCCGGTTACATGGACGCGCTGGGCGACCGGCTGAACCAGATGCGGCGGGCGGCCGAGGATCAGACGATGGCCGAGCGCGAGGAGTCCCGCGCGAAGTTCGCCGAGTGGCAGAAGAAGCAGGAAGAGGAGGAGGACCAGGAGCGCGCCGAGCGCGACGGCCCGAGCCTCAACCTCGTCACCGGCCCGCGCCGCGGCAGCAGCGGCCGCGGCCGCGCCTGACCCTCCCGACAGGGCCCGCGGCGGCCACGCCCCCGCGGGCCGGGTCGGACGCCGGCGGACGGTCCGCCCTCACGGCCGGTGCGAGCGGCACGGCGAGGGCGGACCGCTGCGTTCTCCGCGCGGACCGTCGCGCTCTCCGCTCCGCGCCGGGGTGCCGTGCGCCCCTCTCCACAAGCTTTTCCGGGTTCTCTGTCCGGGATCATCCGGTTTTTGATCTCCGTTCGGCATCGGCCGACGGAGATCCGGGGAAATATCCGCCGGACGGCAGCGCACCGGAGAAGAACACTCCGCGCGAGAACACCCGGAAAAGCACAGTCCGGACAAGATCCCCCTGGACAAGAACCCGACATCGCACGGAAATTACAAAAACCGGAAGAAGAGGATGAGGAGGGTAGGGCGGATAGCGCGGGTGGATCAGAGGGAACGGATTTTCCGCTCCTTGAGCCCCCGTCGTCCCGGGAGAACCATGCCTCCCCGTACGCCCCTCACTCCGCTCCTCCCGCTCCCTTTTCTCCCGTAGGCGCGGCACTCCTGTGTGCCGGTTTCGGAACAGCACCCCCTCGGCCGTCCCACGTATCCGGCCCGGATCATAGGATCTCTTCCGTACAGGCACGGATCCACGGAAGTGGAGGGCAGGATCGATGGGGGACGAGGAAGTCATGAGCGCCTCAGGCGAAGCAGCCGGCGCGGCGGCCGGATACGCGCCGCATCCGTACATCGGCGGCCGCACCGCGGCTCTGCGCGCACTCGCCGCCTGGCGCATGCGCTGGCCGGGCGCACCACGCGTCGTCATCCTCACCGGCAGCCCCGGCAGCGGGCGTTCCCGCCTGATGGCGGGCTTCCTGATGCTGTGCGACCCGGATTACCGCAAGCAGCTCCCGCTGGACGGCATGGACCCGGCGACGATCCCCCCGGACCTGCCGGCCCCGGCCGTGCCGAACCCTCGGGGCCTGACCTCCGCGCAGGTGACGTGGCTCCTCGCCGATCACCTCGACCTGGCCGCCGGGCGGACGGCGGACGTCTTCTCCGAACTCGCCGCCCGCGAGGAGCCGCTGACGGTCGTCGTACCGGACGTGGACCTGGCCGGTCCGGTGCGCGCCGTCGACGAGCCGGCGCGCCTGGTACGCGAGGTCCTGGTGCCGCTCGCCGCGACGCCGGCGGTCCACCTGCTGGTCGACGTGCCCCGTGAACTCGCCGGTGAGCTGGCCGGTTCGCTGCCGCGCGGCCAGGTGCAGGTGGTCGACCTCGACGAGCCCGAGTGGGCCGACCCCGAGGGCCTGGCCCTCCAGGCCGAGACCGCGCTCGCCCCGGAGGCCGGCGCCCCCGACCTCCCGTTCACCACCGACCCGGCCGCCCGGCGGGCGCTCGCCGAGGCGCTGGCCCGGCGCGCGAACGGCAGCCGGCTGGCGGTCCATCTGGCGGTGCGGTCGCTGTTCACGCACTCCGAGGGGTTCGATCCCGCCGACGAGGCGCAGCTGCCCGCCTCCGTGGGCGAGGCCCTCGATCTGCACGCCCGCCGCCTGGGCGCCGATCCGCAGACGCTCCGGCAGATGCTGGCGCCGCTGGCGTTCGCCGAGGGCGACGGGCTCCCGGTCCAGCTGTGGCGCCCGCTGGCGGACGCCGTCGCGGGGCGCGACATGGGCCAGGTCATCGCCGACGGGATGCTGCTGGCCGCCCCCTTCGTGGAGCCGGTGGAAGTCCCCGCGGACGAGGACGCCGACGACGACGAGACTCCCGGGAGCGCGGACCCCGCCGGTGCCGAGAACGCCCCCGGCGACGCGGACGCCGCCGGATCGGCGGTCCGCACCCTGGTCCGCCTGACGCACCCGGCCCTCGCCGCCGAGATCCGCTCCGGCACGCCGGACCCCCGCGGCGCCCAGACCAGGATCGCCATGGCGCTGCTGGAGGCGGTGCCCCAGCAGGACTGGTCCCGGGCCGACCGCTACGTCCGCGACCACCTCGCCGGGCACACCCTCGACGCCGGTCTGCTCCCCCAACTCCTCATCGACCCGGGCCTGTTCACGCACGCCGACCCGATCAAGCTGCGCACCGCCGTCGAGGCCGTCCCGCTCGACCAGCTGGGCGCCCCGGCCCGTACGTACCTGCGCGTCGCGCCGCTGCTCACCCGCTCCGGGGCCCCAGCCGACATGCGGGCCGCGCTCCTGGAGACCGCGTTCGTCGAGGACGGCCTCCAGCCGTACGCGGAGGCCCTGCACGGGCTGGGCCTGGAGCTGCCGTGGCGCACCCTGTGGAGCCTGCCGCTGCCGGGCGTGGTCTCGGTGACGACCGGGGTCCTCCCGGCTCCGGAAGCGGAGACGGGCACCGAGGCGGACCCGGCGGCGCCCGGCACCGCCCGCCGCCCCGTCGCCGCGCTGGTCGTCCCCGCGGGAACCCCCGGCGCCCAGCCCCTGCCGACCGCGGACCGCCCGGAGGCCCCGGCCTCCCCCGAGCCACCCAACCCCGCTGAGCCGCCCACGGGTTCGGCGCCCACGGAGACGCCGGCGGCTCCCGAGCCCCCGCCCTCCACCGCCCTCCTCCTCCACGACCTGCTCCGCCCGGGGTACGTCGACGCCGACCCCGCGCGGGTGCTGCGCCCGTCGGAGGAGGAGCGGGCCGCGGCCGCGTACGGGTTCAGCCGCGGCGCCGACTACCTGCGGGTGTGGGCCCGGGAGAGCGGCGAGGTGGTGACCGCACTGATCTCCGACTCCCCGTTCCGCGACGCCGACCTCGCGCCGGAGGGCGTCCTCGTCGTCGCCACCGAACGCGGCGTGACGGCACGTCGGATCCTCACCCCGGCGCCCGCGCCGGCCCCGGCCGCCGAGGCCGCCGGGGCCGCCGAGGCCGCGCCCGCCCTCCCCGCCCAGGCCACCGCGCCCACCGAGGCCGCCACCACGGCCGCCGCCCAGGGCCGCCCCCACGGCCCCGAAGGAGACCACTCGTGAACACCCAGGCGCAGGCAGGCACCACCGCCCAGCCGCCGGTCACCGGCCCCGGCAACACCGCCGTGGCGACCTACCTCGACCCGTCCACCGGCGAGGAGACCAACCTCGCCCAGGTCTCCCGCCCCGGCCTGCCGCCCGCCGAGTACCAGCTGTTCGACGAGTTGCGACGGCTGGGCGTGGACGGCGCCGCGGTCCGCGCGGTCCACACCGACCTGGGGCCCGCGATGCTGCCCGGCGGCTACACCGGCGACTTCGTCCTGCGGGCCTTCCCGAACGCCGCGTTCTCCTGCACCGCCGAGTACGGCGTGCGCCCCGAGGAGCGCGCCGCGGCCATCGCCGGACTGCTCCGGCACATCGAGACCATGCACCGGCTCGCGGGTCGCCAGGCGCCGCCCCAGCCGCACCGCACGCCCGTTCCGCAGGCCGTCGCCCCCGCGCCGCCGCTGCCCGACGCGGACCTCGGCGCCCACCTCACCGAGGTCTTCGGCGCCGACGGCGTACGCCGCCCCGACGCCGGAGCGCTCGCCGCCACCCAGCTCCCCGAGGACACCCGGGCCACCCTGACCGAGGCCGGTCTCCCCGCCCTCGTCCCGTACTTCTTCACCGCCGACGACCCCGCCGCCCCGCCGGCCGGCGGCCTGTTCACCGACGCCGCCACCCACCTCAGGGAATCGGGGACGAACGCCCGGCCGGAGGTCCTCGACATCCTCGCCGGATACGTCCGCGTCGGCACCGACGGCCTGTACACCCTCGCCGTCCAGTGCGCCGCCCCGGAGGACGACCCGAGCCAGCTCGGCACCCTGTGGGCCGTCCAGCCCGGCACCGGCGGCGCCCGTTTCGTCAACCGCTCCCTCGGCGCCTACCTGCGCTCCCTGGCCCTCCTGGTCACCACGCGCCGGCAGTTGGCCGGTCTCGACCCCTACGCCTCGGGCGCCGCGGTCGCCGGCTTCCAGGAACAGCTCGTGGCCCTCGACCCGTGGTCTCTGGACGACGCCGACAACTGGTGGTCCCTGGTGACCGAGCAGATGTGGCACGGCCTGTTCTGACCGGCCGCCACCAGACGGAACCGACCGCCACCAGGCGGAAGAAGAGGAAGGCGACAAGGAGGCGGCCCGCCGCCACGTCTCCCCTACGGCGCGGCGGCCGGCTCACCCGAGCCGGCCGCACCCCGCCGAGCGACCTCCGTCCGGGCTCTCTCAGCCCGACGGATCTCCGCCGCGGCATCCCCTCACGGCAGCAGCCAGTCCGCGGCGAACGCCGCCACCAGCCCCAACGCCAGCAGCCAAGTACCCAGCCGGGTACGCCCGTTGCGGGCGAGTTCGATGACGATCCCGCAGAGTACGAGCGCGGCTCCGTACACCCCGACGACCAGCACCGACGTGCGGGCGGCCAGCCGGACCACGAGCAGCACCGCCATCGCGGCCATCATCACCGAGGCCAGCACGACCCGCACCCGCCGCGCCTGACGAGGCGTCAACCCGACGCGGTCCCCCTCAGCGGCAGCATCACCGCCGCCCTTCCCCTCACCCTCTTCCTCTCCCACACCTTCGGAAAAGGGCTCCTCGGCCTGCTCGTTCCCCGCTGCGTCCATGAGCGGAAATGCTACGGGAGTCCGAGCAACCACCCTCGCCCGTCCCCCACGCCCACACATCCCCCCTCCTCCCTCCCCCCACCAGGAATGCGACGCGATTCGCCGTTGCCGATCCCGCCGTCACCCCGGACCGTTTCCCCGGGGCCCGCACACTTCCGCCCCCCGCCTCCCCCAAATTTCCCCAACTCCCCACACCCCACCCAATTCCCCAGATTTCACCAATCACAGACGGCGCCCCAATTACCGGAAACCGCAACGCCGTTGACCGCCCCGTACCACATCCACCCGCCCCACTCGCCTTGACACGCCCGCACTCAGATCACCTAATGTGGGAGCGTTAGGCGTGACGAGCAAGGCGCGGAACACACTGGCAATACGGGGGCAATGGTGGCTGGCAAGGCATTTGACGTCGACCCTGATGTACTGAAGTCGCAGGGCGACGCTTTCGTCCACATCGGCGGCGATTTCTCCAAGGCGTCGAAGAAACTCCAGGACGATCTTGAAGGGCTCGGCAGCCCCTGGGAGAACTGCGACTTCGGGGACGCCTTCGAGACGATCTACACCCCGATCAGGGACGGCATGTTCAAGTCGATGGATTCCCTCGGCGAACGCCTTGAGGGCATCGGCGACAAGCTCCAGGGCATGGCCCGTACGTACGCCGACTCCGACGAGCAGGGCGTCCACGTCATCAGCGCGGTCAACCGCCCGATGGTCTGACGCAGGTCCGGCAACCCCTCGGTCGAGGCCGGGCACCACCATTCCGGGCCCACCCCTCGACCCCGGTCCGCCATTCCTGCACCAGCCCCTCCACCGCCGCCCTTCCATTCCTTTCCACCCCACCACTTCTTCGCCTTCCCACCATTTCGATTTCAGCCACACCCGCACGGGGGACGAACACTGTGTCTTTGCAGCTGCCTGGCGAGCTCGTCTGGATTCTGAACCTCCTGGGCTACGACTGGCCCGATGCCGACGAGGACAAGCTCCACGAATGCGCCTCGGCCTGGCGAAACTTCGCCGAGTCGGTCAACGAAACGAATTCCCAGGGCTCGACGGCGGCCAATCAGGTCCTCTCCGCCAATTCCGGCGAGGCGGTCGAGGGCTTCTCCCACGAGTGGGGCGGATTCAACGGCTCCGGCGACAGCGGCGACAACTACCTCCGCGACGCCGCCGCGGCGGCCGAGGTCATCGCCGTGGCCTTCGACGCGGCCGCCATCGCCGTACTGGCCGGCAAGGTCGCGGTCATCGTCCAACTCGTCATGCTGGCCGCCGAAATCATCGCGGCACAGGCCGCCGCGCCCTTCACCCTGGGCCTGTCCGAGATCGGCGCGGCCGGAGCCACCCAGGCGACCCGTGTGATCGTCCGCCAGATCCTCGCCAAGATCAGGCAGGAGGTCATGCAGGCCGCCACCAAGGCCATGGAGCACGCCACCATGGACGCCATCAAGAAGCTGGCGAAGAAGGCGGTCTCCAAGGAAGCCCGCAAGGTGGTGACCGACTACGCCAAGCAGCAGATCAAGGAAACGGTCAAGGACACCGTCAAGGAGAAGGTCGTCGACGCGGCCAAGGAGAAGGCCACCGAGGCCGCCACGGAGATGGCCCAGAACGTCGCCGAACAGAGCATCGAAACCCACTTCGGCGAACGCGACGGCATCAAACTCGACGAAACCGCGGACATCGCCAAGGAGAAGGCTGGCGAGTACGTCGACGGGCTCAAAGAGGGCGCCAGCGACCTCACCAACCCCAAGACGTACATCGACCACGCCCGCGACGACCTCACCAACCGCGGCCTGGACCAGGCCCAGAAGCACGTCGACCAACGCACCGGCGGCGCCGCCACCCGCCACCAGGGCGTCACCGACGGCGCCAAGGACACCGTCCGCGAACAGGTCCGCTCGGTCTTCGGCTGACAGGCGTCGCCGTCCCCGGGGAACACCCTTCCGACCTGAACCGGCCTACCGCCTCGCCCCCGCCCTTGCCCCCGTTTCCGCGCCACTCCGCGGAAACGGGGGCAAGGGCGCTCCCCGACGAACGAACTCCGACCGGGGGAACCCGCAGCACCCCCTACGAACCTCACGCGACTACAACTGCCCTCACAAAGAAGGGGCCCGCAGCTCAATGCTGCGGGCCCCAACTCCTGCCAGGCTCGGCTCGCCTACATCACGGCATCAGCCCGACCTATCGACCTTCACTGACCCGGGTACTGATTGGGCGGCGGCGGAAACGCCCCCGGACCGTTCGGCTGCTGCTGATACGGATTGGCCGGCTGCTGCGGGAACCCGGGTCCAGCGGGACCGCCAGGACCACCGGGCCCACCGAACCCACCCGGAGGCGGCCCGTTACGACCGTTCTTCTTCTGCCGGACCACGACGAGCACGATGATCCCGATGACCACGAGAACACCGACGCCGACACCCACAAGGAGCATGGGCTTGATTCCACTGCTCTTCTGCCCACTCGCCTGGTCACCCGACGCACCCGCGCTGCTCGCACCACTGGCGGTCGCCGACGGATCCGCCTGAGGCATCTTCAACGGCCCGTTCTTGGAACCGGCCGGAATGTCCTGGGTCAACGCACGCAACGGCCGGATGAAACCGTAGCCGTAGTGCGGATCCGGAAGCGTCAAACCAGCCTTGGACGGCGGGAGTCCAGCGGTCTTGACTAGGCGGTTGACGATTTGGCCGGCGGTGAGGTCGGGGAACTTCGAACGAAGGAGGGCTGCTGCTGCGGAGACGTAGGCTGTCGAGTCGGAAGTGCCGGATCCACGCTCGTACGGCTCCTCATTCGACGACGTCGCCGATGTGATCGATACACCTGGCGCCGTGAGCATCAACTGACTGCCTGAGTTGGACTTTTCCCAGACTTGCCCAGCCTTGTCCACAGCTCCTACCGCCACAACTCCCGGCGCTGCAGCGAGGGAACCCAGCTCACTTTTGCCATCGTTTCCCGAACCGACTACAACCAGGACATTCTTCTGAGCTGCGTAAGCCAGTGCACGCTTATCAGAGTCGGTGAGGAAATCAACAACCATTGAAATGTTGATGACATTGGCGCCGTGATCGACTGCGTACCTAATTGCCCCCCCGAGCCCGGCATGCTCCACGCCATCGCCAACCTCCGGCATCGCAACCGGAAGGATTTTCGCATCCGGCGCTAGCCCCTTAACTCCATCGGAGTTTCCAGGACCATGCCCGTGCGCAGCGATCAATGCCGCCATCGCGGTTCCGTGATCGTTGGTTGTCGACGCATCCGCATGGTCAGCGCGCCCACCATCGACGAAGCTTTTCCCCGGAAGTACATTGCCTTGCAGGTCGGGGTGACTGCCGTTCACGGGCTGGTCGATCACTGCAACAGTGACCCCCTTGCCGGTGGCCTCTTTCCAGACGTTCTCCGCTTCAAAATTACTAAGTGGCCATTGAGAGCCCCTGATCTGATCTGCAGAAGCGGCAGGGGCGGCACCGAAGAGCAGCGCTCCCGCCACCACCGCGCCGCCTACCGCACGCAGCGTCCGCGTGAAGCTCATGCTGTTACACCTCTCCCTGACAGGCTGGGGCCCGCAGCCGGAGGACTGCGAGCCCCGGTTCAGTTTTCCGCCATGCGCCAGAACTAGACCGGTTGGGCCCTACTCGATGACCTTAGGCGCCACATTACGCTCCGGCGTCCAAGTCTCCTCATCCTCCACCAGGTAATCTGGACGCTGTCCGTTTTCGTTACCCTTCTCCTTGCCCTTGGCCCCGTTGGCGCCATGGGCACCCGCCATACCCGCAGGACGGCGACCGCCAGTCGCACCCTTCTGGGTACCTCCACGGCTTCGATGCAACCCCGAGCCGCCTTGTGCACCGGCTCCGGTTTTGCCCCCCTTACCGCCAACGACACCACCCTTCTGGCGAGCAAGGGCAGAACCCTTCCCGGCTGCACCGCCGCCTTTAGCGCCAGCCCCCTTGCCCCCAGCAGCAGCACCACCCATGCCTGGCATACCCGGGCGGCCGCCTCGGGCACCAGCACCAGCACCAGCACCAGCACCGGCACGTGCGCCTCCCGTAGCGCCGCCACGTGCGCCTCCCATAGCGCCACCAATGCCGCCGATCGCGCCTGGCATTCCGCTACCGCCGATGCCTGCCCCCGAACCGGCTCCTACACCAGAACCAGAGCCCAGACCACCGGTACCAATACCGCCGCCGAGCCCACCGCCGATACCTCCGGCACCGCCCGTCCCAAGACCTGTTCCTCCTGAGAGACCTTCAAGTCCGGTCTTGATGGGGGTAGCAGGTGGCTTCGGCAAGCTGCCAATGCCGCCATCGACACCATGCAGCTTCGGCGCATCCAAGACGGGCGGTGTCTTGTAACCGCCCCCCTTCATGTCGGGAATGTTCGCTGCCGGCATGCCTCCCTTGGGGCCAGTCGGCGTTGGGCCAAATGCCCCGATGGGAGGAATATAGGGAGTGCCGTCGTTCCCGCTGCCCGGATCCTTGATGCGGTCGCCGTCTTGAACTACACGGCCGGCCTGTAGAGCTGACGTCCCGGCCCGATACGTAGTGGCCAACTGCTCCATGTAATGAGCAGCCTGAAGCGATCGCTCCCTGTCGATCGACAGGTTGTCGCGATTCTTGTTCATGGCGTCCCAGATGCTCATCTTGGGGTTCGCCAGGTCCTTGTTCAGCCCCGAATCATCGCGGCCGTCCCCCGTCATCCCGAGCATGTCGGCAGCCGCAGCGATCCCGGCTCCGCCAGGGATCATTGCCAGCTTCCCCGTGCCGGATGCCGAGAAGTCATGCAGGCGGTCGGCCGCGCGCTCGAGCGTACTCGGCTCCTTCACGCCCGCGACGAATCCCTTGGCCTGCGCCAGCCGCTCAGCGATCTGTTCCAGGACGTGGCCGGTGTTGTGGGGATACGGGGCCAGCTTCGCGAAGTTCTCGCTGATCTTCTGGGCCTGCTTGGCGAACTGGTCCGCGGAGGAGCCGTGCCACGTCTGCAGGACCTTGGTCACCGCATCGTCGAAGTGCTTCTTGATCCCACTGTTCCAGTCCTCGCCGACGAGCGAGTTGCGGACCTTCTTCCAGCCTCCCGCGACATTGCCGACTTCCTCGGGATTGGCGTTGGCCACCATCTTCTTGAGGCCTTCAAGCCCCTGATCGGTGAACTGCGGGCGGCTCGCCATGAGCTCGGGACCCTGTTCCTGTGCCTCTCCAGACCCGCTGGCCGGCCCAGATGGTGCCTGCGGAGCGTTTACCTTCGCCGGCTTGAACTCGCTGTCATGTGATGCCATCTACTGTCCCCCACTCCGTCCATCGAACATCTCTGTTCATCGCCACGATCTGCCGGCCTAGCTCAGGCCATGCCAACGCTGTTGTCCGCTTCAGCGTCCTGGTACGCACCCCGGACCTTCGCCGACTTCTTCCCGAACGTGTCGACAAGGCCCTCGACCAAGTCCATCAGCTTCTCGATGTCGGCCTTCATCTTCTCGTGAGCCCCGTACAGCTCCCCTGTTTCCTTGAAGCCGTCCCCGAGGGACCCCTTCGGCAGGTAAGTGCTGTTCTTCGCGGTGCTCTTGGAGTCGCCCATGTCCTTGAGGACCTGGTTCAGCTCCTTGACGACCTGATCGAGGGCGTCGAGATCAACGCCGTATTCGTTGCTAGCCATGCTTGGCCTCCCCGTGTGATGTCATTCCGGTCTTACGGCGCCAGTCGCGCACAGCGACCGACGAGCCCACGACCGTGCCGACGGCGAGGAGTCCGCCGCCGACGATGTAGATGGCGATGCGGGCCTGTCGTTCCTCGGACGATTCGCCGAGGGTGAGGACGGCCGGCTGGATGTTGGAGCCGTCGGCCACTCCGGAGAATTTATCCGGAGTGGGTTCGGCGGTCGGACGGGTGTCGTCCTTGAGCGCGGCGACCGGGTCGATCACACCCCAACCGATGTTGTCGTCACGGCCCCGGCGGACGCGGTCGGCGGTCTGCTCCAGGTGCCAGATGACCTCGCGGGGCGTCCACTTGTCCTTGCCGTCCTTGTGCTTGGCCACCAGGAGGGCCGCGGCTCCGGCGGCGTACGGGGCGGCGAAGCTGGTGCCCTGGTCGACGCAGTTGCCGCCGAGCGGGACGGTCGAGACCATGTCGACGCCGGGTGCGGCGATGTTGACGAAGGATCCGGGCTGGGAGAAGGGCGCGCGCTCGTCGTTGCGGTCCGAGGCGGCGACGGCCAGGACGTTGTCGTAGTTCTCGCTGAACGCGGCGGGGTAGATGTTCTTCTCCTCGCCGCTGGCGCCGCTGTTGCCGGCGGCGGCGACGATCAGGACGTCGTGGGCCTTGGCGTTCTTGACCGCCTGCTCGAGTGTCGGCAGCAGTTGCTTGTTGGCCGCCGTGCCCTGCGAGATGTTGATGATGTCCACGTTGGCCGCGACCGCGTCGTTGATCGCCTGGGCGAGGGTTTCGGCGGTGCCGGCCTTCTCGTCGCTGGTCTGCTGGAACGGGATGACCTTGGCCTCGGGGGCGATGCCGTAGAAGCCGGACGTCGAGCTGCTGCGGGCCGCGATGATGCCGGCGACCTTGGTGCCGTGACCGACCTTGTCCTGGGTGGGCTTGCCGCCGACGTAGGTCTTGCCGGGGCCCTCGATGGCGCCCTGGAGCTGCTTGTTGCCCGCGTCTATGCCGGTGTCGATGACGGCGACCCGGATGCCCTGTCCCTTTCCGCTCGCCCACATCTGGTTGGTGAGCAGGCGCTGGAGGGACCAGGGGGTCTCTTTGATGTCGTCGGTGCCGAACTTGCACTCACCGCTCTGCAGCGGGGTGTTCTCGTCCGCTACCGCCGGCGCGGCGGCGGCACTCGACAGACCGACGATGCAGGCCGCCGTGACCAGAGCACCCGTCGCGCGGCGGCGGTGCCCGGTTCGTAGACCAATGGCGCGAGATCCCACGGGTTTTCTGCTCTCCATTGCGTTTGGGAGGGGGCGGGTTGGGGCGGGACGAGGGGTTGCAGGAAGGCTGGGCGCGAGACGGCGGTGGCGGCGGGTTTGGAACGTCGCGGGTGAGGAAGTGGTGACGATGGGGGGAGAGATGGTGAAGGCGTCACCGGGAGGGCGTGACCGGACGGCAGAAGGGCGAGCGCACTGATGCAGCGCGCTCGCCCTCATTGACCACTGTGCGAGCCGTCGGGGGCTGCTCAGCCGTGTGCCGTCCTTGCCGTGCCTACTCGCGCGATGCGAGGTCAGCCCTACTGCCAGATGCTGGCGTTCTTGCTCTCAGTGCTCTGGTAGTTCTGGGCGGCGGTGTCCAGCGCCTTGGCGATGGCCTCAAGCGTCTGCTGCAGGTGCGCGGCACGCTGGTCCCACTCGCGCTGGCGGGCCTGGTAGCCCTCCTGCGCGGCGCCTTCCCAGCTCGCGGCGACCTTCTTGACGCCCGCCTCAAGGTCGTCCAGCTGCTGCCGGATGTTGTTGGCGGTCTGACGCACGTCGGAACTCGCCTGGCTGATCGTGTGGAAATTGACCAGGATCTGGCCGGACATGGGGTCTCCTCAGGAGTTGATGCTGGCTAGTCGAATCACGTGCCGTGGTGGCGGACCGGACCTGTCCGGCTGACCGGACCGCGGCGGGTGGGCGAGCGCGCCGGGTCAGTGGCGCGGCCCCATCATCCGAACGGGGAAGCCTGGGCGGTGACGTGCGAGATCGACTGGGCCTGCTCTTCTTCGGAGGACTGGTAGTTCCCCGTGGTCTGGTCGACCGCTTCCTTGATCTCAGCCAGCAGCTGGTTGATCCGGTTGCCGTCCTCGTTCACCTGCGACTGCAGCTGGTGGTACGAGGAGGCCGCCTGGCCCTTCCACCCCGAGGTGATGGTGTCGACGACCGTGTTCAGACGCTGGAGTTCGCCCTGGATCGCCTGGTTGACCGAGTCGATTTTGCCGCTGAACGCGACCATCTCCTCGTGAGTGAGTGTGAACTGACCAGCCATGGTCAACGTCCCCCATGAGACTCGTACGTCGGCCGCGCGGTGCCGGCAAGGGCGGTGCGCGGATGGCATCTCCTGCTGACGCCTCCTGCCACATTACCTACTCCACACGCCTGTTCCCAACAGGGGGACGGCGGTTGTGACGGGATCACAACAATGTCAACTGGGCCTCGGGAAACCGGCGTTCAGCAGAAACGGGCAGATGGGGCGGATTCGGTCAACCGGTAGTGAAGATTCCGGGGAGGGGAAAGGGTTCCGGGAGCCCGCGGGAGGAGCGGCGGAAGGGGAAGCCCGGCGTCCGGCGCGGGCGTTCGGAGGCGGACGGCACGGAGGCCGCGCCGGGACCCGTGAGACGGGTACCGGCGCGGCCTCATGCGGTGCGTGCGCCGCTGCGATCGGCCTCCCCGGGCGTCAGGAAGCCTGCGGCTTGGACGCGCTCGCCACGTCCAGCTGCGGGCCCGCGGAGAGCAGCTTGGACCACGACGCCAGGATGAGCGGCGGGCGCGCGTCGCCGTAGCCGAGGTGGATCTGCGCCTGGTCCTGCTCCTGCTTGTCGTTGCCGGCCTTGGTGGCGGAGTCGTTGTTCCGCGGGATCGAGTAGCGCAGGCCGGTGTCGGTGACCAGGAAGAGGCTGCCGGAGTTCGCCTTGGGGGTGGCGACCTCCTGGTAGAACAGGCCGCTGCCGGGGGTGACGTAGGTGCTGGAACCGGGGGCGATCTTGGCCGGGTAGTCCTTGCCGACCCAGGTGGTCATGTCCGGGAGGCCGTTGGGGTAGCCGAGCTTGTCGGTGCCCGGGTACTTGCTGTCGGTCCCCTTGTAGACGCTGCAGGAGACGCCGTTCGGGGTGGGGGTGGACAGGCCGCCGGTCTGCGAGCCGTGCGCGAAGTCGTTGGCCGCGGTGACCATCTCCTTGGGCCACGGGTTGTCCACGTCCGTGTTCCCGACCTTGCCGTAGAACGTGACCGGGTGGTTGGTGGCGTCCAGCTTGGGGCTCACGCTGCCGGTGGCGACGTTCACCGGCGCAAGCGCCTTGCCGGGGACGCCGTTCACCTTCTCCGCGTTGTCACCCTGCTCCAGGAGGTTGGCCACGAAGTTCGTCACCTGTTCTACGCCGTCCTGCCGGACCACGTACTTCACGCCGTCGCCGACCTGGAGGATGGCGCCGACCTTCCGCGCCTCGGCGGGAATCGCCGAGTTGGAGACCGGGGCGCCGGCACCGGTCACCTTCGGCATGCTGATCGCGTAGGGGCTCTTGATCAGCGTGCCCATGAAGTCCGCGGAGACCTTCTGCGGTTCGGCCTGGGAGCCGAAGATGATGCGGCGCAGGGCCCGGTCGGCCTCGGTGTCGGTGTGCTTGGTGTTGGCCTGCGCCTCCGTGGCGGCCTGCACCTCGTCGGCGATCATCTGGAACGCGAAGCCGTTCTGGTCCACCAGCCACTTCACGCCGTCCGGGTCCTCGACGTACAGCGCCTGGTGGAGGTCGAGCTTGCCCTGCTTGGTGTCGTCGATCTTGTCCCGGTCCTTGCCCGCGAGGACGAACACCGCCTGCTGCGTCTTGCTGTTGACACCGCTGCCGGGGCGGTCGCACACCGCCCAGGTCTTGGGCTTGGCCACGTCCGAGGGGTTGGGCAGCCGGTCCGGGGCGTAGGGAATGCCGATCGCCGCGCCGCGCGAGATCTTTCCGCTGTCGAGCTCGGATTCCTTGACCTTGAGGACCTGGAACTTCTTCGGGTCGAGAAGAAGCTTGGCCGAGGCCAGATTCAGAACGGGATGCAGCAGCTTCTGCTTTGTCCCGTTCGCGTCCTTGCTTTCCAGAACCACATAGCGGGTGGTGGATTCATCGCCGACGAGGACATTTGCCCCCACGGTGTCCCATCCCGCCGGGGCGACCGGCTTGAGAATGCCGCAGGCCCCGAAACCCACGAGCACCACGACCCCCATCACCACGCTGGGCAACACTGCCTTCAGCGGCTTGGGCGCGCTTTCGATGGAGCCGTTCGGCAGCGGCTTCAGAAATGCCGCATTCGTACGCTTTCGAGCAAACGAATACGCATTCAGCTCGTCCCGACGTGATGCCATTGTTGCTTTCTCTCCCCGCCTGTTGGATCCACATCGACCGCCCCCGGCACTCACGCCGTAGCGCCCTCTACTATGCCGTGTATCGATCGAGCCGTACGGTACGGGTGCCACCTTCCAACGCACCAGTCGTAACGGCGGCCGATACGCCTACAGGCACCACCACCAGTAGAGGAGCAGGCCGGGGGATGTCCAGCGCCACCAGGGCTCGACGCCGCAATGGGCGGCAACAGCAGCAACAGCCTTCCGCTGCACCGCAATCCGCGGGAAATGGGGGGCAGAACGGCACAGCTGCGGGCGACAGAGGAAACGGCGGCCGGGGCGCGGCCGGACCGGTGTCGCCCCGACTGCGCCAACAGGCCGGGACCATCGGCGGCGTCCGGGTCCAACAGCTGGCCATCATCGAACTCGCCGCGGCGCTGGTCCTGGTGGGCCTGTCGATGCATCACCCGGTGGCGCTGACCGTGGCCGTGGTGGTGGCGGTCGTCCTGGTCATCTTCGCGCTCGGCCGGCGCCGGAAGATCCCGCTCCCCGAGTGGATCATCACCGTGCGCGCGATGAACCGCCGCGGCAAGACCGCCAACGACAACCTCACCGCCACCCAGGGCGTCGACCCCGCCTTCGCCCCGGTGGTGGAGTGCGACCCGGCGCTGCGCACCTACGAGTACACCGACGCCGAGCAGCGCACCATCGGCTTCGTCGGCGACGGCACGTTCCTGACCGCGATCGTCCAGGTGGACGCACGCGACGAACCGCTGCGGCCGCAGCGCGGCAGCCACATGGTCCCGCTGGAGCTGCTGCACACCGCTCTGGACATCGAGGACATCCACCTGGAGTCCGTGCAGTTCGTCCAGTACACCCAGCCCGCCCCGGCGCCGCACCTGCCCGAGCAGGCCGTCGCGGCCCGCTCCTACGCGCCGCTCCAGGCCCAGTCGCAGACCCCCGCGGTGCAGCTGACCTGGATCGCGCTGAAGCTCGACCCGGAGCTGTGCGCGGAGGCGATCGAGGCCCGCGGCGGCGGCATGGACGGCGCCCAGCGCTCCCTGCTGCGCGCCGCCGACCAGCTCGTCAGCCGCCTCACCTCGCACGGTGTGCGCGCCAAGGTCCTCGACGAGCGCGAGGTGGTGGCCGCGGTCGGCACCGCGGTGTGCGTCAGCCCGCGGGCCGCGAGCGGCGCGATGGGCCGGGACGGCCGGGCTGCCCGCCGCATCCAGGAGACCACCCGGGCGATGCGCTGCGACGACCGCTGGCACACCACGTACTGGATCGGCCGGTGGCCCCAACTCGGCCGCGGTGGCGCCCCGTTGGCCGCCATCACCCAGCTGCTGACCAGCACCCGGGCGATGGCCAGCACCTTCGCGCTGACCGCGACGCACGGCGGCGGCCGCATGCCGGCCATTTCCGGCTACATCCGACTGTCGACCCGTAGCGACAACGAACTCGACGCCGCGCAGACCGAGTTGGAGCGCCGTTCCGGCTCCGCCAAGGTCGGACTGGTCCGACTCGACCGCGAGCAGCTGCCCGGCCTGCTGGCCACGCTTCCCCTCGGAGGTACCCGCTGATGGGCACTCCCACGTATCAGCCCCGCGTCAACGTCAGCAGCGACGGCTGGCGCACCCCGACGAACCAGGGCATCTCCGGTGGCCGGCTCTCGCACCAGCCGCGTCCGGACGAGGAGCAGTCCGGGCCGACGGGGCCGAAGCCGCGGCCCGGTTTCGGACTGCGCGGCCCGCGGCGCAACCCGCACGTCCTGACGGCCGACGCGCTCGCCGCGCTGACCCTGCCGGTCGGCGACGACGGCGTCATCATCGGCATCGACCCGCAGAACCAGCCGGCCGTGCTGAGCCTGCTGCGCCCCGCGCCGATGGAGATCGTGCTGGTCGGCAGCATGTGGATGGCGCAGGTGCTGGCGCTGCGCACGGTCGCCACCGGCGCCCGGGTCGCGGTGGAGACCGCCCGGCCGCCGGCCTGGGGCCAGATGGCGCAGGCCGCCGGCGGCGGTCAGCAGTGCGTCTCGGTCTTCGACGTGCGCCAGATCGCGCCGCAGGGACCGTCGGTTTCCAGCCCCGTGCTGGTCGTCCGCGACATGGGTGCGCGCCCGCCGCGCAACCAGCTCGCGCCGAGCCCCTGGCAGACCGTGTTGACGGTGCTGCCGTTCCTCGGGCCGCGCTCGCCGCAGATGCTCGGCCGGGCGGACCTGGTCGGCCTCCAGCGGCTGTCGCCCGAGGAGGCGGAGGTTGTGACGCGGATCATGCGCCTGCCGGACAACGTCGGTGCGGTGCTGCCGACGCTGAGCGACAACGCCATGCTGTGGTGCCGGCGGGACGGCGACCACCAGTTCGTGATGACCCAGCCCACCGAGGCGGAGACCAACCTGCTGGGCGGGCCGCGCCGCATGGACTGACCGTTCCCACCGGCCGGTTGTCCGCGGGCGCGGGTGCGCCCGCGGCACGGCCGGCCGCCGGGCACGGACAACGGGCGCATCCACGGGGTGCGCCCGTAGGCGTGCCGAGGGCTTGAAGACGACATGGCATCGACTGCCGTTATGGGCCGACTGTTGATTAGGCTGTGGGGAGAGCCGCAGGAGCACACCTCACGTCGGCAGTGCACGACGGCAGTCGATTACGGGGATGGAGACATAGCAGTGGTGGCGCAACCCCGGGTGGCGTGCTCCGACTTCCGTTACATCCGATCGATCCGCCTGTATCCGGTCCTGCCGTTCAGGTGCGTTGCAGTAGACCAGGAGGCACAGTGAAAGACCAGGAGGCTTTCCGCCCGGACGGGAACGATCCTGACGACGACCAGTCCGAGTTCGACCTGACCGGCGAGTTCAAGATCGATTTCGCGGCTCCGGCCTGGTACGGCAGCAACGACACCAGTGGCGGCGCGGGCGCCGCGGCCTCCTCTGCGACGCCGCCCGCCGGTGCCCAGACCACGGGTCCGCCGCCGCCTACCGGTCAGCCGCTGCCCGGGGCGACCCAGGGCGCACCCGTCCCCGGCGTTCCGCAGCAGGGCGAGCCCGGTCCGGCCGCGGCTCCCGGATTCCCGACGCTGCGGCCGCACGACGCGGGCGGCGACGCCCCGGCCGCCGCACCTGACGGTCCGTCAGCTCCTGTCGGCAGCGACGGCGCGGCCGACGGCGGCGCCAACGTCCGCGCCGGCGACGGTCCGGACCCCTCGGCCTCCCTCTGGGACGACGAGGAGGACGACGCGGAGCCGGTAGCGGAGGCGGCGCCCGAGCCGCAGGCCGCCGCGACACCGCAGCCGACGGCCGCACCCGCCCCGGTGGAGGCCGCCGTGGCGCCCCAGGGACAGCCTGCGCCGGCTCCCGGGCCGGAGACCTCCACCGCGGCCGCGGCAGCCGCCGCAGCGGCCGCTCAGCCCGTTGCACAGCCCGCCCAGGGGCAGCCTCAGGCCCAGCAGCCGCCGCAGGGCGCACCCGTCCAGGGGATGCCGCCGCAGCAGGGCGTCGCGCCGCAGGGCATGCCGCCGCAGCAGGGGGCGCCGCAGCCGGGCGCGCCGTGGCCCGGTGCGGACGTTCAGCAGCAGGGGATGCCCGCGCAGGGCGCCCCGGCACAGGGCGGACTCCCGCCGCTGCCGCCGGAGTTCCAGCCCGCCGACCCGCGCATGGCACAGGCCGGTCAGCAGCAGCCGGCCGCTCCTCAGCAGCCGCAGCAGCCGCAGGCCCAGCCGCAGCCTCAGGCGCACCCCCAGCCGCAGGCACCCCAGGCGCCTCAGCAGGGCTACCCGCAGCAGCAGGTCCAGCAACCGCAGCAGCCCCAGCAGGGCTACCCGCGGCAGGGCGCCCCGGCACAGCAGCAGGGCGGCTACGGCTACCCCCAGCCCGCCTACGGCTACCCGCAGCAGGTCCAGCAGCAGGGTCAGCAGCCGCAGCAGCAGCCGGCCCAGCCGCAGCCCAACGCCCAGCCGCAGCAGCCCGCTTACGGCTATCCGCAGCAGGGCTACCCGCAGCAGCAGGCCCAGCCCGGTTACCCGCAGCAGGCCCAGCAGCAGCCGCAGCAAGCCCAACAGGCCCAGCAACAGGCGCAGCAGCAAGCCCAGCAGGCACAACAGCAGGCCCAGCCGGGCCAGCAGCCGCTCCCCGGCCAGCAGTTCGGCGACCCCAACGCGGCGGCCAACTACGCCCAGTACTCCCAGCCGGGCCAGCAGCAGCCGCAGCGCGCCACCCCCGGCGCACCGCTCGGCTACAGCGCCGCGGTCGAGCTGACCTCCGACCGCCTGCTGCGCAACCAGCCCAAGAAGCGGAAGCCGGGTGCCAACGCCCAGCCGTCCAAGTTCAAGCTGGGCGCGAAGAAGGAGCTGGAGGAGCGCCAGCGCAAGCTGGAGCTGATCCGCACCCCGGTGCTGTCCTGCTACCGGATCGCGGTGATCAGCCTCAAGGGCGGCGTCGGCAAGACCACGACGACCACCGCGCTGGGCGCCACCCTGGCCTCCGAGCGGCAGGACAAGATCCTGGCGATCGACGCCAACCCGGACGCCGGCACGCTCGGTCGACGGGTCCGCCGCGAGACCGGGGCGACCATCCGTGACCTGGTGCAGGCGATCCCGCACCTGCACAGCTACATGGACATCCGCCGGTTCACCTCGCAGGCCCCCTCGGGCCTGGAGATCCTCGCCAACGACGTCGACCCGGCCGTCTCGACGACCTTCAACGACGAGGACTACCGGCGGGCGATCGACATCCTCGGCAAGCAGTACCCGGTCATCCTCACCGACTCGGGCACCGGTCTGCTCTACAGCGCGATGCGCGGTGTGCTCGACCTCGCCGACCAGTTGATCATCATCTCCACCCCGTCGGTGGACGGTGCCAGCAGCGCCAGCACCACCTTGGACTGGCTCTCCGCGCACGGTTACGCCGACCTGGTGCAGCGCGGCATCACGGTCATCTCCGGGGTCCGCGAGACCGGCAAGATGATCAAGATCGAGGACATCGTGTCGCACTTCGAGACCCGCTGCCGCGGCGTCGTCGTGGTGCCGTTCGACGAACACCTCGCCGCCGGCGCCGAGGTCGACCTCGACATGATGCGGCCGAAGACCCGCGAGGCGTACTTCAACCTCTCCGCCCTGGTCGCCGAGGACTTCGCGCGGCAGCAGCAGGCCCAGGGGATGTACGCGCAGGCGCAGATGGGCCAGCAGCAGATGGGCGGCGACCCGTACGCCCAGCAGCAGGACCCGTATGCGCAGCAGCAGGACCCGTACGCGCAGCAGCAGTACGCCCAGCAGGCCCAGCAGCAGGCCCCGCAGCAGCAGGGTCAGCCGCCGGCCGGCTATCCGCCGCAGCAGGGCGGCTGGCAGCAGCAGCCCGCCGCCCAGCCGCCCGCCGGCTGGCAGCAACAGCCCGCTCCGGACGCGCCGTTGCCGGAGCAGGGCGGCTGGACGCAGCAGCCGCCGCCGCAGTGAGCGGGGCATGAGCAAAGGGGCGGGGCCCGGCAGTCAGCTGCCGGGCCCCGCCCCTTCGTGCGCCGCGTGCGGGCGCGGAACGCGTTATGCCGGATCGGCTTCGGCGATCAGCCCGCGGGCCTGCTTCACGTCGACCGCCATCCGCTCCAGCAGCGCGTCGAGCGTGGCGAACTTCTCCTGGCCGCGGATGTACGCGAGGAAGTCCACCGCGACGTGCAGCCCGTACAGGTCGAGCCCGACCCGGTCGATGGCGTACGCCTCCACCGTCCGCAGCTTGCCGTCGAACTGCGGGTTGGTGCCGACCGAGATCGCCGCCGGCATCGCCTCGCCCTCGACGTGCAGCAGCCCCGCGTAGACCCCGTCGGCCGGGATCGCGGTGTGCGGCAGGGTCTCCACGTTGGCGGTGGGGAAGCCCATTTCGCGGCCGCGCTGCGCGCCGCGGACGACCACGCCCTCGACCCGGTGCGGGCGTCCCAGGACCTCCCGGGCGCCCGCCACGTCGCCCTCGGCGACCAGCCGGCGGACGAGCGTGGACGAGAACGGCTCGCCGCCGCCCGCGGTGCCCCGCTCGAAGAGGTCGATGACCTCCACCGTGTAGTCGTAGGTCCGGCCCAGCTCGGCGAGGCTCTCGACGGTGCCCTTGGCCTTGTGGCCGAAGCGGAAGTTGGGGCCCTCCACGACGACCTGCGCGTGCAACTTGTCGACCAGCACCTTCACCACGAAGTCGGCGGGCGCCAGCTGGGAGAACTCCTTGGTGAACGGGAGGATCAGCACCGCGTCCACCCCCAGCTCGGCCATCAGCTCGGCCCGCCGGTGGTGCGGGGCCAGCAGCGGCGGATGGGTGCCGGGGCGGACCACCTCGCTCGGGTGCGGGTCGAAGGTGACGACCACGGCCGGAATCCCCAGCTCACGGGCGCGGGCCACGGCCCGGCCGATGATCAATTGGTGGCCGCGGTGCACTCCGTCGTACGAGCCGATGGTGACGACGCTGCGTCCCCAACCCTCGGGGATGTCCTCCAAGCCACGCCAGCGCTGCACTCTGCCCGCTCCTCGCCCGAACTCTTGTCCGTCCACTGCGCCATTTCGGCATGACGCAGGTCTAAGACTGCCATGCCGCGAGCTCGGCTTCGCGCGAAGGGTCGCCTGGCCGCTGTTGCATCGGCCACCCCGCGGGTCCGTCCGGCCACCGGCCGGTCGCCGACCCGGCGCCCTGCGGGTCCGGCACCGGCGTCCGGCCCCACCGCCGGCGACCGCTCCCCCGGCGCGCCACGGCCCGCCGCAGCGCCGCCGGCTCGTCCTCGGCCAGCGCGTCCAGCAGCTCCGCCGCCCGGGGGTGCCGGACGCCGGCCAGCGTCTCGACCAGGGCGTCCAGCGCCCGGGCGCGGTGGGTGTGGAGCAGGGCCTGCGCGGCGTCCGCGACGGTGATCACGCGGGGCGCGGCGGGTGCCGTCAGGAGCGGGCGGGTGTCGTCGAACCAGCCGCACAGCAGCGGCTGGATCCGCTCGGGGTCGGCCTTGAGCAGCTCCGCCACGAGGTCGAGGAACCGCCCGGGGCGGAGGCCCGCGGCACCCGGGCGGAACGCTTCTGCGGCCCCTTCGCACGCCCCTCCGGGACCGTCGGCCCACGGCCGGGCGTCCACCCACCTGTCGGCCGCGGCGCCCCCCGTACCGCCGTCGGCGGCGTGCACCCGGACCCGCGGCGGCGGGGCGAACGGCCGCGGCGGCGGCCCGCCCGGTGCGGTCGCCCGCGGCCCGTCGGCCGGCAGCAGACGGCGCAGCAGCTCCAGCCGGTCCGCCGCCGCCAGCGCCAGGCACCGCCAGAACACCGGTCCGAACGCCGCCAACCCGGCGTCCGCGAAGCCGCCGGCCGCCACCGACCGCTCGGTGATCCGGTCGGCGAGCAGCCGCAGCACGCCCAGATACGGCGTGGCGTCCGGCACTCCCAGCAGGACGCCGCTCAGCCGACCGGCCGCCGCACCGCCGAGGCCGCTTCCGGAACCGGTCGCGGCGCACACCAACTCCCGCCATTCCACCGGAAGTTGATCGCCCCCACCGCCCCCGTCGACCGCACCGGCCACACCCTCACCGGGACTTCCGTACGGCCCCGGGTGCGCGCCCCCGCACACGCCCCCGTCGACCGTCCCGAACACCTCCCCGCACGCCTCCCTGTCGGCGTCCAGCACCACCATCCGCGAACCTCCCCGCCCGTTACCGTCCGTGCTCATCGGCGACGACGGTAGACAGACAGTGATCTTCGCGACAGGGCGCACGGCGAACGCGCCCCCGTCCACGCCGTGATTCACTCCGAGCGCCTGCTCGGAGGGGTGAATCACCGCAGCGCACGGGACAGAGACTCAGCGAGGGGGATGGTGGAGCGCGGGCCGAACGCTCCGCGCCCGTCCGCACGGCCCGCGTTCCACCACCTCCCCCTCGGGCTGCCGACTCCGGCCCCGCCGTCGACAGCGGGGCCGGGAGTCCGACACGCCCTAGGCGAAGACGGCCAGGCTCTTGGCCCGCCCGCCCTGGTTCTCCACCAGCGCCAGGAACGTCCCGTCCGGCCCGAAGGCCGCCACCGGGCCGTCGCCCTCGAAGAGCGGCATCGGGACCCGCGCGCCGTTGAGCAGCAACCGGGACTGCGCCTCGGTGACGTCCCAGCGGGTGAACGCGGCGGCCGCGGCGTCCCCGAGCGGCATGACCGGCAGGCCGCCGCCCTCGGGGTCGTCCACCGCCGCCTGGAGCTGCTCCAGCGTCCGCGCCTGGTCGAGCTTGTACGGGCCGACGCGGGTGCGCCGCAGCGCCGTCAGATGGCCGCCGACACCGAGCCCGGCGCCCAGGTCACGGGCGAGGGCGCGGATGTAGGTACCGGAGGAGCAGACCACCGAGACCAGCAGGTCGGTCACCGGAGTGCCGTCCTCGGCCTCGGCCTCGTGCGCGGAGTGCACCGCGAACGAGGAGACGGTCACCGGCCGGGCCGGGATCTCCACGTCCTCGCCGTCCCGGACCCGCTTGTAGGAGCGCTTGCCGTCGATCTTGATGGCGCTGACCTTGGACGGGACCTGCATGATCGCGCCGGAGAGCTCGGCGACCCCGGCATCGATGTCCTCGCGGGCGATGCCGTGCGCCGCCTTGGACACCAGGATCTCGCCCTCGGCGTCATCGGTGAGCGTGGTCTGCCCGAGCCGCACCGTGCCGACGTACTCCTTCTCCGTCA
Organism: Streptomyces sp. CB02959; assembly: GCF_002803155.1. Classification (GTDB taxonomy): domain Bacteria; phylum Actinomycetota; class Actinomycetes; order Streptomycetales; family Streptomycetaceae; genus Streptomyces. Next base: position 41,774 of record NZ_NNBP01000001.1, read on the forward strand.
GCGCGAGGTGGCCCAGCAGCTTCGTGGCCCGCTCCAGGCCGAGGACCAGGACGCCGGTCGCCATCGGGTCGAGGGTGCCGGCATGCCCGACCCGGCGGGTACGGGCCATCCCGCGCATCTTCGCCACGACGTCGTGCGAAGTGAAACCGGACGGCTTGTCGACGATGACCAGGCCGCCCGGCTTGTTGCTCTGCCGCTTCATTCTGCCGCTGCGTCCTCGTCGTCCTCGTCGGCACCCGGCTTGCGGTACGGGTCCGCTTCACCGGCGTACTTGGCACCCGAGGAGACCTCGCGCACCTTGGCGTCCGAGGCCCGGGCCCGGTCGAGCAGGTCCTCGATCGTCTGGGCGTTCTCCGGCAGGGCGTCCGCGACGAACGTCAGCGTCGGTGTGAACTTGGTGCCGGCCGCGGCACCGACCGCGGACCGCAGCACGCCCTTGGCGCTCTCCAGCCCGGCGGCGGCGCTGGCCCGGTCCTCGTCGTCGCCGTAGACCGTGTAGAAGACCGTCGCCTCCCGCAGGTCGCCGGTGACCCGGGTGTCGGTGATGGTCACGTGCGTGCCGAGCCGCGGGTCCTTGACGCCGCGCTGCAACTTCTGGGCGACCACCTCCCGGATGAGGTCCGCCAGCTTCTTCGCCCGCGCATTGTCGGCCACTGGTCCGTCTCCTTCTTGTCTTTCACAATTGTGCTTCCACCGGCGACGACCTGCCCGGTCGCTCGGGTCAGTCGTCGTCGCCGTGCAGCCGCCGGCGTACGGACAGCAGCTCTACTTCGGGCCGTGCGGCGACCAGGCGCTCGCAACGGTCCATGACATCCGCCAGGTGTCCGGCGTCCCCGGACACCACCGCCAGGCCGATACGGGCCCTGCGGTACAGGTCCTGGTCCCCCACCTCCGCGACGCTCACCGCGAACTTGCGGTGCAGCTCGGCGACGATCGGGCGGACGACGGAGCGCTTCTCCTTCAGCGACCGTACGTCGCCGAGAAGCAGGTCGAAGGACAACGTCCCTACGTACATGCAAGACGGGTCAAGCCACCCGTGGGGCCTTAGGGGTACCTCCCGGCGTCGGCCGGGGGCGTACGTGCCAATTCGAACCGTACACGGAACGGCCGGGGCCGATCGACGGAAATTTCCGCCGACCGGCCCCTCACACCCGTCGCCCGGCCACCGCAATCGGTGGACCGCGCTACGCGCGGGCTCTCACACGCGCGTCAGCCGCGCGGCTTCTCCCGCATCTCGTACGTCGCGATGACGTCGTCGATCTTGATGTCGTTGAAGTTCCCGAGGTTGATACCACCCTCGAAGCCTTCGCGGATCTCGGTGACGTCGTCCTTGAAGCGACGCAGGCCCACGATGGTGAGGTCCTCCGCGATGACCTTGCCGTCGCGGATGACGCGCGCCTTCGTGTTGCGCTTGACCTCGCCGGAGCGGATGAGCACACCGGCGATGTTGCCGAGCTTGGACGAACGGAAGATCTCGCGGATCTCGGCCGTACCGAGCTCGACCTCCTCGTACTCCGGCTTGAGCATGCCCTTGAGGGCCGCCTCGATCTCCTCGATCGCCTGGTAGATGACCGAGTAGTACCGGACGTCGACGCCCTCGCGCTCGGCGCGCTGGGTGGCACGGCCTTCGGCGCGGACGTTGAAGCCGATGACGATCGCGTCGGAACCGGTCGCCAGGTCGATGTCGGTCTCGGTGACCGCACCGACGCCGCGGTGCAGCACCCGGATGTCGACCTCTTCGCCGACGTCCAGCTGCAGCAGCGAGGACTCCAGGGCCTCGACCGAACCGGACGCGTCGCCCTTGATGATGAGGTTGAGCTGCTGGACCTCGCCCGCCTTGAGCACCTTGTCGAGGTCCTCGAGGGACACCCGGCGGGTGCGCTTGGCGAACGCGGCGTTGCGCTCGCGCGCCGCACGCTTCTCGGCGATCTGACGCGCCGTGCGGTCCTCGTCGACGACCAGGAAGTTGTCGCCGGCGCCCGGGACGTTGGTGAGACCCAGGACCAGGACGGGGGTCGACGGACCCGCTTCCTCGACGTTGTTGCCCCTGTCGTCGAACATCGCACGGACACGGCCGTACGCGTCACCGGCGACCATCGTGTCGCCGACGCGGAGGGTACCGCGCTGGACGAGGACGGTGGCGACGGCGCCGCGACCGCGGTCGAGGTGGGCCTCGATCGCAATACCCTGCGCGTCCTGCTCGGCGTTGGCCCGCAGGTCCAGCGCGGCGTCCGCGGTGAGGACCACGGCCTCCAGCAGGGAGTCGATGTTCAGACCCTGCTTGGCGGAGATGTCGACGAACATGGTGTCGCCGCCGTACTCCTCGGCCACCAGGCCGTACTCGGTCAGCTGACCGCGCACCTTGGTCGGGTCGGCGCCCTCGACGTCGATCTTGTTGACCGCGACCACGATCGGCACGTCGGCCGCCTTGGCGTGGTTCAGGGCCTCGATCGTCTGCGGCATGACACCGTCGTTGGCCGCCACCACGAGGATCGCGATGTCGGTCGACTTGGCACCACGGGCACGCATGGCGGTGAACGCCTCGTGACCCGGGGTGTCGATGAAGGTGATGCGGCGATCTTCCTCGTTGACCTGGGTCGCGACCTGGTAGGCACCGATGTGCTGGGTGATGCCACCGGCCTCGCCCGCGACCACGTTGGTCTTGCGGATCGCGTCCAGCAGGCGGGTCTTACCGTGGTCGACGTGACCCATGACGGTCACCACCGGCGGACGGGAGACCAGCAGCTCTTCGCCGCCCTCGTTCTCGCCGAACTCGATGTCGAAGGACTCGAGCAGCTCGCGGTCCTCCTCCTCCGGGCTGACGATCTCGACGACGTAGTTCATCTCGTCGGCGAGGAGCTGCAGCGTCTCGTCGGAGACGGACTGCGTCGCGGTGACCATCTCGCCCAGGTTCAGCATGACCTGGACCAGCGACGCCGGGTTGGCGTTGATCTTCTCCGCGAAGTCCGTCAGCGAGGCACCGCGCGACAGGCGAACCGTCGCACCGTTGCCGCGCGGCAGCATGATGCCGCCGACCGACGGGGCCTGCATGGCCTCGTACTCCTGACGGCGCTGCCGCTTCGACTTGCGACCGCGACGCGCCGGACCGCCGGGACGGCCGAACGCACCCTGCGTGCCACCACGGCCACCGGGACCACCGGGACGACCGCCGAAGCCGGGACGACCGGCGAAGCCACCGCCACCGCCACCGGGACCGCCGCCACCGGGACGACCGGCGAAGCCACCGCCGCCGCCACCCGGACGACCGCCACCGCCGCCGCCACCGGGACGACCGGCGAAGCCGCCGCCGCCACCGGGACGACCGCCGCCGCCACCCGGGCGACCGGCGCCGCCCGGACGACCGCCGCCGCCGCCGGGGCCCGGACGCGGGCCGGCAGCCGGACGCTGCGGCATCATGCCCGGGTTCGGGCGGTTACCGCCGCCGGGACGCGGACCTGCGCCACCGGGCGCGGCACCCTGCGGACGGGGCATCGCACCGGGGGTCGGACGGGGACCGCCCTGGCCCTGCGGCCGGGGACCGCCCTGGCCGCCACCCTGCGGGCGCGGACCGGGCTGGCCGGGACGCGGGGCACCACCGGGACGCGGGGTCTGCGGACGGGCCATGCCCGTGGAGCCACCGGAGGTGAAGGGGTTGTTGCCCGGACGCGGACCGGCCGGACGGGCGCCGCCGGGACGCGGGGCCTGCCCACCGGGACGCGGAGCGTTCCCACGCTGCTGGCCCTGGCCGGACGACGGACGACCACCGGGACGCGGGCCCGGGGCTGCACCCGGGCGGGGGCCCTGCGGTGCGGCGGCGGCCGGCGACGGCGGGGCCTGGAACTCCGGCTGCGCGGGCGCGGCCGGAGCGGGCTTGGGCGCCGCGGGGCGCGCCGGGGCCGGACGCGGACCCGGGGTGGGGCCTGCGGCGGGCTTGGAGGCGGCCGGAGCCGCGGGGGTCACCGGAGCCGCGGGGGCCGCCGGGGCAACGGGTGCCTCCGGGGCGGCCGGGGCCGCGGGGCCCGGCTTGGGGGCGCCCGGCTTCGGGGCAGCCGGACGCGCCGCCTGCGCCGGAGTGGGCGCGGACGGCTTCGCGGGGGCCGACTTGCGCGGCGCCGCGGGCTTGCCGGCGGCACGGCCACCGCCGCTGCCCGCCTGGAAAGCGTCGGTCAGCTTGCGAACAACCGGCGCCTCGATCGTCGAGGACGCCGAACGGACGAATTCACCAAGTTCTTGGAGCTTGGCCATGACGACCTTGCTCTCAACACCGAACTCCTTGGCGAGTTCGTAAACCCGGACCTTAGCCACTTCGCTCCTTCTAGGTCCGGGTGTCCACCGGACCGTCGCTACTTCATGGGCGTACTCATCGCGTACTCATCGAGTGCTCATCGCAATCTCGACCTACTTCCGACTCGCGAGGTACCTGACCGCACGGTTTTCCGTGCGCTGTGCGTTTCTTGCTGTGCGTTATCGCCATGGCTGCCGCTCAACGCGCGCCCCCTTCGATGAACCGGCGCAACTCCGCCGTCTCGAACGGGCCGCGGCCCCGGTAGGCCCGGGGGAACGCCCGGCGGCGAACCGCCAGGTCGAGGCAGACCAGTGTCCGGTGCACGTAAGCACCCCGGCCGGGCAGCGTACCGCGAGGATCGGGGACGCACTCGCCCTCGATCGCCACGATGCGCAGCAAATCGCCCTTGGCCGCTCGCTCCCGGCAACCCAGACAAGTGCGCTCAGGGCATGCGCGGGCATGCGTCCGGCCAGACACTGCTTAAGTCTACCTCCCCACAGCTGCTCCACCCCGATGGGGTAAAGCCCGATCCGTTGCTCAGAATTCCCTGCGGGGCGCCGCGGCACCACTCTTTTTCGTCCGCCGCGGCCCCGCGTCCCGGTGGCTCAGCCCTGCGCCGGCGCGTGCTCGGTGTCCGGGCGGATGTCGATCCGCCAGCCGGTGAGCCGCGCCGCGAGCCGGGCGTTCTGCCCTTCCTTGCCGATGGCCAGGGACAGCTGGTAGTCGGGCACGGTCACCCGGGCCGAGCGCGCCGACAGGTCCACGACCTCGACCTTGCTGACCCGGGCCGGGGACAGCGCGTTCGCCACCAGCTCGGCCGGGTCGTCCGACCAGTCCACGATGTCGATCTTCTCGCCGTTGAGCTCGGCCATCACGGCCCGCACCCGGCCGCCCATCGGGCCGATGCACGCGCCCTTGGCGTTCAGTCCCGACCGCGTCGACCGCACCGCGATCTTCGTCCGGTGGCCGGCCTCGCGGGCGATGGCGGCGATCTCCACCGACCCGTCGGCGATCTCCGGCACCTCCATGGCGAACAGCTTCTTCACCAGATTGGGGTGGGTGCGCGAGAGGGTGACCGAGGGACCGCGGACGCCCTTGACGACACGGACGACGTACGACCGCAGGCGGGTGCCGTGCGTGTACTCCTCGCCCGGGACCTGCTCCTGCACCGGCAGGATGGCCTCCAGCTTGCCGATGTCGACCAGGACGTTCTTGGGGTCCTTGCCCTGCTGGACGACGCCGGTGACGACATCGCCCTCCCGCCCGGCGTACTCGCCGAACGTGATCTCCTCCTCGGCGTCCCGCAGCCGCTGCAGGATGACCTGCTTGGCGGTGGTCGCCGCGATCCGCCCGAACCCGGACGGGGTGTCGTCGAACTCGCGCGGCTCGGCACCCTCCTCCAGGTCCTCCGGGTCCTCCTTCGCCCACACCGTCACGTGCCCGGTGCTGCGGTCCAGCTCCACCCGCGCCCGGCGGCGGCTGCCCTCGGTGCGGTGGTACGCGATGAGGAGGGCCGACTCGATCGCCTCGACCAGCAGGTCGAACGAGATCTCCTTCTCCCGCACCAGACCCCGCAGGGCACTCATGTCGATGTCCACGGCTACGCCTCCTCCTTGTTCTCGTCGTGCTCGTCGAGCTCGTCTGTGGTTACGTCCTGCGACGCTTCGCCCTTGGCGGCCTGGGCCGGCTTGGGGTTGAACTCCAGCTCGACCCGCGCCTTCGCGATCTCCTCGAACGCGACCCGGCGGGCCGTCGGCTTGCGCCCCTTGACCCCCGGAACCTCCAGGTCCAGGCCGGTGTCGTCGATGGCGATGATCCGTGCCACCAGGTCGCCGCCCTCGTGGAGGCGGGCCTTGATCAGGCGGCCGACGGCGCGGCGGTAGTGCCGCGGCTCGGTCAGCGGCCGGTCGGCGCCGGGCGAGGTCACCTCAAGCGTGTACGGGGCGCCGCCCATCGCGTCGGTGTCGTCCAGGATCTTGGACGCCTCGCGGCTCAGCTCGGCGCATTCGTCCAATTGGACGCCCGCGTCGGAATCGACCACGATCCTCAGCACCCGACTCTTGCCGGCCGGGGTCACCTCGATCTCTTCCAGATCCAGGTCTCGCGCGGCGACGAGCGGTTCAAGCAGTCCGCGCAGCCTCTCGCTCTGGGTGGTGCTCATCCGGGTGACTCCTCGGCCGCGTGTGCTGTTGTGGGTAGGTCGCGTGTCGGGTCAAAGCCTATCGGTTCCGGCGGGGTACTGACGATTCGGTGGGTCGTCACGGATACGCTCGCCTGCGGTGATCACGACGGAAGACCCCGGGAAGTGCAACGTGCCGAAAGTGGCGCTCACACGCAGAACGACCCTGCTGGCAGGCGCCGCCCTGGGGGGTGCGGCGCTGCTCGCCGGGTGCGCCGACCACGCCCGGCCCGCCGCGGAGGCGCCCGAGCAATCGGCGGCCGCGGAACGGCTGCGGGCACGGGCGGCCCGGGACAGCACGGCGTTGCTCGCGCGGTACGACGCGACGCTCGCGGCGCATCCGGCACTGGGGACGCCGCTGCGGCCGCTCCGGGCCGAAGTCGCCCGCCACGCCGAGGCGTTCGCCTCCGACCGGCCGTCCGCCGGCGCCTCCGCTTCCGCTTCCACTTCCGCCTCCGCGCCGCCGGCCGGCGCGGCACGGGGGGCCGGTGCGCCCCGCGTACCGGCCGACGAACGGGGCGCCCGTACGGCGCTCGCCGACGCGGAACGCACGCTCGCGGACGCCCGTACGGCGGCCCTGGTGTCCGCACCGCCCGAACTGGCGCGGCTGCTCGCCTCGGTCGCGGCGGCGGGAGCGGCCCATGCGTACCTCCTGACGGAGACCGGGTGAGGCGGACGCCGCCGAGCCCGTGCTCCGTGGCGCGCAGGGTGATGACGTACGGCGCGGAGCCAACGGCGAGGCGCCTCAGTAGAAGGAGAAGGAACGGGGTATGACGACGACGGGCGCACCGCGTGACGGGGGCCGGGACCGCGACGAGTTGACGGCGACTCAGGCCGCGCTGGCGGCGGAGCACGCCGCGGTGTACGGGTACGGCGTGGTCGGCGGGCGGATCGGGGCCGGTCGGCGCACCGAGGCTCGGGCCGCGTACGACGCGCATCGGTCCCGGCGGGACGCACTGAGCCGCGCCGTGCGGGACCTCGGCGGCACTCCGCAGGCCGCGGCCGCCGGCTACGCGCTGCCGTTCCCGGTGCCGGACGCGGGCGCCGCGGTGCGGCTGGCCGCGGAGTTGGAGGATCGGGTTTCGGCCGTCTACGCGGACCTCGTCCGGGCCGCCGGCGGCGCGCACCGCAAGGAGGCGGCGGCGGCGCTGCGCGAGGCGGCAGTGCGGGCGGTCCGCTGGCGGGGCAGCGGCGTAGCCTTCCCTGGGCTCGTGGAGCGGGCCGCGGCGCCCGCCCCTTCGGGTACCCCGGGCGCCGACTCCGACGCGCTGTGATCGACCGGCCGCCGCGGCGGCCACTCCCCCACGAAAAGGACAGCTCAGGCATGGCAACGGCACCCATCGAACCGCCGCAACGATTGCTGAGCGCGCTCGGCGGCGATCAGGAGGGTCCCGTACGGGCCTGGCTGGCGGAGCTGCCGGCGCTGGTCCAACAGCAGCTGGAAGCCTGGGAGTTGATGCTGGATCGGGTGCACGCACCGGGTGGCCGCAGCAGTCTCGTGGCGTTCGTGCGGCAGCAGGACGGGACGCCGGCGGCGCTGAAGTTCCCGGTGCCGGGTCGGGCCGCCGCGCAGGAGGCCGCGGCGCTGCGGGTGTGGGACGGCTGGGGTGCGGTGCGGCTGCTGCGGGCCGACGAGGCGAGCGGCGCGCTGCTGCTGGAGCGGTTGCAGGGATCCGTGTCGCTGCGCTCGCTGCCGGAGGCCAAGGCGCTGCTGGAGGCGGCCGGCACGGTGCGCCGGCTGTGGGTGGCGCCGCCGGCGGGGCATCCGTTCGCGACGGTGGCGGAGCGGACCGCGGCGGACGCGGAGCGGCTCCGGGCGGCCGGGGAGCCGGCGGGTGCCGGGCCGCTGCTGGACGAGGTGCTGGAGCTGGGGCGGTCGCTGCCGGCCGGGGCGGCGGAGGAGTTCGTGCTGCACGGGGCGTTCCGGCAGGGCAAGGTGCTGGCCGGGGAGCGCGCGCCGTGGCTGGCGGTGGGGCCGTCGCCGCTGGTCGGCGAGCGGGCGTACGACCTGGCGCGGCTGGTGCTGGACCGGTTCGAGGATCTGCTGGCCGGGTCGGGTGCGGCCGCGGCGGCCCGGCGGCGGGTGGCGAAGCTGGCCGACTCGCTGGACGTGGACCGGGAGCGGCTGCGCGGCTGGACGCTGTACCGGGCGGTGCGCGCAGGGGTGCGGGAGTCGGTGTCGGGTGACCGGCGGCGGGGCGAGTCGCTGCTGGAGTTCGCGGCGTACGTGTAGCGGGCGGGTACGGCAACGGGCCGGCGGGGCGGGTGCCCCGGCCGGCCCGTTGCCGTGTGCGGTCAGGCGCTGAGGCGGGCGACGGCCTCCTCGACCGTCAGCTCCTCGCGCTCGCCGGTGCGGCGGTCCTTGACCTCGACGACGCCCTCGGCGGCGCGGCGGCCGGCGACGACGATGGTCGGCACGCCGATCAGCTCCGCGTCGGTGAACTTCACGCCGGGCGAGACGCCGGGCCGGTCGTCGACCAGGACCCGCAGGCCGGCGGCGGCGAGCTGGTCGCCGACCTCCAGGGCGAGTTCGGTCTGCTTGGCCTTGCCGGCCGCGACGACGTGGATGTCGGCGGGGGCCACCTCGCGGGGCCAGCACAGGCCCTTGTCGTCGGCGTGCTGCTCGGCCAGCGCGGCGACGGCCCGCGAGACGCCGATGCCGTACGAGCCCATGGTCACGCGGACCGGCTTGCCGTTCTGGCCCAGCACGTCGAGCTGGAAGGCGTCGGCGTACTTGCGGCCCAGCTGGAAGATGTGGCCGATCTCGATGGCGCGGTCCAGCTTCAGGCCGGTGCCGCAGTTCGGGCAGGGGTCGCCCTCCTGCACCACGACCGCGTCGACGTACTCGTCGACCTCGAAGTCACGGCCGGCGACGACGTTCCTGGCGTGCACGCCTTCCTTGTTGGCGCCGGTGATCCAGGCGGTGCCGGGGGCGATGCGGGGGTCGGCGAGGTACTTCACCTTCTCCAGGCCCTGCGGGCCGACGTAGCCGCGGACGAGGTCGTCGCGGCCCACGAAGTCCTCGGCGGTCACCAGCTCGACGGCGGCCGGGGCGAAGTGCGCCTCGACCTTGTCCATGTCGACCTCGCGGTCGCCGGGCACGCCCACGGCCACGATCTCGCCGCCCACCTTCACCAGGAGGTTCTTGAGGGTGGCGGAGGCCGGCACGTCCAGGTGCGCGGCGAGCGTCTCGATGGTCGGGGTGTCCGGCGTCGGGACCTCTTCCAGCGCGGGCACGCCGGCGCCGTCCACCGGCTTCAGGGCGTAGGTGATCGCCTCGGTGTTGGCCGCGTACTCGCAGTTCGGGCAGTCGGCGAAGGTGTCCTCGCCGGCCGCGGCCGGGGCCAGGAACTCCTCGGACTTCGAGCCGCCCATGGCGCCGGCGGTGGCGGCGCAGATGCGGTAGTCGAGGCCCAGGCGCTCGAAGATCCGCTGGTACGCGGCGCGGTGCAGCGCGTAGGACTCGGCGAGGCCCTCGTCGGCGGTGTCGAAGGAGTACGAGTCCTTCATCTGGAACTCGCGGCCGCGCAGGATGCCGGCGCGCGGGCGGGCCTCGTCGCGGTACTTGGTCTGGATCTGGTAGAGGATCACCGGCAGGTCCTTGTAGGACGTGCACTGGTCCTTCACCAGCTGGGTGAAGATCTCCTCGTGGGTGGGGCCGAGGAGGTAGTCGCCGCCCCTGCGGTCCTTCAGGCGGAACAGCTCGGCGCCGTACTCCTCCCAGCGGCCGGTCGCCTCGTAGGGCTCCCGCGGCAGAAGGGCGGGCAGCAGGACCTCCTGGCCGCCGATGGCGTCCATCTCCTCGCGCACGATCCGCTCGATGTTGGCGAGGACCTTCTTGCCGAGCGGCAGCCAGGACCAGACACCGGCGGCGGTGCGGCGCACGAACCCGGCGCGCACCAGGAGCTTGTGGCTGAGCACCTCGGCGTCGGCCGGGTCGTCGCGCAGTGTCTTGAACATCAACCGGGACATGCGCTGGACCTGTGCGGCGTTGGCCATGGGAGTTTCTCCTGCGTAAGAAAGGTGACTCCCTGGAGGTTAGCCGCAGGGGTGTGGCGCACGGAAATGCGTATCCGCTGCGCGGGGCTGGTCGGCAGCGGGGCCGGGCTCTGGGGCAGGGGGTGCCCGGACTGCTGCGCTTTACGTCCGGGCACCCCGCCCCGCAGGCTCCCCACCTCCCGTGGGTGGGTGGAAGACGTTCGTGGGGGTGCGCGTCGGTGGTCCGAGGGAGGCTGGTCAGGGGCGCTTCAGCGGCAGCGGTGCGCCCATCACCGCGTAGGGCGTGGGTGCGCTCGGGAAGAGCACGCGGCGGGCGATGTCCTGGTAGCCGAGGGAGCGGTACAGGCCGCGGGCCGGGCTTTCGGTGTCGATGGCGGAGAGGATGCTGCGGGGTTCCGCGGCGCCGTCGGTGATGCGGGTGATCAGGGCGCGGCCGATGCCGCGGTTCTGATAGGCGGGGTGGACGTGCAGTTCGGTGATGACGAAGGAGTCGTCGAGCCAGTGGTCCAAGCCCTGGCTGCGCAGGTAGGGCTCCACGACGGTGGACCACCAGTGGGCGCGGTCGTTGGGCATGCCGTAGACGAAGCCGACGAGCCGGCCGGCGGGGGTGGTGGCGCCGAGGGCGCGGGCGCCGGGGCAGCCGAGGTGGCGCAGCACGATGTGGCGGCGGACGGCGATCTCGTCGTCGCCGAGTCCGAAGGCGAGGGCTTGTACGGCGAGCGCGTCGTCCACGCGGGCAGCGAGATCGAGGGGGCCGACCGCGACGTCATCCATGGTCGGAGCGTACAAGGCGGCGGCTCAGAAAAGTACGCTCATGAACGCGCCGACTTCCTCGAAGCCCACGCGGCGGTAGGCGGCGCGGGCGGCGGTGTTGAAGTCGTTGACGTAGAGGCTGACTACGGGGGCGACGTCGTGGAGGGCGTAGCGGAGGACCGCGGCCATGCCGGTCTCGGACAGGCCCTTGCCGCGGTGTGCGGGGGCGACCCAGACGCCCTGGATCTGGCAGGCGTGCGGGGTGGCGGCGCCGATCTCGGCCTTGAAGACGACCTTGCCGTCCTCGATGCGGGCGAACGAGCGGCCGGCGCCGACGAGTTCGGCGACCCGCGCCTGGTAGAGCAGTCCGCCGTCGCCGGCGAGCGGGGAGATGCCGACCTCTTCGGTGAACATGGCCACGCACGCCGGCATGATCAGGTCGAGTTCGTCCTTGCGGATCCGCCGGACGCAGGGGTCGGGGGCGATCTCGGTGGACGAGGTGCGGGTGACCATCAGCGGCTGGTGGGCGCGGATCTCGCGGGCCGGTCCCCAGTGGGGCTCCAGCAGCGACCAGAGGGCGGCGGTGGGGCCGGCCGGGCCGACGATGGAGGAGCAGCGGCGGCCCTGGCGGCGGGCGCGTTCGGCGAAGCCGCGGACGGCTTCGGGGGTGGCGCAGACGGGGACGAGGTTGGCCCCGGCGTAGCAGAGGGACTCCAGTCGGCCGCCGACGTACCAGCCCCACATCTCGCCGCCCAGCCGCCAGGGGTCGAGGCCGGCGACCTGGACCCGGGCGGCGACGAAGGCGTTGGCGACCGGGTCGCGGTCCAGGACCGCGAGGGCCGCGTCGAGCTCTCCCGGTTCGAGGACCTTGATGGTGGTGGTCGTCAGCACGTGTGGGGAAGCCTCACCGTTGTGGGGCCTGGGAGGCCGGGCGGAGCAGGTCCTGGCACTGTACCTCCACGGGCCCGGAAGCACGCCGGGCTCCTGGTGGTGACGGGTGCGAGCCCCGCGGCCCGGGAGGGCGGCGGGGCTCGGACGGGGTGCGGCGGCGGTCAGCCGGCGGCGGTGACGATCGGCTCGCCGGAGGCGATGCCGTCGGCCTCCATCTGCGCGGCGATCTTCATGGCCTCTTCGATGAGGGTCTCGACGATCTTGGACTCGGGGACGGTCTTGATGACCTCGCCCTTGACGAAGATCTGGCCCTTGCCGTTGCCGGAGGCGACGCCGAGGTCGGCCTCGCGGGCCTCGCCGGGGCCGTTGACGACGCAGCCCATGACGGCGACCCGGAGCGGGACCTCCATGCCCTCCAGGCCCGCGGTGACCTCGTCGGCGAGCTTGTAGACGTCGACCTGGGCGCGGCCGCAGGACGGGCAGGAGACGATCTCCAGGCGGCGGGGGCGGAGGTTGAGGGACTCCAGGATCTGGATGCCGACCTTGACCTCCTCCACGGGCGGGGCGGAGAGCGAGACCCGGATGGTGTCGCCGATGCCCTCGCTGAGCAGCGCGCCGAAGGCGACCGCGGACTTGATGGTGCCCTGGAAGGCGGGGCCGGCCTCGGTGACGCCGAGGTGGAGGGGGTAGTCGCTCTGGGCGGCGAGCTGGCGGTAGGCGTTGACCATCACGACCGGGTCGTTGTGCTTGACCGAGATCTTGATGTCGCGGAAGCCGTGCTCCTCGAAGAGGGACGCCTCCCACAGGGCGGACTCGACCAGGGCCTCGGGGGTGGCCTTGCCGTACTTCTGGAGCAGGCGCCGGTCCAGGGAGCCGGCGTTGACGCCGATCCGGATCGGGGTGCCGGCGTCGGAGGCCGCCTTGGCGATCTCCTTGACCTTGTCGTCGAACTGCTTGATGTTGCCGGGGTTGACCCGGACCGCGGCGCAGCCGGCGTCGATGGCGGCGAAGACGTACTTCGGCTGGAAGTGGATGTCGGCGATCACCGGGATCTGCGACTTCCTCGCGATCACCGAGAGCGCGTCGGCGTCGTCCTGGGTGGGGCAGGCGACCCGGACGATCTGGCAGCCGGAGGCGGTGAGCTCGGCGATCTGCTGGAGCGTGGCGCCGATGTCGGAAGTCCGGGTGGTCGTCATCGACTGCACCGAGACCGGTGCGTCCCCACCCACGGCGACCGTACCGACCTGGATCTTGCGGCTGACCCGGCGGTCGGCGAGCTTGGTCGGGACGTCCGGCATTCCCAGTGCGATGGCAGTCATCTGGCGAGCAACCCCAAGGTTTTGGATCAAGGCCCGGATTCGGCGGGCTTCCGGTCATCGAGCCTACGGCACCCGGGTTGCCGGAGGCACATCGAACCCTGAGGCCCCACGAAAGGGGGCGGCCGGGCACGCCCATACGGTGGCAGCGTGCCCGGCCGGGGGTTTTCGCGGCCTATGTCAGCTTCACCGGGTTCACCACGTCGGCGACCAGCACCAGCAGGGTGAAGCAGATGAAGATCCCGGCGACGACGTAGGCGATCGGCATGAGCTTGGCCACGTCGAAGGGGCCGGGGTCGGGGCGCCGGACGACCTTGGCGAAGGCGCGCCGCAGCGACTCCCACAGGGCGCCGGCGATGTGGCCGCCGTCCAGCGGCAGCAGCGGCAGCATGTTGAACAGGAACAGCGAGAGGTTGAAGCCGGCGACCAGGAAGAGCATGGTCGCCACCCGCTGCTCCGGCGGGATGTGGAGCGAGAAGACCTCGCCGCCGACGCGGGCCGCGCCGACCACGCCCATCGGGGAGTCCTGCTTGCGCTCGGCGCCGTTGAAGGCCGCGTTCCACAGGTCCGGGATCTTGCCGGGGAGGCTTATCAGCGACGCGGCGCCCTGCTGGACCATGTTGCCCATGCGGTCGACGGACTGGCCGAAGGACTGCTGGACGATGCCGCTGGCCGGGGTGAAGCCGAGGAAGCCGGCGGTGACGTACTGGCCGGGGACGTAGCCGCCGCGGCCGTCGGTCTTGGCGACCTTGTTCTCGATGAGGTCGGCGTGCAGCGTCTGCCGGGCGCCGTGCCGCTCGACGACGAGCGTGGCCGGTCCGGTGGTCCTGCGGATCTGCTCCTGGAGGGTGCCCCAGTCGGGGACGGCGCGGCCGTTGAAGGAGACGATCTTGTCGCCGGCGCGCAGGCCGGCGGCCTTGGCCGGGGAGTCCTTGGCGCCGGACGGGCACTTGTCGGTCTGCGCGGAGGCCGCGATGACGCAGTCGGAGACCGAGCTGACCTGGGTGGTCTGGGTGTTGATGCCGAAGCCCATCAGCACGCTCATGAAGATCACCACGGCCAGGACCAGGTTCATGAACGGGCCGGCGAACATCACGATCACGCGCTTCCAGGGCTTGCGCGTGTAGAAGAGCCGGTGCTCGTCGCCGGGCTGGAGCTCCTCGAAGGCCGCCGAGCGGGCGTCCTCGATCATGCCGCGGAACGGCGAGGTGGAGCGGGCCTGGAGCTTCCCGTCGTCGCCGGGCGGGAACATGCCGATCATCCGGATGTAGCCGCCCAGCGGGATCGCCTTGATGCCGTACTCGGTGTCGCCCTTCTTGCGGGAGAAGATCGTCGGCCCGAAGCCCACCATGTACTGCGGCACGCGGATGCCGAACATCTTGGCCGTGCTGAGGTGGCCGAGCTCGTGCCAGGCGATGGAGAACAGCAGGCCGGCGACGAAGACGACTATGCCGAGAATGGTCATCCAGGTCGTCATGCGCGAGCCTCCGAGGGTGTGCGTGCCGCCGCGGCGGCCAGTTCGCGGGCGCGGGCGCGCGCCCAGGTCTCGGCCTGCAGGACGTCCGCGACGGTCAGGGAGGTTCCGTCGCCGGGCGTGCTGCCGGGGCGGGCTCCGTTTCGGTGCTGCTTCTTCACCACTCCGGATGCCAGCCCTTCGTCGACCACTGCGGCGACGGTATCCACAATCCCTGTGAACGGCAGCCCGCCGGTGAGGAACGCCGCCACGCACTCCTCGTTCGCGGCGTTGAAGACGGCCGGGGCGGTGCCGCCCAGTTCGCCGACCCGGCAGGCCAGCGGCACGGACGGGAAGGCGTCCTGGTCGAGCGGGAAGAACTCCCAGGTCGTGGCGGTCTTCCAGTCGACGCCGGGGGCCGCGTCGGGGACCCGGTCGGGCCAGCCCAGGCCCAGCGCGATCGGCATCCGCATGTCGGGCGGGCTGGCCTGGGCGAGGGTGGAGCCGTCGGTGAACTCCACCATCGAGTGGACGTAGGACTGCGGGTGGACGACGACCTCGATGCGGTCGAAGGGGACGTCGAAGAGCAGGTGCGCCTCGATGACCTCCAGGCCCTTGTTGACCAGGGTCGCGGAGTTGATGGTGACGACCGGGCCCATGGACCAGGTGGGGTGGGCCAGCGCCTGCTCGGGGGTGACGCCGGCCAGTTCGCGCCGGGTGCGGCCGCGGAACGGGCCGCCGGAGGCGGTGACCACCAGCTTGCGGACCTCGGCGCGGGTGCCGCCGGTCAGCGCCTGGAAGAGCGCGGAGTGCTCGGAGTCGACGGGGATGATCTGGCCGGGCTTGGCGACGGCCTTGACCAGGGGGCCGCCGACGATCAGCGACTCCTTGTTGGCCAGGGCCAGCACCCGGCCGGCCTTCAGGGCGGCGAGGGTGGGGGCGAGGCCGATGGAGCCGGTGATGCCGTTGAGGACGGTGTGGCAGGGCGAGGCGGCGAGCTCGGTGGCCGCGTCGGGGCCGGCCAGGATCTCCGGCAGCGGCTCCCCCGCGCCGTAGTGCGCGGCCAGCGCCTCGCGCAGCGCGGGCACCTTCTCCTCGCGCGCCACCGCCACCGCGGCGACCTGGAGCCGGTGCGCCTGCTCGGCGAGCAGCTCGACCCGGCCGCCGGACGCGGCGAGCGCGGTGACCTTGAACCGGCCGGGGTTGCGCAGCACGATGTCGATGGCCTGGGTGCCGATCGAACCGGTCGAGCCGAGGATCACGATCTCCCGGGGGCTTCCCGGGTCGCCGGTGGCCGGCTCGAAGCGCAGGTGCGGGTGGGCGAGGCTGTCCGTCATGTGGTCCATTGTGGCCGGTCGGTGCGGTGCCCCGGCCACCGAGGGCGTCCGCGCCTCGTACGGGCGACGCGTGGGCCGTCCGTACGAGGCGGCCGGGGTCTACCGGAAGGGGCGGCGGGCGTTGTCCTTGGTGCTCCGGCCGGGGGTGGCGTCGGCGATCCAGGCGCCGTCCCCGCTGGGGTCGACGACGCCCTCCTCCAGCCAGGTGTAGCGGCCGCCGAGGACCCCGGCGACGACCTTGCGGTCCAGTTCGTCGGTGTTGGTCCACAGCCGGTGGAACAGTTCCTCGACGCGGATCCGGGCCTGCCGGCAGAAGGCGTCGGCGAGCTGGTGCGCCTCCTGGCCGTGGTCGCCGGTGAGCCGCAGGTGCTCGGCCCGGACGCAGGCCGCGCTCATCGCGAACAGCTCCGCGCCGATGTCGACGATCCGGCCGAGGAAGCCCTGCTTGGTCTCCATCTTCCCCTGCCAGCGGGACATCGCGTAGAACGTGGACCGGGCGAGCTTGCGCGAGGTCCGCTCGACGTACCGCAGATGGCCCGCGAGTTCGCCGAACTCCTGGTAGGTGCGCGGGAGTTGGCCGGGGCCGGCGACGAGTTTGGGCAGCCAGCGGGCGTAGAAGCCGCCGGCCTTGGCGGCCGCCCTGCCCTTGTCGGCCAGGGTCTTGTCGGGGTCGATCAGGTCGCCGGCGACGGAGAGGTGGGCGTCCACCGCCTCGCGGGCGATCAGCAGGTGCATGATCTCCGTGGAGCCCTCGAAGATCCGGTTGATCCGCATGTCCCGCAGCATCTGCTCGGCGGGGACCGCGCGTTCGCCGCGGGCGGCGAGCGAGTCGGCGGTCTCGAAGCCGCGGCCGCCGCGGATCTGGACCAGTTCGTCGGCCATAAGCCAGCCCATCTCGGAGCCGTAGAGCTTGGCGAGGGCGGCCTCGATGCGGATGTCGTTGCGGTTCTCGTCGGCCATCTGGGACGCGAGGTCGACGACCGCCTCCAGGGCGAAGGTGGTCGCGGCGATGAAGGAGACCTTGGCGCCGACCGCCTCGTGCTTGGCGATCGGGCGCCCCCACTGCTCGCGGGCGCCGGACCACTCGCGGGCGATCTTCAGGCACCACTTGCCGGTGCCGGCGCACATCGCGGGCAGCGAGAGCCGGCCGGTGTTGAGCGTGGTCAGGGCGATCTTCAGGCCGGCGCCCTCGGGGCCGATGCGGTTGGCGGCCGGGACCCGCACGTCGTGGAAGCGGGTGACGCCGTTCTCCAGACCGCGCAGGCCCATGAAGGCGTTGCGGTTCTCGACGGTGATGCCGGGCGAGTCGGCCTCGACGACGAAGGCGGTGATGCCGCCCTTGTGGCCCTCGGAGGCGGGCACCCGGGCCATCACCACCAGCAGGTCGGCGACGACGCCGTTGGTGGTCCACAGCTTCACGCCGTCGAGGACGTAGTCGTCGCCGTCGGGGACCGCGGCGGTCGCCAGCCGGGCCGGGTCGGAGCCCACGTCGGGCTCGGTGAGCAGGAACGCCGAGATGTCCGTACGGGCCAGCCGCGGCAGGAACGTCTCCTTCTGCTCCTGGGTGCCGAAGAGCTTCAGCGGCTGCGGTACGCCGATCGACTGATGCGCGGAGAGCAGCGCGCCGATCGCCGGGCTGGCCGAGCCGGCCAGGGCCAGGGCGCGGTTGTAGTAGACCTGGGTGAGTCCGAGACCGCCGTACTTCGGGTCGATCTTCATGCCCAGGGCGCCCAGTTCCTTGAGTCCGCGGACGGTCTCGTCCGGGATCCGGCCCTCCCGTTCGATCCGGGCGCCGTCGACCTGCGTCTCGCAGAACTCCCGCAGCGTGGCGAGGAACTTCTCACCGCGCCGGACGTCGTCCACCGCGGGGGTGGGGTGCGGATGGATGAGGTCGAGCCGGAAGCGCCCCAGGAACAGCTCCTTGGCGAAGCTGGGCTTGTGCCAGTCCTGCTCACGGGCCGCCTCGGCGACCCGGCGGGCTTCGCGCTCGGAAACGTTGCGGATGGACGGAGCGGTCATCAGGAGCTCACCTCGCCGCGGATCGGGAGTTCTGCCGGCGGACCGGTCGGCCGCCGGGCAGTGCTACTTGTGACAAGTACCCGATCCGCGCGGATTGCACCAGCGGAGCGGAGGCCGCGGGCGGGTCCCCGGCACCGGCCGGGCGAGCGGCCCCGACGGCGCCGCCGCGTCGGGATCCGGCCACCGTACGGCGAGGTGCGGACGGTGCCGGACCGGCCCTTCGGGGGGTGCGGCATACCGCGCTGGTTGTACGCGCGGGGCGGTCTTCCCCCCTGCGGAACGACCCCGTATCCGCCTCGGTCAGGAGGAACCGGGGCGGAACGGGGCCGTAGCGTCGGAAGTGCGGCCTGTCGGGGGGCAGGGCCGGAAAACGGGGGACGCGGCGCGCTCCGGAAACAGGGTGCCGGAGCGCGCCGCGCGGAGGGGGCCGGCGCCGGGGGGTGCGCCGGCCGGACCTGGCGGGCGGTACGGCCCAGGGATGGCCGTCGCTGTCCACCGAGCCAGGCCGGACCGGAGGGGGTGCGGGGCGGGCCGACGGGCCCGCTCCGCCCGGTTCCAGGATTTCCCGGGCTTACAGGTCCAGTCCGGTGAGGACCAGGACCCGCTCGTAGGTGTAGTCGTCCATCGCGTAGCGGACGCCCTCGCGGCCGACGCCGGACTGCTTGACGCCGCCGTAGGGCATCTGGTCGGCGCGGTAGGACGGCACGTCGCCGATCACCACGCCGCCGACCTCCAGCGCGCGGTGGGCGCGGAAGGCGGTCCTGGCGTCGTGGGTGAACACGCCGGCCTGGAGGCCGAACTTGGAGTCGTTGACGGCTGCGAACGCCGCGTCGACGCCGTCGACCTTCTTGAGGGTGAGCACCGGGCCGAAGACCTCCTCGGTGGCGAGGGTCGCGCCGGCCGGCACGTCCTCCAGCACGGTCGGCGCGTAGGAGGCGCCGTCGCGCTTGCCGCCGGTGAGGAGCTTGGCGCCGCGCTCGACGGCGTCGTTCACCCAGGACTCCACGCGCTGGGCCGCGGCCTCGCTGACCAGCGGGCCGACCTCGGTCTCCGGGTCGGTCGGGTCGCCGGTGACCTGGGCCTCGACGCGCTCCACGACCTTGGCGACCAGCCGGTCGTAGACCGAGGCGTCGGCGATGACCCGCTGCACCGAGATGCAGGAC
The DNA here is from genome assembly GCF_002803155.1 of Streptomyces sp. CB02959. GTDB lineage: Bacteria > Actinomycetota > Actinomycetes > Streptomycetales > Streptomycetaceae > Streptomyces. Next base: position 61,169 of record NZ_NNBP01000001.1, read on the forward strand.
TGGCCGCCCTGGTAGTTGGAGAAGGTGGCGATGCGCTGCGCCGCCCAGTCCAGGTCCTGCTCGGAGGACCAGTCGGACAGGACGACGGCCGCGCCGTTGCCGCCCAGCTCCAGGGTGCAGTGCTTGCGCGGCACCGAGTCGAGGATGGCGTAGCCGACCGTGTCGGAGCCGGTGAAGGAGATGACCGGCAGCCGCTCGTCCTGGACCAGCGCCTCCATGCGGTCGTTGGGGACCGGGAGGATCGACCAGGAGCCGGCGGGCAGGTCGGTGCCGGCCAGCAGCTCGCCGATGATCAGGCCGGAGAGCGGGGTGGCCGGGGCCGGCTTGAGGAGGATCGGGACGCCGGCGGCGATGGCCGGGGCGATCTTGTGGGCGCAGAGGTTCAGCGGGAAGTTGAACGGCGCGATGCCCAGGACCGTGCCGCGCGGGAAGCGGCGGGTCAGCGCGAGTCGGCCGGCGCCGCCCGCGTCGGTGTCCAGGCGCTGCGCCTCGCCGCCGTTGAAGCGGCGGGCCTCCTCGGCCGCGAAGCGGAACACCGAGATGGCGCGGCCGACCTCGCCGCGGGCCCACTTGATGGGCTTGCCGTTCTCCGCGGAGATCAGCTGGGCGATCTCCTCGGTGCGCTCCACCAGCCCGCGCACCACGTGGTCCAGAGCGGCGGCCCGCACGTGGGCGGGGGTCGCGGCCAGCTCGTCCTGGACCGCGACGGAGGCGGCGACGGCCTCCTCGACCTGGGCCTCGGTGGGAACGCTCACCGTGCCGACGAGACGTCCGTCCCAGGGGGAGGTGACGTCGAAGGTGGTCTCGCCGGTGGCCTCACGGCCGGCGAGCCAGAAGGCGGTGGGGGCTGCAGCAGTGTTCGGCACAGTGGATCCCGGCCCTTCAGTGATGGTGGGTGGTGCACGCGCAGCTCTGGGAGCGGCTTGGCGTAGGACTCTGAAGCCCACCGTAGGGGTGCGACGGCCTCCTGGCGCTTGTCCGAAGCGGCGTAATCCACCAGGTCGCCTCTCCGCGGTGGAGTCCACGGGGCCGCCGCCGACGGCGCGGCGCCCGCGCCACGGACCCGGATCCGCACCCCGGCACCCCGGGCGCGGCACGGCCGGGCCGGACGTCTCCGCCCGGGACCCGCCCGCCCCGGGTGCTCCGCGCGCCCTACTCCCCCACCTGCGCCGCCGTCGCCTTCAGCGCCAGCCACAGCTCCATCCGGACGTCCGGATCGTCCAGCGAGCGGCCCAGGATCTCCTCCACCCGCCGCATCCGGTAGCGCAGCGTGTGGCGGTGGACGCCCAGGTCGGCGGCGGCCGCGTCCCACTGGCCGTGCCGGGCCAGCCAGGCGCGCAGCGACGCCACCAGGTCGCCGCGCCCGGTCGCGTCGTGCTCGCGCAGCGCCCGCAGCAGCCCGTCGGCGAACGCCCGCACCGCGTCGTCCGCGAGCAGCGGCAGGACCGAGCCGGCCGCCACGTCCTCGTGCTCCACCAGGGCGCGGCCGCGGCGGCGGGCGACGGAGAGCGCCTGCTCGGCCTGGCGGTAGGCGTTGGCGGCGCCCATCGGGCCGGTGGGCGCGGAGAGGCCGGCGGCCAGCCCCTCGCTCTCCCGGCCGGCGCCGGTCCGGCCGTTCCGGCCGCGCGGACGGGCCTGGGAGCCGAGGCGGGCCTCGGTCGCGGCGGCGAACGCGGTGCCGGCGTCCGCGGCCGCCCCGCCGTCCGCGACCAGCACGATCAGCCGGCCGCCGTCCGGTACGGCGAGCACCGCCTCGCCGGTGCGGGCGGCGGCGGACTCCATGGCGTCGGCGAGCGCGTCCAGCACGGCCGCGGTGCCGGCGCCCGTCGACGACGCGGCTCCGCCCTGTTCGAAAGACGCCGAGTGCTTGGCGGCGGACGACTGGTCGTCGGCGGGCACCGGCTCGGCCACCACCATCCGGAACGGGGCGTCCAGCAGCCCTCCGTAGAGCCGCCCCGCCACCGCCCGGGCGTGGTCCGGCTCGCCGGCCAGCAGCATCTTCAGGACCGCGGCGCCCAGTCGCTGCTCGGCGTCCTGGAGCGCCCGGGACCGCTCGGTGGTCAGGGTCAGCAGCGCCACCGCGGAGTGCACCGCGTACCGCTCCGCGGTGCCGAGCGGCGCGGCGGTCCCCACGGCGAGCACCCCGCGGGCCCGCCGGCCGGTGCCCAGCGACTGGAGCTCCACCCGGTCGTCGCCGTCGGTGTCGCTGACGACGGAACTGGCCGGCGCCGGCCGCTCCCGCAGCCGCGCCACGTCCTCGGCGAGCCGGGCCGCCCGCCGCGCCGCCCAGTCGGGGGCGGCCGCCACCACCGCGCCCGAGGCGTCGTAGAGCGCCGCCCAGCCGTCCAGGTGCGCCGCGAGCCGGGCCAGCAGCTCCGCCGGGCCCTCGGCGCCGAGCGCCGCCCGGGTCAGTTCGCGCTGCGCCTCGAAGCCGGCGGTCACCGCGCGGTACTGGTCGGCCGCCACGGCAGCCGACACCGCCTTGCTGATCGCGATGAACGGCGTCCGGCGCGGCACCGCCAGCAGCGGCAGGTGCTGCCGCCGGGCCGCGTCGACCAGCGCCTCGGGCACCCCTTCGTAGTTCACCCCGACCGCGAAACCCAGCCCGACCACACCGGCCTCGGCGACCCGCCGCACGTACCGGTCCGCGGTCTCGGGGTCCTCGGCGTCCAGCTTGAGCGCGGTGATCAGCAGCAGCTCGCCGCCCTCCATGTAGGGCACCGGGTCGATCAGCTCACTGGCGTGCGCCCACCGCACCGGGACGTCCAGCCGGTCCTCGCCCGCGAGCACGGTCAGCTTGAGCGCGGTGTGGTTGACCAGGGAGGCGAGGGTGTGCGGCATGAGACCTTCGATGGCTCCGGCGGACGGCACGACCACGACCGACGGCCGAGTCCCCTGTCGGCCCCCTGCCGACTCCCGCCGATCGCCTGCGCCGCCCGTATGAACGGCTGGCATGTGCGCCGCCCTGTATGAACGGCTGGTGTCGATTCTGCCTCAGCGGAGGGTTTCGCGAACACTCCCGGGCACGGGCATTCGGACCGGAAGCCGGATCCGGGCCGCTTCACCACCGCTCCACCGCCGCGCCGAGGCCGCGGCATGGTCTGCCGGAAGACGCCCCGGACACCCCGCCCTCGCGCCTCCGCGCGCCCGCACCCCCGCACTCCCGCACTCCCGCACTCCCGCACTCCCGCACTCCCGCCTGGAACGATCACGGTCGCGGTGGGGGTGCGGGAGGTCGGGGGTGGGGTGTCAGGGGCGGAGGTCGATGAGGACGGGTGGGGCCGATTCCCCGGTCACGGAGGTCACGGACAGTACCGCGTGGCCCGGTGGCACCGAATTGGCGAGGTCCGACGCCGACCAGCGTTCCCGCTCCACCGTGCGCACGGTCACCGCCTTGGCCGTCACGTTCTTCCCGGTGACCAGTCGCCGGATGGAGTGCATGACCTTGGTGAACGGTTCGTCCGAGACGATCTGACGGTCCGTGACGTCCCTGGTCTCCACCCACGCCTTGCCCCAGACCTCGGCGAACCGCGCCCCGTCCCAGGTGGTCACACCGGCGAAGGCCATCCGGCAGCCGACCGCGCCCAGCAACGCACCGCGCAGCGACTCCGGGACATCGTCCAGCGCCCGCACCGTCAGGGCTACGCCCGCGTTCGCCGTCCGCAGTCGCTGGAGCCCCCGCAGCGCCTCCTGCGTGATGACGTGTGATGCATCGTCGACTACCAGGCAGGCAAAAAGGGACCGGTCCGCTCGCGTCACCGCGCACTCGGTGAACTGCGCGAGGACCAGGCGCGCCAGAATCCGCGAGGCATCGGCATGTCCGCGCTCGGGGAGGTCGATCCGGATCCGCATCGGGCGGTCCAGGGAACGCAGCGACACCTGACGCGAGCCGTCCGAGGGGTCGAACAGCCCCGCGAAGGCCGGCCTGTCCAGCAGGGCGATCCGGTCGGCGAGCAGCACTCCGGGGTCGCCCGGGCGCTCCGACTGCCGTGCCCGCACGTCCAGTTCGCGCAGCGAGTGGTTCTCCCCGTTCGCTTCGAGGGCCGCCCGCAGTCCCGTCAGTGCCTGCGGTGAGCCGTCCAGCAGTTCCCGAAGCTCCGGAATCCGGGGGAACCTTCCGTGCGCAGCGCGGAACGGCCCGAGCAGTTGGCCGAGCACGGCCGCCGCCCGGTGGCCGTCACCGGCCACCGTGGCCACCAGGTCTCCCACCAACGCCTCGGCCAGCATCGCGGCAGCCTCGTCGGGATCGGTGGTTCCGCCGTACAGGTCCAGGCTGCAGGCGGCGTCCCGGTGGCCGACCCTCACCACGGCGTCGAAGGCATCGTCGGCCACGGACGCCGCGCTGGCAGGCCCGACGGAGACGACGGTGGCACGTCCGGAGAGCGCCTGCAGGCACATCGCCTCCACCAGCGGGCGCACCAGCCGGGTGGTCTTCCCCGACCCGGCCGGGCCGACCGCGAGCAGCGACGTGCCGAGCACGTCGGGTTCGAGTGCGACCCCCGCACCCCGTCGGTTGTAGGGGTTGCGTACATCCTCGGATGCCGTGCCGATGCGCACCTGTGCGGTGACGAGGTCGTGCCGCGCGGTGCGGGGGTGCAGATCGCGCGCACCGGACGGGTGCGGGAACGCAGCCGACCCGTACTTGTGCACACCGTCGATGAAGGCGGGGAGGCGGCTCGGCTGCGTCTGGACGGTTTGCCAGGCACGGCCGATCCGGGCGTGATCGACGTCGTTCATGAGTCCGGAACGCGCTTCCTGCGCCAGCCGGTCGGCCGCCGTCGCCGCACCGGCAGCACGCAGATCCGTCCACTCGGCCTGATCGACCTCCAGAGGGCGGACGCCGGATGCGGCGGCCTTCCGGGTGCCCTGCTGCGGGCCGCGCTTCCCCGACGCGAGGTAGCGGCGGCGCAACTCGCCCAGGCAGGCGAACCTGCTGAAGAGGAGCAACAGCGCGCCGAGGTCGAGGAGTTCGAAGCTCGTGGCGTAGTAGAAGAACGACGCCTGCTGCCCCGACACCGGCGTCAGGTTCTCCAGTTGGAGCATCAGGAGGGAGGAGTCGGTGGTCTTGTCGGTGCACCACTGCCAGAGAAGCCAGACGATCACCAGCGTGGCGCCCGTGCGGGCCATCAGCTGCCCGCTGGGCAGCGAACTCGGATCCTTGGGGGCCAGCCACTCGGGGAGCCTGGCCCACAGCCGGTCCACCACGGGGGTGACCAGCCGCCGGAGGAGTTCCGGCCACCGTCCGATCCGGCCGAAGACGATGGCGATCGCTCCGAGGACGATCGCCATGTACACGAAGGAAGAGACGACGTTGGCGTTCCCCGTCTTCCAGGAGTCGGGCAGCATCACCTCTCGCGGCCACTTCCAGTAGGGGCCGAGGTAGTCGTTCATCAGGAGCGACCAGATCAGCCAGGCGCACAGGGCCGAGACGACCGCCCCGGCGATCAGCTGCGGCACCGCGATCTCGTGCGGCTCGCCCTTCGGTTTGGGCCGGTGCCCGAAGGCCCAGACGCCCGGTCCGGCCGGCACGCGCGGTGTGCCCAGCCACGCCATGAGGGGGGATTGCGGCCCCTCGCCGGTCCGCGAGCCACCCCGGGGCCCGGCCGTACCGCCGCTTGCGGGCGGGGCGGCGTACGCCGGGGGCGCAGCCGGGCGTGGCGGCGGCTCCGCGGGGTGCGCCGGCCTGGGGACCTGGTCGGAGCGGATGTTGCGTGCGTCCTGCGTGCCCTCGGTGTCCATCCGGTGCCCCTTGTCCCCCTTGAGACGTGGCCTGCCGCGTCGGTTCGCCGGCCTGTCGTTGTCATGCCCGCGCTGGCGCGCCCTCGCCGGGCGTGCCGCCGCTCAATTTACTGGCCCCGCCCCGTGGCTATGTCCGGTGCGGACAACGCAACACGCGCACTTCTCCCGAACGGAACATGCCAGACCCGGCCCAACGCCCCTAACCTGCGAGAACAAGACCTCTGCACGTACCTCTGTACGTCCGTGTTCCACCCCCAGGAGACTGCCATGACCGAACTGTCCGGAGGCCCCGCCCTCCCCCAGGAGCGTCGCGTCGTCACCGCGATCCCCGGCCCCAAGTCCCAGGAGCTGTGGGCCCGCAAGCAGGAGACCGTGGCCGCCGGCGTCGGCGCGGTGCTGCCCGTCTTCGTCAAGCGCGCGGGCGGCGGTGTCCTGGAGGACGTGGACGGCAACTCTCTGATCGACTTCGGCTCCGGTATCGCGGTGACCTCGGTCGGCAACAGCGCGGAGGCCGTGGTCCGCCGGGCCACCGCGCAGCTCGCGGACTTCACCCACACCTGTGCCATGGTCACGCCGTACGAGACGTACGTCGAGGTCTGTGAGCAGCTGGCCGACCTGACGCCGGGCGACCACGCGAAGAAGTCGGCGCTGTTCAACTCGGGTGCCGAGGCGGTGGAGAACGCCGTCAAGATCGCGCGTGCGTACACCAAGCGCCAGGCGGTCGTCGTGTTCGACCACGGCTACCACGGCCGGACGAACCTGACGATGGCGCTGACCGCGAAGAACATGCCGTACAAGCACGGCTTCGGCCCGTTCGCGCCCGAGGTCTACCGCGTACCGCTGGCCTACCCCTACCGCTGGCTGACCGGCCCGGAGAACTGCGCGCAGGAGGCCGTCGACCAGGTCATCACGCAGATCACCAAGCAGATCGGCGCGGAGAACGTCGCGGCGATCATCATCGAGCCGGTGCTCGGCGAGGGCGGCTTCATCGAGCCGGCCAAGGGCTTCCTCCCGGCCATCGCGAACTTCGCGAAGGAAAACGGCATCGTCTTCGTCGCGGACGAGATCCAGTCCGGCTTCTGCCGTACCGGTCAGTGGTTCGCGTGTGAGGACGAGGGCGTCGTCCCGGACCTCATCACGACCGCCAAGGGCATCGCGGGCGGCCTGCCGCTGGCCGCCGTCACCGGCCGCGCCGAGATCATGGACGCCGCGCACGCGGGCGGCCTGGGCGGCACCTACGGCGGCAACCCGGTGGCCTGCGCCGCCGCGCTCGGCTCCATCGAGACCATGCGCGAGCTGGACCTGAACGCCAAGGCCAAGCGCATCGAGGAGGTCATGAAGGGCCGCCTCACCGCGATGCAGGAGAAGTTCGACATCATCGGCGAGGTCCGCGGCCGCGGCGCGATGATCGCGATCGAGCTGGTCAAGTCCGGTTCCAAGGACCCGAACCCGGAGGTCACCGGCGCGCTCGCCAAGGCGTGCCACCAGGAGGGCCTGCTGGTGCTGACGACCGGCACCTTCGGCAACGTGCTGCGCTTCCTGCCGCCGCTGGTCATCGGCGAGGACCTGCTGAACGAGGGTCTGGACATCCTCGAGGCGGCGTTCGGCGCGCTCTGAGCGGTCGCGTCGCACGGACGCGGGTGAGCGGAACCTTCCGGGCGCGGCCCGGGGCACGGTGCGGACCGTGTCCCGGGCCGCGCCCCGTTTCGCCGTCGCCGCCACGGTGGAGGGGCGGGGGCGCCGACCGGGGCGGTGAAGGGGGCGCGTGAAGAAGATGTGCGGGGGCAATGGCGGGCGCGTGATGCGGCTTACGGGGCGCGCTTCCGGTGCCGTACGGTTTCTGCAGATGAGAGAAACACCTCGCCCACAGGGGACTGCGGGCGATGCCCGGTCGGCGCTCCCCCAGCTTCGACCTGGCCGTGCCCTCGCGCACACCACCGGGACCCCTGGCACGAGGGTCTCCGGGAATCCTCACCGATCGGATGTCCGCCCGCCCCAGACCCCCCGGGGCGCGCGGGACACCGGTCCTCGCGGCCGCTCCGGAACCACCCCCCCTGTTCCGGAGCGGCCGCATTTTTTTGTTTTGCGGCGTTTGCCGCATTCGCTGCGCCGGTTTTCTTTGCGGGGTTCGGGGGGTCGGGAATGTCGGGGGCGTTGGGGCTGTCGGCGGCGCTGGGGGTATCAGGGATATCGGGGGTATCGGGGGTGTTTCATCTGATGGGGTGGTGGCGCGGCGGCCTGTCGTCTGGTGACGGGGCTGCCAGTGGGGCCGACGGTGACGGTGGTGCTGGTGGTGCCGGTGGCTCCTCCGGCCCCACTGGCGGCTCTGGCGGCTCTGGCGGCTCTCGTTCCGATGGTGTGCGGTCGGCTCGGCGGTACGGGCTCGTGGCGCTGTGCAGTGCGGTGCTCTTCGGGCTGGTCACCTGGCAGGTGGCGGCCCGCGGCGCGGTGCGCGGGCTCGACGAGCGACTGGGCCGCGGGGCGGCGGCGAGCGCCGTTCCCGGGCCGCTCGCCCAGTTCTTCGCCGATCTCGGCAATACGGCGGTGGCGCTGCCGGTGTTGATGGCGGCGGCGGGATGGGCGGTGTGGCGGCTGCGGCGGGGCGGGCCGGGTAGGCCCGTTCGGGCGTGGTTGCCGTCGGTCGCCGCGCTGGGGGCCCTGGCCGCCGTGCCGGCGCTCGTCGTCCCGTTCAAGGTCTGGCTGGACCGGCCGGGACCGCCCCGGATGGCCGGGTCGCACGAGGGGTTCTATCCGTCGGGGCACGGGGCGACGGCGGCCGTCGCGTACGGGTTGGTGGCGCTGCTGCTGACCCAGGCGTACGCGGCGCGCAGGGGCGGCCGGACGGCGGCGCGGCGGTCGAGCGGCCGGAAGGCGGCCGTGGCTCCCGGCGCGTGGGCGGTCGCGGCGGGGACCGGACTGCTCAATGCGGGGGTCGGGCTGGGGCTGGTGCGGCAGGGGTACCACTGGCCGTTGGACGTGCTGGGCGGCTGGTGCCTGGCGGGGGTGCTGCTGCCGCTGTGGTGCGTGGTGTGCGACCGGTGGGGCGGGTCGGCCGGTGGCCGGGGCCCGGGGGCGGGAACCGGCTGACGCGACCGGGGCCGAAGCCGGGGCCGGGGCCAGGTCTGATGCCGAGGCCGGGGCTGATGCCGAGGCCGCGGTCGCAGTCGCGGTCGACTGCCCCGTCGCGCGGCCCGGCCTCAGGCCCAGGTGGCTGACGCTTCGTCAATTCACTGTCGCACAAGGACAGTTACTGCACATTGATCGGGTTGACGAAGGTGCCGGGGTGGGTGGCGCCGGACTGGTCCAGGATGGCGCCGCCGTAGGGCCACTGGAGCTGGAAGTGCTTCTGCTCGTTCGGCGGGGTGATGAGCAGCTGGCCGGGCTCGACCTTCTTGTCGTCCGCGCGGGTGGTGGGCAGCAGGGCGATCGTGAACGAGGTGTGCGCGTTCGGCTTCAGCACCGTCGGCACGGGCTTCTTCGACGAGCGGGCCAGGTCCCAGGTGGAGCCGTCGGTGCCCTTGATCTGGACGCCCGGGAAGCCGGAGAGGGTGCACGGGGCGCCGCCGATGTTCTTCAGCCACACCGCGGCGATCTGCTGCTGGTCGCTCTTCATGTCCGGCACGCCGCCGCCCTCCGAGCCCCAGCCCGCCTGCAGCCCGTCGGTGGTGCAGCGGCCGACGCGGTCGCCGGCCTGGTCCTTCTGGCCGGTGTGCGCGCCACCGGTGTGCGCGCCGCCGGTGTGCGCGCCGCGGGCGGCGGTGCCCGTACCGCCGGTGGAGCCGCCGGAGCCCTGGGAGCCGCTGCCGCCCTGGGCGGCGGAGTCCGGGGCGTCGGCGGCGGCGCTGCTGGCCGGGCCGGCGCCGGTGGCGCCGGCGGAGCCGCCGGTGCAGGCGGTGAGGCCGAGCCCGGCGCTGGCGATCAGGCCGGCGACGACGGCGGCGCGGCCCCGGCGGAGCGTGCTGCGGTGCGACATGGTGTCCCCTCGTGGTCAGGTGCGCGTCCGGTCGTCCGTTCGCACCCGTCAATCTGCCGGTGGCCGCTGTTGATCCGCTAACACCTGGCTAACACCGTGCGGGTCCGGATCATCGGGTCCGGACCCGCGCGCTCACCGCCCCCGGTCGGGGGCCGCGACCGCCGTGTGCAGCGCCAGCTCCAGCGCGACCGGGTCGGTGAGCGTCCCGGAGCCGTCCGGCGGGACCAGCCAGCGGACGCCGCCGGTCGCCCGGCCGGGGTGGGGCACCAGGACGTCCCAGCAGCGGCCGGCCTCCAACAGGGCCACCCCGAGCGGATTGCGCTCCCATGCGCGGCGGCAGGCGTCGGGGTCCGGTGCGGCCGACACCAGCCAGTCCACTGCGGCGTTCGCCCCCGTGGTGGTCATCTCTTCCGCTCCCCTTTCCCGGCCCGGGCGGGCCGTGTCACTCAGGGGAGAAGGGGGCGCGCGGTGATCCTTACGCGGGTCGGCGGAGGAATTTGCCCGCGCGGGCGCGAGGCCCGGGAACGCGCGAGGGGCGGGCGGCCGCGCGGGCCGCCCGCCCCGGACGGGCGTCGGAAGGATCAGCCGGTCAGCTGTCGAAGCCCAGACCGACCTTGTCCATGGCCTTGAGCCACAGGTTGCGCCGGCCGCCGTTCTCGTCGGCGCGGGTCATCGACCACTGGGTGATGCCGATGCCCAGCGAACGCACCGGCTCGGGCGGGAACGGCAGCGGCTTGCTCCGCACCATCTCCAGTTCGGTCCGCTCGGTGCGCTCCCCCGACAGCAGGTCCAGCATCACCTCCGCGCCGAAGCGGGTGGCGCCGACGCCGAGGCCGGTGTAGCCGAGCGCATACGCCGTCCGGCCGCCGTGGGCGGTGCCGAAGAACGCCGAGAAACGGGAGCAGGTGTCGATCGCGCCGCCCCAGGTGTGGGTGAAGCGGAGGCCCTCCAACTGCGGGAAGCAGGTGAAGAAGTGCTGGGCGAGCTTGCGGTAGGTGTCCGGGTGGTGGTCGTACTCGGCCCGGACGCCGCCGCCGTAGCGGTAGATGATGTCGTAGCCGCCCCACAGGATGCGGTTGTCGGCGGTGATGCGGAAGTAGTGGAAGTGGTTGGCGCTGTCGCTCAGGCCCGGCCGGTTCTTCCAGCCGATGGCGGCGAGCTGCTCGGCGCTGAGCGGCTCCGTCATCAGGGCGTAGTCGTAGACCGGCGCGACGAACGGGCGGATCCGCTTGACCAGCGACGGGAAGGCGTTGGTGGCCAGCGCCGCGTGCTGGGCGAAGACCCGGCCGTACGGGGTGCGGACCGCGATGCCCGCGCCGCGCGAGGACAGCTCGGTGCCGGGGGTGTGCTCGTAGATGCGGACGCCCAGGGAGCGGCAGGCCCGCTTCAGGCCCCAGGCGAGCTTGGCCGGGTGCACCATGGCGACGCCGGTGCGGTCCCAGAGGCCGGCGAGGAAGGTGGGCGAGTCGACCTCGGCGCGCACCGCGTCGCGGTCGAGGAACTCCTGCCCGGCCACGCCGAGTTGCTCGGCCTCCTCGGCCATCTCGCGGAGCTCGGCGACCTGGTGCGGGGCGGTGGCGACGTCGATCTCGCCGGTGCGCTCGAAGTCGCAGTCGATGGCGTAGCGGGCTACGGCGTCCTCGATGGCGTCGAGGTTGCGGGCGCCCAGCTCCTCCAGTTTGGCGAGTTCGCCGGGCCAGCGGGACAGTCCGTTGCCCAGGCCGTGGGTGAGTGAGGCGGCGCAGAAGCCGCCGTTGCGGCCGGAGGCGGCCCAGCCGATCTCCTGGCCCTCGATGAGGACGACATCGCGGTGCGGGTCGCGCTCCTTGGCGAGCAGCGCGGTCCACAGTCCGGAGTACCCCCCGCCGACGACCAGCAGGTCGCAGTGCTCGTCGCCGACGAGTGCCGGTTCGGCGGCCGGCCGGGCCGGGTCCTCCAGCCAGTACGGCGTGAGGGCGGCGTCGGCCAACGCGTGGACGGGGGAGGCCCCCGAGCTCTTCGGCATGGCAGCTCGTGCCATGGTTCTCAGCTCCTCTAGCTGCGCTTGCTCCGATTGCGTCGCTTCCCGGCCACCTGGCCGGCAAGCACGCACAGGACGGCGACCAGGAACATCGCCGTACCGATGACATTGATTTGAACGGGTGTGCCCCGCTGTGCCGATCCCCAGACGAACATGGGGAAGGTCACGGTGGAGCCGGCGTTGAAGTTGGTGATGATGAAGTCGTCGAAGGAGAGCGCGAAGGACAGCAGGGCGCCGGCCGCGATGCCGGGCGCGGCGATCGGCAGCGTCACCCGCAGGAAGGTCTGCGCCGGGGAGGCGTAGAGGTCCTGGGCGGCCTGTTCCAGTCGCGGGTCCATGCTCATCACGCGGGCCTTGACGGCGGTGACGACGAAACTCAGGCAGAACATGATGTGCGCGATGAGGATCGTCCAGAAGCCGAACTGGATGCCCATGTTGAGGAAGAGGGTGGCCAGCGAGGCGGCCATCACGACCTCGGGCATCGCCATCGGCAGGAAGATCAGGGTGTTGACGGCCGCACGGGCCCGAAAGCGGTAGCGGGCCAGCGCGAACGCGATCATGGTGCCGAGGACGGTGGCGCCCACGGTGGCCCAGACCGCGATCTCCAGGCTCAGCCCGAGCGAGCCGCACATGTCGGCGACGCCGCACGGATCGGTCCAGGCGTCGGTGGAGAACCGCGTCCACTGGTAGTTGAAGCGCCCGTTGGGCTTGTTGAAGGAGAAGACCATCACCACGATGTTCGGCAGGATCAGGTAGGCCAGCGTGGCCAGTCCCGCCAGGGTGATGACGTTGCGGCGCAGCCAGCGCAGGCCCTTGCCGGAGCTGCGCCGGGGCGCCGGGGCGGCTGCCGGAGCCGTACGCGCGGTCGGGTCCTGCACGGGGGTGTCGGTTGCCGCCATCAGACCAGATCCTCCGTCCCGGACTTGCGGATGTAGAACGTGACCATGGCGAGGATGGCCGCCATGAGGATGAAGGAGAGCGCGGCGGCGGTCGGGTAGTCCAGGACCCGCAGGAACTGCGACTGGATGACGTTGCCGATCATCTTCTGGTCGGTGGAGCCCAGCAGTTCGGCGTTGATGTAGTCGCCGGCGGCCGGGATGAAGGTCAGCAGGGTGCCGGCGACGACGCCGGGCATGGACAGCGGGAAGGTGACCCGGCGGAAGGTGGTGGCCGGGCGGGCGTAGAGGTCGCCGGCGGCCTCGTGCAGCCGCGGGTCGATCCGCTCCAGCGAGGTGTACAGCGGCAGGACCATGAACGGCAGGAAGTTGTAGGTCAGACCGCAGACCACGGCCAGCGGGGTGGCCAGCACCCGGTGCCCTTCGGTGATGCCCAGGGCGCTGGTGACGTCCAGGATGTGCAGCGCGTTGAGGGCGCCGACCACCGGGCCGCCGTCGGCCAGGATCGTCTTCCAGGCCAGGGTGCGGATCAGGAAGCTGGTGAAGAACGGGGCGATGACCAGGATCATCACGATGTTCCGCCACCGGCCGGCCTTGAAGGCGATCAGGTACGCCAGGGGGTAGCCGAGTACCAGGCAGAGCACGGTGGCGACCGCCGCGTAGCCGACCGAGCGCACGAACTGCGGCCAGTATTCGGCCAGCGCGTCCCAGTAGGTGGCGAAGTGCCAGGCGACCTTGAAGCCCTCTTCGAGGGAGCCGGTCTGGAGGGAGGTCGACGCCTGGTAGACGAGCGGGGCGGCGAAGAAGACGACCAGCCAGAGGATGCCGGGGAGCAGCAGCCAATAGGGGACCAGGCGCTTGCGGGCCGGGGTCTTCCGTATCGGCAGCGCCTCGTCGCCGGTCTGCTCGTCCGGTGGCGCGGGGGCGGCGGTGGCGGTCATGCGGCCTCCTCGTCGAGGTCCGCGCCCGCTTGGATGTCCTGCGCCGCGTCGAGCCCGAAGGTGTGCTCCGGCTCCCAGTGCAGGACGATCTCGGCGCCGGGGACCAGGCGGCCGTCCCGGCCGATGTTCTGCTCGTAGACGGAGAGTTCACCGACGCCCGGGACGTCGACGACGTACTGGGTGGAGACGCCGATGAAGCTGGCGATCTTCACGCGGCCGACCATCCGGTTGTGGCCCTCGGGCACCGACCCGGCGTCGTCGGCGTGCGCCAGGGCGACCTTCTCGGGACGGAAGCCGGCCAGCACCTTGTCGCCCTTGCGGGCCGGGGTGCTACATCGGCTGGTGGGCAGCCGGAGCACGGCGTCGCCGACCGCCAGGACGAGTTCCGTGCCGCCCGCCTCGGTGACCTCGGCCGTGACGAGGTTGGAGGTGCCCAGGAAGTTGGCGACGAAGGTGGTGGCGGGGTTCTCGTACAACTCGGCGGGGGCGCCGAGCTGTTCGACCCGGCCGCCGTTCATCACGGCCACGGTGTCGGCCATCGTCATGGCCTCCTCCTGGTCGTGGGTGACGTGCACGAAGGTGATGCCGACCTCGGTCTGGATGCGCTTGAGCTCCAGCTGCATCTGGCGGCGCAGCTTGAGGTCGAGGGCGCCCAGCGGCTCGTCCAGCAGCAGTACCTCGGGGTGGTTGATCAGGGCGCGGGCGACCGCGACCCGCTGCTGCTGGCCGCCGGAGAGCTGCTGCGGCTTGCGGCGCGCCATCGGGCCGAGCTGGACCAGGTCGAGCATCTCCTCGACCTGCTTCTTGACGGACTTGATGCCGCGGCGGCGCAGGCCGAAGGCGACGTTCTCGTAGATGTCCAGGTGGGGGAAGAGCGCGTAGTTCTGGAAGACGGTGTTGACCTGCCGCTTGTAGGGCGGCAGGGCGGTGACGTCCTGACCGGAGAGGGCGACCGTCCCGGTGGTGGGCTCCTCCAGACCGGCGATCATGCGCAGGGTGGTGGTCTTGCCGCAGCCGGAGGCGCCCAGCAGCGCGAAGAAGGACCCGGCGGGAATGGTGAGGTCGAGCGGGTGGACGGCGGTGAAGGAGCCGTAGGTCTTGCTGATCCGGTGCAGCCGGACGTCGCCGCCGCTGCTCTGGGGGGTCGCGGTAGTGGTCATATGGGTCGTCCCGTGGGTCGGAAGGGGGCCAAACGGCTCGTGCGGGTCCGGTGTGCGGCCGGGCGCCGTCGGGGCCGGCTCAGGCGCCGGTGAGGTCGGAGAACTTCTGGTTGAACACCCGGTTCTCCTGGGGGGTGAGGGCGCGGAAGGAGTGGGACCGGGCGGTCATCTCCTCGTCCGGCAGGATCAGCGGGTTCTCCGCCAGCTTCCGGTCGATCTTGGCGAGTTCCTCGCGCACCCCGTCGACGGGGCAGGCGTAGTTGATGTACGCGGCGAGCCGGGCCGCGACCTTCGGCTCGTAGTAGTAGTCGATGAGCCGTTCGGCGTTGCCCTTGTGGCGGGCTTTGCTGGGCACCATCAGGTTGTCGGTGGACGTCATGTAGCCGGCCTTGGGGACGACGTAGCGGATGTCGGGGTTGTCGCTCTGCAGTTGGACGACGTCGCCGGCCCAGGCGACGCACGCGGCGAGGTCGCCCTTGTCCAGGTCGTTGGTGTAGTCGTTGCCGGTGAAGCGGCGGATCTGCTTGGTGTCGACGCCCCTCTGGAGCCGGGCCAGCGCGGCGTCGTAGTCGTCCGCGGTGACGTCCTCGGGCCGCTTGCCCATGTCGAGGAGGGTCAGCCCGACGGTGTCGCGCATCTCGGACAGGAAGCCGACCCGCCCCTTGAGCTGCGGGTCCTCCAGCAGCTGGCCCACGGAGTCGACGGTCCGGCCGCCGGTGGCCTTGATGTTGTACGCGATGAGCGCGGGGATGCTCTGCCAGACGTAGGAGTGCTTGCGGCCCGGGTCCCAGGTCGGGTTGCGGAACTGCGCCGACAGGTTGGCCCGGGCGTGCGGCAGGCGGTCCGCGTCGAGCGGCTGGATCCAGCCCAGGGAGATCATCCGGGCGCACATCCAGTCGGTGAGCACGATCAGGTCGCGCCCGGTGTCCTGCCCGTTGGCGAGCTGTGCCTGGATCTTGCCGAAGAACTCGTCGTTGTCGTTGATGTCCTCGGTGTACGTCACGGCGATGCCGGTGCGCCGCTGGAAGGCGTCCAGCGTGGGGTGGCGCCGGCCGTCGTCGCTGACGTCCATGTACTCGGTCCAGTTGGAGAAGTTCAGGCGCTTCTCCGCCGCGGAGTGGTCCACGGTGAGCGCGGCGTCGGTGCGGCCGGCGGGGGCGATCCCGCAGGCCGACAGGGCCGCGGTGCCGCCGACCGCGGCCGCCAGGGCGCCGCCGGCGCGCAGCAGCGAGCGGCGGGTCATGGCGAGCCGCCCGTTGGCGAGGCTGCGGCGCATGGCGGCGACCTCGTCCGCGGCCGGTGGGTCCGGGGGTGCCGGGGTTACGGGCTGCTCGTGGTGCTCCATGCGCGGTGGCCTTTCAAGGGGTGTGCCCGGCGTGCGGCCGGTGTGGCGATGCTGCGGCGCTGCCCTGCGCCGTCCCGGCCGCGGGCGGTGAAGCCAGCGGCCGGGGCGTCCCGTCGGACGGGGTCAGGCCCGGTCGCCGAAGATCGTCCGGTGCCAGTCTTTCCTGGCCACCCCGGTGATGTCGTACATGACGTGCTTGACCTGCGTGTACTCCTCGAAGGAGTACGCCGACATGTCCTTGCCGAAACCGGACGCCTTGGCGCCGCCGTGCGGCATCTCGCTGATGATCGGGATGTGGTCGTTGATCCAGACGCAGCCGGCGTTGATCTCGCGGGTGGCGCGGCCGGTGCGGTAGACGTCCCGGCTCCAGGCGGACGCGGCCAGCCCGTAGGGGGTGTCGTTGGCGAGCGCGAGGCCCTCGTCGTCGCTGTCGAAGGGCAGCACGACCAGCACCGGGCCGAAGATCTCGGACTGGACGATCTCGCTGTCCTGTGCGGCCCCGGTGATCAGGGTCGGGCGGTAGTACGCCCCCTTGGCCAGCGCCCCCTGGGGCGCCTCGCCGCCGGTGACGACGGTGGCGTAGCCCCGGGCCCGGTCGACGAACCCGGCCACCCGGTCCCGCTGGGTGTGCGAGATGAGCGGTCCGAGGTCGGTGGACGGGTCGAACGGGTCGCCCAGCCGCACGGTCGCCATCAGGTCCGCGACGCCGCTGACGAACGCGTCGTAGAGCGGCCGCTGGACGTAGGCGCGGGTGGCGGCGGTGCAGTCCTGGCCGGTGTTGATCAGGGCGCCGGCGACCGCGCCGTGCACGGCGGCCGCCAGGTCGGCGTCGTCGAAGACCACGAACGGGGCCTTGCCGCCGAGCTCCAGGTGGAGCCGCTTGACGGTCCCGGTGGCGATCTCGGCGACCCGCTTGCCGACGGCGGTGGAGCCGGTGAAGGAGGTCATGGCGACGTCCGGGTGGCCGACCAGGCGCTCACCGGCGTCCCGGCCGGCGCCGGAGACGATGTTGAGGACGCCGTCCGGGAGCCCGGCGCGCTGCGCGGCCTGCGCGAACAGCAGCGAGGTCAGCGGGGTGATCTCGGCGGGCTTCAGGACGATGGTGTTGCCCGCGGCGATGGCCGGCAGGACCTTCCAGGCGGCCATCTGGAGCGGATAGTTCCAGGGCGCGATGGAGCCGACCACGCCCACCGGTTCGCGGCGGATCACGGAGGTGTGGTCGCCGCTGTATTCGCCGGCCGCCTTGCCCTCCAGGTGGCGGGCGGCACCGGCGAAGAACGCGGCGTTGTCGACCGTCCCCGGAACGTCGAACTCTTTGCTGAGTTTGATGGGCTTTCCACAGTTCAGGGATTCCGCGGCGGCGAGGTCGTCGGCGTCCTCGGCGAGCGCCGCGGCGAAGCGGTGCAGCGTGTCGGAACGCTCGCCGGGCGTGGCCCGCGCCCAGCCCGGAAGGGCCTGCGCGGCCGCCGCCACCGCCGCGTCCACGTCACCGGTACCTGCGAGTTCGTACTGCAGGAAGGTTTCACCGGTGGCCGGGTCGACGAGGTCCTGAGTGCGGCCGGAGGTGCCGCCCCGCAGACTCCCGGCGATGAATTGCGCGCCCTCGGCGAATCGCTCGGTCACTTCGAATCGCTGGTCCATGGTGCTCTCCTCCGCCGGGCGCCGGGGCCGCTCAGCGGCACTGCCAGGCGTAGCTATTTCCGGAATCGATGGCCGATCCTGACAGAGCCGAAGGCGACCAACAAGTGATTCCGTTGTTGCCTTTTGGTTACGCAACGAATTCTGCGAATTCAGTGGCCCATAACCCCGACACGTTGTCAGTGCCCGCTGACAGAATCCCGGCATGATGCACAACACCCCGGCGACCGGCACCGGTCGCCCCGCGGACGGACCGCGCTCGGTCGAGGAGCTGCTCGCGCTGACCGCCACCGGCCGGCGGGTCAAGTACGTCCACTTCTGGGGTCATCGTCCACCCCGCGGCGGCGGCGTCGGGGTGAGCTGTTTCAGCCAGTGGTGGCCCGCCCCCTTCACCGTCGACGGCGTCCGGTACGCCACCGCCGAGCACTGGATGATGGCCGGCAAGGCCCGGCTCTTCGGGGACCCGGAAGCCGAGCGGCGGGCGACCGCCGCCGCGCACCCCCAGCAGGCCAAGGACGCCGGGCGGACGGTCCGCGGCTTCACCGAGGAGCACTGGCGGCGGCACCGCTTCGACCTGGTCGTCGAGGGCAGTCGGCACAAGTTCGGTCAGCACCCGGAGCTGCGGGAGTTCCTGCTGGGCACCGGCTCCCGCGTCCTGGTGGAGGCCAGCCCCGTGGACCGGATATGGGGCATCGGCCTCACCGCCGACGACGACCGCACCGCGGACCCGGCCCGCTGGCGCGGGCTGAACCTCCTGGGCTTCGCCCTCATGGCGGCCCGGCAGCAGCTGTCCGACGAGGACCACACGGAGGCCGCCGGGGCGTGACGGACGACGGCGGCGGGCGGGCGGAAGTGACGGAGGCACGTCACGGACGCGGCCGGGGTCCGACGGGGGTAGGCGGTGGTGAGTATCAGGTGACACGCGGCGCGCCCCAACGGGGGGAGGCGACAGTCGGCTGCCCGCCCCGGGACGCCTTCGGGCAGGGACGCCGGGGGATATACCCCACCGGGCCCCGCGACCGCCCCGCCTCCCCCATACGATGACCGGACCGCACCGCACCGTCCGCCGCGCGCACCCCACCCCGGCGCACTCCCCCAGGAGGAACCGTTGTCCGACCTCGACGCCTTCATCGCGGGCCTGCCCAAGGCGGAGCTGCACGTCCACCACGTCGGCTCGGCCTCACCGCGGATCGTCTCCGAGCTGGCCGCCCGGCACCGGGACTCCGCTGTGCCCAGCGACCCCGAGGCGCTCGCCGACTACTTCACCTTCCGCGACTTCGCCCACTTCATCGAGGTCTACCTCTCCGTCGTGGACCTGATCCGCGACGCCGAGGACGTGCGCCTGCTGACGTACGAGGTCGCCCGCGACATGGCCCGGCAGCAGATCCGCTACGCCGAGCTGACCGTCACGCCCTTCAGCTCGACCAGCCGCGGCATCCCGGACGCCGCCTTCGTCGAGGCCATCGAGGACGCCCGGAAGGCCGCCGAGTCCGAGCTGGGCGTGGTGCTGCGCTGGTGCTTCGACATCCCCGGCGAGGCGGGCCTGGCGGCCGCCGAGGAGACCGCCCGGATCGCCTGCGAGCTCCAGCCCGAGGGCCTGGTCTCGTTCGGCCTGGGCGGCCCTGAGATCGGCGTCCCGCGGCCCCAGTTCAAGCCGTACTTCGACCGGGCCATCGCCGCCGGGCTGCACTCCGTCCCGCACGCCGGCGAGACCACCGGCCCCGGCACCATCCGGGACGCCCTGACCTCCCTGCGCGCCGAGCGGATCGGCCACGGCACCAGCGCCACCCAGGACCCCGAGCTGCTGGCCCACCTCGCCGAGCACCGCATCCCGCTGGAGGTCTGCCCGACCTCCAACATCGCCACCCGGGCGGTGCGGACCCTGGAGGAGCACCCGTTGAAGGAGATGGTCGACGCCGGCGTCCTGGTCACCATCAACAGCGACGACCCGCCGATGTTCGGCACCGACCTCAACACCGAATACGCCATCGCCGCCCGCCTGTTGGGGCTGGACACCACCGGCCTGGCCGCCCTCGCCAAGAACGCGGTCACCGCCTCCTTCATGGACGACACGGCCAAGGCCCGGCTGTCGGCCGAGATCGACGCGTACGCGGCGGGCTGGCGCGGCTGAGACGCCCCGCCGCTCCTGCGTCCACCGGACAGGCCCTGGCCGACCGGCGTCCGGGCGGGCACCGGGCGGATTCACCGGGCGGCCCGCGGGCGGTTCACCGCCCGGCCGCCCGGTCCGCCCGGCCGCGTCTCACCCCTTGACCAGCCGCCGCGCCACGAGGTGCGAGACGGCGGTGGCGGCCGCCGCGGCGGCGATGCCCCGTACCGCGCTACCCGGGGTCGTGGGCCGAAGCCGTCCGGCCCGCCGCAGCCGCCCGCGGGCCCAGAGCGTGAACGGAATGACGAGCACGGGCGAGGTGGCGGAGCCCGGCGTGTAGCCGCGGGCGGTGGCCGCCTGGGCGAGGTGCAGCAGACCGTGCAGCCCGAAGCCGTCCAGCGTGGCCTGGAAGAACGCGGACCGGCCGCCGGTGCGGTACCCCCTGGCCGCCGCGGTCGCCACGATGGCCGCCATCACCGCCACCGCCGCCGCGAACTCCCGCTCGGTGACGCCCTCCAGGGCCCGCCAGACCCGCTCGGGCACCTGGGGGAACCGCTTCCGCAGCACCGGTACGTTCTCCCGCACCCAGCGCGGCCCGAACGCCACCTCCTCGGCGTCGTGCAGCGCCCAGGCGGCGAACAGCCCCAGGGTGACGGCCGGCGATATCCCGTCCTCGGACGACCTGGACGCCCCGGCAACCTTCGGCTTCACCACAGAGATCGACATAACTGCCGAGTCTGGCAGTCCAGTTGACCACCACGGACACCGCCCCGCCCCCAACACGGCCCCCTACAGCCCCTACAGCCCCACGATCCCGTTCCACGCCTTGGCGAATTCGGTCCGTTCCTTCGCCGTGATGTCCCGCGCGATGGACAGCCGCTTGCGCATCGCCCCGTCGGGGAAGATCAGCGGGTCCTCGGCCAGCTGCGCCTGCTCCTTGTCCTTGGACGAGGCGAGCACCTCACGCGCGGCCGGCACCGGGCAGACGTAGTTGACCCACGCGGCCAGTTCGGCCGCGACCTCCGGCTGGTAGTAGTAGTCGATCAGCCGCTCGGCGTTCCGCTTGTGGGCCGCGAGGTTGGGGATCATCATGCTCTCCGCCCACAGCTCCGCGCCCTCCTCCGGGACCACGAACTCGATGTCCGGGTTGTCCGCCTGCAACTGGATCACGTCGCCGGAGTACGCCTGCGCGGCGAGCACATCGCCGGAGTCCAGGTCCTTGATGTAGTCGTTGCCGGTGAACCGGCGGATCTGGCCCTTGCGGACCAGGCCGCCCACCTGGTCGATCATCCGGTGGAAGTCGTCGGCGGTCCAGCGGGTGATGTCGACGCCGTTGCCCTGGAGCAGCAGCGCGAACGCCTCGTCGAGTCCGGACAGCAGGGTGACCCGGCCGCGCAGGTCGTCCTTCCACAGGTCGGAGGTGTGCTTGATCTCCCGACCGAGCTTCTTGCGGTTGTAGGCGATGCCGGTGATGCCGGACTGCCAGGGCACCGAGTGCATGCGGCCGGGGTCGAAGTGCGGGGTGCGCAGCAGCGGGTCGAGGTACTTGGCGACGTTCGGCTGGGCCTTCCGGTCCATCGTCTCGACCCAGCCGAGCCGGACATACCGGGCGCACATCCAGTCGCTGATGACGACCAGGTCGCGCCCGGTGGCCTGGTGGTTCATCAGCGCCGGGCTGATCTTGCCGAAGAACTCGTCGTTGTCGTTGATCTCCTCGGTGTACGTCACGGAGATCCCGGTGCGCTTCTGGAACGCGTCCAGCGTGGGGCGGCGCTGCTTGTCGTGGTCGTCGACGTCGATGTAGAGCGGCCAGTTGGCGAAGACCAGCCTGCGGTCCCGGGCGGAGCGGTCCGGGGCCTCGCGGTCGGCGGCCTCGACGTACGCCGGCGGCACCCCGCATCCCGTCATGGCGGCCAGCGCCCCGGTCACACCGATTCCGCCCATGCCCCTGAGCAGCGAACGCCGCGAAAGATCAGCCATGGCGAGCACTCTCACGTGCCGCGGGCGGAGGCGGCAAGAGACAGAGCGTCAATTGCCGGGCCTCCGCCCGCGACGGTGTGTCGAGCGTTCCGTGTCGCTCGGCGGTGGGGATCCCCCTGTGAGGACCGGTCGGCTCAGCCGTCCAGCGAGGTCATCACGTGCTTGATCCGGGTGTAGTCCTCGAAGCCGTAGGCGGACAGGTCCTTGCCGTAGCCGGACTTCTTGAAGCCGCCGTGCGGCATCTCGGCGACCAGCGGGATGTGGGTGTTGATCCACACACAGCCGAAGTCCAGGACCTTGGACATCCGCATGGCGCGGGCGTGGTCCTTGGTCCACACCGAGGAGGCCAGGGCGTACTCGACGCCGTTGGCCCACTCCACCGCCTGCTTCTCGTCGGTGAAGGACTGGACGGTGATGACCGGGCCGAAGACCTCGTGCTGGACGATCTCGTCGTCCTGCTTCAGGCCCGAGACGACGGTCGGGGCGAAGAAGTAGCCCTTCTCGCCGACCTGTTCGCCACCGGCCTCGATCTTGGCGTGCGCGGGCAGCCGCTCGATGAAGCCCTTGACCTGCTTGAGCTGGTTGGCGTTGTTCAGCGGGCCGTAGAGCACGTCCTCGTCGTCGACCGCACCGGTCTTGGTCTCCGAGGCGGCCTTGGCCAGCGCGGCGACGAACTCGTCGTGGATGGACTCCTGGACGAGCACGCGGGTGGCGGCCGTACAGTCCTGGCCGGCGTTGAAGTAGCCGGCGGTGGCGATGTCCTCGACGGCCTTGGCGATGTCGGTGTCCTCGAAGACCACGACCGGCGCCTTGCCGCCGAGCTCCAGGTGGACCCGCTTGAGGTCCTTGGACGCGGACTCGGCGACCTGCATGCCGGCCCGCACCGAGCCGGTGATCGACGCCATCGCCGGGACCTTGTGCTCGACCATCAGGCGGCCGGTCTCCCGGTCGCCGCAGACGACGTTGAACACGCCGCGGGGGTGGCCCAGCTCGTCCAGGACGCTGCCGATGATGTCGGCGATCAGCACCGTCGAGGCGGGGGTGGTGTCGGAGGGCTTGATGACCACGGTGTTGCCCGCGGCGAGCGCCGGGGCGAACTTCCATACGGCCATCATCATCGGGTAGTTCCACGGCGCGACCTGGGCGCAGACGCCCACCGGCTCACGGCGGATGATGGACGTGAAGCCGTCCATGTACTCGCCGGCCGAGCGGCCTTCCAGCATCCGGGCGGCACCCGCGAAGAAGCGGATCTGGTCCACCATCGGCGGGATCTCCTCGGAGCGGACCAGGGCGATCGGCTTGCCGCAGTTCTCGGACTCGGCGGCGATCAGATCCTCGGCGCGCTCCTCGAAGCGGTCGGCGATCTTCAGGAGGACCTTCTGGCGCTCGGCCGGGATCAGGTCGCGCCAGGCGGGGAAGGCGGCCTCGGCCGCCGCCATGGCCGCGTCCACGTCCGTGGAGCCGGAGAGAGGGGCAGTGGCGTACGGCTCGCCCGTGGCCGGGTTGACCACCTCCGTGGTCCGGCCGTCGGCGGCGTCCCGGAACTCCCCGTCGATGTAGTTGCGCAGACGACGCAGTGCGGTGGTCACTGTGCGCCCCCTTCAGTGTCAGATGTCCGGTGGTTGGGATCCCACACTAGCCGCGCAAGCCACGTTTTCAACACACCTACACGCTTCGAACAACGGAATCAGTGAAATTCTCCTCGATCAACAACTGATTTCATCGGTTTGGGGTTGCCATACCGTCGGACCTCGTGCACAGTGATGGACGTGGCCACTCGTGACAGAAACGGCACTCCGTCGATCGACTCCGTCTCCCTGGCGATCATCGAGCAGCTCCAGGAAGACGGGCGCCGTCCGTACGCCGCGATCGGCAAGGCCGTCGGCCTGTCCGAGGCGGCGGTACGCCAGCGCGTACAGAAGCTGCTCGACCAAGGCGTGATGCAGATCGTCGCGGTCACCGACCCCCTCACGGTCGGTTTCCGTCGACAGGCAATGGTCGGCATCAACGTCGAGGGTGACCTCGATCCCGTGGCCGACGCCCTGACGACCATGGAAGAAGTCGAGTACGTCGTCATGACGGCAGGTTCCTTCGATCTCATCATCGAGATCGTCTGCGAGGACGACGACCACCTTCTGCAAATGATCAACAAGCGGATCCGCACGCTTCCCGGCGTCCGATCCACCGAGAGCTTCGTGTACCTCAAGCTCCGGAAGCAGACCTACACCTGGGGAACGAGATAGCAATGAGCGCCGACCTCTCCAAGACGGCGTACGACCACCTGTGGATGCACTTCACCCGCATGTCGTCGTACGAGAACGCCCCCGTGCCCACCATCGTGCGCGGCGAAGGCACCAACATCTACGACGACAAGGGCAAGCGCTACATCGACGGCCTCGCCGGCCTCTTCGTGGTCAACGCCGGCCACGGCCGGGTCGAGCTCGCCGAGGCCGCCTACAAGCAGGCCCAGGAACTGTCCTTCTTCCCGCTGTGGTCCTACGCGCACCCCAAGGGCGTGGAGCTGGCCGAGCGCCTGGCGAACTACGCCCCGGGCGACCTCAACAAGGTCTTCTTCACCACCGGCGGCGGCGAGGCCGTCGAGACCGCCTGGAAGCTCGCCAAGCAGTACTTCAAGCTCACCGGCAAGCCGATGAAGCACAAGGTGATATCCCGCGCGGTCGCCTACCACGGCACCCCGCAGGGCGCCCTGTCGATCACCGGTCTGCCCGCCCTGAAGGCCCCCTTCGAGCCGCTGGTCCCCGGCGCCCACAAGGTGCCGAACACCAACATCTACCGCGCCCCGATCCACGGCGACGACCCCGAGGCCTTCGGCCGCTGGGCCGCCGACCAGATCGAGCAGCAGATCCTCTTCGAGGGCCCGGAGACCGTCGCCGCGGTCTTCCTGGAGCCGGTGCAGAACGCCGGTGGCTGCTTCCCGCCGCCCCCCGGCTACTTCCAGCGGGTCCGCGAGATCTGCGACCAGTACGACGTGCTGCTCGTCTCCGACGAGGTCATCTGCGCCTTCGGCCGTCTCGGCACGATGTTCGCCTGCGACAAGTTCGACTACGTCCCGGACATGATCACCTGCGCCAAGGGCATGACCTCGGGCTACTCCCCGATCGGCGCCTGCATCATCTCCGACCGCCTCGCCGAGCCGTTCTACAAGGGTGACAACACCTTCCTGCACGGCTACACCTTCGGTGGCCACCCGGTCTCCTCGGCCGTGGCGCTGTCGAACTTCGACATCTTCGAGCGCGAGAACCTCAACCAGCACGTGCTCGACAACGAGGGCAACTTCCTCAGCACGCTGCAGAAGCTGCACGACCTGCCGATCGTCGGCGACGTCCGCGGCAACGGCTTCTTCTACGGCATCGAGCTCGTGAAGGACAAGGCCACCAAGGAGTCCTTCAACGACGAGGAGACCGAGCGCGTCCTCTACGGCTTCCTCTCCAAGGCGCTGTACGACAACGGTCTCTACTGCCGCGCCGACGACCGTGGCGACCCGGTCATCCAGCTGGCCCCGCCGCTGATCGCCGACCAGTCGGTCTTCGACGAGATCGAGCAGATCCTGCGCTCCGTCCTCACCGAGGCGTGGACCAAGCTCTGATCATCGCGTCACCTCCTGGTGCGCTAGTACACAACTGAACATCCAACGGCCCGGATTCGCTCGTTCCCATCCATACGAGTGAATCTGGGCCGTTGTGGCTACCGAACCACAAATGACCGGGGACCCGATTCCTTACCGTGCTGGTGACCGATACCCTCCGTGGTCGTTCCCCCGACCGGGGGAACGACCAGCGAACAAGCGAGAGGTGTGCAGATGGTGGCCCCGCCTGACAACGACGTTCTCTGGGCACGCGGCCTGCACCACATGCACGGCGCCACCGTCGCCCTCACCGGGATCTCACTCGGTGTGAGCGAGGGCGAGATCCTCGCCGTCACCGGCCCCCGCGGCAGCGGCAAGACCACACTCCTCAAGTGCCTGTCCGGCCAGCTCGTCCCGACCGAGGGCGAGATCTTCTTCAACCGCGCCCCCGTACACACCCTCTCCTCCCCCAGCCGCGAACGGCTGCGTCTCGAACGGTTCGGCTGGATCGACACCGAACCCCACCTCGTCCCCGAACTCACCGTCTGGGAGAACGCCGCCCTCCCCCTCCTGCTGCGCGGCACCGGCCACCGCGCGGCCAAGCACACTGCCATCGAGTGGCTGGAACGCCTCGACGTGGGCATGTGCGCCCGCCGCCGCCCCGCCCGGCTCGACCAGTCCCAGCGCCAGCGCGTCGCCATCGCCCGCGCCCTGGTCACCACCCCGCAGGTGCTCTTCGCCGACGAACCGACCGCCCCACTGCACAGCGCCGACGGCACCCAGGCCCTGCGCACCCTGACCACCGCGGCCCGCTCCCACCACATCACGGTGGTCCTGGCGACCTACGACCCCCAGATCGCCGCCCTCGCCGACCGGACCATCAGCCTCCTCGACGGCCGCCGCTCGGGCGCCGCCCCCGAGAACGCCGACGCCTCCGACGAGGAAAGCAGGGCAGCGTGCTCGCTCTCCGTCTAGCCTTCCGAGTCCACCCCCTCGTTGCGCTGCGCCGCCTCCTCGTCGCCACCGCCGCAGCCGGCACGGGCTTCCTGGTACTGGCCGCCCTCGGCCACGCCGCCGCCCACCCCACCGCGGCCGGCGACTCCCTGGCCCGCCTCCTGTGGTGCGCCGCCCCGCTCGCGGCCACCGCCCAGCTCGCCGTATCCGTGGCCCGTACGGACCCGGCCGCCCGCCTCCAGCGCGGCATGACCGCCGCCGGCCTGGGACCGTTCCGGCTCACCCTGCTCGCCGCGGCCTCCACCGCCCTCTCCTGCGCCCTCGGCGTCCTCCTCTCCCTCGTCGTCTTCCTGGCCCTCCGCGGCGACATCGGCAACGCCGCCGGCAGCTCCGGCTCCCGCACCATCGACACCGGTCTGCTCGGTGCCGGCCACCCGCTGCCGCTGATCGGCGCCCTCATGCTGCTGTCCCTCGTCCCCCTCACCGCCGCCGCGGCCACCGCCTTCTCACTCCGCCCCCGCGCCGAAGCGGGCGCCGTCGACACCGAACCCGGCTCGACCGTCGAGGCCGCGCCCTCCGGCCTCCCCTGGGGCGTCGCCCTGACCGCGGCCGGCCTGGCCATCGAGGCCTACACCACCCCCGCCACCGGCACCCCCGGCGGCCTGCTGCCCCTCCCCGGCCGGCTGATCGGCAGCCCCCCGGGCCTCCTCGCCGGTTGGGCCATGGCCGCCTTCGGCCTCGTCCTGGCCGGCCCCGGCCTGGTGTACCTGTCCGGCCAGCTGCTGTGCGCGGGCCGCCCCGGCGCCCTGCGGCTGCTGTCCGGGCGTGTCCTCCAGGAGGAGTCCTCTCGCCTGGGCCACCCGCTCGGCGTCATGTGCGCGGTTGCCTCCGGCACGTACGCCGCCGTCGCCGTGTACCAAGCCGCTCCTTCCCGTCCCCTCGGTCCGTTCACTGCGATCGGCGCGGCGATCGTCCTCGCCTGTGTCACCGTCAGCGCGTTCTCCGCTGCCGTGGAATCCCGGACGGCCCGCGCCCGCACCACGGCCGCCCTGCGCCGACTCGGCGCATCCGCCTCCGCCCTCCACCGCGCCACGGCCCTCCGCGCCCTGGCCCTGTTGCTCGTCCTCGGCCCCCTGACCTGGACCGTCGCCGAGATGGCCACACTTCCGCTGGTGCACTGAGTCGGGGCGCGTGGAGAGCCAGGCCAGGGAGCTCTGGCACCGCTCTGGCACCTGGAAACGGGGCGTCGGATTTCCGGCCTCAGGGGGTCCGGTGTGATGGGCGCCGGTGTGATGGGGTCCTGTGTGGGCTCCGGCTCGTTGAGCATGGTTGGGCGGCCGCCGGCGCATGGGCGCTCTGGGGCCACGAGGTCTTCGGCGGTGTGCCGTGGAGCGGTATTGTCCGGCGACTGTCGGGGGCGTGGGCGTCAGCGGGCGAGGGCGGTGACCTCGACCTCTATTCGCCACTCCGGTTGGGCCAGCGACGAGACTTCGAGCAGGGTGTCCGCGGGATAGGGCTCGGACAGGAACTCCCCGCGCAAGGTGATGACATGGTCGAGGTCGGCGGCCATGTCCGTGACGAAGATGCCGACCTTCACCACGTCGGCAAGCGACGCACCGGCCTCGGCGAGCACCCGCTCGACATTCGCGAACGCCTGACGCCCCTGGGCCAGGAAGTCCCCCGAAACGGTCCGCCCCTGCTCATCGATCCCCGCCTGACCGGATACATGGATCAGCCCGCCGGCCTTGATGGCCTGTGAAATCTTGTACGGCTCGTACCAGTCCGGTGTGGTCGCAATCTGCTGGATCTCCTGAGCAGTTCCCACCTCTGCGACATCCGTCGACGACATAACGCTCCCCCTCAAAGCTCCATGCGCACACATATCTTGCATGCACATACATAAGTTTCAGGTGCATGTACGCTGATGTCAAGAGCGTCAGAGGAAAGCCCCTCGGAAGGCACCCGGGGGCGGGACGCGCCAGAGACGGCGAACGAGGGAAGAAAGCGGCATCGATGGACGCGGAGCACTGGGACCGGTTCGGAGCACTGCACACACGCGTCGAGCAGGAGTTGGGGAAGGCCCTGCAGCAGCACCACCGGCTCGGCCTCTCCGAGTACCGTGCGCTGGCCCGACTGGCGGAGTCGGAGGACGGCGAGCTGCGGATGCAGGAGCTCGCGGATCTGATCGGCCTCAACCAGAGCTCCGTCAGTCGGCTGGCCTCACGGCTGGAGTCATCCGGCCTGACCCGCCGCGACCTGTGCCCCGATGACCGGCGCGGCGTCTACAGCGTGATCACCGACGAGGGCCGCGAAGCGCAGAGCAAGGCGCGCCCGACGTACGACAGCGCATTGCGCACCGCTCTCGACTCCGCCGCCGAAGACGGCACGCTCGGGCCCCTCGTGAAATCCCTGCGCCCCTGACATGACAGGCGTGCAGTCGAATACAGAGCCAGAGCCCTGGCGCCCCGGCGTCTCCACAATGGCGACCGCGCGATCGAATCGCTCACGGAGTTCGGCCGGGTCGACTCGACCGGCGGCCCCGCCGGATACCGCAAGCAGCAGCTTGACCTGACGGTTCGCAGACTCGCCCCACCCGCCCCGTCCACCTCGTCACCCCGCTACGGACGACACGGACGGCACCGGGGAATTCGTCTGCCGCGGCTGCCTGGAGGAAGGAGACTCCACCTCGCAAGTACACGCGGCCCCCGGAGCCCTGACCGCCAGAGATCTTTTTGCCCACGGAGGCAACTCACATCCCGAAATGCGCGTCTGCCATGCCAGGTAATGAACAGGTAATGCGGCACGCGAACGGAGCTTTCGGTGATCATCGGCCTTCTGACGGCCATAGCGGCGTCCGCCTGCTATGGCACGGGTTCGGTCCTTCAGGCGGTGGGATCGCGGAAGTCCGCTCGCCAGGAGGCGGCGAAGGAATCCGGCAGCGGCGTCACCCAGCACGGCGGCCCCAGCCTCTCGTCGACCGCCAAGGCCGCCGTGACCTGGCAGTTCATGGTCGGCACGGTGCTCGACTTCATAGGCTTCGGACTGGGCGCGCTCGCGGCGCGGATGCTGCCGCTGTTCCTGTCGCAGACCGTGATCAGCGCGAACCTCGTGATCACGGCAGTGCTGAGTATCAAGCTCCTCAACATTCGCCTCACCCGTCCGGAATGGGCATCCATCGGTGTCGTCTGCTCGGCTCTGGTACTGCTGGCCACCGCCGCCGGTCCGGAGGGCAGCGGCCATACGCCGATCGGCACCCATTGGTGGCTGCTGGTCGCCTCGGTTGTGCTCATCGGTGGCGGCACCCTGATCGTGCGGCTGCTCGGCGGACGCGCCGCAATCCTCGCCGGCCTGCTGTCCGGCCTGGGATTCGGCGCCCTCGGCGTCGGCGTACGCGTCCTGAACGGTGTGGACCCGTTCCATCTGCCGTCCCTTCTCGGCGATCCCGCGCTGTACGCGATCCTGGTCGCGGGCATCGGCGGAATGTACCTGCACACCGTCGCCCTGCAGATCGGTTCGGTGAACGGCGCCACGGCCGCGCTGGTGGTGGGCGAGACCGTGGTGCCCGGCATCCTCGGAGTGCTGTGGCTGGGCGACTCCTCTCGTCCGGGTTTCGCCTGGATGGCGATCCTCGGCTTCGTGGTCGCTGTGGCCGGAGCCGTCGCTGTCGCCTGGTTCGGCGAGCCGGAGTCGGAACCGGGTGCGGATCGGGAGGCGGCCACCGGGCCTGGGGTCGGATCGGCTGGACCGGATGAGGGCAGTGAGACTGGGGCCTCGCCTACGGAGAGGCCACGGAACGCGGTGGTGTGAGGGCCACTGCTGATGCCGCGGGTGGCGCCGGCGCCACGGCCTCGCCCGCGGTGGCATCGGTCAACCGCGCGGTGCTCCTCGCCTACGAGCCGGGACTGATCGTCCCGGCCCTCCCCCGCGCACCTAGTGGGCCCGCCCCGTCATGAGCGGTTCTGAGCGGTCATGACGGGCGCCGGTACGCCGCGCCGCTATCCCGCCGCGTCGTCCAGCACCACCACGTCCTCGGCGGCGAAGGAGATCCCCACCCGGTCCCCGGTCTCCGGCGCCTCGCGGAGTGGGCATGCCGCCTCCACCTGTGGCCCGCCGGCTGGTTGGAGCAGCAACGCGACATGCGTGCCGCGGAATGTCCGGGCCGCGACCGTGCAGGGCAGGCCCTCCTTCGCGGAGGTCAGCCGGACACCGGCCGGGCGGACGAGCAGGCGGCAGGAACCGTCCGGAGTGCCGTCCGGCACCGGCACCTTGCCCCACGGGGTGGCGGCGGACTCGCCCTGCACGGTCGCCTCGACCACGTTGTCGAAGCCGAGGAAGCGGGCGACGAATGCGTTGGCGGGCCGCTGCCAGACCTCCAGCGGCGTGCCGCTCTGCGCGATCCGGCCGTCCCGCATCACCACGACCCGGTCGGCCAGCGCGAACGCCTCCCCCTGGTCGTGGGTGACGGCGAGCACCGTCGTCCCCAACTCCCGGAAGAGTCGCCGCAGTTCGACGACGAGGCGCTCGCGCAGCCCCCGGTCCAGTTGCCCGAGGGGCTCGTCCAGCATCAGCAGCCGCGGGCGTGGGGCGAGCGCACGGGCCAGCGCGACGCGCTGCTGCTCGCCGCCGGACAGTGACGCCACGGCCCTCCGCCCGGCGCCCGGCAGCCCGACGAGGTCCAGCAGTTCGGTGACCGCGCGTTCCTGCTCGGCACGCGGAGACCGCCGCATCCGGAGCCCGAACGCGATGTTTCCGGCGACGTCGCGCTGGGGGAACAGCTGGTGGTCCTGGAACATCAGCCCGACGCCGCGCCGGTGCGTGGGCACGCCCACCTGGTCGCGCCCCTCCAGCAGCACCGCGCCCTCGTCGGGGTGCTGCAGTCCGGCCACCACCCGCAGCAGAGTGGACTTTCCGCTGCCGCTGGGGCCGAGGACGCAGACGATCTCGTGCGCGGCGACGTCCAGGTCCACCCCGTCGAGGGCGGGGTGCGCGCCGGGTGCGCCGAAGCGGACGGTGACGTCGTCCAGTCGCAGCATTTCCGGTGCCGTGGTTCCGGCCTGTGCCGTCATCTAGAACTCCCCGGAGTGGTCGGTGCGGAGGCGTTCCAGGGCCAGCAGGGCGCCCGCGCACACCACCATCAACATGGTCGACAGAGCCATCGCCTGGCCGTAGTTGAACTCCCCCGCGCGGCTCAGCAGCCGCGTGACGGCCACCGGCAGGGTCGGCTGGTCCGGCCGTGCGATGAAGACGGTCGCGCCGAACTCGCCGAGCGATACGGCGAACGCGAAGCCCGCCGCGATGAGCAGCGCCCGACGGACCATCGGCAGGTCCACTTCGCGCCAGACCTGCCAGGGCGAGGCACCGAGGACGGCCGCCGCCTCCCGCAGTCGGCTGTCCACCGCCCGCAGCACGGGCAGCATCGTGCGGACGACGAACGGCACACCCACCAGGGCCTGCGCGAGGGGCACCAGCCACCAGGAGGCGCGCAGGTCCAGCGGCGGCTTGTCGAGAGTGATCAGGAAACCGAAGCCGACGGTCACGGCGGAGACCCCCAGCGGCAGCATCAGCAGTCCGTCGAAGCCGCGCAGGAGCCGGGTGATCACCGGTGTCCGCCCGGACGGTCCGGTCTCGGGCCGCGTGCGGGTGAGTGCGGCCGCCGCCAGGCTGCCGACCACGAGGGCGATCGCGGTGGCCGCCGCGCCGTAGGCGAGGGAGTTCCAGAGGGCGTCGAGGGGGGCGACGGCGAAGGTGCTGTCGGCGGACGCCGCGTCGCGCAGCGTCTCGTAGAAGACCAGTCCGTAGCCGTCCGGCCCGGCGAAGGACCGCTCGACGAGGACGGCCAGGGGCAGGACGAGCAGCACGGCGATCAGGGCGAGCGTGCTCCACAGCAGCGCCCACTGGCCGGGGCCGTGCGGGCGGCGGGCGGTCCGGGAGGCGTCGACGAGCCGCAGGGTGGATTCGCGGCGCCGCACGGTCCAGGCGTGCAGCGCCAACAGGCCCAGTACGGCCGCGAACTGGATCAACGTCAGGACGGCGGCGGTGGGCAGGTCCAGGAAGTCGGCGGTCTGCCGGTAGATCTCCACCTCCAGCGTGGAGAAGGTGGGCCCGCCCAGGATCTGCACGACCCCGAAGGAGGTGAAGGTGAAGAGGAAGACCATCAGCGCCGCGGCGGCCACGGCCGGGCCGAGCGCGGGCAGCGTCACCTTCCGCCAGGCCGCGAACCGTCCGGCTCCCAGGACCCGGGCCGCCTCTTCCTGGCGCGGGTCGAGCTGGGACCAGAGTCCGCCGACGGTCCGGACGACGACGGCGTAGTTGAAGAAGACGTGCGCCAGCAGGATCGCCCACACCGAGGTGTCCAGCCGTACGCCCCACAGGTCGTCGAGCACTCCGCCCCGCCCGACCAGCGCGAGGAAGGCGGCGCCGACGACGACGGTGGGCAGGACGAACGGCACCGCCACCACCGCCCGCAGCAGTTGCTTGCCGGGGAAGTCGAAACGCGCGAAGACGTAGGCGCCGGGCAGGGCGACCAGCAGCGTCAACGCGGTCGAGGCGGCGGCTTGCCACAGGGTGAACCACAGCACGTGCAGCACGTCAGGATCGCCGAGGACCGCACCGAACCGGCCGAGCTGCCACTGCCCGCCGTCCTTCAGCCCCCGGCCGACGATCACGGCGACCGGGTAGGCGAAGAACACCGCGAAGAAGGCGAGCGGCACGGCCATCAGACCGAGCCGCACCGCCGTTCCCCGCGCGGACCCCCTGCGGCGGCCGCGGGCTACTTCAGAACGAGCGAGGACCACTGCTTGATCCACTGGTCACGGTTCTTGGCGATCGTCTCCGGTGCGAGCGCCGCCGGCTTGTCGATCTTGGCGCCGTAGCGGGTGAACAGCTCCGGCTCCTTGGCGTCCGTACGGGCCGGGTTGACGAACATCTGCAGCGGCATGTCCTCCTGGAACTTCTTCGACAGGAGGAAGTCGAGCAGCGCCTTGCCGCCCTTCTCGTTCTTGGCGCCCTTGAGCAGACCGCCGAACTCGATCTGCCGGAAGCAGGTACCGGTCGCGACGCCGGTCGGGGCCTCCTTGGGGGCGGGGTTCTTGCCCATCACCTCGGCGGGCGGGCTGGAGGCGTAGGAGACCACCAGCGGCTTGTCCCCCTTGCCCTTGCCGGCCGCCGAGCCCGAGAAGCGCTCGTTGTACGCCTGCTCCCAGCCGTCGACGACCTCGACGCCGTTGGCCTGGAGCTTCTTCCAGTAGTCCGGCCAGCCGGCTTCCCCGTGGGTGGCGATGGTGCCGAGCTGGAAGGCGAGCCCCGGAGAGGAGGTGGCGGAGTTCTCCGTGACAAGCAGCCCCTTGTACTGCGGCTTGAGCAGGTCGTCGAAGGTCTGCGGCGGCGCGAGCTTGTGCTGGGTGAAGTAGGCGCGGTCGTAGTTGACGCAGATGTCGCCGTAGTCGAGGGGCGTGACCCGGTGGGCGTCCTTGTCGAGCTGCAGGTCGGCCGGGACGCTGTCCAGGCCCTTGGCCTGGTAGGGGGTGAAGATGCCGGCGTTCAGGCCGCGCGAGAGCAGGGTGTTGTCGATGCCGAAGAAGACGTCGCCCTGCGGGTTGTCCTTGGACAGGATCGCCTGGTTGACGGCCTTGCCGGCGTCCCCGCCCCTGAGCACCTTGACCTTGTAGCCGCTCTCCTTCTCGAAGGCGGCCAGCACGGACTTGGAGGCGTTGAACGAGTCATGGCTGACAAGCGTGACGGTCTTGGCGTCCGCGCTGCTGCTGCCGGTGCCCGAGCTGCCGCACCCGGCGAGTGCGGTCATCCCGGCCGCGGCGGCGAGCGCCGCCGCGGTGATCCTGCTGGTGGTGCTCACTGATTCCTCCTGGCTGGCCAGGAAGAGACGCGGCCCCGCCCGGTGTCCGTTGCGTTCGACGTCGGTGACGTTCGGCAACGGACGGTGGGCGGGGCGCAACAGCATGAGTGACGACCGAACTTCCTACCCGGAATGACCCGGGCGAGGTTCAAGGGTCTGCGGGCGCCGTAGGTCTACGACGTGTCCGCACTCTCAGCGCTGTGGCGCTCCCCTGTCGGAATGTGCATTTGTTCGACGACACCGTACCAGCGGGTGGCTCAGCGCTCCGAGGCAGCGAGCTGACCGCAGGCGCCGTCGATCTCCTGGCCCCGGGTGTCCCGAACGGTCACGGGCACGCCGTGTGCCTCGATGGCCCGCACGAACGCCAGCTCGTCCTCGGGCCGCGAGGCGGTCCACTTCGAGCCCGGCGTCGGATTGAGCGGAATGAGGTTGACGTGCACCCGCTTGCCCTTGAGCAGCCGTCCCAGCAGGTCACCGCGCCATCCCTGGTCGTTGATGTCGCGGATCAAGGCGTACTCGATCGAGACCCGGCGACCGGACTTCTCGGCGTACTCCCACGCCGCGTCCAGCACCTCGCGGACCTTCCAGCGGGTGTTGACCGGCACGAGGGTGTCCCGCAGCTCGTCGTCGGGCGCGTGCAGCGACACCGCGAGCCGGCACTTGAAGCCCTCGTCGGCGAACCGCAGCATCGCCGGGACCAGCCCGACCGTGGAGACGGTGATGCCGCGCTGGGAGAGGCCCAGCCCGTCCGGCTCGGGGTCGGTCAGCCGCCGGATGGCGCCGACCACCCGCTTGTAGTTGGCGAGCGGCTCGCCCATGCCCATGAAGACGATGTTGGACAGTCGCGCCGGCCCACCGGGCACGTCGCCGTCGCGCAGCGCGCGCATCCCGTCGACGATCTGGTGCACGATCTCGGCGGTGGAGAGGTTCCGGTCGAGGCCGGCCTGGCCGGTGGCGCAGAACGGGCAGTTCATACCGCAGCCGGCCTGTGAGGAGATGCACATGGTGACCCGGTCCGGGTAGCGCATCAGGACGGACTCGACGAGGGTGCCGTCGTGCAACCGCCACAGGGTCTTGCGGGTGGTGTCGTCGTCGCACGAGATGTGCCGCACCACCGACATCAGGTCCGGGAGCAGCTCCGCCGCCAGCTTCTCGCGCGCCGCCGCGGGGATGTCGGTCCACTCCGCGGGGTCGTGCGCGTAGCGGGCGAAGTAGTGCTGCGACAGCTGCTTGGCGCGGAACGGCTTCTCGCCGATCGCGGCCACCGCCTCGCGGCGCTCCGCCGGGCTGAGGTCGGCGAGGTGCCGAGGGGGCTTCTTGGCGCCTCGGGGGGCGACAAACGTCAATTCTCCCGGGGCCGGGCGTGCCATGGGCGGAAACTCCTCTGTGCGACGAGGCCGGGCGGCTTCTGCCGACGCGGAACCGGGGACCGGGCAGAGCCGGAACCGGGAGACCTCACGGATCACCCCCGCGGTCGCGGAGGCGGAAAGGGCGCGCCGCGAACGAGCGGCGCGCCCTCCAAGGGTAACCGGCGGCGCTCAGCCCGATCCCACGAAGATCACGAACAGCAGCCAGACCACGGGGGCGGTCGGCAGCAGGGAGTCCAGCCGGTCCATGATGCCGCCGTGACCGGGCAGCAGGGTGCCCATGTCCTTGATGCCCAGATCCCGCTTGATCATGGATTCGCCGAGGTCGCCGAGGGTGGCGCTGACCGCGACCGCGAGGCCGAGCAGCAGGCCCTGCCACCAGGCGGCGTCCTTGATCAGGAACTGCATGCACAGCGCACCCGCCACCATCGCGAAGAGCACCGCGCCGACGAGCCCCTCACGGGTCTTGCCGGGGCTGATCCGCGGCGCGAGCTTCTTCTTCCCGAAGCGCCAGCCGACCGCGTAGGCCCCGGTGTCGCTGACGACTGTCAGCAGCAGGAAGGTCAGCACCCGCTCCGGCCCGTCGTCCGCGGCCGCCAGCATCAGGGCCACGAAGGTCGCCAGGAACGGGACGTAGAAGGCCGCGAAGACCGCTGCGGTGACGTCCCGGAGGTAGTTCTGGGGCGCCTCGGTCATCCGCCAGACGAGGACGGCGAGCGTGCTGAGCGCCATCGCCACCCACGCGCCCTCGGCGCCGCGCACGTATCCGGCGACCACCATGGCGGTGCCGCCGATCGCGAGCGGGACCAGCGGCACCCGGATGTCCTTGCGCTCCGCCAGCCGCGAGGTCAGTTCCCACAGGCCCACGACGACGGCGATCGCTATGACGCCGATGAACACCGGCTTGTAGACGAAGAGCGAAGCGAGGATGACCGCGCCGAGTCCGACGCCGACCCCTATGGCGGCGCGCAGATTGCGCCCCGCGCTCTTCTTCTGGGGTTTCACTGGGCCGCTGTCGGACCCGGGGGGCGAGGTGGGCATGGGCTCCTGCGGCCTGTCGTCGCGGAACAGGGGGCCGCTCAGGCGAGCAGCCCCCCGGTTGTCCGAGCTATCCCGGATGTCCCGATGGTCGTCCTGGTGTCCGCCCGGCTCGGGCACGATGGGCATGGGCCGAGTCTGCGCCGCGCCGCCCACGTCGTGCAGGGGACCCGCCGGGACGGGGGGCGCCGCCCCGCGCAGCGAGGCGGCCGGTCCGTGGTCGGGCGGTCCCCACTGGCCGGCGCCGGGCGGGGTCCCCCAGGATGACTCGTTCATCAGACCTCTAGGAGCTCGGATTCCTTGTGCTTGAGGAGCTCGTCCACCTGCGCGACGTACTTCGCGGTGATGTCGTCGAGCTCCTTCTCGGCGCGACGCACCTCGTCCTCGCCCGACTCCTTGTCCTTGACGAGCTTGTCGAGCGTTTCCTTGGCCTTGCGCCGCACGCTGCGGATCGAGATCTTCGAGTCCTCGGCCTTGTTCTTGGCGACCTTGATGAACTCGCGACGGCGCTCCTCGGTGAGCTCGGGGAACGTCACACGGATGATGTTGCCGTCGTTGCTCGGGTTGACGCCGAGGTCCGAGTCACGGATCGCCTGCTCGATGTTGCGCAGCGCGCTCTTGTCGAACGGCGTGACCACGGCCATCCGCGGCTCCGGAACCGAGAACGACGCCAGCTGGTTGATGGGCGTCATGGCACCGTAGTAGTCCGCCACGATCTTGTTGAACATCGCCGGGTGCGCACGCCCGGTGCGGATCGCGGCGAAGTCCTCCTTGGCGACCACGACGGCCTTCTCCATCTTCTCCTCGGCCTCGAGGAGGATCTCTTCGATCACCACTTGCTCCTGGTCTTTTCGGTAAGAAGCAGAGCCTCGCCCCTGCCGCGCGTCTTCTCCTGCACGGTGTCCGACCGGCAGGCGGTTGTCCATCCCCGTACCGAGGTCTTCCCACGACCGGGGGTTGCCGCCCGCACGGGCCGACGCCCGTACGGAATCACGGCAGTTGAGGCCGTCAGGCCCGGGTGTTCTGATCGCTGACGAGCGTGCCGATCTTCTCACCCTTCACCGCACGCGCGATGTTCCCCTCGGCGAGCAGTTCGAACACGAGGATCGGGAGCTTGTTGTCCCGGCACAGCGTGACGGCGGTGGCATCGGCGACCTTCAGGTCGCGGGTGATGACCTCGCCGTATTCGAGGGCGTCGAACTTGACCGCGTCAGGGTTCTGCTTGGGGTCGGAGTCGTAGACCCCGTCCACACCGTTCTTGCCCATCAGCATGGCCTCGGCGTCGATCTCCAGGGCGCGCTGGGCGGCGGTGGTGTCGGTGGAGAAGTACGGCATGCCCATGCCGGCGCCGAAGATGACGACCCGGCCCTTCTCCAGGTGGCGCACCGCGCGCAGCGGGATGTACGGCTCCGCGACCTGGCCCATGGTGATCGCCGTCTGGACGCGGGAGTCGATGCCCTCCTTCTCCAGGAAGTCCTGGAGGGCCAGGCAGTTCATGACCGTACCGAGCATGCCCATGTAGTCGGAGCGGGCCCGGTCCATACCGCGCTGCTGCAGTTCGGCACCGCGGAAGAAGTTGCCGCCGCCGATCACGATGGCGATCTCATAGCCGTCACGGACCACCGCGGCGATTTCGCGGGCGATGGCGTGCACGACATCGGGGTCGACACCCAGTCCTCCGCCGCCGGCGAACGCCTCGCCCGACAGCTTCAGAAGGAAGCGCCGCCTACCGCCGTTCCCGGCTTTGTGTGTGTCCGCGCCGTCGGCACCGTGATTCATTGAGCTCTCCTCGTGCACATACGAAGAAGGC
Source organism: Streptomyces sp. CB02959 (assembly GCF_002803155.1). Taxonomy (GTDB): domain Bacteria; phylum Actinomycetota; class Actinomycetes; order Streptomycetales; family Streptomycetaceae; genus Streptomyces. The sequence continues at coordinate 99,575 of NZ_NNBP01000001.1, forward strand.
CATTGCCGTGGGTCTGGTTCAGATCCCTGTCCGGCAATGGCCTCCTCGTCACATCTGCGGCCGACCGATGAGCGGCCGACTGCGTACGACCCTAGCGGGGCCGTAAGTCATTCGCTGCCTTCGCGGCAGGCTCAGATGCCGACCTTGATGCGCGAGAAGCGCTTCAGGGTGACACCGGCCTCCTGGAGGACCTTCTCGACGGACTTCTTGTTGTCGAGCGCGTACGGCTGACCGAGCAGCGTCGCGTCCTTGAAGAAGCCGTTGAGGCGACCCTCGACGATCTTCGGCAGTGCGGCCTCGGGCTTGCCCTCGGCGCGGGTGGTCTCCTCGGCGACGCGACGCTCGGCCTCGACGACCTCGGCCGGGACGTCCTCCTTGGAGAGGAACTTCGGGGCGAACGCGGCGATGTGCTGCGCAATGCCCTTGGCGATCTCGGCGTTCTCCTTGTCGAGCTCGACGAGGACACCGATCTGCGGCGGCAGGTCAGGCATGGTGCGGTGCATGTACGCCGTCACGTAACCGCCGGAGAACTGCGCGAAGCGGTCCAGGACGATCTTCTCGCCGAGGTTCGCGTTGGCCTCGTCGACGAACGCCTGGACGGTCTTGCCGGCCTCGATCTCGGAGGCGAGCAGGGCCTCGATGTCGGCGGGGCTGGTCTTGGCGACGTGCGCGGCCAGGGCGTTGGCGACGGACTGGAACTTCTCGCCCTTGGCGACGAAGTCCGTCTCGCACTTCAGCTCGAGGATGATGCCGGAGGTGTTGTCGTCGGCGATCAGGGAGACCACAGCGCCGTTCTCGGCGGAGCGGCCCTCGCGCTTGGCGACGCCCTTCTGACCCTTGACGCGCAGGACCTCGACGGCCTTGTCGACGTGGCCCTCGGCCTCTTCCAGGGCCTTCTTGCAGTCCATCATGCCGGCGCCGGTGAGCTCGCGGAGCTTCTTGACGTCAGCGGCGGTGTAGTTCGCCATGGTCTGTGAATCTCTTCTCGGAATCGCGGAAGTCGAAAGATCTACGGGTGGACGGCGGGGGAGGCGCTTGTGGCACTCTCCCCCGCCGTCATCAACCGGTCTTGAGAGGTCAGCCCTGCTCGGCCGGCTTCTCGGCCTCAGCGGCCGGAGCCTCGGCCTCGGCAGCCGGCTTCTCGGCCTCGGCGGCCGGAGCCTCGGCCTTGGCGGCCTCGTCGTCGGACTTCTTGTCGCCCTCGAGCAGGTCGCGCTCCCACTCGGCCAGCGGCTCACCGGCCTTCTCGCCCGGCTTCTGGTCGCCGGTGGCGGCACCGGAACGGGCGATCAGGCCCTCGGCGACGGCGTCGGCGATGACGCGGGTGAGCAGGGTGACGGAGCGGATCGCGTCGTCGTTACCCGGGATCTTGTAGTCGACCTCGTCCGGGTCGCAGTTGGTGTCGAGGATCGCGACAACCGGGATGTTGAGCTTGCGCGCCTCACCGACGGCGATGTGCTCCTTCTTGGTGTCCACGATCCAGACGGCGCTGGGCACCTTCTGCATCTCGCGGATACCACCGAGGGTCTTCTCCAGCTTGGCCTTCTCGCGGGAGAGGACCAGGAGCTCCTTCTTGGTGAGGCCGGAGGCGGCCACGTCCTCGAAGTCGATCTGCTCGAGCTCCTTGAGGCGCTGCAGACGCTTGTAGACGGTCGAGAAGTTGGTCAGCATGCCGCCGAGCCAGCGCTGGTTCACGTAGGGCATGCCCACGCGGGTCGCCTGCTCGGCAATGGCCTCCTGGGCCTGCTTCTTCGTACCGACGAACATCACCGAGCCGCCGTGGGCGACGGTCTCCTTGACGAACTCGTAGGCGCGGTCGATGTACGACAGCGACTGGAGCAGGTCGATGATGTAGATGCCGTTGCGCTCGGTGAAGATGAAGCGCTTCATCTTCGGGTTCCAGCGGCGGGTCTGGTGCCCGAAGTGGACGCCGCTCTCAAGCAGCTCCCGCATCGTAACGACGGCCATGGCCGTACTCCTTGTTTCTCGGTTCCACTACGACCGGCCGGCCGCAGTGCCTGACGCCCCGACGCGCCTGCCAGGGGAGGAACCGGGTGGAACCTTCCGAGGACCGAGAGCGCGGCCGACGTGCTGCCCGAACGGGACTGATGCACTGGTGGCGGGGCGTGCGAAGTCGACCCGGTGACCCGGATCGCCATCAGAAGTGTACGGGACGGGCGATGCACCGGGCGACACGCACCATTTCGCGCCCCTGCCGGGTGACGCCGTTATCCACAAGCGGCCCGTCATCCACAGCTTTTGACCAAGATCCCCGCCCCTGTTCCGCATCCGCCATGGTCAATACATGCGACGACTCACCGGCCGCACCGAGCGGCGATCCCGGCACCCCCTCCCCACACCCTCTCCGTCCCCACGACAGCACCCCATCGGCCCGCGAGGTTCCGCCCCGACGCGGCAGCAGTACATGCGGCAAGGCCACCGGACCGCACCGGTCACCCGACGTCCCTACGTGCAGCGCGCAGGTCCGCGACACCCCCTGGGCCGACGCCACGGACCACCGGCAAGCCCGACGGACCGAACGACACCGAATCGGACGGTCCCGGAGCGGGCACCTTCCGTAGCGCGGGACCGCCGAGGAAAGCGGCATCCACTCCCCGCGTTCGCCCTGCTCGCCGTGTGCGCCCTGTCCACCGTGCCGACAGTGGGAGTGATCGGCGCGGCAAGCCCCGCCGAGGCTTCATCCCCATACGGCGGGGCGGCACGGGCCACCGGCGCAGCAACTCCGGCACCGGAGGGCACCTGGCCCGTCGACGGCCCTGGCGGGACACGGCCCGCGGTGTTGCGCGGTTGGGAACCCCCGCCGGCACCCTGGGCTGCGGGGCACCGGGGCGTAGACCTCGCAGCGACCGACGGCTCCGTCGTCAAAGCCGCCACCCCCGGACAGGTCACGTTCACCGGCACCGTCGCCGGCCGTGGCGTCCTCACTATCGAAGTGGCCCACTCGGGCCATCCGCCCTCACGCACGACATACGAACCAGTCCGCGCCACCTCTCACAAAGGCCAGCACATCACCGCCGGCCAACCCGTCGGCGTACTGGAGCACGGGCCGTATCACTGCCGCGCCCCGTGCCTCCACTGGGGCCTGCGGCGCGGCACGACGTACCTGAACCCCCTGTCACTGCTGCCGCCGACCGCACTCCGCATCGGCCACTCACGACTGCTCCCGGTATTCGGCATCCCCGAGACGACACCAATCCCGGAACTTGGACCAGACCGTCCACATCGCGAGCAACCAGTGCCAACGACTCACACAGCGAAGGACGCATCGACAGGCACCACGGCCACAACCCTGCTCGGTGCGGTAGCACTCACCAGCACCGCACTGTGGGCATTCGGACGCCTCCGCCAAGGGGCAGGGGAGCCGAGCACAGCCAGGCGGCGTAGCTCTGGCCCATGGGCTGCGAGCCGGAAGAGACAGCTGGGCCGCAGATGGCGCGGCGGCAACCACGAAGAACGGCACACGTGTGAGGGGGAGGCGATGCCTACACAAACGACGTGACCGAGTACGGCCGGTTCGGCCGACCCCCTACCGGATCAGCCACGCACCCCGTTGAGGGCCATCGCCACTGCTGCCTCGGTGATGTCGTCCGGGTTTTCGGCGGCGCCGAGTTCGATGCGTCGTACCGCGGCGTCCACGACCCCCTGGAGCAACATCGCGGCGAGGCGGGGCTGGGTGTGGCCGAGGGCGGCCAACGCCTCCACGATCATGGCGATCAGTCCGCCGTGCGCGGCGCGGATCTTCTCCCGGGCGCCGGCGTCCAGTTCCCCGGCGGAGATCGCGACGACCGCGCGGTGGCGGCGGTCGCCGACCAGTGCCAGCTGCCGGCGCACATAGGCTTCGACCTTCGCCTCGGGCGACTCGGCGCCGTCCATGGCGGCCTCGACCTCCGCGGCCCATACGGGGAAGTCGACGACGCACAATTCTTCGACGACGGCCGCCCGGGAGCGGAAGTACTCGTATACGGACGAACGCGCAAGCCCCGTCCGTTCGGCGAGGGCAGGGAAGGTCAGCGCCTCCGTTCCGCCTTCGGACAGCAAGGTACGGGCGGCGTCCAAGAGGGCGCCGCGCTGCATCGTCCGGTGCTCGGCCACCGAGGCCGCTCGAATCCTGGGCACGCCACCACTCTACGGATGGCCTCATCGCCGTGGCACGCCGCATCGCGACACGAATCGGCGCCGATGCGCCCGCCGGCGCCCGGTTGACCTGCCGGCCTCGGGCCGCAACCGACCGCATAGGCAGGCAACCAGCGGTCCCCCCTGCGCCCCACCACCCCATCTCTCCCGCCCACGGGCCACGGGCCAATCGGCCGCCATCAGCCTGAGGGCCCACACCGGTCCGGTGGCCCGACCGTCCGCGAACCTGGCGATCCAGGAACCCGGCGACCCGGGAACCCGATCACCCCTCGCGTGGCCCGGCACCTCTCCCGTCCACCGCCGGCCAACTCTGCGCCACACAGGCCCCGGCTCTCAGCGCCCCACGTCCGCCAGTTTCGCGCGGAGCTGGAGTACGGACTTGGTGTGGATCTGGCTGACCCTGCTCTCGGTCACGCCGAGCACATTGCCGATCTCGGCGAGGGTGAGGCCCTCGTAGTAGTAGAGGGTGACCACGGTCTTCTCGCGGTCGGGCAGGGTGTTGATGGCGCGTGCCAGCAGCCGCCGCAGTTCGCGGTCCTCGGCGATCTCGACGGGGTTCTCGGCGGCGGTGTCCTCCAGGGTGTCCATCAGGCTGAGGCGTTCACCGCCCTCGCCACTGACGTGGAGGAGTTCTTCCAGCGCCACGACGTTCGCCAGGGACAGCTGGCTGAAGACGCCGTGGAGCTCCTCCAGTGGGATGCCCATCTCGCCGGCGACCTCCGCCTCGGTCGGCGTGCGGCGCAGCTGCGCTTCGAGGGTGGCGTAGGCGCGTTCCACGGCCCGGGCCTTCTGCCGTACGGATCGGGGGATCCAGTCCAGGGCGCGCAGTTCGTCGATCATTGCGCCGCGGATGCGGGTGATGGCGTACGTCTCGAACTTGATGGAGCGTTCGGGCTCGAACTTCTCGATGGCGTCGATGAGTCCGAAGACGCCGGAGGAGACGAAGTCGGCCTGCTCGACGTTGGGCGGCAGTCCGACGCTGACACGGCCGGCGACGTATTTGACCAGCGGCGAGTAGTGCAGGATCAGCTGTTCCCGCAGGCGTCCGTCACCTGACGCCTTGTAGGAGCGCCACAGCTCGTCGACCGAGGTGGGCGGGGCGGGGCGCACGCTGCCGCGCGCGGCGGGTGGTACGGCCGCGCGGTCAGACCCGGAGGTGTGCTGGGGCATTCGTCGCCTTGAGCCGTTCTGCCGAGACGGGGGTGGGTGGGTGTGTGAGGCTTGAACTGTCGTGAGCGTAGCGTGACCGCGGCGTCGCGGTGTGCGAGGAAGGCAGGTTGGGTGTGCGCAGATACGTTCCGCTGCCCGCACCCCAGGGTTACTTCGCGCGACACGACGGCACTCGGAAGGAGTGCCGGAGACGCGTTCGCCGGCGCCGCATTCCTGGAGGGCGGCGCGGGCGGTCGTGGTGTCGTGGCGGGCGGGAACCCGCGCGTGCGCTGGGCCGCGTCGTCGACGCCCAACAGGCCGGCCGCACGCACCGAAGCACGGCAAATCTGGATTCTGCGGTCATTCCCCTCACCCTTTCACCCGTTCGCGCCAGGTCAAGTACCGCCTCGCCGGGAACCTCCGGTCGAGTTGACCCGTCGCACCAACTCCCAGCGCGCACCGCACCTTTGAACGAATCCGAGGGCCTGGAGCTCAAAGAGCTTGCCGCGGGTGAGATCGCGGGGTGTGCCCGACTCCCGGGCCAGGTGGTCGGGATCCGCGCCGCCGCGTGCGGGGAGCGCTTCGAGTACGCGGCGGGCGACGGGGTCCAGCAGGTCGCGGGCGAGGGTCGGGCCGCGACGCTCGGGGGCGAGGTCGCCGATGCTGCCGACGAGTTCGATGACCTCGTCGGCGTCGGTGACCACCGTCGCCTCGCCGCGCAGGAGTTGGTGCACTCCGGCGGACAGTCCGCTGGTGACCGGACCTGGCATGCCCATCGTGTAGCGCCCGAGGGCCAGCGCGCGCCGTGCGGTGACCAGTGAACCGCTGCGGAGTTCGGCTTCCACGACCACCGTGCCGCGGGTGAGGGCGGCGATGACGCGGTTGCGCTGGACGAACCGGCTGCGGGTGGGATGATCACCCGGCGGCAACTCAGCCACCACCAGCCCCTGTTCGGCGATGCGGTCGATCAACTCGGTGTGTCCGCGCGGGTAGGAGTGGTCGACTCCGGAGGCGAGTACGGCGATGGTGGGGCCGTCCGCGGCGAGTGCACCGCGGTGGGCTGCGCCGTCGATGCCGTACGCGGCTCCGGAGACGATGGTCCAGCCGCGGTCGGCGAGTCCGGCGCCGAGGGTGGTGGCGAGGTGGGCGCCGTAGTCGGTGCAGGCGCGTGCTCCGACAACAGCCACTGAGCGCAGGGCCCAGATCCGTAGGTTGGCCCGGCCGCGTACCCACAGGCCGATGGGGCGGGCGTCGCCGAGGTCGTCCAGTTGGCCGGGCCATTCGTCGTCGCCCGGGCAGAGGAAGCGGCCGCCGAGCGCGGTCACTGCGGCGAGGTCGGCGGCGGGGCGGGCCCGCGCGGCGCGCAGCCGGAGTCCCGCGATCTTGGTCGGGCTGGCGCCGACGGGCGGGGGTGCATCGTCTTGGGACAGTGCGTGCCAGAGGGCCACCGGGCCCATCTGACGTAGCCAACGGCCGGCGGTTTCGTCGCCGGGTTCGAGGATGCGGGTGAGTGCAGCGCGGGCTGCTCGTTGCGGTTCGTAGGTGTCGTGTGCCGGGTGCGCTGCGTGTGCCCGGTGGGCGGCGGGGCGTTTTCGGGCTGGGGTGGACGTTGTGGTTGGTGTGCCGGTGGGACGGCGAGGCCCCGTGAAGGCGCGGTGGGTAGGGCAGTGGCCACGGGGCTCCGCCCCCGATGCCGTGCTCGGATTCACCCCCTCTCCCGATCCCGGGTCCGTCCCGGCTTCCGCTTCGGATCCCGGCTCCGGTCCGTGCTCCGGCCAGGGCTCCGGTTCGCGCCCCGCTCCGTGCGTGACAAAGCCCCATTCGTAGATGGTGTTCATCGTTCGCCTCGGCTCTCCACAGGGTGGACGAGCGCGACGCGTGGGCGGGGGTCCGGTGTCTTCCGGAGCGTCTCCCCCAGTCCGCTCACCGCCGGTGTTCCGGCCGTGGTCGCTGCCGTCCCCGTCCGCTCCGTCCCTGCCTCGGATTCCTCTTCCGTCCCCGCTTCCGGCGCCCCGTCGTGCCCTGCTCCCGCCCGTGCGGCGGCTCTCGCTTGTGTGCTCGGCCCCATCGGCGCGACGATGCCCGCTGCGCTCCCCGTGCCTCGGCCTCCTCCCGCTGTCGATCCGGTCGTCACCGCGCCGCGTCGTACCCCCGTACGGAGTTCCAGGGCCCAGTTGACGTCCTCCTTCGTCGGGCGATCACGACCGGCGAGGTCGGCGGCTGTCCAGGCGACGCGGAGGACACGGTCGAGGCCGCGGGCTGTCAGGAGCCCGCATTCCAGGTCGCGTTCGGCTTGGGCGAGGGCGCCGAGTTGCACAGGCCAGCGGGTGCGCAGTTCGTGGCCCGGTACCTCGCTGTTGGTCTGCCAGGGCGTGTCGATGAGGCGGGCCGCGGCGCGTTGGCGGGCGGCGCGGACGCGTTCGGCGACGGTGGCGGTGGATTCGGCACCGCGGCCGAGTGTGATGAGTTCGGAGCGGGCGACCGGTTCCACGGCGATCCGCAGGTCCACCCGGTCCATCAACGGCCCGGAGAGCCGGGCGCGATAGCGGCGGATCGAGGAGGGGCGGCATTCGCAGCCGCCTGCGGTGGTGCCGTGCCGCCCGCACGAGCACGGGTTGGCCGCGAGGGCGAGCAGAAAGCGGGCGGGCATCCGCATCATGCCGCCGGCGCGAGCCACGACGACGTGGCCGGATTCGAGTGGTTGGCGTAGGGCATCCAGGACGCGTGGGCTGCATTCGGCGGCTTCGTCGAGGAAGAGCACGCCGTGGTGGGCGAGCGAGACGGCTCCTGGGCGGGGCAGGCCGGTTCCACCGCCGACCAGAGAGGCCATGGTCGCCGAGTGGTGCGGGGAGCAGTAGGTCGGGCGGTGGACCAGGGGCTGTCCTGGTGGGAGGGTACCGGCGACCGAGTGGACGGCGGTGACCTCCAGGGATTCCTTGGGCGTCAAGGGCGGCAGCAGTCCGGGGAGCCGTTCGGCGAGCATGGTCTTGCCGGCCCCGGGTGGGCCCTTGAAAAAGATGTGGTGGCGTCCGGCGGCGGCCACTTCCAGGGCGCGCCGGGCGTTGTGCTGGCCCGCGACGTCGGCGAGGTCGGGGGTGTGGTCGCCCGGTGGCAGGCCCGCGGTGATGCCGGTGCCGGGCATGGCGAGGCCGGTCAGGAGCGGGTCGGGGCGGCCTTCGTCGAGGGGGTTCTCCTCTTCGGGGACCGGTTCGTCGGCGAGGACGGCGATGAGTTGCCGCAGGCTGCGGACGCCGAGGACGGAGACGCTGGGGACGAGTGAGGCTTCGGCGACGGTCTGTTCCGGTACGACGACCTGGCGGTATCCGGCATCGGCGGCGGCGAGTACGGCGGGCAGTACGCCGCGGACGGGGCGGACGCGGCCGTCGAGGCCGAGTTCGCCGATCATCATCAGGTCGGTGAGCTCGCGGGGGTCGAGTCGTTCGGCGGCGCCGAGGACGGCGCAGGCCACGGCGAGGTCGAAGCCGCTGCCGCTCTTGGGGACGGATGCGGGGCTGAGGCCGACGGTGAGTTTCTTCTGCGGCCATTCGGCGCCGGAATTGACCAGGGCCGCGCGGACGCGGTCCTTGGACTCGACCAGGCTCTTGTCGGGGAGCCCGACGAGTGTGAACGCGGCCACGCCGGGTTCCAGGTCGGCTTGGACTTCGACGACGACTCCTTCGACGCCTACGAGCGCGACGGAGCAGGTGCGGGCGAATCCCATCACGCCACCCCCTTTGCGTGTTCGACCACGGGGGCGCCGCGGGCGGGCAGCAGGACGCCGATGACGTCGATGCGGACGCCGCCGGGCGGTGGCCCGCCGTGCCGTTCCAGCCAGCGTTCGGCGAGGAGGCGCAGCCGGGCGGTCTTCTCGGCTCGGACTGCCGCCATGGGGTGTTCGTACCAGCCTGCTCGGCGGGTCTTGACCTCGCAGACGACCAGGGTGTCGCCGTCGGCGGCGACGATGTCGATTTCTCCGTCGCGGCAGCGCCAGTTGCGGTGGAGGATCCTCATCCCGGCTTCGGTGAGCCGTCGAACGGCCAGGTCCTCGCCGTAGCGGCCGAGGGCGTTGCGGGATGTCGCGGGTGGGGCGGGGTGCCGTGTTTTCGCTGGTTGTGCTGTTGGGGTAGGCCGCGCCGCGCCCGCCCTGCGCGCGGCTCGTGGAGGCCCCTCGGCCACCGTCGGGGGCCGGTCCCCGGGCCGCCTTCCCCGCCTACGGTTCCCCGCCCCGGGCCCACTGCTCATGGCCCCGACATCACCGCCCGCGGCCCGTGGACCACGGCGCTCGGTCCCCGGCTCACGATTCTCGGCCCGTGGCCCAAGGCTCTCCGCCCCCGGCTCACGGTTCTCGGCCCGTGAGCCACGGCTCTCGGCTTCCGGTCCACGGTGCGGGGCCTCTGCCCCACGGGCGCCCCTGCCTGACCCGGGGTTCCGCTCCCCTGCCCCGCCTTTGCGGTTCGTGCGGGTGGGGTCGCCGTCGTCCGGCGCGTGCTTCCCGGTGCGTGCTGCGTCCACGGCCTGGCGGCTGGTGTGTGTGGCGTTCATGCGGTACCACCTCCGGCACCGACTCTGACGCCCCCGCACAGATCTATTGGATCTTGGTGGATAACCGCTTGGTTGTGGATAACTCCGTCACCCGTCAGGGCGACGCACAACACCGTCCGGGCAGCCGCCAGTGACAGCGGCCCGGACGCCGACGACCGGCCCGCAGAAGATCCTCAGCTACCCGGAAGATCCAGATCGCTCTTGTTCAGCTCTTCGATGTTCACGTCCTTGAACGTGAGCACTCTCACCTGCTTGACGAACCGGGCTGGCCGGTACATGTCCCAGACCCAAGCGTCGGCCATCGAGACCTCGAAGAACACTTCACCCTGGACCGAGTGCACCTGCATCTCGTAGTCATTGGTGAGGTAGAAGCGACGCTCGGTCTCGATCACGTATTTGAACAGCCCGACGACGTCGCGGTACTCCCGGTAGAGCTTCAGCTCCATCTCGGTCTCGTACTTTTCGAGGTCCTCGGCGCTCATGGCAGATCCCCTTCAGCCGTGCGTCCCCCTATTGTGCGTCAGACCCTCTCGGTCTCCAGGAGCACCGGCGCACTAGGGGGCCCTACGTCGAGCAGTGTGCGCAGCAGCTCGGCGAGTCTGGTCGGATACACCGTCTCATGCGACGCCGACAGTTCCTCCGAGGTCCACCACTTCAGTCCCGAGACGCTGCGTCGTTCCAGGTCCGTGTGACCGGCGGTGTCGGTGGCGGTCCGGTCCGTCCGGGCCAGGTAGTACCACTCGTCCTGCTCCCAGCGTCGCCCGTCGAAAGGGAAGGCGCAGCGGCGCTTCCACAGGAGGGGACCGAGGGTGGCCCCGGTGATGCCGGTCTCCTCGGCGAGTTCGCGCAGGGCGGCGTCTTCTCGGGTCTCGGTGCCCTCCAAACCGCCGCCGGGGGTGAACCACCAGGTTTCGGCCGGACGGTCCGGTTCGAAGCCGTGCAGCAGCAGGATCCGGTCATCCGGGTCGAGCAGCACGACCCGGGACACCTTGCGCACCGCCGTGGTCTGCCCGGCCACCGCGGCCGGCACGGTCACAGCGCTCACCTGGACCGCAGCGGCCTCGCCGGCACCCTGGCCCACAACCTCGCCGCCACCCTCAGACTGCCCCCGTCCCCGCCCGCCTTCCTGCCACGACTCCTGCCGATGCTCCCGCTCACCCACGTCCACGCCCCTTCCGCCGTGCGATCGGCCCGTAGGCCGCGCCCCCCAGGATGAGTACAGCACCGGCGACGACCGCGAGGACGAGGGGCTGGAGCGGTCCCGGCTGCGAGGTACCGCCGGGGAGCGCGGCGAAGCTCGCGGGGCGCTGGAGCATGCCGACGCCGTCGAGCGGCCAGGCGCGGGCGTCGACCCGGGCGGCGACGGCGTTGCGCGGTACGGAGCCGTGGTCGCCGTCGGTGAGGTGGACGCGGGAGTCGAGGGAGTCGTTGCGGTGATCGCCGAGGAGGAAGAGCTGGCCGGTGGGGACGGCGGCCTTGAAGCCGATGGGCGAGGCGGGGCCTTCGCTGTGGAGGTACGGCTCCTCGATGGGGATTCCGTTGACCGTCAGCAGGCCCTTCTTGGTGCAGCAGGCGACCGTGTCGCCGCCGACGCCGACGACCCGCTTGACCATCGGCAGGTCGCCCCAGGTGGCGTCCTTGAAGACGACGATGTCGCCGCGGCGTATCTCGGAGCCGCTCACCTTCTCCGCCATGACCCGGGCGCCCGCGGCGATGGTGGGCGACATGGAGTCGGTCGGCACCGTGTACGGGCGGTAGAGCAGCGCTCCCCAGACGAATCCGCCGAGGAACAGCACACAGCCGACGGCCACGGCCAGACCGGACAGAACACTGCCCGTGGTCCGGCCGCGGCCGTCCGTCATACGTTCCGTACTGCTGCTCATCCCAGCGCTCCCGCCCCGCGGGACGGGCCCGCGTCGAAGATCCGGGACGGCACCTTACCTGGGGTTACGCGCTGCGGTCAGCCTCCGGCGACGCCAGATCACGAGCGGGGCCGCGCCGACCAGGCCCAGTGCGGCCGGGGCCGTCCCCATCGCCTTGTTGATGCCGGGCTGGTCGAAGGTGTCCGGTACGGGGAGGGTCGACCAGCGGTTGATCGGCCAGGCGATGGTGAAGGCGCGGCCGACGACCTCGTCCTCGGAGACCGTGCCGTTGCCCGGGAGGTTCTGGTGGTACCGGGAGTCGAGGGAGTCGTCCCGGTGGTCGCCCATCACCCAGATCCGCCCCTTGGGGACGTGGATCGGGCCGAACGGGCGGTCGCCGCAGGCGGTGGCGCCGGGGAAGACGTAGGAATCTTCCTTGAGGGCCTTGCCGTTGACCTTGACGGGGCCGGTGCCCTGGCATTCGACGGTGTCGCCGCCGACCGCGATGACCCGCTTGATCAGGTCCTTCTCCTCGGCCGAGGGCATCAGGCCGATGAAGCTGAGGACCTTCTGGACGGGGTTGGGCTGCGGGGTGGGCGTCTCGTTGAGCCAGCCGCCCGGGTCGTGGAAGACGACGACCTCGCCGCGCTGCGGCTTGGCGCCGAACCACGGCGTCAGCTTGTCGACCAGCACCCGGTCCCCGCGCTGGAGGGTGTCCTGCATGGAGTCGGACGGGATGGAGAACGCCTGCACCAGGAACGTCTTGATCAGCAGGGCGAGGAGCAGGGCGATGCCGATGAGGATCGGCAGTTCCTTCCAGAAGGCACGCGGCTTCTTGCCTTTGGTCACGCTGCCGGTCGCCTCCTCGTCGGCTGCTGCGTCCGACGGCTTCGATAGATCGGTGCGCGGCCGGCCGGGTGCGGACCCGTCCGGCTGCGCCTGTGGCTGGTGTACGGAACTCGTCGCCTGCCGCGCGGACTCACCGCGCCCCGCGGGCTCTTCGGGCTCTTCGGTTCCGGACCGCGCGCCGACCGCCAAGTCCCCCACATCTGCTCCTCACTCCGCGCTCTCGCCCGCCCGTCAACCGGTGCAGGCCCACCACTCCCATAACGAGCGGGAGTTCCGCAGGGGTCGGGAGTACGGTCAAACTCTCGGATGACACCCTATGCGCTGCACCCGCCGCCGACGCCTTCGCGCCCGGCGCGTCGCGCACGGTGGCGAAGGTGTCGGGCTCCTTGAGGAACTGCCAGTGGCTGAACGGCCAGGCGATGAGCACGGCCCGGCCCACGACGTTGTCCTCCGAGACCGTGCCGCGGTACGGCTCGTCCAGGTGGTAGCGCGAGTCCGCCGAGTTGGAGCGGTGGTCGCCCATGACGAAGATCCGTCCGGTGGGGACGTTCACCGTGAACTTCAGCTCGGAGGGCGGGTTTCCGGGGTGCACGTACGGCTCGGTGAGCGGGGTGCCGTTGACCGTGACCCGGCCCTTGGTGTCGCAGCAGCGGACGGTGTCGCCGCCGACCGCCACCACACGCTTGATCAGGTCCTGCTCGTTGGCGGACGGCAGCAGCCCGATGAAGGTCAGGACGTCGTTGATCGGGCCGGAGCCCCCGGTGGACTGGTTCTGCTCGCCCTTGAGCCAGCCGCCGGGGTCCTTGAAGACGACGACGTCACCGCGGTGCGGCTTGGCGCCGAACCACGGGGTGAGCTTGTCGACCAGCACCCGGTCGCCGATCTTGATGGTCTGTTCCATGGAGCCGGACGGGATCACGAACGCCTGGACCAGGAAGGTCTTCAGGACCAGCGCGATGGCCAGCGCCACCCCGACGAGGATCGGGATTTCCTTGAGGTAGGAGCGGCGTCTGCGGCGCTTGATGCGCTGGGCCTGGCGGCGCCGCTCGGCCCGCCCACCGGTCGCCGGCCGGGAGCCCTGCGCACCGTCGGCCTCTTCTGCCTCTTCTGCCCCACCGGTGCCGGCGTACGTCCCGTCGTCGGGAGTGTCCTCGCGCCCGTGGCGGGGGCGTCCACGGTTACCCACGGGGGCCTGCCGGTGCCGGTATACGGGCGAGGGCTCCGGGGGTGCTGATGGTGCTCCAGCGGTCGAACGGCCAACTGATCAGGTCGGCGCGGCCGATGACCCGGTCGACCGGGACGGTCCCACCACCGGGCTCACCGAGGTGGTCGCGGGAGTCGCTGGACCGGGCGCGGTGGTCCCCCATGACCCAGAGCCGGCCCTTCGGCACCACGATGTCGAAGGGGACGGCGGAGGGCGCGTCCCCGGGATGGAGATAACCCTCGGTCACCGGCACTCCGTTCACGTTGATCCGCCCCTGTTTGTCGCAGCAGGTCACATGGTCCCCGCCGACGCCGATGACGCGCTTGACGTAGTCGGTGTCGTCGGACCGGGCCAGGCCCAGTGCCGCGCCGGCTTTGCGCAGCAGTCCCGTGACGGGATTCTCCCCCTGCTCCCTGTGAACGAAAGATCCCGTGCCGTCGAAGACGACGACGTCGCCCCGCTGCGGGGTGGCGCCGAAGCGGTACGCCAGCTTGTTCACCAGGACCCGGTCACCGACCCGCAGGGTGTTCTCCATGGAAGTGCTGGGGATCAGGAACGGCTGCGCCACGAAGGTGCTGAGCAGGAACAGGAAGGCCAGACAGAGCACGAAGAGGGTGACCGGCCGGTACCGCAGCTGCGCCACCACAGCCCGGAAACGCGCGGAGCGCGACCGCCGTTCCGACCCCTGTGCGGGGTCGGAAGCGGGGTCGCGCTCCGTGAGTTGTGCGTCGGTGTCCATGGGGCCCAGAGCCTATCCGGCCGGGCCCGGACGCCGGTCGCCAGCGTGGCCTCGCGGTGCACCGGGGCGGTTTCCCGCGGCCCGGTGCGGCGCGGCTCAGCGCTCGCGCTTCTCCTTGATCTTGGCGGCCTTGCCGCGCAGCTCGCGGAGGTAGTACAGCTTGGCGCGACGGACGTCACCGCGGGTGACGACCTCGATCTTCTCGACGATCGGGGTGTGCACGGGGAAGGTGCGCTCCACGCCGACCGAGAAGCTGACCTTGCGGACCGAGAAGGTCTCGCGCACGCCGGAGCCCTGGCGGCGGATGACAACGCCCTTGAACTGCTGCACACGGGAGCGGTTGCCCTCGATGACGCGGACGTGGACGTTGACGGTGTCACCCGGGCGGAAGGCCGGGATGTCGCTGCGCAGCGCTGCGGAGTCGACGGAGTCGAGAAGGTTCATGACCCACTGCTTTCTTCGCTGATGCCACAGGTCATCAGCGGAATCATCGGAAAAGTTGGTTCGCTGTCGGAGTCGCCGGGCGGACGTCGTTCCCCCTGTGGCAGGGGCGCACGCCGGACGCAGTCAGCAGCGGCTCATTCTTCCACGGACTGACTCGTCCGCCCAAATCGGCCGTCCTCGCGCCGCGCCCAGCCCAGTGCGGCCAGGATTTCCCGGTCCTTCTTGTCGAAGGCGGCGGGGTCCGCGCGCTCGATCAGATCGGGGCGGTTGCGGTCGGTGCGGCGGAACGCCTCGTCGCGGCGCCAGCGGGCGATCTTGCCGTGGTGGCCGCTGAGCAGCACGTCGGGGATGGTGCGGTCGCGCCACTCGGGGGGCTTGGTGTAGACGGGGCCTTCCAGGAGGTCGGCCATCGCCCCGGGGGCGAAGGAGTCGTCCTGGTGGGAGGCGGCGTTGCCGAGGACGCCGGGCAGGAGCCGGGCCACCGCCTCGACCATGACCAGGACCGGGGCCTCGCCGCCGGCCAGCACGTAGTCGCCGATGGAGACCTCGCGGACGTCCAGGCGGTCGCCGTACTCCTCGATGACGCGGCGGTCGATGCCTTCGTAGCGGGCCGGGGTGAACACCAGCCAGGGCTTGCCGGAGAGTTCGACGGCGAGTTCCTGGGTGAAGGGGACGCCGCTGGGAGTGGGGACGACGAGGACGGGGGCGCCTTCGCCGGACGCCAGGACCTCGTCGAGCGCCTCGCCCCACGGCTCGGGCTTCATGACCATGCCGGGGCCGCCGCCGTAGGGGGTGTCGTCGACGGTGTTGTGCTTGTCGTGGGTCCACTCCCGCAGATCGTGGATGCGGACGTCGAGCTGTCCGCGGGCGCGGGCCTTGCCGACCAGCGAGACGTTCAGCGGTTCGAGGTATTCGGGGAAGATCGTGACGATGTCGAGCCGCATCAGTTGTCCTCGCGGCTGGAGGCGATCTCGGCCTGGCCCTCGTCAAGGAGTCCGGGCGGCGGGTCGATGACCGCGCGCTGCTCTTCCAGGTCGATCTCGGGCACGATCTCCGTGACGAACGGGATCATGACCTCGCCGCCCTCGGGGCGGGCGACGATCAGCAGGTCCTGGTAGGGCAGGTGGGAGACCTCGGTGATCCGGCCGACGGCGGTGCCGTCGCGGGTGACGACGTCGAGGTCGATCAGCTGGTGGTCGTAGAACTCCTCGGGGTCCTCGGGGAGTTCCTCGGGGTCGACCTCGGCGATCAGCAGGGTGTTGCGGAGCGCCTCGGCGGCGGTGCGGTCGGCGACGCCCTCGAAGCGCAGCAGCAGCCGGCCGCTGTGCACCCGGCCGGTGGCGATGGTCAGCGGCCCGACGGAGGACGGGTCGGTGGCGAGGACGGCGCCCGGGGCGAGCCGGAGCTCCGGTTCGTCGGTGCGCACCTCTACGGTGACCTCGCCCTTGATGCCGTGGGCGCGGCCGATCCGGGCGACTACCAGCTGCACTGTGCTCCTCTTTGCGGCTAAACCGCCGCCGCTTTCGCGGACGGGGTGGAGGAACGCCGGGGTTCCTCAAGGGTGACGGCGGTGGGTCCCATGGGGTGTGGAACCGACGGGGCCGTGGTTCCACGGTGGCATACGAGCACGGGCCGGGGACGACCGTGAGGCCCTCCCCGGCCCGAGCCGGTGTTCAACTTGATCAGCGAACTTGGTCGACGTCGACGAGGTCGACGCGGATGCCCCGGCCGCCGATGGCGCCGACGACGGTCCGCAGCGCGCGGGCGGTCCGGCCGTTGCGGCCGATCACCTTGCCGAGGTCGTCGGGGTGGACCCGGACCTCCAGCACCCGCCCGCGACGCAGGGTGCGCGAGGCTACCTGCACGTCATCGGGGTTGTCGACGATGCCCTTGACGAGGTGCTCAAGGGCCTCCTCAAGCACGCTCAGTCCTCGGAGGACTCAGAGGTGGACTCGGCCGCGGCCTCGTCCGCCTTCTTGTCGGCCTTCTTCGCCTTCGGGGTGATGGCCTCACCCTTCGGCTCGTCACCGGAAGCCTTGGCGGCGGCCTCGAAGAGGGCGCGCTTGTCGGCCTTCGGCTCGGCGACCTTCATCGGCGCCGGGGCCGGCAGACCCTTGAACTTCTGCCAGTCGCCGGTGACCTTGAGGATGGCCAGAACGGGCTCGGTCGGCTGGGCGCCGACGCTCAGCCAGTACTGCGCACGCTCCGAGTCGACCTCGATGCGGGAGGGGTTCTGCACCGGGTGGTACAGGCCGATCTCCTCGATGGCGCGACCGTCCCGGCGGGTGCGGGAGTCGGCGACGACGATGCGGTAGTGAGGCGAGCGGATCTTGCCCAGACGCTTCAGCTTGATCTTGACTGCCACTGGAGTGGTGTCTCCTGGTCTTGACGTGGTGGGGCACAACGAGATGCCACGTGGGGTTGCGGTACTCGGGGCCCCGATGGACGCGTCAGCCGGAGGAGAGAGGGGTCCTGTGCGACTGTCGAGTACAGCTGGCAATTGTGCCACACGCCCGGAGGTCAGCCGACCGCGGCCACCTCGGGGATCCGGAAGGGCTTCCCGCAGCCGCCGCAGACGATCGGTGCCTGGGCCAGTACGGACGGGACCACCCGGACGTTGCGCCCGCAGTCGCAGACGGCCTTGACGCGGACGCCGCCTCCGGAGGAGCCGTGCCGGGCGGCCGGGCCGCGGAAGCTGCGGGTGGTGTCGGTGGCGGTGGCGGCACTGTGGGCCTTGAGGGCTCTGGTGAGCCGCTCGATGGTGGGGCGGTAGCGCCGTCTCGCCTCGGGGTTGAGTGTGACCAGGGAGAAGCCGCTGCTGGGGTGCGGCTCGTCGGTGTGGTCCAGGCCCAGCTCCTCGGCGATCGCCAGGAACCGGCGGTTGTGGTAGCGGCCTGCCCGGGAGGTGTCGCGGATGCCGCGGGCGGCGGCGATGCCGTGGACTGCCTCGTGGAGCAGCCGTTCGAAGGAGAGTTCGGCGCCGCAGGCGGACGAGGACTCTCCGATCAGGGACTCGGGCGCGGCCAGGTCCGGCAGCTCGGGGTGGTGCCGTTGAATGTCGGCCCACGCGAGCGCCAGCTCGGCGGCGAGAACAGGCGGTGTCGTGCTCACGTCGTGACAACGAGCCGGAGTCGCCCAGTGTTCCGATTCCGGGGCATCCCAAATAATTTGCACGTACCGGTCAGTTTCTGGGCATGCGGCGTGGCCCGTACGCGGTGCGCCGATCTGCGGAGAAGACGCCCGCGGGCGGCAAGCCGGTACGTAGGGCGCATACCCCCGCGTACACCGCATGGCGTAAACCGCCGCACACCGGGGTGCGTGGCGTGCCGCGATGTTACCGGCGGTACGAAATGCTGCGGACGTCGGCCCCGCCCCTCCACCGTAGGGCAGCGGCGACACGCGGCCGTCGGCGGGGATCCCGCAGCCGGCGCGCCGGGCGGCGGGCACTGCCGTGGCGGGACCGCACTCCCCAAGGCACCCTGGAACGGCGCTCCGGGAGCACAGGGGCCGGCGCACACAGGGGCGCGCGGGAGCCAAACCCGGCGCACCCTCTGGACGGCCGGTCGGAAGCGCAGTTGTCTGGATCGCGGGGGCGCACAACGCTCGGAAACACGGGGGCGGACAGTACTGATTAGCTTCGGGTTCTCGGCGAATAGGGGCGCTATCGATGTCTCCCACGCTCGTGCGGCACCAGCTTCCGAACACCGGGACCGGGCACGCCGACGGCTCGGCCGCACCGGTCGGCACCCGCGCCCGCGACTGGGCGGAGATCCAGGAACGGATGCTGGTGCCCCTCTACGAAGCCGCGTACGACCGGCTGGGGGTCGGCCCCGGCACCCGGCTGCTGGGTCTGGGCTGCGGGTCCGGGCTGGCGCTGCTGCTCGCGGCGGCGCGCGGGGCGCAGGTCAGCGGTGTGGACGCGGACGAGTGCCGGCTGGAGCTGGCGCGCGAGCGGCTCACGCCGGACGGGATGCCGGAGGTCACCCGGCTGGTCAGCGGCGGACTGGCCGATGCGGCGCCCAAGGACGCGGCGTTCACCGTGATCACGGCGTTCCATCCGGTGGGCTGCGGCGGCGCCGAGGAGGTGACCGGGGCGCTGGCCTCGGCGGCGGCGCTGGCCGAGCGCGGCAGTGCGGTGGTGCTGGGCGGCTGGGGCCCGGTGGAGCGGTGTGCGGCGGCCGGGGTGCTGCGGGTGGCGGAGCGGCTGGCCGCCCGGACGGCGGGCTTCGGCGCGGGCTGGCGGCCGGCCGGGCGGGACGACCTGGAGGAGTTGGCGGACCGGGCGGGGCTGCGGCCCGACGGGTCGGGGCGGGTGGCCTGCCCGTTCGGGTACGCGGACATGGCGAGCGCGGTGCGCGGGATGCTGTCGACCGGGCTGTTCGACGCGGCGCTGGAGGTGGCCGGGCCGCGGCAGGTGGAGAAGGAGCTGGCCGAGGCGCTCCATCCGTATCAGCGGGCGGACGGAACGGTCTGGATGGCGAACGTCTTCCGTTATCTGATCGCGCGGACCCGCTAGCCGGAGCCGGTGCGCAACGGCCGAGCCCCCGACCGCCCAGAGGCGGTCGGGGGCTCGGTCGTCGGTGCCGCGAGGGCGCCGTTCAGTTCATGAACTTCTTGAACTCCTCGGGGAGTTCGAAGTTCTGCGGTTCCTGGCCGCCCTGCGGCAGGCCGAGCGGGTTGCCGGCCGCGGCCGCCTCACGGCGCGCCACCGCGGCCTCCTCGTCGGCCTTGCGCTTCATCGGGTTGCCGCTCTTGCGCTTGCCCTTGGCCTGCTTGATCTGCTTCTTCTTCCGGCCGGCGCCGCCCCCCATGCCGGGGATGCCGGGCATACCGGGCATGCCGCCGCCCTGCGCCATCCGCGACATCATCTTGCGCGCGTCGAAGAACCGCTCGACGAGGTTCTTGACGGTGCTGACGTCGACACCGGAACCCCGGGCGATACGGGCCCGGCGCGACCCGTTGATGATCGTCGGGTCCTGGCGCTCGGCCGGCGTCATCGACTTGATGATGGCGGCCGTGCGGTCGACCTCGCGCTCGTCGAGGTTGTTGATCTGGTCCTTCATCTGCGCCATGCCGGGCAGCATGCCGAGCAGCTTGGAGATGGAGCCCATCTTGCGGACCTGCTCCATCTGGGCCAGGAAGTCGTCGAGCGTGAACTCCTTGGGGCCCTTCGCCAGCTTGGCCGCCATCTTCTCGGCCTCTTGCTGGCTGAAGGTCTGCTCGGCCTTCTCGATGAGCGAGAGCATGTCGCCCATGCCGAGGATGCGGGACGCCATGCGGTCCGGGTGGAACGCGTCGAAGTCGTCCAGCTTCTCGCCGTTGGAGGCGAACATGATCTGCTTGCCGGTGACGTGCGCGATGGAGAGCGCGGCACCACCGCGGGCGTCGCCGTCCAGCTTGGAGAGGACCACGCCGTCGAAGCCCACGCCGTCGCGGAACGCCTCGGCGGTGTTGACCGCGTCCTGGCCGATCATGGCGTCGACGACGAAGAGGACCTCGTCCGGGCTGACCGCGTCCCGGATGTCCGCGGCCTGCTGCATCATCTCGGTGTCGATGCCGAGGCGGCCGGCGGTGTCGACGACGACGACGTCGAACTGCTTGGCACGGGCGTACTCGATCGAGTCCTTGGCGACCTGGACCGGGTCGCCGACGCCGTTGCCCGGCTCGGGGCCGTAGAACGCGACGCCGGCGCGCTCGGAGACGACCTGGAGCTGGTTGACGGCGTTGGGGCGCTGGAGGTCGCAGGCGACCAGCAGCGGGGCGTGGCCCTGGCTCTTGAGCCAGCGGCCGAGCTTGCCGGCGAGGGTGGTCTTACCGGCACCCTGGAGGCCGGCGAGCATGATCACCGTCGGGGGCTGCTTGGCGAAGCGGAGGCGCCGGGTCTCGCCGCCGAGGATGCCGATGAGCTCCTCGTTGACGATCTTGATGATCTGCTGGGCCGGGTTCAGCGCCTGGCTGACCTCGGAGCCGAGCCCGCGCTCCTTGACCTGCTTGATGAAGGCACGGACGACCGGCAGGGCGACGTCGGCTTCCAGCAGGGCGATCCGGATCTCGCGGGCGGTGGCGTCGATGTCCGCCTCGCTCAGGCGGCCCTTGCCCCGGAGGTTTTTGAAAGTACTCGCCAAGCGGTCGGAAAGCGTATCGAACACGGCGGTCGTCGATCCTCGGGGTCGGGGGCTATGGTCCAGTCGGCTTCTAGGGTATCCGGCCACGCAAGCGTCTCTGCCGTGGCCCGCTCCCGCCGGGTGCGACGGGCGCCGCCGGGGGCGCCCCGGAGCGCGGCGCGCCCGGCACTACCGGAGCGCGGTCTCGACCGTCTCGGCCACCTTGTGGGCCACCGGGTCGGGCAGCGGTGCCCCGTCCGGTCCCGTGACGTAGAAGGCGTCCACGGCATTTGCGCCCAGCGTACTGATGTGGGCGCTGCGCACGCGGACCCCGGCCGCGTCCAGGGCCCGCCCGATCCGGTGCAGCAGTCCGTGCGCGTCCTGGGCGCGGACCTCGATGACGGTGGCGGTGCGGGAGCTGCCGGCGGCGACGGTGACGCGGGGCGGCGGGGCCGGGACGGTGCGGGAGCGGCGGGCGTAGGCGCGTTCGCGTTCGGCGAGCCGACCGGGGACGTCCAGGGAACCGTCCAGGGCGCGGATCAGGTCGGCGCGGAGCCGGCCGGCCTCGGGCAGCGAGCCGTATGCGGCGGCGACCCGCCAGCTCAGCAGCAGCACCGGGCCCTGGCCTACGGGGTCGAGGGTGCGCAGGTCGGCGGCGCGGACGGTGAGGCGGTGCAGGGCCAGTACGCCGGCGGCGGCGGGCAGCACGCCGGGCTGGTCGGGGACGGCGATGAGGAGCTCCACGCCGACCGGTTCCAGGGTGGTGGCCCCGGTGGCGTCGGCGGTGCCGTCCGCAGTGCCGGGCGGGCCGGCCTCGGGGCGGGTGCGGAGCGTCAGCACCGGGCCGCCGGTGCGGCCGGCCTCGACGGCGAGGCGCTCCTGTTCGGCGGTGGGGGCGTCGGTGCCGCGGGGGTCCGGCGCGGGCTGCCCGGCGAGCCGGTCGGCGACGCGCTGGACGAGGGCGGCGACGAGGCCGGCGCGCCAGGAGCTCCAGGCGGCGGGCCCGGTGGCGAGCGCGTCGGCCTCGGTGAGGGCGTGCAGCAGTTCCAGGGTGCCGGGGCTGCCGACGGCGTCGGCGACCGCGCCGACGGTCTCCGGGTCGTCCAGGTCGCGCCGGGTGGCGGTCTCGATGAGCAGGAGGTGGTGCCGGACGAGGGTGGCGATCACCGCGGTGTCGCCGGGGCCGAAGCCGAGCCGGGCGGCCGTGTCGCGGGCGATGGTCTCGCCGGCCACCGCGTGGTCGCCGGGCCAGCCCTTGCCGATGTCGTGCAGCAGAGCGGCGACCAGCAGCAGGTCGGGCCGGTGGACGCGGCGGGTCAGCGCGGCGGCGCGGACCGCGGTCTCGACCAGGTGGCGGTCCACGGTCCAGGTGTGCACGGGGTTGCGCTGGGGGCGGCAGCGGACGCGTTCCCAGTCGGGCAGGAGGCGGGCGATGACGCCCTCGGCCTCCAGGGCCTCCCATACGGGCACGGTGGGCGCGCCCGCGCCCAGGAGGGTGACCAGTTCCTCGCGGGCCTCGGCCGGCCAGGGCACCGGCAGCGGTGCGTCGGCGCAGCGGCGGATCGCGTGGGTGGCCAGCGGCAGTCCGGCCTGGGCGGCGGCGGCCGCGGCGCGCAGCAGCAGGACGGGATCCCGTTCGGGGCGGGCGGTGCGGGCCAGTACCGCCTCGCCGTCGAGTTCGACGACGCCGTCGGCGAGCGGTGAGCGTTCGCCGCGGCCGGCGGTGCGGCCGGGCAGCAGTCCGCGCAGCACCGGTTTGACGGACCGGGCGCGCAGCACCCGGCCGACCTCGCGCCAGGTGACGTCGGCGGCGTAGGCGATGGTGCGGGCGGATTCGTAGGTGCGGCGCAGCAGGGCGTCCGCGTCGAGCAGGCCGAGGGCGTCGGCGACCTGGTCCTGTTCCTGGAGGGAGAGCCGGTCGGTGGCGCGCCCGGTGGTGAGGTGGAGGGCGTCACGGGTGTCGAGGAGCCGGGTGCGGGCGGCCTCCAGTCCGCCGCGGGGGGCGTCGGCGAGCCAGGAGGCGGCGATGGCGCGGAGTGCGGTGGCGTCCCGCAGGCCGCCGTGCGCTTCCTTGAGGTCGGGTTCGAGGAGGTACTGGAGTTCGCCCTGGCGGGCGGCGCGCTCCTGGCAGAGTTCGCGGAGTTCGGGCAGCCGCCTGGGGGCGCCCTCCCGCCAGTCGGCGTAGGCGGCGGTGCGGACCGCGGCGGTCAGCTCGGGGTCCCCGGCGACGTGGCGGGCGTCCAGCAGGCCCAGCTGCACCTTGAGGTCGTCGCGGGCGGCGCGGCGGGCTTCGGCGGGGGTGCGGACGGAGTGGTCGAGGTCCAGGCCGAGGTCCCAGACGGGGTACCAGAGGCGGTCGGCGAAGGCGGCGAGGTCGGCGGTGGCGGCGCGGCCGTCGTGCAGCAGGACGAGGTCGAGGTCGCTGCGGGGGGAGAGTTCGCCGCGGCCGTAGCCGCCGACGGCGACCAGTGCGGTGCCGGGGGCGGCACGGCCGCGGGCCGCGGTCGCCCCGGCCAGCAGGGCGGCGAGCCAGTCGTCGGTGAGCCCGGCGAGGGCGGCGCGGCGGTCGGGGCCGGTGGGGGCTTCGGCGCCGGGGGCCTGGAGGAGCCGCAGCCGGGCGGCGGGGTAGCCGCCGCCCGGGGCGTCTCCCGGGACGGCGGCGGGGTCTGCGGTGTGCTCGGGGCTCTCGGTCAACTCAAGCTCTCCTCGGTCGTGTTGTCCCCCACCGCGCTCCTGCCGTCCCCGCCGCCCTCGGCCGGCGGCTCAGAGTGCGTCGGGTCCGCGCTCCCCGGTCCGCACGCGCACCGCCTCCTCGACGGGGACGCTCCACACCTTCCCGTCGCCGATCTTGCCGGTGCGGGCGGCCTTGACCACGACCTCCACCAGCTCCTCGGCGTCCGCGTCCTCGACGAGCACCTCGATCCGGATCTTGGGCACCAGGTCGACGGTGTACTCGGCACCCCGGTACACCTCGGTGTGCCCGCGTTGCCGCCCGTAGCCGCTGGCCTCGGTGACGGTGAGGCCGTGCACGCCGAACGCCTGGAGGGCGTCCTTCACCTCGTCGAGCCGGTGCGGCTTGATTACTGCCGTGATGAGCTTCACGCGTCCACCTTCTTGGTCAGGGAATCGCCGAGTGCCGTGGTCCTGCGGGCCGTGCCGCCGCCCGCGCCGGCGAAGTCGTACGCGGTCTCGGCGTGCGCGGCCTGGTCGACGCCGGTGATCTCCTCGTCCTCGCCGACCCGGAAGCCCATCACCAGGTCGATGGCCTTGGCAAGGACGTACGAGACGACCAGCGAGTACAGCAGGACGCAGACCACTCCGACGGCCTGTTTGCCGAGCTGGGCGAAGCCGCCCCCGTAGAAGAGGCCCTTGGCGTCGCTCTGCACGCCGCCGGTGGCGAACAGGCCGATCAGCAGCGAGCCGACGATGCCGCCGACGAGGTGGACGCCGACGACGTCGAGGGAGTCGTCGTAGCCGAACTTGTACTTGAGGCCGACGGCCATGGCGCAGAGCACCCCGGCGATCACGCCGACCGCGATGGCGCCGAGCGGGCTGACCGCGCCGCAGGCGGGGGTGATGGCGACCAGTCCGGCGACCGCGCCGGAGGCCGCGCCGAGGGTGGTGAAGGAGCCGTGCCGGAGCTTCTCGTAGGCGAGCCAGCCGAGCATCGCGGCGGCGGTGGCGACCTGGGTGTTGACGAAGGCGACCGCGGCGATGCCGTCGTCGTTGTTGAGCCAGGAGCCGGCGTTGAAGCCGAACCAGCCGAACCACAGCAGACCGGCGCCGAGCATCACCAGCGGCAGGCTGTGCGGCCGCATCGGGTCCTTCTTGAAGCCGATGCGCTTGCCGACGACGAGGATCACTCCGAGCGCCGCGGCACCGGCGTTGATGTGGACGGCGGTGCCGCCGGCGAAGTCGATCACGCCGAGTTTGAAGAGCCAGCCGCCGTCGGCCCACACCCAGTGGGCGACCGGGAAGTAGACGACGGTCACCCACAGCGCGGTGAACAGCGCCCAGGCGGTGAACTTCACCCGGTCGGCGAGGGCGCCGCTGATCAGCGCGGGGGTGATCACCGCGAACATCAGCTGGAACACGGCGAAGACGTAGACGGGGATGGTGGTGGTGCCCCACAGCTGGGTCAGGCCGATGTGGCCGAGGCCGGCGAAGTCGCCGTTCCAGCCGATGACGCCGCCGGTGTCGGTGCCGAAGGCGAGCCCGAAGCCGTAGAGCACCCACAGGAGGGTGACGATGCCCAGGCTGATGAAGCTCATCATCAGCATGTTCAGGACACTCTTGACCCGGACCATGCCGCCGTAGAAGAAGGCCAGGCCGGGCGTCATGAGCATCACCAGCGCGGAGCAGATGAGCATGAACCCGGTGTTGGCGGGACTGAGCGTGGCTTTTTCCGCGAGGCCGTCTGCGAGCGTAAGGATGCCTGGGGGCATCGGCGTCTCCTCGTCGTCGATGCGGCCCGTGCGGGTGTGGGGTGGGCCGGCTTCGCGATGAGGGTGTCGCGGCGCCGTTTCGGCCAAACCTTGCCGGTGTTTCACCGGGGTGACGAAGCCGTCTTCCGTGTTACGCGCCGGTGAATTCGGGCCGTCGTCGCGGGCGGTCCGGTCAGCCCGCCACGGCGGATTCCGGGAGCTGGCGGGAGAGCTCGTCGCTGAGCTGGATCACCTCGGTGACGCCGCCGAATTCCCGGACCGCGGTGTCCACCGTTTTGCGCAACCGGGTGTTGACCCGTTCGGACCGGACCTGCCGGGCGTACGGTATCGCCTGCTGGGCCATCACGGCGCACGCCTCGGGCTCCTTCTGGAGCAGGTGGACGGTGGCCATCCCGATCAGGTTGAGCGCGTACGAGCGCTGGTGCTCGGCGTCCTTGCCGAACAGTTCGACGGCGCGCTGCATGACCGGTTCCGCCAGCGAGGCGTAGGTGGGGCTGCGGCCGGCCACATAGGCGAGGTCGCGGTAGGAGTGGGCGTTCTCGCCGTTGAGCTCGGCCTCGGAGAAGAAGCGGATCCAGTCCGGCTCGGGTTCGCCGGGGGTGACGTCGGAGAAGGTGTCCTCGGCCATCCGCACCGCCCGCTTGACCTTGCTGGGCTGGCCCATGCCGGCGTAGGCGCGGGCCTCCATCGCATACAACATGGCCTGGGTGCGCGGGGTGGCGGTCTCCCGGCTCCCGTACTGGGCGAGGTGGATCAGCTCCAGCGCGTCGTCGGGCCGGCCGAGGTGGATCATCTGCCGGCTCATGCTGGAGAGGATGTACGAGCCCAGGGGGCGGTCGCCGGCCTCTTTGGAGGCGTGCAGGGCGAGCACGAAGTACTTCTGGGCGGTCGGCTGGAGGCCGACGTCGTAGCTCATCCAGCCGGCGAGTTCGGCGAGTTCGGCGGCGACCTTGAACAGCCGCCTGGCGACCTCCGGCGACTGGGGTTCCTGGAGGAGGTCGGTGACCTCGTGGAGCTGGCCGACCACCGCCTTGCGCCGCAGGCCGCCGCCGCACTGGGCGTCCCACTGCCGGAACATCGCGGTGGTGGCCTCCAGCAGCTCCAGCTCGGGGCGGGAGAGGCGGGCCGGGCGCCGGGCCCGGTCGGACTGCGTCGCGGCCTCGCCCCGGACGGCGGACACCGGCACCAGCCAGCGCTGCATCGGCTCGATGAGAGAGGGGCCGGCGGCGAGGGCGAGGGAGGTGCCCAGGAAGCCGCGGCGGGCCAGCATCAGGTCGCTGCGGGTGAACTCGCTGATGAGGTCGACCGTTTGGGGGCCGGCCCAGGGGAGGTCGACGCCGGAGACGGACGGCGACTGGTGGGCCGAGCGCAGTCCCAGCTCCTCGATGCCGACCACGCAGCCGAAGCGTTCGGAGAAGAGTTCGGAGAGGATCCGCGGGATGGGCTCCCGGGGCTGCTCGCCGTCCAGCCAGCGGCGCACCCGAGAGGTGTCGGTGCTGATGTGGTGGGCGCCCATCTGGCGCGCCCGGCGGTTGACCTGCCGGGCCAGCTCGCCCTTCGACCAGCCGCTGCGCAGGAACCACGAGCCCAACTGCGCGTTGGGGCGTTTGGCACCGTCGGCGCCGTCCCTGCCGTCCGTGCTGTTGGAGCCGGCGGTGTCGCCAGTGCCGCCCACAGGAATGCCCCCGTTCCGATAGCGCTTGTCCGCGAATCCCCCACAGGATGCCGCCTGTTGCGGCGCCTGTTCCGCGCTACATCTACCCGACCGCGGAATCCGGCCACACCTCGGGTCGCCGCCTGGTCGCATTGCCACCGGCATACCCGTGCGAAGAACGCCTCTCCGAGGTTCGCGCACCGAAAGTAATCCTACGATCACGCTCGTCGGGAGGACGATTGCGGAAACGCCACCATTCGCCACCCCTTCGCATGAACTCCCCGGCCGCCTCTCGCGATTGACTTGACACAGGTCGTACGGGGACGGGCGGAGCGGAGCACGCCGAGGCGTGCGCGGCACCTCGCACCACCCGGCGTACGACGGCACACCACCGGCACCGCGGACCGCCGACGGAGCGTGAGCACCAGAGTGAAGAACCGTCTCCTCGTCAACTCCCCGACTCGTAACCACTCGTACGCACCACCCGTTGGAGGGGGCATGGGTTTCACGATCGGCGGCATCCGGGACCTCCGTTCCGGTTCGCGCCGGCGCATCCGCTCGGCCGAGGGCACCGCGGTGGCCGAGTACACGGGGCTGTGGGGCTGGGACGTCGTCCCGGGGGCCCGTGCGGTCCGGGCCGGTGGCCGGACGGACTGCTCGTGCGGGGCCGCGGACTGCCCGTCCCCGGGCGCCCATCCGCTCTCCTTCGGCCGGGAACTGGCGGCCGGCGCGACGCTGGAGAAGGCGCTGGCGGCCTGGGCGGAGACGCCGGGCGCGGCGGTGCTGCTCCCGGTGGGCCGGTCCTTCGACGTCCTCGACGTGCCGGAGGACGCCGGCCGGGGCGCGCTGGCACGGCTGGAGCGGATGGGCCTGCCACTGGGTCCGGTGGCGGCCACGCCGACCGGGCGGGCGCTGTTCCTCGTCGCCCCGGGGGCGGCCGCCGCGCTCCCCGACCTCCTCTACCGCATGGGGTGGGACGACGCGGATCTGGACCTGCGTCCGCTGGGGCGCGGCGACCACATCACCGCGCCGCCGTCCGACCTCGGCGGTCACGGGCCGATGCGCTGGCTGCGCCCGCCGACCCTGGAGACCGCCGGCCGGCCGCCGCAGGCCCGGTTACTGCTGGGGACGCTGGCGTACGTGTGCAACAGGGCGGCGGGCGGCCGGGCGGTCTCCGCCGCGGCGGTGTCCGGCCCGGCGGCGTGCTGAGCCGAAGCACATCGTTTCGCCGTCGGGCCGGGAGGGTGCGGGGCGGTGGTCCCGCACGGCCGTCGCCTGCCGCACCGGCCGCGCGCCCGGCCCGCCGCACCGCCGTTACGCGCCACCCGTCCGCATGGGTCCGATGTGTCCACCCCCGGCACCGGTGCGGCGTCTTGGCTTGATCCAAACGCTCCCGCCGCAGCCGACGTCCAGGGCGACGGGCCGCCCTCGCCCTACGGAGAAACGGCGGCGGCCCCCGTACCCGTCATCCACAGGTACCGGGGGCCGCCGCCGTCATGCCGGGCCGCGAGATCAGTCGATCAGTGCGTCCACGAACGCCTCGGGCTCGAACGGCGCCAGGTCGTCCGGGCCCTCGCCCAGACCGACCAGCTTGACCGGAACACCCAGTTCGCGCTGGACGGCGATGATGATGCCGCCCTTGGCGGTGCCGTCGAGCTTGGTGAGCACCACACCGGTGATGTCCACGACCTCGGCGAAGACCCGCGCCTGCACCAGGCCGTTCTGGCCGGTGGTGGCGTCGAGGACGAGCAGCACCTCGCCGACCGGGCCGTGCTTCTCGACGACCCGCTTGACCTTGCCGAGCTCGTCCATCAGGCCGGTCTTGGTGTGCAGCCGGCCCGCGGTGTCGATCAGGACGACGTCGGCGGACTCGGCGATGCCCTCCTTGACCGCGTCGAAGGCGATGGAGGCCGGGTCGCCGCCCTCCGGGCCGCGGACCGTGCGGGCGCCGACCCGCTCGCCCCAGGTCTGGAGCTGGTCGGCGGCGGCGGCGCGGAAGGTGTCCGCCGCACCGAGGACCACGGACTTGCCGTCGGCGACCAGGACCCGGGCCAGCTTGCCGGTGGTGGTGGTCTTGCCGGTGCCGTTGACGCCGACGACCATCACGACGCCGGGGATCTCGTCGCCGCCGTTGCCGATGCCGTTGGCGGTGTGCACGGTGCGGTCGGCGTCGGTGCCGATGAGCGCGAGCAGTTCCTCGCGGAGCAGCCGGCGCAGGTCCTCGGGGGTGCGGGTGCCCAGCACCTTGACCCGCTCGCGGAGCCGCTCGACCAGTTCCTGGGTGGGGGCGACGCCGACGTCGGCGGTCAGCAGGGTGTCCTCGATCTCCTCCCAGGTGTCCTCGTCGAGGTGTTCCCGCGACAGCAGGGTCAGCAGGCCCTTGCCGAGGGTGTTCTGGGAGCGGGCGAGCCGGGCGCGCAGCCGCACCAGGCGGCCGGCGGTCGGCTCGGGGACCTCGACGGCGGGCGCCGCGGGCGCCTCCGGCTCGGCGACCGGCGCCTCGGCCTCGGCCACCGGGGCCTCGGCCGCGGGCAGCTCGACTTCTTCGATGGTGCGACGTTCTTCGTCGCGGGGGGTTTCGGCCTCCTCGCCGACCTGCGGTTCGGCGGGGGGCGCGGTGACGGAGGGCTTGGGGGCAGCCGGCGGGGGCGGCAGCTGCTTCTTCTTGCGGCCGCTGACGACGAGCCCGCTGATCGCGCCGAGCACGACCACGGCGATGACTACAGCAAGGATGACGGTTTCCATAACCCCTCCAGTATCAGCCACGCCCCGCCACGGACAGCCGCACGCGCCCGGGGATCCGCCGCGGGTCCCGGCGGGGCTGCACGGGGCCCGGGGGCTGCTCGGCGCCGGGCGTCAGGACTCCCGGTGCTCCTCGGTGCGCCAGCGCTCCAGGGTGGGGTCGCGGTGGGAGTCGTACGTTCCCGATCCCCGGCAGTGCCGGCACTCGCCGGCCCGCTGGACGGTCTCGTAGGGGCCCCGGAACGGGTCGACACCGGGGGCGTAGGCCAGGGCCTGGGACACATAGCCGGTGCCCTGGCACCACTGACACGTCGTCTTGCCGGACACACCGGACACATCGGCCTCCTGCGCGCGCTCGCTGTCGTTCATCGGGATCACCTTGCACCAATTCCGGTGCGTCATGCCCTGGAGGCCGCCATCTCGCCGGTCGGCAGTCCGCCGACGGTGCTCAAACGAGACATGCATCTCTCCGACGGGCTCGCGGCGGGGTTCCGGAGCGGGGCGAAAGCGCGGAAGCGGACCCTCCGGTTCACCTTCTGGGGGTCCACTGCGTCTTGTATGTCCTGATCAGGGGGGTGTGACTGGATTCATCGACAGGATGACGTGTTCCGTGTCATCGTCGGGGAGTCCAAGGGGGCGGACCGGTAGAAGTTGGATCAAAGTACGATGGTGGGCGGCTGCGCAACGCGCGTAGAGTCCTGGCAACCACTTTCTGGCCAGGCATCACAGCCGCTGCCTGCACCCCCTTCCCCCCGGGGGTGCCCCCAGACCCCGCACGGAGACAGCTGCACCCATGGGCACCAGCACCGCGTCCACATCCACGTCCCTTTCCGAAGCCGACGGCGCCGTCGAGACACGCGGCATCGAGCCGGTTCCGGACCATGAACGCCGGGGTCGGGTCCGCGAACTCTTCCCGACCTGGGTGGCGGCCAACATCAGCGTGCTGCTGCTCACCATGGGCGCCTCCCTGGTGATCAACAACGGTCTGAACTTCTGGCAGGTCCTGGTGGTCGCCGCGATCGCGTCGGCGATCTCCTTCGGGATCGTCGGCCTGCTGTCGGTCTCCGGGAAGTGGGGCGGCGCGCCGGGCGCGATGCTCTCCCGGGCCGCCTTCGGCGTGCGCGGCAACTACTTCCCGGGCGCGATCCTGTGGGTGGCCCGCTTCGGCTGGGAGACGATCAACGCGGTCAGCGGCGCCTACGCGATCCTGACCGTGCTCCGCCTGGTGTTCGGCATCCAGACCAACAACGTGCTGGTCGTGGTGACCCTGCTGGGCTTCGTCGCCTGCACCTTCCTGGTGAGCGGGATGGGCCGCAAGGCACTGAACGTCTGCAACAAGTACTCCACGTACCTCTTCAGCCTCATCAGCCTCGTCGTCCTCGTGTACCTGATCGTCGAGATGCCGTGGGGCGCCATCTTCGCCAAGTCCCCGGGCAGCGGCGCGATGATGATCGCGGGCATCGGCACCATCGCGGCCGGCGGCCTCAGCTGGGTGCCCACCGGCCCGGACTTCGCGCGCTACCT
Organism: Streptomyces sp. CB02959; assembly: GCF_002803155.1. Taxonomy (GTDB): domain Bacteria; phylum Actinomycetota; class Actinomycetes; order Streptomycetales; family Streptomycetaceae; genus Streptomyces. The sequence goes on from NZ_NNBP01000001.1 coordinate 130,988, forward strand.
CCCGCACTCCGCCTCCGGCAAGAAGATCGTCGGCACCACCGTCTCGGGTGCCGCCCTGGTGCTGGTCCCGATGGTGGTCATGGGCGGCGTGATGGCCGTCTCCAACCCGGAGCTGGCCAACCAGAACACCGACCCGATGTCCTTCCTGGGCCAGGTGCTGCCGTCGGCCATCGCGATCCCGTACCTGATCACCGCGCTGATCGGCATGATGCTGATCAACAGCCTGTCGATGTACTCCGCGGGCTTCACCGCGCAGACCATGGGCGTCAAGCTGCCGCGCGCCCTGGCGGTCAGCATCAACGCCGTCATCAGCCTGGCCGGCGGGCTGTTCATGATGCTGGTGGCCAAGGACTTCGTGGGCCAGTTCATCGCCTTCCTGACGCTGCTCGCGGTCTCCTTCTCCGCCTGGATCGGCGTCTACGGCATCGACATGGCCCGTCGCCGCAAGATGGCGGTCCGCTACCACGCGGAGAGCCTGATGACCATCGACCGCACCAGCCGCTACTGGTACAAGGGCGGCTTCTGCTGGCAGGCCATGGCGGCCTGGGCAATCGCGCTGATCGCGGGCCTGTGCTTCACCAAGGTGCAGTGGTTCACCGGTCCGCTGGCCGGCACCTGGATCGGCCAGAACGGTCTGGGCTGGGTGGCGACCATCCTGATCGGCGCGGTGGTCTTCGCGGTCCTGCCGGCCGCCAAGGAGAACGAGGCCCCGGCGCCGGCTCCCGCGACGGAGGGCGAGGAGCAGCGGTCGGCCGTCGAGGTCGGCTGACCGTCGGCCGGTTCTCGACCACCACTCTGGTGAACTGACGTATCGTCAGCTACGGTCCCCTTCGCCACCTGCTCCGGCGAAGGGGACCTGTCATGTCCGCCGGCACCACCGCACCCACCACGGTCGTGCGCGTCAACCTCGCCGGCCCGCCGGCCGCGCCCGACGAGCTCTCCGCCCGCTACCGGGCCGCCGTCGAGATGGCCGAGTACGCCGACGCGCACGGCGTGGGCATGATCCAGACCGAGGAGCACCACGCCACCGACAACGGCTGGATGCCCTCACCGCTCACCTTCGCCGGCGCCGTCCTCGGCGCCACCCGTCGGATCGGCGTCACCGTCTCCGCCCTGATCACCCCGCTGCACGACCCGCTGCGGCTGGCCGAGGACATCGCCGTGCTCGATCTGCTCGGCGCCGGCCGGCTGGTCACCGTCGCCGGCCTCGGCTACCGGCCCGAGGAGTACGCGGCCCACGGCAAGGAGTGGCGGAACCGCGGCGCCCTCCAGGACGAGGTGCTCCGGACTCTGCTGGACGCCTGGACCGGTGAACCGTTCCGCTACCAGGGGCGCACGGTCAGGGTCACCCCGCGCCCGTACTCCCGGCCGCATCCGCCGCTGCTCATCGGGGGCGGCTCGCGGCCGGCGGCCCGGCGCGCGGCCCGCCTGGGGCTGCCGTTCTTCCCCAGCGCCCACCTGCCGGAGTTGGAGCGCTACTACCGCGAGCAGTGCGCCGCGGCCGGGACCGGCGGCTGGGTGCTCCAGCCGCCGCGGCGCACCTGCCTGCTGCACCTCTCCGAGGACCCGGACCGGGGTTGGGCCGAGTACGGCGGCCACCTGCTGTACGAGGCGCAGCGGTACGCGGCCTGGCAGTCGGCCGGGGCCCGCTCCGCGGTACGGTCCGCCGCGCAGGACACCGCGGCGCTGCGCGCGGAGGGGGTGTACCGGATCGTCACGCCGGACGCCGCCGTCCGGCTCGCCCAAGAGGACGGCACCCAGGGCGCGTTGATCCTGCATCCGCTGTGCGGCGGGATGCCGGTCGAGGAGGGCTGGCGGTCGCTGCGGCTGTTCGCGGAGCGGGTGCTGCCGCGGCTGACGGGCTGACGCGGGCGGGCGGCGCCTGCGGCACGGTCGGTTGTCAGTGGCGGGTGCCACGATCGAGGCATGAGCTTCTTCGACGGTCTGCCCGCGTCCGCTCCCCCGGCCGAACCACCCGACGAGACCCTGGAGTTGTGCGCCTACGTGCCCGGCGGGGACGAGCAGTTCGCGCCCTCCCACTGGTTCGTCCCGGCGCAGCTCGCACAGGTCGCCGAGGTCGGCGCGGGCCCGGACGCGCGGATCGTGCTCACCGGCTGGCAGGTCTGGCCGGGGTCGGTGACGATGCGGCTGTCGGTCTTCCTGCGGCGGATCCGGCCCGGCGGCCGGACGTCGCCGTACGGTCATCCCGGCGGCGGGGCGCTGCGCTGCGGTCTGCTGCTGGCCGACGGGCAGAAGGTCACCACGCTCGACGGCCCGCCCGGCCCGATGGCCGGTCCGCCCCGGCCGACGCTGCGGCTGAGCGGCGGCAGCGGCGGCGCCTTCCACTACGAACTGGAGCTGCACCTCTCGCAGTTGCCGCCGGCCGGCGCCACCCGGCTGGTCGTCGAGTGGCCGGACCAGCAGGTGCCCGAGACGGTCACCGTCGTCGACGCCGGGCCGCTGCGGGCGGCGGCCGGCGAGGCCCGGGAGATCTGGCCGGACGCCGCGTCGCCGGCCCCTCGGACGGCGGGTGAGGAGTCACGGGGGTTCCTCGGCCTCGGCCCGGGGCCTTCGGAGATCGTGGCCCGGCCGCCCGAGCCAAAGCCGTGGTCCCCGCCCGCGCCGGATCCCGGGCGCGGCGACTGGGAGCCGATAGCCCCGTTCCACTGGCGGGACACCGATTTGGTGCTGGCCCGGCCGGCCGGCGGCGCCGACCCCGGTGCCCTCGCGCCCGGCGCCCGCGAAGCCCCGCTGCATCTGGCCGCCGCCCACGGTTCCCCCACGGCCGTCGCCGCACTCCTGGACCGGGGCTCGGCGGTGGACGTGCCGGACGACCAGGGCTGCACCCCCCTGTGGCACGCCGTCTGCCACGGCGCCGAGGAGAACGCGGCGCTGCTGCTGCGGGCCGGTGCCGATGCCTGGCGGCCGCAGGCCGGCGGCCGCTCCCCCGGCCGGCTGGCGCTGACCACCGCCCTGGCCCCGCTGTTCGCCGGGCTGCCGGGAGTGGTGCCGCTGACGCCCGAGGAGCGCGCCGCGCAGCAGGACGCGGACGAGCGGGCGGCGGTGTTCCGGGGAGTGCACACCGAGGGCGTCTCGGTGGCGTTCGTGGCGGGGATCGACGAGGCGGAGGCGGCCCGGCGCCTGGGCCGGGACCCCGACGACTGCCCGGTGCCCGCTCCGGACGCCGGTACGGACCGCTCCGGCACCGGCCCGCGGGACACCGGGCCGTACGACACCGATGCGCACGCCACCGAGCGGTACGCCGCCGATGCGTACGACCGCGCCGCGCACGACGCCGAGGAGTCCCACCGCCGGGTGGGGGTGACGGGGGTGCCCGGCGGCTGCGTCCTGCTCCAGCCGGCCTCGTATCTGCTGAGCACCGACCCGGTGCTGGACGCGCTCTCCGTGGGCACCGCCGCGTACGGCCTGTACTTCAACCCCGGCGGCGGCACCTTCGGCGCCCTCTCCCGCGACGGCCGCACCGAGCTGACCGAGGAGATCGGCCTCCCGCCGCACGGGGACGAGCCCGAGGGGCACTGGGACTACCGCTTCTGGAGCTGGTCCCGGCCGGCGGACCTGTACGGCGCGAGCGAGTTGGGGTACGCGTCCGCGGCGGCCGGTATGCGGCTGACGGACCCGGGGCCGGTGTCCGGCCCGCCCCGCCGCTGGGTGGAGATACCCGAGGGCAGCCCGCTCCTCCGGTAGGGCCGGTCCGCCGCGCCCGGCCCCGGAAACCACCGCTGCCCCGGCTCGGGTGAGCCGGGGCAGCAGCGAGAACTGAGGAGAGGGCTGGCGGGGGGGTTAGCCCATCTCCTCCAACGCCTTGCCCTTGGTCTCCTTCACGAACTTGAGCACGAAGGGGATCGAGAGCAGAGCGAAGACCATGTAGATCACGTAGGTGCCGGACAGGTTCCAGTCGGAGAGGCTGGGGAAGCTGGCCGTGATCGCCCAGTTGGCGATCCACTGCGCGGAGGCGGCGACGCCCAGCGCGGCGGCCCGGATCTTGTTGGGGAACATCTCACCGAGGAAGACCCAGACCACGACGCCCCAGGAGAGGGCGAAGAAGAGGACGAAGCCGTGCGCGGCGATCAGGGCCACGGTGCCTTCGGTGGACGGCAGGGTGCCGGCCGCGGTCTTGGCGGAGAAGGCCCACGCCTCCAGGCCGAGCGCGACGGCCATACCGGCCGAGCCGATCAGCGCCAGCGGACGGCGGCCGATCCGGTCGACGAAGATCATCGCGATCACGGTACCGATGATGTTGATGATCGAGGTGGTGAAGCTGTAGAAGAACGAGCCCTCCGGGTTGATGCCGACCGACTGCCACAGCGTCGAGGAGTAGTAGAAGGCGACGTTGATGCCGACCAGCTGCTGGAAGACGGAGAGTCCGATGCCGACCCAGACGATCGGCAGGAAGCCGCCCTTGCCGCCGAGCAGGTCCTTGAAGGTCGACCTGTGCTCGCTGCGCATCGCGTCCTGGATCTCGGAGACCCGGGCGTCGAGGTCGACCGTGCGGCCCTCGACCTCGGAGAGCACCTCCTTGGCGCGGCCGATCTTGCCGACGGAGATCAGGAAGCGCGGCGACTCGGGGATCGCGAAGGAGAGCAGACCGTAGAGGATGGCCGGGACGACCATCACGCCGAGCATCCACTGCCAGGCTTCCAGGCCGGCGATCTTGCCGCGCTGCTGGCCGTCGGCGAGGTTGAGGATGCCCCAGTTGACGAGCTGCGAGATGGCGATGCCGACGACGATGGCCGCCTGCTGGAAGGAGCCGAGCCGGCCGCGGTAGGCGGGCGGCGAGACCTCGGCGATGTAGGCCGGGCCGATGACCGAGGCCATACCGATCGCGATGCCACCCAGGATGCGCCACATCGCCAGGTCCCACAGGGCGAACGGCAGCGCGGAGCCGATGGCGCTGATGGTGAACAGCACCGCGGCGATCTGCATGACCCGGATCCGGCCGATCCGGTCGGCGATCCGGCCGGCGGTGGCGGCACCGATGGCGCAGCCGATCAGCGCGACGGCGATCACCTGCGCAAGGACGGCGGACCCGACGTCGTAGCGGCTGCGGATCGCCTCGACCGCGCCGTTGATCACGGAGCTGTCGTAGCCGAAGAGGAAGCCGCCCATCGCGGCAGCCGCGGTGATGAAGATGACATGGCCGAGGTGGTCCGGTTGGGCCTTACGGCCTTCCGGGACCGTCGGCTGCGCGGTGCTGGTCAACGTGAACTCCAGTGGCCCGGCTGCGCTGCCGGGCGTAGGGGGCTGGCCCTACAAGTGGTGCACACGTTGGGGGTACCCACCACTTGAAGGTAAAAGCAACGTTGCAGAGACTATTCCTTTAAGTTTCGAAGTCAATACCCCCAAGCTGACGTCTTCCTCACCCGACTGACACAGCCTTCATTCAAGTTCTGAATTGATCTTCAGGGAGTGAAGAAGGGCGGTCCCGAACCTCCGGCGCGACCGGCCCGCTCGCCCGGCTCAGCGCAGCCGCTGGCTGATCACCTTCGAGACGCCGTCCCCTTGCATCGACACGCCGTAGAGCGCGTCGGCGACCTCCATCGTCCGCTTCTGGTGCGTGATCACGATCAGCTGCGAACTCTCCTGGAGTTCCTCCATGATCCGGATCAGCCGCTGCAGATTGGTGTCGTCCAGCGCCGCCTCGACCTCGTCCATCACGTAGAACGGGCTGGGGCGCGCCTTGAAGATCGACACCAGCAGCGCCACCGCGGTCAGCGACCGCTCGCCGCCCGACAGCAGCGACAGTCGCTTGACCTTCTTCCCCGGCGGTCGCGCCTCCACGTCCACCCCGGTCGCCAGCATGTCGTCCGGGTTCGTCAGCACCAGCCGCCCCTCACCGCCCGGGAAGAGGCGCGCGAAGACGCCCTCGAACTCCCGCGCGGTGTCGTGGTACGCCTCCGTGAAGACCTGCTCGACCCGCTCGTCGACCTCCTTGACCACCCGCAGCAGGTCCGCCCGGGTCTTCTTCAAGTCTTCAAGCTGTTCGCTGAGGAACCGGTGCCGCTCCTCCAGCGCCGCGAATTCCTCCAGCGCGAGCGGGTTCACCTTCCCGAGCTGCTGATACGCCCGCTCGGCTGCCTTCAACCGCCTCTCCTGCTCGGCCCGGACGTAGCGCACCGGCTGGTTCCGCGGATGCTCCGGGTCGTCGGGCAGCTCCTCGCCCTGCGCCGGCGGGGACGGCGGCACCGGCTGGTCGGGGCCGTACTCCGCCACCAACGCGGCCGGCTCCACCCCCAGCTCCTCCAGCGCCCGACCCTCCAACTGCTCGATCCGCAACCGCTTCTCCGCGCCCAGCACCTCACCGCGGTGCACCGAATCGGTCAGCTTGTCCAGCTCGGCCGCCAACTCCCGGCCCTGCTCGCGCTCGGCGACCAGCGCCCGCTCCCGCTCGTCCTTGGCGCGTTCCGCGGCGGCCCGCTCCTCCTCGGCCCGGACGACCGACACCTCGATGTGCGCCAACAACTGCCGCGCGCCCGCGGCCACCGCCCCGGCCACCGCCGCCTCGTGCCGCAGCCGGGCCCGCCGCCGCTCGGCCCGCGCCCGCGCCTCGCGCTCGGCCCGCGCCGCCCGGTCCAGCCCGTCCGCCCGCCCGGCGAGCGCCTTGACCCGCTCCTCGTGCGTCCGCGCCTGGAGCCGGGCCTCCATCTCCGTCTGCCGGGCGTTGGCCCCGTCGGCCGCCAGCCGGTCACGGACCGACGTGTCGGGCTCCTCGTCGTCCGCGCCCGGGGCCTCCTCTGCCGCGGCCAGCCGCCCGGCCAGTTCCTCCGCCTCCTCGGTGGCCCGCGCCAGCGCCTCCTCGGCCCGGGCGGCGGCCGCGGCGGACCGCTCCGCCTCCCCCGCGGCGGCCCGCGCCTGCCCGGCGAGCCGCCCCAGGTCCCCGGCGACCTTCGACTTCTCCCGATCGGCCGCCCGCCGCCGGGCGTCCGCTTCCTCGACCAGCGCGGCGCACTCGGTACGCCGCAGCTCCGCGGCCCGCCGCGCCTCGGCCAGCGCGTCGCAGCGGGCCGCCAGCTCCGTGAGCTCCGCCGCCGCCTGATCGACGGACGCCTGGACCTCCAGCAGGCTGGGCGCCCCCGCCGAACCGCCCTGGGCGAAGTGCGCCCCGAGCAGATCGCCCTCCGCGGTGACGGCGGTCAGCTCCGGCCGCGCCACCACCAGCTCCTCGGCCTCCGCCAGCGTCCCGACCACCACCACGTCACGCAGCAGCCGGGCCACCGAGGCGGTCAACTCCCTTGGCCCGTGGACCAGTTCATGGGCGGGCACGGGACCGCCGACGGCCCCCGGCACTCCGGCCGCGCCGCTCCCACCGCTCCCGCCCGCCGGACCGGACGACTCACCGCCCGCCCGCTCGGCGACCTCCACCGCCGCCACGGCCTCCCTCGCCCGGGCCGGCGCCGGCACCCGGGCCGGACGGGTACCGCCCAGCACCATCGCCGCCCGCCCGGCGTCCTCCTTGCGCAGCAGCCGCAGTGCCTCCGCGGCGGCGGCCGGGTCGGTGACCGCGACCGCGTCCGCCGCGGCGCCCAGCGCGGCCGCCACCGGAACCTCGAAGCCCGGCGCGACGGTGAGCAGTTCGGCCGCCGGTCCGAGCAGGCCGCCGATCCGGTCCGCGGCGGCCAGCAGCGCGCCGGTGCCGTCCTTACGACGCAGCCCGAGGGCGAGCGCGTCGTGCCGGGCGGCGGTCGCGGCCCGCTCCCGCTCGGCCGCGGTCAGCGCCTCCCGCGCGGCGGTCAGCGCGGACTCGGCCGCCGCCAGCTCCCGCCGCGCCGCCTCGTACCGCCCACCGGCCTCCGCGTCGTCCGCGTCCAGCCCGTCGACCTCGGCCTTGAGCTGCTCGTACTCCTCCTGAGCCGCAACCGCCCGACTCCGGGCATCCTCCCGGGCCTCGACCAGCCGGCCGATCTCCGCCTGCGCCGAGGCGGCCCGGCCGCGGGCGGCGGTGACCTGCCCGCCGAGCCGGGCCAGACCCTCGCGCCGGTCGGCCAGCGCCCGCGCGACGTCCCGCAGCCGCCGCTCCTCGTCCGCCAACTGCCGCTCCAGCGCGGCCCGGTGCTCGGCGGTGTCCTCCAACGCCCGGCTCGCCGCCTCCAGCGCCGCCGTCAACTCCGCCTCCTGCTCGCGGATCCGGCCGGCCTCCCGCTCCAGGTCCTCGGGGTCCCGGCCGCCCCGCTCCTCCGGCGGGGCCGCCGCGGCGCTCCGGATCCGGGCCTCGGCCAACGAGACCGTGCCGCGCACCCGCTCGGCGAGCTGGGACAGCGCGTACCAGGTCTGCTGGGCCCGCTGCACCCGCGGCGTGAGGGCCCGCACCTCCGCCTCCAGGGCCGCCTCGCGCTGCTGGGCGGTGCGCAGCCGGGCCTCCACCGCTTCCTTGCGCTCCTTCAGCGCCGCCTCGTCGGCGATCTCCGCGGCCAGCGCCCGGCGCAGCACGACGAGGTCGTCGGCGAGCAGCCGCAGTCGGGCGTCGCGCAGATCGGCCTGGATGACGGCGGCCCGCCGGGCGACCGCGGCCTGCCGCCCCAGTGGTTTGAGCTGCCGCCGCAGCTCGTCGGTCAGGTCCTGGACGCGGGCGAGATTGGCCTTCATCGCCTCCAGCTTCCGCAGCGCCTTCTCCTTGCGCTTGCGGTGCTTGAGCACGCCGGCCGCCTCCTCGATGAACGCCCGACGGCCCATCGGATCGGCCTGCAGGACGGAATCGAGCTGGCCCTGGCCGACGATCACATGCATTTCGCGGCCGATACCGGAATCGGAGAGGAGTTCCTGGATATCCAACAACCGGCAGGTGTCACCGTTGATCTGGTACTCGCTGCCGCCGTTCCGGAACATGATCCGGGTCAGCGTGACTTCGGCGTATTCGATGGGCAGCGCACCGTCGGAATTGTCGATCGTCAACGAGACCTCGGCGCGGCCGAGCGGCGGCCGCCCGGTCGTCCCGGCGAAGATGACGTCCTCCATCTTGCCGCCGCGCAGCGACTTGGCCCCCTGCTCCCCCATGACCCACGACAACGCGTCCACGACGTTGGACTTGCCGGAACCATTGGGGCCCACGACACAGGTGATACCTGGTTCGAACCGCAGTGTCGTGGCGGAGGCGAAGGACTTGAAGCCTCGCAGGGTCAGACTCTTCAGATGCACGCCTTTGAACTCTACCCGCCCCTCCGCGACACCCCTCCGCAACATTCCGTCGACCGCCACGACCCCATACCGCCCCCGGGTGTCCACCGCCGTTACCCGCCCCGTTTCACCGAGGAAAAGAAGGGGACGGTTTCACCGGGTAAAGGGAGGGGCACATCATGCGGTAAGGACGACACCGAGGGGCTGGGGAAACACCGCGGGACGGAAGTGACCGGAGGGCACCCAGGTGTCCGGACGGCGCGGAAATGACACAGCGCACGGCCGGGGAATTACCGAAGACGGAACGGGGAAGCGACGAAGGGACGCCGAAGCGTCCCTTGCAGATCTTGAAGTGCGGTGCCTCAAGCGGCTGGCGTGCAGCCCGTCCGACCTTGATCGGAATGAGGTGATCGGGGTCAGGTGAGCGCGGGCTCCGCCTGGGGTACGTCGATGTCGAGCACCGAATCGTCGCGACGCGCGGCAGCGCAGAGCATGTCATTTTCGGCCTGCATCCGAATGAGTTCGGATTCGAGGTCCTGGACGCGCTGCTGAAGCCGTCGCATCTCGGCGAGGACTCGGGGGTCGGAGCCGCCGACGTAACCGAGAAGCGCCTTTGCCATGATGGATGGTCCTCCACAATGAGTGACCGACCGAAGCGGTGTGGGTCGTGAGGGATTCGCACCCGCGGTGCTTGTCATTCTCCAGGTGTACTCAATGCCAAACAGCTAAGGTGCGCGGGGATTCCAGAGTCTCACCAAACGGATGGGGGGTCAACACGATCACGCCCCGTATCCTCGGGCACCTGAGAGTGCGCGGCCGCCAAGACATGGCGCCGACTCTCCAGAAAGGACCCGTGGGGCGTAGAGATCATCCGTACAGCGGCAGCCTTGCACGGGTCGGCCGAGTTGGCAACCACCAGGGCTTATCTCCCGTAAGCAGCTCACGATGGTGCACCCGCGGGCGCCCTTGGCGCGGCCGTCCGGGGGGCTTCTCCCGGCCCGGTCAGCGGATCTCGAAGCCGTCGTAACCGCCCCGCGGCGTGGCCCAAATCTCAGTGACGCCGTCGACGGCCCCGGGCGTGTCCCCGGTCCGCAGCCACTCCAGCAACTGCTCGCAGTGCTCCTTGGGCCCCTCCGCGACGACCTGGACGCGTCCGTCGCCGAGATTGACCGCGAAACCGGCGAGCCCGCCGATGCGCAAAGCGTTCGCTCGGGTGAACCAGCGGAACCCGACTTCCTGGACCAACCCGCGTACCCACGCGGTCATTCGCACCTCGTCTTCCATGTGTGCACGTTAACCGGCCAATTGCTCAGCAAGCACATCTGTCCCTGGCGTCATGGCGTACAGTCCCCCGACAGCGAGGACTCACCCTTTCGAGTGAGTCGTTCTTGACGCTGGACGGAAGGAAGTTCTGCGGATGGGCCGCCATCGACGCTCTGCTCCCCACGCCCCGGAACGCCCGCATGCGGGGCCCCTTGACGGTCCGACAGGTACCGGCGCGGCCGCCGGCCACCGCGGTCACCGGGCGGCCCGCCGGACCGCGCCGGTGCGGACGGGACTGCTCGGCGCCTCCGCCGCGGTGGCGATGGGAGCGGTGGCGGTGGCGTCCGGCCTCATCCCCGGTGGCGGGCGGTTCGAGGTGGGCGGCGGCCCCACCGACCGGGTGCGCGCCGACACGCTGCCGGACGCCCGGCCGCAGGAGAGCTCCGCGGCTCCGGTGCCCGGGGGCACGGACGCGGCGGGCCGCGGCGGCGGGGACACCGCGTCCCGGGGTACCGGACGGGCCGCCACCCCGGCGTCCCCCGGGTCCCCGGGCTCACCGGACTCCCCTGGCTCCTCGGGATCGGTGGTCCCGCCCGTCTCGCCCAGCGCCTCCCCGTCGGCGACCCGGCCCTCCGCGTCCCCGTCCCAGGAGCCCGGCGACCGGCCGACCGCACGGCCCAGCGCCCGGCCGACCACCACGGCGCCCCCGCAGTCGGCTTCCCCGACCGCCGGCCCGGGCGCCGGCGGCAGCACCGAGTCCGCGGCCGAGGCCGAGGTGCTCTCGCTGGTCAACCAGGAGCGCGCCCGGGTGGGCTGCTCGCCGGTCACCACCAGCCGTGACCTGGCCGGTCTGGCCCAGCGGTTCAGCGACGACATGGCGCGGCGCGGGTTCTTCGGCCACACCGATCCGGACGGCCACACGCCCTGGGACCGGGCCCACGCCCAGGGCATAGCGGACCTCGGCGGGGAGAACATCGCCCGGGGCCAGGCCGATGCCCGGTCCGTGATGGATTCATGGATGAACGACCCGGGGCACCGCGCCAACATCCTCAACTGCGAGTACAAGTCCCTCGGTGTCGGCGCCCACTTCGGTCCGGGCGGCCCGTGGTGGACCCAGGACTTCGGCTTCTGAGGCGGACTCCGGCGGCCCGCCCGGTCCCGGTCAGCTCGGCCGCGGCGGGCGCTGGCAGCGCGGGCAGAAGTAGCTCGACCGGTTCATCCAGGAGCGGCGGCGGATGGGCGTGCCGCAGCGGCGGCAGGGTTCGTCCTCGCGGCCGTAGGCGTCCAGCGAGCGCTCGAAGTAGCCGGACTCGCCGTTGACGTTGACGTAGAGGCTGTCGAAGCTGGTGCCGCCGACGGCCAGCGCGGCGTTCATCACGTCCCGGACGTGCCCGAGGAGTTCGGCGGTGCGGGGGCGGGTGAAGGTGGCGGTCGGCCGGTCGTAGTGGAGCCGGGAGCGCCAGAGCGCCTCGTCGGCGTAGATGTTGCCGACGCCGCTGATCAGGGTCTGGTCGAGGAGCGCGCGCTTGATCGTGGTCCGGCGGCGGCGCAGCGCGTCGTGGAAGGCGGCGTCGTCGAAGGCCGGGTCGAGCGGGTCCCGGGCGATGTGCGCGATCACGTCGGGGAGCAGGTCGGGGTCGCCGGGCACGGTGTCGTGCAGCGAGAGGCCCCCGAAGGTGCGCTGGTCGACGAAGCGCAGCTCGGTGCCGGCGGCCTCGCCGCCGGCCGGGACGCCGGTTTCGGTGAAGCGGATCCGGATCCGCAGGTGCTTCTCGTCGGGGGCGTCCTGCGGCTGGACCAGCAGCTGCCCGCTCATGCCGAGGTGGGCGAGGATCGCCAGGCCGTGGGTGACGGACGGGGTGAGGACCGGGGCGATGCCCTCGGCGGCGCTCTGGGCGGCCGGGCCGCCGCCGGTCACCGGGAGCCAGAGGTACTTGCCGCGGCGGCGGGCCGGGCCGACGCGCAGCCCCTTGAGCCGGGCGGCGAAGTCGTCCGCGCCCGCGGTGTGCCGGCGGATGGCGCGCGGATGGCGGACCTCGACGGTGTCGATGGTGCGGCCGCTGACCCAGCGCGCAAGGCCACGGCGGACGACCTCGACCTCGGGCAGCTCGGGCACGGGCACTCCTCACGCTTCTCTGGGCGAGTCACAGGACTCCGGAAAAGACTTCTGACCCCACCCGGAGCGGCGATGGAGCCGCCCGGGAGGGGTCAGAAGCGGTGTTTCAGTGTGCCGGCGACGCGGTGTCGCCGGAAGCCTGAGCCGGGTCGTCGCCGTCCGGCGTCTTCCCGGCCGCCTCGTCCGCCGCCGCGCGGATCGCGCGCCATGCGGACTCGGCCGCCTGCTGCTCGGCTTCCTTCTTGCTGCGGCCGGTGCCGGTGCCGTACGAGACACCACCGACGCGGGCAGCAGCAGTAAAGGTCTTCTCGTGGTCCGGTCCGGTCTCGGTGACCAGGTATTCCGGGACACCGAGGCCCTCGGTCGCGGTGAGCTCCTGGAGACTCGTCTTCCAGTCCAGGCCGGCGCCCAGGCTGGAGGACTTCTCGATGAGCGGGTCGAAGAGCCGGTGCACCAGCTCGCCTGCCGCGTCGAGGCCCTGGTCGAGATAGACCGCGCCGATCACCGCTTCCAGGGTGTCGGCGAGGATGGAGGCTTTGTCCCGGCCGCCCGTGCCCTCTTCGCCCCGTCCGAGGCGGATGAAAGCGCCGAGGTCGAGGCCGCGGCCCACCTCGGCGAGCGCCCGCGAGTTGACCACCGCGGCCCGCAGTTTGGCCAGTTGGCCTTCCGGCAGGTCGGGGTGGATGCGGTACAGCGTGTCCGTGACCACCAGGCCGAGCACCGAATCCCCGAGGAATTCGAGCCGCTCGTTGGTGGGCAGACCGCCGTTCTCGTAGGCGTACGAGCGATGCGTCAGCGCACGCACCAGAAGGGCGGACTCAAGTGTGTACCCGAGCCGCCCTTCCAGAAGCGAGAGGGACGAGGCCGTGTCCGCCGGTGCCGTTTCGACTCCACGCTTGCGGGGCGCCGAAGGACCGTCTTCTGCCTTCTTCGGGCTAGACACAGTGCCTGTCACCAGCCGCTCAGACCGCGATGACCTGGCGCTTGTTGTAGGTGCCGCAGCTCGGGCACGCGATGTGCTGCAGCTTCGGCTCCTGGCAGCGCTCGCACGCAACCAGGGTGGGGACCGCAGCCTTCCACTGCGACCGGCGGTGGCGCGTGTTGCTGCGCGACATCTTCCGCTTCGGAACAGCCACGGCTACTTCTCCTGAGGTTCATCCCCGCCGTCGCGGGGTTCAATGTCCGTCTCTCGGTCCTGGTTGGACTCGACGAGTTCCTGCAGTGCCGCCCAGCGCATGTCGACGGCGTCGTGATGGTGGTCCGGGTCGTCCGCCAGCCGCGCCCCACAGTCGGGGCACAGGCCCGGGCAGTCCTCCCGGCACACCGGCTGCAGCGGCAGTGCCAGCACCACCGCGTCCCGCAGCACGGGTTCGAGGTCGAACAGGTCGTCCTCGATGTGGAAGCTGTCCTCCTCGTCCTCGGCGTCGTCGCCGGACTCGGTGGTCCGGACGTCGGCGTCGGGGTAGGAGAACAACTCCTGGAAGTCCGCTTCGAGCACTCGCTCCAGCGGCTCCAGACACCTTACGCACTCCCCCGTCACGGTCGCACGGGCGGTGCCTGTGACAAGCACCCCGTCCATGACCGCTTCCAGGCGGAGTCCGAGCTCGACCGGACCGCCCTCGGGCACTCCGATGACCTCGTTGCCGAGGTCCGCGGGGGCCTCGACGGAGCGGGAGAGCCGCTTGAGCGTGCCGGGACGACGACCCAGCTCGCGTGTGTCGAACACGAGCGGGGAACGGTGGTCGAGGCGGGCGTTGATGGCTTTCCTGCTTTCTGTACTGCGGTATCGGCCTTCCGCCGCCGGAGTCCGGCGTGCGGGCAGCAGTGATCGCGGGCATACACACGACCGAAGAGCCAGGATACTGGACGGTCCCCGATAGGCCCAATCCGCATCCGTCGGCCACCCGGCGCGGGGCCGGACGGAGCCTAGTGCCGGCCTTCTTCGTACTGCCGCAGCTGGTCGAGGTTGATCAGGCTGGTGTCGAAGAGGCTGGTCTCGTCCAGGGCGCCGGGGCGGTCGGCGTGGGCCTGGGGAGCGTGCTGGGGCTGCGGGGGCACCTGCTGCCCGTGGTAGTTGACGCCCTGGTCGTAGCCCTGCTGGGGGACCTGGGCGACCGGCTGCTGGGTCTGCTGCCAGTCGTAGCCGTAGGGGTCCTGGTGCGGGGTGTACGCGACCTGGTCGGGCTGCTGGTACGAGTAGCCGTCCGGCTGCTGGTAGGCGGCGGCCTGGCCGTCGTAGTAGCCGGGCTGCGGGGCCTGGAGGGCCTCCTGGGGTGCCGGCTGGTCGGTGCCCTGGATCCCGGTGACGCCCGCCAGGCCGGCGAGGTAGTCCGCGTCGGCCTGCAGCGGGGCGGCGTTCTGCGGGTCGCTCTGGGCGGCGAGGTGGGCGCCGAGCTCGTCGATGGCGCGGGCGCCCTGGAGCTTGTCGCGGCCGCGGCCGACCGCCTCCAGGGTCTTGGTCAGGACGGCCTGGAAGGCGCCGAACTTGGTGTCCACGTAGGCGTCGGCGCGTTGCCTGAGAGTCTCCGGGTCGGCGCTGCGCTCAGGGGCCTCGGTGTCCTCGTAGCCCTGCTCGTCCAGGCCCGGGCCGCGGCCCAGCAGCTTCTCGCGGCCGCGGTCGACGGCGCCGATGGTCTTGGTGAGCACGACCTCGAAGTTGGCGAGTTTGCTGTCGACGTAGTCGTCGGCCTGGACGCGGATCTCCTCGGCCTCCTGGCGGGCCTCGGCCAGGAGGCGGTCCGCCTCGTCCTGGGCCTGCCGGACCACCTCGGTGTCCGAGATCAGCGAGCCGCGCTGGCTGTGCGCGGACTCGATGATCCGCTCGGCCTCGACGCGCGCCTGCTCCACCACCTGCTCGCGCCCGCCGAGGAGTTCCTGCGCCTGCGCGAGGGAGCCGGGCAGCGCGGTGCGCACTTCCTCCAGCAGGGCGAGCAGGTCGGCGCGGTTGACCACGCACGAGGCCGACATGGGCACGGACCGGGCGCTGCCGACGGCTGCGACGATGTCGTCGAGCTTCTTCTGGACGTCCACCTTGGACTCGCCACTCTCTGCAGGATCGGAAGGACGGAACGGGACGACTGTACGGCCAGGAGCCCCCGCCCCGACACCTGCTGACGATGCGTCAGCCAGGCGTCGTTCCTACCGCACCGGGTGCCGGGTCACGGCTTGTTGCGGAGCCGTTCGGTCAGCGCCTCCAGGACGAACGGCGGGACCAGGTGGGAGACGTCGCCGCCCCAGGCCGCGACCTCCTTGACCAGGCTGGAGGAGAGGAAGCTGTAGGTGGGGTTGGTCGGCACGAAGAGCGTCTCCACCCCGGAGAGGCCGTTGTTCATCTGGGCCATCTGGAGTTCGTAGTCGAAGTCGCTGACCGCGCGCAGGCCCTTGACGATGGCGGGGATGTCGCGCTGCTTGCAGAAGTCGACGAGCAGGCCGTGGAAGGACTCGACCTCGACGTTGCCGTACTCGGCGGTGGCCCGCCGGATCAGGTCGATCCGCTCCTCGACCGTGAACAGGCCCTGCTTGGACTGGTTGATCATCACGGCGACGTGGACGACGTCGTACAGCCTGGAGGCCCGGGCGATGATGTCCAGGTGCCCGTTGGTGATGGGGTCGAAGGACCCCGGACAGACGGCGCGGCGCAACTTCGTCTCCTCGCTCTCCGGTCCGTTCATGACAGGGTTGCTGACGTCGGTTCGGCGGACGCCGAAGCGGCGCGACCGTACCAAAGCGTCCCCTCGCCGTAGCGACGGGCCTTGATCGCTTCGAATCCGTCCGGCCAGCCGAACGTGCCACCCCGGGTGCTCCGCTCCACGGTGACGAGTGCCTCGGCGGCAAGCCACCCCTGACCACGGAGTGTGAGCAGAATCTCCCGGAGTTCGTCGTCGTCGACCGCGTACGGCGGGTCCAGGAAGACGATGTCGTACGGCGCTCCGGGGGCCGGGGTCGCGGCGATCTGCTCGGCCTTGCCGGCCCGGACCTCGACGCCGGGCAGGCCGACCGCCTTGACGTTCTCCCGGATGGTGCGGACCGCGCGGGAGTCGGCCTCGACCAGCAGGACGTGCGCGGCGCCGCGGGAGAGCGCCTCCAGGCCGACCGCGCCGGAACCGCCGTAGAGGTCGAGCATCCGGGCGCCGGTCAGCGGCCCGTCGAGCGCCTCCCAGGTGGAGAACATGCCCTCGCGCGCCCGGTCGGAGGTGGGGCGGGTGCCGTTGCCCGGTGGTACGGCGAGGCGGCGGCCGCCGGCCGTACCGGCGATCACGCGGGTCATGGGCCCGTCCTTACGTTGCGCGTGGTCCAAGAGGGCGGGCGCCCGGCGGGCTCCGCTCTCCCACGATATGTCCGTCCCCTGCGGGGCGGACCCGCCCTCGGCACCGCCCGGCCGTGATCGTTCTCACGGCCACGGGTCGCGGTCGGTCCGTGTCCGCGGCTCAGCCCTTGTCCAGATACTGCTCCCGTTCGTCGTCCAGCAGGGCCGAGAGCGCGGTCCGCAGTTCGGGGCAGCCGGTCAGCTCGGGGTCGGCGGTGACCAGGGCGGTGGCCTCCTCGCGGGCCGCCGCGATCACCTCCTCGTCGTCGATGACCGCGAGCATCCGCAGCGAGGAGCGGGCGCCGGACTGGGCCTGGCCGAGGACGTCGCCCTCGCGCCGCTGTTCGAGGTCGATGCGGGAGAGCTCGAAGCCGTCGAGGGTGGCGGCGACCGCGGTGAGCCGGGCGCGGGCCGGACTGGCCTCGGGCATCTCGCTGACCAGCAGGCACAGGCCGGGCGCCGAGCCGCGGCCCACCCGGCCGCGGAGCTGGTGGAGCTGGGAGACGCCGAAGCGGTCCGCGTCCATGATCACCATGGCGGTGGCGTTGGGGACGTTGACCCCGACCTCGATGACGGTGGTGGCGACCAGTACGTCCAGCTCGCCGGCGGCGAACCGGCGCATCACGTCGTCCTTGTCGTCCGGAGCCATCCGGCCGTGCAGCACCGCCACCCGGAGTCCGGTGAGCGGGCCCTTCCGCAACTGCTCGGCGATGTCGAGGACCGCCAGCGGGGGGCGCTTCTCGGCCAGGTCCTCCGGTGAACTCGGCTCCGCCGGGGCGGCCTTGGCCTTCTTCCCCTTGGGTGCGGCCTCCTCGTCGTCGCCGATCCGCGGGCAGACCACGTACGCCTGGTGGCCGGCGGCCACCTCCTCGCGGACCCGTTCCCAGGCGCGGGCGAGGAAGTGCGGCTTGTCCTTGGCGGGCACCACGTGGCTGGCGATCGGCGAGCGGCCGGCGGGGAGCTGGTCCAGGACCGAGGTCTCCAGGTCGCCGAAGACGGTCATGGCGACCGTCCGCGGGATCGGTGTCGCGGTCATCACCAGCAGGTGCGGGGGTTGTCTGCCCTTGGAGCGCAGGGCGTCGCGCTGCTCGACACCGAAGCGGTGCTGCTCGTCGACGACGACCAGGCCCAGGTCGTGGAACTGCACCACGTCCTCGATCAGCGCGTGCGTCCCGATGACGATGCCGGCCTCGCCGGTGACCAGGTGCAGCAGCGCCTGGCGGCGGGCCGCGGCGCCCATCGAACCGGTCAGCAGCACCACCTTCGTGGCCCGCTCCGCGCCGCCCAGCATCCCTCCCTCGGCGAGGTCGCCCATCATCTCCGTGACGGAGCGGTGGTGCTGCTGGGCCAGCACCTCGGTCGGCGCGAGCATCGCCGCCTGGCCGCCGCTGTCGACGACGCCGAGCATGGCGCGCAGCGCGACCATGGTGTTGTGGGTGACCGTGAAGTGGTCGGTCACGTAGGCGTGGGAGGGGTGCCCGACGCTGATGCACTGGACGGGTTTGCGGCCGACGTGCTCGACGGCGCGGACGGTGCGCCGGAAAGCCGCGTCGCCCGCGCCGCCTTCTTCGGGGAGCGCCACCGTGACGTCGTGACCGTCGTCGCCCACCGGGGCGGTGTGGGCCGTGCCGCCGAGGGAGCGCGCCAGCCAGGCGGCGTCGGCGGCCAGCGGGGCCCAGGCGGTGCGGAAGACGCCGCCGGTGCCGCGGTGTTCACCGCCGGCGGACAGCAGGCCCGCCAGCAGCGCCCGGCGGTCCTTGACGGGGGCGTTGCGGTAGGCGTCGGGGACGCCGCGGCCGGCCGGGCCGGTGCCGCCCGCGCCCAGCGTCCGGCCCAGTGCGTACGGGTCGAGGGGGCGCTCCCCGCCGCCGTCGAGGTCCACCGGGGTGGCCGGGGCGATCGACCAGCGGGGCCGGCCGTCGGCGTCCAGCAGCCCGGCCCGCAGCTCGCGGGTGGTGAGCACCCGCTCCCCCTCGGTGCGGGCGGAGACGATCCACAGGTGCTCGTCGTCGCACTCGACGGTGCTGCCGTCGGACAGCACCAGCCGCCACACCTCCCGCTCGCCCTGCGGGAACACCCCGTCCACCGGGGCGATCTCTCCGCTGGGCACCACCACTTCGGTGCCCACCGCCAGCTCTCCCATGGGGCGGAAGCCGCGCGGGGTGAGCACCAGGGCGTCCAGCGGCTGGGCCTTGCCGGAGCCGACCTCTCCCTGGAGGAGGCGGTGCATCGGGTGTTCCGTCGCGAGGTCGTCGAAGATCTCCCGGCTGACCTTCGTCTGGCCCTCGGTGAGGGTGAAGGGCAGTCGGGCGTCGAACGCGTCGAGGATGCCGCCTTGCGTCGACTTCCGCGGGACGGCGGAGAGTTGGGCGTCGGCGAAGCGGCGGCGGGCGAGCGCGACCTGGAGGACGAACGCCTCGTCCCACTTCAGCCGGGCCCGTGCGTCGGCGATGTCGGCCTTGCTGCCGGGGCGGTGGACCTTCAGCAGCGCCTCGGTGAGCGGGACCAGCCCGCGGCCCTCGCGCAGCCCCGGGGGCAGGGGGTCGACGGCGTCCTGGGCGCTGGGCAGGACCGCGTCGACCGCCTTGGCGATCTTCCAGGAGGCCATCTGCTGGCACGCCGGGTAGATCGGCATGAGCTGGTTGGCGAAGGCGTCGACGGCCCCGCTGTCGGCTTCCTGGTCGAGGAGTTCGTATTCCGGGTGGGCCAGCTGGAGTTTGCGGTTGAAGACCGAGACCTTGCCCGCGAACATCGCGCGCTTCCCGGGCAGCAGGTCCTTGTGCGGCTTGTGGATGCCCTTGCCGAAGAACACCAGCTGGAGCCGGCCGCTGCCGTCCGTGAGGGTCACTTCCAGCCGCTGTCCGCGGCCGTGGTTGAACGTGAGGACGCGGGCGTCGGCGACCCGGGCGACGACCGTGACGTGTTCGTCCAGCGGCAGGTCGGCCAGCCGGGTCAGCTCACCGCGCTCGGCGTAGCGCCGCGGATAGTGGTGCAGCAGATCGCCGACCGTCTCCAGGCCGAGATGCTCGGCCAGGACCTTCGCGGTGGTGCCGCCGAGGGTTTTCTTCAGGGGTTCGTCGAGCGCTGCCACGCGTTCCATTGCACACCACGGCACTGACAACGGGCCACCACCGCCGCTTTCCGCGGCCGGGAATTCCGGCACCGGCGCTATTCCGGCGGCCGGCGGGATACCCGGGGGACGGTGCGCTATTCCACGCCGATCAGCAGCGGCGCCGCATATTCGCCGCCTTCGTAGACGACCGTGTCCACCGCGAGATGGCGTTCCCGGACGTGCCGCTCCAGCCGTTCGGCGAGGGACGGGGGGACGTCCGCGCCGAGGACCAGGGTGACCAGTTCGCCGCCCGCGGAGAGCATCCGGTCGAGCACCGTCGTCGCGGTCCGGGCGAGGTCGGGCCCGATCACCACGACATCGCCGTCGATCAGGCCGAGCACGTCCCCGGCCTGGCAGATCCCGGCCATCGTCCAGGACCGGTGCTCGGCGACGGCCAGTTCGGCGTAGCGGGTGGCGCCGGCCGCCGCGGTCATCGCGACCATGTCCTGGTCGAAGCTGCGGTCCGGCTCGTGCACGGCCAGCGCGGCGAGGCCCTGGACGGCGGAGCGGGTGGGGATCAGCGCGACCCGTACGCCCTCGGCCCGGGCCTGCTCGGCGGCGGCCGCCGCGGTGTGCCGCAGCTCCGGGTCGTTGGGCAGCAGCATCACCTCGCGGGCGTGGGCCTGCCGGATCGCCTGGACCAGTTCGCCGCTGGCCGGCGGCTCCCCGGGGCGGACGGTCACCGGAGTCGCGCCGGCCTGCGCGCACAGTGCGGCGAGCCCGGCGCCCGGCACCACCGCGACCACGGCCCGGGCCGCCAGCGCCGGCTCCTCGACCCGCGGGCCCGCGCCGAAGTGGGTGATCCGGATCCGGTACGGCCGGCCGGCCTCGATGCCGGCCTCCACCGCGGCCCCGGCGTCGTCGACGTGGACGTGTACGTTCCACAGGCCGTCCCCGCCGACCACCACCAGCGAGTCGCCGAGCCGGTCGAGCCGGGTCCGCAACCGGGCCACCTCGGCGTCGCCGGCCTCCAGCAGGTAGATCACCTCGAAGGCGGGGCCCCCGGCATGCGGATCGCCGCAGCCTTCCGCCCCCGGTGCCACCGCCGCGCAGCCGGCCGCCACCGGTACCGGTCCACCGGCCCGTACGGCGACGGGGGCAGCGGTGACCTCCCCGGACAGGGCGTCGGCGAGCGCGCCCAACAGGGCCACCAGCCCGCAACCGCCGGCGTCCACCACTCCGGCCTTCCCGAGCACCGCGAGCTGTCCGGGAGTGGCCCGCAGCGCCTCCGCGGCGCCCCGGTGGGCGGCCCGGGCGACCTCGACGGCCCCGCCGGCGGTCTGCTCGGCAGCACCGGCGGCGGCCGTCGCCACGGTCAGCACGGTGCCCTCCACGGGGTGCGCGACCGCCTCGTACGCGGCCGTCGCGGCCCGCCGCAGGGCCTGGCGCAGGGCGTCCGCGGCGCCCGTCCCACCGGCCGGGGCGGCCGCCAGCACCTGGGCCATCCCGCGCAGCAGCTGCGCCAGGATGGTGCCGGAGTTGCCACGGGCGCCGATGAGCGCGCCGTGCGCCATGGCGCCGACGGCGTCGGCGAGGTCGGGTGCGGTGCCGGCGGAACCGTGGCCGTCGAAGGCGGCCTCGACCGCGCGGGCCGCCGATTCCAGCGTCAGGTAGCAGTTGGTGCCGGTGTCGCCGTCGGCGACCGGATAGACGTTGATCGCGTCGATCCGCTCGCGTTCCCGTCCGAGCGCCTCCAGTGCCAGCCCGCACCAGGTACGGACGGCGGCGGCGTCGAGCGGGTGGGGCACGTCGTCCTCCTGGGGTCGCGGGATGCACCCGCACAGTAGTCGCGCTCCGCCGGGACGGCCGGGTCGGGGCCGAAGGCTCCGTGGTAGTTTCGTCCTGCAGGAGCGGCCGTTGTATGCTGCTCCGGTTGCCCGATGAAAATCGGGCCATTCCTCTCCTGTCGGCGTCGGCACGGCTATGCACTCGACCCGACCGGCTTTCCGTAAGTGCATCTGAAGTCTTTGGAGTGACCCGTGGCTGCCAACTGCGACGTCTGCGGCAAGGGGCCGGGCTTCGGCAAGAGTGTCTCGCACTCGCACCGCCGTACCAACCGTCGTTGGAACCCCAACATCCAGACGGTTCGTGCAGTGGTCGGGCGCACGCCGAAGAAGCTGAACGCCTGCACCTCGTGCATCAAGGCCGGCAAGGTCTCGCGCTGACGCCTTAGCAGCAGCGCAGCCCCGCCGGTTGCCAGGGAAGCCGGTCCACCGTGAAGGTGGGCCGGCTTCTTGGCGTTGTTCCAGGGCCGCGCCCACCGCGGTCGGTGCGCGGCCGCCCGTGGTCAGTGCGCGGCGCGCAGCCGCCAGGCGTGGTCGACCGGTCCGATGCCCGCGCCCAGTCGGAAGCCGGCCGCGATCGCGCCGGTGACGTACTCCTTCGCCGCCGCGGCCGCCTGCGGGACGGTGTCGCCCTGCGCGAGCCGGGCGGCGAGGGCGCTGGCCAGGGTGCAGCCGGTGCCGTGGGTGTGCCGGTTGTCGTGCCGGGGGGCGCGCAGCCAGTGCTCGGCCGCGCCGTCGGTGACCAGGTCGACCGCGTCGCCGGCCGCGTCCGCAGCGTCGGACGGGAGGTGGCCGCCCTTGATCAGCACCCAGCGCGGCCCGAAGGCCAGGACGGCGTCGGCGGCCCGCCGCATCTCGCCCGCGGTGTGCACCCGTACGCCGGTGAGCTGCGCCACCTCGTCGAGGTTGGGGGTGGCGACCGTCGCGGTCGGCAGCAGCTTGGTGCGGACCGCGTCCAGCGCGGAGGCGGCCAGCAGCGCGTCGCCGTGCTTGGAGACGCCCACGGGGTCGACGACGACCGGCACGGTGAGGCCGGCGAGCAGCTCCGCGACGGTGTCGACGAGTGCGGCCGAGGAGAGCATTCCGGTCTTCACGGCCTGGACGCCGATGTCGTCGACGACGCTGCGGAACTGTGCGCGCACCGCCTCGGCGGGAAGGTCCCAGGCGCCCTGGACGCCCAGGGAGTTCTGCGCGGTGACGGCGGTGAGCACGCTCATGCCGTGGGTGCCCAGCGCCAGCATCGTCTTCAGGTCCGCCTGGATGCCGGCACCGCCGCCGGAGTCGGAGCCGGCGACGGTGAGTACGCGGGGAGGTATCTGCATGCCGCGAATCTACTCGGGGTCCCCGTTGTCGCCGAAGTGGTCCCAGCCGGCCTTGGCCCAGGGGGCGCCGTCCACCGTCACCTGGGGCAGCGCCGAGGGGTTGAGGACCTCGCCGATCACCTTCCAGCGGGCCGGCAGCTTCACGTCGGGCGGGAAGGTGGCCACGATGGCGTGGTCCTCGCCTCCGTTGAGCACCCACTGCATCGGGTCCACGCCGACCGCGGTCCCGATGTCGGACATCTGCGAGGGGATGTCGATGTTGGCGGAGCGCAGGTCGATGCGGACCTTGCTGGCCTCGGCGATGTGCCCGAGGTCGGCGACGAGTCCGTCGCTGACGTCGGTCATGGCGGTGGCACCGAGCCCCGCGGCGGCCGGGCCCGCGTGGTACGGCGGTTCGGGGCGGCGGTGCGCCTCCACGAAGGCGCGCGGGGAGCGGAAGCCGCGGGTGAGCACCGCGTGGCCGGCGGCGGACCAGCCGAGCCAGCCGGTCACCGCGACCACGTCGCCGGGCTGGGCGCCGGCCCGGGTCACCGGCTCCTGGTTGCGCAGGTCGCCGAGGGCGGTGATGGCGACGGTGATGGTGTCGCCGCGGACCACGTCCCCGCCGACCACCGCGGCACCGGCCACCTGGCACTCGTCGCGCAGCCCGTCCATCAGCTCGGTCGCCCAGGTCGCGGGGAGTTCCGCGGGGACCACCAGGCCGAGCAGGATCGCGGTGGGCACCGCGCCCATCGCCGCGATGTCGGCGAGGTTCTGCGCGGCGGCCTTGCGGCCGACGTCGTAGGCGGTGGACCAGTCGCGGCGGAAGTGCCGTCCTTCGAGGAGAATGTCGGTACTGGCGACGACCCTGCGGTCCGGCGCGGTGACCACCGCGGCGTCGTCCCCCGGCCCGATCCGTACGGCGGGAGTGGAGGTGAGCCGGGAGGTGAGCTCTCTGATAAGCCCGAATTCCCCCAGCTCGCCCACGGTGCCCTTCATGCTGTTGCCCTTCCGATGTGTACGGACGGTCCGTACGTGGCTGACGACTGCGCCGCACCGGCCGTGTTCACCGCGCGGGTCTCCCCGCTCCGCTCGGTGACGCGGTACCGTGGCGTCCCTTCTTCCCACATGATCCTCGTAGCCGCCTGGAGGTTCCGTGGTACAGGCTTACAT
Source organism: Streptomyces sp. CB02959 (assembly GCF_002803155.1). Taxonomy (GTDB): domain Bacteria; phylum Actinomycetota; class Actinomycetes; order Streptomycetales; family Streptomycetaceae; genus Streptomyces. The sequence goes on from NZ_NNBP01000001.1 coordinate 155,172, forward strand.
CCTGATCCAGACCGAGGTCGGCAGAGCCTCGGCGGTGGCCGAGGTGATCGCGAAGATCCCCGGCGTGCTGACGGCCGAGGACGTGACCGGCCCCTATGACGTCATCGTGCGCGCCCAGGCGGAAACCGTCGATGAGCTCGGCCGCATGGTGGTCGCGAAGGTCCAGCAAGTGGAAGGCATCACGCGGACGCTCACCTGCCCGGTGGTCCATCTCTAGCTCCCCCGTATGCTCGGCCGGGTGATACGCGCGAGACGCCGGTACCTGGCCGCCTTTGCCCTGCTCGCCGCGGTGTCCGCGTTCGCGAGCTGCTCGTCGGCGCCCGAGGTGGCGGCGCCCTCCCCCACGGGCGAGGCCGCGCGCCACTGCCGGGCGCTCCACCGGGACCTGCCGCAGACCGTGGACGGGCTGCAACGGGGTACCGCCGAGCCGGTCTCGGACTTCACTGCCATATGGGGCGATCCTGCCGTGGAGCTGCGCTGCGGGGTACCCAAGCCGGAGGTGCTCAGGCACGGGAGTGAACATTACAACCCCAACCCCGACTCGGCGGAAGTCGACGGTGTGCAGTGGCTCTTCGAGCGGCAGGACGACGGCTACCGCTTCACGACGGTCCTGCGGAAGGTCTACGTCGAGGTGACCGTGCCGGGGAAGTACGCCCCGGAGGTCGATGTGCTGCCCGATCTCGCGGCCGCGGTGCAGAAGGCCATTCCGGCCGGGGTCTAGGGCCTGTCCGCCCCTGGCCCACCGCACCGGCCCCGGGGACGGCCGTCGGGCTCCCGTCGTGCGGCCGGGAAGGCGGGCCGGACACCGACCGGCAGCCGGGTGCGACGACGGGCCGTGGGCGGCCCCCACCGGAATACCGCCCGGCCCGGCCGCGTTGGAGGCCCGCAGGGGGCGTGCGCACCCCCTAGGGGATCCGTTCGCCCACCCCCGAGGCCGACCCCCCGCCGGGCAGGTCCGGTCCGTTCAGCGCAGCCCCGTGGAGCGGCTCAGGGCCGCCTCCAGGAGCCGGTCGATGAGTTCCGGGTAGCTGACGCCGCTCTCCTGCCACATCCGCGGGTACATCGAGATGGGCGTGAAACCGGGCAGCGTGTTGATCTCGTTGATCACGAACTCGCCGTTGTCCTGGAGGAAGAAGTCCGCGCGGACCAGTCCCTCGCAGGACGCCGCCTCGAACGCCGCGACCGCCAGCTCCTGGACCCGGGCGGTCTGCTCCTCGGTCATCGGTGCCGGCACGATCCCGGCGGCCGAGTCGATGTACTTGGCCTCGAAGTCGTAGAAGTCGTGGGCGGTGACCGGCGGGATCTCGGCCGGCACGCTGGCCCGCGGGCCGTCCTCGAACTCCAGCACCCCGCACTCGATCTCGCGGCCGCGCAGCAGCGACTCCACGATGATCTTGGGGTCGTGGCGCCGCGCCTCCTCGACGGCCTCGTCCAGCCCGGCCAGGTCGTCGACCTTGCTGATGCCCATGGACGAGCCGGCCCGCGCGGGCTTCACGAACAGCGGCCAGCCGTGCTCGCCGGCGAAGTCCACGATCTTCCTGCGGGCGGCCGCGGGGTCCGCCTCCCACTCGCGCGGGCGGATGACCTCGTAGGGGCCGACCGGCAGCCCGAAGGAGGCGAACACCCGCTTCATGTAGTCCTTGTCCTGGCCGACGGCCGAGGCGAGCACGCCGGAGCCGACGTAGGGCACCCCGGACAGCTCCAGCAGGCCCTGGAGCGTGCCGTCCTCGCCGTACGGGCCGTGCAGCACGGGGAAGACGACGTCGACCTCGCCGAGGGCCTTGGGGACCGAACCCGGCTCGCTGTAGACGACCTCGCGGGTGGTCGGGTCCGCGGAGAGCACCACGACGCCGTCACCGCCCTCGGCGAGCTCGGCCACGCTGGGCAGCTTCCGGTCCGTGATCGCCATCCGCCCGGGATCGTCGGCGGTCAGCGCCCAGCGGCCGTCGGTCGTGATGCCGATGGGCAGCACGTCGTACTTGTCGCGGTCGATGGCGGCCAGCACGGCTCCGGCAGTGACCACGGAGATCGCGTGCTCGGAGCTGCGGCCGCCGAACACGACGGCGACACGGGGCTTGTGGGTGGAGGTCTCGCTGCTCATATCGGCTTGAGGGTACCTGCTGGTAGGGAGTGCGTCAGTGCCTCGGCGGCCATCGGTGGCGTGGCGGCGCGGAAGAGGTGCCGCCGCCCGGCGGCACCGTCGCGGGACGGCGGCCGGGCGGCGGGCGGTCAGTGCCGCTCGGGCTTGGCGCTGCGGGACATCAGCTGCTTGAGGGCCACCAGGGGCGGCTTGCCCTCGTGCACGATCTCCACCACGGTCTCGGTGAGCGGCATGTCGACGCCGTGCCGGCGGGCCAGATCGAGTACGGACTCGCAGGACTTGACGCCCTCGGCGGTCTGCTTGGTGACCGCGATGGTCTCCGCCAGCGACATGCCCCGGCCGAGGTTGGTGCCGAAGGTGTTGTTGCGGGAGAGCGGCGAGGAGCAGGTGGCGACGAGGTCGCCCATGCCGGCCAGGCCCGCGAAGGTGTGCGCGTCGGCGCCCATGGCCAGGCCGAGCCGGGTGGTCTCGGCGAGTCCGCGGGTGATCAGGGACGCCTTGGCGTTGTCGCCCAGGCCCATGCCGGTGGCGATGCCGACCGCGAGCGCGATGACGTTCTTGACCGCGCCGCCCAGTTCGCAGCCGACCACGTCGGTGTTGGTGTACGGGCGGAAGTACGCGGTGTGGCAGGCGGCCTGGAGGCGCCGGGCGACGTCCTCGTCGACGCAGGCCACGACGGCCGCGGCGGGCTGCCGGGCGGCGACCTCCTTGGCGAGGTTGGGGCCGGTCAGCACCGCGACGCGTTCCGCGGGGACCTTGGCGACCTCTTCGATGACCTCGCTCATGCGCTTGGCGGTGCCCAGTTCGACGCCCTTCATCAGGGAGACCAGGACCGTGTCGGAGGGCAGCAGGGGCGCCCACTCGGCGAGGTTGGCGCGCAGCGTCTGGGAGGGCACGGTCAGGACGGTGAAGTCCGCGCCGCGGGCGGCCTCGGCCGGGTCGGTGGTGGCCCGTACGCCTTCGGGGAGTTCGACGCCCGGCAGGTAGTCCGGGTTGGTGCGGCCGGTGTTGATGGCGTCGACGAGGGCCGCTCTGCGCGCCCACAGGGTCACCTCGCAGCCCGCGTCGGCGAGCACCATCGCGAATGCGGTGCCCCAGGACCCCGTGCCGAAGACGGCGCAGCGCGTCACTTGCCTTCATCCTCCTGTGCCTGTCGGTTGCTTCGGGCCTGCTGCGTGGGGGCGGCCGGTGCGGTCGACTCGGCCGGTTCCAGGACGGCGTCGCCGGTGCCGGCCGCGGCGGCGGCCCGGGCGGCCTCGCGGGCGGCCCGCCGCTCGCGGGCGATCTGCTTGCGGTAGTCGAACGGTTCGGCCGGCGCGGTCTCGCCGCGGATGCCGGCCAGCTCGGCGGTGATGGCGGCCATGATCTTCTCGGTGACGGCGCGCAGCACCTCGGCGGTGGGCTCCTGGCCGTAGAACTCGCTGAGGTCGACCGGCGGTCCGGCCTGGACCCGCAGCGTCTTGCGCGGGAAGAGCTGGAGCTTCTTCTCCTTGGCGTACGGCGGCATCGCCTCGTTGGCGCCCCACTGGGCGACGGGAATGACCGGCGCCTTCGTCAGCAGCGCGACCCGGGCGGCGCCGGTCTTGCCCTGCATGGGCCACATCTTCGGGTCGCGGGTGAGGGTGCCCTCGGGGTAGAAGGCGACGCATTCGCCCTTCTCGATGGCGTTCACGGCGGCCCGGAAGGCGGTGGCGGCGTCGGTGGTTTCCCGGTAGACGGGGATCTGTCCGGTTCCGCGCATCATCACGCCGACAAAGCCGCTCTTGAAGAGTCCGGCCTTGGCGAGGAATCGGGGGACCCGCCCGGTGTTGTACTGATAGTGCGCATAGGAGAGCGGATCAAGATACGAGTTGTGGTTGACCGCGGTAATAAAACCGCCGTCGACCGGAATGTGCTCCATTCCCCGCCAGTCCCGCTTGAACAGAACCAAGAGCGGCGGTTTGCAGATGACCGCGGCCAAGCGGTACCAGAAGCCGATTCTGCGGCGGGACACTGGGACACCCTCCTTGTGGGACCTGCGAAGCTGCTGCGAGCCGGCAGCCGCACAAGTGTCGCCCCGAGTACCCGCTATGTCGAGAACACCGTAACCCCGCCACTCCGGGAAAGGCTCCGGCGGCGGGTGAGAATGATCCCGATGCGAAGAGACGGAGCGGATGTGGGCTGGAGCCTCATAGTGCCCCTGAAACCGCTGGTGCGGGCCAAGAGCAGGCTCTCCGGGGCCGCAGGTGAGGAGTTCCGGCCGAAGTTGGCGCTGGCATTCGCGCTGGACACCGTGACGGCGGCGCTGGCCTGCGCGGACGTGCGGGATGTGGCGGTTGTCACGGACGATCCGGTGGCCGGGGAGCACTTGGCGGCGCTGGGGGCGCGCATCGTGCCGGACGCTCCGGCCAACGGGCTGAATGCCGCACTGGCCCATGGCGCGGCCGTCGTACGGGCCCGGCGGCCCGGTGCGCCGGTCGCCGCGCTGAACGCCGATCTGCCGGCGCTCCGCCCGGCCGAGCTGACCCGGGTGCTCCATTCCGCCACGCTATTTCCCCGGGCATTTCTCGCGGATGCGGCGGATATCGGGACAACACTTCTGACCGCGACTTCCGGTACGGAATTGGAACCGGCTTTCGGGGGCGCCTCACGGGCCCGGCACCGGGCATCCGGGGCGCACGAGATCACCGCGCCGGACGTGCCGTCGGTGCGCCGGGACGTGGACACCGGGGACGATCTGCGGGCCGCGCTGGCGCTGGGCGTGGGGCCGCACACCGCGCGGCAGGCCCCGCGGGTGCCGGGCTGGGCGGAGTGGGCGGGCGTGCTGAGCACGGCCGGCCGCCCGGGGGGCTTCGGCACCGCGGACCGGCCGGGCGCTCCCGGCCGTATGGTGCCGCCGCAGGTCAGAGCGTCTGGAGCGTGACGAGGACGATCCGGCGGGCGTCGTCCTCGCCGGTGACCTCGATCCGCACCCGCTGACCGGGCCGGAGCAGGAGCAGACCGCCGGCGTCGAAGGCCGCCGCGTCGAAGGGCAGCGGGGTCCCGTCGTCCAGCAGCACGCTGCCGGAGCGGGTCGTCTCGTCGTAGGTGTACGCCGTGGCCTGCATGGGGCCAGCGTAGACGGCGCCCCGGGCCGGTACGCACCGCGGGCCGGGCTCCCCGGAGGGAGACCGGCCCGGCGCCTGGCGTCGTGTCGCCGCCGTGGAATTACCGCTTGCGGGCGGTGGTCTTCTTGGCGGTGGTCTTGCGCGCCGTGGCCTTCTTGGCGGGAGCCTTCTTCGCCGTGGTCTTCTTCGCGGGCGCGGTCTTCTTCGCGGTGGTCTTCTTCGCGGGGGCGGCCTTCTTCGCCGCAGCCGCCTTCTTCGCGGGCGCCGCCTTCTTCGCGGTGACCTTCTTCGCCGTGACCTTCTTCGCGGTGACCTTCTTCGCGGTGACCTTCTTCGCCGCCGCCTTCTTCGCGGGGGCCGCCTTCTTGGCAGCGGCCTTCTTGGCGACAGCCTTCTTCGCTGCGGCCTTCTTGATGGCGGCACCGCCGGTCAGGCTGCCCTTGGGCGCCTTCTTGACGGCGACCTCGCCACCCTTGGGGAGCTTCTTCGAGCCGCTCACCAGGTCCTTGAAGCCCTGACCGGCGCGGAAACGGGGCACCGAGGTCTTCTTGACCCGGACCCGCTCACCCGTCTGCGGGTTGCGCGCGTAGCGGGCCGGGCGGTCCACCTTCTCGAACGAGCCGAATCCGGTGACCGAAACGCGGTCGCCGGCGACAACTGCACGGACGACTGCGTCCAGTACGGCGTCCACCGCGTCCGCGGCGTTCTGACGGCCGCCGAGCTTGTCGGCAATGGCTTCTACGAGCTGCGCCTTGTTCACGTCTTCCCCTTCGGAGACATTGCTGGAACGAAAGATTCCAAGCTTTTTCGCACGTTAGGCAGATATATACCGCAAATCAAACACGAAACGGGCTAATCACCCTTGTGCCGCAACGGACTCGACCTTCACGGACTTCCATCGGCATGCACATCTTCGGGATAACGACCTTCGTCAAGGTCGTGCATGAACCACTCCAGACGCCTTGCCGCGTCCGCAAGATCGTGTTTAGCCGCGGCCGTGATGACGAGCAGCTTCCGGGTCAGCGCCATCCGTACGCCCTCCGGGACTTGCAGTGTCCGCACCCTTGCGTGTGCGTCCTTGAGTCGGTCGGCGACGAAACCGTAGAGCTTGAGTTGGTCGTCGCGTTCCATGCGCTAATTGTGCCATCTGCGGCGAGTTGTCGCTTCACGGGGCCTCAACACCGGCCCCGACAAGCCGAAGCGCCCCCCGCCAACTGCACAGGGGGCGCATCGTACGCAATAAGCCTTTGAGCCATAAAACCCGAGGTCAGACCTCGATGGTACGCGGCTTGAATGAGGGCCTGTTCGCCTCGTAGGCGGCGATGGCGGACTCCTCCCGAAGGGTGAGGCTGATGTCGTCCAGACCCTCCAGGAGCCGCCAACGAGCGTTCTCGTCCAGCTCGAAGCCGGCGGTGATTCCCTCGGCGCGGACCTCGCGGTCCACCAGGTCGACGGTGACCTCGGCGGTGGGGTCGGACTCCACCAGCTTCTGCAGCCGGTCCACGGTCTCCTGCGGCAGGACCACCGTCAGCAGGCCGTTCTTGAGGGAGTTGCCCCGGAAGATGTCAGCGAACCGCGAGGAGATGACGGCCTTGAAACCGTAGTTCTGCAGCGCCCAGACGGCGTGCTCGCGCGAGGAGCCGGTGCCGAAGTCGGGCCCGGCCACCAGGACGGTGGCGCCCTTGTACGCCTCCTGGTTGAGGACGAACTCCGGGTCCTTGCGCCACGCCTCGAAGAGCCCGTCCTCGAAGCCGTCCCGGGTGACCTTCTTCAGCCAGTGGGCCGGGATGATCTGGTCGGTGTCGACGTTGCTGCGGCGCAGCGGAACGGCCCGGCCGGTGTGGGTGGTGAAAGCTTCCATGGTTCTCAGACTCCCGCGGGCGTAGCGACGTCGGCGTCGGACAGGTCGGCCGGTGAGGCCAGGTGGCCGAGAACCGCCGTTGCGGCGGCGACCTGCGGCGAGACGAGGTGGGTACGACCGCCCTTGCCCTGCCGGCCCTCGAAGTTGCGGTTGGAGGTGGACGCGGAGCGCTCACCGGGCGCCAGCTGGTCGGGGTTCATGCCCAGGCACATCGAGCAACCCGCGTGCCGCCATTCGGCGCCGGCCGCGGTGAAGACCTTGTCCAGCCCCTCCGCGACGGCCTCCAGGGAGACCCGGACGGAGCCGGGAACGATCAGCATGCGCACGCCCTCGGCGACCGAACGGCCTTCCAGGACCGCCGCCGCGGAGCGCAGGTCCTCGATCCGGCCGTTGGTGCACGAACCTACGAAGACGGTGTCCACGGAGATCTCGCGCAGCGGCTGACCCGCCGTCAACCCCATGTATTCCAGGGCCTTTTCGGCGGCGAACCGCTCCGAGGGGTCCTCGTACGAAGCCGGGTCGGGGACGTTCGCCGAAAGCGGTGCACCCTGGCCCGGGTTGGTGCCCCAGGTGACGAACGGCGACAGCGTCGCGGCGTCGATGACGACCTCGGCGTCGAAGACCGCGTCGTCGTCGGTGCGCAGCGTCTTCCAGTACGCGACGGCGGCGTCCCAGTCCTCGTCCTCGGGGGCGTGGTCGCGGCCCTGGAGGTAGTCGAAGGTGGTCTGGTCGGGGGCGATCATGCCGGCCCGGGCGCCCGCCTCGATCGACATGTTGCAGATGGTCATCCGGGCTTCCATCGACAGCTTCTCGATGGCCGAACCGCGGTACTCGATCACGTACCCCTGACCGCCGCCGGTGCCGATCTTGGCGATGATCGCCAGGATCAGGTCCTTGGCGGTGACACCCTGCGGCAGTTCGCCCTCGACGGTGATCGCCATGGTCTTGAACGGCGCCATCGGCAGCGTCTGGGTCGCCAGGACGTGCTCGACCTGGCTGGTGCCGATGCCGAACGCCAGCGCGCCGAACGCGCCGTGGGTGGAGGTGTGGCTGTCACCGCAGACCACGGTGGTGCCGGGCTGGGTCAGTCCCAACTGCGGGCCCACGACGTGGACGACACCCTGCTCGACGTCACCCAGCGGGTGCAGCCGGACACCGAACTCCGCGCAGTTCTTGCGCAGGGTCTCCAGCTGGGTACGCGAGACCGGGTCGGCGATCGGCTTGTCGATGTCGAGGGTCGGGGTGTTGTGATCCTCGGTGGCGATGGTCAGGTCCGTGCGGCGCACTCCGCGACCGGCCTTGCGCAGGCCGTCGAACGCCTGCGGGCTGGTGACCTCGTGCAGCAGGTGGAGATCGATGAAGAGGAGGTCGGGCTCGCCTTCCGCGCGCCGGACGACGTGGTCGTCCCAGACCTTCTCCGCAAGTGTCCGTCCCATCGCGTTCCCTCCGGCCGGCCGCTGTGCCGGCCTTGCTCGTCTGTGCGCGGTGACCCGCGAATATCCCCTGGCGGGCGTGACGCCGGGCCCTGGTCGAGGGCCGCACCTACAGAGTGACGACTTCCATGGAAAATTGAACTTGCGTTTCACACTGTGAGACGCGAGTATCGTTTCATGGACAACTCTAGCGGCGTCGGCGTTCTCGACAAGGCAGCTCTGGTTTTGAGCGCTCTGGAGTCCGGTCCGGCCACCCTCGCCGGGCTGGTCGCGGCGACCGGGCTTGCACGACCCACGGCCCACCGGCTGGCCGTGGCTCTGGAACACCACCGGATGGTGGCGAGGGACATGCAGGGCCGGTTCATCCTCGGCCCCCGGCTCTCCGAGCTGGCCGCGGCGGCCGGCGAGGACCGCCTCCTGGCCACGGCAGGACCGGTGCTCACACACTTGCGCGACGTGACGGGCGAGAGCGCCCAGCTCTATCGCCGGCAGGGCGACATGCGGATCTGCGTGGCGGCGGCGGAACGGCTGTCCGGACTGCGGGACACCGTCCCGGTCGGCTCCACGCTGACGATGAAGGCCGGCTCGTCGGCCCAGATCCTGATGGCCTGGGAGGAGCCGGAGCGACTGCACCGCGGCCTCCAGGGCGCCCGCTTCACCGCCACCGCGCTCTCCGGCGTACGGCGCCGCGGCTGGGCCCAGTCGATCGGCGAGCGGGAGCCCGGCGTGGCCTCCGTCTCCGCGCCCGTACGCGGCCCCTCCAACCGCGTGGTGGCCGCCGTGTCGGTCTCCGGCCCGATCGAGCGCCTGACCCGCCACCCGGGCCGTATGCACGCCCAGGCGGTCATCGACGCCGCCGCGCGCCTCTCCGAGGGCCTGCGCCGCAACGGCTCCTGAGAAACCCACCGGCCGGCCCCGCTCCCCCGCGGCGGCCGGCCGGCCCATTTCCCGACGCCCCGGCCCCTGCCGCCCCAACTACCCGCCACCGCGGACCACTACCGCCGCTCCACGACCAACTCCCCGGCCGCACAGAGCCGTTGGACGCCCACCGGAGCTTCCCGGAAGCGCGAAAAGGCCCTCCGCATGATGCGGAGGGCCTTCCCTCGATGTACCCCCGACCGGATTCGAACCGGCGCTACCGCCTTGAGAGGGCGGCGTGCTAGGCCGCTACACAACGGGGGCTTTGCAGATGAGCTCTGCGAGCTGGCCTACCTGGACTCGAACCAAGACTAACTGAACCAGAATCAGTCGTGCTGCCAATTACACCATAGGCCATGGTGGTGTAGACCAGTACCCCCGACCGGATTCGAACCGGCGCTACCGCCTTGAGAGGGCGGCGTGCTAGGCCGCTACACAACGGGGGCCCTAGCGATCCTGCGTGAGTGGCAGTGGGTGCGACCCAGACTGCCTCCCCGGGAAGGATCTGTACCCCCGACCGGATTCGAACCGGCGCTACCGCCTTGAGAGGGCGGCGTGCTAGGCCGCTACACAACGGGGGCTTTGCAGATGAGCTCTGCGAGCTGGCCTACCTGGACTCGAACCAAGACTAACTGAACCAGAATCAGTCGTGCTGCCAATTACACCATAGGCCATCAAAGTGCAACCCCCAGGCGGGGGCTTTGCCTTGATCTGCGCCTTCCGGTCCGGGCCTTTCGGCCCTCTCGGGCGGCGCAGGAAGAACATTACCTGATCGTGGAGGGTGCTCCAAAACCGATAACCCCGCGCACCAGCTCGGGAAGCTCGGCCAGCCCTCGGATGCGGTGGATCCCGGGTGGGGGCCGCTCGTCGGTGCCCGTGCGATCCAGCCACACGGCCGCCAGGCCGGCGTCCCTGGCGCCCAGGCCGTCGATGTCGAGCCGGTCGCCGACGTAGAGCACCTCGGACGGTGGCAGGCCGAGGGCCGCGCAGGCCCCTTGGAAGGCTTCCGGGGCGGGCTTGGCGTGTCCCAGGCCGTCGGCGCACAGCACCGCCTCGAAGCGCTCGCGGATGCCCAGGGCGGTCAGCTTGCGCTCCTGGTTGGCGGTGGAGGAGTTGGAGAGCACCGCCTGGCGCACCAGGGGGGCCAGCGCCTCCAGGGCCGGCGCGGAGTCCGGGAAAAGCACCCAGGACGCCTCGTAGTGGGCGATGTAGCGGCCGAACCAGGCGTCCGCCTCGGCGTCGGTCAGCGGGGTGCCCAGGAACGTCCGGGCACGGGCCCTGCGCTGTTCCAGGAACCCCAGCTCGCCCGCGAGGAAACGGGCGAACTCGGTCTCCATCGCGTGCTGCCAGCGGGAGAGTGCCGCCGTCTCGCCGCCGTACGCGGCCAGCAGCCCCTCGGTCCGCAGGTGGCGCAGTACGCCGGTGCGGTCGGCGCCGGTGTAGTCGAAGAGGGTGTCGTCGATGTCCCAGAGGACGGCGTGGAGGGGCATATCGGGAATCTAGCGGCAGGGAGCGGCCGGAAAAAGGAGTGGGCCCGGAAGCTCGCGGCTTCCGGGCCCGGGGTCCCGTGGGGTGCGGTCGGGTCAGGCGGTGAGCTTGGCCAGGGCCGCGTCGATGCGCTGGAGGGTGCGGTCCTTGCCGAGGATCTCCAGGGACTCGAAGAGCGGGAGGCCGACGGTGCGGCCGGTGACGGCGACCCGGACCGGGGCCTGGGCCTTGCCGAGCTTGAGGCCGTGCTCCTCGCCGGCGGCCAGGACGGCCTGCTTGAGGGGCTCGGGGCCGGCGGTCCAGTCGGCGGCCGCGAGGTTGGCGCGGGCGGTGGTGAGCAGGGCCGCCGGGTCGCCCTTCATCGCCTTCGTCCAGGACGCCTCGTCGTCGACCGGCTCCTTGCGGAAGAGGAAGTCGACGTTGGCGGTGATGTCGGAGAGGACGGTGAGGCGGGTCTGGGCGTGCGGGGCGATGGCCTGCCACGCGGCCCGGTCGAAGTCCTCGGGCTCCCAGTTGGCGAACGGGGCGGTCAGCCAGGGCTCGCAGGCCGCGATGAAGTCCTTGAGGTCCAGGCGGCGGATGTGCTCGGCGTTGATCGCCTCGGCCTTCTTGAGGTCGAAGCGGGCCGGGTTGGCGTTGACGTCCGCGATGTCGAACTTCTCGATCATCTCGGGGATGGTGAAGATGTCCTCGTCCGCGGAGAACGACCAGCCCAGCAGGGACAGGTAGTTCAGCAGGCCCTCGGGGAGGAAGCCGCGCTCCCGGTAGAGGTTGAGGTTGGCCTGGGGGTCGCGCTTGGAGAGCTTCTTGTTGCCCTCGCCCATGACGTAGGGCAGGTGGCCGAAGGCGGGGACGGCAGAGGCCAGGCCCAGCTCGATCAGGGCCCGGTAGAGGGCGATCTGGCGGGGGGTGGAGGAGAGCAGGTCCTCGCCGCGCAGGACGTGGGTGATGCCCATCAGGGCGTCGTCGATCGGGTTGACGAGGGTGTAGAGCGGGGCCCCGTTGGCGCGGACGATGCCGTAGTCCGGGACGTTCTCCGGGGTGAAGGTCAGTTCGCCGCGGACCAGGTCGGTGAAGGTGATCGGCTCGTCGGGCATCCGGAAGCGGACGATCGAGGAGCGGCCCTCGGCCTCGTAGGCGGCCTTCTGCTCGGCGGTCAGGTCGCGGCAGGCGCCGTCGTAGCCGGAGGGCCTGCCGGCCTTGCGGGCGGCTTCGCGGCGGGCGTCGAGCTCTTCGGTGGTGCAGTAGCAGGGGTAGGCGTGGCCGGCGGCGAGCAGCTTCTCCGCGACGTCCTTGTAGAGGTCCATCCGCTGCGACTGGCGGTAGGGCTCGTGCGGGCCGCCGACCTCGGGGCCCTCGTCCCAGTCGAAGCCGAGCCAGTGGAACGAGTCCAGCAGCTGGTTGTAGGACTCCTCGGAGTCGCGGGCCGCGTCGGTGTCCTCGATGCGGAAGACCAGCTGGCCGCCGGTGTGCCGCGCGTAGGCCCAGTTGAACAGGGCGGTGCGGACCAGCCCGACGTGCGGGTTGCCGGTCGGGGAGGGACAGAAACGGACGCGGACGGGGGTCGCGTTAGCCACGCTTGATCACCTTGTTGGTGAGAGTGCCGATGCCTTCGATGGTGACGGCGACCGTGTCGCCGACGTTGAGCGGGCCGACCCCGGCCGGGGTGCCCGTGAGGACGACGTCGCCGGGGAGCAGCGTCATCGCCTCGGTGATGTGGACGATCAGGTCCTCGATCGGGCGGACCATGTCGCTGGTACGGCCGAGCTGGCGCTGCACGCCGTTGACCGTGCACTGGATGGTGAGGTCGCTGGGGTCCAGGTCCGTTTCGATCCAGGGGCCCAGCGGGCAGGAGCTGTCGAAGCCCTTGGCCCGGGCCCACTGCTTCTCGCGGCGCTGGACGTCCCGCGCGGTGATGTCGTTGGCGCAGGTGTAGCCGAGGATGACGTCCTTGACCCGCTCGCGGGGCACCTCGCGGCACATCCGGCCGATGACGACGGCCAGCTCCGCTTCGTGGTGCACCTCCTGGGAGAAGGAGGGGTAGGCGATGGGGTCGCCGTGGCCGATCACCGACGTGGACGGCTTGAAGAAGGTGACCGGCGCCTCCGGGACCTCGTTGCCCAGTTCGGCTGCGTGTTCGGCGTAGTTGCGGCCGATCGCCACGACCTTGTTGGGCAGGACCGGTGGCAGCAGCCGCACCTTTTCGAGGGGGACCTTCTGGCCCGAGCGCTCGAATTCCGCGAACGGATGCCCTTTGATGACGTCGAGTTCGTCTCCTTCGAGGACGCCGAAGCCGACGTTGCCGTCGATGGAGAATCTGGCGATGCGCACGGGTTGCCGCTGCCCCTCATGATCATTGGCCGGAGTTGACACTCCAGGCTATCGCGGGGGACCGGGCGCACCGCCGTCCATTTACGCCGTGACGTCCTGCTTCGGCACCTCGTTCAGGACGGTGCGGCGGGGGTTGGCGGTGTGGCGGGGCAGGTCGACGGTGTGTTCCTGGACCTCGGGGGTGCCGAGGTCGTCGGCGTCCTGGAGGTGGGCCAGGGTGGTGCGCCGCGGGTTGGCTATGTTGCGGAACATCATCGTCGTCTTCACTGCGGTATGCCTCGCGTCTGGTCGGGAAGAGTTGCCGAACGTTGCATTGTGCCGTTGTCGTTTTACGCAACTGTGTAAAGCGTCAGGCTAAGCGCGCTATTCCCTGCGGATCAGCGGGAAAGTCGGCGATCTCCTTGTGAGTTTCCTCACGACGGATGTGACATATGCCGCATTTTCCATGATCAACATCCGTGGCAGAAACGGACATTGACGGATCGAACCGCACGTTCCGCTCCTGATCACCGCACCTGGGACAGCGGGTGCGGGTGGTCGACTCGCGGGCAAAAGTCCGAAATCAGGGGCAGCGTCTTCTACCGGTCGTGACGTATTCCGTACATTGCGTCACCCATGTCACAGCGGTCGGCTCCGCTCTTGTTGGAGATCCTGCACTGTGCTGGAATTCCACGGACCGCCATAAGTTTCCACCGGCGCGCAGGGTGCGAAGGAGCGCCGCGCGGTGGTGCCGCTCTCTCGGCCAGAGGGGACGGCCCGCCGGTCACTCACGACCGCCCCGGGGGCTTCGCGGTCCCCTTTCGACTCGACACCGTCTCCGCCGTTGGCGCGGTGGGACGCCTGGTCCAGAGGTTGCGACGCTAGTGCAGGGACGTTTCAAGAGGGATGGCAACGCTGCGGCGGACCCGGAGCTGCGCGGCGGTACAGACCGCGGCCAGACGCCGGGCGAGGACGCCGCGGACGGCGGCAAGCCCAAGAACGGCCCCAGTGGGCCCGGCAACCGAATAGCGCTGCGCAACTGGCGCATCAGCACCCGGCTGGTCTCCCTGCTCGCGCTGCCCGTGGTCGCGGCGACGACCCTGGGCGCCCTGCGCGTCAACACCGAGCTGGACAACATCGACCAGCTCGACAAGATGCAGCTGCTCACGGAGATGACCCGGCAGGCCACCGAGCTGGCCGACGCCCTCCAGGTCGAGCGCGACAAGTCGGCCGGTCCGCTGGCCGGCACCGGCAACGTCAAGGACGACGCCAGCGTGGTCGCCCCGCGCGAGGCCACCGACCGGGCCAAGGTCTCCTTCAACCAGGCCACCGGCGACATCAAGCCGGACGACGCCACCATGGCCGGCGTCCGGGCGACCATCCTGGAGATCGGCCGCCAGCTCAACACCCTCAACGAGATCCGCGGCAGCGCCTACCAGGACGACAACAACGTCGCGCGGACCGTCACCGCCTACAACCAGCTCATCACCTCCCTGCTGGACCTCTCGCAGGACATGGCGCAGGCCACCAGCAACCCGGAGATGATCCGCAGCACCCGTGCCCTGGCGGCGTTCTCGTCCGCCAAGGAGTACGCGTCGATGCAGCGCGCCCTGGTCAGCGCCGGCCTGGCGCACTCGGGCGGCCCGCAGCTCTCCGCCAACGACCGGCTGGCCGGCCGCACCGCCGAGGACAACGAGAAGGCGGCCCGCGACCGCTTCTCGCAGATCTACAACGGCAACGCCGGGTCGCTCACCCGCGGCCTGGACGGCAACAACGACGAGATCAAGGCCGCGTACGCGTTCGCGCACCGCGCCTTCGCCAGCACGGGCGGCATCCGCAGCCAGGAGTACAAGTACCTCGACTGGTACGACTCCGACACCGTCAAGATCGACGAGATGTCGCGGATCGAGACCTCGTTGCTCTCCGAGATGGACCAGAAGTCCCGCGAGCTGCGCAACGCCGCGACCCAGGACGCGATCATCAACGGCGCGGTGATCCTGCTCGTCCTCGGCGTCTCGCTGATCGGCGCGTTCGTCGTGGCCCGGTCCATGGTGCGCTCGCTGCGCCGGCTCCAGGACACCGCGCAGCGGGTCTCCCAGGACCGGCTGCCCGAGCTGGTCAAGCAGCTGTCCGAGTCGGACCCGCAGGACGTCGACACCTCCGTCGAGTCGGTCGGTGTGCACAGCCGGGACGAGATCGGCCGGGTGGCCGCGGCGTTCGACGAGGTCCACCGCGAGGCGGTCCGGCTGGCGTCCGAGCAGGCGCTGCTGCGAGGCAACGTCAACGCGATGTTCACCAACCTCTCGCGCCGCTCCCAGGGCCTGATCCAGCGTCAGCTCTCGCTGATCTCCGAACTGGAGTCCCGTGAGGCCGACCCGGACCAGCTCTCCTCGCTCTTCAAGCTCGACCACCTCGCCACCCGTATGCGCCGTAACGGCGAGAACCTCCTGGTCCTCGCGGGTGAGGAGCCGGGCCGCCGGTGGACCCGTCCGGTCCCGCTGGTCGACGTGCTCCGGGCCGCCGCGTCCGAGGTGGAGCAGTACGAGCGGATCGAGCTGAACGCGGTCCCGCAGACCGAGGTCGCCGGCCGGGTCGTCAACGACCTCGTGCACCTCCTCGCCGAGCTGCTGGAGAATGCGACCTCGTTCTCCTCGCCGCAGACCAAGGTCAAGGTGACCGGTCACGCGCTGCCCGACGGCCGCGTCCTGGTCGAGATCCACGACACCGGCATCGGCCTCTCCCCCGAGGACCTCTCGGCGATCAACGAGCGGCTGGCCAGCCCGCCGACCGTGGACGTCTCGGTGTCCCGGCGGATGGGCCTGTTCGTGGTCGGCCGGCTGTCGCTGCGGCACGGCATCCGCATCCAGCTGCGGCCGTCCGACTCCGGCGGCACCACCGCCCTGGTCATGCTGCCGGTCGACCTCGCCCAGGGCGGCAAGAAGCCCGCGCCGAACACCGCCAAGAACCCCGGTGAGGGCAGTGGCGCGCCCACCAGCCGACTCGCCGGGCTCCAGCCGCGCGGCCAGGTCGGCTCCGGCCCCGGCGGGCGGCCCGCGCTGCCCGGCCGCGGTGGCCAGGGCGGCGCCCCCAACGCCTTCGGCTCGCCGGCTCCCGGCGGCCGTACCGCACCGGCCGCACCGGCGGCACCGACCCGCGGCGACGCCGGCCCGAACGCCGGCGGTGCCCGGCCCGCGCTGCCGGTCCGCGGCGCGGAGGCGGGCCGCGGCGCCGACGACGGCCGCACCCCGACCGTGGCGCCGCCGAACGGCCTGCCCCCGCGCGAGGAGCGCCCGCAGCTGCCGGCGCGCAACTCCGGCCCGGCGGCCGAACTGCCGGGCGGCGGAACCGGACCGGCTCCCGCGGACACCGGGCAGTCGGGCGGCGCGCCCCTGGGCGTGCGCCGGGACCGCGGTACCCAGGACGACTGGCCGCTGGCGCCCCGCGAGGCGCAGGACCGGCCGCGGGGCCACGAGGAGCCGGAGACCACCGGCACCTTCGAGCGGCCCGCGCCGGCCGCCGGCCCCGGCGACACCGCCGCCTTCCCCCGGCCCGACTTCGGCGGGCCGCGGCCCGGCGCGGGACGGAACGATGCCCCCGCCGCCGGCCGCGGGCCGGCCCGGGCGGTCGGCGGGCCCGCGGACACCGGGCAGTTCGACAGCGGGCGGTTCGAGACCACCGGGCAGTTCCCGCGGCCGGACGCCGATACCGGGCAGTTCGAGGCCGGGCAGTTCGACACCGGGCAGTTCGAGTCCGGGGCGTTCGGGACCGGACAGCGGGAGACCACGGGGCAGTTCCCGCGGCCGAGCGCCGACACCGGGCAGTTCCCGCGGCCGGACAGCGACACCGGGCAGTTCGACACCGGCACGTTCGAGACCACCGGGCAGTTCCCGCGGCCCGAGGGCGAGCGGGCGGAGCCGGCCGGGCAGGGGCGGCGGTCGGCCGCCGGTCGGGGCGCGGCGGGCCAGGACCCGCTGGGCGCCGACCCGCTCGGCAACGGTCCGCTCGGTGCCGCGGACTCCGGCGCCGGTGACGGCCGTACCCCGATCTTCGACACCATCGAGTCCAACTGGTTCAACACCCCGGCCTCGGCGGCCGCCGGTGTGCCGCCGCTGCCGCGCCGCGACGCCGGCCAGGACGGTGCCGCGCCCGGTGACACGCCCGCCGGCGGCGTGCCGACCGGCCGGGCGCCGGCGGGCGGGTCCCGCGAGGGCGCCCCGGCCGACGCCGCCGCGCAGTGGCGCACCTCGCCCAACGACGACACGTGGCGACAGGCGGAGCAGATCCGCCAGCCGGCCTCGGGTGGAATCACCACGTCCGGGCTGCCCCGCCGGGTGCCGCGCGCCAACCTGGTCGCCGGCACCGCGCAGCAGCAGGCCCCGCAGGGCGGTCCGCAGGTCTCCCGCGCGCCGAGCGACGTGCGCGGCCGGCTGACCAATCTCCGCCGGGGCATCCAGCAGGGCCGGCAGGCCGGGACGTCGTCCACCGGCACCCACGGCATTGTCGACCCCTCTCACCAGCAGGAGCGTTAGTTGAGTCCGATGAGCCAGGCGGCGCAGAATCTGAACTGGTTGATCACCAACTTCGTGGACAACACCCCCGGGGTGTCCCACACGGTGGTGGTCTCCGCGGACGGACTGCTCCTCGCGATGTCCGAGGGCTTCCCTCGCGACCGCGCCGATCAGCTGGCGGCGGTGGCCTCCGGTCTGACGTCGCTGACTTCCGGCGCGTCCCGCATCTTCGAGGGCGGGACGGTCAACCAGACCGTGGTGGAGATGGAGCGCGGCTTCCTCTTCATCATGTCCGTCTCCGACGGATCGTCGCTGGCCGTGCTGGCGCACCCGGAGTGCGACATCGGCCTCGTCGGATACGAGATGGCCCTCCTCGTCGACCGCACGGGCACCGTCCTGACGCCCGATCTGCGCGCAGAACTCCAGGGCAGTCTGCTGAGCTGAGTGCCCGCGGCGCCCGCAGCGCCGCACCGCACCCGGCAACCCCTCATCCATCCGAGCCGTACTCCCCACCGGCCCCACCCGACGACAGTCAGTTGTCCCCGTCCGGAGGATCCATGACCCCGCCACCCGCCACTTCCGGCCCGTACGGCGCCTACAGCCCAGCGCCGTACGGGAGCGAAGGTGACCAACCGCTGGTGCGCCCCTACGCCATGACCGGAGGCCGGACCCGGCCGCGCTACCAGCTCGCCATAGAGGCGCTGGTCAGCACCACGGCCGACCCCTCCCAGCTGCCCGGCCTGCTGCCCGAGCACCAGCGCATCTGCCACCTGTGCCGCGAGGTGAAGTCGGTGGCGGAGGTCTCCGCGCTGCTGCACATCCCGCTCGGCGTGGCGCGGATCCTGGTGGCGGACCTGGCGGAAGCCGGGATGGTGGCCATCCACCAGCCGGGCGGCAGCGGCGAGGCCGGCGGCACGCCGGACGTGACCCTGCTGGAGAGGGTGCTCAGTGGACTTCGCAAGCTCTGACGGCGGCCACGGCCAGAGCCCGGCCCGTTCCACCACGTCCGCGAAGATCGTGGTGGCGGGCGGCTTCGGCGTGGGCAAGACCACGTTCGTCGGCGCGGTCTCGGAGATCAACCCGCTGCGCACGGAGGCCGTGATGACCTCCGCGTCGGCGGGCATCGACGACCTCAGCCACGTCCAGGACAAGACGACCACGACCGTGGCGATGGACTTCGGCCGGATCACCCTGGACGAGGACCTGATCCTGTACCTGTTCGGTACGCCGGGCCAGGACCGCTTCTGGTTCATGTGGGACGACCTGGTCCGCGGCGCCATCGGCGCCGTCGTCCTGGTCGACACCCGCCGGCTGGCCGACTGCTTCCCGGCCGTCGACTACTTCGAGAACAGCGGCCTGCCCTTCGTCATCGCCCTCAACGGCTTCGACGGCCAGCAGGCGCACACCCCGGACGAGGTCCGGGAGGCGCTGCAGATCGGCCCGGCGACCCCGATCATCACCACCGACGCGCGGCACCGCGGGGAGGCCAAGAGCGCGCTCATCACGCTCGTGGAGCACGCGCTGATGGCTCGTTTGCAGTAGCGGCGGCCGGGGCGGCCCGCCCACTGTTCGGTGCGGGCCGTACGGCAGTCGTCACGGGGGGTTCCTGACGCCTGCCCTGGACCGGTTCCGCCTGCCGGGGACGGTGATCTGTGTCCTTCGACACGCCCGCGCGGGCCTTCATAACGTTTCGACAGTGAATCGGCCCGCCTTCGACACCGCACGCGCATGCCCGGCTTCGCTGCGCTCACATTTCTCCCGCCTTTTGCCGCGCCTCGCCCTTAACGCCCCTTTTATCTGGCGCTCTTGATCAGCTGCTCCGGCTCTGCGCAGTGTTTGGAACGCACTGCCCTGACGTGCTGAAATTCGCTGAACTCCGGAGTAGTAACGCCCAGAAGAAACGGCACTGCAAGACCGTGCCGTCGCCGAGAGGTTGTTGGTCGAGTGAGGCGAAGCACGACGAGCCCCGAGCCGCAGGAACCGCGGCGGGGCAACTTCACGCCGCCACCCCGCGATGGTGGCGCTCCGGCTTCCGACGCGCCCGAGAACCCGGCCGCGAAGCCTCCGGCGAGCGGCAGCAAGTACTCCCCGCGCAACTGGCGGGTGGCCACGCGCCTGAACGCCATCCTGCTGATCCCGGTGCTCGTCGCCCTGGTCTTCGGCGGGCTGCGGGTCGACAACTCCTTCGCCACCTGGCAGGAGGCGCAGGACGCGGAGAACACCGCCAAACTCGTTCGCGCCGCGCTTTCCTACAGCAACGCCCTGATCGACGAGCGGGACCGCACCGCCGCCCCGCTGCTGCAGGGCCGGAAGAGCGACCCGGCCGTCCAGGAGGCGCGGGACGCCACCGACACGGCCGCCCAGGCGTTCCACGACGCCGCCAAGAACATGCCGGACAAGCCGGGCCTCAACCGCCGGCTCGCGCTGTTCCAGAAGACCGAGCCCAATCTGGCGAAGCTGCGGCAGGCCGCCTTCACCTCCAAGCTCCACGGTGTGCAGACCGAAGAGGGCTACGTCGCGATCCAGCACCCGCTGATGGAGTTCGCCAACGAACTCGGTCTGGGCACCGGCAACATCACCTCCTACGGGCGCACCGTCTACGCCGTCGCACTGGCGAAGGCCGCCGCGTCGCTGGAGCGCTCGATCGGCACCCACCTCCTGGTCGACCCGGCGTCCCCGCAGGGCGGCAAGGAGCACAAGCTCCAGCTGACCGCGTTCGCGTCGTACCGCTACCTGGAGGGCATCGCCATCGGCGAGTTCACCTCCGGCGGTACGCCCGAGGACGTGGCGCGGCTGAAGTCGGACGGCGCCAAGCTCCAGCAGGCGGCGCAGCAGCAGATCGCCCGGGCGAAATCGCAGGCGGAGGCGGCCGGCCGGCCGTTCCACACCCCGCCGTCGATGGACCAGATGTCCACCCTGATCGCCTCCGGCGCGGCACCGGACGAGCTGGCCCTCAAGGGCGTCACTCCGGACTCGTACTTCCAGGCCGCCACCGGCAAGTTCGACATGTACCGGGGCATCGAGAAGGACCTGGCCGACAAGGCGGTGAACGAGGCCGCGCAGATCTCCTCGGACGCCAAGCAGTCCACCTTCGTCGACTCCGGCATCGTGCTGGCCGCGCTGATCATCGCCTTCGTGGTGGCCGGGCTGATGGCCCGCCGGATGAGCCGCAACATGCGGGAGCTGCGCAACGCGGCCTTCGGCGTCGCCGAGCAGCGGCTGCCGATGCTGGTCGACCAGCTCTCCCGCACCGACCCGGGCCGGGTCGACACCCGCGTGACGCCGATCCCGATCTCCACCACCGACGAGATCGGCGAGGTCGCCCGCGCCTTCGACCAGGTGCACCGCGAGGCGGTCCGGCTGGCCGCCGAGCAGGCGCTGCTGCGGGGCAACGTCAACGCGATCTTCACCAACCTCTCCAGCCGCAACCAGGGCCTGATCGAGCGCCAGTTGGAGCTGATCACCCACCTGGAGAACAACGAGGCCGACCCGGACCAGCTGGAGAACCTCTTCCGGCTCGACCACCTCGCCACGCGCATGCGCCGCAACGGCGAGAACCTCCTGATCCTCGCCGGCGAGGAGCCGGGCCGCCGCTGGAACCAGCCGGTGCCGCTGATCGACGTGCTGCGGGCGGCCACCTCCGAGGTGGAGTCGTACGAGCGAATAGAGCTCAGCGGCGTCCCCGAGAGCGAGATCCACGGCACCACCGTGACCGACCTCGTCCACCTGCTGTCCGAGCTGCTGGAGAACGCCACCACGTTCTCCTCCCCGCAGACCAAGGTGAAGGTGGCCGCGACCCGACTGCCGGACGGCCGGGTCATGATCGAGATCCACGACAAGGGCATCGGGCTGACCCCCGAGGACTTCGCGGACATCAACCACAAGCTGGCCAACCCGCCGAGCGTGGACGCCGCGATCTCCCAGCGGATGGGCCTGTTCGTGGTCGGTCGGCTGGCCGACCGGCACGGGATCCGGGTCCAGCTGCGCCCCTCGGGCGAGCAGGCCGGCACCACGTCGCTGGTCATGCTGCCGGAGGCGATCACCCACGGCGGCGGTGGCGAGGACGAGCAGTTCGACGACACCTTCACCGTCTCCCGGATCGTCCCCGAGCACCAGCAGTCGGCCTACGAGGGCCACCACCGCACCGCCGCCGAGCTGGGCTTCGACGACGGGTTCCACGGGCAGCCCGAGGCCCCGGCCGAGCTGGACCCGGTGGGCCGCTCGCGGCTGCGCGAGGAGCGCCGTGCGGCCCTGGAGGCCCAGGCGACCGCCGGAGCGCCCGAACCGGTGGACAACCGGCCGCTGTTCCGCGACGAGCTGCCGCTCGACGGCAGCCAGGAGCGCCCCGCTCCGCATCAGGAGCACTCCGCGGCCTATGCGGAGCCCGGTCAGCCGCTCTACGACGACCGCTCCTACGGCGGCGAGGCGTTCGGCGAGCCGACCACCGCCGAGACCACCGGCCAGTACCCCTACGCCCCCGAGGACACCGGCCAGTACGCCTACGCCCCGGAAGACACCGGTCAGTACGCCTATGCCCCGGAGGAGACCGGTCAGTACGCCTACGCCCCGGAGGATTCGGGCCAGCTGAACGGCTGGGCCGAATCCCCCGCGCACAAGGGCTACTTCGGAACCGAAGCGGAATCTGACCGGAATGCAACTGCCGCTCCCGCTGATGCGTCTGAGCGCGTAACATTCGAGCGTCCCGGCCCCGCCGCGAGCGTGATCCACTCGCTGACCGAGGCCGGTCTTCCGCGCCGCGGAGCCGGCTCGCCGCACGGCCAGCAGGAACCCGCACCGGAGACCGGTCAGGACAGCGACTCCACCTGGCGCAGCGAGAACGACGAGCGCTGGCAGCGGGCGGGGCGACTGCGCCAGCCGTCGGCGGGCGGGGTCACCGCTTCCGGCCTCCCCCGGCGGGTGCCCAAGGCCAACCTGGTCGAAGGCACCGCGGAGCAGAGCGCGCAGGGCGGCCCCCAGGTCTCCCGCGCCCCGGAGGATGTCCGCGGCAGGCTGAGCAATCTGCGCCGCGGTGTCCAGCAGGGGCGCAACGCCGGCACCGGCACGGATCCCTCCTCGGGGGTCCCCCAGAATGACCAACAGGGCTTCGGCCCCGGCAGCACCTACGATCAGGAGCGTTAGTGTGAGCCCGATGAGCCAGGCGGCGCAGAATCTGAACTGGTTGATCACCAACTTCGTGGAGAACACCCCCGGGGTGTCCCACACGGTCGTGGTCTCCGCGGACGGTCTCCTCCTCGCGATGTCCGAGGGTTTCCCCCGTGACAGAGCCGATCAGCTGGCGGCGGTGGCCTCCGGTCTGACGTCGCTGACTTCCGGCGCGTCCCGCATCTTCGAGGGCGGGAGCGTCAACCAGACCGTGGTGGAGATGGAGCGCGGCTTCCTCTTCATCATGTCCGTCTCCGACGGATCGTCGCTGGCCGTGCTGGCGCACCCGGAGTGCGACATCGGCCTCGTCGGTTACGAGATGGCCCTGCTGGTCGACCGCGCGGGCACCGTCCTGACGCCCGATCTGCGCGCAGAACTGCAGGGGAGCCTTCTCAACTAGCAGACAGGCAGTGCGTTTCCCGCCACCGCACCATAGGGTTCGGTGGCGCGACCGGCGTCAGACAGGCAAGTTGGAGGAGGAGACGTGGCAACGCCCCCGAGCGGCTACCCGTATGGATCCGGACAGCAGTCCGGCCCCCAGGGCGACACCCATAACAACCGCTTCAACTTCCCGTCTGCGCCCAGCCGCAGGCCGCAGCGGCCCCAGCAGCCGCCGCAGCCACCGCAGCGCCCCGCTCAGCAGCAGGGCCCGTACCGCTCCCAGCCTTACGGGCCCCGACCGTCCGAGCCCTCGCCGTACGACCAGCCGCAGCCGCCGCGCATCCAGCCGGTGCAGCCGCCGCGGCCGGCGCCCGAGCCCGCCCCCACCGGCGGAATGAACAACCCGCTCGTGCGGCCGTACGCGATGACCGGAGGCCGGACCCGGCCGCGCTACCAGCTCGCCATCGAGGCACTGGTCAGCACGACCGCGGATCCCGCGAAGCTGCAGGGCCAGCTGCCGGAGCACCAGCGCATCTGCCACCTCTGCCGCGAGATCAAATCAGTGGCCGAGATCTCGGCCCTCCTCTCCATCCCCCTCGGCGTCGCCCGGATCCTCGTCGCCGACCTGGCGGAGGCCGGACTCGTCGCCATCCATCAGCCCGGCGGAGACGAGACCGCCGGCGGACAGCCAGATGTGACACTGCTCGAAAGGGTGCTCAGTGGACTTCGCAAGCTCTAGCGGTGCAGCCCGCTCCACCACCTCGGCGAAGATCGTGGTGGCGGGCGGCTTCGGCGTGGGCAAGACCACGTTCGTCGGGGCCGTCTCAGAGATCAACCCGCTGCGCACCGAAGCCGTGATGACCTCCGCGTCGGCGGGCATCGACGACCTCACGCACGCACCGGACAAGACGACCACGACCGTGGCGATGGACTTCGGCCGGATCACCCTGGACCAGGACCTGATCCTGTACCTGTTCGGTACGCCGGGCCAGGACCGCTTCTGGTTCATGTGGGACGACCTGGTCCGCGGCGCCATCGGCGCCGTCGTCCTGGTCGACACCCGCCGCCTCGCCGACTGCTTCCCGGCCGTCGACTACTTCGAAAACAGCGGCCTGCCCTTCGTCATCGCCCTCAACGGCTTCGACGGGCACCAGCCCTACACGCCCGACGAGGTGCGTGAGGCGCTGCAGATCGGCCCGGACGCGCCGATCATCATCACCGACGCACGGCACCGCAGCGAGGCCAAGAGCGCGCTCATCACGCTCGTGGAGCACGCGCTGATGGCCCGGCTGCGGTAGCGCCTGGCGGCGCGGTTCTCCGACGCCCGGCGGTACGACGAAAGGCCCCCGCACACCTTCCGGTGCGGGGGCCTTCGTCGTACGCGGCGGCCGTCTCAGTCCTCGACGAAATGGTCGAACTCGCCGGCCTTGACGCCCAGGATGAACGCCTTCAAGTTGGCGGGGGTGGTGGTGAGGATGACGTCGGGGGCGTCGCTCTCGCGGATTTTGATCGTGTCGCGGTCGGGGGCGGCTACGTAGAGGCACTGGGCCGCGTTGTTGCTGGATGAAGACTTCTGCCAGTCGTACGGGTACACGGTGCTTCCTCTCAAATGTCCCGCGCGATCCGGCGGATCAGATCGCGCGACTCGCCCGGTTTGAGTGCACGAGATTCCAAGCGGTCCAGCACCTGCCGGTACTTCTCCAACTGGGCCTCAGCGTGCATGAAATCACACCCGTACTCAGTGTCGAGTTCTACCGTGTCGAGCTGCGGTGCGGGCCCAGACGCATAGTTGATGGGTTGGCCTGATGCGGGAAACGATGCTTCGCCGAACGGGATCACCAGCACCGAGACATGGTCATGTTCGCTCATCTCGACCAGGTAGTTGAGTTGTGCCCGCGCCGTCTCCGGTCCTCCGAAGCCCATCCGCAGCGCGGCCTCATGAACGATTGCGGTGAACGGCGTCGGCCGATCACCGAACAAAACTGCCTGCCGCTTGATTCGGAACGACACACGGTGTTCCACCAGGTGCGCCGGCGGGCGCGGAACATCCTCGCGGGCGGTGGCTCGAACGTACTCTGCGGTCTGCAACAGGCCGGGCATGTGGATCATCACTGAAGCGCGCAATGCCGTTGCCGAATGCTCCAGTTCCGCCACATCGATCAGGTCGGCGGGCAGGATTTCGCGGTATTCCTCCCACCAGCCCCGAGGTCGCGCCCCGGTCATGCCGGCCAGGGCATCGATGTAAGCCCGATCGGCGCAGCTGTAGTTGGCCGCCAGTGTGCGCACCCGCTCGGCACTCACCGCATATCGACCCGCCTCGATGTTACTGATCTGAGCCGGGGTGCCGCCAAGGCGCTTCGCCGCTTCCGTCGAGGAGAGGCCAGCCCGCTCCCGAAGTCTGCGTAGTTCAACACCGAGTCGCTGCTGGCGCATGGTGGATGCCTTGCTGGACGACATCTGACCCTCTCTTCCCCCGTCGTCACTCACACGAGGGGTCTGACAATTTCTCGCGTGATCGATGACAAATTTTACATCGACTTCGCTACGGTGTGACGGGGGCCACTCCACTGGCTCCCCCAACTCCCTGAGCAGGAGGACTAGATGCAAACGGTAGCGTCACAGGCCAACGCCCCCGAGCACACCGGCAACCCGCACCCGGTCGGCAGCCTTCACCCCGAACTTGTCGACATGGCGAACGAGTTGGCCCCGCGGCTGTTCGCGGTTGCGCAGCAGTACCCCGTCGGGGGCGGGGAGATGGACGGGCATATCGCCGCCTGGGGGCTGGCGTACGAGGACGGGCGGGCGCAGGTGATCAGTGCCGGCGGCCGGGCGTATTACAGCCTCAGTTCGCCGGAGAGTGCGGTGCGTTGGTTCGGGGGGCCGGCGGATACGCAGGCGTGGCTCATCTGGCCGGGCGCGGGGGGCAGCTCCGGAAAGCGCTCCGCCTGACGCTCGGCGTACATCGAGCGTCAGGCGGTCAGCGGTCAGTTCAGCGTGGTGCCGACCGCGGTGAGGAGCAGCGCGAGCGAGACTGCGCCGGCGTCCGGGTGGCCGTGGCCGAGCATGCCCATGCGGGCGGCGCGGCCGCGGGCCGGGGTGAGGCGGGCGGTGTCCGCGGCGGCCCGGGTGGCGGCCTCCGCGGCGGCCTGCCACGCCTTGGGCAGGCCCTCCGCGGCGCGGGCGCGCAGTTCCCGGCGGAACGGGTCCAGGGCGTCCAGCATGGTCTTCTCCCCCACCCGGGCGCCGCCGAGTTCGCCGACGGCCCGCTGGGCGGCGTCGACCGCGTCCGCGAGCAGTTCGGCGCCGCGGACGCCCTCCGCGGCCCGGGTGAGGACGGTGCCGATCTCGGCGAGCAGGGCGCCGTACAGCGCGCCGGACGCGCCGCCGGAGGCGTCGGCCAGGGCCAGTCCGGCGGCCAGCAGGGCGGTGCCGGCCGACCGCGGATCCCCGGCCGGTCCCGGCTCGGCCGCGTGGGCCGCCGCGGCGGCCGCCCGCAGCCCCCGCACGATGCCGATGCCGTGGTCCCCGTCCCCGGCGACCGCGTCCAGCCGCCCCAACTCGGCCTCGTTGGCCGCGACCAGCTCCAGCGCGGCATGCAGCGCGACCGTGACGGGCAGACCCCCGCCGGGGGGAATGCCGTCCCGTAGGGGCCGCGCGGCGCCGTCCCGTAGGGGCCCGTCGCCGCCCGCCGACGGTCGCGTGGCGGCCCCCGCCGAGGCGCTCGGCGCCCAGGCCGTCCGGGTCTCCCCCGCCGCCGTCCGCTCGCCGCCCCGGTCCGTCCGGTCGTCGGCGCCTTCCGCGTACCTGCCCGGCACCCTGCGGAACGCCGGGGTGTCGCACGGGGCGTCGTAGAGCGCGGCCAGTTCGTCGTCGAGGAGCATCAGCGACAGCGAGACGCCCGCCATGTCGAAGGAGGTCACGAACTCGCCGACCTCGGGCCGGAACGGGCGCAGACCGGCCTCCCGCAGTCGGCGGTCGACCTGCCGGTAGACCACGAACATCTCCTCGTACTTGGTGCGGCCCAGGCCGTTGAGGAGGACCGCGACCCGGCCGCGGCCGCCGGCCGGGGGCGCGGGGAGCTCCGGCAGGAGGTTGCCGACGAGTTCGTCGGCCAGTTCGGCGGCGGTGAGGTGGCGGGTGGTGCGCAGGCCCGGTTCGCCGTGGATGCCCATGCCGAGTTCGGTGGTGCCGGCGTGGACGGTGAACAGCGGCTCGGCCGCGCCGGGGAGCGTGCAGCCGGCGAAGGCGGCGCCGAAGGTGCGGGTCAGGGCGTTGGCGCGGGTCGCGATGCGGGTGACGGTGTCCAGGTCGTCGCCGCGTTCGGCGGCCGCGCCCGCGACCTTGAAGACGAAGAAGTCGCCGGCCACGCCGCGGCGGTCCCGGGACGGGTCGACCGGCCGTCCCTCGACGGGCGGCGGCCCGCTGGCCACGTCGTCGGTGACCAGCACGGTGCGGGTCGCGACGCCCTCGGCGGCGAGGCGGCGGGCGGCCAGCCCGAAGTGCATGGCGTCGCCCGCGTAGTTGCCGTAGCAGAGCAGGACGCCGGCGCCGCCGTCCGCGGCCCGGGCGGTGCGGTAGACCTGCTCGGCGCTGGGGCTGGCGAACACGTCGCCGACCGCGGCGGCGTCGGCCAGGCCGGTGCCGACCAGTCCGGCGAAGGCGGGGTAGTGACCGGAGCCGCCGCCGATGACGAGTGCGACCTTGCCGGGGCGGGGCACGTGCCGGCCGACCACTCCGTAGGCGCCCGGGACCCGGCGGACCGTGCGCGCGTAGGCGGCGGCCAGCCCTTCCAGCCAGTCCTCGCGGAAGGTCTCGGGGCGGTGTCCGAGGCCGGCGGGTTCGGTGGTCATCAGGCACACTCCTTCGTTTCGCCCATGGTGGATTTAACACCCAGATCACAGAAAACACGGACGAGTCGCCCCGGTGGTCGAGAACACCGGAGGCGCGCCATGGCACCACCCACCGCCCTCGACCGGATCGGCACTCCCGAGGCACTGGCTTTCGGCCGTCCCGGCGTGTTGCCGTTCGAGGTCGGCGGCGGGGTGGGGTGCGGCTTCGTCGCGGCGTTCACGGCCGCCCACAGCGCCGGCACCGAGGTCCGCGCCTCCTACGTCATCACCGCCACCGCGCCCGCGGCCGGGATGGGAACCGCGGTCGGCTGCTTCCGCCGACCTTCTTCGGCAAGGAACCGGGCTTCGGCGAGGGCCGTCGGCCGACCCTGCTCACCGTCCGACGCGGGCGGCGCAGCGTTCGTCGGCACCGCATCGTCAGCGTCTTCCCCGACCCGCTGGGCCCCGCCGGGGTCGTCCTCGCCTTCGCCGGGCCGTACGTCGCCGCGGCGGTGCTGACGCTGTATCTGAAGCTGCCGGAAGCGCCGCGGGGCGGCTTGAGGAAGCCTTCTCCCCCGCCGTGGCGGCGCAGAGTTGAGGATTCCGCCGGGCATGGCGGTTGTGCGCTGCGCGCCATGGCAGCGGGTGGCTTGTTTGCAGCCGCCCCACATTGTCGACTTCCGCGCCGTCGGGGCAGGGGGCCTCGCCCGCTATCCGGCGGGTGGGGGCGGAGGGGCTGCCCTGGGCCCCGTCCCCAGTGCGGGCCCTTCTGGTCAGTCAGATGAGGAACACCCCGTCGTTCGGTCCAGATCCTGCGAGCGGGATCCGGGTCATCCACCCGGCCGCCACGAGCGACTCTCTCTCCGTCCCGGTGGCGGTCTCATCGACTACGTGGGCGCATCCCCGAAGAAGACGAGGCGGCCGCGGGCGGGCCAGTCGGAAGGCAGTCGACCGGTCCACGCACGGTGATGCAAGCGGGTTCTCACTGAAGGAGGTGTAGCCGGTCTCAGTTGCGCTGCCCGGGACACGCTCGGCGCCCGCTTCCGTCCGGCCGGACCGGGCGACGAGCCGAACCTCTCTGACCTACGCGACGTCCACCTCGTACGCGAAAACCTCTGCTGAGATTCTCGCCTCTCCCCCACCAGAGCACGGAACCGAATAGCCGTCAGCCAGGGTCTATATCCTCAGCGTTCGGCACATGACACTTCTAGGGGGGAACCGGCGTTGTCTATCGAGCTGCCTGCCGAAGTCGTCTGGATCATGGACCTGATGGGCCTTGAGTGGCCCGATATCGACGAGGACGAGCTACGCGCCTGGGCCGGTCATGTCCGCGAATTCGGACATGACCTCTCAGATTCCCACAACGGCATGGACGCGATCTTGAGCGGACTTGCCGATGCCTACGAGGGGGCATCGTACGAGGCTCTGCGCGGTCGCTGGCGCCAGGTGTCCAGTCAGCATTTGACGGCGCTGACGAACGGCTGCGAAGTGCTGGCCACGGGGCTGGAGGCCGCCGCCATCGGTGTGGTCGTAGCCAAGGGAGTGGTGATCGCTCAGCTGGTCATCACCGCAGTTGAGATGGCCGCGGCAGCAGCCGCCACCGTAGCGACGGCAGGTATCGCGGCAGCAACAGAGGCGGCGGCGGTCGAAATCGGCAAACGCCTCATCAGGGCAGTTCTCCAGGAGATCGAGGACGTCCTCATCGCCGAGTTGGTCAGCACCGCGATCGAGCCCTTCCAGGCCGAGATCGAGAAAGCCGTGTCCGGTCTTGTCTTCAAAGGTGTTGATGCCGCTCTGGTCGCGGGGGGCGCGAAGTGAGCCATGGGTTCCGGGTGCACACCGACCGTTTGGCAAAGGCAGCCAAAGAGGCCCACGGCCATGCGGAGCGGGTGGAGCACCACAGCAGCAAGCTGAATGCGAAGACGCGTGGGCGACTGCTCGGAAAGGGGAAGTATGGACGGATCGTGGAAAAAGCGGTCCGACCAATCATCGACTCCATGATCACAGACATGTCCAAGGCCATGGCCAGAGGGCACCGGTCGATCGGGCACGGTCTTGAGATCACACGGAAGAACGTCGACGACGCCGAGGAAGCGATACGCAGGAACCTGCGGCGCCATCAGGATGACCGGGATGCTGTCCAACTAAAACTCGGACAGCGGGTACTCGGCGAAGATGACCTGCGCGACAAGCACCGCGAACGCGTTGGACAGCGGGTCGGCGGTCTCCGTAAACAGGGCCACGGCCCTCAGAGGCACCTTGACCCCACGGACGACATGTTGAAGGAGAGGCTGGGCAAGCCGAGCCCGGTCCTGGACGGAAACGGCAATCACCTCAAGGACACCGACGGCAAGCCGCGGTACCACCAGCAGGGCGGCTACGTACAGACCACTGACAAGATCGACCCGGCACATGGTCCCAATGCCAGAGAAAGGTTGGGCGAGAACGCGCACATGGATGCGGAGGATATGAGCCGGAAGCACAAGTGTGATTCCTTCTCCACATCGTTCGGCGAAGGGCAGGACGATGCCTTCGTACACGCTGACCTGTACGGTAGAGGACGCTTGAACCACGGCGAAGCGGGCAGACAGGCAGTGACGTTCTCCCCGGAGGAAGCCTGGGGGCCCGGAAGTAATCATCACGAGCGATTCCGCGGCTTCTACATCGATCCAGACAATCCCGTAGAAAAAGCATCCGGCGCCGTCAACTACAAACAAGTAGACTTCATCGGAGCGAAAATAAAGGCAATCTACGATCCCGATGGGAACGGTGGTCACAAGCTTGTGACGATGTTCCCGGAGCCTCTGAAGGTGAGGAACAGGTGAGGTACGACGGCTCGGACATCCCGCACCTTTCCTCCGATGAATCCGTTCGCAATTTCTTTGAGTGCTTTCTCGGCGTCGAGTTTGTCGACGATATCGATAAATTTCGACCCAATATAGTGAGAAGGGACAAGCGGAAGGGGGACGTGGTCCGTGACACCCCGCTCGCTCGGCACGTGCGCGAGGCATTGGAGTACCTCCTGCGGGAGCGTCCAGTCACCGCAGAGCAATGGGGGCAGCTCACCCATGTGTTCTTCTACGAAGAAGACCGTCTGTACGCTTACCTACAGGATCTTTACGACTACTTCTATGCCGACCGGAAAGAGCCGCCGGTGGCACCGGACCCCGAAGCGCCACCGCCGGAGAAGTTCTGGTGATGAAGACCCGGACGGTTACTTCACCAATCCCCCATCCTGTCAGCCGTAATAAGGACGGAGCCCCCTCCCCATGCCGATTCGCGACGAGCTCCCGCCTCGCACGGGCCCATGGGCGACCCGTTTCGACTCCGAGGAGGCAATGATCCAAGCGGAAGACGCTCTGCGCGAGGCTGCGCTGAAGAATCACGACCTCTCACCGATCCTGCCGTTCGAGGAAGTCTACGGCGAGGCGGAGGATTGCATCGGGAAGGCCACTGCGATCACCATCGACCCGCGTCGCCCGTACGACTCCTCCGGCGAGGTGAATTATGTCTACGCGGACTTCTCGACGCGTGGTCTGCTCTACGGGGTGTACCGCCCGGCCGAGGAGATGGAAGCCGAGGACGGTCCGGAGAACGACGCCGACCTATGGAACACGACGCTTTTTCCCTACCCAGGCGGCTATGAGGAAATCGATCCAGTTGCCGTCCCGCTGGCCGATCTCGGCTTGGACGTACCCGGCGTGGACCGCCGTTTCGTCAACTTCTGTGCCGCCGTTCTCGGCGTCGAGGCGGTCGACGACCTCGGCATCCTGCGCAAGACGTTCGACCTTTCCTGGCCCGACTATCAGGGCGTGATCCGTGCAGGTCTCCTCCATCTCGTGACGAACCAGCCGATAACCGTAGGGCAGTGGTACGGGCTGACCTACGTGCGGTTCTCCGACCAGCGGGAGCTGACGGCCTACCTTGCGCAGGTCTACGCATACCTCTTTGACAACTTCGACGCCATGCCGGTCGCGCCGCGGTGAGTCCCATATGCGTAATCGCCACCGGCGACAGGCAGTTACGTTTTGATGGGCTTGCTCCTGATCGGTACGGCACCGTCGGTCCGGCCACGACGCACGACGGCCCCCACACTTCCGTGTGGGGGCCGTCGTGCGGACGTCAGAGCCGGCGCGGCGTCACCGCTGCCAGCTGGTCGCGCCGTGGAAACCCACCTGGCGCTCCAGGCGGCGCCAGCGGGCGGCCGTGGAGCGCGGGCCGGTCGAGGCCGACGGCCGGTGCGCGGCGCGGGCGAGCAGGACCGCGGTCAGGGCGGCCAGCTCCTCCTCGCTGGCCTGGCCCTTCTCGACGCGGATGGGAGCGGCGGTGACGGCAGGGGCAGGGTTCACGGCGGTCTCGATTCTCCGTGGCGGGGTGTGGGGAAGTACGTGCGCGGCGGGGGCTACTGCGGCGGGTTGCCGTGCTTGCGGGCCGGCAGGTCCGCGTGCTTGGTGCGCAGCATCTCCAGGGCGCGGACGAGCGTGTGACGGGTGTCGGTCGGGTCGATGACGTCGTCGACCAGGCCGCGCTCGGCCGCGTAGTACGGGTGCATGAGCTCGGACTTGTACTCCTTGACCATGCGGGTGCGCATGGCTTCGGAGTCGTCCGCCTCGGCGATCTGCTTGCGGAAGATGACGTTGGCGGCGCCCTCGGCGCCCATCACGGCGATCTCGTTGGTGGGCCAGGCGTAGGTGAGGTCGGCGCCGATGGACTGGGAGTCCATGACGATGTAGGCGCCGCCGTACGCCTTGCGCAGGACGATGGAGATCCGCGGGACGGTGGCGTTGCAGTACGCGTAGAGCAGCTTGGCGCCGTGCCGGATGATGCCGCCGTGTTCCTGGTCGACGCCGGGCAGGAAGCCGGGGACGTCCAGAAGCGTGACGATCGGGATGTTGAACGCGTCGCACATCTGGACGAAGCGGGCGGCCTTCTCGGACGCCTCGATGTCCAGGACGCCGGCCAGCGACTGCGGCTGGTTGGCGATGATGCCGACCACCCGGCCGTCGAAGCGGGTCAGCGCGCAGATGATGTTGGTGGCCCAGCGCTCGTGGACCTCCAGGTACTCGCCGTCGTCGACGATCTCCTCGATGACCTTGCGCATGTCGTACGGGCGGTTGCCGTCCGCCGGGACCAGGTCGAGCAGCGTCTCGCAGCTGCGGTCGGCGGGGTCCTCGCAGGCCACCGTCGGCGGGTTCTCCCGGTTGTTGGCCGGGAGGAGCGACAGGAGGTAGCGGACCTCTTCGAGGCAGGTGACCTCGTCGTCGTAGGCGAAGTGCGCCACGCCGGAGGTCTCGGCGTGCACGTCGGCGCCGCCCAGGCCGTTCTGGGTGATCTCCTCGCCGGTGACGGCGCGGACCACGTCGGGGCCGGTGATGAACATCTGCGAGGTCTCACGGACCATGAAGACGAAGTCCGTGAGGGCCGGCGAGTAGGCGGCGCCGCCGGCGCACGGGCCGAGCATGACGCTTATCTGCGGGATGACGCCCGACGCCTTGGTGTTGCGCTGGAAGATGCCGCCGTAGCCGGCGAGCGCGGAGACGCCTTCCTGGATGCGGGCGCCGGCGCCGTCGTTGAGCGACACCAGGGGCGCACCGGCCTGGATGGCCATGTCCATGATCTTGTGGATCTTGGTGGCGTGGGCCTCGCCCAGCGCGCCGCCGAAGATCCGGAAGTCGTGCGCGTAGACGAAGACGGTCCGGCCGTGGACCGTGCCCCAGCCCGTGATCACACCGTCCGTGTACGGCTTCTTGGCCTCCAGGCCGAAGCCGGTGGCGCGGTGCCGGCGCAGTGGCTCGACCTCGTTGAAGGAACCCTCGTCCAGCAGCAGGTCGATCCGCTCGCGGGCCGTCAGCTTGCCCTTGGCACGCTGCGCTTCGGTGGCTCGCTCGCTGGGGCCTCGCCGCACCTGCTCACGGATCGCGTGCAGTTCGGCGACGCGCCCGCGGGCATCGTTGGCGCCGGCGGGCACATCTTCGACAGTGGTCATGTATCGACGGTACGTGGGCGAGGGCCCCCACACCGATGTCGGTTTCGTACAACGTCGGGCGCGATTTCGTGGGCAGGCGGTACAGAACCGTGCTGCCCGCGGCCCGCCTACTGGGCTGTGGCGGGGTGGACGCGGTGTCCAGCGTCTGTGCGGTGCCGACAAACGCCAGCCGGGTGATGTTGTGCCGGTCCCACGGTTGGCGGCGGGGCGCGGCGGTCAGCGCAGCAGCACCGTGCAGGTGTGGGTGGCGCAGGCGGTGCCGGGGGCCAGGCGGAGCCGGAGGGTGTCCTCGGCGGC
The DNA here is from genome assembly GCF_002803155.1 of Streptomyces sp. CB02959. Lineage (GTDB taxonomy): Bacteria > Actinomycetota > Actinomycetes > Streptomycetales > Streptomycetaceae > Streptomyces. The sequence goes on from NZ_NNBP01000001.1 coordinate 189,533, forward strand.
CAGGACCTCGATGTCCGGGTCGTGGCGGAGGACCGCGCGGACCGGCCGGGACCAGGTCAGCTCCAGGGGGTCGCCGGTGCGGGCGGGGGCCGCGGCGCACACCGTCGCGGTCCGGCGGGTCCGGCCGTGCGGGCCGCGGGCGCGCCGTTCGCGGAGCAGTACGGCGGCCGGTCCGTCGGCGGTCAGCGGGCCCGCGGTGCCGGCCCGCCAGAAGTTGGCGGCGGTTACGCCGAGCGGGTCCACGGCGATCGCCTGCCGGTCGGTGTCGTTGGCGAGGACGGTCAGCCAGTGCCGGTCGGCGGCGCGGGCGGCGAGGGCGCTGCGGGTGGCGCCCGGCATCAGGAGGTAGGCGTAGGCGGCGTCGGTGGGGTCGGTGCCGTGGTCGTGCCAGAGGGTGAGGTAGCGGCGGGTGTACGGGTCGCCGGTGGAGGTGGTGTTGATGTCGGACCAGCGGCCGGTGCGGTCCTCGCGGCGCACGTGGAGGGCGGCGCCGCCGGGGAAGACGTAGCCGCCGTGGCCGGCGAGGTGGGCCCAGTGGGCGCGGCGGTGGACGGTGGTGCGGCCGAGGGCGGGGGGCCGGGGTGTGCCGTCGACGGTGAGGGCGGCGGTGCCGTTCTCCCCCAGGTTGCGGTTGTCGACGACGGTTTCGACGGGGACGCCGTCGCGGGCGGTGATGCCGGCGCCGAGGCAGACCACGCAGTCGGCGAGGGCGAACCAGGACTTGCGGGCGGTGAGGGTGGAGGCGAGTCCGCGCAGGTCCTGGCCGAGGGCGGCGTAGGTGCCGTCGGTGGTGCCGCCGACCCAGCGGGCGGCGGGCTTGGGTTCGCCCCAGCCGCCGCCTTCGTTGTCGGCGAGCCGTCGGGTGGAGACGGTGGTGCCGGGGAGGCGGTAGGGGTCGACGGTGGGCCAGAAGGCGTCGGTGTACTGGTCGCCGGCGCGGCCGGCGGGCCACCAGTAGAGCATGCCGGCGCCGGTGTGCCAGCCGTGCCGGTTCTCGCCGTTGCCGTTCTCGTAGTAGGTGATGCGGTCGGAGGCCATGGCGAGTCCGGCGGTGAAGCCGGGGCGGCGGTGGACGGCGCGGTCCATGGCGGGGAAGAGGCGGTGGCCGACGGGTTCGGGGGCGGCGGGTGCGGGGCCGGCGTCGATGGCGGCGAGGCGGGCGAGGTCGGCGACGGCGTACTGGCGGTCGGTGAGCACGGGAAGGGTGCGGTCGCGGGCGATCCAGCCCTTGACCATGGCGTGCCAGCGGTTCCGTTCGGCGGTGCTCGCGGCCTCGGCGAGCAGGGCGATCGCGGCGATCAGGGCGTGGCCGTGGTGGTGGTCGCTGCGCAGGATCCGGCGTTCGTCGCCGCGGAGGTGGCCGCGGCTGATGGCGCGGCCGTTGACGCTGTCCATCATCAGGCCGTCGTGGAGCAGGGGGGCGTAGGCGTGCTCGACGCTGTCGAGGACGATCTGCCGGTTGGGGTCGGTGATGTCCCAGGCGGAGCCGCGCAGCAGGGCGAAGAGGCGGCCGAGGCCGTCGAGCAGGACGGCTCCGTAGGTGCCGGAGTAGGCGACCCAGGTGTGCTGGACGAAGGAGCCGTCGGCGTAGAGGCCGTCGCCGCGGGTGACGTAGGGGAAGACCGGGGAGAGCGCGTCGCGGGCCAGTGCGATCTTGGCGGGGGCGCGGCCGAGGACGCCGCGGAGGGCGACGACGCGGCAGAGGTCGACGCGGTTGGCGCCGGTGCTGGTGCCGGTGTACGGGCCGAGGGCGCCGTCGGGGACGAAGTGGTCGACGGCGGCCAGGCAGCGGGCGCGGAGGTCGTCGCCGGTGCCGCCGGGGAGGTGCTCGTCGAGGACGGCGAGGGTGTCGAGGAGGAGTTTGGGGCTGCCGATCTGCCATTCCCACCAGTTGCCGTAGGGGGTGGTGGCGGGGTGGTAGACGGTGCGGTCGAGGTGGTCGAGGCCGGTGCGGACGGCGGTGGCGAGGTCGGGGTCGCCGGTGCGGCCGGTGCCGGGTTGGGCGTGGGCGAGGGCCATGGTGGCGAGCCGGCCGTAGCTGCGGGTGATGCCGGAGGGCGGGTCGTAGGGGCTGTCGGGCCAGAGGGAGCCGGCGGCGGGGCGCAGGGTGCGGCGGTAGGTGTCGGCCAGGTCGCCGGTCTCCTTCAGGGCGGTGGCGTAGGGGGCGGCGCCGGGGTCGTAGGCGGTGCCGAGGGTGAGGTCGGACCAGCGGCGGCGGAGGGCGGCGAAGGGGTCGGCGGGGGCGGCGGGGGCGGCGCCAGTGGGTGCGGCCGCGGCGGGTGTCCGGCCGGCTTCGGCGTTCAGCGCGAGGGCCAGTGCGCTCGCGCCGGAGGCGGTGAGGAAGCCCCGGCGCGACCAGGCGGGCGGGGCGGCGGCGGGCGACATGGTCGCTCCTCTCCGTTGCGTCAACTGGGGTGTGGCGCTGCGCACTTGGGAGTTCCCGATGGTCTAGCACGGGGGTGCGCGGGGCGGCAATGACCGTGCCGGCGGGCGGGGTGCGGCACCCGTTCGGCGGAACCCCGGAACCCAAAGGTTGAAAGTTGAACGAGATGGGGGTACGGTAAAACTCGTTGAACGTTAAACGATATTGCTTCGCCGACGCGCTCGACGCCCCGTGGACGCCCCCCGTCCGCACCCCGCTCCCTCCCCCCACTCCGTCCCCGAGGAGAAGTCATGTCGCTGTTCCGCAAGCGCCCCGCCGCCCCCACCGCCCCCGCCGCCGTCCTGGACGTGGACCCCGCACTGGCCGCCCTGACCGGCGACTACACCATCGACCCGGCCCACAGCAGCATCGGTTTCACCGTCCGGCACGCCATGGTCACCAACGTCCGCGGTTCCTTCGCCGAACACGAGGGCGTGCTGAAGCTGGACGGCGGCAACCCGGCCGCGTCCTCCGCGACCATCGACGTCAAGATCGGCAGCATCGACACCGGCATCACCGACCGCGACGGCCACCTCAAGAGCCCCGACTTCTTCGACGCCGAGCAGTTCCCGCTGATGACCTTCCGCTCCAACGCCGTCGAGCAGCTGGACAGCGAGACGTACCGCATCACCGGCGACCTGACGATCAAGGACGTCACCCGCCCCCTCGCCATCGACCTGGAGTTCAACGGCGCGGCCACCGACGTCTACGGCGCCCAGCGCGTCGGCTTCGAGGGCAGCGCCGAGATCCTGCGCTCCGAGTGGGGCCTGACCTGGAACGCGGCGCTGGAGACCGGCGGCGTGATGGTCAGCGACAAGGTCAAGCTGGTCTTCGACATCTCCGCGGTGAAGGCCGCCTGACCCGCGGCAGCACCGACCGACCGACGCGAAGGGCCCCGACAGCACACGCTGCCGGGGCCCTCGCGCACGTGGCGCGCGGCGGCTACTCCTGGGGCTCGACCCCGGCGCGCAGCAGCCCGTAGGCGTAGGCGTCGTCCAGCGCCTGCCAGGACGCCGCGATGACGTTCTCGGCGACGCCGACCGTGGACCACTCGCCGCGGCCGTCGCTGGTGGAGACCAGGACCCGGGTGATCGAGCCGGTGCCCAGGGCGCCCTCCAGGATGCGGACCTTGTAGTCCACCAACTCCATCGTGGCCAGCTGGGGGTAGATCCGCTCCAGGGCCACCCGCAGCGCCCGGTCCAGCGCGTTGACCGGGCCGTTGCCCTCGGCGGTGACCACGATCCGCTCGCCCTTGGCCCAGAGCTTCACGGTCGCCTCGTTGGCGTGGGTGCCGTCGGGCCGGTCCTCGACGATGGCGCGCCAGGACTCGACGGTGAAGTAGCGCAGCGGCCGGCCGCTCACCTCCTGACGGAGCAGCAGCTCGAACGACGCGTCCGCGGCCTCGTAGGTGTAGCCGGCCAGCTCCCGCTCCTTGACCCGCTCGACGACCCGGCCGACCAGCTCCCGGTCGCCGCCGAGGTCGATGCCGAGCTCCTTGCCCTTGAGCTCGATCGAGGCGCGGCCGGCCATGTCGGAGACCAGCATCCGCATGGTGTTGCCGACCAGGGCGGGGTCGATGTGCTGGTAGAGGTCCGGGTCCACCTTGATCGCGGAGGCGTGCAGCCCGGCCTTGTGGGCGAACGCGGAGACCCCGACGTAGGGCTGGTGGGTGGACGGGGTGAGGTTGACGACCTCGGCGATGGCGTGCGAGACCCGGGTGGTCTCGGCGAGCTTGCCGGGCGGCAGGGCCTGGCGCCCGTACTTCAGCTCCAGGGCGGCGACGACCGGGAAGAGGTTGGAGTTGCCGACCCGTTCGCCGTAGCCGTTGGCCGTGCACTGGACGTGCGTGGCGCCGGCGTCGACCGCGGCCAGGGTGTTGGCGACCGCGCAGCCGGTGTCGTCCTGGGCGTGGATGCCGAGTCGGGCGCCGGTGTCCGCGAGGACGGTCCGGACCACCGCGGTCACCTGCGCCGGGAGCATCCCGCCGTTGGTGTCGCAGAGCACCACGACGTCGGCGCCGGCCTCGCCGGCGGTGCGCACGACCTCCTTGGCGTAGACCGGGTCCAGCACGTAGCCGTCGAAGAAGTGCTCGCAGTCGAGGAAGACCCGGCGGCCCTGGGAGCGCAGGTACGCGACGGTGTCGCGGACCATCGCGAGGTTCTCCTCGGGCGTGGTGCGCAGCGCCAGTTCGACATGGCGGACGTGGGACTTGGCGACCAGTGTGATGACCGGGGCCTGCGAGGCCAGCAGTGCGGCGACCTGCGGGTCGTCCTCGACCCGGACGCCGGCCTTGCGGGTGGCGCCGAAGGCGACCAGCTGGGCGTGCCGGAAGTCGATCTCCTCGCGGGCGCGTTGGAAGAACTCGGTGTCCCGTGGGTTGGCGCCCGGCCAGCCGCCCTCGATGAAGCCGACGCCGTAGTCGTCCAGATGCCGGGCGATGGTCAGCTTGTCGGCGACGGTCAGGTTGATGCCCTCGCGCTGTGCGCCGTCGCGCAGCGTGGTGTCGAATACGTGGAAGTCGTCGGAGACGGCGGCTTCTGGTACGTCCGTCATGCTGGTCTGGCTCCTGTCGGGTCTCGGTCTACCGGAATGCCCGGTTCCACCGTCCCTCCATGATCCCTCGCGCTGCGCCTCCGGAGGCGGGTGGCCCCGGAAACGAAAAAACCCCTCGCGGGTGCGAGAGGTCTGCGCGCGGGTCTGGGACGACGATGGCCGCACCGTACTCGGGTCGTACGGGCGGTCACTGCGGACCGGCGCGCCTGCTGCCAATAATCATGGCGAACGAGAGCACGGGGGCAGTCTGGCACACGACCACCCCCGCCACCCCGTCCGTCTCAGGATGCGAGCACGCGCTCGGCGGTGCCGTCGCCGGCCCCCTTGCCGACCCGGTGCAGATCGATGGTGCGGGTCTCCCGCATCGTCAGGTAGACGACCAGCGAGACCGCCGCGCAGCCGGAGACGTACCAGTAGAAGCCGGACTCGATGCCGCCGTTCTTGAACCACAGGGCGACGTACTCGGCGGTGCCGCCGAAGAGGGCGTTGGCGATGGCGTACGGCAGGGCGACGCCCAGCGCGCGGATGCCGGTCGGGAACAGCTCGGCCTTCACACAGGCGTTGATCGAGGTGTAGCCGGTGACCACGACCAGGGCCAGCAGCGACAGGCCCAGGGCCGGCCAGAAGGAGCCGGCGTGCTTGAGCAGCGTCATGATCGGCACGGTCAGGAAGGTCGAGCCGACGGCGAAGGTGATCAGCAGCGGACGGCGGCCGATCCGGTCCGACAGCCTGCCGGCCAGCGGCTGCAGGCACATGAAGAGGAACAGCGCGCAGAAGCTCACCAGGGAGGCGGTCGGCTTGGACAGTCCGGCGCTGCCCGAGAGGTACTTGGTGAGGTAGGTGGTGTACGTGTAGTACGCCACCGTGCCGCCCATGGTGAGCGCCATGACCAGGAACGCCTCGCGCTTGTGGGCCCACAGCGCCTTCATGGTGCCGCGGTCGGGGTCGGTCCGGGCCCCGTCGTCCTCGGCGTAGACCTCGGTCTCCAGCATGCTGCGGCGCAGGTAGAAGACGATGCCCGCGCCGAGCGCGCCGACGATGAACGGGATCCGCCAGGCCCAGCTGTGCAGCGCCTGCTCGGACATGCTGCGCTGGAGGACGATCTGGAGGCCCAGGCCCACCAGCTGGCCGGCAGTCATCGACACGTACTGGAAGCTGGAGGCGAAGCCGCGGCGGTCCGGCGCGGACGCCTCGGTGAGGTAGGTGGCGCTGGCCGCGTACTCGCCGCCGACCGACAGCCCCTGGAGCATCCGGGCCACCAGCAGCACCGCGATACCGCCGTAGCCGGCGACCGCGTAGGTGGGGGCGACGGCGATCAGGACGGCCGAGGCGGACATCAGGGTGACGGTCAGGGTGAGCGCGGCCTTGCGGCCCCGGCGGTCACCGACCCGGCCGAGCAGCCAGCCGCCGACCGGGCGCATGAAGAAGCCGACGGCGAAGATCCCCATGGTGTTCATGAGGTTGGCGGTGTCGTTCCCCTTGGGGAAGAACGCGTCGGCGAAGTACACCGCGAAACTGGCGTAGACGAACCAGTCGAACCACTCGACCATGTTGCCGGCCGAGCCGACCCAGATCTTCTTCCATTGCTCTCGTCCCATAGCCGATCACGGTCGCGGACCGACGGGCGGTCGGCAAGGGCCCGGGCGGCAACGATCACGCGTACTTGCGTGCGTTGTGGTCACGGGCGCGGGGTGCGGGCGGCGGCGGGGCGGAGCGGAAGCGATCGGTCCGGAGACGGTCGGCCCGTCGGCGGTCAGTCCGCCGGCGGGGTGAGCGCTTCGTCGAGGAACTGCCGGACCTCGCGGCCCACCTGTTCCCGGTCGGTGCCGGGGAGGCCGACGACGAGGTGGGTGCCGAAGCCGTCGAGGAGGGCCCGGGTGCGGGTGGCGAAGCGCTCCGCGTCGACGGCCCGGAACTCGCCCTTGGAGGCGCCCTCGACGAGGAGGGCGACCAGGTCGCGGTGCCAGGCCAGCTCCAGGTCGAGCTGGCGCTCCCGGGTCTCCTCGTCGGCGTTCTGGGAGCGCACCCAGACCTCCAGCCACAGGGTCCAGCGCGGATCGCGGTGGCCTTCGGGGAGGTAGAGGTCGACCAGGGCGTCCAGGCGCTCCCGGACGGGGCCCCGGCCGGCGAGGGCGGCCCGGCGCTCGGCGCCGAGCTGCTCCTCGCTCCACTGGAGGGTCTGGAGCAGCAGCTCGTCCTTGGTACCGAAGTAGTAGAGGATGTGGCCGCTGCTCATGCCGACCTCGCGGCCCAGTCCCGCCATGGTCAGCCGGTCCAGCCCCTCGGCGGCGATGGTGGCCATCGCCGCGGCCAGCACCTGCTCGCGCGGCTGGCTGAGCCGCCGCCGGGGACGGCGTACGGGACCGGGCACGGGGACCTCCGGGGTCGGGACGGGCTGTCGGTCAGAGATGCCTCAGACCTTCGGCTGCTGCTGGGTGATGCAGTGGACACCGCCACCCGCTGCGAAGATCGTACGGGCGTCCACCAGGGTGACGGTCCGCCCGGGGAACAGCCGGCGGAAGATCGCGGCCGCCTCCTCGTCCCGCGGGTCGTCGAAGGCGCACAGCACGATGCCGTCGTTGCACTGAAGATGGTTGATGTAGGAGTAGTCGACCAGCTCGCCGTCCTCCTCGATGACGGTCGGCGCCGGGATCTGAACGACCTCCAGCCGGCGGCCCCGGGCGTCGGTGGCATCGCCCAGCACCTTGACGATCTCGTTGCAGATCGCGTGGTCGGGGTGGTCGGGGTTCGGCTGGGTGTGGACCATCACCACGCCGGGGCGGGCGAAGGCGGCGACGATGTCCACGTGGCCGCGGGTGCCGAACTGGCCGTAGTCGGCGTACAGGCCGCGGGGCAGCCAGATCGCCTTGGTGGTGCCGAGGTGGGCGTGGATCTCGGCCTCGACCTCCTCCTTGGTGCGGCCGGGGTTGCGGCCCGGGTCGAGCTGCACGGTCTCGGTGAGCAGCACGGTGCCCTCGCCGTCGACGTGGATGCCGCCGCCCTCGTTGACCAGCGGGGTGGCGTAGCGGCGGGCCCCGGCGAGCCCGGCGACCTGCTCGGCGATCTTCGCGTCGCGGTCCCAGGCGGCCCATTCCTGGGCGCCCCAGCCGTTGAACACCCAGTCCACGGCGGCCAGTTCGCCCTGGTCGTCGGTGAGGAAGGTGGGGCCGATGTCGCGCATCCAGGCGTCGTCGAGGGGGCGCTCGACCAGGTCGATGCCGTCGCCGAGCAGGGCGCGGGCGCCCTCCAGCTGGCCGGGGCCGGCCACCACGGTGACCGGCTCGTACTGCCGGACCGCGCGGGCGACCGCGGCCCAGGCGGTGCGGGCCTCGGCGAGCGTCTCGCCGCCCTCGGTGCCGAAGGTGAAGTTGGGGCCGGGCCAGGCCATCCAGGTGCGCTCGTGCGGGGCCCACTCGGGGGGCATGCGGAAGCCGTCGGCGGCGGGCGTGTTCATACGGGTCCTCGGTCCTCGGAGGTGCGCGCGGGGTCGCGGAGCGGAAGAGAGCGGGGCGGGACGGGGCGGGGCCGCCTGCCGGGTGTCCCTGTAACGGTGTTACGGAGCGGATGGCCCGGCGGCCCCGGGCGTCGTCGGAGGTGTCCGGTCGGCGCAGTGCGCGGCCGCGGACGTCTCGTCAGAGGAAGTAGAGCCTGGACAGCGAGACCGTGTCGGCCGGTTCGGAGCGCATCGGGTCGCCGTCGAGGGTGACCAGTCCGCTGCGTTCGTCGACCTGGACGTCGCCGACCCGGGCGTTGTGGATCAGGTTGCGGGGGCCGATGCCGCGGGTGCCGCGGACCGCGACCCGGCGCCGGCGGGTGGGCATCCCGTCGCCGCCCTGCTCGACCGCGGCGCCGGCGACGAAGGCCACCGAGATCTCGGCCGGGGTCGCGCCGTGCGCGCCGAACTGCGGGCCGAGCACGAGGGGTTCGCAGGTGTCGGTGGCGGCGTTGGGGTCGCCGGTGACGCCGTAGGCGGGGAAGCCGGACTTGAGCACCAGTTGGGGTTTGGCGCCGAAGAACTGCGGCTTCCACAGCACGATGTCCGCCATCTTGCCGACCTCGATCGATCCGATCTCGTGCGAGAGGCCGTGGGCGATGGCGGGGTTGATGGTGAGTTTGGCGATGTAGCGCAGTACGCGGGCGTTGTCGTCGTGGGCGCCGTCGCCGTCCATCGGGCCGAGTTCGGCCTTCATCTTGCCGGCCATGGCGAAGGTGCGGCGGACGGTCTCGCCGGCCCGGCCCATGCCCTGGGCGTCGGAGGAGGTGATGCCGATCGCCCCGAGGTCGTGCAGTACGTCCTCGGCGCCCATCGTGCCGGCCCGGATGCGGTCGCGGGCCATCGCGGCGTCGCCGGGCAGGTCCGTCTTGAGGTCGTGGACCGAGACGATCATGCCGTAGTGCTCGGCGACCGCGTCCCGCCCGAACGGCAGGGTGGGGTTGGTCGAGGAGCCGATGACGTTGGGGACACCGGCCATCTTCAGCACGTTGGGGACGTGCCCGCCGCCGCAGCCCTCGATGTGGAAGGCGTGGATCGTCCGGCCGTCCAGGACCCGCAGGGTGTCCTCGACGGTGAGGCACTCGTTGAGGCCGTCGCTGTGCAGCGCGACCTGGACGTCGTACTCCTCGGCGACCCGCAGGGCGGTGTCCAGCGCGCGGGCGTGCGCACCCATGTCCTCGTGCACCTTGAAGCCCAGGGCGCCGCCCTCGGCCAGCGCCTCGACCAGCGGCGCCTCGCCGGAGGACGAACCGCGGCCCAGGAAGCCGATGTTGACCGGCCAGGCGTCGAAGGCGTTGAACGCGTGGCGCAGCGCCCAGGGGGAGTTGACGCCGACGCCCCAGACCGGACCGAACTCCTGCCCGATGATCGTGGTCACGCCGGAGGCCAGCGAGGCTTCCATCACCCGCGGGGAGAGCAGGTGGACGTGGGTGTCCACGGCGCCGGCGGTGGCGATCATGCCCTCACCGGAGACGATCGAGGTGCCGGTGCCGACGACGACGTCGACGCCGTCGAGGGTGTCGGGGTTGCCGGCCCGCCCGATGGCGTGGATGCGCCCCTCGCGGATGCCGATGGAGGTCTTGCGGATGCCCTGGACCGCGTCGATGACCAGGACGTTGCTGATCACCACGTCGCAGGTCTCGCGCAGCGACGCGGCCTTGAGGTGCATCCCGTCGCGGGCGGTCTTGCCGAAGCCGGCCAGGAACTCCTCGCCCGACTTCTGCGAGTCGGACTCCACCCGGACCACCAGGCCGGAGTCGCCGAGGACCACCCGGTCACCGGCCCGCGGGCCGTGGACCGAGGCGTACTCGTAAGGATCGATGCTCGGGCTCATGCCTGCTCCTCCGCTCCCAGGTAGCCACAGGCGGCGGCCCGCCGCAGCGCTTCGTTCTTGGCGCCCGGCGCGTCGAGCGGGCCGTCGACCAGCCCGGCGAAGCCGATCGCGATCCGGTCGCCGCCGATCGGCACCAGGCCGACCTCCGAGGACCCGCCGACGTCGAACCGCACCGACGAGCCGGCCGGGACGCACAGCCGCATGCCGTAGGCGGCGGCGCGGTCGAACTCCAACCGGGGGTTGGCCTCGAAGAAGTGGAAGTGCGAGGTGACGCTGATCGGCACGGTCGCGGTGTTGCGCACCGCGATCACCACGGCGGGCTCGGGCTCGGGGTCGGCCGGGCCGGGCAGCACGGCGCCGGGCGCCCGCGTCGCCCCGCCGGGCTCCGCGAGGGGTTCGGCGCCGATCGGGTCGGTGACCACCGCGAGCCGGGAGCCGTCGTCGAAGACGGCCTCCACGTGCACCTCGGTGACGACGTCGGCCACCCCCGGCAGGACATCCTCCGGGCCCAGCACGCTGCGGGCCGCCTCGATGGCCTGAGCGAGGCGGCGCCCGTCCCGCGCCGCCTCGCAGACTGTGTCCGCGATCAACGCGGTCGCCTCGGGCACGTTCAGCTTCAGGCCGCGGGCCCGGCGCGCCCGCGCCAGTTCGGCCGCACCGAACAGCAGCAGCCGGTCGCGTTCTGTCGGGGTGAGCCGCATCCTGTCACTTCCTCCCGCTTGAATTGAGCATCACTCTAACTCGGAATTCATCATTCCGAAACCATTGACCTAGGCAGCAACTGTGCTTCATATTGAGCGTCGCTCTAGAAGATGGCTTGATCTGATCATTTTTAGAGCATCACTCAAATGATCTCGCAGCAGCGAGCACGCGCTTCGTACGCACCGACGAACGAAGCCCTTGTCCACGACGGAGCACCGCGCCCAGCACCGCTTCTCACACCTGTTCCGGCCTCTCAGGGGAGCCCTCATGCCGATAGAACAACGCGGAGTCGACACGATCCCGGACGAGGAGCGCACAAGCAGCCCTCGCGACCTCGTCTCCATCCTGCTCGGCTCGAACCTCGCACTCGGCGTTGTGATCTTCGGCTGGCTACCCGTCTCCTTCGGCCTCGGCTTCTGGGGCTCGGTCACCTCCCTCGCGGCCGGCACCCTGGTCGGCGCGCTGCTGACCGCGCCGCTCGCCCTGGTCTCGCTGCGCAGCGCGACCAACCTCTCCACCAGCAGCGGCGCCTTCTTCGGCGTCCGCGGGCGGCTCATCGGCTCGGTGATCGGCCTGCTGCTCTCGCTCGGCTACACCGCGCTGACCCTCTGGGTCGGCGGGGACGCCATGGTCGACTGTCTCCACCGCCTCATCGGCCTGCCGGCCGACGGGGCGGCGTACACGATCGTCTACGCGGTGCTGGCCGCCGCCACCGCCGTCGGCGCGGTCTACGGCTACAAGGTGCTGCTGCGGCTCAGCAAGGTGCTCTCGATCGGCCTGACGATCCTGCTGGCGATCGGCGTCTTCGCCTTCGCGCACCACTTCACCACCGGCCCGATCCCCGGCGTCCACTACGCCCTGGGCGGCTACTGGCAGACCTGGCTGCTCTCCGCGGTCTCGGCCGGCCTCAGCGGCCCGATCGCCTTCATCACCCTGCTCGGCGACTACAGCCGCTACATCTCCCCCCGCCGGCACAGCTCCAAGGCGGTCTTCGGCGCCACCTACCTGGGCCTGGTCCTCGGTCTGCTGGTGCCGCAGCTGTTCGGGACGTTCAGCGCGCTCGCGGTCGGCGCCGGCTCCGACTACGCCGGGCCGCTGGTCGCCGGCGCGCCCCTGTGGTACCTGGTCTTCCTGCTGCTCAACGCCTCGGCCGGGTCCGCGGGCAACTCCGGTCTGATGCTCTACAGCATGGGCCTGGACCTGGACGCGATCCTGCCGCGCGCCACCCGCACCCAGGCCACCTACGTCGTCGCCGGGCTCTCCACCGCGCTGGTCTACATCGGCCACTTCCTGTGGGACGCGCAGAACGCGATGACCGCCTTCGTCCTCCTCATGACCGCCATCGGAACCCCGTGGGCGGTCATCACCGTGATCGGCTTCGTCCGCTGCCGCGGCGTCTACGACCCGGACTCGCTCCAGGTCTACAACCGCGGCACGGTCGGCGGCGTGTACTGGTTCAAGGCCGGCTGGAACGTCCAGGCCGCCATCGCCTGGGCGCTCGGCTCCGCGGTCGGCCTGCTGGCCGTGGGCTCCCCCTACGAGGGGCCGCTGCTGAAGTACACCGGCGGGATCGACATGAGCTTCCTGCTGGCCGCCGCCACCGCCGCGCTCGTCTACCTGCTCCTGGTCGCCCGGCAGCCGCGCCCGGTCCCGCCGCTGCGCGCGGCCGGCGCCGGCGCGCCCACCGCCGCGCCGAAGAGCCCCACCAAGGTCGGCTGACCACCGGCACCGCACGGTGAACCGCGCGAGGCCGCCCCGGCATCCTGCCGGGGCGGCCTCGCGCGTGCCTACGGGCCAGGGGCCACGCGTCAGCCGATGCGGTGCATCCAGCCGTGGTCGTCGGCGGTCACCCCGCGCTGGATGTCCAGCAGCGCCTCGCGCAGCTTCAGCGTGACCTTGCCCGGCTCGCCGCCGGACTGGTGCCACTCGGCGCTCGCCCGCTTGACCGTGCCGACCGGGGTGATCACCGCGGCGGTGCCGCAGGCGAAGACCTCGGTGAGCGTGCCGTCGGCGGAGTCGTTCTGCCACTGGTCGATGGAGACCCGGCCCTCCTCCGACGCGTAGCCCAGGTCGCGGGCGACGGAGAGCAGCGAGTCACGGGTGACGCCGGCCAGCAGCGAGCCGGTCAGCTTCGGGGTGACGATCCGGTCTCCGTAGACGAAGTAGAGGTTCATCCCGCCGAGCTCCTCGACCCAGGTGTGCTCCACCGCGTCGAGGTAGGCGACCTGGTCGCAGCCGCGGGCCGCGGCCTCGGCCTGGGCGAGCAGCGACGCGGCGTAGTTGCCGCCGGTCTTGGCGTCGCCCATGCCGCCGGGGACGGCCCGCACCCGGTCCTCGGAGAGCCAGATGGAGACCGGCTTGACGCCACCGGGGAAGTACGCGCCGGCGGGCGAGGCGATGACGACGAAGAGGTACTCGGCGGCGGGCTTGACGCCCAGCCCCACCTCGGTGGCGATCATGAACGGGCGGAGGTACAGCGACTCCTCGCCGCCGTGCGCGGGCACCCAGTCCTTGTCCTGCTGGACCAGCAGGTCGCACGCCTCGATGAAGGTCTCGACCGGCAGCTCCGGCATGGCCAGCCGGCGGGCGGACGCCTGGAAGCGCCGGGCGTTGGCGTCCGGGCGGAAGGTGGCGACGCTGCCGTCGGGCTGGCGGTACGCCTTCAGCCCCTCGAAGATCTCCTGCGCGTAGTGCAGGACGTTGGTCGCCGGGTCGAGGGAGAGCGGCCCGTACGGCACGAGCTGCCCGTCGTGCCAGCCGCGGCCCTCGGTCCACTTGATCGTCACCATGTGGTCGGTGAAGTGGCGGCCGAAGCCGGGGGCGGCCAGGATCTGCTCCCGCTCCGCCGCGGGCAGCGGGTTCGAGGAGGGCTTGAGCTCGATCGTCGGCGTCGTCATGTGTCCGTGTCCTTCACTGCGTGGTCCGATACCGGGGTGGTCCCGGGCTGCTCCCCACCCAGCGTGCGCTGGGGAGGGTCACCGGCCCAGCCCTCCGGCCGGGGGTCGGGGAGGGTCCCCGTTCGCGGCACCGGTGCGGTGGGGAGCGGCCGCGCGCACTGCGGGGACTCAGTCGTACCGGTCGTTACTGGGACGTCCGAGTTTCCCGCCGGACGGCGGTCCCTCGTCCGATTATCGCTCGCGGGCGTCCGCCGCCGGAACCGGCGTGCGCGTCCTGCGTCAGATGGTGGCATTCCGCCCGCCGGCGGCCGGGGCGGGGTCAATGCGGACAGCGCCGGACCGTTGACCGGCCCGGCGCTGGGGTGCTGCTCGTGCGTCGGGCGTCAGCCCGCTACGCGTGCGGCGATCGCGTCACCGATCTCGTCGGTGGTGCGGGCCGCGCCGTCCCGGGCCTCCAGGTCGGCGGCGACCTCCGCCTCGATGCGGGCGGCCTGCTCCTCGTAGCCGAGGTGGCGCAGCAGCAGCGCGACGGAGAGGATCGTGGCGGTCGGGTCGGCCTTGCCGGTGCCCGCGATGTCCGGCGCGGAGCCGTGCACCGGCTCGAACATCGAAGGGAAGGCGCCGGTGGGGTTGATGTTCCCGGAGGCGGCCAGGCCGATGCCGCCGGTGACGGCCGCGGCGAGGTCGGTGAGGATGTCGCCGAAGAGGTTGTCGGTGACGATCACGTCGAACCGCTCGGGCTGGGTGACGAAGAAGATCGTCGCCGCGTCGACGTGCAGGTAGTCGGTGGTGACCTCGGGGTACTCCTGGCCGACCTTGTCGAAGATGTTCTTCCACATGTGGCCGGCGTAGACCAGGACGTTGTTCTTGTGGACCAGCGTCAGCTTCTTGCGCGGGCGGGCGTCGGCCCGCTCGTAGGCGTCCCGGACCACGCGCTCCACGCCGTAGGCGGTGTTCACGCTGACCTCGGTGGCGACCTCGGCCGGGGTGCCGGTGCGCAGGCTGCCGCCGTTGCCGGTGTACGGGCCCTCGGTGCCCTCGCGGACGACGACGAAGTCGATGTCGGGGCGGCCGGCCAGCGGGGTCGCGGTGTTCGGGAACAGCTTCGAGGGGCGCAGGTTGACGAAGTGGTCGAAGGCGAAGCGGAGTTTGAGCAGCAGTCCGCGCTCCAGGACGCCGGACGGCACCGTCGGGTCGCCGATCGCGCCGAGCAGGATCGCGTCATGGTCCTTGAGGGCGGCCAGTTCCGCGTCCGGCAGGGTCTCGCCGGTCCGGTGCCAGCGCTTGGCCCCGAGGTCGTACTCCTTGGTTTCCAGCTTGACGTCCTGCGGGAGGACCGCGGTCAGGACCTTCAGGCCCTGCGCCACGACTTCCTGGCCGATACCGTCACCGGGGATCACTGCGAGGCGAATGCTGCGAGACATGCCTGGACCCTACTCTTCGTCCCAATGATTGACACGTAACGTCCGGCATGCGGACACGGTCGCCCGGCGCACCACCACCGGCCATCCGGCGTTCACCCCGGCGTCCCGGGCACGTCGGCGGGTACTGCGAGATTCGGCCACATGAGTGCACATCCCCGGGGGGAGCGCCCCCTGCCCTCGCACACCCCCCGCGTCGGCATACCGGAGCAGCTCGCGGCCCGCATGACCATGCCCGAGCAGCACGAGTACCTCCGCACCAAGCTGACCCGCCGGGGGCTGCTGCGCAGCTCCGCGGTCACCGCCGGCATGGTCGCCGGGGCCGGCCTGCTGACCGCCCCGGCCGCACAGGCCGCGCAGACCGCCGGGCCGGTGCTGCTGTCCGCGCCCGCGACCACCGCCGTCGACGGGCACCTGGTCGCCCCGTTCGGCCGCCACCTCGCCTTCGGCGCCGACCCCCGGACCCAGATGCGGGTCGGCTGGCAGGTGCCGTTCGCGGTCCGGCGGCCGTACCTCCGGGTCGGTCTGAAGCCCTGGGACCTGGGCCGCAAGGTCCAGGCCGAGGTGCGCCACCTGCACACCCCGGCGCTGACCGCCAAGCTCCCGGCGGTCGACCAGTACTACCTGCACGCGGCCCTCGACGGCCTGCGCCCGGGGACCACGTACTACTACGGCGTCGGCCACGACGGCTTCGACCCGGCCGACCCGCGCCACTTCTCCACCGTCGGCACCTTCCGCACCGCGCCGGCGCGCGCCGAGAAGTTCGTCTTCACCGCCTTCGGCGACCAGGGCGTCAGCTACCACGCGCTCGCCAACGACCAGTTGATCCTCGGCCAGAACCCGTCCTTCCACCTGCACGCGGGCGACATCTGCTACGCCGACCCGGACGGCCAGGGCTCCGAGCACGACACCTACGACGCCCGCGCCTGGGACCAGTTCCTCGCCCAGACCGAGACGGTGGCGAAGTCGGTGCCGTGGATGGTGACCACCGGCAACCACGACATGGAGGCGTGGTACTCCCCCAACGGCTACGGCGGCCAGTCCGCCCGCTGGTCGCTGCCGGCCAACGGCCCGGACCCGCGGCAGGCCCCCGGCATCTACTCGTTCACCTACGGCAACGTCGCCGTCGTCGCCCTGGACGCCAACGACGTCTCCTACGAGATCCCGGCCAACGCGGGCTACACCGAGGGCCGGCAGACCCGCTGGCTGGACCGCCGGCTCGGCGAGCTCCGGGCCGCCGCGGACATCGACTTCCTCGTGGTCTTCTTCCACCACTGCGCGTTCTCCACCACCAACTCGCACGCCTCCGAGGGCGGGGTCCGCGACGCCTGGCTGCCGCTCTTCGAGAAGCACAAGGTGGACCTGGTGGTCAACGGCCACAACCACGTCTACGAGCGCACCGACGCCATCAAGGGCGGCCGGGTCTCGAAGCGGGTGCCCATCGGGGAGACCGTGGACGCCGCGCACGAGGGCATCGTCTACGTGACGGCCGGCGGCGCCGGGAAGTCCCTCTACGACTTCCCCGTGCCCGACAGCTACGAAGGCCACGTCAAGGACCTGGACCACGTGGACACCTACCACTGGGTCAAGGGCCAGGCGAAGGCCGAGGAGACCGTCGAGTGGTCCCGGGTCCGCTACACCGGCTACTCCTTCATCGCCGTCGAGGTCACCCCGGGTGCCCGTCCCTCGATGAAGGTCACCGCCCTCGCCGAGTCCGGTGAGCGCGTCGACCACTTCGAGGTCACCCGCTCCCGCCGCCGGAGCTGACCGCCCGCACCACCACGCCAGGGGCGCCCGGGATCACCTCCCGGGCGCCCCTGACGCATGAGCGGGGTCGGCGTGCTCAGTGACCGGTGGCGCCGCCGTTGTCGCGGCGGTCGAGTGCGCGCTGGAGGGCGGCCGCGGCGTTGCGGCGGTCGGCTTCGTTGGTCTGACGGGAGGAGTGACGGGTCCTGCGGACGGTGGTCTCGGCCATGATGCGCGTCTCCAATGCCAAAGCCCCGAGTACTGAAGGGATACGTCGAAGAGGGGTGAAGAGGGGTGAAGAGGGGTGGGGTGGTTCGGGAGCGGCCGGAGGGCGGGGGCCACGGCGCCGCAGGGGTCACCTGCGTGGGCGCGCCGGGCCGCATCCGCATTCGCTGGATGCAGCGATACGTTCGGCTCCTACAAAGCTAGGACAGCCGAGCCGTGATGTCTGCACAATTACTTGGGCTTCCTACTATTTGAGACGGTGATCACGCGCGGACCGTCCCGGACCCGGCCCGAAGGCGCGCGAACGGCCGCGGCCCGGCACCCCCGAAGGGGTACCGGGCCGCGGCCGGGCGGGTGGGCGTCAGCCCATGTGCGGGTAGCGGTAGTCGGTCGGCGGGACCAGGGTCTCCTTGATGGAGCGGGTGGAGGTCCAGCGCATCAGGTTCTGCTTGGCGCCGGCCTTGTCGTTGGTGCCCGAGGCGCGGCCGCCGCCGAACGGCTGCTGGCCGACCACGGCACCGGTGGGCTTGTCGTTGATGTAGAAGTTGCCGGCCGCGAAGCGAAGCCTCTCGCAGGTGGCGGCGGCCGCGGCGCGGTCCTGGGCGATCACGGCGCCGGTCAGGCCGTAGGCCGAGGCGGACTCCATCTGGTCCAGCATGGCCTCGTAGCCGCCCTCGGTGGAGTCGTCGTAGACGTGGACGCCGAGGATGGGGCCGAAGTACTCGTCCTTGAAGATCTCGTTCTCCGGGTCGGTGGAGACCAGGACCGTCGGGCGGACGAAGTAGCCCACGCTGTCGTCGTAGCTGCCGCCGGCCACGACCTCGACGGTCGGGTCGGCCTTGGCGCGGTCGATCGCCGCCTTGTTCTTGGCGAAGGAGCGCTCGTCGATGACGGCACCCATGAAGTTCGCCAGCTCGGTGACGTCGCCCATGGACAGGGCGTCGACCTCGGCGGCGAACTCCTCCTTGAAGCCGGCGTTCCACAGCGACGCCGGGACGTAGGCGCGGGAGGCCGCGGAGCACTTCTGGCCCTGGAACTCGAAGGCGCCGCGGGTCATGGCGGTCTTCAGGACGGCGCGGTCGGCCGAGGGGTGGGCGACGATGAAGTCCTTGCCGCCGGTCTCGCCGACCAGGCGGGGGTACGTCTTGTACTTCTCGATGTGGGTGCCGACCGTCTTCCACAGGTGCTGGAAGGTCCTGGTCGAGCCGGTGAAGTGGATGCCCGCCAGGTCGGGGTGGGTCAGGGCCACCTCGGAGACGTCCTTGCCGTCGCCGGTGACGAGGTTGATGACGCCGGGCGGCAGGCCGGCCTCCTCCAGCAGGCGCATCAGCAGCACCGCGGCGAAGGTCTGCGTCGGGGACGGCTTCCAGACCACCACGTTGCCCATGAGGGCGGGGGCGGTGGGGAGGTTGCCGGCGATCGCGGTGAAGTTGAAGGGCGTGATCGCGTAGACGAAGCCCTCGAGGGGGCGGTGGTCGGAGCGGTTCCAGACGCCCGGGGAGTTCACCGGCGGCTGCTCGGCCAGGATCTGGCGCGCGAAGTGGACGTTGAAGCGCCAGAAGTCGACCAGTTCGCAGGGGGTGTCGATCTCGGCCTGCTGGGCGGTCTTGGACTGGCCGAGCATGGTGGCGGCGGCCATCGTCTCGCGCCAGGGGCCGGCCAGCAGGTCGGCGGCCTTGAGGACGATCGCGGCGCGGTCGTCGAAGGACATCGCGCGCCAGGCGGGGGCGGCGGCCAGCGCGGCGTCCACCGCGTCCTGGGCGTCCTGGACGGTGGCGTTGGCGTAGGTGCCGAGGCGGGCGGAGTGGTGGTGCGGCTGCACGACGTCGAAGCGTTCGCCGCCGCCCATCCGTCGTGCGCCGCCGATGGTCATCGGCAGCTCGATGGGGTTGCCCGCCAGCTCCTTGAGCTTGGCCTCCAGGCGGAAGCGCTCCGGGCTGCCCGGGGCGTAGCTGTGCACCGGCTCGTTCACCGGCACGGGGACCTGGGTCACAGCGTCCATGGTGGCCGTGTCTCCTTACGCTTGCGATCGTCACGCTCGTGATCGTCGGTATGCGATCGTTTCGTTGTCGTACGTCGGTGTACGTCGGTCGTGCCGAGGCCGCTGCCACGGCGGGTGGCCGGCCACGGGTGGCGCCGTCCGGGAAGGATCCCTTGTCCAGGATCTACCCATATGGCATCAAAAGAGACGGTAAACCCCGTCCCAAATGAGCCGGTCAGCGGGGTGTCCGCGGCGGGCGTCCGCCGCGGACACTCCTCGTTCCCTCAGCCGCGCGTGGCCAGGGACCGCAGGAAGAACGCCAGGTTGGCGGGGCGCTCGGCGAGGCGGCGCATGAAGTAGCCGTACCAGTCCGTCCCGTAGGGGATGTAGACCCGCATCCGGTGGCCCTCCTCCACCAGCCGCTGCTGCTCCGCCTCGCGGATGCCGAACAGCATCTGGAACTCGTAGTCGGCGGGCTTGCGGCCGTTGCGGTGCGCCAGCTCCTGGGCGATGGCGACCATCCTCGGGTCGTGGGACCCGATCATCGGGTAGCCCTGCCCGGCCATCAGGATCTTCAGGCAGCGCACGTAGGCCCGGTCGACCTCCCGCTTGTCCTGGAACGCGACCGTCGCGGGCTCCTTGTACGCGCCCTTGACCAGCCGCACCCGGGAGCCTTCCCCGGCCAGTGCCCGGCAGTCGTCCTCGGTGCGGAAGAGGTACGCCTGGAGCACCGCGCCCGTCTGGGGGAAGCGCTCGCGCAGCGCACCGAGGATCGCGAGGGTGGAGTCGACCGTGGTGTGGTCCTCCATGTCCAGCGTCACGGTGGTGCCGGCCTCGGCGGCGGCCTCGACCACCGGAGTGACGTTGCGCAGCGCGAGGTCGTGCCCGCCGGGCAGCGCCTGCCCGAAGGCGGAGAGCTTGACCGACATCTCGGCCCTGGCGCCGAGCCCGAGTTCCTTGAGGGCTCCGGCCAGCTGGAGGTAGGCGTCGCGGTTGCGCAGCGCCTCGGCCGGGTCGGTGATGTCCTCGCCGAGGTGGTCGAGGGTGACCTCCATGCCGCGGGCGGCGAGGTTCCGTACGGCCGCCATCGACTCGTCCAGGCGCTCGCCCGCGACGAACCGCTCGACCACGGGTCGGGTGACCGGAGCGGCCGCGACGACGCGGCGGATGCTGTCGCTGCGCGCGGCGGCGAGAAGCACGGGACCCAGCATGGGGCACCTCCACGTTTCAGGATGACAAATGCCGGGGCGGGCGCCGATCGGGCGGTCGCGGCGGCAAGATGAGCCACCTGAAATTTAAGGATCTCGCCACTTTCCGGCCATCGACAGCTGTCACGCCTTCGTGGCCGGCATCTCAGACAGATGTATGAGAATGGGAGGCAGGTGACGGCAGCGACAGGAGAGGGGTCGGGCGGCGGTGCGCGGCGACTACCAGCAGTTGGTGGACGAGATCTCGGCGGCGCTCGGTGCGCCGGCGACGCTGGAGGACCGGGATTTCGGACTGATCGCGTTCGGAGCGCACGAGAGCGAGGACGACGAGGTCATGGACCCGGTGCGGACCCGCTCGATCCTCCAGCGGCGGTCCTCCGCGGCGGTGCGCGCGTGGTTCGAGGCGTTCGGGATCGCCCGCGCCACCTCCCCGCTGCGCATCCCCCCGGACCCGGCGGCCGGGGTCTTCAAAGGCCGGATCTGCCTCCCGGTACGGCACCGCGGAGTGGTACACGGCTACGTGTGGCTGCTCGACGACGGCCATCTGACCGACCTGGAACTGGGCGGCCGCGGTACCCCGGCCGACCCCCGGATGGCCCAGGCGATGGAGACCGCCGCGCGGATCGGCGCCCTGCTGGCCGCCGAGTCCCGGGCCGGCTCCGAACTCGCCGAAGTGCTGCGGGAGTTGCTGACCTCCCGGGCCGCCGACCGGACCGCCGCGGCGGGCGCGCTGCGGGATGCCCTCCGGGACACCCTGCGCTTCACCTCCGGCACGCCGCTCACCTTGGTGGCGGTCCTGCCCTGGGACACCACGGCCACCGACACGGCCCCGCTGCCCAGCCTGCCGGGACTGCTCGCGGCCTGCCCGCTGCCCACGGTGGGCGGCGGCACCCCGGACCGGCCGGACCATCCGGACCGACCCGGGCCCGGCGCCGCCGAGCCGGCGCTGGCCGCGCTCGTCCGGCTGCGCCAGACCGGTTCGCCCGCCCCGGCCCACACGGCCGCCGACCACCTGCTGCGCTCCCCGCGGGCGGGAGGTGCCCCGGCCGCGGCCGGACGGGCAGGGACCCTCCCCACCCGGGGGGCCGCCGGGATCGGGCTCGCCACCCGGGAGCTGACCGACCTGCCGACCGCCTGGCGGCAGGCCCTGGACGCGGCCCGCGCGGCCCGCGCCGAGCCGCGGCTCGGCCCCGTCGCCGAATGGGACGCGCTCGGCGCCTACCGGCTGCTGACCGCCCTCCCGGCCGCCCCGGCCGACCCGGCGGTCGAACCGCTGCTGGCCCCCGCGCACGCCGAACTCGCCCGGACCGCCGAGGCGTTCCTGGACTGCGCGGGCCAGGCCGGCCGCACCGCCCAGCAGCTGGGCATCCACCGCCAGACGCTCTACTACCGCCTGGCCCGGGTCGAGAAGCTCACCGGCCTCGACCTGGACGAGGGCGCGGACCGCCTCCTCCTCCACATGGCGCTGAAGGCGGCGCGGCTCTGAACGGAGCGCCCCCTCAGGCGAGGGGGAGCGCCACGGACCGGGCTCCCCCGGCCCGCGCCGGAGGAGCCCCGCAGAAATCCGCCTCGGCCACGTCGACGTAGAGCGCCGGATCCGGCAACCAGTCGCCGTTGATGTCGAGCGTCAACTGGTGTCTGCCGTCCGGGGTGCCGAACATCGCGGAGAGGGAGCCGTTGGTCCGGCCGGTGTGGCCCAGCACCGTCACCCCGCAGGACAGGTCGACTGAGTCGATCCCGAGCCCGGACGTGCGGGTGCTGTGCTGCTTCATGGGCGGGGACTCCCGTCGCCGTCGGTCCAGGGTGCGTCCGTACGGCGGGGAGGACGCCGAACGCGGGCCGGGGGGTTGATCGTTCGTTCCGCACGGGTCGCCGCCACCGGATGCCCCGGAGTGCCCCGGGACGGCACCTGTTGTCCATGAAGCCGTTGTCCACAGGGCCTGTTGCCGGACGCTACCGGCAAGTAGCGTGTCCGCCGACCGAGGGAACCGACCGCCGGGTCGGCCCTCCGGGCACTGCTGCCTGCCGCCATGTACTGCCGCCCCAGGGGGATTTGATGCACGGGATGAACCGCCGACAGTTCATGACGAGAATGTCCGCCGTGGCGGCGGGCGCCGCACTGTGGTCGGCCGGCTCCTACGACCAGGCGCTGGCGGTCACCGCGGCGCGGGCCGTGCGGACCAGGGGCACCACGCTGGAGCAGGCCGCCCGCCCGGTCGGCACCGGGGCGTACAAGAGGCTGGTGGCCGGGCCCGGTTGGCCGCTGGTGGTGCGCGGCGACCTGGCCGGTGCCGGCGCGGGGCGGGACGACCGGCGGACCGGGCTCGCCTCGTTCGTTCAGTTCACCGACCTGCACCTGGCGGACGTCGAGTCGCCGGTCCGGTTCGAGTACCTCGCCCGGTTCAACGACAGCGCGTACCGCCCCCAGGAGGCGCTGACCGTGCGCGGCGCCTCGTCACTGGTCGAGCGGGTCAACGCGGTGCGCCGGGGCCCGTACACCGACCTGCCGTTCGGCTCGGTGATGGCCACCGGCGACAACACCGACAACCACGAGCAGATCGAACTCGACTGGTACCTCACGGTGATGAGCGGCGGCCGGATCACCCCCAGCAGCGGCGACCCCCGGCGCTACGAAGGCGTGCAGAACTCCGGCAACGCGGCGTACTGGAACCCGGAGTCCACGCTCCAGGACGCCTACAAGGCCAAGGGGCTGCCGCAGATACCGGGCTTCCTGTCCGGCGCGACCCGCCCGTTCACCGCACCCGGCCTGTCCATGCCCTGGTACACCACGGTCGGCAACCACGACGACAGCATCGAGGGCACCCTGCCCGACCTCGGCCTGCTGGGCGAGCTGTACACCGGCGACCGGAAGTTGGAGGGCTGCGACGACGCCGCCGCGGCCCGGCTCGCGGACGCCCTCAAGAACGACCCGGCGCACGCCGCGACGCTGCTCGGTTCGCTGCTGGCCGGCGGCGGCGCGATCCGCAAGATCACCCCGGACGAGCGGCGCCGCCCGTTCACCCCGGCCGAGTTCGCCAAGGCCCACCTGGACCCGGCGTACACCGGCGCGGGCCCGGTGGGCCACGGCTTCACGTCCGACGCGGCGGCGAGCGGTCGCCTCTACTACACCTTCCCGCTCGCCGAAGGCGTCCTGGGCATCAGCCTGGACACCACCAACCGGGCCGGCTGGGCGGACGGTTCGCTGGGCACGGCCCAGCTGCGGTGGCTGGAGTCGGTCCTCCAGTCGCACAGCAGCCGCTGGTACGACGCCGACGGCCGCCCGGTGCGCGGCAGCGGCGGCGATTCCCTGATCGTCCTCTTCAGCCACCACACCAGCGCCACCATGGGCAATCTGCTGCCCGACCCCTACCACCCCTTCGAGGCGCGGCACGACGGCAACGCCCTGGTCGCCCTGCTCCAGCGCTACCCGAACGTGGTCGCCTGGGTGAACGGCCACACTCACGAGAACCGCATCACCCCGCACGGCCACGCGGTGCCCGAGCGCGCCTTCTGGGAGATCAACACCGCCTCGCACGTCGACTTCCCGCAGCACGCCCGGATCATCGAGCTGGCCGACAACGGCGACGGCACGCTGTCCCTGTTCACCACCCTCATAGAGTCCGCCGCCCCGTACACCACCGACGTCACCGACACCTCCGACGCCGGGCTCGCCGCGCTCTACCGCGAGCTGTCCTACAACGACCCGTACGCCACCCCGGACGCCAAGCTCGGCACGCCCGCCGACCACAACACCGAGCTCCTGCTCACCCGCCCCGGGAAGTGAGCGAGGCGGACGCGGGCCCCGGCCCGTGTCCGCCTCTGCCGCACGTCCGCCCCGGCTACGCGTCCGCCCCGGCCGGGTCCGGCTGCGTCCGGTCCGGGCCCAGCACCTCGCCCGCCGTCACCCGGCGCAGCGCCTCCGCCAGGTCGGCGCCGGACGGCATCCCGTCCGGCCGGACCAGCGACTGCACCATCAGGCCGGTGAGCAGGGCCTGGTAGAAGGTGCCGACGATGCGGGCGGCGTCCGGGTCCACCTCGGTGTCCGGCACCCCCTCGAAGACCGCGACCAGTCCCTCGCCGCCCTCCGGCAGCACCTCGCCGATCGCCTCCCGCAGCCCCTCGTCGCGCGGCAGCAGCCCGAGCACCTCGACCTGGGCGGCGATGAACTCCCGCTCGGTGGCGATGCGGTGCAGCACGGTGTCCCAGGTGGCGGCGAAGCGCTCCAGCGGCCCGGCGCCCTCGGCCGCCTCCTCGCCGGCCGGGGGCGGCGCTGCGATCCCCGAGCCCCACTCCTCGCTGGACGCGACGACCGCCTGGCGCATCAGGGCGTCCTTGGAGCCGTAGTGGTAGCCGATGGAGGCGAGGTTGGCGCCGGAGGCGGCCACGATGTCGCGGGCGGTGGTGCGCGCGTACCCCTTCTCCACGAGGCACCGCTTGGCGCCCTCCAGCAGATCTTCGCGGTGTCCCATGCGGGCACCCTACCCCCGGCCATACGCCCGTACCAGACAAGCGTCTTACACGGGCGTACCCGAGGCTCCGGCGCGCGGCCGGGCCCGCTCAGCGCGGCCGGCCCGTTCCCGGCCCGCCGCGCTCGTCCCGGCCGCTGGCCCGGCCGTCGTCGGACTCCGTCCTCTTCCCAGGGGCCTCTGCGTCGCCCCCGCGCCGCTCGCCGCCGCCCTCCGCACGCTCTTCGGGCTGCGCGGTCTTGCGGGTGTCCTCGGGGCCGCGGGCGGTCTCCTGCTCCGGGCCGCCGCGGGACATCTCCATCGGGCGGCTCTCGTCCCGGGTCCGGGCGTCGGTCAGCTTGTTGCGCTCGGCGCCGGCCCGGGTGCGGTGCCGCACGGCGGGCTCCGCGGGCGTCCGGTCCCGGCTCCCCGCCGCACCCCCGCCGGCCGTCCGCTCCGTCGGCCCGGCGTTCCCCGTCGGCCCCGTCGGCCCCGTCGGCCCAGCCGTGCCGGTCGTCCCACTCGTCCCGGCAGTGCCTGTGGTCCCGCTCGTCCCGGGCGGCTCGGTAGTCCCCGGCCGGACCATCCCGTAGTGGCGGTAGAGCCGCTCCTCCTCGGACGGGTCGAGATGGCCTTCGGCGTCGATCCTCGGCGCCTCCTTGATCGTCGCCTTGGTGTGCGGGACGTGCAGCTCGTCGCCGGTCCGCCGGGCTCCGGCCAGCGGCACGAAGGACTCCTTCATCCCGAACAGCCCGGTCCGCACGGTGATCCACTCGGGCTCGTTGGTGGCGTCGTCCCGGTACACCTGCTGGACGAGGCCCACCTTCGCGCCCTCCGCGTCCACCACGTGCAGTCCGGTCAGGCTCTGCGGCGTGCCACCCAGGGGTGCGTTCATGGCGTCCTGCCTCCTTCCGCGCGCACCCGCTCCACGGCACGCGCAGTTCCCATTGCGCGTCGCGAACGCCGCCCCAGCGACTCGGCGGCCGCGGCGGCACCGGACCCCGGCGGCCCCTCGACGGCACTGCGGGCGCGCCCGCCAGCGGCACCCCCCTACGCCATCCGAGTGAATCGTTGACGCGTCAGCCACCCCGGGCGCCGGGACCGCCCCCTCCCCGCCCGGCCCGAACGGCCGCGGGCCCGGCCCCCGCCGAAGCGGGGACCGGGCCCGTTGACCTGCGAGAACCGGTGGCTCAGTGGGTGAGGTTCACCGCGCGCACCGAGGTCGCGCCGATCTCCTCGGAGATCTCCGCCAGCACGTTCGCCGGGATGCTGTCGTCGACCGTGAGCGCGACCAGCGCCTCACCGCCGACGTCGGCCCGGGAGACCTGCATCCCGCCGATGTTGATGCCCGCCTCGCCCAGGATCCGGCCGACGGTGCCGACGACGCCGGGGCGGTCGGTGTAGCGCAGGAAGGCCATGTGGTCGGCGATCGCCAGGTCGATGGAGTGGTCACCGACCGCCACGACCTTCTGGACGTTCTTGTGCCCGGCGAGGGTGCCGGAGATCGACACCTCCTCGCCGCCCGCGAGGGTGCCGCGCACGGTGACCACGTTGCGGTGCTCGGGCGACTCGCTGCTGGTGGTCAGCCGCACCTCGACGCCGCGCTCCTGCGCGAACAGCGGGGCGTTGACGTAGGACACCGTCTCGTCCACGACGTCCTCGAACACGCCCTTGAGCGCGGAGAGTTCGAGCACCTTGACGTCGTGCTGGGTGATCTCGCCGTACACCTCGACGTCGAGGCGCAGGGCGACCTCGCCGGCCAGCGCGGTGAAGATCCGGCCCAGCCGCTCGGCCAGCGGAAGCCCGGGCTTGACGTCCTCGGCGATCACACCGCCCTGGACGTTGACCGCGTCCGGCACCAGCTCGCCGGCGAGCGCCAGCCGCACCGACTTGGCGACCGCGATACCGGCCTTCTCCTGCGCCTCACCCGTCGAGGCGCCCAGGTGCGGCGTGCACACGACCTGGTCGAAGGCGAAGAGCGGCGAGTCGGTGCAGGGCTCGACGGCATACACGTCGAGGCCCGCGCCGGCCACCCGGCCCTCCTTGAGCGCGCTGGCCAGCGCCTCCTCGTCGACGATCCCACCGCGGGCGGCGTTGACGATCCGGACGCTCGGCTTGACCTTGTGCAGCGCCTCGTCGCCGATCAGGCCGAGGGTCTCGGGGGTCTTGGGGAGGTGGACGGTGATGAAGTCCGCGACCTCCAGCAGCTCGTCCAGGGTCAGCAGCTTGACGCCCATCTGCGCGGCGCGGGCCGGCTGCACGTAGGGGTCGTACGCCACGACCTTCATGCCGAAGGCGGACATCCGCTGGGCGACCAGGACACCGATCCGGCCCAGGCCCACCACACCGAGGGTCTTCTCGCTGAGCTCGACACCGGTGTACTTGCTGCGCTTCCACTCGCCGTTCTTCAGCGCGGTGTTCGCCTGCGGGATGTTGCGGGCGGTGGCGACCAGCAGACCGCAGGCCAGCTCGGCGGCGGTGACGATGTTGGAGGTCGGGGCGTTGACGACCATCACGCCGGCCTTGGTGGCGGCGGAGACGTCGACGTTGTCCAGGCCCACGCCGGCCCGGGCGACGACCTTCAGCTTCTTGGCGGCGGCGATCGCCTCGGCGTCGATCTTCGTCGCGCTGCGCACGAGAACGGCGTCGACATCGGCGATGGCGGGCAGCAGCTCGGCGCGGTCGGCGCCGTTGCAGTGCCGGATCTCGAAGTCCGGGCCGAGGGCGTCGACGGTGGCCGGCGACAGTTCCTCGGCGATCAGTACAACGGGTTTACCCGGGTTGGCAGTGCTCACGTGGTCTTCAATCCTCATCTGGTCCGCTGCGGGTGCCTCCCACGCCCTGGAGGCAGTGGGGGAGGACGGCCGTCCCGACGGCCGAAGGCGGTGTAGGGGAAAGCCGCGTGGAAGACGCACGACGCTGTGAGCCTGACGCGCTTGTGACGAGCAGTGTAGTGGCGGCGCCCGGCACCGTCTGTGCCGAAGCGGAAGGATCACCCATGCGTGGTTCTACGCGGTGGACAAGGTGGTGCGGCGGTACGCGCCTGCACGGCGCCGCCACATACGGACAGGGGGCCGCGAGCAGTTTCGCGGCCCCCTGTCCCGGGGCTTACGCCTCGTCGTCCACCCAGCTCATCAGCTTGCGCAGCTTCTTGCCGGTGGTCTCCAGCAGGTGGTCCTCGTCGGCCTTCTTGTACTCGTTGTACTTCGGCAGACCGGCGTTGTACTCCGCCATCCAGTTGTTGGCGAAGGTGCCGTCCTGGATCTCGGCGAGGACCTTCTTCATCTCGGCCTTGGTGGCGTCGGTGATGATCCGCGGGCCGGTGACGTAGTCGCCCCACTCGGCGGTCTCGGAGACCGACCAGCGCATCTTCTCCAGGCCGCCCTCGTACATGAGGTCCACGATCAGCTTCAGCTCGTGGAGGCACTCGAAGTAGGCGATCTCGGGCTGGTAGCCCGCCTCGACCAGGGTCTCGAAGCCGGCCTTGACCAGCGCCGAGGCGCCACCGCAGAGCACCGCCTGCTCACCGAACAGGTCGGTCTCGGTCTCCTCGGTGAAGGTGGTCTTGATGACGCCGGCGCGGGTGCCGCCGATGCCCTTGGCGTAGGAGAGCGCCAGGTCGAACGCCTTGCCGGAGGCGTCCTGCTCGACGGCCGCGATGCACGGCACGCCGCGGCCCTCTTCGTACTGACGACGGACCAGGTGGCCCGGGCCCTTGGGGGCGACCATGCAGACGTCGACGCCGGCCGGGGCCTTGATGAAGCCGAAACGGATGTTCAGGCCGTGCCCGAAGAACAGCGCGTCGCCGTCCTTGAGGTTGTCCTTGATGGACTCCTCGTAGACCTTGGCCTGGATCGGGTCCGGCACCAGGATCATGATGACGTCGGCCTCGGCGGACGCCTCGGCGGGGGTCACCACGCGCAGGCCCTGCTCCTCGGCCTTGGCCTTGGACTTGGAGCCCTCGTGCAGACCGACGCGCACGTCGACGCCCGAGTCGCGCAGGGACAGCGCGTGGGCGTGACCCTGGCTCCCGTAGCCGATGACCGCCACCTTGCGGTTCTGGATGATGGACAGGTCGGCATCGTCGTCGTAGAACAGCTCGGCCACTTCGGGTATCTCCTTGGATCTAGCTGGGTGCCCACACACTATGTCGGGCGGGGAAGGGAAAGTCGGGGGGTCTCGCCATACGGTCCGAACGGACCGCAGGAATCAGGCCGTACGGTCCAGTGCGCGCAGCGAGCGGTCGGTGATGGACCGGGCGCCACGGCCTATGGCGATGGTGCCGGACTGCACCAGCTCCTTGATGCCGAACGGCTCCAGCATCCGGAGCATCGCCTCCAGCTTGTCGCTGGACCCGGTGGCCTCGATCGTCACGGCGTCCGGCGAGACGTCCACCGTCTTGGCGCGGAAGAGCTGGACGATCTCGACGATCTGCGAGCGGGTCTCGTTGTCGGCGCGGACCTTCACCAGGACCAGTTCGCGCTGGATGGCCGAGCCGGGCTCCAGCTCGACGATCTTCAGCACGTTGACGAGCTTGTTGAGCTGCTTGGTGACCTGCTCCAGCGGCAGCGACTCGACGCTGACCACGATGGTGATGCGGGAGATGTCGGGGTGCTCCGTGACCCCGACCGCCAGCGAGTCGATGTTGAAGCCGCGGCGGGAGAACAGCGCGGCGATCCGGGCGAGGATGCCGGGGGTGTTCTCCACCAGGACGGAGAGCGTGTGCTTGGACATGTCGTCTTCTCTCTTCTTCCGTGCGTCCGTGTCGTCCTGGCTCAGTCGTCTTCGTTGTCGCCGAAGTCGGGACGGACGCCCCGGGCGGCCATGACCTCGTCGTTGGAGGTGCCGGCGGCGACCATCGGCCACACCTGGGCGTCCTCGTGGACGATGAAGTCGACCACGACCGGGCGGTCGTTGATCGCGTTGGCCTTGGCGATGACCGCGTCCAGCTCCGCCGGGTCCTCACAGCGCAGCGCGACGCAGCCCATGGCCTCGGACAGCTTGACGAAGTCCGGGATCCGGGTGCCCTTGCTCGGCTGCTTGCCGTCCGCCTCGGGGCCGCTGTGCAGCACGGTGTTGGAGTAGCGCTGGTTGTAGAAGAGGGTCTGCCACTGGCGGACCATGCCCAGCGCGCCGTTGTTGATGATCGCGACCTTGATCGGGATGTTGTTGAGCGCGCAGGTGACCAGTTCCTGATTGGTCATCTGGAAGCAGCCGTCACCGTCGATCGCCCAGACCGTGCGGTCCGGCTGGCCGGCCTTGGCGCCCATCGCGGCGGGCACGGCGTAGCCCATGGTGCCGGCGCCGCCGGAGTTCAGCCAGGTCGCGGGCTGCTCGTAGTTGATGAAGTGGGCGGCCCACATCTGGTGCTGGCCGACGCCCGCGGCGAAGATCGTGTCCGCCGGGGCGAGCTTGCCGATCCGCTCGATGACCTGCTGCGGGGAGAGGCTGCCGTCGTCCGGCAGGTCGTAGCCCAGCGGGTAGGTCTCGCGCCAGCGGTTGAGGTCCTTCCACCAGGCGCTGTAGTCACCCTTGTGGCCGGCCGCGTGCTCGGCCTGGACCGCCACGATCAGGTCGGCGATGACCTCGCGGGCGTCCCCGACGATCGGCACGTCCGCGGCGCGGTTCTTGCCGATCTCCGCCGGGTCGATGTCGGCGTGCACGACCTTGGCGTACGGGGCGAAGGAGTCCAGCTTGCCGGTGACCCGGTCGTCGAAGCGGGCGCCGAGGGTGATCAGCAGGTCCGCCTTCTGGAGCGCGGCGACGGCGGTGACCGCGCCGTGCATGCCGGGCATGCCCAGGTGCTGCGGGTGGCTGTCAGGGAAGGCGCCCAGCGCCATCAGGGTGGTGGTGACCGGGGCACCGGTCAGCTCGGCGAGCACCTTGAGCTCGGCGGTGGCGCCGGCCTTCAGGACACCGCCGCCGACGTAGAGCACCGGACGCTTGGACTCGGCGATCAGCCGAGCCGCCTCGCGGATCTGCTTGGCGTGCGGCTTGGTGACCGGGCGGTAGCCGGGCAGGTCGGTGTGCGGCGGCCAGACGAAGGTGGTCTGCGCCTGGAGGGCGTCCTTGGCGATGTCGACCAGGACCGGGCCGGGGCGGCCGGTGGAGGCGACGTGGAACGCCTCGGCGATCGTCTTGGGGATGTCGGCCGGGTCGGTGACCAGCCAGTTGTGCTTGGTGATCGGCATCGTGATGCCGCAGATGTCCGCCTCCTGGAAGGCGTCCGTACCGATCGCCTTGGAGGCCACCTGGCCGGTGATCGCGACCAGCGGGACGGAGTCCATGTGCGCGTCGGCGATCGGGGTGACCAGGTTGGTGGCGCCCGGCCCGGACGTCGCCATGCAGACCCCGACCTTGCCGGTGGCCTGGGCGTATCCGGTGGCGGCGTGTCCCGCGCCCTGCTCGTGCCGCACCAGCACGTGCCGGACCTTCGAGGAGTCCATCATCGGGTCGTACGCCGGCAGGATCGCACCGCCGGGAATGCCGAACACGGTGTCGGCCCCGACCTCCTCCAGCGAACGGATGAGGGACTGCGCGCCCGTGACGTGCTCGACGATCGCGGGCTGCTGCGATCCGCCGGAGTTACGGGCCCGCGGCTGCGGATGGTGGGCCCCGTTGGCCTGCTCGGTCATCTGCGTCTCTTCTCGAAGCTGAGGGTTTTGACGGGATTTGTGAGGTTGCGATGCAACAAAAAACCCCTCGTGCCGTGAGGCAAGCGAGGGGAGCGCGTCGGTGTGGTCAGCTGGGTTCGTCAGGGCCCAGCTTCAGCCGACGCGCTTTCCAAGTACGAGAATTCGGGTGCGCATGGCACTGACCCTCCCCCTCCTGCGCACCGAGTGTCAAGTGGGTGGGACAGAGGTCTCACTATTTGGGCGCAACGGGGGATGCGCCAACGCCTCCGGGCCGGGCACCGCACCGTGCCGGACCGGTCGGCTGCCGCTGAGCACCACCGCCCGACCCTGGCCGGTCAGGTCCGGCACCGGGTAGCTGCCGCGGGTCAGCGCCCGGCGCAGCCGGGCCTCGTCCAGCGGCCCGGAGAAGGCCAGCCCCATGCCGTGCGTGCACCCCATGGAGCGCAGTGCCAGCACCTGTTCGGGCAGGTCGACACCCTCCGCGACCGACTGCATGCCGAGGTCGGAGGTGATCCGCAGCAGCCCGGCAGTGATCTTGTTCAGCCGGGCGGACTCCACCACGCCGTCGATCAGCCCGCGGTCCAGCCGCAGGACGTCGATGGGGAGCCGGCGCAGCGCGCTCATCGCGGCGTAACCGCTGCCGAAGCCGTCCAGGGCGGTCCGTACGCCCAGTCGGCGCAGTGCGACCAGTCGGCGCTCCAGGTCGTCGAGCGGGATCCGGGGGTCACTTTCGGACAGTTCCAGGACGAGTGCGCCGGAGGGGAGGCCGTGCCGGGCGAGCAGCGCCTCGATGGCCTTGGGGGTCAGTGCGCGGTCCAGCAGGCGTCGGGCGGAGAGCCGGACCGCGACCGGCACCTGGTGGCCGGCGCGGTGTCGCGCGGCGGCCTGCTCCACGGCCTCCTCCAGCTGCCAGCGGCCCAGCTCGGCGGCGCGCTCGCCGCCCTCGTCGGTGAGCCGCCCGCGGTCGCCGACCCGGAGGAACTCGGCCGGGGTGAACAGGATGCCCTCGGCGGACCGCCAGCGGGCGTGTGCGGCGACCGCGGTGATCCGGCCGCTGGCCAGCTCGACCACCGGCTGGTGCAGCAGCGCGAACTCGCCGTCCTGGAGGGCGGTGCGGAGCTTGCTGGCGAGTTCGGCGCGGTGCGCGACCTCGTCCTGCATCTGCGGGGCGTAGAGCTCGACCCGGCCCTTGCCAGCCTGCTTGGCGCGGTACATCGCCAGGTCGGCGTTGCGCAGCAGGCCCGCCGGGCTGACGCCTGGTTCGGCGAAGGCGACGCCGATGCTGGCCGCGACCCGGACGTCCCGGCCGTCGATGCGGTACGGGTCGGAGAGCCGCACCCGCAGCCGGTCGGCGATCTCCAGGATGCGGAACTCCCGGGCCGCGCGGTCGCGGGTGCCGTCGCCGGTGATGAGGGCGGCGAACTCGTCGCCACCGAGCCGGGCCGCTATGTCGCCGGCCCGCACCGATTCCGCGAGCCGGCGGGCCGCCTGGATCAGCAGCTCGTCGCCCGCCTGGTGGCCGATGGTGTCGTTGACCTGCTTGAAGCCGTCGAGGTCGATGTAGAGCACGGCGGTGTCGTGGTCGGTGGACCGGCGGCCGGTGACGGCCTTGGTGACGCGCTCGGTGAACAGCGCGCGGTTGGGCAGGTCGGTGAGCGCGTCGTGCGAGGCGTTGTGCTGGAGCTGGGCCTGGAGCCGGACGCGCTCGGTGACGTCGCGGGAGTTGAAGATCAGGCCGCCGTGGTGGCGGTTGACCGTGGACTCGACGTTGAGCCAGCCGTCACCGCCGACGCGCTGCCCGCCGGCCCGGAAGCGGCACTCGATCCGGGTGGTCGGCTCGGCCTCGGGCGAGGCGGCGAGGAACCGGCGGACCTCGTGGACCACCCGGCCCAGGTCCTCGGGGTGGATCAGCGAGGCCAGCTCGGAGCCGACCAGCTCCTCCGCGTCGCGGCCGTAGACCCCGGCGGCGGCGGGGCTCACGTACCGCAGCACCCCGGTCGGTGCGGCGATCATGATGACGTCGCTGGAGCCCTGCACCAGGGAGCGGAAGTGGTTCTCCTTCTGCGCGAGTTCCTGGGTGAGGGTGATGTTGTCGAGGAGCATGATGCCCTGCCGGACGACCAGGGCCAGGACGACCGCGCAGCCGGTGAAGAGCACCACGCGGTCGATGCGGCGCCCGTCCAGGACGTTGGTGAGGATGCCCAGGGTGCAGACGGCCGCGGCCAGATACGGGGTCAGGGCGGCCAGCGAGCCCGCGATGGGGCGGCTGCCGGGCAGCTGCGGGCGGCGCACCGTCTGCCGGGGGTCCTCGGCGGCGGTCTCCGCGCCGGACCGGCGGCCCACCCACGGGGCGTACGCGAAGAGCATCGAGCCGGCGAACCAGCCGGCGTCCAGGATCTGGCCGGAGCGGTAGTGGTCGTGCAGCAGCGGGGAGCTGAACAGCGCGTCGCACAGCACCGTCAGCGCCAGTGCGGCGATCGCGGTGTTGATCGCCGAGCGGTGCACGGAGGAGCGCCGGAAGTGCAGCGCCAGGACCATGCTGACCAGCACGATGTCCAGCAGCGGGTAGGCCAGCGAGAGGGCGCTCTGGGCGACTGAGCGGCCCTGGAAGTGCGCGGTGTGCGCGAGCGCCAGGCTCCAGGAGATGGTCAGCAGGGAGCCGGCGATCAGCCAGGCGTCGAGGCCGAGGCAGACCCAACCGGCCCTGGTCACCGGCCGCTTGGCGAGCACCAGCAGGCCGACGATGGCCGGCGGCGCGAACATCAGGAAGCAGAAGTCGGCCAGGGACGGGCTGGGTACGGCGGCGCCCTGGACGACCTCGTACCAGCCCCAGACGCCGTTGCCGAGTCCGGCCATCCCGGAGGAGAGGGCGAACAGCACCCAGGCCGGGCGGAAGGGGGTGGCGTACCTGCGGGCGTAGAGACCGCAGGAGACGGCGGCGACGAGGGCGGCCAGGCTGAGCCCGAAGTCCCCCATGATCACGGCCATCCGCGGTGAGCCCCAACCCACCACGGAGCCGACGGCGTAGCCGCCGCAGACGACGGCCAGTGCGACCTGCGGCACCGGACTCGGGGCACCGCCGGCCTGCGCGGGCGACCTGGAGAGCATGGCCCCCGGGGCGCTCACCGTACTCTCCCGTTCTTCCGGGCCGGGCCGCTTCGGGAACAGCGGGCGCGGGGCCCTGGTGGCTTTGCTGCGGGCGGTCGTGGATCGCGTGTCTCGCGGATCATCCATCGGCAGTACATCGCCCGTCGCCCCCCTCGGTTCCGGATCTTTCGTATCGCGCCGTGACGATCCGACGCATCCCCGCTCGGGACGATACACCAGATCCGTCACTCAGGGACATAGTGCCTCTACGGAGCGTAACGACCTAGGGATTTGTGGATACGGAGAGCAGCCCTACGGCCTCGTAGAGCGATCCACTGCGGATTCCGGTGCGGTGGCGACGACGTGCCGGACGGGCTCGCCGGCCGCGAAAAGCGCCAACTGACCGCGCAGCAGCCGCTTCGCACGGGGCAGGAAGGCAGAGCTGGGGCCGCCGACGTGTGGAGTGATGAGCACGCCGGGAGCGTGCCACAGCGGATGGCCGGTTGGCAGGGGTTCCGGATCGGTGACGTCGAGGGCGGCGCGGAGTCGCCCCGACTCCAGTTCGGCGAGGAGCGCGGCGGTGTCGACGATCGGCCCGCGGGCGACGTTCACCAGGAGTGCGCCGTCCTTCATCCGGGCCAGGAAATCACGTCCGACCAGGCCATGTGTCTGCTCGGTGAGAGGTGTGGCGAGGATGACGACGTCCGCGGCGGGCACGAGGGCGGTCAGCTCGGACAGTGGATGCACCGGACCGCGCACGGTGTCACGTGCGGTGCGCGCGATGCGCATCACCCGCGCGCATTCGAAGGGCATGAGCCGGTCCTCGATGGCACTGCCGATCGAACCATAGCCCACAATGAGGACCGACTTGTCGGCGAGCGCCGGGCGGAACTCCGGTCGCCACTCGCCCGCGTCCTGCGCTCGGACGAAGCCCGGGACGCCGCGCAGCGCCGCCAGCGTCAGGGTGAGCGCCAGCTCGGCGGTGCTGGCGTCGTGCAGGCCGCGGGCGTTGCACAACCGGGCACCGGGCGGCAGGTGGGCCAGCCCGGGGAGCATGTGGTCGATGCCGGCCGTGAGGGCCTGCACCACGCGCACCCGGGTCATCAGCGACAGCGCGCGCAGGCAGACGTCGGCGGACTTCATGTACGGGACGGCGTAGAAGACGCACCGCGCGGGGTCGGCCGGATAGTCGGGACCGGCGTCCCAGTGGACGTAGTTGAGGCCGTCGGGGAGACCGTCGATCTCGTCTGGCGGGATCGGGAGCCATACGTCGCCGGGGGTCGCGTGCGGGTCTGCTGTTGCCATGGGCCGAGGCTATGCGAAGAGACGTTTGGTTCAGACGTTAGTTTGGTCTGGCCCTTGATCGGGGGCGAGGGGACGGAGGCACGACCAGGTGGAGCGCAGGACAATCGGCGCGGCGGCCCTGGAGGTGGGCGCGATCGGCCTCGGCTGCATGCCGATGAGCTGGGGGTACAGCGCTTCGCAGCGCAGCAGGGAGGGGTCGGAACGGGCGCTGCACGCCGCGCTCGACCGGGGGTGCAGTCTGCTGGACACCGCCGACATGTACGGCCCGTTCACCAACGAGCTGCTGGTGGGGCGGGTGCTCAAGGAGCGGCGGCGGGACGCCTTCGTCGCGACCAAGTGCGGGCTGCTCGCCGGCGACCAGCACATCGTCGCCAACGGGCGGCCCGGCTACATCAAGCGTGCCTGCGACGCCTCGCTGCGGCGGCTCCAGACCGACCACATCGACCTCTACCAACTGCACCGGGCGGACCCCGAGGTGCCCATCGAGGAGACCTGGGGGGCGATGGCGGAGCTGGTGGCGGCCGGGAAGGTGCGGGCGCTGGGGCTGTCCGCGGTGGGGGCGCGCGCCGCGCGGACGCCGCGGGCCCTCCGGGACGGGCGGTTGGTACCCGGCGGCCGGGGGCTGCGCGGCGCGGGGCTGCACACCGGCACGCTGCGCCAACTGGAGCGCGTCCAGCAGGTGTTCCCGGTGAGCAGTGTGCAGGCGGAGCTGTCGGTGTGGTCGCCGGAGGCGCTGGCGGAGCTGCTGCCGTGGTGCGAGTCGCGCGGGGTGGGGTTTCTGGCGGCGATGCCGCTGGGCAACGGCTTCCTGACCGGCACCCTCACCCCGGGGCAGGGCTTCGAGCCGGAGGACATACGGGCCCGGCACCCGCGTTTCACCGCCGAGATGATGGCCGCCAACCAGCCGGTGGTGGCCGGACTGCGCCGGGTCGGCGCCCGCCACGGGGCCGCTCCCGGGCAGGTGGCGCTGGCCTGGGTGCTGGCCCAGGGGCGCCATGTGGTCCCCGTCCCCGGTACGAAGAAGGAGCGCTGGGCGGCGCAGAACGCCAAGGCGGCGGAACTGGTGCTCGGCCCCGAGGACCTGCGGGAGATCGCCGCGCTGCCACCGGCGCGGGAGTCCTGGTACTGAGGCGTCGCGCCGGGCCGGTTTCCCACGTCGTCGGCTTCCCGCCGTCGGGGTTCGCCTTCCGCGCCTGCGGCGCGGAGGGGGCGGTCGGCCCCGTCCCCTCCCGTGAGTGGGTGGAAATCCGGTGGGTGGGGGTTGGGTGAGTGGGTTGGCGGAGGTGGGTGTGGTGTTCTGGTCCCGCCCGTCGACGAGAGGACTCCTGCCGTGCAACGTCGTTCCCGGATGGCCGTGTTGGCTGCCGCATCGCTGCTCCTGGTGGCGGGGTGTTCGTCCGGTGGGGGGACGGCGGCGGGGGGTGCGGGGGCCGCCGGGCCGGGGAAGCGGACCGGGACGCCCTCGCCGCGGCCGTCGGCGTCCGCTGCGGTGCCGCCCGCCAAGGGGACGGTGCGGGTGACCGGGACGCTCGCCACGGGGCTGAAGTCGCCGTGGGGCGTGGCGGTGCTGCCGGGCGGGGACCTGCTGGTGGGTGAGCGGGACACCGGGCGGATCGTGCGGGTCGCCGCACACGGCGGGAAGGTCACCGACGTGGGGTCGGTCCCGGGGGTGGCGCCCGGGGGCGAGGGCGGGCTGCTGGGGCTGGCGGTCTCCTCGTCGTTCGGCACCGACCACCAGGTGTACGCGTACTTCACCACCGCGTCCGACAACCGCATCGCGCGCATGGTCTACGACGAGCGGCGGGACGCGGGCAACCAGTTGGGCGCTCCCAACACCATCTTCA
The DNA here is from genome assembly GCF_002803155.1 of Streptomyces sp. CB02959. Lineage (GTDB taxonomy): Bacteria > Actinomycetota > Actinomycetes > Streptomycetales > Streptomycetaceae > Streptomyces. Next base: position 227,331 of record NZ_NNBP01000001.1, read on the forward strand.
AGGGCATCCCCAAGGGCCGGTTCCACAACGGCGGGCGGCTCGCCTTCGGGCCGGACCGGATGCTCTACGCGAGCACCGGGGAGACCGGTGACAAGGCGCTGGCCCAGGACAAGAAGTCCCCGGCCGGGAAGATCCTGCGGATGACCCCCGACGGCGAGCCGGCGCACGGCAACCCGGACCCGGACTCGGTGGTGTACGACTACGGGCACCGCAACGTCGAGGGGCTCGCCTGGGACTCCGACAAGCGGCTGTGGGCCTCGGAGTTCGGGCAGGACGCCTGGGACGAGCTCAATCTGATCGAGCCGGGCCGGAACTACGGCTGGCCGCAGGTCGAGGGGAAGCGGAAGGGCGGTGCGGTGCCGCCGGGGTACGCCGACCCGGTGCTGGTGTGGAAGCCCGCGGACGCCTCGCCCAGCGGGCTGGCGTACGCCAAGGGCTCGTTGTGGATGGCGTCGCTGCGGGGCGAGCGGCTGTGGCGGATCGCGCTGGACGGAACGAGGCCGGTGGCCGCACCGCAGGCGTTCCTCACCGGTGAGTACGGGCGGCTGCGGACCGTGGTGGCGGCCGACGACGGGGCGTTGTGGCTGGTCACCAGCAACACGGACGGCCGGGGCGAGCCCCGCAAGGGGGACGACCGGATCCTCCGCCTGGTGGTGAGCTGATCCCGCCGCTCCCCGTTCGGTCCCCCGGTGCGGCCGGTCTGCCTAGACTCGGCGTCGGGGACGGGTGGATCTGTGAGTGATCGCGCCGAAGGGGGCACCGTGTTCAACGTCGTGGAGGAACTGTTCGCGCCCGGTGGCAAGCACACCGAGGAGGAGCGCCGGCGGATGACGCTGGTGCTGGACGACGTCGGTGACGGGGACCGCGGGAAGGGGCCGATCGACCTGGCGTCCGGGGTCGTGGTCGTCCGGCCGCGGCCGGAGCCGCCCGCGCCGGAGGGCTCCGCCGCGGGCAGCTGACCGTCCGGCGGCGCTACGTGGCCGGCGCCGGCTCCTTGTCCGGTGCCGGCTCGGCGAACAACCGCAGCCGGTGGGCGACCGCGCCCGCCTCGCCGCGCCCGGAGACGCCCAGCTTGGCGAGGATGTTGGAGACGTGGACGCTGGCGGTCTTCGGCGAGATGAACAGCGTGTCGGCGATCTGGCGGTTGCTGCGGCCGTCGGCGACGAGGCGGAGCACGTCCCGTTCGCGGGGCGTCAGCCCCAGGGACTCGGCGGGGGCGGCGGGCGGCGGTGAGCCGGCCGCGGGGCCGGCCGCGGGTGCCGGCCGGCCGGCGAGGGGTATCCGGGCGCGCTGGGCGAGGAGTTCGAGTTCGCCGATCAGCGGCTGGGCGCCCATGTCCACCGCGGCGGTGTGCGCCTGGCCGAGCAGCAGCACGGCGACCTCGCGCGGGGTGCGGCCGTCGAGGCCGAGGGTGGCGCGCTCGGTGCCGTGCAGCAGCGACTCGGCCCAGCGGCGGCAGCACCAGGCCAGCTCGTGCGGCCGCTCCAGCGGCTCGAAGGCGGCGACCGCCTCGGCCCAGGCGTCGGGGGACTCCCGGCCCTCGGCGCGGCGGAGTTCGGCCTCGACCGCCGCGCCGTGGGCGTCCCACACCGGGGAGAGCCGGGCCAGCCCCTTGGCGGCGTGGCGGATGCGGGCGAGGATCTCGGGCCGGCCGGGACCGGCGGTGGGCAGCCCGCGGGCGTCGGCCTCGGCGGTGGTCGCCGACCACAGGAGCGGCCAGGCGTAGCGGTGCAGGCCGGGGGCGAAGCCGGTGTCCAGGGCGACCTGGACGAGGATGGCGCGGACGTCCAGGATCCGGCCCTGGCGGGCGGCCAGCCGCAGGGCGTGCCGGGCCATCGGGAGGGCGTGCTGCTGCTGCGGGTCGTGGGTGCCGTAGTACTCCTGGGCGACGGCCAGTTCGCGCTCGGCGGCGGCGAGGTCGCCCTCGTCCAGGGCGAGGGCGGTGTGGCGGCTGGCGGCCAGGGCCAGGGCGAGGGAGTTCTGGGCGAGGCGGCGGGCGTCGGCGGCGGCCCGGCCGGCCTCCGCCCAGCGGCCGAGCGACTGCAGGGATTCGGCGCGGTTGCTCAGCACCCAACTGGCGGCGTTCTTGAGGCCGTAGCGGGTGGTGAGCTCGATGCCCTGGTCGGTGACGGCCACGGCTTCGCGGGAGCGGCCGACGCCTTCGAGGGTGCCCGGGAGGTTGATGTGGCCGCGGCCGATGACGGCGAAGTAGCCGCGCTCCACGACCCGGTCGAGGACGGTGCGGAATTCGTCGAGCCCCCCTTCGACGTCACCGGCGTCCACCCGCAGCCCGGCCAGCGTCACCCGGGAGTTGAGCTCGGCCTCCTCGTCGCCCACCAACCTGGCGAGCTCCACGGCCCGTTCGGCGGTGGTGAAGGTGCCGGGGCCCGGTTCGTGGAGCATCTGCCAGCTGGCGACGGCGGCCGTCACGGTGGCGTGCACGGAGGACGGCGGCAGTCCGCGCATCAGCTCCTGGGCCTTGCCCAGGTCCTCCCAGCCGTCGCCGCGGCCGGTGCCCTGGCAGAGCCGGGAGCGCTGCGCCAGGAACCAGGCGGTGCGGAGGGGGTCGTTCTCGGTGCGCAGATAGCGCAGCGCCCGCTTGGTGATCATGAAGGCGCGCTCGCTGTCGCCGGACAGCCGGGCGGCGACCGCGATCTCGGCGAGCAGGTCGAGGAAGCGGAGGGCGTCGTCGTCGCAGCCGCAGGCCGGGTACCCCTCGGCGTAGTCGACCGGGCGCACGCCCTGGCGGACCTCCGGCGGGGCGTCGTCCCACAGCTCCAGGGCGCGGTCCAGCAGCCGCAGTTGCTCGGCGTAGGCGTGGCGGCGGCGGGCCTGTACGGAGGCGGCGAGGACGGCGGGCAGCGCCTTGGCGGCGTCGTGGGCCTTGTACCAGTAGCTGGCGAGGCGGGTGGCGCAGACCTCGGAGCGGACCAGCGCGGGGTCGGTCTCCAGGGCCTGTGCGTAGCGGCGGTTGAGGCGGGTGCGTTCGCCGGGCAGCAGGTCGTCGACGACGGCCTCGCGGACCAGGGCGTGCCGGAAGCGGTAGCCGGTGCCGTCCTGGGTGGGGACGAGGGCGTTGCTGCCGACGGCGGCCCGGAGCGCCTCGATGAGGTCGTCCTCGGGCATCTGGCAGACGGCGGCGAGGAGTTCGTGCTCGACGGTGGAGCCGCCCTCGGCGGCGATCCGCACCACCCGCTGGGCGTCCTCGGGGAGCGCTTCGACGCGCACCAGGAGCAGGTCGCGCAGGGGGTCGCTGAGGCCGTGGAGGCAGCCGTCGGCGAGGCCGCGGGCCAGCTCCTCGACGAAGAAGGCATTGCCCTCGGAGCGCTTGAAGACCCGGTCGACGGTGTCCTCCGCGGGCTCGCTGCCCCGGATGCCGGCGATCTGGGAGCGGACCTCGTCGCGGTTGAAGCGGTTCAGCTCGATGCGGCGGACGGTGCGCATCCGGTCGATCTCGGCGAGGAACGGGCGCAGCGGGTGGCGGCGGTGGATGTCGTCGGAGCGGTAGGTGGCGACCAGGAGGATGCCGGCGTCGTGGAGGGTGCGCAGGAGGTAGGCGAAAAGCTCGCGGGTGGAGCGGTCGGCCCAGTGCAGGTCCTCTACGAGGATGACGAGGGTGCGGTGGGCGGCGAGCCGCTCCAGGAGGCGGGCGGTCAGCTCGAAGAGGCGGGCCCGGCCGACCTCCTCGCCCCGGGTCTCCCCGGCGGGCTCGCCCAATTCCGGGAGGATGCGGGCCAATTCGCCTTCCTGGCCGGAGACGGCGGCGGCCAGCTCGTCCCGTAGGTGGGCGTTGAGGGTGTGCAGGATCGAGGAGAACGGGGCGAACGGCAGGCCCTCGGAGCCGATTTCGATGCAGCCGCCGAGCGCGACCTGCGCGCCGCTGCCGCGGGCCGTCTCGCAGAACTCCTCGATGAGGCGGGTCTTGCCGACCCCGGCCTCGCCCCCGATCAGCAGGGCCTGGGGCTCGCGGGACGCGGCGACCCGCGCCAGCGCGTCGCCCAGCGCGGTGAGTTCGGCCGCGCGGCCGACGAAAACGGGACTGACGGGTCTGCTTTCCACAGTGCCGAGCATCGCACAGGGGTCCGACAATGCGGCAGTGGTTTCCGGCACACCGGGGGCGTCTTCGCTGGTCCGCACGGCCGTGGGCCTCTCCGGTGGGTCAGGCGGCGGCGCGCCGTACGCGCCCCCGCCGGGCCCTGGCCGTCCTCACCTGCCCTTCGGGATCGTCGCTCGCAAAGTGGGCGGCGTCCCGCGTCGCTTCGGCGGCCTCGCGCACCAGGCGGCGGCGGTCGGACTGGCGGCGCAGCTCCTCGTAGCGGACCCGGAGCTCCAGTTCGGTGGCGTACATGAGGTCTCCCCTTGGGGTGAGGCGGTGGTGACGCCCGGTCGGTTGCCGGGCGCCTTCGGCCACCACTCTCGTCGCCCAGGGGGGTCCGCCACATCGGGAGAGTTCCCGATCTCCGGGCCCGGTTCGGGGCCCGGAAACCGGGGCGGCGGGCGGCCGGGGGCTTAGAAACAGTCGTCCCGGGACCTGAGGGCCTTAGGAATGGTCCACCGCACGCAAGGGGCCTTAGGTGCGCCCGCCGCCGTCCTCAGGAGGGCTCAGGCGCCGCCGCCGGGTGCCTTAGGGATGCTGGGCATGGCGGCGAACAGGTCGAGGTACATCCCCGCCGAGATGATCAGCCCGAGCAGGCCGAGCACCAGTCCGCCCCAGGCGACGGCCCGCACCCAGGTGGGGCGCCGGCCGGTCAGCACCACCGCGGCGACGAGCATGGCGAGCACCGCGAACACCCCGTTGACCAGGGCGGTGGTGTGCCAGGGGGCGCCGTAGACGGCGGCGATCTGGTCGGTGGCCTTGCCGGACTGGAGCTTGATCTGGCCCAGCAGCGTCTGCCGTTCGGCGAGCAGGGTGCCGAGCCAGGTGCCGGTGACGGAGGCGAAGCCGAGGCCGGCGGCCACCACGGCTCCGGCGCCGGCGGCCGCACCGGCGGCGGGGGCTCCGGCGGGGTCGGCCGCGGTCTCGTCGCCGGTCTCCTCCTGGTCGTCCTCGTCGGTGCCGCTCCCGGACTCGGCCGCGTCGGCCGCATCACCGGTCCCGGTCGCCCCGGCGGTTTCGGGCTCCCCGCCGGTCTCCGACTTCTCCTCCGTTACGGCCTTCTCCCCGGCCTTGGTCGGCTCCCCGGCCTTCGTCGTCTCCGTGGCCTTCGTCGTCTCCGTGGCCTTCGTCGTCTCCGTGGCCTTCCCCGCCGCCGCGGTCCCCGTGTCCTCGGCGCCGGTCGTCTCGTCGTCGGTTCGCTTGTCGGTCGTCGTTCCCATGGGCGCGACCGTAGGTGCCGCGTCTGAGAGTCGTATGAGAGTCGCTCCGCCCGGGGGGACACCGACGGAGGGCGGAGCGACACGGGGAACCGACGGGAACCGCGCCCGGCGCGGCCGGCCGGTCGTCAGGCCGGCTGGCCGCGGTCCCGGCCGGTGCGCGGGCTCTGCACGGGGCTCTGCCGGGCCCCTCCGGTGGCGGTGTCGATCAGGATCTGCCGGGCCCTGGCGACGTTGTCCGCCCGGACGGCCCGGCCCATCGCCGCGCGGGCCGCGGCGGGCGAGGTCTCCGGTGGGACCACCAGCAGCGAGAAGTAGTCGCGGTCGCCGCGGGTGATGAGGACGGTGTCGTCGCCGATCGGGAAGGAGTCGATGTGGACGATCCGGTCGCCGATGGTCAGCCGGGTGGGCAGGGCCTCCCAGGCGCTCGCGTCCAGTCCGACGCGCAGCACGGGGCCGAGGTGCCGGGTGAGTGCGGTGACCAGTCCGGGCAGCTCGGCGCCGATGTCGCGGGAGCGCGGCCACCAGGCGCCGTCGAGGATCCCTTCGCGGGACTGGGTCGTCGCCAGCCTCAGGAGGGCCGTGCCGGGCTGGACGGTCTCGTGGACCGCGTCCGGTAGGAGTTTCGGAGTGTCCGGGGTGTCGGTGCCGGCCATGGTGTTCCGCCCGCCTGCGGTGCGTGTGCCCGCGGTTTACCGTGCCGACGCCGGCGCGGCCGCCGGCGTACGGAAGCCTCGGTGCCTCCACGGTACTCCGGGGCCGTAACGACGCCCCGGAGTACCGTGGAGGCACCGGAGGCACGTCGCACACCAGTTCCGTAGCGGGTGTCGTTTCCGGCGAGCGACGACACCGGGCCGCGGTCGGGGGCGGGCCTGGGGACAGGATCGCATCATGACTCCGAGCACCGAACGTGCGACACCTCCGGCCCCCGCGGCCGACGCCGAGAACCTCCGCACCGCCCGCCGCCGCGCCGACGCGGAAGCGGCGGCCCGCGACGCGCGGGAGACGCGATGCGAGGAGGAGACGTGGGACGCGGAGGGCGGTGCGGCGGCTCCCGAGGCCCCGGTCGTGCACGGGCCGCCGGTCCGGGGGCCGGCACGCCGCCCGAAGGGCGTGAGGACATGACGAACTCCCTCGCCGTGGCCGCGATCATCACCATGATCATCGCTGCCGGCTTCCTGATCCAGCTGCTCAACGCCGGGCACGAAGCCCGGACCGTGGTGCTCCGCGGCGGCAGGGCGCCGGCGCCCCCGGCCGACCGCGCCGACTCACCGTTCCCCAGCCAGGAAGCCGCCATGGAGCCCGCCGAAGCCCCGCCCCTGAGCGGCCGGGCCGAGGTGCGGATCGTCGCCGCGACCCCGGAGGCCGCGCGCCGGGTCGCCGAGAAGCTGCGCCGCAGCTACGCGACCACCGAACAGCGCAGCTACCCCGCGGGCAGCGACGGCGGCACCCGCCTCCATCTCACCGTGGACACCACCCGCGCGGCCCAGCCCGCCCGGTCCTGGCTGGTGTCCGGGCGGTCGGCCGGGAAGGACCGGCCGCACACGGACGAACTCTGAGCGGCCCGGGCCCGCTCCCGCCCGGCACAGGCTGTCCGGCGGATCAGCACCGGGCAAGGGCTCGGCCGGCGGATCAGCGCCGGGCAGTGCCCTGGACCTCCGCCGGTGCCCGCGCGTCGTCGCGCTCGTCCGTCCGCTCCGCCGGGGTGCCGGGTTCCGCCGGGGGTTCGATGCTCAGTCGCGGCAGCCGGCGTTCCAGCCAGGCCGGCAGCCACCAGTTGGCGCCGCCCAGCAGGTGCATCAGGGCCGGGACCAGCAGTGTGCGGAGGACGAAGGCGTCCAGGGCGACGGCCGCGGCGAGGCCGATGCCGAACATCGCGATGATCCGGTCGCCGCTGAGGACGAACGCCCCGAAGACCGCGATCATGATCACCGCGGCCGAGTTGATCACCCGGCTGGTCTCGGCGAGCCCGACCCGTACGGACCGCCGGTTGTCGCCCGTCCGCTGCCACTCCTCGTACATCCGGCTGACCAGGAAGACCTGGTAGTCCATGGAGAGCCCGAAGAGCACCGAGACCATGATGACCGGGAGGAACGGCTCGATGGGGCCGGCGCTGCCCAGGCCCAGCGCCTCGCTCCCCCACCCCCACTGGAAGACCGCGACGACGATCCCGAAGGACGCGGCGACCGCGGCGAGGTTCATCAGCGCGGCCTTGAGGGGGATGCCGATGCTGCGGAAGGCGAGCAGCAGCAGGACGGAGCCGAGGCCGATGACGGCGCCCATGAAGAGCGGCAGTTTGCCGATGATGACGTCGGCGAAGTCGTCGTAGCCGGCGGTGACCCCGCCGACCCGCACCTTCAGCGTGGTGCCGTCCGCCGCGTCCGGCAGTACGTCGGTGCGCAGCCGGTCGACGAGGTCGGAGGTCCGCTGGGACTGCGGTGAGCTGTCCGGTACGACGGTGATCACGCCGGTGGCGTGGCCGCCGTCGAACTCCGGGCCGCTGACCTCGGCGACGCCGGGGGTGTCCCGGAGGGTGTGCGGGAGCTTGTCGAAGGCGAGCCGGTCGGTGGCGCCGTCGAGCGAACCGACCAGCGTCAGCGGCCCGTTGAAGCCGGGCCCGAAGCCGTCCGCCAGCAGGTCGTACGCCTTGCGGGTGGTGGCGGTGGCCGGGTCGTTGCCCTGGTCCGAGGTGCCCAGGTGGAGTCCGAGGGTGGGCACCGCGAGGGTGAGCATCACGGCGGCCGCGGCGGCGCCGAGCAGCTTGGGGTGGCGTTCGACGAAGCCGGCCCAGCGGGCGGCCGGGCCGGTGCCCGGGTCGGGCCGCGGCCCCTCTGCGGCCAGCCGGCGGCGCTCGCGGCGGCTCAGGGCACGGGTCCCGATCACGCCGAGCAGGGCGGGCAGCAGGGTGACGGCGGCGGCGACGGTGAGGACGACGGTGAGCGAGGCGGCCAGCGCGACGCCGTTGAGGAAGCCCAGCCGCAGGGTGAGCATGCCGAGCAGGGCGATGCAGACGGTGGCACCGGCGAAGACCACCGCGCGCCCGGACACCGCCAGCGCGCGTTCGGCGGACTCCTGCACGGTGAGTCCGGCGCGCAGCCCCTTGCGGTGCCGGGTGACGATGAAGAGCGCGTAGTCGATGCCCACGCCGAGGCCGATCAGCATGCCCAGCATCGGGGCGAAGTCGGCGACCGTCATGGCGTGGCCGAGCAGGCTGATCCCGGCGGAGGCGGTGCCGACGGCGGCCAGCGCGGTGACGATCGGCAGCAGGGTCGCGGCGAGCGACCCGAAGGCGAGGAAGAGCACCACGGCCGCCGCGGCCAGCCCGATGATCTCCGGGAGTCGTTCGTGCGGCGCCTGGGTGAGGGCGACACCGCTGCCGCCCAGCTCGACCTGGAGGCCGTTGCCGGCCGCCGCGCGGGCGGTGCTGACGACCGCGCGGGCCTGGGCCGCGGGCAGGTCGTCGGACGAGCTGCGGAAGGTCACCGAGGCGTAGGCGGTGCGTCCGTCGTGGCTGATCTGCCCGGCGCCGCCCGGTCCGTAGGGGCTCTGGACGTCGGCGACGCCGGGCAGCCGGCCGACCTCGGCGAGGGTGTGCGTCATGGTCGTGCGGACCGCGGTGGAGCGGACGGTGCCGGCCGCGGTGTGCCAGACGATGGTGTCGCTGTCGCCGGCGCGGTCCGGGAACGCCTTGGCCAGCAGGGCGCCGGCCTGCCCGGATTCGGTGCCGGGGACCGCGTAGTCGGTGGAGTAGGCGCTTCCGATCACGCCCGCGGCAACGGTCGTCCCGGTGAGGGCGGCGAGCCAGAGGAGGATCACCACGAGGCGGCGCCTGAGGCACCAGCGGGCCAGAGCGGTCACGGGCTGCTTCCGGTCGTGCGCCGATATCTCCCGGGAGCGGGTGGTGCCGAACGCGGACGGACGGGGCGGGGGGGGTGGGGGGACGGGGGCCGGTGCGGGGGCTGCCGCGGCCGTTGCCGGTACGGCGGCCCCGCTTCCGAGTGCAGAGTGTCAGCCCGAAAAGATCCTTTGTCCCCTTTGTGGACTTCCCCACAGAGACGACAGCGGAGGCAACCCGGCCTGTTTATCGGGCGGTTATTCCCCGCAAAAGCCCCTTAACGGACTTTCCCTCCTTTATCCCGCTCCCCGGATCCGACCCCCGCCCCGCTCACCCAGTGATCACCCGGTGACCGACTCCTTGCCGTTCTCCACGTGCCCCATCAGCCGGCGGTGGAAGGAACCGTCCTCGGCGGTCTTCAGCTCCAGGTCGTACCAGCCGTGCGCGTCGCCGGCGGCGTGCGCGACGGTGCGGGTGCCGCCGGCCCGTACGACCAGCGTGCGCGGCGCGGTGTCCGCGTAGGCCAGCGGGGTCAGGGTGACGGTGAGATCGGTGCCGCCCGGGTTGATCAGGGTCAGGTGCAGTTCCCGGCGCGCGGCGTCGATCCGGGAGCCGATCCGGACGCCCGCGGCGGCCCCCTGCGCGGTGCCGGCGAACTCCCGCCGGAAGCCGTTGGGCCCGGTCACCGTGAAGCGGTAGCCGCCGCCCTTGACCGGCACCGCCCACTCCGTCGGCTTGCGGACGTCCCGGTGCTGCGGGGTGTCGAACTCCTTGGCGTACGGATGGAGCGCCAGGTGCGCCGACGCGGTGCCGCCGTTCCGCACCGCCAGGCGGAAGGTGCCGGCGCCCGGGTCGAAGCCGCCGTCGGCGTCCGGCTGGTAGGGCAGCGCGCGGGCCGGGCGGGTGCCGTGCTCCTGCTGGGGCAGCGCCTGGTGGACCGGCGGCAGCGGCTTCCAGCGGCCGCTGAACGGCGGGATCGGGCCGGGCTGGTGGACGGTCGGCTGCCTGCGGCCGCGCGAGAAGTCGAAGGCGGTGGTCAGGTCTCCGCAGACGGTCCGCCGCCAGGCGCTGATGTTGGGCTCCTCGATCCCGGTCCAGCGCTCCAGGAACCGGGTGATCGAGGTGTGGTCGAAGACCTGCGAGCAGGCGTACCCGCCCACCGTCCAGGGCGAGATCACCAGCATCGGGACCCGCATCCCGAGCCCGACCGGCTTCCCCTCCCAGAACTCGCCCGCGGTCCCGGCCGGCGGCACCGGCGGCGGCACATGGTCGAAGAACCCGTCGTTCTCGTCGTACGTCAGGAACAGCGCGGTGTGCCGCCAGACGTCCGGGTGGCTGCCCAGCGCGTCCAGGACCTTGTAGACGAGGGTGGCGCTCTCGATGGGCGAGGAGTCGCCGGGATGCTCGGAGTCGGCCGCGGACGGGACGATGTACGACACCTCGGGCAGCTTCCCGCTCGCCACGTCGGCGGCGAACGCGGCGACCGTGGAGTGCGGATCGCCACGCCGCAGCGCCCGCTCGAACAGGCTCCGCTCGGCCTTGCTCAGCGCCTTGACGCCGTCCTCCAGGAGGCCCGCCAGCCGGGTGCGCTCGGCGTCGCTCGCACCGGCCAGCTTCCCGTAGTAGGCGGTCATGTTGTGCACCCCGTCCACCTTGGCCAGGGCCTTGTGCGCGACCGCCTTGAAGGAGGCGTAGAACTCCAGGTTGTTGTCGGTGAAGTTGTCCCACTCCTGGTAGACCCGCCAGGTGCGGCCCGCCTTCTCCAGGCGCTCGGGGTAGGTGGTCCAGGTGTAGCCGGTGTGCGTGTCCTCGTCGTACGCGTCGTTGCCGACCGCCCGCTTGCCGCTGCCCGGTTCGAAGCCGGTCCAGCCGCTGACCAGGTGGTTCCGGTTGGGGCTGGTGGAGGAGTGGATCGAGGAGTGGTACGCGTCGCAGACCGTGAAGGTGTCGGCGAGTTCGTAGTGCAGCGGGACGTCCTGGCGGTCGTAGTGCGCCATGGTCGCGGAGGACTTGGCGGCTGTCCAGTTGTCCATCCAGCCGTTGTTCCAGGCCCGGTGGCCGCCCTCCCAGCTGTGGTCCAGAGCGCCGATGTACTGGAGGTCCTTCTTCTGGGCGGCGGCCGCCTCGCGCACCGGGAAGGGCAGGACGTGCTGGGCGCCCGGCGGGCCCGGCTGCTCGAAGACGCTGCCGCCGCCGGGCAGTTCGACGGCGTTGCGGTCGGCGAAACCGCGGACGCCGCGCAGCATCCCGAAGTAGTGGTCGAAGGAACGGTTCTCCTGCATCAGGACGACGACGTGCTTGATCTCCCGGAGTCCACCCCCACCGCGCGGCACGGGCCGGGCCGCGTCCTGTGCCAGCGCCTGCTGGAGCGACGGCGGCAGCAGCGACCCGGCCACCGCCGCGCCCGCCGCCGCCGCGCCAACTCCCAGTACCCGTCTACGAGATACCTCCGGTGCCACGCCCAACCTCCCAGTCGACAGTCAATGGTCTTCGGTCAGCCCATTGAGGTGTTGCGAGCGGGACGGTAGTGCCCCCCCATGGCCGGCGATAGGTATCCGAGTGACGACTTTGGAAACAGATGACCACCAGCCGCTCGTCACGAGAGCCCTCCGGCCCCCTCCGGCCGCCACTCGCACCACACGATTTTTCCCGGCACCCGCCCCTCGACGCCCCACGCGTCCGCCAGCGCCGACACCAGCAGCAGCCCGCGCCCCCACTCCGCGTCCGCCGCGCCACCCCGCTCCGGCACCCTCGGCTCCCCTCCCCCGCTGTCGTGCACCTCGACCCGCAACACGCCGTCCTCCGCCCCCAGAGCCAGCCACAGCCGGTAGCCGCGCCCCGGCGGCACACCGTGCAGCACCGCGTTGGTGGCCAGTTCGCTGACACAGAGCACGACCTCGTCCGCCCTGTCCTTCCGGTCCCACCCGGCGAGCGCACTTCGCGCGAACTCCCTGGCCAGCGGCACGGAACGGCGCTCGCGCCGGTAGAACGCCGTACGGACCCGGACGGCCTGAATCTCCTCTTGCATGCCACCAATGTCACTGCCCGTGACTACGCTGGACCACAGCGTGAAGTCGTACAGATGCGATGTACGACTTCACGCCGCATCAGACGGTCACGGCGGGGGGAAGGCAAGCGGCATGCACCAGGCGAACAAACCGAAGCGGATCACGTCATGGCATGTGATCGGCGCCCAGTTGAGCCACTTCCGCAGGGCGGCCCGGTTGACGCAACCGGCACTGGCCGAGGCCGTCGGCGTACACGAGGACACCATCGGCTCGATCGAACAGGGCCGCAGAGCCCTGAAGATCGACCTGGCCGAGGCGTTCGACGAAATCCTGGGAACGAAGGGGGCGTTGGCGGTTGCGGTCAAAAAAGTGCCGGAGCGCGAGAAACTCCCCGCCTTCGTCCAGTCACTCGTGGAGCACGAGGAGGAGGCACTGACATTGCTCTCGTACGAGAACCAGGTGGTTCCGGGCCTTCTACAGACCGCGCCTTACGCACGAGCCGTGTTCGACTGCCTCTACCCGCCACTTGATGAGGACCAGGCGGACGAATGGGTCTCCGCGCGACTCGATCGCCAAAGGCTCCTGGAACGCAAGAAGCCTCGGCCGATGCTCAACTTCATCCTGGAAGAGGTGCTGCTCCATCGACCCGTAGGAGGGCCGGACACTCTACGCGGACAGCTCCGCCATCTTCGGCAATGCGCCGAACTTCCCTTCCTGGGACTCCAGATCATGCCTACCTCCCGAGGCGCACATGCCTCGCTCGACGGCCCCCTCGTCCTTCTGGAGACGCCCGACCACGATCACCTGGCATACATCGAGGCGCAACGCATCAGCTTCCTGGTCGACGACCCCGGTGAGGTCAGCGTGTACCAACAGGTGTATGGGATGCTGCGGTCGCAGGCCCTCACCCCTGAGGAGTCCAAGGGTCTGCTGGACGACTTGCTAGGAGAGTCATGACCAGCACAGCAGCCCAGACGTCCTCCGACGGTCTTGCCTGGTTCAAGTCCAGCTACAGCGCCAGCGCGGGTGGCAACTGCCTCGAAGTAGCCGCCGACTGGCGCAAGTCGAGCCACAGCAGCGACCAAGGCGGCGCCTGCCTCGAAGTGTCCGCCTCCCACACCACCATCCACATCCGCGACTCCAAGAACCCCGACGGGCCGGTGCTCACCCTGCCGGCCGGTGCCTGGGGCGCGTTCGTCGCGGACGTCGTGCGGCTGTGAGGCAGCGGCGGCTCGGCTCCCACGGACCGGCCGTCTCCGCGCTCGGCCTGGGCTGCATGGGGATGTCGACGTCGTACGGCGTACCGGACGATGCCGAGTCCCTCCGCACCCTGGACCGGGCGGTCGAGCTCGGGGTGACCCTGCTCGACACCGCGGACGCGTACGGGCGGGGCGCCAACGAGGAGTTCCTCGGGCGTTGGTTGAGCAGTCGGCCGACCGCCGTGCGGGACGGACTGGTCGTCGCGACCAAGTTCGGGTTGCGGCACGACGCGGCCACCGGGCGGGTGAACGAGGTCGACACCTCCGCCGCCTGGGTGCGCACCGCGTGCCACGCCTCCCTGCGCCGCCTCGGCACGGACCGGATCGACCTGTACTACATGCACCGGCGCGACCCGGCCGTCCCCATCGAGGAGACGGTCGGCGCCATGGCGGAGCTGGTCGCCGAGGGCTCCGTACGCCACCTCGGCCTCAGCGAGGTGAACCCGCGGACGCTGCGCCGGGCCCACGCCATCCACCCCATCAGCGCCGTACAGCTGGAGCACTCCCTCTTCACCCGCGAGGTGCTGGAGGGCGAGATGCAGGCGACCTGCCGGGAGTTGGGCATCGGCGTCGTCGCGTACTCACCGCTCGGGCGCGGCATGCTGACGGGCGCCCTCTCCTCCCGCGGCGACCTCACCGCCGACGACGCCCGGCGCCGGTGGCCGCGGTTCGCGGACGAGAACATCGAGCACAATCTCGCACTCGTACGGGCCCTGCGCACCACCGCCGAGTCCCTCGGCTGCACCCCGGCGCAGGCCGTCCTGGCCTGGCTGCTCGCCCAGGGCGAGGACCTCGTGCCGATCCCCGGCACCAAGCGCCGGACGTATCTGGAGGAGAACGCGGCCGCGGCCGACCTCGTGCTCAGCCCGGAGCAGGCGGACCGGCTCCGCGCCGCCGTGCCCGACGGCGCGGTGGCCGGGGAGCGCTACCCGCTCGCCGCCCTGGCCCGCCTCGGTCACTGACCGGGCTGGCGGCGAGCAGCAGCGGCCGCGGCATTCCTCGCCCCCGGCCCGGTTCACGCGTCGCGCCCGCACGCGAAACGGCCGCCCTTCCGCAGAAGGACGGCCGCTTCGCGTACCAGCGGGGGATCAGCCCTCGACGCCCAGCTTCTCCAGGATCAGCTCGCGGACGCGGGCGGCGTCCGCCTGACCGCGGGTGGCCTTCATGACCGCGCCGACCAGGGCACCGGCGGCGGCGACCTTGCCGCCGCGGATCTTGTCGGCGATCGCGGCGTTGGCGGCGATCGCCTCGTCCACGGCGGTGCCGAGCGCACCCTCGTCGGAGACGACCTTCAGGCCGCGCTTCTCGACGACCGCGTCGGGGTCGCCCTCGCCGGCCAGCACGCCCTCGATGGCCTGGCGGGCCAGCTTGTCGTTGAGCGAGCCCTCGGAGACCAGCGCGGCGACCCGGGCGACCTGCTCCGGGGTGATCGGCAGTGCGCCGAGCTCCACCCCGTCCTCGTTGGCGCGGCGGGCCAGCTCGCCCATCCACCACTTGCGGGCCGCGGCGGCGTCCGCACCGGCCTCGGTGGTGGCGACGATCAGGTCGACCGCACCGGCGTTGAGGATCGACTGCATGTCGAGCTCGGAGACGCCCCACTCCTCGCGGAGCCGGTTGCG
This sequence comes from Streptomyces sp. CB02959, assembly GCF_002803155.1. Classification (GTDB taxonomy): domain Bacteria; phylum Actinomycetota; class Actinomycetes; order Streptomycetales; family Streptomycetaceae; genus Streptomyces. The sequence continues at coordinate 242,365 of NZ_NNBP01000001.1, forward strand.
GCGGACCCGCGGCAGCTCGGGCAGGGTCGCCCGCAGCTCCTCGACCCAGTCGCGGGCCGGGGCCACCGGCACCAGGTCCGGCTCGGGGAAGTAGCGGTAGTCCTCCGCCTCCTCCTTGATCCGGCCCGCGGTGGTGGAACCGTCTTCCTCGTGGAAGTGCCGGGTCTCCTGGACGATCGTGCCGCCGGAGGAGAGCACCGCGGCGTGACGCTGGATCTCGAAACGGGCGGCCCGCTCGACGGAGCGCAGCGAGTTGACGTTCTTGGTCTCCGAGCGGGTGCCGAACTTCTCGGTGCCGTGGGGCCGCAGCGAGAGGTTCACATCGCAGCGCATCTGGCCCATCTCCATACGGGCCTCGGAGACGCCCAGCGCCTTGATCAGCTCGCGGAGCTCGGCGACGTACGCCTTGGCGACCTCGGGGGCCCGCTCGCCGGCGCCCTCGATCGGCTTGGTGACGATCTCGATGAGCGGGATGCCGGCGCGGTTGTAGTCCAGCAGCGAGTGCCGGGCGCCGTGGATCCGGCCGGTCGCCCCACCGATGTGGGTGGACTTGCCGGTGTCCTCCTCCATGTGGGCGCGCTCGATGTGGACGCGGAAGATCTCGCCGTCCTCCAGCTGCACGTCGAGGTAGCCGTCGAAGGCGATCGGCTCGTCGTACTGGGAGGTCTGGAAGTTCTTCGGCATGTCCGGATAGAAGTAGTTCTTCCGGGCGAAGCGGCACCATTCGGCGATGGTGCAGTTCAGGGCCAGGCCGATCTTGATGGCGGACTCCACGCCGGTCGCGTTGACGACCGGGAGGGAGCCGGGCAGGCCCAGGCAGGTGGGGCAGGTCTGCGAGTTGGGCTCGGCGCCCAGCGTGGTGGCGCACCCGCAGAACATCTTGGTCTTGGTACCGAGCTCGACGTGCACCTCAAGACCCATCACAGGGTCGTAGGTGGCCAGCGCGTCCTCGTACGGCACCAGGTCGGTGACAGTCACGGTGAAACTAACCTCTCAGGTCCGGCGCCGGTCAGCCCGCGAGGACGTCGTCGTCGTTGAGACGGCGCAGTTCGCGGACGAGCAGGGCGACACCGGTGACGATGGCGGCGGCGGAGACAACGGCGTCGATCAGTTGGAGCGTGTCGTGCTCCCCCTTGGCCTTCTTCGCCTGCTTGACGACGCTCACCGCGCCGAACAGCGTGGTGCCGATGGACAGGTAGGTGCCGGGCTTGGACTTCTTGAAGCTCTTGGCCTTGGCCAGCTTTCCACTCACAGCGTCTCCTCCAGCAGGACCTCGTTGACAGCTCCGCTCACAGGGCCGGTGCCTCCTCAAGGAGCGGGTGGCCCCACTTCTCGGTGAGCGCGGACTCGACCGCGGCGCCGACCTTGTAGAGCCGGTCGTCGGCCATGGCCGGGGCGATGATCTGCAGCCCCACCGGCAGCCCGTCCTCGGGGGCCAGACCGCAGGGCAGCGACATGGCGGCGTTGCCCGCCAGGTTGGCGGGGATGGTGCACACGTCGGCGAGGTACATCGCCATCGGGTCGTCGCTGCGCTCGCCGATCGGGAACGCGGTGGTCGGCGTGGTCGGCGAGATGATCACGTCGACCTGCTCGAAGGACCGCTCGAAGTCGCGGGTGATCAGCGTGCGGACCTTCTGGGCGCTGCCGTAGTACGCGTCGTAGTAGCCGGAGCTGAGCGCGTACGTGCCGAGCATGATGCGGCGCTTGACCTCGGGGCCGAAGCCGGCCTCGCGGGTCAGTGCGGTGACGTCCTCGGCGGACTTCGTGCCGTCGTCGCCGACCCGCAGGCCGTAGCGCATGGCGTCGAAGCGGGCGAGGTTCGAGGAGCACTCGGAGGGCGCGATCAGGTAGTACGCGGCCAGCGCCAGGTCGAAGGACGGGCAGTCCAGCTCGACGATCTCGGCGCCGAGCTCCTTGAGCAGCGCGACCGACTCGTCGAAGCGCTGCAGGACGCCGGGCTGGTAGCCCTCGCCGCGGAACTGCTTGACGACGCCGACCCGCATCCCGTCCACGCTGCCGTTGCGGGCCGCCTCGACGACCGCCGGGACCGGGGCGTCGATGGAGGTGGAGTCCAGCGGGTCGTGGCCGGCGATGGCCTCGTGCAGCAGCGCCGCGTCCAGCACCGTGCGGGCGCACGGGCCGCCCTGGTCCAGGGAGCTGGAGAAGGCCACCATGCCGTAGCGGGAGACCCCGCCGTAGGTGGGCTTGACGCCGACGGTGCCGGTGACGGCGGCGGGCTGGCGGATCGAACCGCCGGTGTCCGTGCCGATGGCCAGCGGGGCCTGGAAGGAGGCCAGGGCGGCGGAGGAGCCGCCGCCGGAGCCGCCGGGGATCTTGGTGAGGTCCCAGGGGTTGCCGGTCGGCCCGTAGGCGCTGTTCTCCGTCGACGACCCCATGGCGAACTCGTCCATGTTGGTCTTGCCGAGGATGACGACGTCGGCTTCCTTGAGCCTCTTGGTCAGCGTGGCGTCGTAGGGCGCCATCCACCCTTCGAGGATCTTCGAGCCGACGGTGGTCGGCATGTCCTGGGTGGTGAAGATGTCCTTCAGGGCGAGCGGGACACCGGCCAGCGGGCCCAGCTTCTCGCCACGGGCCCGCTTCTCGTCGATGGCGCGGGCCTGGGCCAGCGCGCCCTCGCGGTCCACGTGCAGGAAGGCGTGCACCTTCTCGTCGACGGCCTCGATGCGGGCCAGGTGCGCCTCGGTCACCTCGACGGCGGTGAGCTCGCCGGCGGCGATCTTCGCCGCGATCTCGGCGGCGGTGAGCTTGATCAGGTCAGCCATGTCGGTCACTCCTCCCCCAGGATCTGCGGCACCTTGAAACGCTGCTGCTCCTGGGCCGGGGCGCCGGAGAGCGCCTGCTCGGGGGTGAGCGACGGACGGACCTCGTCCGGCCGCATCACGTTGGTCAGGGGCAGCGGGTGGGACGTCGGCGGGACGTCTTGGCCGGCGACCTCGGAGACGCGGGCGACCGCGCCAATGATGTCGTCGAGCTGTCCGGCGAAGTGGTCGAGCTCTTCGTCCTTCAGCTCCAGACGTGCCAGCCGGGCGAGGTGGGCGACCTCCTCGCGCGTGATGCCAGGCATGCAGAGATCCTCTGGTGTTTTCGGCGGAGTGTTCTGGGCGGAGTGTCCGGAAGGAGATTTCTGAGCGAATTCTCCGGCGGAGTATTCCGGCCCAATCCTATGGCGTACGGGAACGCTGCCGCGAAACGCTTTCGCCGGAGCGCCTCGCGGGCCGGTCCGGCGGGCCGCCCGGCGGGGCGCGGGCGGTCCGCCGGGGGCCGCCCCACGGGTCCCGGCGGCGGCCGGGGTCAGCCGCCGTCCGCCGCCGGGGGGCCCGGTGGCGGATCGTTTGCCCTGGGGTCGTCCGGCGCGCCGGGGCCGTCCGGCGCCCGCGGTGCCGGGTCGTGCGCTGCCGGGTCGTGCACTGCCGGCTCGTCGGCTTCGGGGGCGTCGGCTTCGGGGTCGTCGGCTTGCGGCTCGTCGGCTTCGGGCTCGTTGTCTTCCGGGTCGTCGGCTTGCGGCTCGTCGGCTTCCGGTTCGTTCGCTTCGGGTCGGGCGGTGGCGGGCCGGTTCGGTGCCCCTTGGCTGAGGGCCGGCCGGTCAGGTGCGGGGGGTTGCGCGGTGGTGTCGGAGCGGGGACTTGGGACGGCCGGTGGCCGGGTCAGTTCAGGACCTGTCCCGAAGGGCGCTCGGCTGCCTTCTCCGCCGCCAGGGCGGTCGTCTCCGACGCACGGCGCCACCCGTGCTCACCGCGGGCCCGCAGCCAGGCCGTGGTCTCGTCCGGGGGCATCGCGGCGGCCACCAGCCAGCCCTGGACGGCGTCGCAGCCCAGGTCGCGCAGCCGCTCCCAGGTCTCGTCGTCCTCGACGCCCTCGGCCACGACCAGGAGGCCCAGCGAATGGGCGAGGTCGAGGGTGCAGCGGACGATCTCGGCGTCCTCGTTGTCGACGGCCAGCCGGGCCACGAAGGACCGGTCGATCTTCAGCTCGCTGACCGGGAGGCGCCGCAGGTGGACCAGGGAGCTGTAGCCGGTGCCGAAGTCGTCCAGGGACATCTTCACGCCGTGGGCGGTGAGCCCGGCCAGGGTGTCGGCGGCCCGCTGCGGGTCCTCCAACAGGACGTGTTCGGTTATCTCCAGCTGGAGTGCCCCTGGTGGGACGCGATGTCGGGCGAGCCGGGCGGCGACCGCGCCGGCGAAGCCCGGGGAGTGCACATCGCGCGGTGAGACGTTCACCGCGACCGGCACCTCCAGGCCCATCGCGCGCCAGCGCGCCACCTGGGCGAGGGCGGTCTCCAGGACGTACTCGGTGAGCCGGGGCATCAGGCCGGAGGACTCGGCGATGGCGATGAACTCGTCCGGGGGGACCCGGCCGCGGTCCGGATGGACCCAGCGGACCAGCGCCTCCAGTCCGGAGACATGGCCGTCGAAGCGGACCTTGGGCTGGTAGTGCAACTCCACGTCGCCGGCGTCCAGGGCGCGCCGCAGATCGCCCAGCAGGCCGAGCCGGTCGGGGGTGTTGCCGTCCCGCTTGGCCTCGTAGAGCTCGACGCCGCTGCGGTCCCGCTTGGCCTGGTACATCGCCACGTCGGCGCGGCGCAGCAGCCCTTCGGCGTCCAGCGCGTGCTCGGGAAAGACCGCGACCCCCGCGCTGGCTTCGAGCACGAGGGTCAGTCCGTCGAGGTCCAGCGGGGAGCTGAGGGCCGCGACGAGGTTGCGGGCCACCCGCTGGGAGCTGGTGAGGGAGTCGGTGGCCGGCAGCAGGACGGCGAACTCGTCGCCGCCGAGCCGGGCGGCCTCGGCGCCGCGCGGGAGGGCGTGCCGCAACCGGTCGGCGATCTGGAGCAGCAGGCGGTCGCCGGCGAGGTGTCCGAGGGTGTCGTTGACGGAGCGGAAGCGGTCGAGGTCGATGAGGACGAGGGCGGCCCGGGTGCCGGCCCGCTCGGCCTCGTCCAGGGCCGTCCAGGTGCGCTCCAGCAGCCACTGGCGGTTGGGCAGACCGGTGAGCGGGTCGCGCAGTTGCTCCTCGGCGCGGGCCCGGGCTATCCAGAGGGTGGAGTCCAACGCGATCAGCGGGACCGCGAACAGCGGGAGCAGCAGCGGGGCGCCCACCGCGCAGACCGCGATCAGCGGGGAGATGCCGAGCAGGGCGATGCCGACCAGTGCCTGCCGCACCACCGCGGTGCGGGCGATGGCGGGCAGGCCGCCGCCGACCGGCAGCCGGCTGAACCAGAGCAGTCCCCGGCTGACGAGGAGGTAACTCCCCGCCATCACAAGGACTTCGGGCAGCACCGAGATGTCCCAGGCATCGGGCGTCCAGGGCCGGCGGACGGCGGGGTGCACCCCGCAGACCGCCAGGCCGAGCGCCGCGGCGCCGATGCCGAGGACGTCAACAGCCCCGTGGACCAGGGCCTGTCGCCAGCGCTGCCGTCTGGCGGCGCCGACCAGGACCACCACGGAGAGGCTGACCAGGGTGGCCGGCACCCAGCCGTAGAGGAGGAGTACGGCGAGGGCGAGCGCGGCCCCGGAGCCGGTGCCGCCCCACCACCGGTCCCGGCCGAGGGCGACCAGGTGGCCGACGATGACACCGGTCAGGACCGCCAGCGACCAGCCGACGGCTCCTGCGGGGAACAGCGGCGCACCGCCGCCGAGGGTGTGCAGCACTCCCGCGGCGAGCGTCACGCCCGCCGCGGTGACGATGGCCGCGGGCAACGCAGGCACCACAAGCCGGCGGAGCCGCGACGCCGGAGCGGCGCTGTCGGTCGGTTTCATTCCGATCCCTCTCACAGCCGGCTGTGCCCGCGCCACGGCAGGCGCACACGTCAACAGTAGGCCGCGGAAGGCTGTTGCGGGCAGCGATCCGCAGCGGTTGCCCGAATGCGACCCGGCCTCCCGGATCAATCTGGTATGCGCCGATGGGGTGACACCTCACTCCTCCTCAGGCGGAGTGACAGCTACCGCTCGTGCTGCCTCGGGACCCTGCTCCAGCAGCACAGCGAAGCCATCATCGTCCAACACGGGGACCTTCAACTGCATGGCTTTGTCGTACTTCGAACCGGGGTTGTCGCCCACCACTACGAATCCGGTCTTCTTGGAAACGGATCCGGTCACCTTCGCTCCAAGAGCCTGCAGCGCTTCTTTCGCGCCATCTCTCGTGTGTGACTGAAGTGTGCCCGTTACCACGACGGTGACGCCTTCCAATGGACGCGGGCCCGCCTCGCCCGCCTGCTCCTCCTCCATCCGGACGCCGGCGGCCCGCCAGCGCTCGATGATTTCCTGGTGCCAGTCCACCGCGAACCACTGCTTGAGCGAGGCCGCGATGGTGCCGCCGACGCCGTCCACGGCGGCGAGTTCCTCCTCGTCGGCCTCCCGGATCCGGTCGATGGAGCGGAACTCGCGCGCCAGCGCCTGCGCCGCGACCGGGCCCACGTGGCGGATCGACAGACCGGTGAGGATCCGGGCCAGCGGCCGCTCCTTGGCGGCCTGGATGTTCTCCAGCATGGCGAGGGTGTTCTTCTTCGGCTCGCCCTTCTGGTTGGCGAAGAAGGTGACGACCTTCTCCTGGCCGGTCTTCGGGTCGCGCTTGGGCAGGCCGGTGTCCGGGTCGAGGACATGGGACTTGATGGGCAGCAACTGCTCGACGGAGAGGTCGAAGAGGCCGCCCTCGTCCATGAGCGGCGGCTCGGTGGGCTCCAGCGGCTGGCTGAGCGCGGTGGCGGCGACGTAGCCGAAGTTCTCGATGTCCAGGCACTTGCGGCCGGCGAGGTAGAACAGCCGCTCGCGGATCTGGGCGGGGCAGGACCGGGCGTTGGGACACCGCAGGTCGATGTCGCCTTCCTTGGCGGGCTGGAGCGGGGAGCCGCACTCGGGGCACTCGGCCGGCATCACGAACTCCCGCTCGGTGCCGTCCCGCAGGTCGACGACCGGGCCCAGGATCTCCGGGATGACGTCGCCCGCCTTGCGGATGACGATGGTGTCGCCGATCAGGACGCCCTTGGCCTTGACCACGTCCTGGTTGTGCAGGGTGGCGAACTCCACCTCGGACCCGGCGACGGTGACCGGCTCGACGACCGCGTACGGCGTGACCCGTCCGGTGCGGCCGACGCCGACGCGGATGTCCACCAGCTTGGTGTTGACCTCCTCCGGCGGGTACTTCCAGGCGATCGCCCAGCGCGGTGCCCGCGAGGTGGCGCCCAGCCGGCCCTGGAGCCGGATCTCGTCGAGCTTGACCACGACACCGTCGATCTCGTGCTCGACGGCCGTGCGGCGGGTCTCGGGGTCGCCGTAGTGGGCGATGAACTCCCGTACGGCGGCGAGGCAGTCGACGGCGCGGTTGTGCGACGCGGTGGGCAGGCCCCACTCCTTGAGGAGGTCGTACGCCCCGGAGAGGCGGTCGATCTCCAGGCCGTCGCGGGCACCGAGGCCGTGCACCACCATGTGCAGCGGGCGGGTGGCGGTGACCTTGGGGTCCTTCTGGCGCAGCGAACCGGCCGCGGCGTTGCGGGGGTTGGCGAACGGGGGCTTGCCGTCGGCCACCAGGCGCTCGTTGAGCTCCAGGAACTTCTCCATCGGGAAGTAGACCTCGCCGCGGATCTCGACCAGCGCCGGGACCCGGTCGCCGGTGAGGCGGTGCGGGATCTCGGCGATGGTGCGGACGTTGGGCGTGATGTCCTCGCCGGTGCGGCCGTCGCCGCGGGTCGCGGCGCGGGTGAGCCGGCCGTGCTCGTAGGTGAGGTTGACCGCGAGGCCGTCGACCTTCAGCTCGCACAGGAAGTGGTAGCCGGCGCTCTTGGGGTCGCCGCCCAGTTCCGTGGCGATCCGCTCGGCCCAGGCCGACAGTTCCTCGTCGTCGAAGGCGTTGTCCAGCGAGAGCATCCGCTCGCGGTGCGCGACCTCGGTGAACTCCGTGGCGTAGGAGCCGGCGACCTTCTGCGTCGGGGAGTCCGGGGTGCGCAACTCGGGGTGGGTCTCCTCCAGGGCCGCAAGGGAGCGCAGCAGCCTGTCGAACTCCGCGTCGCTGACGACCGGGGCGTCCTTCACGTAGTACCGGAAGCGGTGCTCCTCGATCTGCTCAGCGAGCTGCGCGTGCTCCTCCCGTGCCGCGGCGGGCACCTCGGATGCCGCTGCGTGCTGTTCGCCAGCCACCGTCTTGTCCTCCCGTGTCCTGTCAGGGCGATCACTCAGGGTTGTCCACGAGCGACCTCGCCGCCCGGACGCAGTGGGCGAGGGCCGCGCGGGCGTAGGCGGGCGAGGCGCCCGCCAGACCGCACGACGGGGTGACCACCACGGACTCCGCGAGGAGCCCCGGCGCCAGCCCCAGCCTGCGCCACAGCGTCCGGACACCCATGACGCTACCGGCAGGGTCTGACAATCGGCCGTCCACGCCCGGCACCACGCCCGCGAACAGCGCGGTACCGCCCTCGACCGCCTCGCCGAGCGCCTCGTCCTCACGCTCGGTGAGCAGTGCGGCGTCGAACGAGATGCCCGTGGCGCCGGCCCGCCGGAGCAGTCCGAACGGCACCTCGGGCGCGCAGGAGTGGACCACGACCGGTGCGCCGTCCGCCGCCCCGACGAGGTCGCGCAGCGCGTCCTCGACGACCGCGCGGTCCACGGCCCGGTGGGTGCGGTAGCCGCTCGCGGTCCGCACCCGTCCCTGGAGCACCGCGGTCAGCGACGGCTCGTCGAGTTGGAGGACCACCTCGGCGCCCGGCACCCGGCGCCGGACCTCCGCGAGATGGCCGCGCAGCCCCTCGACGAGGGACGCGGTGAGGTCCCGGCAGGCCCCGGGGTCGCCGAGCGCCGCCTCGCCGTTGCGCAGTTCCAGGGCGGCGGCCAGCGTCCACGGGCCGACCGCGGAGACCTTCAGCGGCCCGGTGTACCCCTGGGTGAACTCCTCCAGGGCGTCCAGGTCCTCGCCGAGCCAGGAGCGGGACCGCCGGGTGTCGCGGCCGGGCCGGTCGCTGATCCGCCAGCCGCTGGGCTCCACATGGGCGTAGACCTCGACGAGCAGGCCCAGGGTCCGCCCGATCATGTCGGCGCCGGGTCCCCGGGCGGGGAGCTCGGGCAGATGGGGGAAGTCCTCCAGCGACCCGGTGACGGTCTTCGCCGCTTCGCGTGCGTCACCGCCCGGCATCGATCCGATGCCGGTCGCCGCGCCTGCGGCCCACTTGTGCCTGGTGTTCTCACTCACCCAGGAAGGGTATGCGGCGGTGGGCCCGGCGGGCTGCCCCAGCCCCGCCCGGCCCACCGCCGTGCGCCCGGCACGGCCGCCCACGCCCGCCGCGCCTCCCGTCCCCGGTCGGTCAGCCGGCCGGTCCGTGAGTCGGTCTGCCGGCCGGTCAGTTCCTCCCGCGCAGGCCCAGCCAACCCGTTGCCGCCGCGGCCGCCAGGGCCAGTGCGGTCAGCGCGAAGGCGTACCCGGTCCCCTGGTAGGCGCCGCTCGCGCCGGTCAGCACGGCGCCCATGCCGGCGATGCCGACCAGCGAGCCGACCTGCCGGTTGGCGTTGAGGGTCGCGCTGCCGATGTCGGCGTGCTCGCGGCCGGCGGCCTCCATCAGGACGCCGGTCAGCGCCGGGGAGCTGATGCCGCTGGTGAGGTTGGCGACGGCCAGCACCACCGCGATCACCCCGTAGGGCAGGGACGGCGTCAGGAGGAGGAAGAGCAGGAGGTAGCCGGCGGCGGAGACCGCCAGGGAGGCGGTGAGCGCGGCCCGGTTGCCGGTGCGCGGGGCGATCTTGGTGTAGAGCACGTTGCCGAGCGGGAGGACCAGGACGGCCGGGAGCATCTGCAGGCCCGCCGTCACCGCGCCGGCGCCGCGCCCGGTCTGGAGGAAGAGTCCGAGGACGAACAGGGCGCCGTAGAAGGCGAAGTTGAAGAGGAAGCCGACCGCGTTGGCGGCGCTGAAGCGGCTGTCGGCAAAGAGCGCGACGGGCAGGACCGGGGTGCGGGCGGTCCGTTCCCGGATCACGAACCCGGCGGCGGCGAGCACCGTCACCGCGAACGCCGCCAGCACGCCGGGCGCGGACCAGCCGGCGGCGGGCCCCTCGATGAGGGCGTAGCTGAGGCCGCCGAGGGCGAGCAGGCCCAGGACGTGGCCGCTGCCGCCGAGCGGTGCGCCGCTGCCCGGGACCGCCGCGATCACCCGGCGGGTGAGCAGCAGTCCGACGATCCCGATGGGGAGGTTGACCAGGAAGATGCTGCGCCAGCCGAGGGTGCCGACGAGCAGGCCGCCGAGGGTCGGCGCCAGGGCGACGGAGGTGGAGACGATCGCGGACCAGATGCCGAGCACCTTCGCTCGGCGGGCCGGCTCCGGGAAGGCTTTCATCAGCAGCGACAGCGAGCTGGGCATGAAGAGCGCGGCGCCCGCGCCCTGGGCGAGGCGGGCCGCCACCAGGGCGGCGCCGTCCGGCGCGGCGGCTCCCAGCAGGGAGGCGGCGGTGAAGGCGGCCAGTCCGACGAGGTAGATCCGGCGGGCGCCGTACCGCCTGGCGAGCGAGCCGGCGAGCAGCAGCAGCGCGGCGAAGGAGAGGACGTAGCCGTCGACGACCCAGGTGAGGCCGGACATGGTCAGTCCGAGCCGGGCCCGCAGGTCGTGCGCGGCGACGTTCATGATGCCGGTGTCCAGGCTCGCCATCACGAACCCGAGGGCCAGGACGAGGAGTTGGGCGCCGCCGCGGGCGGGCGCGGGGCGGGTCGGGGCACTCGCCGTACTGCGCGGCGCCGCGGTCTCAGTGATCATAGATTTAGTTATAGCTGTATCCATCCGTCAGCAGTGACAGTTACAGCTATAACTTTGCCGAAGCCATACCGAAAGGCCCCCGGGGTACGCCCCGGGGGCCTGCGAGGAGGGCGGGCTAGCCGGCGGTCCGGCCCAGCGCCCTGAGCAGCTCGTCGCGGAGCGCACTGCGCTCGGCGTGCGAGAGGTGGTCCAGCGGCGACTCGGTGCCCATCCGCCGCAGCAGGTCCAGCCGCAGCTCCCGGCCGGCCTCGGTCAGCACCAGCTGCTTGGCCCGCCCGTCCGCCGGATGCGGGCGGCGGACCACCATGCCCTGCTTCTCCAGCTTGGAGATGACGTAGGTGACGTTCGGCGGCTCGCAGCACAGCACCGCGGCCAACTCCCGCGCGGTCCTGGGCTCGCCCAGCTCCTCCAGCGCCTTCGCCTGGGTCGGCGTCAGGTCCAGCTCCGCGATCCGGCTGCGCTGGTGGGCGTCCAGGCGGCGGCTCAGCTCGGTGACGAGCCCCCGGATCTCCCGGAACCCGCACCCCGCCGCGGCGGTGGTCTTCGCTTCGGTGGTCGCCCTAGACGTGGTCACCCCGAAAGCGTACGTCGCCCCCGCGCGGCGCACGGGGGCGAGGGCGGCCGGGCCGCCGGTGCGGCCCCGGGAGCCCCGGGGCCGGAAGCGGTCACCGGCCCGGCCGGACCACCAGGTCCTTGATCTCCGCGTCCCGCGGCAGGTCGACCGCGGTGAGGATGGCGGTGGCCACCGACTCCGGGTCGATCCACCGGGCCGGGTCGTACTCCTTGCCCTCCTGGCGGTGGGTGCTCTCCTGCATGGGCGTGGCGGTGCGCCCCGGGTAGACCGAGGTGACCCGGACGCCGTTGGCGTGCTCCTCCGCGCGCAGCGAGTCGGCCAGCGCCTTCAGGCCGTGCTTGCTCGCGGCGTACCCGCCCCAGTTGGCGTGCGCGTCGAGCCCGGCGCCGGAGTTGACGAAGACCACGTCGCCCCGGGCGATCCGGATCAGCGGCAGCAGCAGGCGGGTCAGCTCGGCCGGCGCGACGAGGTTGACGGCGAGCTGCCGCTGCCACGCCTTGGCGGGCAGGTCGCCGACCGCGCCCAGCTCGATGACGCCCGCGATGTGCTGGAGCGAGTCGAGCCGGGTCGGCAGCTTCTGGTGGCCGAGCGCCCAGTCGAGCTTCTCGGGGGTGGCGAGGTCACCGACCAGGACGTGCGCCCCGGGGAACTGCTCGGTCAGGTCCTTGGCCCGGCGGAGGTCCCGCGCCAGCAGCCAGACTTCCTCGCCGCGCTCGGCGAGCCGCCGCGCGACCGCCGCGCCGATGCCCGACCCGGCGCCCGTGATCAAATGCGTACCCATGCGGACGATCCTACGGCGTGCCCCCGGACGGAGGGTCAGCCCCGGGCGCGCACCTGCTCCTCCAGGTAGGCCAGCGCGGCCGCGCCGTCCTCGGCGAAGAACACCAGCTCGGACAGGGGGATCGGCAGGAAGCCCTCCGCGTCCATCCGCTCGAACTGGGTCTTGAGCCCGTCGTAGAAACCGGCGGTGTTCAGCAGCACCACCGGCTTGCCGTGCATCCCGTGCTTGCGCAGCTCCAGGATCTCGGTCGCCTCGTCCAGCGTGCCGGTACCGCCCACCATCACGACGACGGCGTCGGCGCGGGCCAGCAGCTGCGCCTTGCGCTCGGCGAGGTCCTTGGTGACGACCATCTCGTCCGCGTCGGCGCGCGCCTTGTGCGCCAGGAACTCCACGGAGACCCCGAGGAGTTTGCCGCCCGCCTCCTGGACGCCGTCGGCCATGACCTTCATCAGGCCGGTGTCCGAACCGCCCCACACCAGAGCATGGCCGCCCTTGCCGATCGATTCCGCGAACTTCCGGGCGGGCCGGACATAACGGTCATCGAGGTCGGCGGCGGAGCAGAAGACGCAGATATTCATGCCGTTCACCCTACGGGTCGCGTAAAGCAGGCCGGGCCCGGCCGCGGAGCGTTCCGCGGGCGGGCCCGGCCGGGCGTCGGACGCCGGGCGTCAGGTGCCGGGCGTCAGATCAGGCCCTGGTCCAGCATCGCGTCGGCGACCCGCTCGAAGCCGGCGATGTTGGCGCCCGCCACGTAGTCGCCGGGCAGCCCGAAGCGTTCGGCGGTCTGGAAGCAGGTGTCGTGGATCCCCCGCATGATCGAGGCGAGTTCACCCTCCGCGCGCTCGAAGGACCACGCCTCGCGGGCGGAGTTCTGCCGCATCTCCAGCGCGCTGGTCGCCACGCCGCCGGCGTTGGCCGCCTTGCCCGGGCCGAAGGCCACACCGGCCTCCTTCAGGAGCGCCACCGCCTCCGGGGTGGTGGGCATGTTGGCGCCCTCGGAGACCGCCTTGACGCCGTTGCGGACCAGGATCCGGGCGGCGTCCGCGTCGAGCTCGTTCTGCGTGGCCGACGGCAGCGCCACATCGCAGGCGACGTCCCACACGTTCCCGCCGGCGACGTACTTCGCCGACCCGCCGCGCCGCTGCGCGTAGTCGCTGACCCTGCCGCGCTCGACCTCCTTGATCTGCTTGAGCAGCGCCAGGTCGATGCCCTTCTCGTCGACGACGTAGCCGCCGGAGTCCGAGACGGTCAGGACGTTCGCGCCGAGCGCCTGGGCCTTCTCGATGGTGTAGATCGCGACGTTGCCGGATCCGGAGACCGCCACCTGCTGGCCGTCCAGCTCCTCACCGCGCTGCTTGAGCATCTCCGCGGTGAAGAGCACGTTGCCGTAGCCGGTGGCCTCCGTGCGGGCCTTGGAACCGCCCCATTCCAGGCCCTTGCCGGTGAGGACGCCGGCCTCCCAGCGGTTGGTGATCCGCCGGTACTGGCCGAAGAGGTAGCCGATCTCCCGGCCGCCGACGCCGATGTCGCCGGCCGGCACGTCGGTGTGCTCGCCGAGGTGGCGGTGCAGCTCGGTCATGAAGGACTGGCAGAAGCGCATCACTTCGGCGTCCGACTTGCCGTGCGGGTCGAAGTTGCTGCCGCCCTTGCCGCCGCCGATGTTCAGCCCGGTCAGGGCGTTCTTGAAGATCTGCTCGAAGCCGAGGAACTTCACGATGCCGAGGTTGACGGACGAGTGGAACCGCAGGCCGCCCTTGTACGGGCCGAGCGCGCTGTTGAACTCCACCCGGAAGCCGCGGTTGACGCGGATCTGCCCGGAGTCGTCCTGCCAGGGCACGCGGAACATGATCTGGCGCTCCGGCTCGACGAGCCGCTCAAGGATCTTGGCGTCCGCGAACTCCGGCCGGTCGGTGAGCACCGGGGCCAGCGTCTCCAGGACCTCCAGAGCCGCCTGGTGGAACTCCGCCTCACCGGGATTCCGACGGATCAGCTCGGCGTGCAGGGAAGCCAGCTCGGTGGTCAGACCGCCGTGCTTGGCCTCAGATTGAACAGTCGACATGACTTCCGTTCCCTTCGTGGCCGACGAAAGCCGCGTGCCGTCCGGATCGCCGTTGAACCGTCGACGCGGGGCCTTGGATGTCCCGTCGCATCGCAGACCTTATGCGCCGAGGCCCGGCCGATCGAGAGCGGGGGTGCCCGGCGAGCCGTTCCTGTACGCGATTTCCCCAACTCCCACGCCCGGCGGGTACGTCACACCCCGGCCGCCACCGCCGGGGCCGGCTCGGCGCCGTCGGCCGCGCCGCCCGAGGTCCCGGCCGCCCCCCGGACCTCGGCCTCGACCATCCGCTCCATCGGCTCGGCGGCCGCGCCACCGGCGGCCACCATGGCCAGCAGGATCGCCACCACCGTCAGCACCGTGCCCAGCCAGACCATGGTGTGCACCGGCAGGAGGTAGGCACCGGCGACCTTGACCACGCACTCGGTCAGCAGCACGCTCCCCCAGATCGTCGAGAACCGCCGCTCCAGCCGCCCGAACCGCGCGCTGTCCGCCCGCAGCCGGTCCCATGCGGCGTCCGCCTCCGGGCTGCCCTTCGTCACCCAGGGCTTGAGGGCGGCGGTCATCAAGGGCCGTCCGGCGCACACCGACAGCAGCACCGCGATCCCGACGACGCTGCTGACGCCGCCGTCCTTGGCCATCATCAGCCGGGCGTCGCCGGTCAGGGCGCTCGTCGCCAGCCCCACCGCGTTGACGACGAGGATCAGCAGGGCGAGGCCGTTGACGGTCCGCTCCCGGACCAGGCCCCAGACGGTGCGCAGCGCCGGGACGACGCTGCTCCAGGCCAGGGCTGCCACGTCGGTCAGCCCGAAGCCGCTGCTGAGGACGTAGTACGCGGCCATCGGAATGCCGGCGTCGACGACCAGCGGGGCGAGGGCCTTGACGAGCTGACTGCCGGCGGACTGCTGCTGACTCACTGCGGACTCCCCCGAGTTGGGCGGTGCACGGCGGCTGGTGCGCCGTGACGGACATCCCAAGCTTCGGGTACGGGGGGAGCCGGCCGGCAGTTCCACCTGTCCCGACTTGGCCGTGACATTTGTCAGATGTGACGCCGGGGCCCGTGGTGCGGGCGGGTCGGGTCGGGAGCGAGGTGGAGCGGCCCGTGGTGAGGGTGGGGTCAGCCGGCCTGCGGCGCCGGCGCGGCGGCCGGCCGGCGGACCGTGGTGGCGATCGTCGCCGAACCGACCACCCGGGTGCCGTCGTAGAGGACGATCGCCTGGCCGGGGGCGACCCCGCGGACCGGCTCGGCGAAGGCCACGTGGAGGGAGTCGTCGACGACCTCCGCGCTGACCTCGGTCTCACCGCCGTGGGCACGGAGCTGGGCGGTGTAGACGGCCGGACCGGAGGCCGGCGGGCGGCCGCACCAGCGGGGGCGGATCGCGGTGAGCGCCGTCACGTCGAGGGAGTCGGCCGGGCCGACCGTGACGGTGTTGTTCACCGGGGAGATGTCGAGGACGTAGCGGGGCTTGCCGTCCGCGGCCGGGCGGCCCAGCCGCAGGCCCTTGCGCTGCCCGATGGTGAAGCCGTAGGCGCCGTCGTGGCTGCCCAGGACCTCCCCGGACTCGTCGACGATGGCGCCCTCGGCGGTGCCCAGCCGCTTGGCGAGGAAGCCCTGGGTGTCGCCGTCGGCGATGAAGCAGATGTCGTGGCTGTCGGGCTTCTTGGCGACGAACAGGCCGCGGCGGGCAGCCTCTTCGCGGATCTCGGCCTTGGTGGTGGGGGTGTCGCCGAGCGGGAACATGGCGTGCGCCAGCTGCCGGTCGTCGAGCACGCCGAGGACGTAGGACTGGTCCTTGGCCATGTCGGCGGCGCGGTGCAGCTCGCGGGCGCCGTCCTCGCGGAGGATCACCTTGGCGTAGTGGCCGGTGCACACCGCGTCGAAGCCCAGGGCGAGCGCCTTGTCCAGGAGGGCGGCGAACTTGATCTTCTCGTTGCAGCGGAGGCAGGGGTTCGGGGTGCGCCCGGCCTCGTACTCCGCGATGAAGTCCTCGACGACGTCCTCGCGGAAGCGCTCGGCGAGGTCCCAGACGTAGAACGGGATGCCGATCACGTCGGCGGCGCGGCGGGCGTCGTGGGAGTCCTCGATGGTGCAACAGCCGCGGGCGCCGGTGCGGAACGACTTGGGGTTCTCGGACAGCGCGAGGTGGACCCCGGTGACGTCGTGGCCGGCCTCGGCGGCGCGGGCGGCGGCGACGGCGGAGTCCACGCCACCGGACATGGCGGCGAGAACGCGGAGGCGGGGGGCGGCGGCATCAGTCATAGCCCCTCAAGAGTAGACGGAACCGGAACGCGCCCGGAAAGCGTTGTGGAGGGCATGGCGGCGACGGAAGAGACGCGGGACGAGGAACGGCTGCCCTCGGCCGGGGGGCGGGACGGGGAACGGCACGCGACGGACCGGCCGGCGACCGGGGAGCGCGCCGGGAAGCGGCTCACCCGGCGCCGGGCGCTGCTGCTCGGCGGCGGGGCCGTGGTGGCCGCGGGGGCGACGGCCGTCGCGGCCCGCGAGGAGCTGGCGTACTGGTGGTGGCGGCTGCCGGGGAACAGCCGGCCCCGCAAGGAGGGCGAGGTCGACTTCGCCGGCGCGCAGTGGTCGGCCGCGTCCCCGGCGAACTACCGGCAGGCCGGCCGCCCGGACGACTACACCGTCGACCGGGTGGTGGTCCACGTCGTCCAGGGCAGCTTCGCCACCGCGCTGAAGGTGTTCCGGGACCCGTTCCACGAGGCGTCGGCGCACTACGTCGTCCGCGGTGACGGGCACGTCGCGCAGGCCGTCCGCGAGCTGGACGTGGCGTTCCACGCCGGGAACCGCGGCTACAACGAGCGCAGCGTGGGCATCGAGCACGCGGGGTTCGTGGACCGGCCGGAGTCCTTCACCCCGGACATGTACGCCGCGTCGGCCCGGCTGACGGCCGGGATCTGCCGGCGGTACGGCTTCCCGGCCGACCGGGAGCACATCGTCGGCCACATCGAGGTCCCGGGCACCGACCACACCGACCCCGGGCCGCACTGGGACTGGGACCGCTACCTCACGCTGGTCCGGGCGGAACTGCGCCGCCCCGCGCCCCGGGCGTGAGGCACCGGACCCGCCCTAGCTCAGCCCCGCGCCCCGGGCCCGCTCCACCACCGGACCGATGACGTCCGCCAGTGCCGCCACGTCCTGGGCGGTGGAGGTGTGGCCCAGCGAGAAGCGGAGGGTGCCGCGGGCGAGGTCCTGGGACATCCCGGTGGCCAGCAGGACGTGGCTGGGCTGGGCGACACCGGCGGTGCAGGCGGAGCCGGTGGAGCAGGCGATGCCCTGGGCGTCCAGCAGGAGCAGCAGGGAGTCGCCCTCGCAGCCGGGGAAGGTGAAGTGGGCGTTGGCCGGGAGGCGGCCGGCCGGGTCCGGGTCGCCACCGAGGAGGGCGTCGGGGGCGGCGGCCCGCACCGCCTTGATCAGGTCGTCGCGGAGCGCGCCGATCTCGCGGGCGAACTCCTCCCGGTGCGCGACGGCGTACCGGCCGGCCGCGGCGAACGCGGCGATGGCGGGGGTGTCGAGGGTGCCGGAGCGGACATGGCGCTCCTGGCCGCCGCCGTGCAGCACGGGCACCGGGGCGTACTCGCGGCGCAGCAGCAGCGCGCCGATCCCGTACGGGCCGCCGATCTTGTGACCGGAGACGGTCATCGCGGCCAGCCCGGAAGCGGCGAAGTCGACGTCCAGCTGGCCGACCGCCTGCACCGCGTCGGCATGCAGCGGGACCTCGAACTCCCTTGCCACCTCGGCGAGTTCACGGACCGGCTGGACGGTGCCGATCTCGTTGTTGGCCCACATCACGGTGGCCAGCGCGACGTCCGCGGGGTTGCGGCCGATCGCCGCGCGCAGCGCCTCGGCATGCACCCGGCCGTAGCGGTCGACCGGCAGCCAGTCGACGGTGGCGCCCTCGTGCTCGGCGAGCCATTCGACGGTGTCCAGGACGGCGTGGTGCTCGACGGGGCTGGCGAGGATCCGGGTACGCGCCGGATCGGCCGCCCGGCGGGACCAGTACAGGCCCTTCACCGCGAGGTTGTCGGCCTCGGTGCCGCCCGCCGTGAAGACGACTTCACTGGGGCGCGCACCCAGGGAGGCGGCGAGCGATTCCCGCGCCTCCTCGACGGTGCGCCGGGCCCGCCGGCCGGCGGCATGCAGGGAGGACGCGTTGCCGGTGACGGTCAGCTGGGCGGTCATCGCCTGCACCGCCTCCGGGAGCATCGGGGTGGTGGCGGCGTGGTCGAGGTAAACCATGGTCCGCTGATTCTACGAGCCACCCCGGGGCGCACGACCCGCGCGGGGGCGCATTCCCCAAGGCGCACGCTCCAGCCAGGGCCGCGACAGAAGTGTGCAGTTCTGTACATGACTGACACCTATGCGATGACCGAGGCCCGGGCCTGCTTCGGTTCGCTCGTCCGCCGGACCGCGCTCGCCCGCGAGCGCATCACCATCACCGATCACGGGCAGCCCGCCGCGGTGCTGATAAACCCCCAGGAACTGGCCGACATCGAGGACGCCCTCGCCCTCGCCGAATACCGCGCCCGGCAGGCGGCCGGCGCCGTCCGCGGCGTGCCGCACGACGAAGCACGCGCACGCCTCGGCGTGGAGCACGAGTGAGCTATGACGTCATCTGGGACGAGCCCGCGCCGGACGCGGCCGCCCTGTTCCTCAAGGACGACCCCGAGGGCTTACGCCAACTCTTCGCCTCCATCGACCTGCTGGCGGAATGCCCGCGCCCCGAAGGGTCGATCCCCTACGGCTCACCGGACCTGCGCCGTATCCACAGCGGCAGATATCGCGCCCTGTACGAGATCAGCGACACCACGGTGACGGTCGTCGTCATCCACGTGGGACGGGCGGCCCGACCCGGCACCCGGGGCCCGGCGGCGGGCCCGGCTACCTCGCCAGGATCGTGCGGGCCAGCTGGCGGGACTGGGCGACCAGCCGGTCCTCGGAGTCCCAGACCTCGGCGTCCTCCTCCAGGAAGCCGCCGGCCAGATTGCGGGTGGTGATGGACACCCGGAGCGGGCCGGGCGCCGGGCGCTGCCGGACGTGGCAGGTCAGCTCGACGGTGGGGACCCAGCCGCGCAGGCCCATCTCGAAGGCGGTGGGCGGCAGCGCGTCGACGGTCAGCAGGAGGGAGAGCGGGTCGGGCTCGCGGCCGTCGGCCAGGCCGAACCAGCCGCGCATCTCGCCCTTGCCGGACGGGGCGCCCACCGCCCAGCCCACGGTCTCCGGATCGAGCCGGATGTCCAGGCGCTCGGCGATCGCGGTGCTGCCGGGGATGGCCGGCCGGTCGCCCGGCGCGCTGTCCGTGCCCAGGCAGTGCTCGTAGGGCGGGAGGGCCGGGGGCTTGGCGGTGGTGCGCACGTCGTCGGGGAGGGCGGCGAGGTCTCCGTAGGTGGCGAGCACCCGCATCCGCTCGACCTCGGTGCCGTCGTCGGCGAACTGGACGAGGGTGGCGGTGCCGGTGGAGAGGGTGCGGCCGGTGCGGACCACGTCCGTGCGGACGACGGCGGGGCCGGGCACGGAGGCGGTGAGGTAGTGCGCGGTGATGGTGAGCGGGTCCGGGTGCGGGAGCGCTTCGCCCAGGGCGCGGCCCATCAGGGCGAGGAGGTAGCCGCCGTTGACGGCGTTGATGATCGTCCAGCCCGCGGAGAGGTGGGTGTCGTAGACGCCCGGGGCGCGCCGGGTGACCGCGGTGTCGCGGTCGAACTCGCTATTTCCTGCGGTCACCGTTGCCATGGCGGCACGCTACACCGATTGATTACCGACCGGTAGTGTCAAATTCGAGGAACGGTCCGGAGTCGAGTGGGGAACGCGCCCGGAGCGATCCACTCCGCTGCTGTCATCATGACCGCATGCTTCACGTGCTCTACCTGATCGGGGTCTCGGCCTTCGCCGCGAGCGGCGTACTGGCGGCCTACCGCGCCAACATGGATCCGTTCGGCGGCCTGGTCCTCGCGTTCGCCGCCTCGATCTCCGGCGGCACGCTGCGCGATGTGATCCTGGACCGCCGGCCGCTGTACTGGACGCACGACTGGGTACTGCTGACGGTCATCATCTGCGTCGGCGTGGGCACCATCGTCTATCTGCGCTTCTGGTCGCTGCCGCGGAAGTCGCTGCTGGTGGTCGACGCGATCGGGCTCTCCGTGGTCACGGTGATCGGGGCCCGGGCGGCCATCGCGGCGGGGGCCACCCCGCTCGCGGTCGTCATCCTGGCGGTGCTGACCGGCGTCGCCGGCGAGGTCATCCGCGACGTGCTGTGCGGGGAGTTCCCGCCGCTGCTGCTGCGGGAGGACGTCTACGCCATCGCGGCGCTGGCCGGCGCCTGCTGCTACCTGCTGCTGGACCGCCTCGGGGCCGGGGCCAACCCCGCCGCGGTGGTCTCGGCGGGGTTGGTGTTCGCACTCCGGATGGGCGCGCTCTATCTGGGGCTGCACCTGCCCCGGCCGCAGCAGCTGCGCGACCGGGGCAAGAAGGGCGCCGACGCCGGCTAGCCGGTCACGCCCCCGGCAGCGCGGGGCGGCTCTGGGTGTCCAGCCAGGTGTGGAAGAGGTCCCCGAGCCGCTGCCCGGAGATCTTCTCGGCCAGCGCGATGAAGTCGCCGGTGTCCGCGTTGCCGTAGCGGTGCCGGGCGGTCCAGGCCGGCAGCAGCCGGAAGAAGGCCCGGTCGCCGATGCGTTCGCGCAGCGCTTGGAGGGTCATCGCGCCGCGCTCGTAGACCGCGTCGGAGAACATGGTGTCCCGCTGCGGGTCGGAGACCTTGATCTTCCAGAAGGCGTCGTCGGCCGGGGCGGCCGCGTACGCCTTGCGGAAGGCGTCGTGGGCGGAGGCGGTGCCGCGGTGCTCGGCCCACAGCCACTGGGCATAGGTGGCGAAGCCCTCGTTGAGCCAGATGTCCTTCCACTGCCGGACCGAGACCGAGTCGCCGAACCACTGGTGGGCCAGCTCGTGGACGATGGTGCTCTCGCTGCGGACCGCGGAGTAGGCCGGCTTGGACTGCACCTCCAGGGAGAAGCCGGCCTGCGGCATGTCGTCCACGATCGCGCCGGTCTCCTCGAAGGGGTACGGCCCGAAGAGCTTCGACCAGTAGTCGGTGGCCTCCGCGGTGACGCCGTAGACGTCGACCTTGCCGGTCGGGAGGGTCGGGTCGGTGGAGACGTAGATCGGGGTGCCGCCCGGGGTGGTGCCGGTGCGGACGTCGAACTTCCCGATGGTGGCGGTGGCCAGGTACGGCGCCATCGGGCGGCTCTCGCGCCAGTGGAACCAGGCCCGGTCGCCGTGTTCGCCGGAGCCGACCAGCCGCCCGTTGGAGACCCCGGTCAGCCCCTTCGGGGCGTCGATCCGGATGTCGTAGGTGGCCTTCTCGTCCGGATGGTCGCTGGAGGGGAACCACGTCGAGGCGGCGTTGGGCTCGCAGGCCACGAACACCCCGTCCTTGGTCTTCATCCAGCCGTACTGGGAACCGAAGACGATCGGGCCGCTGAGCGGCTGCGGGACGCCGTGGTAGACGACCGTGACGGTGAAGCGCTCGCCGCGGGAGAGCGGGCGGCCGGGGCGGACGACGAGTTCGTCGCCGGTTCTGGAGAAGCGGGCGGGTCGGCCGTCGACCCGGACCTGGTCGACGGTCAGCTTCTGGAGGTCCAGGTCGAACGAGGAGAGGCTCTGGGTGGCCCGGGCGGACAGCGTGGTCCGGCCGTCGAGCCGGCCGGAGTCCGGGTGGTAGCTGACGCCCAGGTCGTAGTGGAGGGGCGTGTAGCCGCCGTTGCCGAGGTTGGGGAAGTAGGGGTCACCGATGCCGGGGGCGCCCGGTGTGGCCGCCGGGGCCGCGGCGATGGTGGCGGCCGAGGCCACCGCGGTGGCCAGGGCGAGCCAGCGGGAGGAGCGACGCGCAGAACGGGAGAGTGCCATGAGCCGTCCCTTCGGTTACGCGGATGTGAGAAGAACAACCGCGCCGACTCTGCACTCTCCCGCCCTGCTTCACCAGCGACTTTGCCAAGTCGTCAGGTGTTACTGTCCACTTGATGCCTTACCGCCCGAACTTTCGGTCGCCGCACCGGAGTTGTCGGTCTCGCCCTCGGGGTGGTGGCAGGCCACCTGGTGCCCGGTCCGCAGCCGGACCAGCGGCGGTTCGGTGGTGGCGCACTCCTCCGTCACCTTCCAGCAGCGGGTGCGGAACCGGCAGCCGGACGGCGGGTTGATCGGCGAGGGGACGTCGCCCTTGAGCAGGATCCGGTCGCGCTTGGTGCGGCGCTTGGGGTCCGGCACCGGCACCGCCGAGAGCAGCGCCTTGGTGTACGGGTGCCGCGGCGACGCGTACAGCGCGTCGCGGTCGGCCAGTTCGACGATCTTGCCGAGGTACATCACCGCGATCCGGTCCGAGACGTGCCGGATGACCGAGAGGTCGTGGGCGATGATGACGTAGGTCAGCCCCAGCTCCTCCTGCAGGTCGTCCATGAGGTTGACGACCTGGGCCTGAATGGAGACGTCGAGGGCGGAGACCGGCTCGTCGGCGACCACCAGCTTGGGCTTGAGGGCCAGCGCCCGGGCGATCCCGATGCGCTGGCGCTGGCCGCCGGAGAACTCGTGCGGATAGCGGTTGTAGTGCTCCGGGCTCAGACCCACCAGCTCCAGCAGCCGCTGCACCTCCTTCTTGACCCCGCCCTCGGGCTCGACGCCCTGGAGCCGGAAGGGGGTGGAGACGATCCCGCCGATGGTGTGCCGCGGGTTCAGCGAACCGTACGGGTCCTGGAAGATCATCTGGACGTCGCGGCGCAGCGGGCGCAGCTTGCCCGGGGACAGATGGGTGATGTCCTGGCCCTCGAACTCGATGGAGCCGCCGGTCGGCTCGTCGAGCCGGGTGATCAGCCGGCCCATCGTCGACTTGCCGCAGCCGGACTCGCCGACGACGCCCAGGGTCTCCCCGGGGAAGACGTCGAAGTCGATCCCGTCGACCGCCTGGACCGCGCCGACCTTCCGCTTGAGCAGGCCCTTGGTGATCGGGAAGTGCCGGACCAGGCCGCGGACCGTGAGCAGCGGTGTCCGGTCCTGCTCCGGGCTCCCGGTGGCCGGGGTCGCCTCAGTGGTCTCGGGGGTCCCGGTCGTCCCGGTCGTCTTGTTGGACTCGGTCGTCTCGGTCGTCTCGGTCGTCTCGTTGGTCTCGGTCACAGCTTCGGCGCAATCTCTTCGGTCCAGATACGCTGCCGCTCCTCCTGCGGCAGGTGGCAGGCCGAGAAGTGCCGGCCGTCGACCTGCTGCAGTTCGGGGCGCACCGTGCGGGTGACGTTGTCCTTGGGGACGTCCGCGTACGGGCAACGGGGGTTGAAGGCACAGCCGGACGGCACGTTGATCAGGCTCGGCGGCGAGCCCTTGACCGGGATCAGCCGTTCGGTCTGGTCGCGGTCGATCCGCGGCATGGAGCCGAGCAGACCCCAGGTGTAGGGGTGCTGCGGGGCGCCGAACACCTCGTCCGAGGGGCCCCGTTCCACGCACCGGCCGCCGTACATCACCAGCAGGTCGTCGGCGATCTCGGCGACCACGCCCAGGTCGTGGGTGATGATGATGACCGCCGAGCCGAACTCCTTCTGCAGATCGCGGATCAGGTCCAGGATCTGCGCCTGGACGGTGACGTCCAGGGCGGTGGTGGGCTCGTCCGCGATCAGCAGCTCGGGGTTGTTGACCAGCGCCATCGCGATCATGGCGCGCTGGCGCATACCGCCGGAGAACTGGTGCGGATGGTCGTCCACCCGCTTGTCGGGCTGCGGGATGCCGACCCGGTCGAGCATCTCGACCGCCCGCTTGCGCGCGGTCTTCTTGTCGACGTCGTGGTGGACGCGGTACGCCTCCACGATCTGCTGGCCGACCGTGTAGAAGGGGTGCAGCGCGGACAGCGGGTCCTGGAAGATCATCGCCATCTCGCGGCCGCGCAGCCGACGCACCTCGTCGGGTTCGGCGGCGACCAGCTCCTTGCCGTCCAGCCAGATCTCGCCGGACATCCGGACCTTGCTGCGCTGCTGGCGGGAGGCCCGGTGCAGGCCCATGATCGCCAGCGAGGTCACCGACTTGCCGGAGCCGGACTCGCCGACGATGCCGAGCGTCCGGCCCTTCTCCAGGCTGAAGGTCAGCCCGTCGACGGACTTCACCAGGCCGTCGTCGGTGGGGAAGTGCACCTTCAGGTCCCGCACTTCGAGGAAGGCGGAGGGGCTCCCGGCCGCGCCGGGCTCGGTCACCTCGACCCCGGTCGCCTCGGCCTTCACCGGCTCTTCGGCCTTCGTGAGCTCCGCAGCCTTCGCGGGCTCCTCGGCCTTAACCGGCTCTTCGGCCTTCGCAGGCTCCTCAGCCTTCGCCGACTCCGCAGCCTTCGCAGGCTCCTCGGCGGCGGGCTTCCCGGCCGCCGTGGTCTTGTCCTCGGAAGAGTCGGTCACGAGAGCCTCACCCGCGGGTCGACGGCGGCGTACAGGAGGTCCACCACCAGGTTGCAAAGGACGACGAAGAACGCGGCGAGCAGCGTGACGCCGAGCACGTTCGGCAGGTCGTTGGCGTTGATGGAGTCCACCGCGAAGGCGCCGACTCCCTTGAGCGAGAAGACCTGTTCGGTGATGAGCGCACCACCGAGCAGCAGGCCCAGGTCCATGCCGAAGACGGTCATGATCGGGGTGAGCGCGGCCCGCAGACCGTGCCGCACCACCACCCGGCGCTCCCGCAGGCCCTTGGCGCGGGCGGTGCGGATGTAGTCCTCGCTCAGCGTCTCCAGCATGCCGGCCCGGGTGAGCCGGGCGTAGAGCGCCGAGTAGAGGAAGGCCAGCGTGACCCAGGGCAGGACCAGGGTCCGGGCCCAGCCCAGCGGGTCGTCCAGCAGCGGTATGTAGTCACTGCGTTGGAAGAGCGGCCACTGGTAGGTGAACAGGGCCAGGGCCAGCGCGCCGGTGAAGAACATCGGGAGCGAGACGCCGGCCAGCGCCACACCCATCGCCAGCCGGTCGAAGAGCGAACCGGGGCGGAGCGCGGAGAGCACACCGGTGGCGACACCGGAGACGACCCACAGCACCGCGGCGCCGGCGGCCAGCGACAGCGTCACCGGGAGCCGGGACTGGATCTCCGGCCAGACCTCGATGTGGGTCTTGAAGGAGTAGCCGAAGCACGGCACGTGGCAGGTGGCCGCGTCCGGTCCGAACTTGTAGTCGACGCCGACGAAGATGCCCTTGATGAAGTCCCAGTACTGCTCGTACACGGGCTTGTCCAGGCCGAGGTTCTGCTTGACCGCGGCGATGTCCGCGGCTGTGGGGGCCTTTCCGATGTACTGCTGGGCAAGCTGGTCGGTGGTCTGCCCGGCCAGTTTCGGCAGCAGGAAGAAGATGCCGAAAGTGACCGCGCTGACGATCAGCAGCAGGATCACTGCGCTGATCAACCTGCGGATGATGTACGAGAACACGGGAATGCGGCGCCGGTGCCGCGGGCCGGGAGCGACCGGCCCGCGGACACCAATGCCTTCACCTGCCTTCCAGGGCTGCTACTTCTTGACGCCGATGTTGAGGTAGTCGTACTCACCGCTGAAGGCCGAGGTGGACACCATGTTGGTGGCCTTGGGCGAGCGGTACATCAGGACCTTGAAGTAGGTCAGCGGGACGATCGCCGCCTGCTCCATCGCCTTCCGGTCGATGTCCCCGTACGCCTTCTCGCGGGCGGCCTGGTCGGTGTTGGCGATGGCACTGTTGAGCAGGTTGTTGATGTCCGGGTCGTCCAGCTGGGACAGGTTGGTGTTGCCGGACTGGCTGATCGCCTTGCCGTTGAGGATCTGCTGCAGGTAGCCGTAGCCGGTCGGGAAGTCGGCTCCCCACTGCATCATGATCAGACCGACGTTGTTGGACTTGTTGAACGCCGGCACACCGGCGTAGTCCGAGAAGTACTTGCTGGTCGGGTACGACTGGATCTTGGCGTTGACGCCGATCTTCTTCAGCGAGCCGATGATCGAGGTGGCCGCGTCGACCTCGTCCTGGCGGTCGTTGCGCGCCAGGATCGTGGTGTTGACGTTGCCGGCGCCGCACTTCTTCCAGTGCGCCTTGGCCTCGGTCAGGTCCAGGTTGTCGCCGGTGTACTTCTGCGGGTACAGGTCGAACTTCTGGTAGCCGGCGATGTCCGTCGGCAGGACCGTGGAGGCGATGTCACCGCGGATCGGGCCGCCGAGCGCGGTCTGCACGGCCTTCTTGTCGATGGCGTACTCGACGGCCTTGCGGCACTCGACGTTGTCGAACGGCGCGACCTTGGTGTTGAGCGCCGTGTAGACCAGGCGCTGGCCGAGCGCGTTGTCGGTGTGGCCCTTCTGCGTGGGGTCGGTCAGCAGCTGGGCCTGGGTCTGGCCGTCGACGCCGCGGCCGGCCATGTCGACCATGGTGTTGCCGGACTGGAGGTCCTTGTCGATGGTCGACTGCGCGACCTTCAGGTTGAGGACGATCTTGTCCGGCAGCTGCTTGCGCAGCGGGTCGGTCTTGGCGGACCACTGCGGGTTGCGGACCAGGGTGAGCTTCTTGCCCTCCTGGTAGCTCTCGAACTTGTACGAGCCCGTGGAGACGACCTGCTTGGTGTAGTCCGCGCCCTTGTCCTTGGCCTGCGGGACCGGGGCGGTCTGCGGGGCGCTGACCAGGTAGTCGAACTCCGCGAACGGCTTGTTCAGGTGGAAGACGATCGTCTGCGGGTCGGGCGTCTCTATGGACTTGAGCCCGTCCTTGCTCTTGTCCTTGTAGGGGCCCTTGTAGCCGCCGTCGTTGTCCTGGAGGAACTGCTGGAAGTAGTTCGGGCCCAGGGAGAGGGTGTCGCGGGCGAAGTTGCTGCGCTCCACCGCGTACTTGACGTCCTGGGACGTGACCGGGGTCCCGTCTTCGAACTTCACGCCCGAGCGCAGCTTGTACGTCCAGGTCTTGCCGCCGTCGCTGGGCTTGCCCATCGACTCGGCGAGGTCCGGGACCAGTTGCTCGCCCTTGGTGCCGGGACCCGGCTTGAAGGTCGTGAGCGGGCGCGCGTACAGGCGGCTGAAGTTGTACACGAAGGCGTAGTAGGTGTTGCCCGGGTCGAAGGACTCGGGGGCGTCGCTCATCGCGTAGGTGACGGTGCCCCCCTTCTCGTCCGAGGCGTTGACGACGCCCTTGGTGGCGGCGTTGGCCCCCGCCGAGCTGTCGTCGGAGGACCCCTTTCCGCTGCAGCCGGCCAGCAAAAGGCCCGCACTGGTGATGGCCGCGACAGTCGCGACCGGAAGTGACCTTCGCATGATGCTCGGTGTCCCCTTCGTTCGTCGTGAAACGTCAATTCGAAACGGCAGTGACAAAAGGTGCGCGCCCGGTCGGGGGCCCGGCAGCCGCTTACCGGCTGCGCGGGTCCAACGCGTCCCTCAGACCGTCACCGAGCAGGTTGAACGCGAGCACGGTGACGAAGATCGCGAGGCCGGGGACGATCATGTATTGGGGATCGACCTCGTAGTACTTGACCGCCTGGGTGAGCGTGCCGCCCCAGGACGACTGGGGTGGCTGGATTCCGACGCCCAGGAAGCTCAGCGCCGCCTCGAAGAGGATGTTGGAGGGGATCAGCAGCGTCGAGTAGACGATGATCGGTCCCACGAGGTTGGGCAGGAGTTCCCGGAAGAGGATGAACGGCCCGCGGGCGCCCAGGCCGCGGGCGGCGGACACGAACTCCCGCTCCCGCAGCGACAGGGTCTGGGCCCGCACGATCCGGCCCATGTAGGGCCAGTTGAAGAAGCCGATCACGAAGATCAGGACCGAGATGTGCAGCGGCAGGCCGTCCAGGCCGAACGCGCCGCCCTGGAGCGATGCGGAGATCGCGATGGCGAACAGCAGCAGCGGGAAGGCCAGGAAGACGTCCATCAGCCGGCTGATGAAGGCGTCCACCCGCCCGCGGTAGAAGCCGGCGATCACGCCGAGGACGGTGCCGATGGCCACCGACAGCAGCGTCGCGCCGAACGCCACCAGCAGCGACACCCAGGAGCCCTCCAGGATCCGGGCGAGCAGGTCGCGGCCGAACTTGGGGTCCACGCCCAGGGGGTGGTCGACGCTCATCCCGCCGAAGTCGCCCTTGGGAAGGGTGGTGTTGGGGTCGATCAGGTCTTGGTACGGCTGGTTCGGGTCCAACCCGAACAGCGCCTGGAGCGGTCGGGAGAACGCGGCGATCAGGATGAGCAGGATGACAACGATGGCACCCGCCATGGCGACCTTGTCGCGGCGGAAGCGCAACCACGCGATCTGGCCGAGCGAACGCCCCTCGATCCGCTTGCTCTCCACGCCCTCCAGCACCGCTTCCGGCTGCGCCTGCGCAGCCGCCCCTGTGGTCTCGATCGGTGCGGTCACGGTGCTTCAGAACCCCTCCCGGCCGACGGGGTGGCCGGCCTGTGCCCGCCGCGGTAGCGGCCTGGTATCTGCGTCACTGGTGTTCCCCTGCCGCCATCTCCTCCGGGTCTCACGGGAGTTGGCACTGCGGACGAATCAAAGGTGCGCAGGACGCCGGCGGGGATGACGCTCGTACAAAGGACCGAGGTCCTCGATGCCGGGAGTCTTCATCCGAGTCGCGATCACTCACCAGCCCTGGCGGTGAATGGATGCGCAACTGTGATGTGGTCCACGGCCTTCCGTTATACGAACAGAAAGGCGGACTGAGCGGTGCGCCGGGCGGCCGGAAGGGCCGTCAACCGCCGGGCGGATGGGGGGATTCCACCCCAAGATCGACAGCGTGCGGGGCCGCGCGGGCACCCGCCGGCGTCAGTACGGGCGGGGGTAGCCGTAACCGTAGGTGGGACCGGGCACGGGCGGCTGGGCGTAGCCGTCGCGGTCGAAGAACGGGCGGGTGCAGGCCCGCATCCACATGCCGACCGGGTCGTACTCGTCGTTCATGGCGACCGTGGAGACCGGCAGCCCGTCCGGCACGGCGCCCATCGACTGCTGGATCATCAGCCGTGCGGCGTCCACCGACGGCTGCCCGGTGTCGTACAGGTCCAGCCCGATGGCCAGATAGGGGGCGCCGAGGGCGGGTTGCACCCAGGCGCGGCGCAACGACCGCACCGGGGGTGTCCGGTGGGCGTTCTGCGCGAGCAGGGCGTAGAACTGCGGAATGTCGATGACCGGTTCGGAGATCCGCAGCGGCCCGGCGGGCAGCCGGTCGAGACCGGCGGCGATCCGGCGCAGGTCGAGCCAGGGGATGCCGACCCCGCCGCCGGGAGCGTGCGGGTTCAGCCACAGCCCCCAGCGGTCGGGGAAGAGGGAGGCGGCGATCTCGGGACCGCTGACGAGTTCGTGGTCGCGGGTCCAGCCGGAGGCGGCGAGTTCGGCCGCGGAGGTCACACAGGGGGCGTAGCCCAGCCCGTCGACCTCCATGTTGCCGTACTGCGCGTCGGGTTGTCCGGCCCGGCCGTGCCACAGGAGCATCCAGACCTGGCCGTGTGCGAGGGCACCCAGCAGCGCCTCGTAGGCGTCATAGCGCCCGGGCGAGACCTGCCGCAGCATCTGCTCGACCTGGTCGGCCGCCGCCGCCCCCTGATGCGCACCCGCGCTCACGTGGTCCGTCCCTTCTCCCGGCAGGGCCTGCGCCCGCCCGTCGTTCCACCAGCTTACGAGTGGTCCCGCGTGTAGAAGGGCCGCACGCGCTCCAGCATCCAGTCGGCGACCGGGTCGCCCTGGGCGATGTCGAGCAGGACCAGCTGGACCGGCCAGGGCACCGGCACCTGGCCCAGCGCCCGGCCCAGCGCCGCGAGCACCTCGTCGCGGGCGCTGCCGTCGTGCAGCCGCTCGGGGGCGGCCTCGATCTGCACACCGACGAAGAGCGCCGGCGTGTCGCCCTCGACACTGGCCAGCGCACGCCGGGCGCTCAGCACCAACCCGGCGCCGGAGAACGCCAGACCGGCGGCGGCCAGGAAGTCCACCGGCTCCTCCTGCCAGTCCGGTTCGAAGAGCCGCACCCGGGCGCCGCCGGCCTGCTGACCGGCCGGATCCTGCCAACCGGACCGGCACAGTTCGGCCACTGCGGGCGGCGGCAGCGGGACGCCGACGGTACCGCCCGGATTGACCGCGACGCCCAGCAGCGGGGGCAGTCCGCGGGCGAACTCCTGCGCAGGCGCGACGGTGTACGACAGGTGCGCGCCGACGACCTTCAGGAACTCCTGCTCGGAGCTGAAGACCGGGACGTACGCGGCGCCGTCGATCTCGACGGTCGGCAGGTCCAGACCGGCCGCGCCGAAACCGGCGCTCTCCGGGCCGCCGCCCTCGGGCAGCGGCACCCACACCCGGCTGCGGCCCAGCACCTCGACGATCCGGCCGCCGGCCCCGGGGTGCCCGACCGACGCGGCCAGCACCTCCTCCAGCTCGTTGGCCGGCCAGGCCAGCTGCGGTATGCCCGCGCCCGAGAGGTCCCCCGCCACCGGACCGCCGTGCTGCGGGTAATCGTCCGGATAGTTCATCTCACCCACCCATTACTGGCCGCGCTGCCCGGCCCCTGACCCTGGGGGCGGACCCGTGGGCCCACCCGGTGGGTCAGACCCTAACGGGCGGAGCGCCGGTCGCCGAAGCCGGTGGCGGCCGGGCGGGCGGGGCCGGGCGCGGGCCGCCCCCGCCCGGTCAGTCGAACGTGACGCGCTCCAGGGCCCCGGCGGCGGTCCGGTCCAGCAGCACCGCGGAGCCGAAGCCCGGCGGCAGCCGGGCCTCCTCGGCCCGGGCGACCAGCCGGCGGACCGCCCGCCGGTGCCGGGCGAAGGCGTACCTCGACACCCCCCGGCCGCGCGCCTGTTGGCCGGTCAGCGCCGCCTCGGGCGGTACGTCGAGCAGCACCAGGTGCAGCCCCCGGCCGCCGCGCCGGGCCGTCCGGGAGAGCCAGCGGCGCACCCACGCCAGCGTCCCGCAGTCGTGCACCACCACACTGCCGCCGGAGCGCACCGCCCGGCGCAGCGCCAGATAGTGCGCCACCCGGACAAGCGGGCGGTAGAGCGCGTACGGGAGGCGGCGCAGCCGGCCGCGCGCCCAGCGGTCCCGGGCGTCCTGGGAGTCGATGCGGAGCACCGGGGTGCCGCGGCCGTCGCGGTGCGGCACCACCCGGCCCATCAGGGTGCTCTTGCCGCTGCCGGGCAGCCCGGAGACCACGATCAGGTCGCCGGGCGGGAAGCGGAGCGCGGTGCGGGGGGCGCGGGTGCCGTCCCGCAGATCGATGATCCGGGGCCGGTCGGACCGGGCGGCGGGGCGGGGGCGGCACTCCGTCCGGGGCGCGGCCGGCGCCGGTCCCGGTGCGGGCTCCGGCGGTGCCGCCTCCGCCGTCGTCGCGTATGCCGCTTCGCTGTGCACCGTGATCGCCCCTCCCCGTCGGCTCAGGCCGGGTTCGGGACCCGGCCTGCCCGCAGAGTGTCAAGAAAAGGTAATGTCCAGCAAGGCAAAGGGGCTTCACCGCCGGCGGATCCGACGGGCCGGCGCGGGCGCCGGGCGGCGCGGCGCCGGGTCGGGGCGGCCGGAGCCGGTACGGGCGACCGGCCACGGAGCGGCGGCCGGGGCTCCTTTATCCGGCGATCCCGTGTAATGATGTGGCCGCCACGGGCACACCACTGGTCACTCGTGCACAGCCAGCCAACTCCATACCGGCCGCTTGAATCCGCGCGGGAGAGTCCCCGGCCGCCACGGCGGGGCGCCGAAGGAGCAAGTCCTCCCTTGAATCTCTCAGGCCCCTATACCGCGCGGGCGAGGCAGATCTGAAAAGCGAGTCGCGGCCCGGCTGAAGGGGGCGGCTCCACCCAAGGTGCAAACCGGGTCCGTCCGCGGGCTTCCGGTGAACCTCTCAGGTTCCGATGACAGATGGGGAGACCGTCTTGTCACCCATGCCTGGGAGTCCCGAACGATGACTGATGCCCCTCGCCGTACCGCGCTGGATGCCACGCACCGCGCGCTCGGCGCGACCATGACCGACTTCGCCGGCTGGGACATGCCGCTGCGCTACAGCAGCGAACGCGAGGAGCATGTCGCGGTCCGCACCCGCGCCGGCCTGTTCGACCTCTCCCACATGGGCGAGATCACCGTCACCGGTCCGGAGGCCGGAGCCCTCCTCGACCACGCACTGGTCGGCAACATCGGCGCCCTCAAGGTCGGCCGGGCCCGCTACACCATGATCTGCGGCCCCGACGGCGGCATCCTCGACGACCTGATCGTCTACCGCCTCGCGGAGCGCGAGTTCATGGTGGTCGCCAACGCCTCCAACGCCCAGGTGGTGCTGGACGCGCTGACCGCCCGGCAGGCGGGCTTCGACGCCGCGCTCCGCGACGACCGGGACGCCTACGCGCTGATCGCGGTGCAGGGCCCGGAGTCCCCCGGCATCCTCAAGAAGCTCACCGACGCCGACCTGGACGGCCTGAAGTACTACGCGGGGCTGCCCGGCACGGTCGCCGGCGTCGAGGCGCTGATCGCCCGGACCGGCTACACCGGCGAGGACGGCTTCGAGCTGTTCGTCCGCCCGGCGGACGCGGTCGCCCTGTGGGAGGCGCTGACCGAGGCGGGCCGGGACGCCGGCCTGGTCCCGTGCGGCCTGTCCTGCCGCGACACCCTGCGCCTGGAGGCGGGGATGCCGCTGTACGGGCACGAGCTGACGACCGCGCTCACCCCCTTCGACGCGGGCCTGGGCCGGGTCGTGAAGTTCGAGAAGGAGGGCGACTTCGTCGGCCGCGCGGCACTGCAGGCGGCCGCCGAGCGCGCCGAGCAGGACCCGCCGCGCAAGCTGGTCGGCCTGGTCGCCGAGGGGCGCCGGGTGCCGCGCGCCGGCTACCCGGTGGTGGCCGCCGACGGCACGGTGATCGGCGAGGTCACCTCGGGGGCGCCGTCCCCGACCCTCGGCAAGCCGATCGCCATCGCCTACGTCGACGCCGCGTACGCCGCGCCGGGCACGGCCGGTGTCCGGGTGGACATCCGCGGGACGCACGAGCCCTACGAGGTCGTCGCGCTGCCCTTCTACAAGCGGCAGAAGTAGCAGGCGGCGCCGGCGAGTCCGCGGGTGCCTGCCGCGGACCTGCGCTGTTGCGTTCCGGCGCCAGCTGTCTCACTGGGCAAGACGCTCCCCCCGGACTTGGTCCGGGAGGTGCCCCCATTCACGATCACAGCCCCGCGTACAGGAGAATCGAGCCATGGACAACCCCCAGCAGCTGCGCTACAGCAAGGAGCACGAGTGGCTGTCGGACGCCGAGGACGGCGTCTCGACGGTCGGCATCACCGAGCACGCGGCCAACGCCCTCGGCGACGTCGTCTTCGTGCAGCTCCCCGAGGTCGGGGCCACCGTCACCGCGGGCGAGTCCTGCGGTGAGCTGGAGTCGACCAAGTCCGTCAGCGACCTCTACTCGCCCGTGGACGGCGAGATCACCGAGGTCAACGAGGACGTCGTCGCCGACCCCTCGCTGGCGAACTCCGCCCCGTTCGAGGGCGGTTGGCTGTTCAAGGTGAAGATCACCGGTGAACCGGAGGACCTGCTCACGGCCGACGAGTACACCGCCTTCACCGCCGGCTGACGCACCCAGCCCACGCTGGGAGTGCCCTCGGCCCCGGCCCCGCCGCCGCACGGGCGGGGCCGCGGCGCCCCGCCCGCCCCCTCTCCCCAGGAAGTCCCATGTCGCTTCTGAACAGCTCCCTCCATGAGCTCGACCCCGACGTCGCCGCCGCCGTCGACGCCGAGCTGCACCGTCAGCAGTCCACCCTCGAAATGATCGCGTCGGAGAACTTCGCCCCGGTCGCCGTCATGGAGGCCCAGGGCTCGGTCCTCACCAACAAGTACGCCGAGGGCTACCCGGGCCGCCGCTACTACGGCGGCTGTGAGCACGTCGACGTCGTCGAGCAGATCGCCATCGACCGGATCAAGGCGCTCTTCGGTGCCGAGGCCGCCAACGTCCAGCCGCACTCCGGCGCGCAGGCCAACGCCGCCGCGATGTTCGCGCTGATCAAGCCGGGCGACACCATCCTGGGCCTGAACCTCGCCCACGGCGGGCACCTCACCCACGGCATGAAGATCAACTTCTCCGGCAAGCTCTACAACGTGGTGCCCTACCACGTCGACGAGAAGACCAACCTGGTCGACATGGAGGAGGTCGAGCGCCTCGCCAAGGAGCACCGTCCCAAGCTGATCGTCGCCGGCTGGTCCGCCTACCCGCGCCAGCTCGACTTCGCCGCCTTCCGCCGGATCGCGGACGAGGTCGGCGCGTACCTGATGGTCGACATGGCCCACTTCGCCGGCCTGGTGGCCGCGGGCCTGCACCCCTCCCCCGTGCCGCACGCCCACGTCGTGACCACCACCACGCACAAGACGCTGGGCGGCCCCCGCGGCGGTGTGATCCTGTCCACCGCCGAGCTGGCCAAGAAGATCAACTCCGCGGTCTTCCCGGGCCAGCAGGGCGGCCCGCTGGAGCACGTGATCGCCGCCAAGGCCGTGTCCTTCAAGGTCGCCGCGTCCGAGGAGTTCAAGGAGCGCCAGCAGCGCACCCTCGACGGCGCCAGGATCCTGGCCGAGCGCCTGATCCAGGACGACGTCAAGGAGCACGGCGTCTCGGTGCTCTCCGGCGGCACCGACGTCCACCTCGTCCTGGTCGACCTGCGCGACTCGGCCCTCGACGGCCAGCAGGCCGAGGACCGCCTCCACGAGGTCGGCATCACCGTCAACCGCAACGCCATCCCGAACGACCCGCGGCCCCCGATGGTCACCTCCGGCCTGCGGATCGGCACCCCGGCCCTGGCCACCCGCGGCTTCCAGGCCGAGGACTTCCGCGAGGTCGCCGACATCATCGCCGAGGCGCTCAAGCCCACCTACGAGCGCGAGGCGCTCAAGGCCCGGGTCACCGCCCTGGCGGAGAAGTTCCCGCTGTACCCGTCGCTGTGACGGGCCGGTCACCGGGGCGCCACCACCCCCGGTGACCAGGCGGCGGGCCGCACCCGGGGCCCGCCGCCGCACCGGGCCCCGGCCGGACCTCCGGCCCGGGCCCGCCCTCCCCTTCCCGGACGCCCCCTTCGCGCCCCTCGGCGCCGCCGCCGTCCGGCTTCACCTCCCTTTCTCCCGCCCGCCGCTCCCCGTCCGGCGGGAATACCCCACGAGCGGGTTACGCTCGACAGTCGGGCCGGAAACACCCCGTCCTGCCCCGATGTGCTCCACCGTCCACCACGAGCAGACAAGGGAGTCCGCCCCCGTGGCCATCTCCGTCTTCGACCTCTTCTCCATCGGCATCGGCCCGTCCAGCTCCCACACGGTCGGCCCCATGCGGGCCGCCCGGATGTTCGCCCGCCGGCTCAAGAAGGACGGTCTGCTCGCTCAGACGGTCTCCGTGCGCGCCGAGCTGTTCGGCTCGCTGGGCGCCACCGGCCACGGCCACGGCACCCCCAAGGCCGTACTCCTCGGCCTGGAGGGCCACTCCCCGCGCACCGTCGACGTCGAGTCCGCCGACGACGAGGTGGCGCGTATCCGCACCGCCGGCCGGCTGCGCCTCCTGGGCGCCGAGATAGGCACCGCGCACGAGATCGACTTCGACGAGTCCACCCAGCTGATCCTGCACCGCCGCCGCTCGCTGCCGTACCACGCCAACGGCATGACGCTCTTCGCCTACGACGCGGCCGGCGCGCCCCTCCTGGAGAAGACCTACTACTCGGTCGGCGGCGGCTTCGTCGTCGACGAGGACGCGGTCGGCGAGGACCGGATCAAGCTCGACGACACCGTCCTGACGCACCCCTTCCGCACCGGCGACGAGCTGCTGCGGCTCTCCCGGGAGACCGGCCTGTCGATCTCCGCCCTGATGCTGGAGAACGAGAAGGCCTGGCGCACCGAGGAGGAGATCCGCGCCGGCCTGCTGGAGATCTGGCGGGTCATGCAGGGCTGCGTCACCCGCGGCATGAACCGCGAGGGCATCCTCCCCGGCGGCCTGAAGGTCCGCCGCCGCGCCGCCAACGCCGCCCGCGCGCTGCGCTCCGAGGGCGACGCCGCCGCCCGCGCCATGGAATGGGTCACCCTCTACGCCATGGCCGTCAACGAGGAGAACGCCGCCGGCGGCCGGGTGGTGACCGCCCCCACCAACGGCGCGGCCGGCATCATCCCCGCCGTCCTGCACTACTACGTCAACTTCGTCCCCGGCGCCGACGAGGACGGGGTGGTCCGCTTCCTGCTCGCGGCCGGCGCCATCGGCATGCTCTTCAAGGAGAACGCCTCGATCTCCGGCGCCGAGGTCGGCTGCCAGGGCGAGGTCGGCTCCGCCTGCTCGATGGCGGCCGGCGGCCTGGCCGAGGTGCTCGGCGGCAGCCCCGAACAGGTCGAGAACGCCGCCGAGATCGGCATGGAGCACAACCTCGGCCTGACCTGCGACCCGGTCGGCGGCCTCGTCCAGATCCCGTGCATCGAGCGCAACGGCATGGCCGCCGTGAAGGCCGTCACCGCCGCCCGGATGTCGCTGCGCGGCGACGGCCGCCACCACGTCTCCCTCGACAAGGTCATCAAGACCATGAAGGAGACCGGCGCCGACATGAGCGTCAAGTACAAGGAGACCGCCCGCGGCGGCCTCGCGGTGAACATCATCGAGTGCTGAGCCCCGGCACACGAACACCCCGGGCCCCGGTGAGGACATGCCTCGCCGGGGCCCGGGGTGTTCGCGTCGGCGTCCCCTACCGCCCGACCTCCCACGCGAACGGCGGGAGTTCGCTGGCGCGGAAGTAGATGTCCAGGGCCAGCGGGGCGGGGGCGAAGGGGTGGACGCGGGCGCCGTCGAGGCCGGGGAGGAGGCGGGCGCAGTGCCGGACGCAGCCGGTCACTTCGCGGCCTTCGCGGTCGACGAGGGTGGCGGTGTCGGGCGGGCCGTCGCACGGGGTGGGGTCGGCGGCCGCGGCGGCGGGGCAGCGGTTGCGGGCGGCGGCCGGAGCGGCCGGGCGGGCGGCGGGCGGGGCGCTCGTCGACTGGTTCATGGCAGTCCCCCTGGTGCGGCGCAGGTACGGGTGCGGGCGCGGGCCCGGTGGCAGTCGGGCGCGGTCACCGGTGCCCACGACAGTGGTGCTCGGCGGGGTGGGGGTCCATGCGGCCTTGGCGAAGACCTGGGGCGATCGTCAGGGATTCATGGCCAAGCGCTGGGGGGAGGTTCCGGAGCGGCCGGTGGGCGGCACGGCCAGCGGGTCCAGGAGCAGGGCGAGGGCGAGCAGGGCGGTGGCCAGGAGCCAGCCGGCCAGTACGTCGCCGGCCCAGTGGACGCCCAGGTAGACGCGGGTGAGGCCGACGCCGACGGCCCAGAGGGCGAGCAGGGCGCACCACGGGCGGCCGGTGCCGGGGCGGGTGTGGTGCAGTACGCCCCAGGCCAGGAGGCCGGCGGCCAGCGCGGAGGTGGTGGCGTGGCCGGAGGGGAAGGAGAAGCCGGAGGCCCGGGCGGCCCAGTCGGCGGCCGGTGGGCGGGGCCGGGCGAACAGTTCCATCAGGCCGTAGCGGACGGCCTGGCAGGCGGCGAGGACGAGCACCGCGCAGAGCGCCGCGCGGATCCGGCCGCGGGTGTCGCGGCCGGCCAGGAGGCCGGCGAGGAGCGCCATCAGGTAGGGGACGACGCCGGTGCCGGTGGCGGTCAGGGCGCCGGCCAGGGAGCGCAGCGGCTCCCCGCGGTGGGCGGTGGACCAGTGGAGGGCGGCCCGCTCGGGGGCGAGCGGGGCGCCGTGCCGGGTGGCCACGGTGACGGCCGCGGCGGTGAAGAGGGCGGCGCCCAGGGCCGCGGCGATCAGGAGGCGGCTCGGGGGCGCGCCCAGGCGCGGGCCGCGGCGGGTGTCCGCACGCGGTGGGCCGGCGGGTGGTTCCGGCGGCGCCCCCGAGGCCGTCACCGGGCGGCGACCAACGGGCGCAGCGGGGTGTCCCGGACCCGTTCGACCAGCGGCGCGGCGCGCCGGGCGAACGGCATGAGGACCGCGGCGACCAAGGAGCCGACGACCAGGCCGACCAGGACGTCGTGCGGGTAGTGGGCGCCGACCCAGACGCGGGAGGCGCCCATCAGGAGCGCGGCCGGGACGGCGATGGCGCCGAGCCGGCGGTCCAGCAGGAGCAGGGCGATGGCCGCGGAGGCGGCGATCGCCGAGTGGTTGCTGGGGAAGGACCAGTCACCGAGTCCCGGGCACGGTTCGACGGTGATGACGTGCAGGGTCTGGCAGGGGCGCTGCTCGTGGAAGAAACTCTTGACCACGTCGTTGGCCACGTAGGCGAGGACCACGACGACGGGGACGGCCAGCGCCATCGCCATCGTCACGGCGGGCGTGTGCCGCCCCTCCCCGCGGCCGAGCCGGCGGCGGGAGCTGCCGCCGAGCCGCTGCCGGGCGCGCCACCAGGCGGCCAGCATCAGCAGCGCGAAGACCCCCAGCCCGAGGTCGGTCCAGTAGGCGACCAGGGAGTTGAGGAAGTGCGGCATCTGCTGGGCGAAGCCCGTCACAGAGGTGTACAGGCCGCCGTCGATCGAGGCTCCGCCGAAGGCGAGGTCGGTCACTGGGCTTTCTCCTTGGCGGATCGGTGCGTGGTGCGTGGGCTGGGTGCCGGGCGGCTCTGGTGGTGCGCCGGCCGCCGGTGTGCTCCAGCAAGTGTGCCGGGTCGTTCAGGATGCCGGTGGCACGGTGGCGTGATCCGGCTCATCGGTGGGCCCGGCGGCCGGCCCGCCGGCCCGGCGCTGCTTGCGGGAGCGGAGGAGTTCCAGGCCGATCGGGGCCAGCGACACCAGGACCACGAGGGCGACGACCGGGAGGAGGTACCGGTCGACGTTGGGCACCGAGGCGCCCAGGGCGTACCCGGCGAGGGTGAGGCCGAGCGTCCAGATCAGGCCACCGGTGACCTGCCACAGGGTGTAGGTGCGGACGGGCACGTTCAGGGCGCCGGCCAGCGGGTTGAGCACGGTGCGGACGATCGGCACGAAGCGGGCCAGGACGATCGCCTTGGCGTGGCCGTAGCGGGTCAGGTACTCCTCGGCGCGGGCGGCGCCCTCCTGGAGCTTGCGGGACCGGCCGCGGGCGAGCAGCGCGCGGCCGCCGCGCCGGCCGATCCAGTAGCCGGTCTGCGAGCCGAGGAGCGTGCCGACGGCCGCGGCGACCAGCACCTGCGGCAGGGAGAGGTGGACGGCTCCGCCGACGCCGGGCGCGCACAGCAGCCCGGCGGTGAAGAGCAGGGAGTCGCCGGGCAGGAAGAAGCCGACCAGGAGGCCGGTCTCGGCGAACAGGACGACGGCGACGCCGAGCGCGCCGAAGGCGGCGAGCAGTGATCCGGCGTCGAGGATGTTGACCGCCTGGGTGACGGTGCCGGCATGCAGTGCCGCGGCCGCTACGGCCATGTCGGTGGCCCCTCCCATAATGGGTTGCGGGTCCGCCGACCGGCCGACCCCACCGTCTACAGACCAGTAGACGGTCTACGGAACTGTAGACGACGGGATGGTGGAGGGCGTTCCATGTCGGAGACATCACCCTCGGCTCGTCGCCCCGCCGGCGAGCTGGAGGCGAGCGTGTTGGCGGCCCTGTGGGCGGCCGGCGGGCCGCTGACGCCCGCCGAGGTGCAGGGCGAACTGGACGGCCGGCTCGCCCGCACGACCGTCACCACGATCCTCAGCCGGCTGCACGACAAGGGCGCGGTGTCCCGCTCCCGGGCCGGCCGCGGCTTCGCCTATTCGCCGATACACGACTCCGCCGGCCTGACCGCCCGGCGGATGCGCAGCGAGCTGGACAAGCAGGACGACCGCACCACCGCGCTCGCCCGCTTCGTCTCCGAGCTGACCATCGAGGACGAGCAGCTGCTCCGCACCCTGCTGGACGAGGCGGAAGCAGGGACCCCCGACGGCGCTGCCGGCGGCCGGCTGCCCGGGTCCGGGACCGCGCCATGATCTTCGCCGTCTGGGTCCCGCTGCTGATGCCGCTGCTGGCGGTGCCGACCGCCCGCCGGCTCGCCGAGTCGCTGCCGCCGCGCGCCGCGGCCTGGCTGCTGGCCGGCTGCGCCGCCGCCCTGGCCGCCTGCACGGCCGCCGCACTGGGGCTGCTCACGGTCGCCGGGGCGCTGCGGCTGCCGCCGGTGGCGGCCTTCGGCCATCTGGAGCGGGGGCTGCCGGGCGCCGACGCGGCGGTGACCGTCCCGGCCGCCCCGGTCGCCGGGGCGCTGCTGGCCTGCTGCGCGCTCGCGGTCGCCCGCCGTGCGCTGCGGCACCGCGCCGAGCTGCGCGCCGCCCGGCGCACCGCCGACGCCCACGGCCTCGCCGGCGACCTGTGCGTCCTGCCGGACGCGGAGCCCGACGCGTACGCCCTCCCGGGCCGACCGGGCCGGCCGGGCCGGGTGGTGGTCACCGCCGGGATGCTGCGGGCGCTGCCGCCGGCCGAGCGGGAGGCCCTGTTCGCCCACGAGCGCGCCCACCTCGTGGGCCGCCACCACCTCTTCCTGCTGACCGTCGCGCTGGCCGCGGCCTGCCACCCGCTGCTCCGCGGGCTCAAGGCCCCGCTGGCGTACGCGCTGGAGCGCTGGGCCGACGAGTCCGCCGCGTCCCGGGTGGGCGACCGGCAGGTCACCGCGCGGGCCATCGGCCGCGCCGCGCTGGCCGCCCGGACGCACACCGCGGCGGTCCCCCGCCCGAGCACCGCACTGGCCGCGACGAGCGGCCCGGTTCCCCGCCGGGTCGCCGCCCTGCTCACCCCCGACCGGCCGGCGGACCGCCCCCGCGGCCGGGCGGTGCCGGGTGGCCGACGGCTGATAGCGGCCGCCCTGCTGGCCTGTGTGGCCTTCTCCGCGGCGGGCGCGGTGGACGCGGCGGCCGACCTCCACCAGACCGTGGAATCGGCCCAGGGGGAGCAGCCGGGCCGTTAGCGGGCGCCGCGCCGGCCCGGCATCGGGGGCGCGGCGGCTCCCGACGGCAGGGCGCGCCGCTCCCGGACCAGGCGGACCGCACTCGTCGCCGCAGGCGGCACGGCACACCGCAGGCGGCACCCGGCCCCCTCCCGCAGCCCGCACGTCACCCGCCGGTCTCCGGGGCCGCCCGTCCGGGCCGCGGGTCCGGGGCGTCGTCGCCCACCGTGAAGCCCAGTCGGGCACCGCCGCCGGGGCGGGCGGCGGCGAAGGCCCGGCCGCCGTGGGCCGTCGCGATCTCCCGGACGATGGCCAGGCCGAGCCCGGAGCCGGGCAGGCCGCGGGCGGCCGGGGCGCGGTAGAAGCGGTCGAAGACGTAGGGCAGGTCGCAGTCGGCGATGCCCGGGCCGCGGTCCAGGACCTCGACGCGGGCCCCGGTGACCACAATGTCGATGGGGGCGGTGCCGTCGGCGTCGAACTTGGCGGCGTTCTCCAGGAGGTTGCCGAGCGCCCGGTGCAGGGCGGCCGGGCGGCCCACGACGACCGCCGGGCGGTCGGCGCGGAGGGTGATCTCGCGGCCGGTGCGGCGGCGGGCCGCGGCGGCCGCGCGGTCGGCGACCTCGGCCAGGTGGACGTCGGACGGCGGGTCGTCGTCGCGCTGCCCGGCCGCCAGGTCGACCAGTTCGTTGACCAGGTCGGTCAGTTCCCTGGCCTCGCCGGCCAGGTCGGCGAGCAGCTCCTCGCGGGCGTCCGGCGGCAGCTCGTCGAAGCGCTTGAGCAGCGAGATGTTGGTCCGCAGCGAGGTCAACGGGGTGCGCAGTTCGTGCCCGGCGTCCTGGACCAGCCGCTGCTGGTCGCGGACCGCGCTGGTCAACCGGCCGAGCATGTCGTCGAAGGCCCGCCCGAGCCGTGCGACCTCGTCCCGGCCCGCGACCGGCACCGCCACGTCCATCCGGCTGTGCGCGGCGACGCTCTCGGCGACCGCGGTCAGCCGGACCAGCCGCCCGGTGATCCGGCGGGCCAGCCACCAGCCGACCGCCCCGGCCAGCGCGATCACCCCGGCGGCCAGCAGCACGGTGCGCTGCTGGAGCGCGGAGATCAGGTCCTCGGTGCCGCTGAACTTCTGGGCGACCTGGACGGCGCCGCGCCCGCCGCCGAGCGCCACGGTGGCGACGTGGTACTCGTCCTCGCCGAGGAAGGCCACCCGTTCCTCGTAGCGCCCGGCCTCCCCTTGGGCGGCGACCTGCCGTTCGCGGTCCCCGGCCGGCAGCGCGGGGTGCCCGGCCTCGGCGATCCGCCCGCCGGGGGCCAGTACCTGCACGTCGGTGCGGGTGGCGCCGGCCAGTTCGTCGCGCGGCCCGCCGGGGTACGCGCCGGGGTCGGCGATGTAGTCGGCGGGGGCGTGCGGCCGCTCCCGTACCTGGGCCCGCAGGTCCCGGACGACCTCGGTGAAGACCGACTTCTCGTCCAGCCGCACCAGCCGGGCGGCCGAGTCGTAGCTGAGGAAGCCGACCAGGACGGTCACCCCGGCGGCGCCGACGGCGAAGGCCAGCGCGAAGGAGGTGCGCAGGCTGGCCGGTGTGCGGGCGCGCAGCCGGACCGGCAGCCACCGCGCGGCCCACCGGACCGCCGGCAGTCGGGCGAGCCGGCCGCGGCGCCCGGCCACTCAGTCCTCCCGGAGGACGTAGCCGACGCCGCGCACCGTGTGGATCAGCGGGCGGCTGCCCGGCACGTCGACCTTCCGCCGGAGGTAGCCGACGTAGACGGCGAGGTTCTTCGAGCCGGGCCCGAAGTCGTAGCCCCATATCCGGTCGTAGATCGTGGAGTGGTCCAGGACGATCCCGGCATTGCGGGCCAGCAGCTCCAGCAGTTCGAACTCGGTGCGGGTCAGCTCCAGTTCGCGCGCCCCGCGCCAGGCGCGCCGCGAGGGACCGTCGATCCGCAGGTCGGCCGCCTCGACGATGCCGCTCTCCGCGGCCCGGGCGTCGTACTCCGCACCGGGCTCGCCGGGCCCGGTGCCGTCGGCGGCCGCCGGTGCGGTGCGCCGCAGCAGCGCCCGCAGCCGCGCGAAGACCTCCTCGACCTCGAACGGCTTGACCACGTAGTCGTCGGCCCCGGCATCCAGGCCGGCGATCCGGTCCGCGGTCTCGACCCGGGCGG
Source organism: Streptomyces sp. CB02959 (assembly GCF_002803155.1). Taxonomy (GTDB): domain Bacteria; phylum Actinomycetota; class Actinomycetes; order Streptomycetales; family Streptomycetaceae; genus Streptomyces. The sequence continues at coordinate 285,486 of NZ_NNBP01000001.1, forward strand.
TGAGCATCAGGATCGGGGTGCGGTCCCGTTCGGCGCGCAGCACCTGGCAGACCTGGAGCCCGTCGATCCCCGGCATCATCACGTCCAGCAGGATCACGTCCGGCCGCTCCCGGTGGGCGGCGGCCAGTGCCTGGATGCCGTCGGCGACGGCGGTGACCTGGTACCCCTCCAGGGTCAGGGCGCGTTCCAGCGCGGTGCGGATGGGGCGGTCGTCCTCGGCGAGCAGCACGGAGTGGGTCACCCGGCCAGTGTGCCAAGGCCCCTTCGGCGAGCCGACGGGCGGCCGGGCGGCCGGTGCTTTCTTACCGGTCTCTCACCCGGGCCACGTCCGCGGCTTACCCGGTCCCGCAACGGTGGCCGGAGCCGGACGGGCCGCCCGCGGGGACCGGCCGCGGGCCCGGCCCGGCCGGCTGTACGGACGGCCCGGCGCCCGGGGACGGTACGGGCCCGTCGGGCGCGACACCCGGAAGACACCGCATGAAGATCACGCTGCTGCTGCACAACGCCTACGCCGTCGGTGCCGCCCTGCGCGGCACGCTCGCACTCGCCGCCGCGCTCGCCGACCACCACGACGTCGAGCTGGTCTCGATGCTGCGGCACCGCGAGGTCCCGCGGTGCGCGGTCGACCCGCGGCTGCGCCTGGTGCCGCTGGTCGACACCCGGGTGGGCAGCCACGACATGGCGCACCCGCTGTTCGGCGAGCCCGCGCGGGACTTCCCGGCCGCCGACCGGCACCACCACCAGTACAGCCGGCTGGTCGACCTGCGGGCCGCGGAGTTCCTGCGCGGCACCGACGCCGACGTCCTCATCGGGACCCGGTCCGGGGTCAACGTCTACCTGGCCCGCTTCGGCCCCCGCCGGACCCTGCGGATCGCCCAGGAGCCACTGCCGTACGACACGCACGGCGCCCTCCTGCACGCCGAACTCGCCCACCCCTACCGGGCGTTGGACGCGCTGGTCACGACCACCGAGGGAACGGCGGCCCGCTGGCGGGCGCGGCTGCCGCTGCCCGGGGTGCGGGTGCTGGCCCTGCCGGCCGTCGTCCCCGTTCCCGCCCCCGGCGCTCCCGCCGCCGCACCGGGCACCGGCCCCGCCGCGTCGACCGCCGCGGACCCGGGGGTCGACGCGGACCCGGCCGACGCCCCGAATGCCGACGCCGACCCGCCGGTCATCGTGGCGGCCGGCCGGCTGGTCCCCGGCGAGCGCTTCGACCTGCTGATCGAGGCGTTCTCCGCGGTCTGCGCCAAGCACCCCGACTGGCGGCTGCGGATCCACGGCGAGGGCCCCGAACGCGCCCGGCTGCGGAGCCTGATCGACGGGCTGGGGCTGACCGGCCGGGCCGAACTGGCCGGGCCGCGCTCGCCGGACGGGGCGGAGTTCGCCGGGGCGTCGATCGCCGTCTCGGCCTCGGACACCGAGGCATCCGGCCCGGCCCTGGTCGAGGCGATGCGGCGCGGTGTCCCGGTCGTCGGCACCGGCCGCCCACCGGGCCCCACGGAGCTGATCCACGCCGGCGGGGGCGGGATGCTGCGGCCGTGCGACGACGGGCGGGCGCTGGCCGGGGCGCTGCTGGACCTGGTCGAGGACCCGGCGCACCGGCGGGCACTGGGGGCGGCCGCGCTGGAGAGCGCCCGCCGGCACGGCCCGGGGCCGGTCGCCGAGCGCTATCGGCTGCTCTTCGAGGAACTGCGGGCCACTCGCCGGTCCCGAGCCGTACGCCGCGCGCTCGGCGGAGCCCGGCTCCGGGCGCGGGCGCTGACCCGGGGGAACGTGCGCGCCTGAACCGGCCGGGCGCCCGGCGCCGCACCGGACCCATGCCGACGCACCGGACGCGCACCCCTCCTGCACCACCCGCCCCATCCGCGCCGTGCGTCACCCAACTCGCCTGTCCTGTAGGGAACTTCGGCGCGGCAATCTGGCGTCTCCGGTCGTGAACATGCTGAACTGCTCAGGGGGCGGCTGCCACTTCGAGCAGATGACGCTTCGCATTCCGCAGGTCCGATGGGCAGGAGGCCGCTCATGCTGCACGGTGTCGATGTCAGCTCCTACAACACCGGATATTCGGCCAACGGGCTGGACTTCGTGTTCATCAAGGCAACCGAAGGCCGCTCCTACGTCAATCCGCACCAGTCGGCCCAGGCGGCCCGGGCCCGGGAAGCGGGTGCCGTGGTCGGTTTCTACCACTTCCTGTGGCCGGGGAATATCGCCGCCCAGGCACGCTATTTCGTGGAGAAATGCGCATCGGTCCAGGGCGATCTCCTGGCCGCCGACTGGGAGACCACCGGCGACGGCAGCCACGCCAGCAACGCCCAGAAGGACCAGTTCCTCCTGGAGGTCAAGAAACTCCGTCCCACCCACCGCGTGCTGCTCTACTGCAACCGTGATTTCTGGTTGAACCGGGACAGCACGTCGTATGCCGCGGACGGACTGTGGATCGCCGACTACGTCGCCGCCGGACACCCCCGCATCAAGGCCAAGTGGCGTATCCACCAGTACACCGATTCGCCGCTGGACAAGGACGTCGCGACTTTCGCCAGCAAGGCCGAGCTCAAGAAGTGGGCGCACCCCGCATAAACTTCTCCGGCAGTATCCGGATACGCCTGGCGGACACTCCGCGTGACACGACCGCGCGGCCGGCGAACAGTGCGTGACGAAAAGCGTAAGGAGCACCCGTGACGGACCCGGCGGCCAAGGCCCGGCAGCAGGAGATAGCCCGCGAACTCCAGGTGCCCGCGGAGTTCGACGCCGCGCAGGAGATCGAGCGCCGGGTGTCCTTCCTCACAGCGCGGCTGACCTCCACGGGCCTGCGCTCCCTGGTGCTGGGCATCAGCGGCGGGGTCGACTCCACCACCGCGGGCCGGCTCTGCCAGCTCGCGGTGGAGCGGGCCCGCGCCGAGGGCCACGACGCGACGTTCTACGCGATGCGGCTGCCCTACGGCGAGCAGGCGGACGAGAAGGACGCGCAGCGGGCGGTGGAGTTCCTCCGCGCCGACCGGCTGCTGACCGTCGACGTCCGCCCGGCCAGTGACGCGGCGCTGGCCGCGGCCGTGGCCGGCGGCGTCGTCTTCCGCGACGCGCACCACCAGGACTTCGTGCACGGCAACATCAAGGCCCGGCAGCGCATGATCGCCCAGTACGCGGTGGCCGGCGCGGAGAACGGCCTGGTCGTGGGCACCGACCACGCCGCCGAGGCGGTCTCCGGCTTCTTCACCAAGTTCGGCGACGGCGCGGCCGACGTGGTCCCGCTGACCGGGCTGACCAAGCGCCGGGTGCGGGCGGTCGCCGAGGCGCTGGGCGCCCCTGACGAACTCGTCCACAAGGTCCCGACCGCCGACCTGGAGACCCTCGACCCGGGCAAGCCCGACGAGGACGCGCTCGGCGTCACCTACGACCAGATCGACGACTTCCTGGAGGGCCGGCCGGTCGACGACGCCGCCTTCCTGGCGATCGACCGGCGCTACCGCCTCACCGCCCACAAGCGGGCGCTGCCGATCGCGCCCTGAGCCGGGTGGGTGCGGCGGTCCGCGGGCGCGGACGGCCGCACCGTCCGGTCATACTCCGGCAAGGGAGCCGTCACCGGCCCGGTGCTAAACCGTGGGCCGCAGCGGGCATGCATGCGGCCATGGGAAGCCACGAAGTGCGATCGGAAGATCAACTGTCAGTGGGGCCGCTTACTCTCCAGGGCATGGGTGACGCACGCCTGCACGACCTCCAGACCGCGCTGACCACTGCCGCCGACCTCGCCTCCGCGCTCCGCTCGGCACCGACCCGGCGGGACGCCGACCAGCTCGTCGACGTCCTCCGCCAGGCGCTGACCGCCGCGAGCTCGCTGGGGGCCCCGACCACCGGCCCGACGGGCTGCGCACTGCACCCCAACGGCGCGGTGGACCCGCTCCACGGCGACCCGGAAGACCCCCTTCCGGCGGGCTACGGCAAATGCCTGCTGTGCAACGACCGCCGCCGCCGGGCGGACGCGCAGCATCCGCACGTCCGCCCGCACACCCGCCCGCGCCCCCGGCCGCACCCGGGCTGGCACCGGCGGCTGACCGCTTAGGGGCGCCTAGCGCGAGGGCCGGTCAGAGCCTTCGGGCTCGGCGGCGCCGCGGTCCTCGGCGGTGCCCCGCTTCCGTTCCGGCCGCAGGGCGATCCGGCCCAGCACCGCGGCGACGGCCAGCGCGGCCAGCGCGAGCAGCACCGCGTCCGGTACGCCGTTCCCCAGCCGGGCGGCCCGGCCCTCCAGGCCGGCCTCGGTGTCCGCGTCCAGGATGCCGGGCAGCGCGCTGGTCCCGTTGAAGCTCAGGAACAGCACCCCGATGCCGATGAAGAACAGCCCGGAGACCAGCGACGTGGTGTGCAGCCGCAGCCGGCCGAGGGCGAGCTCGCGGCCGCGCAGCCAGCCCCGGGTGCCGAGCCGGAAGCGGTCCCACAGCAGGGCCAGCAGGAACAGCGGCAGTGCCATGCCCAGCGCGTAGACCGCGAGCATCGAGGCGCCGTAGACCGGGGAGCCGCTGACCGCCGTCACGGTCAGCACCGCGCCGAGGATCGGCCCGGCGCAGAAGCCGGCCAGGCCGTAGACGCAGCCGAGCAGGAAGGTCGACAGGGCGGTGCGCGGGGTGATCCGGGCGGCCGCGGCCTGGGCCCGCCGGGAGGCGAAGCCCAGGCCGAGGATCTGGGCCACGCCGAGCGCGATGACGACCCAGCCGCCGAGGGCGATCAGCAGGTCGCGGTGGCCGTTGAAGAGCCGGCTGGCGGCCGTGCTGGCCGCGCCGAGCGGCACCAGCGTCGTGGCGAGCCCCAGGTAGAACACCCCGGTGCGGGCCAGCAGCCGGCCGGGACTGGCCAGCGAGTACGCGAAGAACGCCGGCAGGAGCAGCGCGCTGCACGGGCTGACCAGTGCCAGCGTGCCGCCCAGGAACGCGGCGAGGTAGCCGATGTCGGTGGTCACTTCCCGGCCCCCGCACCACCGTGCTTCCCGGCCTTCGCGGCCTGCTCGATCGCCTGCTCGAAGACCGCGGTCTCCTGCGCCCCGGCGATCGGCCGGCCGTTGACCAGGAAGGACGGGGTGGACTGCACGCCGAGCTGGTAGCCCTCGTCCTGGTCCTTCTTCAGGGCGGCCGCGGCCGCCGGGCCGTTCAGGTCGGTCCGGAACTTCGCCAGGTCCGGGACACCGGCGGCGCGGGCCAGCTCGACCAGCTTGTCCTCGGCGAGCGCGTCGCCCTTGCGGGTCTCGGCGTAGAGCTCGTCGTGCAGCTGCCAGAACTTCCCCTGCCGGCCGGCGGCCCAGGAGGCGCGGGCGGCCCGCTCGGAGTCGGCGCCGAAGACCGGGAAGTTGCGGAACTCGATGCGCAGGGTGCCGGCGTCGACGAACTTCTTGACCAGCGCGGGCTGGGTCTCGCGGGTGAAGCGGCCGCAGAACGAGCACTGGTAGTCGGCGTACTCGACGAGGACGACCGGGGCGTCCGGCTTGCCGACGGCGAGCGGGTCGCCGGCGGTGCGCCGGCTGGTGCGCGCCGCGAGGTCGTCGTACAGCTTCTGCTGTCCGGCGTCCTCCTGGGGCTCGACGGAGGCGGTTCCGGGGGAGGCGGGCGAGGCCGAGGTGTCCCGGCCGTTCTCGACGGACTTGCCGACCGCGACGGCGATGGCGATCACCGCCACGACGAGCGCGAGGACCGCGCCGACGGCGGCGATCTTACGGGTGGGTGAGGCGGACGTGGGCATGCGAAAGCTCCTGTCGTACGGGAGAGGTGTGCGGAAGGGAGGACAGCCGGGGTGGTGGCCGGGCGGCCTATATCCGCAGTACGGGCAGGAGCGCGGTGTGGTCCGTGGCGGGGGCGGCACCGGTGGGCGGGCGGGCCAGGCCGAACCGGTGGGGCAGGTCGGCGGCGAGCGGCCCGGGCGCGGAGGCGTCCGGGGCGAGCAGCTCGGCGCGGTGCGGGGCGGGCAGCGGTGCGGCCTCGCCCGGGCTCGGCGCATGGCGGCCGGAGCAGTTCCTGACGGTGTCGGCCACCGCTGTGGGGGCGGTGGCGGCGGGGTGCGCGGCGTCCGCCGCGGCCGGGCCCGCGGGGCCGGTCCGCCAGATCTCGGCGGCGGCGGCCGCACGGCCGGCGAGCCATGCCTGGTCGCCGCCGATCCGGCACAGCAGCGGCCCGAAGGCGACCGCGAGAAGGAGCAGCAGGGTCAGCGTCGCCGAGCGGCGCAGCCGGTGCATGGTCCCTCCCCCTCGTTCGCGGTCCGTGTCGTCGGGAACCTCCCATCCTACGGACCGTCCGCACCGGGCGCCCGTGGTGGCACAGCTCACCCCGGCGCACCTCTCCTTTGATGGCGGGACATCCTGATGTTTCCTGTTTGTCGGCTTTGGCCGACGGCGCCGGGCCTGCCATAGTCGTCCGCGGCGACCCCCGCGGCGCGGGCCGGTCGCTTCCGGCCGCGCGGGCCCCACCCCTTCCGCCCGCGGGCGGAAGGGGTGGGCCGGCGGGGTCAGCGGTCGTTGACCCGGACCTCGAACCAGGTCGTCTTGCCGCGCGGGAGCAGATCGACGCCCCAGCGGTCCGAGAGCTTGTCGACCAGGAAGAGCCCGCGGCCGCTGACGTCCATCGCCTGGACCGGCATCAGGCACGGCAGTCCGCGCGAGGGGTCGCGCACCTCCACCCGGATCCAGCCGCGGCGGCGCAGTATCCGCAGCCCGAACGTGCGGGCCCCGGTGTGCCGTACGGCGTTGCCGACCAATTCGGAGACCAGCAGCACGGAGTGCTCGGCGAGTTGGGGCGAGAGGGACCACTGCTTGAGGAGGATGGCGGCGGTCAGCCGGCGCGCGGTCCGCGCGGACTGGGGGCGCGAGGGGAGTCTGACCTCGCCCAGGTGCGGGTCGCCGACCAGGTCGAGCCCGACGGGCACCGGGCCGACCGGAGCCGGGGGCGCCGCCCCGTCCGCGTCGGGGGTCTCCCAGCCCGTGGCAGCCGTACCGGCCCGCGGCCGCGGCTGCTCCATTCCTTCGAGGCCCGCCATGCCCCCCATAATGGCCGCTCGGCGCGGCCCCGGGGGGCGGAACCTGTGGAATCCGTTGTCCGGAATCGGCGGCTCCGTGCCGCCTCCACGACATATGCCAAGGGCAGTCGGGGGTTGGCCGTACGGCGTTGACCTGGGAAGACCTCGTGCGGGCGGCGGACCGCCGGGAGTCGCCAACCCGGCCTTTTTAAGGCGCAATTAAGTTTTCCGCAATTCGCCCACACGAGGCATGACGTACCGGCCAAACCTCGTACGCCTCTTCAACACCAGTGACCTCAGAGGAACTTGGCCTTGCCCGGTCCGTCCTCGACGAAGCTGCGCATGCCGATCTCCCGGTCCTCGGTGGCGAACAGCCCGGCGAACCAGTTGCGTTCGATCGTCAGCCCGGTGTCGATGTCGGCCTCCAGGCCCGCGTCGACGGATTCCTTGGCGGCCCGCAGCGCCAGTGCCGGCCCGGCCGCCAGTCGCGCCGCCCAGGCGTGCGCCTGCGCGTAGACCTCGTCGGCAGGCACCACCCGGTCCACCAGACCGATGGCCAGCGCCTCCTCGGCCTTCACATGACGGCCGGTGAAGATCAGGTCCTTGGCCTTGGACGGGCCCACCAGGCGGGCCAGCCGCTGGGTGCCGCCGGCGCCCGGGATCAGGCCGAGCAGGATCTCGGGCTGGCCCAGCTTGGCGTTCTCGGCGGCGATCCGGAAGTCGGCGCAGAGCGCCAGTTCGCAGCCGCCGCCGAGGGCGTAGCCGGTGAGCGCGGCGACCACCGGCTTGGGGATCCGGGCCACCGCGGTGAACGAGTCCTGGAGGGCCTTGGACCGCACGACCATGGCGGCGTGGTCCATGGCCTGCATTTCCTTGATGTCCGCACCGGCCGCGAACACCTTCTCGCCGCCCCAGAGCACGACGGCGCGGACATCGTCCCGACGGCCGGCCTCCTCGGCCAGTTCGCGGAGCCGGTCCTGGGTGGCGACGTCCAGGGCGTTCATCGGCGGGCGGTCCAGGCGGATGGTGCCGACGCCGTCGGCGACCTCGAGATGCACAGTCATGCGGGCAGGTTAGTACGCGTTAACGCCGCGCGCCGCCCCGCCCCCGGCCGCCCTTCCGCCCGGACCGCGGCCCTACCTGGCCCGCCACTTCTCCCAGGAGAGGTTCCAGTCGCCGAAGCCGTTGTCGGACTGGATGGTGTGGTCGTGGGAGTTCTTGACGACGACCACGTCGCCGATGAGCGAGTTCCGGTAGAACCAGGCCGCCGGGGTGTCGGGGTCGCCGCCGCCGCGCTGGTCGTAGAGGCCGACGCAGCCGTGGCTGGCGTTGCGGGTGCCGAACGTCGACCGGCCCGACCAGTAGTTGCCGTGGATGAAGGTGCCGGAGGTGCTCAACCGCATGGCGTGCGGGACGTCCTTGATGTCGTACTCGCCGCCGTAGCCGACGGTCTGGCCGTTCATCCGCGTCACCGGGTGCTTCTCGCTGATCACCATCTGGCCGTTGTAGGTCTCGGTGCCCGGGGCGCCCGCGGTGATCGGCACGGTCCGCAGGGTCTTTCCGTCGCGGACCACCGTCATCTGCTTCGACCGGGCGTCGACGGTGCTGACCTGGCTGCGGCCGACGGTGAACGAGACCTCCTTGGCCTGGGTGCCGTAGACGCCCGGGCGGCCCTCGACGCCGTCGAGGGCGAGCCGGAGGGTGACCTTGGTGCCCGGTGCCCAGTACTTCTCGGGGCGGAAGTCGAGGCGGTCGTTGCCGAACCAGTGGCCGGCGATCGGGACGGCGGGCCGCGCCGTGACGCTGATGGCCTTCTCGACGGCCCGGGGGTCGGTGATGCCGCGGGTGAAGCGGATCGAGACCGGCATCCCGACGCCGACCCGTTCGCCGCTCTCCGGGGTGTACTGGCCGATGAAGGTGTTCTTCGGGACGAGCGTGGTGAACGTGGTGTGCTCGGCGGCCTGTCGGCCCCGGGCGTCCACCGCCACCGCGTCGACGGTGTACCGCGTCGAGGCGCCGAGGTGGCCGCTGGGCTGCCACCGGGCGCCGTCGCCGGATATCTTCCCGTCGATCGCGTTGCCCTTGGCGTCGGTGACCTTGACGGACCGCAGCTTCCCCTTCCGGGCGGTCACCTTCAGCGCGCCGCTGGTGGCCACGGACCGGGCGCCGTCCTGGGGCGCTATCACCACGGCGGCCTGCGAGGCGGCGGTGTCCGCCCCCGTCCGCCCGGACGGCTTGCCGCCCTCGTCGCCCCCGCAGGCGGAGACCAACAGCAGCAGCGGAGCGAGCAGCAGGGCGAGTGGCGCGCCCGGGCGGCGCGCCCGCCTCCGGTGCACCGGCTCCCCTGCCATCGGCTGGACGTTCACAACTGGCCCCTTCCCCCTCGCACGGCCCGCGGTCCCCGCACCCGGACGTCGTCGGCCGTGTGCGTGCCGCTAGACAACCACACCGCACCGACAGTGAACTCCCCCTGAAGGTCACCGTTTAGTCGCGAGCGGCGGGTGGCGGCGCGGGCATGCGTACGAGCGCCCGGGGGCACCCCGCGGGCGCGCGGGCGGGCGCCGGTCAGCTCGGCGCGCCGCCCGCCCGCCAGGCCGCCCACGGCAGGTTCCAGCCGCCCAGGCCGTTGTCGGGGGCGACGGTGCGGTCCGGGGAGTTGCGGACCTCCACGGTGTCGCCGACGATCGAGTTCCGGTAGAGCCAGCCGGCCGGGGTGTCCGGGCCGCCGCCCCGGACGTCCTTCAACCCGACGCAGCCGTGGCTGGTGTTGAGGCCGCCGAAGACCTCGGGCCGCGCCCAGTAGTTGCCGTGCAGGAAGGTCCCGGACCGGGTCAGCCGCATGGCGTGCGGCACGTCCGGGATGTCGTACTCGGTGCCGAAGCCGACGGTGTCGCCGTCCATCCGGGTCACCGCGTGCCGCTCCAGGATCACCATCGTGCCGTTGTAGGTGGGGTTCTCGGCGTTGCCCGCGGTGACCGGGAGGGTGGCCAACACCCGGCCGTCGCGGCGGACGGTCAGCGTGTGCCCGGCGGCGTCGACGGTGCTGATCTGGTCGCGGCCCACCTGGTAGTGGAGGGTCTTGAGCTGGATCCCGTAGGCGCCCGGGCCGGTCCGCACCTCGCGCAGCCGCAGTTGGACGGTGAGGCGGGTGCCCGACCGCCAGCGGTTGCGGGGCCGGAAGTCCAGCCTGCGGCCGCCGAACCAGTGGGGTGCGATCTCGACGGCGGGCCGGGCGCTGACGGTGACCGCGCGCTCCACGGCGGCGCGGTCCAGGATCGGCCGGTTGAAGACCAGCGAGAAGATCAGGCCGGTGCCGACCGTGGTGCCGCTCTCCGGCGAGTAGGAGCCGATGACGCGGTGCGGGGGCGCGAAGGTGCTGAAGGTGGTGTGCCGGGTGGTGCGGTGGCCGGAGTCGTCGAGCGCGGTCGCGTCGACGGTGTACCGGGCGGCGAGTTCGAGGGAGTCGGTCACCGGCCGCCAGATCGTGCCGTCCCGGGAGATCCGGCCGGCGACCGGCTGCTTGCCGCCGCTGCCGGTGCGGCTGACCTCGACCCGCTCCAGCCGGCCCTCCGGGACGCGGACCTCCAGCCGCCCGTTGGACCGTACGCCGCGGGCGCCGTCGCCCGGGAGGATCCGGATCGCCTCCTCCGGGGCGGGCGGCGCGCCGCCGAGGAAGACGTCCCGGTCGCCGCAGCCGGCCAGCGCCGCCGCGCCGGTGAGCGCGACCAGCAGTACGCGGGCGGCGCGGCGGAGGCGGGGCGGCCGGGGCGTCGCCGTCCCGCGGGGCGCGCGGGGTGCGCGGCGGGGCGCCGGGCCGTCCGCCGGTGCGCGGTCCGCGGCACGGCCGCGGGTGCCGTCCCCTGGTCGGTGAGAGTGATGGCCGCTCATATGCCGGATTGTGACGGATGATTCGCAAGTTGGGCGGTATGCCGCGAAAGGGGATGTCATGGACGCGTCCACCCGTGGGCGGGGCGGGCGCGCGGGGCGTCCGGCGGGGCCGTGCCGCGCGGAGCCCGGCAACGGGAGTGCGCGGGGGCGGAAAGCGTGAGGCAACGCCCGGTTGCGGGCAGAACAACGGTGCACCCTCGTGCACCGCACCGCGGGCGACGGCCCCGCACCCGGCCGGGACGCTCCCCCAGCCCACGCTGGGAGTCCCCCGGGCCCCGGGGCTCCGCCGCCCGACCGCGCCCTTCAGCCGCAGGAGGCCGGCACGTGTCCAGCGCACCCGAGCAGGAGGCGGTGGCGGACGAACCGCTCGCCCCGCCCGCGGACGTCCGCCCCGGCAGCCCGACGCCCCTGGGAGCCCGCTACCGCACCGGGCCGGACGGTGACGCAGGCACCAACTTCGCCCTGTGGGCGGGCGGCGCCGAGGCCGTCGAACTGTGCCTCTTCGACGACGAGGGGCAGGAGACCCGCCACCTCCTCACCGAGCTGACCCATGAGATCCGGCACGGCTTCCTGCCCGGCGTCCGCCCCGGGCAGCGCTACGGCTACCGGGTGTACGGCCGCTGGGACCCCTGGACCGGCGCCCGCTGGAACCCGGCGAAGCTGCTGCTGGACCCCTACGCCCGGGCCGTGGACGGCGACTTCGGCACCCGTACCGAGACCGGGCCCGCCGGTCCGGCGCTGCCCGCCCCGCTGTACGGCCACGTCCGGGACTGGCCCGAACAGCACGTCGCCGACACCGTGCGGGACGACCGCGACTCCGCGCCGTACGTCCCCAAGGGGGTCGTGGTCGGCGAGGAGGACGACGGGCAGGACGAGTGGCAGGACGACCGGCGGCCCAAGACGCCCTGGCCGGATTCCGTCCTCTACGAGCTGCACGTCCGGGGGTTCACCATGCGCCATCCGGGCATCCCGGAGCGGCTGCGCGGCACCTACGCCGGGCTGGCCCACCCGGCCGCGCTGGCGCACCTGACCCGGCTGGGGGTGACCGCCGTCGAACTGCTGCCGGTCCACCAGTTCGCTCACGAGGACCACCTGGTGCGCCGGGGGCTGCGCAACTACTGGGGCTACAACTCCATCGGCTACTTCGCGCCGCACGCCGGCTACGCCGCCACCGGGTCCCGCGGCCAGCAGGTCGGCGAGTTCAAACGGATGGTCCGGGCGCTGCACGACGCCGGCATCGAGGTGATCCTGGACGTCGTCTACAACCACACCGCGGAGGCCGGCGAGCGGGGCCCGACGCTCTCCCTCCGCGGCATCGACAACCGCGGCTACTACCGCCTCCAAGGGGACCCGCGCCGCTACGCCGACTACACCGGGTGCGGCAACACCCTGCACGTCGTCCAGCCCCACGTGCTGCGGCTGATCACCGATTCGCTGCGCTACTGGGTCACCGAAATGGGCGTGGACGGCTTCCGCTTCGACCTGGCGGCCGCGCTGGCCCGCTCCATGCACGACGTGGACATGCTCTCCCCGTTCCTCGCGGTGATCGCCCAGGACCCCGTCCTGCGCCGGGTCAAGCTCATCGCCGAGCCGTGGGACATCGGCTCCGGCGGCTACCAGGTCGGCGCCTTCCCGCCCCTGTGGACGGAGTGGAACGACCGCTACCGCGACACCGTCCGGGACTTCTGGCGCGGCGCCACCGGGGACGTCCGCGACCTGGGCTACCGGCTCTCCGGGTCGAGCGACCTCTACGCCTGGGGCGGCCGCCGCCCGTACGCCTCGGTCAACTTCGTCACCGCGCACGACGGTTTCACCCTGCGCGACCTGGTCAGCTACGAGCACAAGCACAACGAGGCCAACGGCGAGGACAACGCGGACGGCACCCACGACAACCGGTCCTGGAACTGCGGCGCCGAGGGCGAGACCGACGACGCGGACATCGCCGCGCTGCGCCGCCGCCAGCTCCGCAACCTGCTGACCACCCTGCTGCTGTCCACCGGCGTGCCGATGCTGGTGGCCGGCGACGAGATGGGCCGCACCCAGGGCGGCAACAACAACGCCTACTGCCAGGACAACGCCACCGGCTGGCTCGACTGGTCGCTGCTGGCCGACCCCCACTGGCGGGCCCTGGCCGCGCTCACCGCCCGCCTGATCGCGCTGCGCCGCGCCCATCCCGTGCTGCGCCGCCGGGCGTTCTTCTCCGGCCGCCCGCAGCGCCGCGGCGGCCTGCGCGACCTGGCGTGGTTCGGCGCGGACGGCACGGAGATGACCGAACAGGACTGGTACGCGCCCGGCGCCACCCTGGCCATGTACCTCTCGGGCAACGACATCCCGCAGCGCGACGCCCGCGGCGTCCGCGTCACCGACGACAGCTTCCTCGCCGTCCTGCACGCCGGCGCCGCGCCCCGGACGGTGGTCCTGCCCGGCCTCCCCTGGGCCGGTGCGTACGAGCTCCTGGTGGACACCTCCGATGAGCCGCCACCGGACGGACCTGACGGGCCGGGCGGGCACGGCGGGCACGGCGAACAGGCGCCGGAGCGCGGGCCGTTCGCGGCGGGCGGCGAACTCACCGTGCCGGGGCGGACGGTGCTGCTCTTCCGGGCCGTGCCGGGCTGACCGCCGCCGGGCCGGTGCCGTGAACCGGCCCGGTGTCACGGTCACTTGGGCGCAGGGGTGGTTACCGGCCCCGGCCCGGCACCGTTCCGGACGCCCGGACGAAAACCGCATGAGCATTGTCAGTGGCGCACCGTACGCTCGCGGGTGATGGTCACGACCAAGCGTTCGACGTCCCCCGACGAGCGGACCGGAGCGGTACGGCGCTCCGCGGTCCGCTCGCTGCTCCGCCTGTGGCCGTTCGTGCGGCCGGTGCGGGCCCGGCTGTTCACCGCCGCCGCCGTGGCGGTGGTGGCGTCCTGTCTCTCGGTGGTCATCCCGCTGGTGCTCAAGTGGCTGATGGACGGGCCGGTTCGAGGTGCTGGACGAGCCGCCGGTGGCGGAGGACGGCGCCGGACCGCGCACGAGCGCCGCGGACGGTACAGGAGCCGGTGCAGGGGCCGGCGGCGGACTGGCCTTCGAGGGCGTGGAGTTCCGGTACCCCGACGCGGCCCCCGGCTCCCCGCCGACCCTCCGGGGCGTCGATCTGCACATACGGCCCGGGGAGACGATGGCGCTGGTCGGCGCGACCGGCAGCGGCAAGACCACCCTGACGGCGCTGGTGCCGCGGCTGTACGACCCGACCGCGGGCCGGATCACCCTGGACGGGCGGGATCTGGCCACGCTCACCCGCGCGCAGGCGCGGACGCAGGTCGCGGTGGCCTTCGAGGAGCCGACCCTGTTCTCCACGACGGTGGCGGAGAACGTCCTGATGGGCGCGGCGGACGGGCCGGAACCGGACCGGGCGGCGGATCTGCGGCGGGCGCTGCGCGTGGCGCAGGCCGAGGAGTTCGTGCAGGCCCTCCCGCAGGGCACCGCCACCGGGGTCGGTGAGCAGGGGATGAGCCTGTCGGGCGGGCAGCGGCAGCGGCTGGCGCTGGCCCGCGCGGTGGTCGGCCGGCCCCCCTTCCTGATCCTCGACGACCCGCTCTCCGCGCTCGACGTGCACACCGAGGCCCGGGTGGAGGCGGCGCTGCGGGACGTACTGGCGACCACCACCGCGCTGGTGGTCGCCCACCGCCCGTCCACGGTGCTGCTCGCCGACCGGGTGGCGCTGCTGTCCGGCGGCCGGATCACCGCCGTCGGCACCCACCACCAACTCCTGCGGGAGAACGCCGAGTACGCGGCGCTGATGTCGGGCGGCCCGGAGCGCGGCGGCACCGGGCGACACGAGGGGGAGGGCGCGCGATGACGACGACGGAGACCGGCCGGCCGGCCGACCGCCCGGGGGGTGACGGCCCCGGCGCGGGACCGCGCACCGGGCCGCCCGCCGCGGACGCGCGGCAGGCCCCGCCGGACGCCGCCCCGGACGCCTTCGAGGCGGATCTGCTGCCCACCCCGAAGGGCGCCTCGCGCGCCCTGCTGGGCTCGCTGCTCGCCCCGCACCGCGGCCGGGTGGCGGCCGCCACCGCCACCCTGCTGCTCCAGCAGGCCGCCGCGCAGGCCAGCCCGCTGCTGGTCGCCTACGCCCTCGACCGGGTGGTGCCGGCCCTGCGGGCGGGCGACCGCGGGCCGCTGCTCCTCCTGGCGGTGGCGGCCGTGCTGTGCGCGGTGGCCGCCGGCGGTCTCCAGTGGGTCTTCGTCCGGCTGTCCACCCGGGCCGGCCAGGACGTGCTGCTGGACCTGCGCGGCCGGATCTTCCGGCACGCCCAGGCGCTCGGCCTGGACTTCCACGAGCGCTACACCTCCGGCCGGTTGATCTCCCGGGCCACCACGGACGTGGAGGCGCTGCGCGAACTCCTCGACGAGGGCCTTCAGGAGCTGGTCTCGGTCGTCCTCTCGACGCTGTACATCACGGTGACCCTGCTCTGGCTGGACCCGGGCATGGGCGCCGCGGCGCTGCTCTCCGCGGTGCCGCTGGCCCTGCTCGTGCGGGCCTTCCGGCGCCGCTCGCAGCGGGCGTACCGCGCCAAGTCCACCGCCATCGCGTCGGTCATCGTGCGGTTCGCCGAGACCCTGGGCGGCATCCGCCCGGTGCAGGCGTTCCGCCGCGAGCCGGCCAACGACGCGGCCTTCGCCGGGCTCAACTCCCGGCACCGGCAGGCCAACGGCGACGCGATCCTGGAGATGGCACGCTATGTCGTCGGCTCCCGTATGACGGCCAACGTCGCGATGGCCGCCATCGTCCTGTGGGGCGCCTACCGCGTCGCCGCCGGCTCGCTCGCCCTGGGCGTGCTGGCCGCCGCGACCCTCTACCTCCGCCGGCTGTACGACCCCATCGACCGGCTGGGCGTGTTCCTGAACTCCTACGAGTCCGCGGCCGCCTCGCTGGAGAAGATCGCCGGGCTGCTGGCCCAGCGGCCGACGGTGGCCGAGCCCGCCGCGCCACGGGCGCTGCCGCCCGCCGCCCCCGGCCGGCCGGGCCGCGAAGTGGCGTTCCGCGGCGTCCGCTTCGGGTACCGCACGGGCGGCGAGGTGCTGCCGCGCTTCGACCTCACGCTGTCTGCCGGCACCACCGTCGCGGTGGTCGGCGCCACCGGGGCCGGCAAGTCCACCCTGGCCCGGCTGCTGGCCCGGTTCCACGACCCCACGGAGGGCCGGGTGCTGCTGGACGGGGTCGAGCTGCGCGAGCTGTCCGGCGCCGAGCTGCGCCGCGCGGTGGTGATGGTCACCCAGGAGGCGTTCCTGTTCTCCGGC
This sequence comes from Streptomyces sp. CB02959, assembly GCF_002803155.1. Classification (GTDB taxonomy): domain Bacteria; phylum Actinomycetota; class Actinomycetes; order Streptomycetales; family Streptomycetaceae; genus Streptomyces. The sequence goes on from NZ_NNBP01000001.1 coordinate 301,647, forward strand.
TCGGTCGCCGACAACATCGCGCTGGGCCGCCCGGACGCCGACCGCGCGGAGATCGAGCAGGCCGCGCGGGCGATCGGCGCCCATGACTTCATCACCGCCCTCCCGGACGGCTACGACACCGACGTCCGCAAGCGCGGCGGCCGGCTCTCCGCGGGCCAGCGGCAACTGGTCGGCTTCGCCCGGGCGTTGCTGGCCGACCCGGCGGTGCTCATCCTGGACGAGGCGACCAGCTCGCTGGACATCCCCGGCGAGCGGGCGGTGCAGCGGGCCATGGGAGCGGTGCTGCGCGGCCGTACGGCGCTGGTGATAGCGCACCGGCTGTCCACGGTGGAGTCCGCCGACCGGGTGCTGGTGATGGCCGACGGCCGGATCGTGGAGGACGGCGCCCCGGCCGCACTGACCGCCGGCCGCGGCCGGTACGCGGCGCTGCACCGGGCCTGGCGGGAGAGTGTGGCATGACCGCCGACACCGTTGCGGAGCACCGCGGTCCGGTGCGCTACCTGTGGTGGCTGGTGGTCAGCCAGCGGCGGCGGGCGGCGGCCGGCTCGGTGCTGGGCACCCTGTCGACGGTGGGGCAGATGCTGCCGCCGTACGTGCTGTCCCGGGCGATCGACGACGGGCTGGCGCCCGGGCACTGGTCCGCGCTGGTGGCGTGGTCGGCGGTGCTGTTCGGTCTGGGCATGACCAACTCCGTCCTGGGGACGTGGCGGCACCGGACGATGACCAAGATCCGAATGGACGCGACCATCCGGACGGTGCGGGCCCTGGTGGCGCACACCCTGCGGCTGGGCGCCGCGCTGCCCCGGCAGGTGAGCGCCGGCGAGGTCGTCACGATCGGGATCGGCGACGTCGCGGTGATCAGCCAGACGCTGACGATGATCGGGCCGGGCGTCGGCTCGGTGCTGGCCTACGGGGTGGTGGCGGTGTTGCTGCTGGACGTCTCCCCGCTGCTGGCGGCGGTGTTGCTGCTGGGGGTGCCGGTGCTGGCGGTGCTGGTCGGGCCGCTGCTGGGGCGGCTGGAGGGGGTCGAGGCGCGGTACCGCGAGCGGGAGGGCGGCCTGGCGGCCCGGCTGACGGACCTCGCCGGCGGGCTGCGGGTGCTCAACGGGCTCGGCGGCAAGGAGGTGTTCGCGCAGCGGTACGGGCAGGAGGCGCGGGGGCTGCGCGACGAGGGCTATCGGGTCGGCGCGGTGACCAGTTGGGTGCAGGCGCTGGGGGTCGGGCTGCCGACGCTGTTCGTGGCCGCGGTGACCTGGCTCGCGGCCCGGATGGCGGCCCAGGGCACGCTCACCGTGGGCCAGTTGGTGGCGGTGTACGGCTATGCGGCGGCGCTGGTGGTACCGGTCTCGTTCTTCATCGAGGCCGGCTACGACTTCACCCGGGGCCGGGTGGCGGCGCGACGGGTGGTGCGGTTCCTGAATCTGAGGCCGGCAGGCCGGGGCAAGCAGCCGGACGGCCGGGGCGGGCAGCCGGACGGCCAGGACAGGCAGTCGGACGGCCGGGGCGAGCAGCCGGACGGTCCGGTGTTCCGGGAGCCGCCGCCGGTGCCGGCGGTGCTCCGCGATCCGGCGTCCGGGGTCGAGGTGGTGCCCGGGTCGCTGACCGCGCTGGCCGGTGAGCGCCCGGAGGAGTCGGCGGCGGTGCTGGACCGGCTCGGCGGCTTCGCGGAGTCGGCGGCGACCTGGGGCGCGGTGCGCCTCGACGCGATCGATCCGGTGCGGCTCCGGGCCCGGCTGCTGGTGGCGGACAACGAGGCGGACCTGTTCGCCGGCACCCTGCGCGAGGTGGTCTGCGGGCGGCGGGACCGGAGCCGGGAGGCGATCGACGGGGCCCTGCACACCGCGGCGGCCGAGGACATCGTCCGCGGGCTGCCGGCGGGGCTGGACAGCCCGGTGGCGGCGCAGGGCCGGGACCTCTCCGGTGGCCAGCGGCAGCGGCTGCGGCTGGTCCGGGCGCTGCTGGCCGATCCGGAGGTCCTGCTGGCGGCCGAGCCGACCTCGGCGGTGGACGCGCACACCGAGGCGGCGATGGCGGCGCGGCTGCACGCGGCCCGCGCCGGCCGGCGGACGACGGTGCTGACCACCACCTCACCGCTGCTGTTGGACCGTGCGGACACGGTGTACTACCTGGCCGGGGGGCGGGTGGCGGCGGTCGGCAGCCATCGGGAGCTCCTCGCAGCGGAGCCGGGTTACCGGCGGCTGGTGACGCGCGGTGCGGGTGAGGAAGCGGAGGCGGCGGGATGACGGTGACCGAGGAGCGGGCGGCGGCGGACCGGAGCGGGCGGTCCGGTGGCGGCCCGCTCCCGTCCGGTGCGCTGCCGGTGGCCGACCGGGCCGGCACCCGCCGTGCCGCGTTCGCGCTGATCCGCCGGGACGGCCCGGCCTTCGCCCGGGTGCTGGCGCTGAACGCGCTGGCCGCCGGTGTCGGCCTGTTCGCCCCGTGGCTGCTCGGCCGGATCGTGGACGCGGTGCGCGGGGGCGGCGGGGTGGCCGCGGTGGACCGGCTGGCCCCGGTGATCCTGGTGTGCGCGCTGGCGGAGCTGCTGCTGGCGCGGTTCGCCCGGTACGCCGGGCACCGGTTCGGTGAGCGGACCGTGGAGCGGGTGCGCGGGGGCTTCGTCGCGCGGGTGCTGGCGCTGCCCCCGGCGGCGGTGGAGCGGGCCGGGGCGGGCGATCTGACGACGCGCGGGACGACCGACACCGCCGCGGTCGGGCGGACGCTGCGGGACGTGGCGCCGGAGGTGCTGATCGCCTCGGTGCGGGTGGCGTTCTCGCTGGGCGCGGCGCTGGTGCTGGACGTCCGGCTCGGGCTGTGCGGGTTGGGGCTGCTGGGTCTGCTGGCGGCGACGCGCTGGTATCTGCGCCGGGCGCGGGACGCGTATCTGGCGGAGGGGGCGGCGAGTTCGGCGCTGGCCGAGCAGTTGGCGGCCACCGCGGGGGGTGCCCGGACGGTCGAGGCGCTGGGGCTCCAGGAGGTCCGGCACGCCGCGGCGGAGGCGGCGGTCGCGGACTTCCGCCGCAGCCGGCTCCGCACCCTGGCGCTGCGCACGGTGTTCTTCCCGGCGGTGGACGCCTCGTACATCCTGCCGGTGGTGGCGGTGCTGCTGGTGGGCGGGGCGCTGCAGGCGCGGGGCGCGGTCGGTCTGGGGTCGGTGGTCTCCGCGGCGATGTACCTGTGGCAGGTGTCGGGGCCGTTGGACTCGATCCTGCTGCGGGTGGAGCAACTCCAGAGCAGCGGGGCGGCGTTCGCCCGTGTGGAGGGGCTGGCGGCGGCGCCCGCGGGGCCGCGCGAGCCGGGCCGCTTCGCCGCGCCCGACGGCGACCGCATCGACGTCACCGATGTGCATTTCGCCTACGGGACGGCGGACCCGGGCGGCAGTGCGGACGGCAGTACGGGCGGCGGGACGGCCGCCCGCGCGAACGGCGCCGGTGCGGACGGTGCGGACGACGCCGGGCCCGGCGCGGCCGATGTGCTGCGCGGGGTGACGCTCACCGTCCGCCCCGGCGAGCGGCTGGCCCTGGTCGGCCCGTCGGGGGCCGGGAAGTCCACGCTGGGGCGGCTGTTGGCGGGGGTGGACGCGCCGCGCCGGGGTGCGGTGACGGTCGGCGGGGTGCCGGTGGCCGGTTTGGATCCCGCGGTGCTGCGCCGGCAGGTCGTGCTGGTCACCCAGGAGCACCATGTGTTCCTGGGCACCGTCCGGGACAACCTGCGGATCGCCGCGCCGGACGCCGGGGACGCCGCGCTGGGGGCCGCGCTGGCCGCGGTGGGGGCCGACTGGGTGGGGGAACTCCCGGACGGCCTGGACACCGCGCTGGGCGCCGGCGGGTACCGCCCGGACGGCTCGCAGGCCCAGCAACTCGCGCTGGCCCGCGTAGTGCTGGCCGATCCCCACACGGTCGTCCTCGACGAGGCGACGGCGCTGCTGGACCCGCGGACCGCCCGCCGCGCGGAGCGTGCGCTGGCCGCCGTCCTCGAAGGCCGTACGGTCATCGCCATCGCGCACCGGCTGCACACCGCGCATGACGCGGACCGGGTGGCGGTGCTGGAGGCCGGCCGCCTGACCGAGCTGGGCACGCACGAGGAGTTGGTGGCGGCCGACGGTGTCTACGCGGCGCTGTGGCGTTCCTGGCGCTCCTGATCCGGCGGTGTCCGCGGGTCCACCGGGCCGGCCGGGTTTTCCGGCCGGCCGTCCGGTTTCCGGACGCGGATTTCGCCCAACGGACGTTTTCCGGCCAATTAGTTGATGGGCACCTGACAACCACTCGCCAGTGGTGGCACTCTTCCCGGCAGCCGCCACCCGGATCCCCACAGCACCACCCGGGCGGCCGCGACACCAGCTCCACCAGCACCGCAACCCCCCACACGCTCCATGGTTCTGCCTCGCTCTGCCCGGACGGCCGCTCCGCCGCCCGGTCCCCCTCGGCCGCCCCTGCATGTCGCGGCCCCGCAGAAGGAGTCAGTGTGAGACGCACCCCCCATAGACCCACCCCGCAGCGCCGTGCCGTGGCGACCGGCGCGCTGGTCGCGGTCACCGCTCTCCTGGCCGTCGGCGTCCAGGCCGGTACCGGCGCGGCCGCCAGCCCGCAGGGCGGTCCCGCCGCCCGCCCGGGCCCGCACGCGGCACCCGCCGCCGGTGCGCTGCCCGCCAAGCTCTCCCCGTCCCAGCGGGCCGAACTGATCCGCACGGCGAACGGCACCACCGCCGCCACCGCCCGGCAGCTCCAGCTCGGCGCCAAGGAGAAGCTGGTCGTCAAGGACGTCGAGAAGGACGTCGACGGCACCGTGCACACCCGGTACGAGCGCACCTACGAGGGGCTGCCGGTGCTCGGCGGCGACCTCGTCGTGCACACCGCGAAGACCGGTGCGGTCAAGGGCACCACCAAGGCCCTCAAGAAGGCCCTCACGGTGGCCTCCACCACCGCCACCGTCGCCCCGTCCGCCGCCGCGACCAAGGCGGTCTCCGCCGCCAAGTCCCTCGGCTCGACGAAGACCGCGGCCGACCAGGCCCCGCGCAAGGTGGTCTGGGCCGCCGACGGCACCCCGCGGCTGGCCTGGGAGACGGTGGTCGGCGGGCTCCAGGACGACGGCACGCCCAACCAGCTGCACGTCATCACCGACGCCACCACCGGCGCGAAGATCTTCCAGTACCAGGGCATCGAGAACGGCGTCGGCAACAGCGAGTACAGCGGCAAGGTCACCATCGGGACCTCCGGTTCGGCGCCGAACTTCACGATGACCGACGGCACCCGCGGCGGCCACAAGACCTACAACCTCAACCACGGCTCGTCCGGCACCGGTTCGCTGTTCACCGACGCCGACGACACCTGGGGCGACGGCACCGCCGCCAACCCGCAGACCGCCGCCGTGGACGCCGCCTACGGCGCCCAGGAGACCTGGGACTACTACAAGAACGTGCACGGCCGCACGGGCATCCGCGGCGACGGCGTCGGCGCGTACTCCCGCGTGCACTACGGCAACAGCTACGTCAACGCCTTCTGGGACGACAGCTGCTTCTGCATGACGTACGGCGACGGCGCCAACAACGCCGACCCGCTGACCGCGCTGGACGTGGCCGGCCACGAGATGTCGCACGGCGTCACCGCCGCCACCGCCAACCTCACCTACAGCGGCGAGTCCGGCGGCCTCAACGAGGCCACCTCGGACATCTTCGGCACCGCCGTGGAGTTCTACGCCAACAACCCGGCCGACCCCGGTGACTACCTCATCGGCGAGAAGATCAACATCAACGGCGACGGCACCCCGCTGCGCTACATGGACAAGCCGTCCAAGGACGGCGCCTCGGCCGACTACTGGTCGAGCACCGTCGGCAACAAGGACGTGCACTACTCCTCCGGCGTCGCCAACCACTTCTTCTACCTGCTGTCCGAGGGCAGTGGCGCCAAGGACATCAACGGCGTCCACTACGACAGCCCGACCTACGACAACCTCCCGGTGCCGGGCATAGGCCGGGCCAACGCCGAGAAGGTGTGGTTCAAGGCGCTCAGCCAGTACATGAGCGCCAACACCAACTACGCGGGCGCCCGTACCGCCACCCTCCAGGCCGCGGCCGACCTCTTCGGCCAGGGCAGCGCCTCGTACAACACGGTCGCCAACACCTGGGCGGCGGTGAACGTCGGCGCCCGCGTCCCGGACGGCGGCGTCACCGTCACCAACCCGGGCAACCAGACCAGCACCGTCGGCCAGGCGGCCAGCCTCCAGATCAAGGCCAGCAGCGGCACCGCCGGCGCGCTGTCGTACGCGGCGACCGGACTGCCCGCCGGGCTGTCCCTCGACGCCTCCACCGGTCTGATCTCCGGTACGCCGACCACCGCCGGCAGCGCCACGGTCACCGTGACGGTCACCGACGCGGCGAAGAAGACCGGGACCGCGTCCTTCACCTGGACCGTCAACCCGGTCGGCGGCGGCAACGTCTTCGAGAACAACACCAAGGTGGCCATCCCGGACGCCGGCGCGGCAGTCACCTCGCCGATTCCGGTCAGCCGCAGCGGCAACGCCCCCAGCGGCCTCAAGGTGACGGTGGACATCACCCACAGCTGGCGCGGTGACCTGGTCATCGACCTGCTGGCCCCCGACGGCACCGCGTACCGGCTGAAGAACTCCAGCCTCTCGGACTCGGCCGCCGACGTGAAGGCCACGTACACCGTCAACGCCTCGGCGAAGGCCGCGAGCGGCACCTGGAAGCTGCGCGTCCAGGACGTCTACGCGGGCGACTCGGGCACCCTCAACGGCTGGAAGCTGACGTTCTGACAGCAACCGGTAATACTCCCGTCACTCTGATGTGACAGAGCGGGCAGTCCGTCGGACAAATCCCGCCGATCGCGACAACTGATCCACTGCACAGCCGAGTTGGGCGTCGTTCCCGGATCCCCGGGGGCGGCGCCCTCCTCCGTTATCCGGACATCGATCACCTCTCTACGGACGATTTTCGGCCAACCTCCGATCACCCCGCTGACATGCACGCGCTCAAATGGCAGTGTTCCCGACGCATGTCACACCCGCATCGCTTTGCACCCCCACCACTTGGCAAAGTTGAAGGAGCACGCGTGACCCCCCACATATCTCGTAAGACCCGTGTGACCGGTTCGGTCGCCGCCGCCGCGGCCCTGCTCGTCGCCGGCATCACGGCCGCCGGTACCGCCGGCGCCGCCCCCGCCACCGCCCCCCACGGCGGTGCGCCCCTCGCGCTCAGCACCTCGCACCGCGCGGAGCTGGTGCAGGACGCGCAGGCCGCCACGGCGCAGACCGCCAAGACCCTGGGCCTGGGCGCGCAGGAGAAGCTGGTCGTCAGGGACGTCATCAAGGACACCGACGGCACCGTGCACACCCGCTACGACCGCACCTACGCCGGCCTGCCGGTGCTCGGCGGCGACCTGGTCGTGCACACCGCCAAGGGCGGCGCCGTCAAGGGCGTCAGCAAGGCCACCAAGGCGAACGTCACCGTCGCCTCGACCACCGCGAAGATCGCCCCGAAGGCCGCCGCGCTGGCCGCCGAGTCGACCGCGACCAAGACCATCGGCGCCAAGAAGGTCGACGCGCCGGCGCCCCGCAAGGTGATCTGGGCCGCCAAGGGCACCCCGGTGCTGGCCTACGAGACCGTGGTCGGCGGCGTCCAGAAGGACGGCACGCCCAACCAGCTGCACGTCATCACCGACGCCAACACCGGCAAGAAGCTCTTCCAGTACCAGGGCATCGAGAACGGCGTCGGCAACAGCGAGTACGCCGGCAAGGTCGACCTCACGACCAAGAAGGGCGCCAACGGCTACGAGCTGACCGACGACACCCGCGGCGGCCACTCGACGTTCGACCTGAGCGGCAGCGAGAGCGGCGACGGCAAGCTGTTCACCAACTCCACCGACACGTGGGGCGACGGCAAGCCCAGCAACCCGCAGACCGCCGCCGTCGACGCCGCCTACGGCGCCCAGGAGACCTGGGACTACTACAAGAACGTGCACGGCCGCAGCGGCATCAAGGGCGACGGCAAGGGTGCCACCTCCCGCGTCCACTACGGCCAGAACTACGTCAACGCGTTCTGGGACGACAGCTGCTTCTGCATGACGTACGGCGACGGCCAGGGCAACAACAAGCCGCTGACCGCCCTCGACGTCGCGGGCCACGAGATGTCGCACGGCGTCACCGCGGCCACCGCGAAGCTGGAGTACAGCGGCGAGTCCGGCGGCCTGAACGAGGCGACGTCGGACATCTTCGGCGCCTCCGTCGCGTTCTACGCGAAGAACCCCGAGGAGCCGGGCAGCTACTTCATCGGCAAGAAGATCGACATCAACGGCGACGGCAAGCCGCTGCGCTACATGGACAAGCCCTCCAAGGACGGCCAGTCCCTGGACAACTGGAGCGCCGACGCCGGCAACGTCGACGTCCACTACTCCTCCGGCATCGCCAACCACTTCTTCTACCTGCTGTCCGAGGGCAGCGGCCCGAAGGACGCCAACGGCGACCACTACGACAGCCCGACCGCGGACGGCTCCAAGGTCACCGGCATCGGCCGGGACAAGGCCGAGAAGATCTGGTTCAAGGCGCTGACCACGTACATGACGTCGACCACCGACTACAAGGCGGCCCGCGAGGCGACCGTCAAGGCGGCCACCGACCTCTACGGCGCGGGTGGCGCCGAGGTCAAGGGCGTCGAGTCGGCCTGGGCCGGCGTCAACGTCAAGTGACACCCGGCAACAACGCATAGCGTCAACCGGCCGCGCACCGCGGCCGGTTGACCGCACCGCACCGGCGTGGCCGGGGGAGCGATCCCCCGGCCACGCCGGCTTTTTTCGGCCAGCTCTCCGCCGCCGATCCCCGCCGGGCGGCGGCGCCCACCGGCGCCCCCGGCCCGCCGACCCCGCCCCGTACGGTCACCCGTTCGCCGATCGGCCACGCACGCCCCTCCCCCGGACAGGCATTCCGCCCCGCCCGCCCCAGCCCAGGGGCGACCCCCCGGCGCCCCGTACTGCCGGGTCCGCCGATATGGCCAATTCCACCCCCTCAGGCGGTCTTGTACGGACTCCCGCACGGCGAGAGGCTGCGGGGGTGGCGCCGACGGGCCCCGGCGCGGCAACGGACTTCCGCACACCGCAACTCCGCTGTGATCAGACCGAGTTGAGGAGGCGAACGCCGACCGTGTCAGCACCGAGCCGCAGTCGCCCACCAGGGCGGCGGCCCGCGCCCACCGGAGCACACGGCGTGAGCGGTTACGTATCGGTAGTTCACATTCCCGCGGCTTTCCCCCGCGCCGCACACGGGAAGGCTCACCGGGTACACCGCTCCGCACCCCCGGCCGGCGGGGCCCGATCCGGCCCGCCGTGCCATCCGCCAGCAGAGTGAAAGCGGACAGGAGCGCCCATGCCCGCACCCCGCCCCCCTGCCGTGGAGCGGATAGAAAGGACAAAACCCCTCAAAGCATCACAAACCCAGGTGAGCCCATGATCGGTCGCATCCCTGTACTGGACATCCGCCCGCAGATCGATTGCGGCCGCCGCCCGGCCAAGGCCGTGGTGGACGAAACCTTCGAGGTCTCCGCCACGGTCTTCCGAGAAGGCCACGACGCGGTCGCCGCGAACGTGGTGCTGCGCAACCCGGCGGGCCGCTGCGGCCCGTGGACCCCGATGCGGGAGCAGGCACCGGGCACCGACCGGTGGACCTGCGAGGTCACCCCCGACGTCGAGGGGCGCTGGACGTTCACCGTGGAGGCGTGGTCCGACCCGGTCTCCACCTGGCGCAAGCACGCCGCAGTCAAGATCCCGGCCGGTATCGACACCGAACTGGTCCTGGCCGAGGGCGCCGCACTGCACGAGCGGGCCGCCGGCGAGGTCCCCAAGAGCGACGGCCGGGAGTCGGTGCTGACCGCCGTCGACGCGCTGCGCGACGCCACCCTGCCGGCCGCCACCCGCCTGGCCGCCGCGCTCGCCCCGCAGGTCACCGAGGCGCTGGACCGCCACCCGCTGCGCGAACTGCTCACCGTCTCCCGCCCGATGCCGCTGGTCGTCGAGCGCCGAAGAGCCCTGTACGGCTCCTGGTACGAGCTCTTCCCGCGCTCCGAGGGCGCCGTGACCGCCCCGGACGGCACGGCCGTCGGCGGCACCCTGCGCACCGCCGCCGAGCGGCTGCCCGCGGTCGCCGCGATGGGCTTCGACGTGGTCTACCTCCCGCCCGTCCACCCGATCGGCACCACCCACCGCAAGGGCCCCAACAACGCGCTGTCCGCGGGGCCGCACGACGTCGGCTCCCCCTGGGCCATCGGGTCGCCGGCCGGCGGCCACGACGCGCTCCACCCGGACCTGGGCACCTTCGAGGACTTCGACCACTTCGTACGGACCGCCCGCGACCTGCGGATGGAGGTGGCACTGGACTTCGCCCTCCAGTGCTCCCCGGACCACCCCTGGGTCACCCTGCACCCGCAGTGGTTCCACCACCGCGCCGACGGCTCCGTCGCCTACGCGGAGAACCCGCCGAAGAAGTACCAGGACATCTATCCGATCGCCTTCGACGCCGACTTCCGCGGGCTGGTCCGGGAGACCGAGCGGCTGCTGCGCTTCTGGATGGCCAAGGGCGTCCGGATCTTCCGGGTGGACAACCCGCACACCAAGCCGGTGGCCTTCTGGGAGAAGGTCCTCAGCGACATCAACCGCACCGACCCCGACGTGCTCTTCCTGGCCGAGGCGTTCACCCGCCCGGCGATGCTGCACACCCTCGCCCAGGTCGGCTTCCAGCAGTCGTACACCTACTTCACCTGGCGCAACACCAAGCAGGAGCTGACCGACTACCTCACCGAGCTGAGCGGCGAGAGCGCCGGCTACCTGCGGCCCAACTTCTTCGTGAACACCCCCGACATCCTGCACGCGCACCTCCAGGAGGGCGGCCGCCCGGCCTTCGAGGCCCGCGCCGTCCTGGCCGCCACCCTCTCCCCCACCTGGGGCGTCTACGCGGGCTACGAACTGTGCGAGGCGACCGCACTGCGGCCCGGCAGCGAGGAGTACCTGGACTCCGAGAAGTACCAGCTCAGGCCCCGCGACTGGGACACCGCGGCCCGCACGGGGCGGACCATCGCCCCGCTGATCACCGCCCTCAACCGCATCCGTCGCCGCCATCCCGCCCTGCAACAGCTGCGCAACCTGCACTTCCACCAGGTCGACAACGACGCCGTCCTCGCGTACTCCAAGCGCGCGGGAAACGGCGCGGAAGCCGACACGGTGCTCACGGTGGTCAACCTCGACCCGCACCACACCCACGAGGCGACGGTGTCGTTGGACATGCCGGAACTCGGCCTCGGCCGGCACGAGTCCTTCCCGGTGCGCGACGAGCTCACCGGCGACACCTACCACTGGGGCAGGGACAACTATGTGCGCCTGGAGCCGGGCAGCTCACTCGCGCCGGCTCACGTGCTGTCGCTGCGACCGTCCTCACCGATCGGAGGGTCACCCAATTGATCGTCAATGAGCCTGTTCCCGACACGTTCGAAGACACCCCGGCGAAGGACCGCGACCCCGACTGGTTCAAACGGGCGGTCTTCTACGAGGTGCTGGTCCGCTCCTTCCAGGACAGCAACGGCGACGGAGTCGGGGACCTCAAAGGCATCACGGCCAAGCTCGACTACCTGCAGTGGCTGGGGGTGGACTGCCTCTGGCTGCCGCCGTTCTTCAAATCCCCGCTGCGGGACGGCGGCTACGACGTCGCGGACTACACCGCGGTGCTCCCCGAATTCGGCGACCTGGCCGACTTCGTGGAGTTCGTGGACGCCGCCCACCAGCGCGGCATGCGGGTCATCATCGACATGGTGATGAACCACACCAGCGACCAGCACCCGTGGTTCCAGGAGTCCCGCACCGATCCGGACGGCCCGTACGGCGACTACTACGTCTGGGCGGACGACGACAAGCAGTACGCCGACGCTCGGATCATCTTCGTCGACACCGAGGTCTCCAACTGGACCTTCGACCCGGTCCGCAAGCAGTACTACTGGCACCGCTTCTTCTCCCACCAGCCGGACCTCAACTACGAGAACCCGGCGGTCCAGGAGGAGATGATCTCGGCCCTGCGCTTCTGGCTCGACCTGGGCATCGACGGCTTCCGGCTGGACGCGGTGCCCTACCTCTACGCCGAGGAGGGCACCAACTGCGAGAACCTGCCGGCCTCGCACGCCTTCCTCAAGCGGGTCCGCGCCGAGATCGACGCGCAGTACCCGGACACCGTGCTGCTCGCCGAGGCCAACCAGTGGCCGGAGGACGTGGTCGACTACTTCGGCGACTACGCGGTCGGCGGCGACGAGTGCCACATGGCCTTCCACTTCCCGGTCATGCCACGCATCTTCATGGCGGTCCGCCGGGAATCCCGCTACCCGGTCTCGGAGATCCTCGCCAAGACCCCGCAGATCCCCTCCGGCTGCCAGTGGGGCATCTTCCTCCGCAACCACGACGAGCTGACCCTCGAAATGGTCACGGACGAAGAACGCGACTACATGTACGCGGAGTACGCCAAGGACCCGCGGATGCGCGCCAACATCGGCATCCGCCGCCGCCTGGCCTCCCTCCTGGACAACGACCGCAACCAGATCGAGCTGTTCACCGCGCTGCTGCTGTCCCTGCCCGGCTCGCCGATCCTCTACTACGGCGACGAGATCGGGATGGGCGACAACATCTGGCTCGGCGACCGGGACGCGGTGCGCACCCCGATGCAGTGGACCCCGGACCGCAACGCCGGGTTCTCCTCCTGCGACCCCGGCCGGCTGTTCCTGCCGACCATCATGGACCCGGTCTACGGCTACCAGGTCACCAACGTCGAGGCCGCGATGAGCTCGCCCTCGTCGCTGCTGCACTGGACCCGCCGGATGATCGAGATCCGCAAGCAGAACCCGGCCTTCGGGCTCGGCAGCTACACCGAGCTGCCGTCGTCCAACCCCGCGGTGCTGGCCTACCTCCGGGAATCCCCGGGCAAGGACGGCACCGACGACGACCTGGTGCTGTGCGTGAACAACTTCTCCCGCTTCGCGCAACCCACCGAGCTGGACCTCCAGGCGTTCAGCGGCCGCCATCCGGTGGAACTCATCGGCGGCGTCCGCTTCCCCGCGATCGGCAAGCTGCCGTACCTGCTGACCCTGGCGGGCCACGGCTTCTACTGGTTCCGACTCCGCAGGAACGCGCACCAGGCGGGCTAGGTCGCGTCCGATGGACCAGGGTCGGACCGGCCCCAGGGCCCGGCGGAACCGTGCCGTCACCGGATCCGGCCCCCGGGAAGTCCTCGCCCGTACGCGACCGTCCGGCGCGTACGGGCGTTTTTCGACCTTTCGCTCGGGCAACCTCCCTACTACCGCACGGGCCGGGTGGGCCATGGACGGTCCCCGGGCCCGGGTGGGCGCCCCTGCTCGTGAGAGCTCGGGGAGGGCACCGCCGCGCAGCGAAGCGAACGTCGAAAACGCCGAAAACGCCACGCCGTACGGACGATCTAGCCCGACACGTCCCGCACGGCCGCATCGTAAAGGCCGCATTCCGGGACACTTTGCCCTGTCTGTCGTGTGCCCGGGGAAAGGACGCGACGCCATGTCGGACACCGCCTCGACCCGCGCCACCCGCCACACCCCTGACCGCTCACCGGTCGCCGCACCCGATCTGCTGTCCTCACTGGTGCCGCTGCTGGCCGAGTGGGTGCCGCGACAGCGCTGGTTCGCCGGCAAGGGACGGCTGCTCACCGGCTTCACGCTGGTCGCCGCGACCGAACTGCTGCCGGGCACCGGCGAAGGCGGCGCGCCGGGCCTGCTCCAGCTGCTGGTCCGCGCCCAGCAGAGCGCCCCGCCCGGCCGCGCCCCGACCGTCGGCGACTGCTACCAGCTGCTGCTGGGCACCCACCCCGCGCCGCCGCCGCACCTGGCGCCCGCGGTGGTCGGCCGCCCGACCGGCGGCCCGCTGCGCGGCCGCACCGTCTACGACGCGCTGCTGGACAACCGGCTGTGCGGGCTGCTGCTGGAGCGGCTGCGGGTGCCGGGCCGGATCGGGGCGCTGCGCTTCTGCCGCGAACCGGACGTCGACATCCCCTCCGGGCTGACCGCCCGGCCGATCGCGGTGGAGCAGTCCAACTCCTCGATCGTCTATGGCGATACGTTCATCCTGAAGGTCTTCCGGCGGATCGAGCCGGGGATCAACCCGGATCTGGAGCTGCCGCGGGCACTGGCCGGCGCCCAGTGCGCCCGGGTGCCGGCGCCCGCCGCGTGGTTCGAGTCGGCGACCCCCGAGGACGGCGGTGAGGCGACGACCCTGGGCGTCCTCCAGCCCTTCCTCGCCGGCTCCGCCGACGGCTGGCAACTGGCCCTCGACGCACTCGCGGTCCGCGCCGACTTCACCCGCTCGGCGCGGGCCCTCGGCCACGCCACCGCCGAGGTGCACACCGCGCTCGCCCAGGCGCTGCCCACCACCGAGCTTCGCCGCCCGCAGCTGGACGCGATCGCCGCCCAGATGAACGAGCGGCTGGAGGCCACCGCCCGCGCGGTGCCGGTGCTCCAGCCCTACCGGGCGCGGCTGCGGACCGCGTTCGACGCGCTCGCCGCGATGGGGCACGACGGCCGCAGTTGGGCCGCCCAGCGCATCCACGGCGATCTGCACCTGGGGCAGACGCTGCGCTCCGTCGAGGGGGGCCGCTGGGCGCTGATCGACTTCGAGGGCGAACCGGCCCGGCCGCTGACCGAGCGGCGCCGCCCGCAGCCGGCCGTCCGCGATGTCGCCGCGATGCTCCGCTCGTTCGACTACGCCGCCCGCAGCGGCCCGGCCGGCGGCGACCCGTGGGCGCTGGACTGGGCCCACCGCACCCGTGCCGCGTACTGCCTGGGCTATGCCGAGGCCGGCGGCCTGGACCCGCGCTCCGCCCCGGAGCTGATGCGGGCCTACGAGACCGACAAGGCCGTCTACGAGGTGCTGTACGAGGCCCGGCACCGGCCCGACTGGCTGGCGGTGCCGATGGCGGCGATCCGGCGGCTGGCGGCCTGCGGGGACCCGGGGGCCGGCTGAGTCCGCGCCCGTGGGGCGGCCGGTGCCGGCCCCGCCCCGTACGCCGTCCGCCGTCCGCCGTCCGCCCGGAACCGACCGACCGATCCCGCCGAGGAGGCCCCACCCGTGACCGCCCGCCCCTCTCCCCCCGCCACCCCCGATCCCGCACCCCGCCCGGCCCCGGCCGGTGCGGCCCCGACCGGCCCGGCCTCGGTGCGCCCGGCCGCCGGCGGTTCCGGCGTGCGCCGGGCCGCGCCGCTCTCCGCCGAGGACCGCGGGCGGCTGCTCGCCGGGGCGCACCACGACCCGCACGCCCTGCTCGGTGCGCACCCGGTGCCCGGCGGGCTGGCCGTCCGGGCCCTGCGGCCGTTCGCCGAGGCCGTCACGGTGGTGGCGCCGGGGCTGCGGGCGACGCTGCACTCCGAGGGGGACGGCCTGTTCTCGGGGCTGCTGCCGCTCCGGGACATCCCCGACTACGCGCTGCTGGTCGACTACGGCGACACCGCCTCGACCGCGCCGGACCCGTACCGCTTCCTGCCGGCCCTCGGCGAACTGGACCTGCACCTGTTCGCCGAGGGCCGGCACGAGCAGCTGTGGCAGGCGCTCGGGGCGCACGTCATGACGCACCAGGGGGTGGCCGGCACCCGCTTCACCGTGTGGGCGCCCAACGCCCGGGGGGTCCGGGTGGTGGGGAACTTCAACCGCTGGGACGGCACCGGCGCCCCGATGCGGTCGCTGGGCTCGTCCGGGGTGTGGGAGCTGTTCCTGCCGGGCCTCGGCGAGGGCGAGCTGTACAAGTTCGAGATCACCCGGCCGGACGGGTCGAAGACGGTCCGGGCCGACCCGATGGCCCGCCGCACCGAGTGCCCGCCGGCCACCGCCTCGGTGGTGCACGCCTCGCACTACGGGTGGCGGGACGCCGACTGGATGGCCCGGCGCGGCGAGCGCCCCGTGCACGCCTCCCCCTTCTCCGTCTACGAGCTGCACCTCCCCTCCTGGCGACCCGGCCTGACGTACCGCCAACTCGCCGCGCAGCTGCCCCCGTACGTCAAGGACCTGGGCTTCACCCACGTCGAGTTCATGCCGGTGGCGGAGCACCCCTTCGGCGGCTCCTGGGGCTACCAGGTGACCGGTTTCTACGCGCCCACCGCCCGGATGGGCACCCCGGACGACTTCAAGTTCCTCGTCGACGCCCTGCACCGGGCCGGGATCGGGGTGCTGATGGACTGGGTGCCGGCGCACTTCCCGCGGGACGACTGGGCGCTGGCGGAGTTCGACGGGCGGCCGCTGTACGAGCCCGGGGACCCGGCGCGGGCCGCCCACCCCGACTGGGGCACGCTGGAGTTCGACTACGGCCGCACCGAGGTGCGGAACTTCCTGGTCGCCAACGCGGTGTACTGGTGCGAGGAGTTCCACATCGACGGGCTGCGGGTGGACGCGGTCGCCTCGATGCTCTACCTCGACTACTCGCGGGAGGAGGGCGGCTGGACGCCGAACGTCCACGGCGGCCGGGAGAACCTCGACGCGGTCGCCTTCCTCCAGGAGATGAACGCGACGGTCTACCGCCGCTGCCCCGGTGTCGTCACCGTCGCCGAGGAGTCCACGGCCTGGGACGGCGTCACCCGCGCCACGCACCATGTGGGGCCGGGCGGCTTCGGCGGGCTGGGCTTCGGGCTGAAGTGGAACATGGGCTGGATGCACGACTCCCTCGGCTACGTCGAGAAGGAGCCGGTGCACCGCAAGTACCACCACGGCGAGATGACGTTCTCCATGGTCTACGCCTACTCGGAGAACTACGTGCTGCCGATCTCGCACGACGAGGTGGTGCACGGCAAGCGCGCGCTGGTGTCGAAGATGCCCGGCGACTGGTGGCAGCAGCGCGCCAACCACCGGGCGTACCTGGGCTTCATGTGGGCCCACCCGGGCAAGCAACTGCTCTTCATGGGGCAGGAGTTCGCCCAGGGCGCGGAGTGGGCCGAGCGGCACGGCCCGGACTGGTGGCTGCTGGATCCGTCCTACGAGGCGGAGTCGGACCACCGGGGCGTGCGCGACCTGGTCCGGGAGCTGAACCGCCGCTACACGGCCACCCCCGCGCTGTGGGAGCGCGACACCGACCCGGCCGGCTTCTCCTGGATCGACGGCGACGCCGGTGAGGACAACGTCTTCTCCTTCCTCCGCCACGCCGCCGACGGCAGCCCGCTGATCGCGGTCAGCAACTTCTCCCCCGTCGTCCGGCACGACTACCGGCTGGGCGTCCCCGGCGACGTCCCCGTCTGGCGCGAGGTCCTCAACACCGACGACCCGTGCTTCGGCGGCAGCGGGATCGCCAACGCCGATCCGCTGAAGACCGAGCCGGTCCCCTGGAACGGCCGCCGCACCTCGGTCGCCGTGGTGCTGCCCCCGCTGGCCACGGTCTGGCTGGCGCCCGCCTGAGGACGCCGGGCCGCCGCCGGCCACAGACCCGGCGGCGGCCCGGTCCGGCGGCGCGCGGAAGGGGCGGGCGCCCGCGGCACCCGCCCCTTCTCCCCTCCTGCGCGCCCAAGGCACCGCCCGGTGCGGCGGCCGGTCCGATCCCACCGGGCCGGCCCCGGGCGAGCGTCAGACCGTGGCGGACGCCTTGCCGCCGCCGGTCGGCACGGTGTCGGTGCCGGTGCCGGTGTCGGTGCCGACTTCCGCGTCGGCGTCGGGCAGTGTGCCGTGGCCGTCCGCGGTCAGCGTCCGTTCGTCGAACGGCAGCCGGCCGGCCAGCACTTCGGCGACCCGGGCCTTGTCGATCTCCTTGGTCCAGGTGCCGATCAGGACGGTGGCCACCGCGTTGCCGGCGAAGTTGGTCATCGCCCGCGCCTCGCTCATGAAGCGGTCGATGCCGACGATCAGGCCGACGCCGTCGACGAGTTCGGGCCGGTGCGACTGGAGGCCGCCGGCCAGCGTCGCCAGGCCCGCGCCGGTGACCCCGGCCGCACCCTTCGAAGCGATGATCATGAAGACCAGGAGCGAGACCTGCTGGCCGAGGGAGAGCGGCTTGTCCATCGCCTCGGCGACGAACAGCGAGGCCATGGTCAGGTAGATGGCGGTGCCGTCGAGGTTGAAGCTGTAGCCGGTCGGGACGGTGATGCCGACGACCGGGCGGCTGACGCCCAGGTGCTCCATCTTCGCGATCAGCCGGGGCAGCGCCGACTCCGAGGAGGAGGTCGACAGGATCAGCAGGAACTCCCGGCCGAGGTACTTCAGCAGCGCCAGCACGTTCACCCCGGCGACCAGCCGGAGCAGCGTGCCGAGCACCACGACGACGAAGAGCAGACAGGTCAGGTAGAAGCCGACCATGATGACGGCCAGCGACTTCAGGGCGCTGATCCCGGTGGCGCCGACGACCGCGGCCATCGCGCCGAAGGCCCCCACCGGCGCCGCCCACATGATCATCGAGAGCACCCGGAAGACCAGCTTCTGGATGTGGCCGATGCCGCGCAGCACCGGCTCGCCGGCCTTGCCGAGCGCCTGCAGCCCGAAGCCCACCAGCAGCGCCACCAGCAGGGTCTGGAGCACCTCGCCCTGGGTGAAGGCGGAGACCAGGGTGGTCGGGATGATCCCGAGGAGGAAGTCGGTGGTGGACTCGTGGCCGCCGGCGGTCTGGGCCTGGCCGGCGTGCCGGAGCGCGTCGGTCAGGTGCAGGCCGGAGCCGGGGTCCAGGAGGTTGCCGACGAGGAGGCCGATGGCCAGTGCCACGGTGGACATCAGCATGAAGTAGCCGAGGGCCAGCCCGCCGACCGCGCCGACCTTGGCGGCCTTACGGACCGAGCCGACGCCCAGCACGATGGTGCAGAAGATCACCGGCGAGATCATCATCTTGATGAGGTTGACGAACCCGGTGCCGAGCGGTTTGAGCTCGACGGCGACGCCGGGCGCGGCGAATCCCACGGCGATGCCGAGCAGGACGGCGCCGATCACGGCGAGGTAGAGGAAGTGGGTCCGGTCCCGCTTGGCCGGCGGAGCGTCCTCGGCGGTGCCCCGGGACGACGGGGTCTGTGCAGCCACGTGCTGCCCTACCTTTCTGACAGGGGGCCTCGGTTCTGCGCCGGTGAAGCGACTCGCGGCGCACAACAAGTCCCGGCGACTATGCACGTCGCTGTGGCGCCCGTCACCCTTGCGTACATTTCGTTCACGTAAAAGTGACCGTGCAGACTGTTCTGTATGCGCCTCCCCCGTTCGCGCCCGTCACGGCGGCTGCGCGGCCCCCGCAGCCTCGCCGGACAGCTCTTCGCCATGCAGGTCGTCCTGGTGGCGGTGGTGGTGCTGGGCTGCGTGGTTTTCGCGTACGTGAACGCCGGACGCCAGGCGGAGGAGACCGCGCGGCGGCAGGCGACCGCGGCGGCCACCGCCGTCGCCGACTCCCCGGCCGTGGTGGCCGCGGCCCGTACGAAGGACCCGACCGCCGCGCTCCAGCCGTACAGCGAGCGGCTGCGGCGGGACGCCGGGGTCGACTTCGTGGTGGTGATGGCGACGGACGGGACGCGCTGGACGCACCCGGAGCCGTCCGCGATCGGCGGGAAGTACCTCGGCCACATCGGGCCCGCGCTCCGCGGCGAGATCTTCCCGGAGACCCACCTGGGGGTGCTCGGCCCGTCCGTGCGGGTCGTCGCCCCGGTCCGCGACCCCGAGCGGGGCGGCAGGATCACCGCGCTGGTCAGCTCCGGGATCACCATCGCCACCATCAGCCAGCAGCTGCGGGACCAGGTCCTGGCGCTGGTGGGGGTGGCCGCGGCGGCGCTGGCGCTGGGCGGCCTGGGGACGTACGTGGTCAACGCCCGGCTGCGCCGGCACACCCACGGGATGAACGCCGCCGAGCTGGCCCGGATGCACGACTACCACGAGGCCGCGCTGCACGCCGTCCGCGAGGGGCTGCTGATGCTCGACGGGACGGGCCGGGTCGCGCTGATCAACGACGGCGGGCGGGAGCTGCTGGGCCTGACCGGGGACGCGGTGGGCCGGCCGGTCGACGGGCTGGGGCTGCCGGAGCCGCTGACCGAGGCGCTGCTGGCGGCCGGCCCGCGGGTCGACGAGCTGCACCTGACCGGCGACCGGGTGCTGGTCGTCAACTCCTCGCCGGTCTCCGGCGGCCAGCACCGCGGCAGCGTCGTCACCCTCCGCGACCACACCGAACTCCAGGCGCTGTCGGGCGAGTTGGACTCCGTACGGGGCTTCGCCGAGGCGCTGCGCTCGCAGGCCCACGAGGCGGCCAACCGGCTGCACGCCGTGGTCTCGCTGATCGAACTGGGCCGGGCCGAGGAGGCCGTCACGTTCGCCACCGCCGAGCTGGAGCTGGCGCAGGCGCTGACCGACCAGGTGGTGGCCGCGGTCGCCGAACCGGTGCTGGCCGCGCTGCTGCTGGGCAAGGCCGCGCAGGCCAACGAGCACGGCGTGGAGCTGGTCCTGACCGAGGACAGCCGGATCGACGACGGGGTGATCCCGCCGGACCTGCCCGCCCGCGACCTGGTCACGGTGCTGGGCAACCTCATCGACAACGCCCTGGACGCCGCCGCCCCGCCGCAGGAGCACGACGCACCGCCCCGGGTGCGGGTCACCGCGCGGGCGGACGGCGGCGAACTGCTGCTGAGCGTCACGGACAACGGTCCGGGGGTCGCCGCCGGCACCACCGAGGAGGTCTTCCGGCGCGGCTGGACCACCAAGGAGCGCACCGGCGGCGGCGCCCGGGGGCTGGGCCTGGCGCTCGTCCGGCAGGCGGTGCACCGCCACGGCGGCACGGTGCTGCTCGACCGGGAGCCGGAGGGCGGCGCGCGGTTCACCGTGCGGCTGCCGCTGCGGACGTCGGAAGGGGCGGTCCGATGAGCGCCGCCGAGGCCATCCGGGTGCTGGTCGTCGAGGACGATCCGGTCGCCGCGGCCGCGCACGCCCTGTACGTGGGGCGGGTGCCGGGCTTCGCGGTGTCCGGCACCGTGCACTCGGGCACCGGCGCCCGCCGCCACCTCGACCAGCACCCGGTCGATCTGCTGCTGCTGGACCTGTTCCTGCCGGACGGCCACGGGCTCCAGTTGGTGCGGACGCTGCGCGCGGCCGGGCACACCGCGGACATCATCGCGGTGACCTCGGCCCGCGATCTGGCGATGGTCCGCGAGGGCGTCTCGCTGGGCGTCGTCCAGTACGTGCTGAAGCCGTTCACCTTCGCCACCCTGCGGGACCGGCTGCTGCGCTACGCCGAGTTCCGCGCCACCACCGGGGAGGCCAGCGGGCAGGACGAGGTGGACCGGGCGCTGGCGGCGCTGCGCGCGCCCCAGCCGGCCGCGCTGCCCAAGGGGCTGACCCCGGCCACCCTGCGGGCGGTGACCGATGTGCTGCGGGCCGCCGCCGACGGCCTGACGGCGACCGAGGCCGCCGCGGACGTGGGGATCTCCCGGATCACCGCCCGCCGCTATCTGGAGCACCTGGTGACCGGCGGCCGGGCCGCCCGCGCCCCGCAGTACGGGCAGGTGGGCCGCCCGGAGTTGCGCTACCGCTGGTCGGGGCATTGACCCGGTGTGAGCGGTGAATTACGTTCAGCAGGCAGTAGGCCGTGGCTAGTTGACCGTGACCGGCCGGTCCGTGACGGGCCGGCCGCGGTTCGTGGGAGGTCGTGCCGTGCGCTCCACCAGCCCGCCGGGAAAGCCCCTCGCCCTGTTGACCGCCGCCGTGGTGGCCGCCGGCGTGCTCACCGCCTGCGGCGGCGGGTCCGGGGGCGATCCGAACACCGTCAAGGTCGCCTTCATCAAGGACACCAACAGCCGGGTGACGGTCCGGGACGACTATGTCGCCCTGGTGGCACGGCAGTTCGAGCAGGCGTACCCGGGCAAGAAGGTCAAGCTGATCCCGGTCCAGGCGTCGGAGAACGACTACTACACCAAGATCCAGCAGATGATGCGGTCCCCGAAGACCGCGCCCGACGTGGTCTACGAGGACACCTTCCTGATCAGCTCCGACATCACGGCGGGGCTGCTGCGGCCACTGGATCCGCAGCTCGCGTCCTGGGCCGACTGGCGGCAGTTCGAGCCGGCCGCGAAGGCCGCGGCCCGGGGGCAGGACGGGAAGACGTACGGCGTCCCGGACGGCACGGACACCCGCGGACTGTGGTTCAACCGGAAGGTCTTCGCCAAGGCCGGGCTGCCCGCCGACTGGCACCCGCGCACCTGGGACGAGGTCCTGGACGCGGCCCGCACGATCAAGCGGAAGGTGCCCGGGGTGATCCCGCTGAACGTCTTCACCGGCAAGGGCGCGGGTGAGGCCGCGGTGATGCAGGGCTTCGAGATGCTGCTCTACGGCACCGGGCCGGACCAGCTCTACGACCCGGCGGCGAAGAAGTGGGTCATCGGCACCCGGGGCTTCAAGGACAGCCTCCGCTTCCTCGACACCGTCTACAAGGAGAAGCTGGGCCCGGAGGTCTCCGACGCGCTCAGCCCCAACATCCAGACCAATGTGGCCGCCGAGCTGCTGCCCGAGCAGAAGCTCGCCATCGACCTCGACGGCTCCTGGCTCGGCCAGCAGTGGCAGCCGACCGGCGGCGGCAACCCGTGGCCGCAGTGGGCGGGGACGCTGGGCCAGGCGCCGTTCCCCACGCAGACCGGTGCCCCGCCGGGCCGGGTCAGCCTGGCCGGCGGCTGGACCTGGTCGATCCCGGCCCGGGCGCCCCGGCCGGAGCTGGCCTGGCAGCTGATCAAGACCTTCCAGACCCGGGCGCATGCGCTGGACTGGTGCCTGCGGGGCGCCCAGATCGCCGTCCGCAAGGACGTCGCGGCCGATCCGCGGTACCTGAAGGCGGTGCCGGGGGTCGGCTTCTTCACCGGGCTGGTCGAGGTGAGCCGGTACCGCCCCGCCCTGCCGGAGTACCCCAGGGTCGCGGCCGCGATCGGGGAGGCGACGGAGTCCGTCACCGCCGGTGACGCCACCCCGGAGCAGGCCGCCGCCCGCTACGACGACACGGTGCGCTCCCTGGTGGGCGGCGCGGTCGTCGACAAGCCGTGATGCGCCGCCTGCTGCGCTGGTCGCCGATGGCGCCGGCCACCGTGCTGCTGCTCTTCCTGGCCGGTCCGATCGGCTACTGCGGCTACCTCGCGTTCACCGACACCCAGCTCACCGGCCAGGCGTCGGCGTCCTTCGTCGGGCTGGCCAACTTCCGCCATGCGCTGGCCGATCCGGAGTTCCGCACCGCGGCACTGCTGACCCTGGTGTTCACACTGGTCTCGGCGGTGCTGGGGCAGAACACCCTGGGGCTGGCGCTGGCCGGGCTGCTGCGGCGGGCCTCGCGGCCGGTGCGGGCGGTGACCGGTGCGGTGGTGATCACCGCCTGGGTGCTCCCGGAGATCGTCGCCGGCTTCCTGCTCTACACCTTCTTCGAGCGGCGCGGCACCCTCAACGCCCTGCTGGCCTGGCTCCATCTCCCCGCCCAGGACTGGCTGTTCACCCTGCCGATCCTGGCGGTGTCGTTCGCCAACGTGTGGCGCGGCACGGCGTTCTCGATGCTGGTCTACTCGGCGGCGCTGGCCGGCATCCCGCAGGAGGTCACCGAGTCGGCGGAGGTGGACGGCGCGGGCGGGCTGCGCCGGCTGTGGCACATCACGCTGCCGATGATCCGGCGTTCGATCGGCACCAACCTGATGCTCAACACCCTCCAGACGCTGTCGGTCTTCGGGCTGATCTGGTCGATCACCCGGGGCGGCCCCGGCAACCGCAGCGAGACGCTGCCGGTGTTCATGTACGACCAGGCGTTCGTGAAGTCGCTGATCGGGTACGGCACGGCGGTGGCGCTGCTGCTGCTCGTGGTCGGTGCGCTGTTCTCCGCGGTGTACCTGCGGCTGCTGCGGGAGGAGGTCTGATGCGGTCCGGACGGCGGGGGTGGCCGCTGCCGCGCCGGGCGGTCCGGCGCCGGCTGGCCGCCGATGCCGCGCTGGCGGTGGTCGCGGTGGCGTTCGCGGTGCCGCTGGTGTGGCTGGTGCTGGCGTCGCTGGACGACCGGGCGACGCTGCGGGTGCGGCTCCCCGCCGCCCCGACGCTGCACAACTTCTCGGCGGTACTGACCGACGAGATCACCTTCACGCCGATGCTCAACAGCCTGCTGATCTGCGGCGGGGCGACGCTGCTGACGGTGGGCTGCGCGGCACTGGCCGCCTATCCGCTGTCCCGCTTCCGGTCCCGCTTCGCCCGGCCGTTCCTGCTGACCGTGCTGTTCTCGGCCTGTCTGCCGGTGACCGCGGTGATGGTCCCGGTCTACGCGCTGTTCGTCCGGGTGGATCTGATCGACACCCGCTACGGCACCGCGTTGTTCCTGGCCGCGGCCCAGCTGCCGTTCGCGATCTGGCTGACGAAGAACTTCATGGACGGGGTGCCGACGGTCCTGGAGGAGGCGGCGTGGACCGACGGCGCCTCCTGGTGGCAGACCCTGCTGCGGGTCATCCTGCCGCTGATGGGCCCCGGCCTCTCGGTCGTCGCGGTCTACACCTTCATCATGATGTGGGGGAATTTCTTCGTCCCGTTCATGTTGCTGCTCTCGCCCGAGCAACTTCCGGCGTCGGTCAGTATTTTCGCTTTCTTCGGGAATTACGGTGCGGTCGCCTTCGGGGAACTCGCCGCATTCTCGATCCTGTACTCGACACCGGTCGTCCTGCTGTACATCCTTATCTCCAGGCGCCTCGGCGGCGGCTTCACCCTCGGAGGTGCCGTGAAGGGCTGAGCCGCCGCAGCAAAGTGCCTGGCCAGCGGCATGATCAGCCGAGAATGGCGGGAAACCGCCGAAAGCTGGCCGGGGTCCGCCGGGCGCCCCGTAGCTTCCTCCAACCTGCAAACTTGGATATCCACACGATAGGTGCGAAGCCATCCCGTCACTTACCGTGTGCCGGTGAACACGCACGACGGGGATGCACGCAGGCCCCCCTTCAACGCCGCCGCCGCCCGTCGGCTGCGCGAGGCCCTGGGCATGACCCACGCGCATGTCGCCTACGGAATCTGGGCCGCCTACGGAATTCGGCTGGAACCCGCCGCGGTGGCGTCCTGGGAATTGGGGGAAAACACTCCCACCGAGGCCGAACTGACCGCGCTGGCGGGCGCCTTGTGGTGCGCCCCCGCCGAACTCATCGGCGCCCCCGGCACGCTCCGCGAATTCCGGCTGGCGCTCGGTCTCGCCCCGGCCGACCTGGCGCTGCGGATCGGCATGGACCAGGCGGCGTACGAGCGGCTGGAGGCCGGCGGGCGGTGGACCGGCACCGACCGGCAGGCCGCGGAGCTGGCGCAGGTGCTGCGGCTGCCGCTGCCCTCGCTGATCCGCTTCACCGGCCAGGAGGAGCGCCTGGTCGAGTTGCTGACCAGTGCCGCCACCATCCGCTGGCAGGGGTACGTCCGCCCGATCGGCAAGCTCGCGCCGGTGCCCAAGGAGCGGCTGCAGGAGGCCCTGCAGGCGCTGCACGAGGAGTACCACGCGACGATGACCGCCTCGCTGAGCTGGACCGGCGGGGACGCGCCGGACGAGGCCGGCAAGGCGGGCCGGGTCTTCCTCGACGGCATCGTGGCGGAGTTCTGGCGGCGGGTCGGCGAGCCGTCGCCCTGACCCCGCCCGGACCCGGAGCCGCCTCCCGCCCGGACCCGGTGCCGAGACGGACCCCGACGCGGACCCTGATGTGTCCGCGTCGGTCTGCGGGCGGACGGCCGTCCGTCCAGAGGATGACGCGGCCGCCGGGTGTGGCACTTCCGGCCGGTCCGGCTTTCGGTCCTTCCGGCCGAAGCCCGAGCCGACCTGCGGCGCCGAGGATGGGGAGGGCGTTTTCACGCCGTCCGCCGTCCTTCTCGTCCTCGTACGCCTCCCAGGAGTTGTGGTGCCGCACACCGCCGTCCCTCGTCCCGCCGTCCCCACCCGCACCACCACGGCCGTCGCCGCCCGGGCCACCGATCTGAGCAAGGTCTACGGCCAGGGGGAGACCCGGGTGGTCGCGCTGGACTCCGTCGACGTGGAGTTCGGCCGGGCCCGGTTCACCGCGATCATGGGGCCGTCCGGGTCCGGCAAGTCCACCCTGATGCACTGCATGGCCGGGCTGGACTCGGTCACCTCCGGCTCGGCCCGGATCGGCGACGTGGAGCTGGCCGCGCTGAACGACAAGCAGCTGACCCGGCTGCGCCGCGACAAGATCGGCTTCATCTTCCAGGCGTTCAACCTGCTGCCGACGCTGACCGCGCTGGAGAACATCACGCTGCCGATGGACATCGCCGGCCGCCGCCCGGACCGGGAGTGGGTCGACCGGGTCGTGGAGACGGTGGGGCTGTCCGGTCGGCTGAAGCACCGGCCGGCCCAGCTCTCCGGCGGCCAGCAGCAGCGGGTCGCGGTGGCGCGGGCGCTGGCCGCCCAGCCGGAGATCATCTTCGCGGACGAGCCGACCGGCAACCTCGACTCCCGGTCCGGCGCCGAAGTGCTGGGTTTCCTGCGGGAGTCGGTGCGGGCGATGGACCAGACCGTGGTGATGGTCACCCACGACCCGGTCGCCGCGGCCTTCGCGGATCGGGTGGTCTTCCTCGCGGACGGCCGGATCGTCGACGAACTGCCCGAGCCGACCGCGGACGCCGTACTGGACCGGATGCGGCGCTTCGAGGCCGCAGGCCGGACCAACTAGCCGCAGGCCGGACCAGCCAACCGCAGGCCGCACCAGCGCGGCCGCAGGCCGAGCGAGCCCGTCGCCGAGCCGTCCGCCCCACACCCGAGCCCCGGCCCCGTACCCAGGACTGACACACCACCATGCTCAAAACCGCCCTGCGCAACGTCCTCGCGCACAAAGCCCGTCTGCTGATGACCGCGCTCGCGGTCCTGCTCGGCGTCGCCTTCGTCGCCGGCACCCTGATCTTCAGCGACACCGTCGGCGAGGCCGTCAAGAACGCCTCCGCCAAGAACCTCAAGGACGTGGCCGTCTCCGTCCAGGCCGTCTCGGACCCCGACACCGGTGCCGGTCCCGGGAAGGACGGCAAGCGGACCACCGCCCTCGACGAGCGGCTGGCCGACCGGATCCGCGCCCTGCCGGGTGTGGCGTCCGTGCGTTCCGACGTCACCGGCGAGGCGACGCTGGCCGACCGGGACGGGGAGCCGATCGGCAACGGCTGGCAGAACCGCGCCGTCAACTACCAGCCGGGCAAGGACGGCAAGGACGGCCGCTACCGGCTGGTCCAGGGCCGCGGCCCGGCCTCCGCCGGTGAGCTGGCGCTGGCCGAGACCACCGCGAAGGCCGCGGGTGCGAAGGTCGGCGACACCGTGCGCTTCGCCACCGACGGCCCGGTGCTGACGAAGAAGCTGGTCGGCATCGTGGCGACCGACGACCCGGCGGTGACCGCGGGCGGCAGTCTGGCGCTGTTCGACACCGGCACCGCGCAGAAGCTGTATCTGCACCCCGGCCAGTTCGACGAGCTGGTGGTGGCGGCCGCCCCCGGCACCGACCAGCAGGCGCTGACCGCCAAGGTCCGCGCCCTGCTGCCCGCGAACCGCGCCGTGGCGACCAGTGGAAGTGAACTGGCCGCCGAGCAGGCCCGGATGATCGCCCAGCAGAACAGCGCGCTCAGCAAGACCCTGCTGACCTTCGCCGGGATCGCCCTGTTCGTCGGCGTCTTCATCATCGCCAACACCTTCACCATGCTGATCTCCCAGCGCAGCCGCGAGATCGCGCTGCTGCGCGCGGTGGGCGCGTCCCGCCGGCAGGTCGTGCGCTCGGTGCTCGTCGAGGCCGCGCTGCTGGGCCTGGTCTCGTCGGTCGTCGGCTTCGCGCTGGGCGCCGGGATCGCGGTGGGCCTGCGGGCCGTACTGGACGCCAACGGCGCGGGCTTCCCGGACGGCCCGGTGGTCGTCAGCCCGGCCGCGGTGCTCTCCTCGCTGGGCGTCGGTGTGCTGGTGACCGTCCTGGCCGCCTGGCTGCCGTCCCGCAAGGCGGCGCGGATCGCTCCGGTGGAGGCGCTGAGCAGCGTCGAGGCGGCGCCGGCCGCGCGCAGCCTGGTCGTCCGCAACATCCTCGGCGGGCTCGTCGCCGGCGCCGGTGTCGCCGTGATGCTCTGGGTCTCCACCCTGAACTCCGGCGACGATCTCCCGATCGCCATGGCGGGGTCGATGCTGACCCTGACCGGCGTGATCATCCTGGCTCCGCTGCTGTCCCGGCCGCTGGTCTCGCTGGCCGGCGCGGCCACCACCCGCCTCTTCGGTGTCAGCGGCAAGCTCGCCAAGGAGAACGCGCTGCGCAACCCGCGGCGGACGGCGGCGACCGGCTCGGCGCTGATGATCGGCCTGACCCTGATCACCGGGATGACCGTCGTGGGGCACTCCGCCCAGGTGGCCATGGACGAGATGGCGGGCAGCGCGCTGACCGCCGACTACCAGGTCAAGACGTCCACCTACGTCGGTCTGGACCCGAAGCTGTCGGCGAAGGTGGCCGAGGTCCCCGGCGTCGAGGCGATGGCCCCGCTCCGCGGCACGGGCTTCTCCACCGACGCCGGCCCCGGACGGGACAGCGGCTTCGGCTTCCTCCGCGGCACCGACCTCGACCAGATCGGCAAGGTCACCCGGCTCACCGTCACCCAGGGGTCGTTGGCCGCGGTCAAGGCCGGCGGTATCGCCGTCTCGGAGAGCGGCGCCAAGGAGCACGGCTGGCACGCCGGCGACACCGTGCGGGTCGAGTTCTACGACAAGAAGAAGACCGCGCTGAAGGTCGCCGCGGTCTACGCGGACAACGAGGCCCTCGGTTCCTCCTTCGCGTCCACCGCCCTGGTCGATCCGCACCTGGACCGGTTCCGCAACGACGAACTCCTGGTCAAGACGGCAAACGGCCCGTCTCCGGCCCTGGCCGCGGAGATCCGGCGGGCGCTCGGCGACAGCCCGCTGGTGAAGATCCAGAACCGCGACGACCTGCGCAAGGAGACCGCCGGGCAGATCGACACCATCGTGAACATGGTCTACGGGCTGCTCGGCATGGCCGTGATCATCGCGGTGGTCGGCGTGGTCAACACCCTGGCCATGTCCGTCTTCGAGCGCACCCGCGAGATCGGGATGCTGCGCGCCATCGGGCTGGCCCGCAGCGGCATCAAGCAGATGGTCCGGCTGGAGTCGGTGGTCATCTCGCTCTTCGGCGCGGTCCTCGGTATGGCCCTGGGCATCTTCCTGGCCTGGGCCGGCGGCAGCCTGGTCGGCTCGTCCTTCCCGACCTACACGCTGCTGCTGCCCTGGGGCCGGCTCGGCCTGTTCCTGCTGATCGCCCTGGTCGTCGGCGTGCTGGCCGCGGTGTGGCCGGCCCGGCGGGCCGCCCGGCTGAACGTACTGGAGGCCATCGGCGCCCAGTGAGGCACCACGACCACGAAGAAGCCGCCGGCGGCGCACCTCGGGTGCGCCGCCGGCGGCTTCTTCTGTCGGCGTCTGTCGGCGTCGACGGCGTCGATCGACGCCGATCGGCGTCAGAAGACCGACTCGGCCTCGTCCATGCGGTCCTCCGGGACCCGCTTGAGCTCGGTGATCGCGTCGGCCAGCGGGGTCATGACGATGTCCGTGCCGCGCAGGGCGGTCATCCGGCCGAAGTCGCCGCGGTGGGCGGCCTCGACGGCGTGCCAGCCGAAGCGGGTGGCCAGCACCCGGTCGTAGGCGGTGGGGGTGCCGCCGCGCTGGACGTGGCCGAGGATGACCGGGCGGGCCTCCTTGCCCAGGCGCCGCTCCAGTTCGCGGGCGAGCGCGGTGCCGATGCCGGAGAACCGCTCGTGGCCGAACTGGTCGATGGCGCCCTTCTTGTAGTCCATGGTGCCGGCGAGCGGATGGGCTCCCTCGGCGACGCAGACCACGGCGAACTTCTTGCCCCGGGCGAACCGCTCCTCGACCATCTTCACCAGGTCGTTGACGTCGAACTCGCGCTCCGGCAGGCAGATGCCGTGGGCGCCGCCGGCCATCCCGGACTCCAGCGCGATCCAGCCCGCGTGCCGGCCCATGACCTCGACGACCATCACTCGCTGGTGCGATTCGGCGGTGGTCTTGAGGCGGTCGATGGCCTCGGTGGCCACGCCGACGGCGGTGTCGAAGCCGAAGGTGCGGTCGGTGGAGGAGATGTCGTTGTCGATGGTCTTGGGGACGCCGACGACCGGCATGCCCGCGTCGGAGAGCATCCGCGCCGCGGTCAGCGTGCCCTCGCCGCCGATCGGGATCAGGACGTCTATCCCGTACTCGCGGGAGAAGTCCTGGGCGCTCTCGCACGCCTCGCGCAGCCGGGCGCGCTCCAGGCGGGCGGAGCCGAGGATGGTGCCGCCGCGGGCGAGGATGCCGCTGACCGCGTCCAGGTCGAGTTTGCGGAAGCGGCCGTCGAGCAGGCCCTTGAAGCCGTCCTCGAAGCCGATGACCTCGTCACCGTGGCCGGTGAGGGCACGGTGGACGACGGACCGGATCACAGCGTTCAGGCCGGGACAGTCGCCGCCTGCGGTGAGGACTCCGATACGCATCGTGCTGTGTCTCCTGTGCTCGCTGTTGGTTCGTGTGAGCCGGTCCGATTGTTTCACGTGTTCCGCGGTCCACCCCCGGGTCCGGCCGCGCGCAGGGGGCGACCCCCACTGTCCCCGCGCCCGACGCCACAGGGAAACTGGGAGAGCGACCTATCGATCCACGCAGGTATTGTCAAGAGGGGCAAGCCCACAATAACGGGTAATTTTGACCTTGTGAGCAGGGAAAACCCGCGAGCACGGACCCTCGCGGCCATCGACATGGACGGAGAGCACGCGTGACGCGCAGCGTGTACGTGACCGGTATCGACCGCGGCGACGGACGCCAGGTCATCGAGCTGGGAGTCATGGAGCTCCTGACCCGCCACGTCGACCGGGTGGGGGTCTTCCGCCCGCTGGTCCACGACGGACCCGACCGGCTGTTCGAGTTGCTGCGGGCCCGCTACCGCCTCACCCAGCCCGCCGACTCCGTCTACGGCATCGGCTACGCGGAGGCCGCCGCCCTCCAGGCCGAGCGCGGCACCGACGAACTGGTCTCCCGGCTCGTCGACCGCTTCCACGAGGTCGCCCGGCAGTACGAGTACGTCCTCGTCCTCGGCTCGGACTACGCCGACACCAGCCTGCCGGACGAGCTGGCGCTCAACGCCCGGCTGGCCAACGAGTTCGGCGCCGCGGTGATACCCGTCGTCGGCGGCCAGGGCCAGGACGCCGAGTCGGTCCGCGCCGAGGCCCGCAACGCCCACCGCGCCTACACCTCGCTGGGCTGCGACGTCGTCGCGCTGGTCGTCAACCGCGTCGCGCCCGGGCAGCGCACGGCCGTCGTGGAGCGGCTCGCCGCCCGGCTGCCGGTGCCCTGCTACGCGCTCCCCGAGGACGGCGCGCTCTCCGCGCCGACCGTCGGCCAGATCGTGCAGACGCTGGGCGCCGAGATCCTGCTCGGCGACGACTCCGGGCTCGCCCGGGACGCCCGGGACTTCGTCTTCGGCGGCGCGATGCTGCCGACCTTCCTCAAGGCGCTCACCCCCGGCTGCATGGTGATCACCCCCGGGGACCGCGCCGACCTGGTGATCGGCTCGCTCGCCGCGCACAGCGCCGGCGCCCCGCCGATCGCCGGTGTGGTGCTCACCCTCGACGAGCGGCCCGGCCCCGACATCATGGCGCTGGCCGCCCGCCTGGCGCCCGGCACTCCGGTCGTCTCGGTCCCCGGCGGCTCCTTCCCGACCGCCGCCGAGCTGTTCGCCGTCGAGGGCAAGCTGAACGCCGCCTCGCCGCGCAAGGCGGAGACCGCGCTCGGCCTCTTCGAGCGGCATGTGAACACCTCCGAGCTGACCGACCGGATCTCGGTCGCCCGCTCCGGCCGGGTCACCCCGATGATGTTCGAGCACGAGCTGATCGAGCGGTCCCGCAGCGGCCGCCGCCGGGTCGTCCTCCCCGAGGGCACCGAGGAGCGGGTGCTGCGCGCCGCCGACGTACTGCTGCGCCGCGACGTCTGCGACCTGACGCTGCTGGGCGAGGAGGAGGCGATCCGCAAGCGCGCCGCCGACCTGGCGATCGACCTGGCGGACGCCCAGATCATCGACCCGCAGACCTCCGCGCTGCGCGAGCGGTTCGCCGAGCTGTACGCCACGCTCCGCTCCCACAAGGGCGTCAGCTACGAGCTGGCCTACGACGTGGTCGCCGACGTCTCCTACTTCGGCACGCTGATGGTGCAGGAGGGCCTGGCCGACGGCATGGTCTCCGGCGCGGTGCACTCCACCGCCGCCACCATCCGGCCGGCCTTCGAGATCATCAAGACCAGGCCGGGCGCCCAGATCGTCTCGTCGGTGTTCTTCATGTGCCTGGCCGACCGGGTGCTGGTCTACGGCGACTGCGCGGTCAACCCGGACCCGAACGCCGAGCAGTTGGCCGACATCGCCATCCAGTCCGCCACCACCGCCGCCCGCTTCGGCGTGGAGCCGCGGATCGCGATGCTGTCGTACTCCACCGGCACCTCCGGCTCCGGCGCCGACGTCGACAAGGTCCGCAAGGCCACCGAGCTGGTCCGCGAGCGGCGCCCGGACCTGCTGGTCGAGGGCCCGATCCAGTACGACGCGGCGGTGGACGCGGCGGTCGCCGCGACCAAGCTGCCGGAGTCCGAGGTCGCCGGCAAGGCCACCGTGCTGATCTTCCCGGACCTCAACACCGGCAACAACACCTACAAGGCCGTCCAGCGCTCCGCCGGCGCGGTGGCGGTCGGCCCGGTCCTGCAGGGTCTGCGCAAGCCGGTCAACGACCTCTCCCGCGGCGCCCTCGTCCAGGACATCGTCAACACCGTCGCCATCACCGCGATCCAGGCCCAGGGCGCCCAGCCCGGCGCCGGCCACACCGCCTGACCCCGCCCCCCACCGGAAAGCCCTTCATGACTGCCAACGCCACCCGCGTCCTCGTCCTCAACTCCGGCTCCTCGTCGCTGAAGTACCAGCTCCTCGACATGGGCGACGCCCGGTCGGACAGCGGCTCCGGCGCGGCCCGGCTCGCCGTCGGCCTGGTCGAGCGGATCGGTGAGGCGACCTCGCGCCTGGCCCACACCCCGCTGGCCACCGGCGGCGCCACCCGCGAGACCACCGGCCCGATAGCCGACCACCAGGCCGCCCTGAAGGCGGTGGCCGACGAACTGGCCGCCGACGGGCTCGGGCTGGACTCCCCGGAGCTGGCCGCGATCGGGCACCGGGTGGTGCACGGCGGTCTGAAGTTCACCGTGCCGACCGTCATCGACGAGGCGGTGCTCAAGGAGATCGAGCGGCTGGTGCCGGTGGCGCCGCTGCACAACCCGGCCAACATCATCGGGATCCGCACCGCGCGGGCGCTCCGCCCCGACCTCCCGCAGGTCGCTGTCTTCGACACCGCCTTCCACACCACGATGCCGGAGTCCGCGGCCCGCTACGCCATCGACGTGGCGACCGCCGACGCGCACCGCATCCGCCGCTACGGCTTCCACGGCACCTCGCACGCCTACGTCTCCCGCAGGACCGCCGAACTGCTCGGCAAGGCGCCGGAGGACGTCAACGTGATCGTGCTGCACCTGGGCAACGGCGCCTCCGCGTCCGCCGTCCGGGGCGGCCGGTGCGTGGACACCTCCATGGGCCTGACGCCGCTGGAGGGCCTGGTCATGGGCACCCGCTCCGGCGACATCGACGCCGCGGTGACCTTCCACCTCAAGCGGGTGGCCGGGATGTCCGCGGACGACATCGACGAGCTGCTCAACAAGAAGAGCGGCCTGCTCGGGCTGTGCGGCGACAACGACATGCGGGAGATCCGCCGCCGGATCGACGAGGGCGACGAGCGCGCCGCGCTCGCCTTCGACATCTACGTCCACCGGCTGAAGAAGTACATCGGCGCCTACACCGCCGTCCTCGGCAAGGTCGACGCGGTGGCCTTCACCGCGGGCGTCGGCGAGAACGCCGCCCCGGTCCGCGCCGCCGCCGTCGCCGGCCTGGAGGAGCTGGGCATGGCGGTGGACGCCTCGCTCAACGCCGTACGGTCCGACGAACCGCGGCTGATCTCGCCCGAGTACGCCCGGGTCGCGGTCGCCGTGGTCCCCACCGACGAGGAACTGGAGATCGCCCAGCAGACATACGCCCTGGTCACCGCCTAGGGCCTGGCCGACCCTGATCCACCGGACAGGCCCCGGCCCGCGGGGCCGTCCGGGGATCCGCTCGCTCCGCTCGCGTCGCCTCTCCTCGGCTAAAGGGCCTTTGAAGCAGAGCGAAATATTCCGCTCCGAAACAAACCGATAGGATCGAGACATGCGCCGTTCCAAAATCGTCTGCACCCTGGGCCCCGCCGTCGACTCCTACGAGAAGCTGAAGACGCTGATCGAGGCCGGTATGAACGTGGCCCGTTTCAACATGAGCCACGGGACCCACTCGGAGCACGAGGAGCGGTACCACCGTCTCCGCAAGGCCGCCGAGGAGACCGGCCGCGCCGTCGGCGTGCTGGCCGACCTCCAGGGCCCCAAGATCCGCCTGGAGACCTTCGCCGAGGGCCCGGTCGAGCTGGTGCGCGGTGACGAGTTCGTCATCACCACCGAGGACGTCCCCGGTGACAAGCACATCTGCGGCACCACCTACAAGGGCCTGCCCGGCGACGTCTCCAAGGGCGACCCGGTCCTGATCAACGACGGCAACGTCGCCCTCCAGGTCGTCGAGATCGACGGCCCGCGGGTGCGCACCATCGTCATCGAGGGCGGGGTCATCTCCGACCACAAGGGCATCAACCTGCCCGGCGCCGCGGTCAACGTCCCGGCGCTGTCCGAGAAGGACATCGAGGACCTGAAGTTCGCCCTGCACATGGGCTGCGACATGGTCGCGCTGTCCTTCGTGCGGGACGCCAAGGACGTCAACGACGTGCACCGCGTCATGGACGAGGTGGGCCGCCGGGTCCCGGTCATCGCCAAGGTCGAGAAGCCGCAGGCGGTCGCCAACATGCGGGAGGTCGTGATGGCCTTCGACGCGGTGATGGTGGCCCGTGGCGACCTGGCGGTGGAGTACCCGCTGGAGAAGGTCCCGATGGTGCAGAAGCGGCTGGTCGAGCTGTGCCGCCGGAACGCCAAGCCGGTGATCGTCGCGACCCAGATGATGGAGTCGATGATCACCAACTCCCGGCCCACCCGCGCCGAGGCGTCCGACGTCGCCAACGCCATCCTCGACGGTGCCGACGCGGTGATGCTCTCCGCCGAGTCCTCGGTCGGCCAGTACCCGATCGAGACCGTCAAGACCATGTCGAAGATCGTCGAAGCGGCCGAGGAGGAGCTGCTCTCCAAGGGCCTCCAGCCGCTGGTCCCCGGCAAGAAGCCGCGGACGCAGGGCGGCGCGGTGGCCCGCGCGGCCTGCGAGATGGCCGACTTCCTCAACGGCAAGGCGCTGGTGGCGTTCACCAAGTCCGGTGACACCGCCCGCCGGCTCTCCCGTTATCGCGCCGCCCAGCCGATCCTGGCCTTCACCACCGACGTCGCCACCCGCAACCAGCTCACCCTGAGCTGGGGCGTGGACGCCTTCGTCGTCCCGCACGTCGACAACACCGACGCGATGGTGGACCTGGTCGACGCCGAGCTGCTCAAGCTCCAGCGGTACAACCCGGCCGACACCATGATCATCACCGCCGGTTCGCCCCCCGGCGTGCCCGGCACCACCAACATGGTCCGGGTGCACCACCTCGGCGGCCAGCGCGCCTGACGCGCCGCCCCGGACGCACGAAACGGCGGTGGGCCGCCCCCTTGAAGGGGGCGGCCCACCGCCGTTCTGTACGGCTCCCGGCGGACCCGGGCTCAGTCCTCGATGGACACGTTCATGCCCGGGACGTGCAGGTTTCCGCCGAACTGACCCGCCTGGTCCAGCTTCACCTTGCTGAAGTAGGCGTACGGGACGTTGAGCGGCGGCGGGTGCTCCGGGTCGAAGACGATCGGGATCAGCCCGAAGAGGTTGCCCTGGAGCCGCTCGGTGTACAGCGTCACCTTGCCGCCGCGGATGGTGGACGTGGAGCCCGGCGTCGACCGCACGTGGTAGTGCTTGCCGGTCGCCGCATCGTCGACGATCTGGTGCAGGTCGCCGATGTCGATGCTGTCCGCGGTGAACTTCAGGGCCTGCTTGGTGTGGCCGCTCTGCGTCGTGACGTTGACGACGCCCTCGTAGTTCAGGCCGCGCAGGGTCAGCCCGCTGGACTCCAGGTGCCACGGGAGGTCCGGCAGGGTGACGGGCGTCTGCTCGTTCTTGCCCGCCTGCTTGTTCTCGACGACGCAGGGGTACCCCGGCTTGCCGCCGGCGTCCTTGCCGTCCAGGCCGCCGCCCGGCAGGGCGTTGTCGACCGTGCCGACGGCGCCGTGCACGGTGTCGTTGACCGCCTTCGACGGGTCCTTGAGCGCGTCGCCGACCGGCTTGGTGACCTCGTCCAGACCGGGCCCGGAGCCCTTCGACGACGAGCTCGACGGGTCCGGCGACGGCGACGGGGTCTTCGTCGCGGACGCGGACGGCGAGGGGCTCGGCGAGGCCGTCGGCTCCGGGGACTTCTTGTGCACGCCGAAGAGGCCGCCGAGCGCGTCGCCGATCCCGCCGAGCAGACCGCCGTCGTCCTTCTTCTCCGGCGAGGCGGAGGGCGACGGGGTCGCCGAGGCGGACGGATCCGCGGACGGCTTCGCGGCGCTCGCGTCCTTACCCGCCGAGGGCGACGGCGAGGGCGAGGCGGACGGATCCGCGGACGGCTTGCCGTCCTTGGCGGTGTCCTTGGCGTCTTTGGCGGTGTCCTTGCCGCCGGTGTCCTTGGTGTCCTTGGCCTTGGGGTCCTTGGCCTTGGCGTCCTGGCCGGACGTGTCCGGGACGGTGACACAGGGGCCGTTCCTGAAGGGGCTCTCGGGCGGCGCCGGCTTGGCGATCGCCATCTGGGGCGTCAGCCCCATGCCCATCAGGACGGCGGACGGCATCGCCGCGATGGCGATCGCCTTGCCCGCGGGCACGTGCAGGCGGGTCAGCAGCGGCTTTCTGGGTGCTGCGTGCCTCGGCCCGTTTCTCGCCCCGGCGGCTGCGGTCTCGTCCGGCAGCTCGTCACCCGGCACGGTGCCTCCCGTTCCTTCCGTTGGTCGGGCTCGTTCCTGACAAGTTGTCCAGTCCGTTGCCCAACCCGGGCCCACCGGCCGCCGGAGCGGGGTTGGTGGCGACCACCGGTCCGACGATGCGGTCCGGCTCGCCGGGCCCGTCCTCGCTCCGCACGGCCTTGCCCGGCGCCCAGGAGACGCCCAGCGCACCGCCGATCAGCCCCAGCAGGAAGCCGACCAGGAAGGCGCCGAAGTTCGAGACGACCAGGGAGACCAGCGCGAGCAGGATCGCCGCGACTCCGGCGAAGACCCGCGAGACCGGTTGGAACCACATGGTCAGGCCGAGCACCACCAGCAGGACGCCGATGATCAGCGATCCGGCGCCGGCCGTGGTCGCCATGCGGACGGTGAGGGAACCGATGGTGAGGTTCGCGTAGGGGATGTACAT
Organism: Streptomyces sp. CB02959; assembly: GCF_002803155.1. Classification (GTDB taxonomy): domain Bacteria; phylum Actinomycetota; class Actinomycetes; order Streptomycetales; family Streptomycetaceae; genus Streptomyces. The sequence goes on from NZ_NNBP01000001.1 coordinate 339,121, forward strand.
GATCGGGACGCCCGCCAGGAGGGTCAGCAGGCCGCCCCAGAAGGGGCGTTGCCCGCGCCATTCCCGGAACGCGTGCCGCTTCCGGCCGAGGGTCTCGTTCAGCTGTGGTCGTTCTGCGCTCATGCGCCAGCCTCCCTACGGTCGCCGGGCCCGCATCCGTGCCGCGCGTACCTGTCGATGACGTTCCCCCAGCCTCCGGCCGGGGAGTCCCCCGTGCTCCAGTCACTCATGTCGTCCGGCTCCTCGGGACTGGCAGATCGGTGGTTCTGCGGGTACTTCCAGCGCTAGCCGGCGTACGGGCACGGGGAACGGCTCACGCCGTACAGCTCCAGCCCCGCACCCGCACGCTCAGTGCGTCAGTAGCACTCGCTCTTGCCCTTGGTGACGCTCATCTTGAGGCCACTGAGCTTGAAGGTGCCGGCCGTGGTGGCCCAGGCACGCTGCTTGACGCCGGTCAGCACGGCCGTGTCGGCCTCCTGGGCGAAGGAGCCGGGGTCGGCCTTGTCGCCCTTCTTGATGCCGGGGCCCTTGGACGTCGATCCCGCGGCAACACCGATGTTGATGTTGCTGAAGGTCGCGTCCGCGCTCAGCTGGTCCAGGTCGATGTAGAGGTTCTTGGCCTCCACCGGCGTGGCGCCACCGCCGGCCTGGAGCTTCATCGACACGTCGCCGAAGACCGGGACCGGCACGACGACGGACTGGCACAGGTTGCGGATCTTGGCGTTGGAGAACGCCGAGACCGCCACCGGGACGTTCTTGCCGTTCTTCTGGGCGTCGACCGCGCCGTACTGGACGAAGCCCTCGCCGTCCAGCCGGTCCGTGCTGACCTTGAACTGCTGGCCGGACACGCTGAACGACGCCGCAAGGGCACCCTGCGAAAGGGCGACACCGATCGCGGCGGTGGCCGCGACGCTCGGCACCATGACGACGGCGAACCGCTTCCATCTGGTCCCGCCACGAGTCAGGGACTCCATGACTTTCCTCCTTCTCGGACGTACATCTCCGGTACGCGCCGCCTCGGTTGGTGGCAGTCGTACCTGGGATGGGAGAAGTGCTACGTCCTCGGGAAGGAGAGCGCCCGTCTCGGAGGCGCAGTGCGTTTCCGAATACCGGCGTTCACCCCCGAGCGACAACCACTGGCCACGCTCCCGCGCAACCTCACCGGACAGGCTCTGCCGAACGGCAAAGACCCCCCTGTCCAGGGCCGGCGCCACTGCCGCCGACCCACTCGGTGGGGACCCAAGTACCCCGCGGCGCCGACCGGATGCCGGGCTGCGGGAATGGACCGAGCGTGGCCGATCGTCGTGCATTCCCGGCCGCCGCACAAGGCCCTCGTTACTTGCGGGTAACGGGCCGATAACCACGCCGCGACGCACAGAGATCGACTAGGCACACAGCGTCGTCACTGACGATGACCAAACAACGGGCAATCCGGTGCAGAATCCGGCAAGTTGGCCGTCCGGACTTACTCCAAGTAACAGCGGCCACCTTTACCAAGTTTCGGTAAAGCGTGGCCGCTGTTCCGTTTGCCGGACGTGCCCGCGGGAGTCGCCGCGGGGCAGAACCGGGCAGGAGGGATATCTGCCGGGAAAGCGCCGGAGCGAAGGGCAAGTCGGCGCGTAGCGCCGCCTTCTGCGGGGCGCGTGGAGGTCGGGTGACCGGCGGGCCGGCCGCCTCAGAACAGGACGCGCGCCAGCGCGGTGCGCGCCTTCGTCACCCGGGGGTCGTCCGTGCCGATGACGTCGAACAGCTCCAGCAGCCGCACCCGCGCGGCCTCCCGGTCCTCACCGGCCGTCCGCTGCACGGCGTCGACCAGCCGGCCGAAGGCGTCCTCGACGTGGCCGCCCACCAGGTCCAGGTCCGCGGCCCTGATCTGCGCCGGGACGTCGGCCGGACGCTCCGCGGCCTCCTGCCGCACCACCTGCGGGTCCAGGTCCTGTACCCGCTGGAGGAGTTCGGCCTGGGCCAGCCCGAGCTTGGCCTCCGGGTTGGTCGGGTCGTCGGCGAGGACGTTCCGGTAGGCCTGGATGGCGCCGCCGAGGTCACCGGCGTCCAGCGCGTCGGCCGCCGCGGTCAGCGCCGCGTCGTACGGTCCGACCGGCGCCGGCGCCGCGGCCTCGGTCGACTCGGCCGCCGCCGGGTCGACCGGCGCGCCCACGATGCCGAACTGCTGCTCGGCGACCTGCACCAGCTGGTCGAGCACCTGGCGGAGCTGCGCCTCGGGGACGGCCCCCTGGAAGAGCGGGATCGGCTGGCCCGCGACCACCGCGAACACCGCCGGGATGCCCTGCACCCCGAACTGCTGGAACAGCATCTGGTTGCCGTCGACGTCGATCTTGGCGAGGACGAACTTGCCGGCGTACTCCGCCGCGAGGTTCTCCAGCAGCGGCCCGAGCTGCTTGCACGGCTCGCACCACTCGGCCCAGAAGTCGATGACGACCGGGACCTCGGTGGACCGCTGGAGGACGTCCTCCTGGAACCCCGCCTCGTCGACGTCGAACACCAGGCGGGTGGCGCCGGCCGGCGCCGCGCCCGTGCGGGCGGCCTCGGCGCGTGCCTGCTCGGCCTTCTGCTTCGCTTCCCCGGCCGCCTTCACCGCGGCGAGGTCGACGACTCCACTCATGGACATGTTGCGTGGCTGCATGGGTCCATCCTCCCCCCTGAGCGGCCGGTTCCGGAAAGCGATCCGGAAAGCGGGCCCGCTCCTCGCCGGTACACCCCGCCGGAATGCGGTGCGCCCCGGGGATCCGGTGCCCGATCTGCGGCCCCGAAGGGCCTTGTGCGCGGCCGTGGGTCCCCACCCACGGCCAGTGGCTGTCACTCTTTCGCTACGGGTCGTAGCGTAACTCGGGGCCGCCCCCGCCCGGCAACCGCTTCCCGCCGGTCGCCGGGTGATCTCCCTCACGGCCCGCGCCGCACGACCGGCGCTCGATCCCCTACCGGCCGGTATGGTCGCCGGCATGCACGACTCCGCCCGCCCCCCGAAAGGCCGCCCGGGCCGCCCCCGCAGCGCCGAGACCGATCACGCGATCCTCGACGCCACCCGCGCCGCGCTGGTCGACGTGGGCTGGGGCGGGCTCACCATGGGCGAGGTCGCCACCCGCGCCGGGGTCGCCAAGACCACCCTCTACCGCCGCTGGGCCGGCAAGAGCGAACTGGTCGTGGACGCCGTCGCGGTCCTCTTCGACGAGTTGGAACTCCCCGACCGGGGCTGCCTGAAGTCCGACATCGAGGGCGTGGTGCTCCAGTTCGGCGCGCTGCTGGCCCGGCCCGAGACCAAGACCGCGCTGATGGCGGTGGTCGCCGAGTCCACCACCGACGACGCGCTGCGCGAGCGGATCCGCTCGGCGATCGTCGAGCGGCAGAAGCGGCTGGTGCTGCTGGGCCGGTCGCGGGCGCAGGAGCGCGGCGAACTCCCGCCGGACGCCGGCGGACCCGAGGGCGAACGGGCCGCCGAGCGCACCGTGGGACTGATCTTCGACGTGATCGCCGGGGCCGTGGTGCACCGGCTGCTGGTGAGCGCGGAGCCGGTGGACACCGGCTGGGCCCGGCAGTTCACCACCCTGCTGCTGGCGGGCCTGGCCGGGCTGGAGCAGTAGCCCCGCACCGGCCCGGCCCCGGCCCGCGCCTCACACCTGGTACCGCTCCGCCCGGAACAGGTGCAGGTGGTCGGCCACCCACTGGGAGGTCCGCGCCAGCCCCTCCTTGAGGGTGACCTCCGGCTGCCACGAAGCCCACTCCCGGGCCCGGGAGTTGTCCGACAGCAGCCGCTCCACCTCGCTGCCGGAGGGCCGCAGCCGCTCGGTGTCCACCACCACCTCCGCATCCCGCCCGGAGGCCGCGATCAGCGCCTCGGCCAGCGCCCCGATGGTGATCTCCCGGCCGCTGCCGAGGTTGACGACCTGCCCCACCGCCCGGTCGCAGTCGGCCAGCGCCAGGAACCCGGCCGCGGTGTCGGTGACGAAGGTGAAGTCCCGGGTCGGGGTGAGCGAACCGAGCTTGATCTGCCGGGCGCCGGCGTGCAGTTGGGCCAGGATCGTCGGGATCACCGCGCGGGCCGACTGCCGGGGACCGTAGGTGTTGAAGGGCCGCACCACCGTCACCGGCAGTTCGAAGGCGTGCCAGTGCGACAGCGCCATCATGTCCGCGCCGATCTTCGAGGCGGAGTACGGCGACTGCGGCTGGAGCGGGTGGTCCTCGCCGATCGGCGCGGTCCGCGCGGTCCCGTAGACCTCGCTGGTGGAGGTGTGCACCATCCGCCGCACCCCGTGCCGGCGGCACGCCTCCGCCACGTTCTCGGTGCCCACCACATTGGTCTGCACGTAGGCGCCCGGCGAGTCGTAGCTGTACGGGATGCCGATCAGCGCGGCCAGGTGGAAGACGGTGTCGCAGCCGGCGACGGCGTCCATCACCCGGCCGGCGTCCCGGACGTCGCCGGCGAGCATCTCGACCGGGCCGCCCGGCACCAGGTAGCGGGCCAGGTTCCCCTTCTCCGCGTACGGCTTGTAGTGGACGAAGGCGCGCACCTCGGCGCCCGCCTCGACCAGCAGGTCCACCAGGGTCGACCCGATGAACCCCTCGGCCCCGGTGACCAGGACCTTCCGTCCGGCCCACGACCGGGACGCGGTGCTGCTCGTGCTCATGCTGACTCCTTCTGGGTGGTGACGAGGTGGTGGGAGTGAGGGTGGCCGGCCAGCGCCAGGGTCCGGGCGGCCAGCAGGTCGGCGGCCCGGTCGTGCGTCCCGGGGTCGGCCGCCGCGCCCATCGCGGCCAGCCGGGCCGGATCGGCCAGCAGCGGGGTGAGAAGCGCGTCCAGCCGTTCGGCGGTGACCTCCCCGTCGGGCAGCAGCAGCGCCGCCCCGGCGTCGGAGAGCACCCGGGCGTTGTGCGTCTGGTGGTCGCCGGGCGCGTGCGGGTACGGGACCAGGACGGCCGGCATGCCGATGGTGGCCAGTTCGGCGACGGTCGCCGAGCCGGCCCGGCACAGCACCAGGTCGGCCGCCGCGTACGCCAGGTCCATCCGGTCCAGGTACGGCACCGCCGTGGCGACCGCGGCCCCGCCGTTGGCCTCCAGGGCGGCCCGGGTGGCGTCCAGTGCCGCCGGCCCGGTTTTGATCAGCAGCCGCAGACCGGTCCGGGTCAGGTAGCGGCCCGCGAGGCCGACGGTGGCCTCGGTGAGCCGGGCGGCGCCCAGGCTGCCTCCGTTGACCAGCAGCAGCCGCGCCTCCTCCGGGATCCCCAGGGCCCGGCGGGCGGCTGTCCGCAGGGCCGCCCGGTCCAGCGCGGCCAGCGGCCCGGACAGCGGCATCCCCACCGTCTCGGCCCGCTCGCCGCCCGCCAGGTGGGGGCGGCTGCGGTCGAAGGCCAGGGCGATGTGCGGGGTGAGCCGGGCGGCGAACTTGTTGGCCCGGCCGGGCACCGCGTTGGATTCGTGGATCAGGCTGGGCAGCCCGGCCATCCGGGCCCCGACGATCACCGGGGCGCTGGGGTAGCCGCCCATTCCGACGGCGACCTGGGCGCCCTGGTCCCGCAGGATCGCCCGGCACTGGGCGCCCGAGCGCAGCAGCGCGGCCGGCAGCAGGTAGCGCCGGGCGCCCAGCGCCGGGTCGAAGGGGATCATGTCGACGGTGTGCAGCCGGTAGCCGGCCTGCGGGATCAGCCGCGTCTCCAGTCCGCGGTCGGTCCCCACGAAGGAGATCACCGCGTCCGGTACGGCCCGACGCAGCGCGTCGGCGAGGGCGAGTCCGGGATAGATGTGGCCGCCGGTGCCGCCCGCACCGATCACGACCGAGAGTGGTGTGCGCATGGCCGCCACGCTCGTCCGCCGCCTTAAGAACGTTCTAAGACGCCGTTTGGGAGCCTTGGTCCATGACCGCACGCCCCGCACCCGCACCCGCACCCGCACCCGCACCCGTTCCCGGTACCCCGCCGCCCGTCGCAGCCCGGATCCTGGTCGTCGACGACGAACCGGAGGTCCGCGCCGCCGTGTCGGACGGGCTCGCCGTCGAGGGCTACGCGGTCCGCGGCGCCGCCGACGGCCTGGCCGCGCTCTCCGAGGTCGCCACCTGGCAGCCGGACGCGCTGGTCCTCGACGTGATGATGCCGGTACTGGACGGCCTGGCGGTCTGCCGGCGGCTGCGCGCCCTCGACGACCGCACCCCGATCCTGGTGCTGACCGCCCTGGACTCGGTCAGCGACCGGGTCGACGGCCTGGACGCCGGCGCCGACGACTACCTCGTCAAGCCGTTCGCCCTGGACGAGTTGATCGCCCGGGTCCGGGCCCTGCTCCGGCGGGCCGCGGCCGCCGCCACCGCCGATTCCCGGCTGGCCTTCGCCGACCTGATCGTCGACCCGGCCACCCGCAGCGGCCACCGCGGCGGGCGCCCGCTGGAGTTCAGCCGCACCGAGTACGCGCTGCTGGAACTGCTCCTCCAGCACCCCGGCCAGGTGCTGCCGCGGGAGACGATCCTGGAGCGGGTCTGGGGCCGCGACTTCGGCCCCGACTCCAACTCCCTGGCCGTCTACATCGGCTATCTGCGCCGCAAGTTGGAGGCCGGCGGCGAGCCCCGGCTCGTCCACACCGTGCACGGCGTCGGCTACCGCCTGGACCGGCCGGAGGGCGCATGAGCGGGATCGCACGGCACGCACGGCACGCGCGCAGCGGATGTCGCGGGCGCCTCGTGCGCGGCATCCGGCCCGGCGCGGGCGGGCGAAGCGGGTGCGCGACATGACCGGCCGGCGCCGCCTGGGCGGCCGCTGGGTCCGCCGCCGCCCGCTGCGCACCCGGCTGGCGCTGGCCGCGTCCGCCGCGGTGGCGCTGGTCGCGGTGGGCGTCTGCGCGGCCGCGTTCCTCGTCCTGCGGGTGCAGATGACCCGTCAGCTCGACCTCAACCTGGCGCAGACCGCCACCCAACTCGCCCAGCGGATGCGGAACTGGGGCCCGACCGCGGGCGACACCTCCTGCCGCTACCAGGCCGTGCCCTGCGTCCAGATCATCCCCGCCGACCCGGCCCGGGACGCCCGCGGCAGCACCGCCCTGCCCCTCTCCCCGGCCACCCGCGAGGTGGCCGCCGGCCGCCACGCGCCCTACTACACCAACCTCACCGTCGCCGGGTACCCGGTGCGGATGTACACCTCCCGCCTGCACGCCAGGGACGAGGCACTCCAGGTCGCCCTGCGGTCCGACACCGTCGAACGCGGGGTGCGGCAGGCCGCCTGGGCGCTGGCCGCGGTCGGCGGCACCGGCGTCCTGCTCGCCGCCGGCCTCGGCTACTGGGTCTCCCGCACGGGCCTGGCCCCGGTCGCCCGGCTCACCGCCACCGCGGAGCGGATCGCCACCACCCGCGACCCCCGGCACCGCATCGACCTGCCGGCCGGGCCCGCGGCCCACGAGGACGAGATCACCCGGCTCGCCGCCAGCTTCAACACCATGCTCGGCGAGCTGGAGCAGTCCGTCACCGCCCAGCGCCGCCTGGTCGCCGACGCCTCCCACGAGCTGCGCACCCCGCTGACCGCGCTCCGCACCAACGCCGAACTCCTCGCCCGCGCCGATCGCCTGACGGACAGTCAGCGCGACCGAGCGGCGGGGGCGCTGGCCCGCCAGCTCCGCGAGGTCACCACACTCGTCAACGACCTCATCGAGCTCGCCCGCGACGAGGAGCCCCGGCCCCTGCTGGAACAGGTCCGCCCGGCCGCCCTGCTGGAGCACGCGGTGGCCGCGGCCCGCGAGCACTGGCCGGAGGTCGCCTTCACCGCCCGGATCGCCCCCGAGGCGACGGACGTCACGCTCCCCGGCGTCCCGGCCCGGCTGACCCGGCTGCTGTCCAACCTCCTGGACAACGCCGCGAAGTTCTCCCCGCCCGGCGGCCCCGTCGAGACCGAACTCGACTCCGTGGCGGGCACGTTGCACCTCACCGTCCGCGACCACGGTCCGGGCATCGCCCCCGACGACCTGCCGCACGTCTTCGACCGCTTCTACCGCGCCCAGGCCGCCCGCGCCCTCCCCGGCTCGGGCCTCGGCCTGGCGATGGCCCGGCAGATCGCCCGCGCGCACGGCGCCGAACTCACCGCGGAACGGGCCCCGGGCGGCGGCGCGCTCTTCCGACTGCGGATGCCCGTCACTCCGCGGCGTCCCGAGGGGGCGGAGTGACGGGCGGCGGACGGCCGGCCGCGGGCGGCGGGCCGCGTCAGAAGCCGGCCGGCTCGGTGTACGTCCCCCATTCGTCGCGGAGCACGCCGCAGATCTCGCCGAGGGTCGCCTCCGCGCGGACGGCGGCCAGCATCGGCTCGATCATGTTCTGGTCGCTGCGGGCGGCGGTCAGCATGTCCTTCAGCGCGGCCTGCACCCGGGCGTCGTCGCGGGCCGCCTTGCGGTCCGCGAGGACCCGCACCTGCTCCCGCTCGACCTCGTGGCTGACCCGGAGGATCTCCAGGTCGCCGGTGACCGAGCCGTCGTGGCAGTTGACGCCGACGACCCTCTTGTCACCCTTCTCCAGCGCCTGCTGGTAGCGGAACGCCGACTCCGCGATCTCGCCGGTGAACCAGCCGTCCTCGATCCCCCGCAGGATGCCGGAGGTGATCGGGCCGACCGGGTGCTGCCCGTCCGGTACGGCGCGCGCCCCGCGCTCCTTGATCTGCGTGAAGATCTTCTCGGCGTCCGCCTCGATGCGGTCGGTCAGCGCCTCGACGAACCACGAACCGCCCAGCGGGTCGGCGACGTTGGCGACCCCGGTCTCCTCCATCAGCACCTGCTGCGTACGGAGCGCGATCTCCGCCGCCTGCTCACTGGGCAGCGCCAGGGTCTCGTCCAGGGCGTTGGTGTGCAGCGAGTTGGTGCCGCCGAGCACCGCCGCCAGCGCCTCCACCGCGGTGCGGACGACGTTGTTGTACGGCTGCTGGGCGGTCAGCGAGACGCCGGCGGTCTGGGTGTGGAACCGCAGCCACTGCGCCTTCTCGCTGCGGGCACCGTAGACGTCGCGCATCCAGCGGGCCCAGATCCGGCGCGCGGCGCGGAACTTGGCGATCTCCTCGAAGAAGTCCAGGTGGGCGTCGAAGAAGAACGACAGGCCGGGCGCGAAGGTGTCGACGTCCAGCCCGCGGGAGAGCCCCAGCTCGACGTAGCCGAAGCCGTCGGCGAGCGTGTACGCCAGCTCCTGGGCGGCGGTCGCGCCCGCCTCCCGGATGTGGTAGCCGGAGACCGACAGCGGCTTGTAGGCGGGGATGCCGTGCGCGCAGTGCTCCATCAGGTCGCCGATCAGCCGCAGGTGCGGCTCGGGCTGGAAGAGCCACTCCTTCTGCGCGATGTACTCCTTGAAGATGTCGGTCTGGAGGGTGCCGTTGAGCACCCCGGGGTCGACGCCCTGGCGCTCGGCGGCGACCAGGTACATGCAGAAGACCGGCACGGCGGGCCCGCTGATCGTCATGGATGTCGTGACGTCGCCCAGCGGGATGTCCTTGAACAGGACCTCCATGTCGGCCGCCGAATCGATGGCGACACCGCAGTGCCCGACCTCGCCGAGGGAGCGCGGGTCGTCGGAGTCCCGCCCCATCAGCGTCGGCATGTCGAACGCCACCGACAGGCCGCCGCCGCCGGCCTTGAGGATCATCTTGTAGCGCTCGTTGGTCTGCTCGGCGTTGCCGAAGCCGGCGAACTGGCGGATCGTCCAGGTCCGGCCGCGGTAGCCGGTCGGGTACAGGCCGCGCGTGAAGGGGTACTCCCCCGGCCATCCGATCCGCTCGAAGCCCTCGACCGCATCGCCGGGGCGCGGTCCGTACACCGGCTCGACGGGGTCGCCGGAGAGCGTGCTGAAGTCGGCATCGCGCTTACGGGCGGAGTCGTACCGGGCCTGCCAGCGGCGGCGGCCCTCTTCGATCGCGTCAGCGTCCATGCATTCGAATTTACTAGGACGTCCTACTACCTGTCGATGGGAATCGGCGGAAAACGTCCCGGATTCACGGTGGGGGCCTCCCCCAGGGGTCGCGCTTTCCCCACCGGCGGCTGCCCGATACCCGCGCGTACCGGGGGGGGCTGCCCGGTACCCGCGCGGCGAAACCCCCGGCAACCGCCCGGCGAAATCCCGCCCCCACCCGGCCCCACCGCAGCTCCCCGGACAGCACCTGCAAGCGCCGGCACGGGCGCAAGCACGAGCACGGTCACAGGCGCCCAACACAAACGCGCCCCTCCCGCAACGGACGTCCGCAACGGGAGAGGCGCGTGGGGCAGGGACCGGCACCGAGCGGCACCGCGGCGGGCGACGCCGGCGCCCGGACCGCCGTCAGACCTTGACCGGCTCCGGCGCGGCGTCCGCCAGCAGCGGCTCGACCTCGCGGACCACCTTGCGCTCCACGAAGAACGCGGCGGTCGGGATCGTCCCGGAGACCAGCACCCACAGCAGCTTGCCGAACGGCCAGCGCGCCTTGGAGCCCAGGTCGAAGGCGAAGACCAGGTAGATGATGTAGAGAACGCCGTGGACCTGGGCGACGACGAGCGTCAGGTCCTTCCCCATCCCGAAGCCGTACTTCAAAACCATGCAGGCGCAGAGCACGAGCAGCATCACAGCGGTGATGTAGGCCATCGCCCGGTATCGGGTCAGGACGCTTCGCTTCATGCCCCCGAGCGTAACCGCCGCTTCCGGGGCGATCTTCGCCGCCCCCCGTTCCACGGCGCGCCGCCGGAAGACCCCCGTGGCCCACCCCGCGGACCTGCGAAAACGCGGTCAACTCACGGTCATGGACACGCTCATTCGTCCTTGAAGTCCGCCGCCGCCACCCGCAGCGGGCGCAGCAGCGCGAAGATCTCCGCGCACTCCTCCGCGTCGTACGCCCCGAGCCCGAAGTCCATCGCCATCAGGTCGCGGGTGGCCGCGTCGCACACCTCGCGCCCCTTCTCCGTGATGGACGCCAGGGTGCCCCGGCCGTCGTTCGGGTTGGGCCGCTTGGCGACCAGCCCCGACTTCACCAGCCGGTCGACGGTGTTGGTCACCGAGGTGGGGTGCACCATCAGACGCTCGCCGATCTTCGACATCGGCAGCTCGCCCGCCTTGGAGAAGGTCAGCAGCACCAGCGCCTCGTAGCGCGCGAAGGTCAGTCCGTACGGCTTGACCACCGCGTCCACCTCGGACAGCAGGATCTGCTGGGCCCGCATGATCGAGGTGATCGCGGCCATGGAGGGCACGGAGCCCCATCGCTGCTCCCACAGTTCGTCGGCGCGTGCGATCGGGTCAAAGGCAAGGCTGAGCGGCTTCGGCACGCTTCCGACCCTACCCGGCGGTCACATGCTGGTCAGCCCTGTCTCAACTTTCGGTCTCATGGAGTGGTCCGCGCCCGCCCGCCGCGCCCCGCGCCCCCGAGCGCCGGACCGCGGCGATCACCGCCAGGACGGCGACCGCGCCCACCACCCCCGCGGCCGGCATCACCACCGGCAGCGGCGCGTACTCGGCGGCCACCCCGGCCGCCCCCATCGCCAACCCCATGATCGTCATCCGGCCCGCCTGCATCACCGTCATCGCCTGCCCCAGCAGCTCCTCGGGTACCGCGGCGACGAACCACCGGTCCACCCCGAAGTTGTACGCGATGCCGGTGCCGGTCAGGACCAGCAGCACCAGGGCCCACCCCCACGACGGCCGGGCGGCGAACCCCAGGGAGGGCAGCACCGCGAACAACCCGAGGGGGAACGTCAGCCGGGTCCGGGCCCGCGCCCCGAGGAACGTCCCCACCAGGGTTTCGGCGACCACCGCCCCGACCGGCATCCCGCACATCAGCAACCCCTGCCCGGTCGGCCCGACCCCCAGCAGCCCCCCGTACGGGACGAGCAGCGCCTCGGGGACGACCACCACCGCCGGCGGTACCCAGCTGAGCAGCAGCAGCGCCCGGATCCGCCGGTCGGCCAGCAGCCGCCGGACGCCGGCCAGCGAGGCGCCCAGCAGCGCGCCGGCCGCCCGCCCCCGTGCCGGACGGGCCGCGGTCCCCAGCCGCAGCAGCAGCGCCGAGGCGGTGAACGTCCCGGCGGTGATGCCGAGCACCGCGCCCGGCGTGACCGCGGCCAGCAGCAGCCCTCCGGCGGCGAACCCGGCCAACTGCGCCCCCTGGTTGACGATCCGGACCAGCGAGCGCCCCAGGACGAACAGCTCGCCCTCGCCGAGGATCTCGCCGAGCGTCCCGGCCCGGGTGCCGGCGAAGACCGGCGCGACCGCCGCGATCAGGCAGCGCAGCCCGAGCAGGACCGCCACCGGCGTCCCGGGCAGCACCATCGCCGCGGCCGCCCCCGCGCACACCGCGTCGCACAGCACCAGGACCCGGCGGGCCGGGTAGCGGTCGGCGACGGCCGACAGCAGGGTGCCGCCGATGACGTACGGCAGCAGGCCGAGCGCGAAGGTCAGCGCGCTGAGCAGCGGTGAGTCGGTGAGCCGGTAGACCAGGACGGAGAGCGCGATCTCGCAGACCACCACGCCCAGGGAGGAGAGCAGGTGGGCGGCGAAGACGAAGCGGAATTCGGGGACCGCGAAGACGGCGCGGTAGCCCGCACCGGACCGCCCGGCGGCGTCGCCCCGGTCGTCCGGGCCGTCCCGGTCGTCCGGACCGGGGGCGGCGGGGCAGGTGGGAGCGGGGCCCGGCTGTGCGGGCCCGGAAGGCGTCGGCATGGCGTCAGGCTGACGGGGCGCGCCTGGTGGGCCGTAGTGTTTCGGCAGCAGCCGAATCCTGGGGAGGGGAGGCCCGACGGTGCCGCTGGAGCTGCATTTCGGGGCGGACGACCTGCTGCGGATCCGGTTCGCGATCTCGCCGCTGTGCGAGACCCACGAGGCGCTGCGGACCCTGCGGCGCACCGACCGGCACGGCTACCACCTGCCGTGGCTGCGGCGGATGCGGGAGCGGGTGGCGGAGCTGGACCTGTCGGCGCTGTGGCTGTTCATGCCGTCGTCGCGGCCCGGCTACACCCCCGATTTCCTGGGCCGGCCGCCGGCCGTACCACTGGCCGACTTCGCGGCGGAACTGGCGTACCTGCGGGCCACCGATCCGGCGCTGGCCCGGGCCGAGATGGCCAAGTCGCTGGCGTGTACGCCGGGGGCGGCCCGGTCGCCGCGCGGCCGGGCGGCGCTGGCGGACCCGGCACGGGCGGTGCAGGAGCTGGCAGACGTCACCGAACGGGCTTGGGAGGCGCTGCTGGCGCCCGACTGGCCCCGGCTGCGGGCCCTGCTGGAGGCGGAAATCGCCTACCGGTCGCACCAGTTGGCCGACGGCGGACTGCGCCGCCTGTTCACCGATCTGCATCCGCGGCTGTCCTGGTCGGACGACGGCACGCTGACCGTCCGCACCCGTACGGACTTCACGCAGCTCCAGGACCTCGACGGGCGGGGCGTGCTGCTGCTGCCGAGCGTGTTCGTCTGGCCGGACGTGATCAGCGGCTTCGATCCGCCGTGGCAGCCGACGGTGATCTACCCGGCGCGCGGGATCGGCGGACTGTGGCAGGAGCCGGCGGGCGGCCCGGCGCTGGCGCGGCTGCTGGGCGCCAACCGGGCCGCGGTGCTGACGGCCCTGGACACGCCGGCGACGACCTCGGCGCTGGCCCACCGGCTGGGGCTGGCCGCCTCGTCGGTCTCGGCGCACCTGTCCGTGCTGCGCGACGCCGGGCTGCTGACGTCGCGCCGGCACGGACACCAAGTGCTCTACGAGCGGACGCCGCTGGGCATCGCCCTGCAGGCCGGCGGCTGACGGCCGACGGCCGGACCGGTCAGGAAGCGGGCTCGCCCCCGGCCAGATGACGCTCGACGGTCGCCACCTTCGAGGTGAGGCCGTCGGTGACGCCCGGCCGGATGTCGGCCTTCAGGACCAGCGAGACCCGCCCGGCGCGCGCCTCGACGGCGGCCACCGCGCGCTTGACGACGTCCATGACCTCGTCCCATTCGCCCTCGATGGAGGTGAACATGGCGTCGGTGCGGTTGGGCAGGCCGGACTCGCGGACGACCCGGACGGCGTCGGCGACGTACTCGCCGACGTCCTCGCCGACGCCCAGCGGGCTCACGGAGAAGGCGACGATCATGCGTTCACCGTGCCTTCGCGGCGGGCGCGGGCGGCCATCACACCGGCCTCCTCCTCGCGCTTGAGCACCTTGTCCGCGTACAGACCGCCGAACGGCAGGACCGCGAGGAGGAAGAAGAACGCGACCCGCTTGAAGGGCCACTTGGTGCGGTTCCAGGCGTCCAGCAGCAGCACCACGAAGATCGTGAACAGGATGCCGTGCAGCAGGCCGAGCGGCATGACGAGCTTGTCGTAGTCCAGGAAGATCCGGAAACCCGTGCCGAATATCAGCAGCGCCGGGAAGGAGAGCGCCTCCGGGATGGATGCCAGGCGCAGTCGGTGCAGGGCAGCGGCGGTCTTGATGTCCACGGGAACCTCGTTCGGGCGGAGAGGGGCGTCACGATGCTTGTGCAAGAGTTCACAAGCATCCGCCCCATTGTTACAGCCGCCCCGGCGATCACTGCGCCGGGGGCCGCCGCCCCGGCACGGACCGGGCGATCGGACGGCCGGGGAGGCGGACGGCCCGGCGGACCGGGGCGGACTCGGGGAAAGGTCGGGGACGGATCCGGGTCGAAAGCCCTGCCCCGGCCGGTCGCCGCCGACTACCGTCTGACGCGTGGCTCAGTTTCGACTCCAGGGAAGCAAAGTGCTCGCCGTCGACCTGTCGGGTGACGCCGTCAAGGCGAAGAACGGCGCGATGGTCGCGTACGACGGCGAGGTGTCCTTCAAGAAGATGACCGGCGGCGGGGAGGGACTGCGCGGCATGGTCACCCGGCGGCTGACGGGTGAGCAGATGACCGTGATGGAGGTGAAGGGCCGGGGCACCTGCTACTTCGCCGACCGCGCCAGCGAGATCAACCTGGTCCGGCTGCAGGGCGAGAAGCTGTTCGTGGAGGCCAGCAACCTGCTGTGCACCGAGGCGGCGCTGCACACCGGCACGACGTTCACCGGGCTGCGCGGCGCCTCGCAGGGCAACGGCCTGTTCACCACCACCGTCGAGGGCCACGGGCAGGCCGCGCTCACCTCCGACGGCCCGGCCGTGGTGCTGCGGGTCACCAAGCAGTACCCCCTCCAGGTCGACCCGGGCGCGTACATCGCGCACACCGGCCAGTTGAAGCAGCACTTCCAGTCCGGAGTGAACTTCCGCACGTTCATCGGCGAGGGCTCCGGCGAGGCGTTCCAGATCCGTTTCGAGGGCGAGGGACTGGTCTACGTGCAGCCCAGCGAGCGCAACACCGTGGGCGGTGAGGTCTGATGCCGTTCACCGCCCTCAACTCCCGCATGGTGGAAGCCACCATCGCCCCCGGGCAGCGGATGTTCAGCCAGCGCGGCGCGATGCTCGCCTACCGCGGCGAGGTCGCCTTCACCCCGAACATCCAGGGCGGTCAGGGCGGCCTCGGCTCCATGATCGGCCGCCGGATCGCCGGCGAGGCGACCCCGTTGATGACCATCGAGGTCCCCCAAGGCCCTGACGGCCAGGGAGGTGCCCCCACCGCCACGGTCATGTTCGGTCACGGCGGCCATCACGTCCAGGTCGTCGATCTGACCGACGACACGCTCTACGTGGAGGCCGACCGCCTGCTGGCCTTCGACGGCTCGCTCGCCCAGGGCACGATGTTCATGGGCTCGCAGGGCGGCGTGATGGGCATGGTGCGCGGCCAGGTCACCGGCCAGGGCCTGTTCACCACCACCCTCCAGGGCCACGGTTCGGCCGCGGTGATGGCCCACGGCGGCGTCTTCGCACTGCCGATCACCCCGCAGCGCCCGGTCCACGTCGACCCGCAGGCCTACGTCGCCCACCGCGGCGACGTCCGCAACCGCCTGTCGACCGCCATCGGCTGGCGCGAGATGATCGGCCGCGGCTCGGGAGAGGCGTTCCAGCTGGAGCTGTCCGGCCAGGGCACCGTCTACGTACAGGCGTCGGAGGAGAAGCTGTGAACGGTCCCGTAGTCCACGACGTCCACACCCTCCCCGTCGACGACAACGTCAACCCCTACGCCTTCAGCGTCGACCTCGACGGCCAGTGGTTCCTGCAGAAGGGGAAGATGATCGCCTACTACGGGCAGATCGACTTCCACGGCATCGGGCACGGCCGCCTCGACCGCCTCATCGCCGGCAGTTTCCATTCGCCACTGCACGCCGCGGACTGGGTGGTCGCCGAGGGCCGCGGGAAGATGCTGCTGGCCGACCGGTCCTTCGACATCAATTCCTACGATCTGGATGAGGGCAACCTCACTATTCGCTCCGGCAACGTGCTCGCCTTTCAGCCATCTCTCTCGCTGAAGCAGTCGATCATCCCGGGCTTCCTCACCCTCATCGGCACGGGCAAGTTCGTGGCCGCCTCCAACGGCCCCGTGGTCTTCGTCGAACCCCCGATCCGGGTGGACCCGCAGGCCCTCGTCGGCTGGGCCGACTGCCCCTCCCCCTGCCACCACTACGACCACCAGTACCTGCGGGGATTCCTGGGCGGTCTGCGCGCCCACACCGGTATCGGCGGGGCCTCCGGCGAGGAGCACCAGTTCGAGTTCACCGGCGCCGGCACGGTCCTGTTGCAGTCCTCGGAGCAGTTGATGCCGCAGCAGCCGACGGGCGCGCTGCCTGCGGAGGAGGGTGTCCCGGGCGGCGGTGTCCCGGCGCAGGAAAGTGGCTCACAAGTGCCGCAGCTGCCCGGCGGCCTAGGGGGGCTCCAGCGCCGCTTCGGGCTGTGAACGGTAGTCTGCGGACGGTGACATCGAACGTCTGATCAACCGCGGATCCCGGCCGACCGAACTCCGCAAATGTCACACGCCATGACTAATTCATTATTCAACTTTCACGGGTAGAATTCATCCATGACGACCGACAGTGACACTCCCTGGCTGACCAACCAGGAGCAGCGTGCCTGGCGCACCCACCTGGACGTCAGCAGACTGCTGATGCACCAACTGGAGCGCGATCTCCAGCCGTTCGGCCTGACCAACAACGACTACGAGATCCTGGTCAACCTCTCCGAGGCCGACGACCACCGGCTGCGGATGAGCGACCTGGCCGCCAGCACGCTGCAGTCGAAGAGCCGCCTCTCGCACCAGATCACGCGCATGGAGAACGCGGGCCTGGTCCGCCGCGAAAGCTGCGAGTCGGACCGCCGCGGCCTCTACGCCGTCCTCACCGAAGAGGGCTGGGAAACGATGCGCCGGGTCGCCCCGCACCACGTCGCCTCGGTGCGCCGGCACTTCATCGACCTCTTCGCCCCCGAGTCCCTGGAATCCCTCCACGCCTCCCTCGCCCCGGTCGCGGAACACCTGCGCGAACACCGCGGCAACCCCTGACGCGACTCCTGGCACACCCCGCGATCACACTCCGTGACGAAGCGGGAACTCCTCACGCTCCGTAATCGTTGCCGGAGTAAGAGGAGGCGGGCGGCACGCAGGGCGCACCCCCCGCTCGACGCCCGCCCCCCGCTCGACGACTGTCCCCCGTCCGACGCCTACCGCCCGCTCGACGCCTATCCCCCGTTCGTCAGCCCCTCCACCAGTTCGTCCGCGGCGCGGTAGGGGTCCGTCTCGCCGGCGACGATGCGCTCGGCCAGCGCGTCCAGGTGGCGGTCGCCGGACAGGTCGCCGATCCGCGAGCGCAGGGCCGTGACGGCGATGGTCTCGACCTCGCGGGCGGCCCGGGCCAGCCGGCGCCGCGCCAGCACGCCGTGCTCCTCCATCCAGGCCCGGTGCTTCTCCAGCGCCTCGACGACCTCGTCGACGCCCTCGCCGCGCGCCGCGACGGTCTTGACGATCGGGGGGCGCCAGTCGCCGGGCGCCCGGGCCTCCCCCAGGCCCAGCATGTGGTTCAGCTCGCGGGCGGTGGCGTCGGCGCCGTCCCGGTCGGCCTTGTTGACGACGTAGACGTCGCCGATCTCCAGGATTCCGGCCTTGGCGGCCTGGATGCCGTCGCCCATCCCGGGGGCCAGCAGCACCACGCTGGTGTCGGCCTGGGAGGCGATCTCGACCTCGGACTGGCCGACGCCGACGGTCTCGACGAGGATCACGTCGCAGCCCGCGGCGTCCAGCACCCGGATCGCCTGCGGGGCGGCCCAGGCGAGGCCGCCCAGATGGCCGCGGGTGGCCATCGAGCGGATGTAGACGCCGGGGTCGGAGGCGTGGTCGCTCATCCGGACCCGGTCGCCGAGCAGCGCGCCGCCGGAGAACGGCGAGGACGGGTCGACGGCGAGCACGCCGACCCGTTTGCCGGCCTTGCGGTACGCGGTGACCAGCGCGGACGTCGTGGTGGACTTGCCGACGCCGGGCGACCCGGTCAGCCCGACCACATACGCGCCGCCGGTGAGCGGCGCCAGCGTCGCCATCACCTCGCGCAGCTCCGGCGCCGCTCCCTCGACGAGGGAGATCAGCCGGGCCACCGCCCTCGGGCGGCCCTGCCGGGCCTGTTCCACCAGTTGGGGGACGTCCACCATCGCGCTCGGCTCCTTCGGCCTCGACTCACTGGCTGGTACGCGCTGCTCCCGCGCCGCGTGCCGGCACCGGTTCGGTGCGCGGTCCCGGCACGCGCGCGGTGCCGCGCGGGCCCGTTACTTGCCCGGTACCCGGATGATCAGCGCATCGCCCTGACCGCCGCCGCCGCACAGCGCGGCCGCGCCGGTGCCGCCGCCGCGCCGCCGCAGCTCCAGCGCGAGGTGCAGCACGATACGGGCGCCGGACATGCCGATCGGGTGGCCCAGGGCGATGGCGCCGCCGTTGACATTCACCTTTTCCGGGGAAACCCCGAGGTCCTTCATGGACTGCACGGCGACCGCCGCGAACGCCTCGTTGATCTCGATCAGGTCAAGATCCTCGACGCTGAGGCCGTCCTTGGCGAGCGCGTGGTTGATGGCGTTGGACGGCTGCGACTGGAGGGAGTTGTCGGGGCCGGCGACGTTGCCGTGCGCGCCGATCTCGGCGATCCACTCCAGGCCCAGTTCCTCGGCCTTGGCCTTGCTCATGACGACCACGGCGGCGGCGCCGTCGGAGATCTGGGAGGCGCTGCCGGCGGTGATGGTGCCGTCCTTGGCGAAGGCCGGGCGGAGCTTGCCGAGGGTCTCCGTGGTGGTCTCGCCGCGGATGCCCTCGTCCTTGCTGAAGATCACCGGCTCACCCTTGCGCTGCGGGATCTCCACCGGGGTGATCTCGGCCTCGAACAGGCCGTTCTTCTGGGCGGCGGCGGCCCGCTGGTGGGAGAGCGCGGCGACCTCGTCCTGTTCGGCCCGACGGAGGCCCAGGCGGGTGTTGTGCTTCTCGGTCGACTCGCCCATCGCGATGTTCTCGAAGGCGTCGGTGAGGCCGTCGTGGGCCATCGCGTCGAGCATCTCCACCGCGCCGTACTTGAAGCCTTCCCGGGACTTCGGCAGCAGGTGCGGGGCGTTGGTCATGGACTCCTGGCCGCCGGCCACGATGACGTCGAACTCGCCGGCGCGGATGAGCTGGTCGGCCAGCGCGATGGCGTCCAGGCCGGAGAGGCAGACCTTGTTGACGGTGAGCGCGGGGACGTTCATCGGGATGCCGGCCTTGACCGCGGCCTGGCGCGCCGGGAGCTGCCCTGCCCCGGCCTGGAGCACCTGGCCCATGATCACGTACTGCACCTGGTCGCCGCCGATACCCGCGCGGTCCAGCGCCGCCTTGATGGCCACTCCGCCCAGGTCGGCGCCGGAGAAGCTGCGCAGCGAGCCGAGGAGGCGACCCATGGGGGTGCGCGCTCCGGCGACGATGACGGAGGTGGTGCCGTTCGTTGCAGACATACGATGCGGCCTTCCTTTGCCGGGAAGTTAACGAGGGTTCCCGTCAATGTACTGAGGGGTAGTCGCCGGGTCACCGGCAAGCGGGTGTGATCGCGCGCACGTTGCGTAACCAGCCGTGCGAGCGGTGCACTGGAGCCATGCTGACGCGAATCGACCACATCGGGATCGCCTGTTTCGACCTCGACAAGACCGTCGACTTCTACCGTGCCACGTATGGCTTCGAGGTGTTCCACACCGAGGTCAACGAGGAGCAGGGGGTCCGCGAGGCCATGTTGAAAATCAACGAGACCTCGGACGGCGGTGCCTCGTACCTGCAGTTGCTGGAGTCGATCCGGGAGGACTCCGCGGTGGGCAAGTGGCTGGCCAAGAACGGCGAGGGGGTGCACCACATCGCGTTCGGTACGGCGGACGTCGACGGGGACGCCGAGGCCGTTCGGGGCAAGGGTGTCCGGGTGCTGTACGACGAGCCGCGGCGGGGTTCGATGGGGTCGCGGATCACCTTCCTGCACCCCAAGGATTGCCACGGTGTGCTGACCGAACTCGTCACCACCGCGCCTCCGGACGCGACTGACCACTGACCTTCCCCTTCCCCGGCCGGTAGAGTGCAGCTTCGGCCGGGGTGCGGGAATGGGGCTCGGTCCATACTCTGCCGATGATCTGACACCATTTCTTCGGAAGGGTCAGCTCCGAGGGACGCGGGTTCCGGTACGCCGTGACGGGTACGGGATGCGTGTCGCAGGGCCGGAGCCGGCCGCCGCCATGACCAGGGGACGGATGGGACCGCGCAGTGCGGGGCAACGAGCGCCAGGAGCGTCAGTGGGCTGAGGCCGACCACCTCTCGCAGTTCGAAGCCGAGATGGAGCGGCTGAAGAGCGAGCGGGACAAGGCCGTCCAGCACGCCGACGACCTCGGCTACCAGGTCGAGGTGTTGCGTGCCAAGCTCCACGAGGCGCGACGCAACCTCGCGTCCCGGCCTGCCTACGACAACCTCAGCCATCAGGCCGAACAGCTGTTGCGCAACGCGCAGATCCAGGCGGATCAGCTGCGTTCGGACGCCGAGCGCGAGGTGCGTGAGGCGCGGGCGCAGACCCAGCGGTTGCTGCAGGAGGCCGCGGAGCGGCAGGCCCGTATGGAGGCCGAGCTGCATGCCGAGGCGGTGGGTCGCCGGCAGCGGTTGGACGAGGAGCTGAACGAGCGTCGTCAGACGGTCGAGTCGCACGTCAACGAGAACGTGGCGTGGGCCGAGCAGCTGAGGGCCCGTACGGAGGCCCAGGCCCGTCGTCTGATGGAGGAGACCCGGGCGGAGTCCGACCAGGCGTTGTCGGCGGCGCGGGCCGAGGCGCAGCGGTTGGCCGATCGGGCGCGGGAGCGTCTGGGTACGGCTGCCGAGGAGGCGCGGGCCGAGGCGGAATCCATCCTGCGGCGGGCGCGTACGGATGCCGAGCGGTTGCTCAACGCGGCGTCCGGGCAGGCCCAGGAGGCCACGGACCAGGCCGAGCAGCTGCGGTCGGCGGCGGGTGCGGAGTCGGAGGAGGCGCGCCGTCAGGCGGCCGAGTTGACGCGTACCGCCGAGGCCCGGGTGCAGGAGGCGGATGCGGCGCTGCGGGAGGCACGGGCCGAGGCGGAGAAGCTGGTCGAGGAGGCTCAGCAGTCCGCCGGGAAGCGGTTGTCGGCGGCGGAGTCGGAGAACGAGCAGCGCACCCGTACGGCCAAGGCGGAGATCGCGCGGCTGGTCGCCGAGGCGACCAAGGAGGCCGAGGCGCTGACGGCGGAGGCCGAGCAGCTGCGGGCGGACGCCCGGGCGGAGGCGGACCGGTTGCTGGCCGAGGCGCAGGAGGCGGCGCGGTCGAAGGCGGCGGAGGACTCCGCGGCGCAGTTGGCGAAGGCGGCGCGGGCCGCCGAGGAGATGGTGACCAAGGCGTCGGAGGATGCCAAGGCCACCACGAAGGCTGCCGCGGAGGAGGCCGAACGGCTGCGCCGGGAGGCCGAGGCGGAGGCGGATCGGCTGCGCGAGGAGGCGCACGACACCGCCGAGCAGCTGAAGGGTGCGGCGAAGAACGACACCAAGGAGTACCGCGCCAAGACCGCCGAACTCCAGGAGGAGGCGCGGCGGCTGCGCGGTGAGGCGGAGCAGCTGCGGGCGGATGCGGTCGCGGAGGGCGAGCGGATCCGTGGTGAGGCGCGCCGGGAGGCCGTCCAGCAGATCGAGGAGGCGGCCGGGACCGCCGAGGAGCTGCTGTCGAAGGCCAAGTCGGATGCGGAGGAGACCCGTTCGGGCGCGGTCGCGGAGAGCGAGCGGGTCCGGACGGAGGCGATCGAGCGGGCGGCGGCGCTGCGGCGGCAGGCCGAGGAGGCGCTGGAGCGGTCCCGTGACGAGGCCGAGCAGCTGCTGTTGGAGGGCACGCAGGCCGCCGAGGAGCTGACGGGCGAGGCGGAGAAGAGCGCCGCGAAGCTGCGTGCGGAGGCCGAGGAGGCCGCGCAGGAGCGGCGGGCCGAGGCGCAGGCGGAGTTGGACCGGCTGCGCGGTGAGGCCGAGGAGAAGCTGGCGGCGGCCGAGGAGTCGTTGCGGGAGGCGCGTTCCGAGGCCGAGCGGCTGCGGCGGGAGACGCAGGAGGAGGCGGCCCGGCTCAAGGCGGAGGCCGCGGAGCGGCGGCGGTCGCTGCAGCAGCAGGCCGAGGAGGAGGCCGAGCGGCTGCGGTCGGAGGCGTCCGACGACGCGTCGGCGGCGCGGTCGGAGGCCGAGGCGGCGGCGGCGCGGCTGCGCAGTGAGGCGGCGGCGGAGGCCGAGCGGCTGAAGTCGGAGGCGCAGGAGACCGCGGACCGGGTGCGTGCGGAGGCGGCGGCGGCCGCGGAGCGTACGGGCACGGAGGCCGCGGAGGCGCTCGCCGAGGCGCAGGAGGAGGCCGGGCGGCGGCGCCGGGAGGCCGAGCAGCTGCTGGGTGAGGCGCGCGAGGAGGCTCATCAGGAGCGGACCGCGGCCCGGGAGCAGAGCGAGGAGTTGCTGGCGTCGGCCCGTACGCGGGTCGGTGAGGCGCAGGCGGAGGCCGAGCGGCTGGTCGAGGAGGCGGACCGGCGGGCGGCCGAGTTGGTGGCGACGGCCGAGCAGACCGCGCAGCAGGTGCGGGACGCGGTGGCGGGGCTGCACGAGCAGGCAGGCGAGGAGATCGCCGGGCTGCGTTCGGCGGCGGAGCACGCTGCGGAGCGGGCGAAGTCGGAGGCGCAGGAGGAGGCGGACCGGGTCCGCTCGGATGCCTACGCGGAGCGTGAGCGCGCGTCGGAGGACGCGGCGCGGGTGCGGCGGGAGGCCCAGGAGGCGACGGACGCCGCCAAGTCGCTTGCCGAGCGGACGGTTGCGGAGGCGATCGACGAGGGCGAGCGGCTGCGGTCGGAGGCGGCCGGGGTGCTCGACGCGGCGCGTCGGGACGCCGATGCGGCGCGGTCGGAGGCGGCGGAGCAGGCCGACCGGCTGGTTTCCGAGGCGACCGCCGAGGCCGAGGAGGCGGTCGCGGAGGCGTCCGCGGAGGCCGAGGGGTTGCGGGCCGAGGCGGCGGAGGTCCTGGACGCGGCGCGTCGGGACGCCGATGCCGCGCGGTCGGAGGCGGCGGAGCAGGCCGACCGGCTGGTTTCCGAGGCCACCGCCGAGGCGGAGAAGGTGGTCGCCGAGGCGACGGCGAAGGCCGGGAAGTCGGTTGCGGACGCCACGGCGAAGGCGCAGCAGCTGCGTACCGACGCGTCGGATGCGCTGGCGTCGGCGGAGCAGGATGCGGCGCGGGCGCGGGCCGAGGCGCGGGGCGATGCGAACCGGATGCGGTCGGAGGCGGCCGAGCAGACCGATCGGCTGCTGGGTGAGGCCCGTGCGGAGGCGGAGCGGATCGTCACCGAGGCGACCGAGCTGACGTCGTCGGCGCAGGACGACGCGGACCGTACGGTCCGGGAGGGCCAGGAGGCCGCCGAGGGGCTGCGGGCCGAGGGCGAGCAGCAGGCGCGGCGGCTGGTGGCGGAGGCCACGGAGGCGGCCGAGCGGCTGCGGGCCGAGGCGGCCGAGGTGCTGGAGGGTGCCCGCACGGACGCCGGGCGGACCGCCGACGAGGCGCGTACGGCGGCCAACAAGTCCCGGGCGGATGCCGCGGCGCAGGCCGACGAGTTGGTGGCGGAGGCGGCCGGCGAGGCGGAGCGGCTGCGGGCCGAGGCGGCGGAGCGGTCCGCGGAGGCGGAGCGTGACGCCGACCGGGCTCGGGCCGATGCGCGGGAGCAGGCGGACCGGATGGTCGCGACGGCCACCGCGGAGGCGGACCGGTTGCGTGCGGAGGCGGCGGAGACCGTCACTGCCGCGCAGGAGCATGCGAATCGGACCCGTGCGGAGGCCGCGAAGGTCCGGGAGGAGGCCGAGGCGGCCGCCGAGCGGACCCGTGCGGCGGCGCAGGAGGAGTCCGACCGGTTGGTCGACGAGGCGCGCAAGAGTGCCGCGAAGCGTCGTGGCGATGCGGCCGAGCAGGCCGATCAGTTGATGGCCAAGGCGCAGGAGGAGGCGCTGAAGACGGCGACCGGCGCGGAGGAGCAGGCCGACACGATGGTCGGGGCGGCGCGCAAGGAGGCCGAGCGGATCCTGCGCGAGGCCACCACCGAGGGCAATGCGCGGGTGGAGAAGGCGCGTACGGACGCCGACACGTTGCTCGGTGAGGCGCGGCGGGACGCGACGGCCATAAGGGACCGGTCGGAGGAGTTGCGGGTCCGGATCGAGTCCGAGGTCGAGGAGCTGCACGAGCGGGCCCGGCGGGAGTCGTCGGAGGCGATGAAGAACGCCGGTGAGCGGGTGGACAAGCTGATCGCGCAGGCCACCGCGCAGCAGGTGGAGGCCGAGGAGAAGGCCGACAAGTTGCTGGCGGATGCCAACAGCGAGGCGAGCAAGGTGCGGATCGCCGCGGTGAAGAAGGCCGAGGGCCTGATCAAGGAGGCCGAGAACAAGAAGGCCACGGCGGTGCGGGACGCGGACAAGATGCGCGCGGAGGCGAAGGAGGAGGCCGCGCGGGTCGTGGCGGAGGGCAAGCACGAGCTGGAGGTGCTGACGCGCCGCCGGAAGGACATCAACACCGAGATCTCCCGCGTTCAGGACGTGCTGGAGGCGCTGGAGTCGTTCGAGGTGCCTGCGCAGGGCGGGGACGGCAAGGGTGGGTCGGCGAAGGCCGCCGCGGGGGCCGGTACAACTCGTTCGAGTGGCAAGCAGTCTGAAGGGTAGCCACTCAAATGAGGGGTCATTCTCCACTTCAAACGCGCAATGACTCGATGACACGCCGTTAAGACCCCTAGGATTCTCCTTATCACCTCACCGGTCTCTTTCGACAGGAACCCCATGAGCGACACTTCCTCCCCCTTCGGCTTCGAGCTCGTGCGGCGTGGGTACGACCGCGGTCAGGTGGATGACCGCATTACGAAACTGGTCGCGGACCGCGACAGTGCGCTGGCCCGTATCACCTCGCTGGAGAAGCGCATCGAGGAGCTGCACCTCGAGACGCAGAACGCCCAGGCTCAGGTCACCGACGCCGAACCCTCCTACGCGGGCCTCGGCGCGCGTGTGGAGAAGATCCTCCGCCTCGCGGAGGAGGAGGCCAAGGAGCTGCGTGAGGAGGCCCGTCGGGCCGCCGAGCAGCACCGTGAGCTGGCCGAGTCGGCCGCCCAGCAGGTCCGCAACGACGCGGAGTCGTTCGCCGTCGAGCGCAAGTCCAAGGCCGAGGACGAGGGCGCCCGGATCGTCGAGAAGGCGAAGGGCGAGGCGGCCACGATGCGCGCCGAGGCGCAGAAGGACGCGCAGTCCAAGCGTGAGGAGGCGGACGCCCTCTTCGAGGAGACCCGTGCCAAGGCCGCGCAGGCCGCCGCGGACTTCGAGACCAACCTCGCCAAGCGTCGTGAGCAGTCCGAGCGTGACCTGGCGTCGCGGCAGGCGAAGGCCGAGAAGCGGCTGGCGGAGATCGAGCACCGGGCGGAGCAGCTGCGTCTGGAGGCGGAGAAGCTGCGGACGGACGCGGAGCGTCGGGCCCGGCAGACGGTGGAGACGGCGCAGCGTCAGGCCGAGGACATCGTGGCGGACGCCAATGCCAAGGCCGACCGGATCCGCAGCGAATCGGAGCGCGAGCTGGCGGCGCTCACCAACCGCCGCGACTCGATCAACGCGCAGCTGACCAACGTCCGCGAGATGCTGGCGACGCTGACGGGTGCGGCGGTGGCCGCCGCCGGTGCGCCCGGTGACGACGAGTCCGTCTCCCGCGGGGTGCCCGCCCAGCAGAGCCGCTGAGGCTGACGCCGGCAGGTTTCGCGTCGTTCTTCTCCGTGCCCTCGTACCGCCTGTGTGGCAGTGCGGGGGCACGGCCGTGTGGGGGGGCGGGGCGGTCGTCCGGGCGGCGTCGCCCAGGTGGCGGGGGTCTCCGGGCGCACCTAGCGTGCTGTACATGATCGAGCTCAAGGGGCTGACCAAGCATTACGGTGACAAGGTCGCGGTGGACCAGTTGACGTTCACCGTACGGCCTGGGATCGTCACCGGCTTCCTCGGTCCCAATGGTGCGGGGAAGTCCACCACCATGCGGATGGTGCTCGGTCTGGACAATCCGACGGCCGGCTCGGTCCGGATCGACGGCAAGCACTACCGGCAGTTGAAGGACCCGCTGACGTATGTCGGGGCGCTGCTGGACGCCAAGGCGATGCACGGTGGCCGTAGTGCCGCCAACCACCTGCTGTGTCTGGCGCAGAGCAACGGCATTCCGCGGGCCCGGGTCGACGAGGTGCTGGATCTCGTCGGGTTGACGTCGGTCGCGAAGAAGCGGTCGAGGGGCTTTTCGCTCGGGATGGGGCAGCGGTTGGGGATCGCGGCGGCGCTGCTCGGCAATCCGCGGATCCTGATGTTCGACGAGCCGGTCAACGGGCTGGATCCGGAGGGCATCCACTGGATCCGGCATGTGATGAAGCGTCTCGCGGCCCAGGGGCGGACGGTCTTCGTGTCCTCGCACCTGATGAGTGAGATGGCGTTGACCGCGGAGCATCTGGTGGTGATCGGGAAGGGGCGGCTGTTGGCGGACACGTCGATGGCGGAGTTCATCCAGGAGAATTCGCGGTCGTATGTGCGGCTGCGGTCGCCGGAGCGGGAGCGGCTGCTGGACGTGCTGCACCGGGCGGGTGTGCGGGCGGTGGCGGGGCCGGACGGTGCGCTGGAGGTCGACGGGGTGCCGGCGGAGCGGCTGGGTGAACTGGCCGCCGCGCAGCGGGTGGTGCTGCATGAGTTGAGCCCTCAGCAGGCTTCCTTGGAGGAGGCGTTCATGCAGTTGACGGCGGGGGTGGTGGAGTACCACGCGCGCAACGGCGGCGGGCCGGCGGCGGGGCGCCGGGGGCCGTCGCGGCCGGCGGTTCCGGAGAGGGCGTTGTCGGTCGGGCCGCCGCCGGGGAGTTGGGGTACGGGCTGGCAGAGGAAGAGGAGCTGACGGATGGCTGTCGTCGGGCAGGCCCTGCGGTCGGAGTGGACCAAGATCCGGTCGGTGCGGTCGACGGTGTGGACGCTGGGTACGGCGGTGGTGGTCACCGTCGCGCTGGGCGTGCTGATCTGCACGTTGGCGCGGAAGGACTTCGAGGGGATGCCGGATCGGCAGCGGCTCGCCTTCGATCCCACCAACATCAGCTTCGCGGGGATGGGGCTGGGGCAGCTGGCGATGATCGTGTTCGGGGTGCTGGTGGTGTCGAACGAGTACAGCACCGGGATGATCCGTACGTCGCTCGCGGCGGTGCCGCAGCGCGGGGTGTTCCTCTTCTGCAAGCTGCTGGTGGCCGCCGCGTTGGTCTTCGTGGTGGGGCTGGTCACCAGTTTCACGACGTTCTTCGCGGGTCAGGCGGCGCTCGGTGAGCACCGGGCGTACCTGGGTGATCCGGGGGTGCTGCGGGCGGTGCTCGGCGGTGCGCTCTACATGACGATGATCGCGCTGTTCTCGATGGCGGTGGCCACGATGCTGCGCAGTCCGATGTTGTCGCTGGGCATCCTGATGCCGTTCTTCTTCCTGATCTCCAGCATCCTGGGGAACGTCTCGGCGACCCGGAAGATCGGCCGTTATCTTCCGGATCAGGCCGGTTCGAAGATCATGCAGGTGGTCGCGCCGGTCAACGACGAGACGCCGTACGGGCCGTGGGGCGGTTTCGCGATCATGGCGGTGTGGACGATGGCCGCGTTGCTCGCCGGCTATCTGCTGTTGAACCGGCGGGACGCCTGAGGCCGGGCGGGTCCGCCGGTCCCCTTTCGCCGTTTTGGCGGGAACCGTCAACGTGCCGATAGCCTCATAACCCTCACGGGGGCACGAGGGCGCCTCTGCCCCGACCATCTCGCGAGGGGCGGAGAATGATCGAGGCAGTCGGCCTGACCAAGCGCTACGGGCCGAAGACGGCCGTGCACAACCTGTCGTTCCAGGTGCGTCCGGGCACCGTCACCGGCTTCCTGGGGCCCAACGGCTCCGGCAAGTCGACGACCATGCGGATGATCCTGGGCCTCGACGCCCCGACGTCCGGCCACGCCACGATCGGTGGCCGCCCGTTCCGTCAGACCCCCAATGCCGCGCGCCAGGTGGGTGCGCTGCTGGACGCCAAGGCGGTGCACGGCGGCCGCAGTGCGCGGGCGCATCTGCTGTCGCTGGCGCAGCTGTCCGGGATCCCGGCCCGGCGGGTCGACGAGGTGCTGGGGGTGGTCGGTCTCCAGGACGTGGCCCACCGGCGGTCGAAGGGCTTCTCGCTCGGTATGGGGCAGCGGTTGGGGATCGCGGCGGCGCTGCTCGGCGATCCGCAGGTGCTGCTGTTCGACGAGCCGGTCAACGGGTTGGACCCGGAGGGCATCCTGTGGGTGCGGAACCTGATGAAGCAGTTGGCGGC
This sequence comes from Streptomyces sp. CB02959, assembly GCF_002803155.1. Classification (GTDB taxonomy): domain Bacteria; phylum Actinomycetota; class Actinomycetes; order Streptomycetales; family Streptomycetaceae; genus Streptomyces. The sequence continues at coordinate 367,787 of NZ_NNBP01000001.1, forward strand.
CGAGGGCCGTACGGTCTTCGTCTCCTCGCACCTGATGAGCGAGATGGCGTTGACCGCGGAGCATCTGATCGTGATCGGCCGCGGCCAGTTGCTCGCGGACATGGCCGTGCAGGACTTCATTTCGGCCAACTCGGCGGACTTCGCCCGGGTGCGGACGCCGGACGGTGAGCCGGCGCAGCGGGAGAAGCTGACCGCGGCGCTGGCCGAGGCCGGCGGTCAGGCGGTGCCCGAGGCGGACGGCGCGCTGCGGGTGACCGGGCTGCCGCTGCCCCGGATCAGCGATCTGGCGCATGCGGCCGACATCCGGCTGTGGGAGTTGTCGCCGCACCAGGCGTCGCTGGAGGAGGCGTACATGCGGATGACGCAGGGGGTCGTCGACTACCGCTCGACGGCCGACCCGCGGGCCGGTCTCCAGCAGGCGCCCGCCGGGTATCCGCCGCAGGGCGGCGCCGTGCCGGGGTACGCGCCGGGGCAGCCGGGCGTGCCGGGGCAGCCGGTGGTGCCGGGCCAGGTGCCGCCGGGGGTGCCCGCGCCGCCGCACCCGTACGCCCAGCCGGGTCCGTACGCGCCGGCGGGTCCCTACGCCGTCCACAACGCCGGGGCCGCCCCGGTGCCGGGTGGACCGGTGCCCCCGCCGCAGCAGGGTCACCCGTACGGGGCACCCGGTGTGTACGGTGCGCCCCACCCGTACGGGCAGCAGCCGTCGCACGCCGCGCCGGTGCCGCCCGCCCAGCCGCCGGTTCCGCCGGCCGCCGCCCCCGCCGCCCAGCCCACGCCGCACACCCAGGACGCCCGATGACCAGCCCTCAGCAGCCGCAGCCCCAGCCGCAGCCGGAGACCGGTGCGCCGCAGACCGGTGCGCAGCCGATGCCGCCCTCCCCCGAGCTCTCGACTCCGTTCGAGCAGGGGGGACCCCCGTCGCCCGTCCCGGCCCCCGGGCCGATGCCGCCCGCCGCTCCCCCGGCCCCCGCGCAGGAACCGGGGACGATGATGCTGCAGGCGCAGCCGCAGCCGGCCCCCGCCAAGGAGCCCGGCACGATGATGCTGCAGGCGCAGCCGCCGGCCGGCGGCCACCCCGAGCCGAAGCCGCTGGCGGCGCACGGACCGGGCAAGGAGGGCGGCACGATGATGCTCACCGCCTCCGCGCCGCCGCAGGCCCCGCAGCAGCACCCGCAGCCGCATCCTCAGCAGCCGCCGCTGCAGCCGCAGCAGCCGCAGGCGCCGCTCCCGCAGCAGCATCCGCAGCCCTTCGGCGCCAACTGGCAGGCGGCGGCGCCGGGTTACGTCTCGCCCATCCCCGTCCGCCCGACCCACCTCGGCCATGCGCTGGCCGCCGAGTGGACCAAGATCCGTTCGGTGCGTTCGACGGTGTGGACGCTGGGCGTGATGACCGTGCTCGTCCTCGGCATCGGTGTGCTGGTCGCCACGTCCGTGGGGTCGATGGACAGCGTCGGCACGACGTCGCCGCTGTTCTTCGGGCTCTTCGGGATGCTGCTGGGCGTGCTGTGCGTGCTGCCGCTCGGTGTGCTGGTGACCTCCTCGGAGTACGGCACCGGCATGATCCGTACGACGCTGGCGGCCTGCCCGGCCCGGGGCCGGGTGCTGGCGGCCAAGGCGATCGTCTTCTTCGGGCTGACCTTCGTGGTGACCACCGTCGTCACCGGGCTCGTGGCGCTCGCCGACAACGCCATGATCGGCGGCATCAGCAAGGCGGAGATCGGCGCCGCCGACTGGCTCCGGTCGACCGTGGGGATCGGTCTGTACGTCTCGTTCCTGGGGCTGCTGGCGCTGGCCGTCGGTTCGCTGATCCGGCATTCCGCGGGTGCGATCACGCTCATGATCGGCGTGGTGCTGCTGCCGTTCGTCCTGTCGATGTTCATGTTCGCCCAGAGCCTGGAGGGGCTGCGGAACTTCCTGATGGGCTACTCGATCCCCAACCAGCTCACGGTGATGTACGGCAACAAGTTCCCGTTCGTGGACGGCGGTCCGTCCGGCTGGCAGCCGCTGTGGATCGTCATGGGGCTCGCCGCCCTCGCCCTCGGCGGGGCCTACGCGGCACTGCGGCAGCGCGACGTGTAGCGCTTCAGTACCGCGGTGCGTTACGGGACCGCTGGAGCCGCGCGCTCCGGCGGTTCCGTGCGTTCCAGCAGGCTTTGTGCCAGTGCCGGCGGTCGTCGACGTCGCCCTCCCGGGGCCAGGTGACGACGTGCGGGACGCCGGGCGGGATCTCCTGGTCGCAGCCGGGGCAGCGGTAGTGCTTGGTCGCGCCGCCGCCACCGACCGGGCGGACCACCCAGTCCTCGCCGCGCCACTCCTCGGTCGTCTCGAAGCCGTAGCGGCCGACGCCGGCGTGGTCCGCGCGGTCGGGGGGATTCGCACCGCATTGGCGGTTTCGACGCGGGGACACGGCACACCTCGGCAGGTCGACGGGGAGGGATCCCCCTGAACGGAGCTGAGAGCTTGGGGGAGGGCTGTCACCAGCGTACGCGGCGCGGTCAGGGCCAAAAGTCCGCCGTCACGTTTCTGCGATGATCTGGAAATTTCGCGTCAGGCCGTGCCCTGGGCACGCGTCGCACGTTGTTGCCGGGCGAGGGGGGTCGCGTCGGCTGCAAGGAGGCAGAGAGCGATGCGCGTAGGGGCTTTCATCCTGGCCGCCCAGTTCCCCGGTCAGGGGCAGGGGGAAGCACTGCACCGCGCGGTGCGTTCCGTGGAGATCGCGGAGCAGGCCGGACTCCATGAAGTCTGGCTGGCCGAACACCACTTCGTCCCGTACGGGGTCTGCCCGCAGGCCGCGACGCTGGCCGCGCTGCTGCTGGGGCGGACCCGGCGGATCGGGGTCGGGACGGCGGTCAGCGTGCTGCCGACCCAGCATCCGGTGGCCCTCGGTGAGCAGGCGGCGCTGCTGCACCTGACGTCGGAGGGCCGGTTCACGCTCGGCGTCGGCCGGGGCGGCCCCTGGGTGGATCTGGAGGTCTTCGGCTCCGGCCTGGCCGCGTACGACCACGGGTTCCCGGAGTCGCTCGATCTGCTGCTGCGCTGGCTGCGCGAGCCGCGGGTGGGCGCGCGGGGCGAGCGCTATGCGTTCCGGGAGGTGGCGGTGGTGCCGCGGGCGGCCGAGGCGGTGGCCGATCCGGACGACCCGGGCGGGCTGACGAGTGGTCCGCCGGTGGTGGTGGCCTGCACCTCCCCGGCCTCGGTCCGGCTGGCCGCCGCCCGCGGGCTGCCGATGCTGCTGGGGATGCACTGCGGCGACGAGGAGAAGGCGGAGATGGTCGCGCTGTGGCGGTCGGCGGCGCTGGCGGCCGGCCGGGAGCCGGGCGAGGTGGCCGCGGCGGAGCACGTCTCGGCGGGGGTGGTGCAGATCGCGGACGACCGGCCGACGGCGGTGGAGACGCTGACCAAGGCGATGCCGGGCTGGATGCGGCAGGGGCTGGGCGCGCATGTGACGGTCGACGGCCGGTACCGCGCGATGCGCGATCCGCTGGCGTACACGGAGTTGCTGTGTGCACTGCATCCGGTCGGCCCGCCGGAGTTGTGCGTGGACCGGCTGGCGGCGACCTCGGAGCGCACCGGCATCCGGCGGTTCGCGTTGCTGGTGGAGGGCTCCGGGGATCTCGCCGTCACCGAGGAGAACGTCCGGCGGCTGGGCGCGGAGGTGCTGCCGCAGCTGGGGTGACCCCGCCCGGGGTGGGCGGCGGTGTCACCTCCCACCGGCCTGGGGCACGGCTGGTCGGTGGTGCTGCCGCCGGTGCGCGGCTGGGGAGGGTGCTCCGGCCGGCTCAGCGGCAGCAACTCCGATCAGCAGTCGCGGAGTTCGGGCGACTGGTTCAGCAACTGGCCCCGGATGGAGGTGAAGCGGGCCAGCCGCTGGTCGACGGCCGGGTCGAGCGGGAAGACCGCGACCCGGTGGCAGTTCTGGAAGGCGAGGCGCACTCCGAAGTGACGCTCCAGCGAGCCGCGGATGGCGTTACTCGCCAGTGCGCGGAGCAGCTGGCCACGCGCCTGCTCGTCCGGCGGCGGGGTCTGGTTGTCGGCGAACTCTCCGCCGTCCGCCACCAGCCGGTCCACCAGAGAGCTGATCATCCCCCACGCGTAGGGCAGGGAAGTCCGGACGCAGTCGACAAACGCGGCTTCGTCGACCTCGCCTCGCTCGGCCTGTTCGAGGAGGGCCGGTGAGACGTCGAGCGACATGAGGTTCTCCTCTCGCGGCCCCGCCGGGACGGACGGGGCCTCATGGGTGGGACAAGGGGAATTCGCGACAGAGCGTGTTCGCCCCGCGACCCCCCGCTTCAACGGTATGCCGCGCAAGGGGCCCGCACCAGGAGATTGCACATACAACCGGCCATGCGCGGGCGCCGGGGGTGCGGGGGTTTCCGCCGTAAAGGGACCTCGGGGCGGGGGCGAATCGCGTCGGCGGCCCCGGTTCGAGTAGCGTGACGCACCATGCGTCTCGTCATCGCCCGCTGCTCCGTGGACTACGCGGGTCGGCTCACCGCCCATCTGCCCTCCGCCCCCCGCCTCATCCTGGTGAAGGCGGACGGCTCCGTCTCCATTCACGCGGACGACCGGGCCTACAAACCCCTCAACTGGATGTCCCCGCCCTGCTCCCTCAAGGAGGGCGACGGCAACGTCTGGACGGTGGAGAACAAGGGCGGCGAGAAGCTCATCATCACCCTGGAGGAGATCATGCACGACTCCTCCCACGAGCTCGGAGTGGATCCCGGGCTCATCAAGGACGGCGTGGAGGCCCACCTCCAGGAGCTGCTCGCCGACCGGATCGAGACACTGGGCGAGGGCTACTCGCTTATTCGGCGTGAATACCCCACCGCCATTGGCCCGGTGGATATCTTGTGCCGGGACGCCGACGGCCAGACCGTCGCCGTCGAGATCAAGCGGCGCGGTGAGATCGACGGCGTCGAGCAGCTCACCCGCTACCTCGAACTCCTCAACCGCGACCCCCACCTGGCCCCGGTGAAGGGCGTCTTCGCAGCTCAGGAGATCAAGCCGCAGGCCCGGGTGCTGGCCACCGACCGCGGGATCGGCTGTGTGGTGCTGGACTACGACGCGCTGCGCGGCATCGAGGACGACAAGCTGCGACTGTTCTGACCCGGCCGCGCCGGCCGGACGACGACGGCCCGGTACGCGATCCGCCCGCCTTTACGGCGGGTGGTCCGTACCGGGCCGTCGTGGTGTTCCGGCGCGCGCCGGGTGTGCCGGGCGGGGCGCACGGGACGCCGGGGGCGTCAGCCCGTGGGGGTGCCCTGGCCGGATGCCGACTGCGCGGACGAGGCGGGTGCGGAGTCCGAGGCGGTTCCGTTGCTGGTGGACGGTGCCACCGCGGAGTTGCTGCCGGACGGGCTGCCGCCCGAGGAGCTGCCGGAGGAGGAGCCTCCGGACGTCGTCGGCGGCTGGCCGGTCGGGGTGTCGGTGGGTTTCTGGGGCGGGGTGGGGCTCGGCGGCGTGTCGGTGGGCTTTCCGGGCGGCGTGGAGTCCGTGGGGCTGCTGGTCGGGCTGTGGGTGGGGTGGGTCGGGCGGCCGGTGGGCGAGGTGGGCCGGCCGGTCGGGGTGGTGGTGCCGGAGGTCGGGCCGCCGGTCGGGGTGGTGGGGGCGCCGGTGGTGCCGGGGGCGGACGGCGCGGTGGTGGGCCGGTGGCTGGGGGTGCCGGGCCGGGTGGTGCCGGAGCCGGTGGGCGGCAGGCCGGAGCCGGTACCGGGCTCCTGCGCCGGCTGCTGGGTGTCGTCCCCGGTGGCCGGGGACTGCTCGGTGGTGACCTTGTTGTCGTGCGGGTCGGAGTTGTCGGAGGTCATGCCGAGGGTGATGACGGTGCCGAGGACGGCGGCCAGCAGCACCCCGGTGCCGGCGGCGACGAGGTTGCGGCGGCCGGTGCGGCGGATGCCGCGTCCCAGGCCCCCGGCGGGGCCACCAGGGGCCTTCGCGGCCCGGCCGGCGCTGTGCTTCGCGGTCGTCGCGGCCTTCGCCACCGGGATGGCGGCGGTGGTCGCGGCGGGCCGGGCGGTGACCGTGGTGGCGGGGCCTTCCGGGCGGGCGACGGCCTGGAGCTTGGCGGTGGACACGGCGTCGGGCGACGCCTCGCCGGCCGGGCCGTGGGCCGGGTCCCCGGCGGCACCGGCCGCGGCCGCCGGGTCGACGGATGCCAGCAGGGTGGTCGGCGCGTCCGCCGCGGCGGCCCGCGACCGGTCGATGACCAGGGCGAGGGCCCGCCGTCCGGCGATCGCGCCGTCGCGGTCGGAGAGCACCCCGCGCAACCCGATGGACGCCTCCAGTTCGGCGCGCGCCCGGTCGACGTTGCCGCTGCACAGGGCCAGCACGCCCAGGTCGTGGTGGAAGTACGCCTCCTCGGCGACCTCGCCGGCCAGTCGGGCGGCCTCCTGGCCGTGCCGCAGGCTGCGCTCCCAGGCGCTCCAGTGCAGCGCCGCGGCGAACGCGGGGGCGGCGGTACGGGCCAGCAGCACCGCGGCGGCCGGGTGGCCGCTCTCCCGGCTGCCGGTCAGCACGCCCATGGCGGCCAGTACCGCGTCGGACTCGGCGGCGGCCCGCTCGGGGGCGACCGAGGGGTGTCCGGCCCACCAGGCGTAGTGCTGGGCGGCGGTGTGCGCCCGGGCTGCGGCGTCCTCGGCGTAGCCGGCGGCGGTCAGCTGGTCCTGGACGGTGGCGGCGAGGCGGTAGTGGCCGCCGACCGGGCTGATCAGGCCGCAGCCGAGCAGTTCACCGAGGGCGGCGTCGGCGTGGGTGTCCTGGGTGAGGGCCGGCAGGTGTGCCTGGTGCGGCAGTTCGCCGCCCAGGGCGACCGCGAAGCGGAGGGCCTCCTGGGCGGCGAGGCCGAGGCGTTCGGCGAGCAGCGGGGCGGGCGCGGCCGTCTCGCCGAGGGCCGGCAGCGGGCTCTCGGGGCGCTGCTCCGGGTCCGTCCGGTCGGCCGTGCCGTCCTCGGGGAAGAGCCCGTAGCCGTCGTCGAGGGCGCCCGGTGCGGTCCGGGCCTTGTCGCGCTGCCGGAGCAGGGCGGCGGCCTGGACGAACCGCAGCGGCAGCCCCTCGGACTCGAACCAGAGGTCGGCGGCCCAGGTCTTCTCGTCCTTGGTGAGCGGGCGGTCCACGGCGCGCTCCAGCAGCCGCAGGCCGGCGTCCTTGCTGATGCCGCCGACGAAGACCTCTTCGACGTGGGCGTCGGCGCTGGGGGCGGGCACGTCGGGGGTGGCGGCCAGGAGGAAGGCGCACTCGGGGGTGGCCTCCAGCAGCTCGTCGAGCGCGGCGCCGCCGAACTCCAGGTCGTCGAGGACGACGACCGCGCCGATGCCGCCGAGGAGGCGCAGCAGCTCGGGGCGCTCCGGGCGGTGCTGCGGGGCCCGGTAGACCGCCGCGAACAGGGCGTAGAGGACGTCGGTGACGCTGCGGTGGTAGCCGGAGAGCCGGACCACGCCGTCCGGGGCGAGGTCGGCGACGCCGCCGGCGACCGCGTCCAGGAGCCGGGTGCGGCCCGATCCGGCGGGCCCGGTGACGCGGACCGAGCGGCCGCGGGTGAGCAGCCGGATCAGTCGGGCGATGTCCTCGGAGCGCTCTTCGAGGAGGATCTCGTGGCCGGCGAAGGAGAGCGGTCCGGCCGGGGCCGGCGGCTGGGCGGCGCGGGCCGCGGCGGCCCGTTCCTCCGGGTCGAGCCTGGTCGGCGGGTCGGGGCGCTCACCGGGCGGGCAGGGCTGTATTTCGCAGCCGTCGACCGGGTTGACGGTGACGAGGTAGTTGCCGGAGACGAGCCGGACGACGCGGGCGAGGCCGCCGGATCCGCTCTGTCGGCCGGTGGCATCGGGGGCCGGCGGGCCGGCCGGGCCGCCCTGCCGGTCGTACTCCTCCGACCCCGGGTGGGTGTTCGGGTCCATGCTGCAAGCTCCCAGGATGTGCGTGCCGTCGGTGCTTCCGGCCGTCCGCACTCCCCCGGCTCCGGCGGATCTCCTCAGCCGTCGCGTCTGGTCCGGTGCCCCGCCGCGGATGATGGCACACGGCGGGCAACCGAACCATAGACCGATCCCCGGCACGGGGCACGGGCGGGGTGGCACCTTGACGGAAACGCCGGCAGATCAGGTGGTATGTGCGGTTTGCGGCGTTTTTGCCGACCCGGCGGCGGGGCGCGGCGGCCACGTCCCGCCGCGCCCCGTCTCACACCCGGGGAAGCGATTCCGCTTCGATGCCGCCCTCGATCGCGAGGATGCGGTGGAGCCGGGTGGCGACCAGGAGCCGCTGCATCTGCGGCGGCACCCCGCGCAGCACCAGGCGGCGGTTGTTGCGGCCGGCCCGGCGGTGCACGCCCATGATCACGCCGAGGCCGGTGGCGTCCCACGAGTCCAGCTCGGTCAGGTCCAGCACCAGATCACCTCGGCCGGAGTCCACGGCGGCGTGCAGGGCCGTACGGGCGTCCGCCGCGCTGCGGACGTCGAGGCGGCCCCCGACGACCAGCTCGGCGTGGTCGCCCCTGATGTGCATATGCGCTCCCCGATGTCATGGGTTGTGGTGCATTGTCGTCTACCGATCTGACTGCCTCTCGTACGGCGAAGTTGCCGTTTGTAAGCGAACCGATACCGAAATCACCCTGCGGGGTGACCCCGCCGGAGTACAGCCTGACGCGGTGTCAGTGCGAGTAGAAGCCCTGTCCGCTCTTGCGGCCGATGTCGCCGGCGTCCACCATGCGGCGCATGACCTCCGGCGGGGCGAACTTCTCGTCCTGGGACTCGGTGTAGATGTTCTCGGTGGCGTGCAGCAGGATGTCGACGCCGGTCAGGTCGGCGGTGGCCAGCGGCCCCATGGCGTGGCCGAAGCCCAGCTTGCAGGCGATGTCGATGTCCTCGGCGCTGGCGACCCCGGACTCGTAGAGCTTGGCGGCCTCGACGACCAGCGCCGAGATCAGCCGGGTGGTGACGAAGCCGGCGACGTCGCGGTTGACCACGACGCAGGTCTTGCCGATCGACTCGGCGAACTCCCGCGCGGTGGCGAGGGTTTCGTCGCTGGTCTTGTAGCCGCGCACCAGTTCGCAGAGCTGCATCATCGGCACCGGCGAGAAGAAGTGCGTGCCGACCACCCGCTCGGGCCGGGAGGTGGCCGCGGCGATCTTGGTGATCGGGATCGCCGAGGTGTTGGAGGCCAGCACCGCGTCGTCCTTGGCGAGCTTGTCCAGCGCCTGGAAGATCTCCCGCTTGACCTCGATCTTCTCGAAGACCGCCTCGACGACGACGTCCGCGTCGGCGACGGCTTCCAGGTCGGTGGTGGTGGTGATGCGGGCCAGCGCCTGCTCGGCGGCGGCCGCCTCCAGCTTGCCCTTCGCGACGAACTTCTCGAAGGAGGACGCGATGCCGCCCTTGCCGCGGGCCAGCGCCTCGTCCGTCACGTCGCGGAGGACGACGTCCCAGCCCGCCTGGGCCGAGACCTGCGCGATACCGGAACCCATCAGTCCGGCGCCGATGACGGCAAGCTTCTTTGCCACTGCTTGTCCCCTCACACCCTGTGCATTTGACGGTCGTGAGTGACGTTAGCGGTCACCGGCGATCGATTGGCGGCGAAGAGATGCGAGTCACTCCCACCCGTCACCCGACCGCCGCCCCGCAACGAGGCCCTTCGGGCCGCGGCGCCCCGTTTCCATGACGGACATCACACCCTCGGGCCCCGCGGGCGCCCGGGAGGTCGTCAGCGGGCCGCGCGCACGGCGTAGTTGAGGACCTTCTCGCTCAGCACCTCTTCCATCTCGTCCAGGACGACGAGCGCCTCGCGGGAGACCTCCGCGGGGTTGCGGCCGGCCATCATCTCCTGGGCGATGGTGACGATCAGGGTCTGGTGGACCCAGTTGATCTGGCCGGCCATCAGGCGGGGCATCGGGTCGTCGGCGTCGGCGTCGGTCTCCTCGCGGAGGGTGGCCTCCAGGTGCTCGTACTGCCGGCGTTGGAGGTGCCACATGCGGGCCTGGAGGGCGGCGGACTCGTAGATGACCCGCATGAAGTGCTGGTAGCCCTCCATCAGGCCGACCTTGGGCGAGATGCTCACCACCTCCACGCGCAGCTCGCGCAGTACGGCGGCGGCGGCCGACTCCCCCGCCGGGCGCCCCCGGACGTACCGGGAGAGCCGGTCGACCAGCTCCTGGCTCCGGTCCATGAAGAGGTCTTCCTTCGCCGGGAAGTAGTTGTAGACCGTGTTGACCGAGACGTCGGCCGCGGCGGCGATCTCCGCGACGGTCACCGCGTCGAAGCCGCGCTCCAGGAACAGCCCGGTGGCCACGTCCGAGATGTACTGGCGGGTCTGCCGCTTCTTCCGCTCCCTGAGTCCCTCTGCCATGGCCCCACCCTACCCTTTGCTGGGCTTCATTAAATTTTGGAGGCGTTGCAATTTTTCAGTGCCTCTGTTTTTCTGGGGCCATGCCCGTCCTCAGCACATCCGGCCTGGCCCGGACCTTCATGACGAAGAACGGTCCCGTCGACGCCGTCCGCGGCATCGACCTCACCGTCGAACGCGGCGAGATCCTCGGCTTCCTCGGCCCCAACGGCGCCGGCAAGACCACCACCCTGCGGATGCTCACCACGCTGCTCCCGCCCACCGGCGGCACCGCGACCGTCGCCGGCTGCGACCTGGTCCGCGACCCGGCCGGGGTGCGCCGGGCGACCGGCTACGTCGCCCAGTCCGGCGGCGTCGACCCCCACCTCTCGGTCCGCGAGGAACTGGTCACCCAGGCCCGCCTCTACCGCCTGACGAAACGCCAGGCCGTGGACCGGGTCGAGGAGTTGGCCGACGCGTTGGGCCTGAGCGGGCTCCTGGACCGGCGGACGGCCGCGCTCTCCGGCGGCCAGCGGCGCCGGCTGGACATCGCGATGGGGCTCACCCACCGCCCCGAGGTCCTCTTCCTCGACGAGCCGACCACCGGCCTCGACCCCGGCAGCCGCGCCGACCTGTGGGACCTGGTCCGGCACCTGCGCGACGCGTACGGCACCACCGTCTTCCTGACCACCCACTACCTCGACGAGGCCGACGCGCTCGCCGACCGGCTGGTCATCGTCGACGAGGGGCGGGTGGTCGCCGACGACACCCCCGACGCCCTCAAGCGCGCCCACGCCGGCTCCGCCGACGCCTCCCTCCAGGACGCCTTCCTCGCCGTCACCGGGCGGGGCGCCGCGCGCCAGGACACCGCCCCCCTCGCCGTATAGCCCCACCGCCGTAGAGGAGAACCCCCTTGTCCAGCCCCTCCCCCGTGCCCCGCGCCGCCGACCGGTCCGCGTTCCTCGCCGACACCGCGCTGATCTTCGGGCGGTACGCCCGGCAGACCCTGCGCTCGCGGCTGCAGATGCTCTTCGGCGTACTGATGCCGCTGCTCTACCTGCTGTTCTTCGGCCCGCTGCTGACCGGGCTCCCCCTGTCATCGGCGGGCAGCTCCTGGCAGGTGCTGGTGCCCGGACTGCTGCTTCAACTCGCCCTGTTCGGCGGCTCGTTCGGCGGCTTCGGACTGATCCTGGAGAAGCAGGCCGGGATCCTGGAGCGGATGCGGGTGACGCCCGTGAGCCGGGCCGCGCTGCTGCTGGGTCGGGTGCTCCGGGACGCCGCGCTGCTGCTGTTCCAGTCCGTGCTGCTGGTGCTCGCCGCGCTGGTCATGGGGTTGCGCGCGCCGCTGGCCGGGATCCTCGTGGGGTTCGCGTTCGTCGCCGTGCTGGCCGTCTCGCTGGCCTCGCTGTCGTACGCGCTGGCCATGAAGGTGCGGATGCCGCAGGAGTTCGGCCCGGTGGTCAACGCCGTCACGATGCCGGCGATGCTGCTGTCCGGGCTGATGCTGCCGATGGCGCTGGCCCCCGGCTGGCTCGACGCGCTGTCGCACCTGATGCCGCTGCGCTACCTCGTGGACGCGGTGCGGGCGGCGTACACCGGCGCCTACGCCTCGCCGGTGGTGCTCCGCGGGGCGCTGGTCGCGGCCGGGTTCGCGGCGCTGGCGATGGCCCTGTGCACCCGGGCCTTCCGCCGGGCCGCGGCGTAGTCTCACCCGTATGGTGAATCTGACCCGCATCTACACCCGTACCGGAGACAAGGGCACCACCGCGCTCGGCGACATGAGCCGGACCGCCAAGACCGACGCCCGGATCGCCGCGTACGCGGACGCCAACGAGGCCAATGCGGCGATCGGCGTGGCGCTGGCGCTCGGCTCGCTGCCGGAAGAGGTCGCCGCGGTGCTGCTGCGGGTGCAGAACGACCTCTTCGACGTCGGTGCCGACCTGTCGACGCCCGTGGTCGAGAACCCGGAGTTCCCGCCGCTGCGCGTCGAGCAGTCCTACGTCGACAAGCTGGAGGCGGACTGCGACCGCTTCCTGGCGGAACTGGAGAAGCTGCGCAGCTTCATCCTCCCGGGCGGCACCCCCGGCGCCGCCCTGCTCCACCAGGCGTGCACCGTCGTCCGGCGGGCCGAGCGCGCCACCTGGGCGGCCATGGAGGAGCACGGCGACACCATGAACCCGCTGACCGCCACCTACCTCAACCGCCTCTCCGACCTCCTGTTCATCCTCGCCCGGACGGCGAACAAGGAGGTCGGGGACGTGCTGTGGGTGCCGGGCGGGGAGCGCTGAGCCGGCCCGCCCCGCACCACGGCCTCACCTCGGGGACTTCTCCGGGTGCCGGGTCCGCGCCGCGTCCGGCGCGGGCCCGGCCTCGGGGGCCTTCTTCTGCCAGACGAGGTACGTCAGCGCGATCACGCCGTGGATCGCCACGATCCGCAGGGTCATCGCCTGCCAGCTGCGCAGCGACGTGATGTCCCCGTCACCGCCGACGTACCAGATCGCGGCCTGCAGCAGGGCGGCGGCCACCGCGGCCATCAGGACCGTGCGCAGCCAGAGTTTCGCCTCGTGCCGGAAGCGGTCCAGGCCGTACCGCTTGACCGGCGGCGGACCGCCGGCGAAGCGGTGCGCGACGAGCCGGTCGGCCCAGGTGAGGGTGTAGTGCCCGTAGGCGACGGTGTAGCCGATGTAGAGGGCGGCCAGGCCGTGCTTCCAGTCCGCGGCGGCGCCGTTCTTCAGGTCGATCGCCGTGACGATCAGCAGCGCCAGTTCCAGCATCGGCTCCAACAGGAGCACCGCCGCCCCGGTCTTCGGCATCCGCGCCATGTAGCGCAGTGCCAGACCGGCGGCGAGCAGCACCCAGAAGCCGACCTCGCAGACGATGATCAGGGTGACGACCACAGCAGTTCTCCTTTTCCGCCGTTCCGCGCCCCGGGCGGTTCCGGGGCTCCCACCGGGCGGAACGGTCCTGTTCAGGCTCGCAGCGGGCGGCGTCCGGAACGTCGTCGCCGGTGACGATCCGGCACTGCATCTTTCGATGTAGTCGCCCCGGTCCGCCGGGGGACGGCACCGGGCGCCGGCGCCGTGTTGGATGGAGGGGTGACTGCCAGACCCCTCGCCGCGCTCGGACGGCCGCATCCGCACGACGTGCTGCTCGCGGGCGGCGGGCTGGCCACCGGGGTACTGCTGTGGGCGCTGGGCCTGCAGGGCGGCCCGCCGCTGATCGGCCTGCCCGCGTCGTCGACGCTGCTCGCGCTGGCCGTGATGGCGGCGGCCGAACTCCTGCGCCGGACCGCCCCGATGACCGCGCTGGCCCTGGCGGTGCCGGCGCTGGCGCTGGACTTCTGCACCGGCACCCTGGTCGCCACCGTCCTGATGTTCACCGACGTGGTCTATGCCGCGGTGCTGTACGGGCCGCCGGGCGCCGTCCGCCGGATCCCGCTGTGCTCGGAGGTGCTGACGGTGCTGGCCACGGTCGCCACGGCGGCGGTGTGGCACGTTCCGCAGGTGGTGCTGGTCGGCATCGGGATCGCGTTGCTCACCGTGGCGCCGGCCGGGACCGGCCTGGTGATCCGCAACCACCGGGACGCCGCGCAGTCCGCCCGGCTGCGGGCCGAACAGACCGCGCTGCTGGCCGAGATGGACCGGACCCAGGCGGTGGCCGGGGAGCGCGCCCGGATGGCCCGGGAGCTGCACGACCTGGTCGCCAACCACCTGTCCGCGATCGCCATCCACGCCACCGCCGCACAGACCATCGACGACCCGGCCGCGACCCGTGCGGCGCTCGGTGTGATCCGTGAGAACAGCGTCCAGGGGCTGGCCGAAATGCGCCGGCTCATCGGGCTGTTGCGGGATGCGCAGGCCACCGGGGACGAGCCGGCCGCCACCCCCACCCTCGACGGGCTGGAGGCCCTGGTCGAACAGGCCCGGACGAACGGCGCCGCCAGCGGCCTGGCGTTCGTCCTGGACGACGCGCGGCGGACGGCGGGTCCGGGCAGTTCGGGTGGTCCGGACGGCGGGCGGCCGCCGGCACCGGTCGAGCTGGCCGCGTACCGGATCGTCCAGGAGTCGCTGACCAACGCGCTCAAGCACGCCGCGCCCGGCGAGGTCCGGGTGCGGATCGCCCACGACCCCGCCGGGACGCTCAGCGTCGCCGTCCGCAGTCCGTACGCCGACGGGCCGGGCCCCCGCGCGCCCGGTTCCGGGGCCGGGCTGGTCGGCATGCGGGAGCGGATCGCCCTGCTGGGCGGGGAGTTCGACGCCGGACCGACGGACGGGTCGGACGGCACGGTCTGGCTGGTGCGGGCAGCGCTGCCCGCCGCCGGAGAGGAAGGACGACGATGACGGGCGCCGCCGCACAGCCGATCCGGGTCCTGGTCGCCGAGGACCAGTCCGCCGTACGGGCCGGGCTGGTCCTCATCCTGGGCTCCGCGCCCGACATCGAGGTCGTCGGGGAAGCGGTGGACGGCGTGGAGGCGGTCCGCCTGGCCGGCGCGCTCCGCCCCGACCTGGTGCTGATGGACATCCAGATGCCCCGGCTGGACGGGGTCTCGGCCACCCGCCGGATCACCGCCGAAGGGCTGGCCGACGTCCTGGTGCTGACCACCTTCGACCTGGACGCCTACGTCTTCGGCGCGCTGCGGGCGGGCGCCGCGGGCTTCCTGCTCAAGGACAGCGACGCGGCGACGCTGCTGACCGCGGTGCGCACGGTGGCGGCCGGTGAGGGGCTGATCGCACCGGCGGTGACCCGGCGGCTGATCGCGGAGTTCGCCCGGCCGGGGGCGGCCGCGCGGCCGCCGCGGGACCGCCCGGCCCCGGACCCGGCGGTGCTGGAGGTGCTGACCCCGCGGGAGCGGGAGGTGCTGGGGTGCCTGGGCGAGGGGCTGTCGAACGCGGACGTCGCGCTGCGGCTGGCGATGGCGGAGGCCACCGTGAAGACGCACGTCAGCCGGCTGCTGGCCAAGCTGGAGCTGCGCAGCCGGCTCCAGGCGGCGGTGCTGGCGCAGGAGTTGGGGGTGGCGGGGCCGTAGGCCGCCGCGGCCGCGGGCCGCTCCGGAGGTCCGGGCGGTCCGCGGCCGCGGTCCGGTCAGCCGCCGGCCGGTGGCCGGACGGGCCGCCTCACGACGTGGACCGGCGGGCGGCGGCCCGCTGGGCGCGCCGCGAGACGCGGCCCTGGCCGCCGGCCGCCGCGCCGGGTGCGGCGTCCTCCGGGTGGATGCCCAGCTCCCCGGCGAGATCGGCCACGAACGCGCGCACCGTGGGGAACTCGACGAAGGCCGAGGTCCGTACCGGGTGGTCGAGTTCGTCGCTGAGCTTGGCGATGACCTCGATCAGGATCAGCGAGTCCAGACCCATGTCGAAGAGGTTGGTGTCCAGGTCCACCGCCTGCGGATCCGGGTTGCCGACCACCGCGGCGATCGCCCCCTGGATGAACTCGGTGATCAGGGCCGTCCGTTCGGCGTCCGTGGCGCCCTCGAAGCGGTCCAGCAGCCGGGTGCCCGCGGCCGGGGCCGGGCCGGTCTCCCGGCCGTGCGGCTCGATCCAGTACCGCTCGTGGTCGAAGGGGTACGTGGGCAGCGGCACCCGGCGGACGGGGTCGTCTCCGTGCACCTCCGGCCAGTCGACGTCCTCGCCGGCGGTCCACAGCCGCGCGAGCAGGTCCAGCAGGAACGCCCGGCCGGTGGTGCCGCCGCCCGCCGTCGTCCCGTCGGGCAGCAGCGCGAGCGCGGGCCGCCCGTCCGGTACGGCGGAGGCGGCGCCGTCGGCGTCCAGGAGCCGGCGGGCGGCTTCGGGCAGGGCCGTGCGGTCCGCGGCGACGGCCTCCGCGCCGACGCCCCAGCCGGCCAGGGTCCGCCAGGTCGCGTACTGGACGGCGAAGGCGGACAACGGGTCGTCCCCGTCCAGGAGTCCGGCGGCGCCGTCCGGGGCGCCGAGTTCCCCGGCGCACCGGTCGAGGTGCGCGCGGAAGGCGGGGACCTGCTCGTACAGTGCGGCGGCGTGCCCGGCCGGGGCGCCCGCGGGGGCGCCGAGGACCAGGACCGGCCGGTCGGCTCCCGGGGCCCCGGTCAGCACCCGGGCCCCGTCGCCGAGCGCCAGGGTCAGCGCGGCGTCCCGGACGTCGGTGGCGACCAGGGCGCGCCGGTGGACGTGCCGGCGGCGTCCGGTCGCCAGGGTGTGGGCCACCGCGGCCAGGTCGAGGTCGCGGTGCTGCCGCAGGTACCGGGCGAGGTTGGCGGTCGCGGTGTTCAGCGCCGTGGTGGTGCGGGCCGAGAGGACCAGGAGCCGGGGCCCGGCGGCGGCGGGCGCCGGGGTGCCGGCCGCGAGGGGTTCGGGGGCCTCCTCGACGATCACGTGGGCGTTGGTGCCGCCGATGCCGAACGAGCTGATCCCGGCCCGGCGCGGGGTCGGCCCGGCGGGCCACTCCCGGGTCTCGGCACCGACGTGGAACGGCCCCGCCGCGAAGTCGATCTCCGGGTTGGGCGACTCGAAGTTGAGGCTGGGCACCAGGGTGCGGTGGCGCAGCATCAGCACCGTCTTGATCAGACCGGCCATGCCGGCAGCGGTGTCGAGGTGGCCGACGTTGGTCTTGACCGAGCCGATCACGCAGGACTCGCGGTCGAGCCGGTCGCCGTCGCGGCCGAACGCCTGGTTCAGCGCGGCGATTTCGATCGGGTCGCCGAGCGGGGTGGCGGTGCCGTGCGCCTCCACGTAGGAGATGGTCCGCGGCGGGCAGTCGGCGATCTGCTGGGCCTCCGCGACGACGGCGGCCTGGCCGTCGACGCTGGGGGCGGTGTAGCCGGTCTTGGCCGCGCCGTCGTTGTTCACCGCGGTGCCCTTGATCACGGCGTGCACGGTGTCGCCGTCGGCCAGCGCGTCGGTGAGCCGCTTGAGGACGACGACGCCGACGCCGTTGCCGATCACCGTGCCCTGGGCCTTGGCGTCGAAGGCCCGGCAGTGGCCGTCGGGCGAGAAGATCATGCCGTCCTGATGGAGGTAGCCCTCCTGCTGCTCGGCCTGGACGTGGGCCGCGCCGGCCAGGGCCATGGTGCAGTCGCCGGACAGCAGGGCCAGGCATGCCTGGTGGACGGCGACCAGCGAGGTGGAGCAGGCGGTGTTGACGCTGACGCTCGGGCCGCGCAGGTTCAGCTTGTAGGAGGTCCGGGTGGCGGCGAAGTCCTTGTCGTTGGTGATCATCATCCGGTAGCGGTCCACGGACGTCGCGGTCCGGTAGCGCTCGGCGAGGTTGTGCAGCAGGTAGGTGTTCATCCCGACGCCGGCGTAGACGCCGATCGGCTGGTCGGTGCGCTCGGGGTCGTAGCCCGACTGCTCCAGGGCCTGGAGCGCGCATTCCAGGAACTGCCGCTGCTGCGGGTCGATCAGTTCCGCCTCGTCCCGGGTGACGCCGAACAGTCCGGCGTCGAACCGGTCGGCGTGCGGCAGGACCTGGCCGGCGCGCACGTAGCGGGGATCGTCGAGCGTCCGCTCGCTCACCCCGGCCGCGCGCAGTTGCTCCTCGGTGAAGTGGGTCAGGGTCTCCCGGCCCTCCTTCAGCACGTCCCAGAACGCGTCCGGGCCGTCCGCGCCGGGGAACCGGCACGCGAGGCCGATGATCGCGATGTCCGATTCCCGGGCCTCGGTCTGCCGGTGGTCCTGCTCGGCCTGTGTCGCCTGCTCGTTCATTCGTTCTCTCTCCCTCAACCGACCTTGATCCCGAGGTCCGCGGCGACCTTCCGCATGTCCAGGAAGGTCTCCGCGACGAACCGCGCACCGTCCTCGGTGGCGTCCATCTGCTGGAAGAGCTCCACCAGGGTCTCCCGGTGCTCCTCCCGGTCGCCGGTGCCCGCGGCGATCTCCATGACGACCCGCCCCAGCCGGTCCTCGACCTCGGGCAGGTCCAGGGAGCGGGGGAACTTGATGCTGAAGGTGGACCGGTCGTAGTCCTTGCTGCGGCGCACCGAGCGGACGTAGCTCGACGCGTTGAGCTTGTAGAACATGCAGCCCCAGTTGCTGAACGAGTAGTAGTTCAGCAGCGGGAACAGGGTGCAGTGGGTCTCCAGGGGAGAGGACTGGTACAGGCCCTTCTCCTTGAGTTCGGCCACCATCCGGTCCGGGTCGTAGTCGTGCCGCATGGCGATGAACGGGAAGACGATCTTGGGGAGTTCGTCGTCCTCGGCGAAGAGGATGTCCTCGATCTCGCCGTTGAACAGCTCGCCGACGAGTTCGGGTCCGAAGGTGCGGTAGAAGTCCCGCACGACCTCGCGGACGTTCGACTCCATCGTGAGGATCTGCTGCGGGTCGGCGCACAACGCGA
Organism: Streptomyces sp. CB02959; assembly: GCF_002803155.1. GTDB lineage: Bacteria > Actinomycetota > Actinomycetes > Streptomycetales > Streptomycetaceae > Streptomyces. Next base: position 386,396 of record NZ_NNBP01000001.1, read on the forward strand.
TGTACGGGATGCGCTCCCGGAAGGCGTGCAGGATCGCCCGGATGACGAAGAACGTGCGGCAGGAGACGCACGGCAGCTTCTCGTCGAGGTACTTGCCCGGCTCCTGGGGGCGCGGCCGGTTGAAGACGTCCCGCATCATCTTCTTGATGTTGTCGTCGTCCGAGTCGAGGACGAACGTGGCCGGCAGCTTCTCCTGCGCGAGCCGGATGTTCTGGGCCGTGTGCGTGCTCTCGAAGGGCACGTCGAAGGTGTAGGCGAGGGTCCGCTTGCCGTACTCGTTGACGAACTTGTCCAGCATGTAGGTGCTGTCCTTGCCGCCGCTGTACATGAAGAGGCAGTCGAAGTCGCCGCGCGGGTTGGGCGGCGCCTGCTGGAACTCGGCGAACACCTCGTTGGTGTACTTGTAGTTCTCCAGCAGGTCGCCCGCGACGTCGAGGTTGCACAGGTTGCACACCTGGTCGTCGTCGAGGACCACTCCGGGGTGACCGGCCTTGAGCGCGCAGATCCGGCAGCGCACGTCGGTGGTTTGCATGAGCTCTCCTTGGAAGGGGTTCGGCTGTCCGTCCCGTGCGGGGCCGGTGTCAGGTGCCGGTCCGGCGGCGGCGTGCCCCGAGCAGGGCGCGGTCCCGGCCCGCCGGGCGGACGGGCCCCGGCGGGGGCGCCGCCGCCCGGTCGCCGGCGAGGTGCCGGGCCATCGCCCGGATCGTCGGATGGCGGAACATGTCCAGGCGGCTCACGGCCGGGTCCAGCTCCGCCCGGAGCCGCGCCACCACGCGGGTCAGCCGCAGCGAATCGCCGCCGGCGTCGAAGAAGTTGACGTCGACGCCGACCGCCGGGGCGCCGAGCGCCTCCTGCCAGATCCCGGCGATCCGCTGTTCCAGCGGGCCTTCCGGCTTCGTCCCGCCGCTCTGGGCGGCGAGGACCGCGGCCCCGGGCGCGGGCAGCGCCCGGCGGTCGAGCTTGCCGTTCGGGGTGAGCGGGAGCTCCGGCAGGGGGACGACGACGGCGGGCGCCATGTAAGCGGGCAGGCGCGCCTGTACGTGGTCGCGCAGGGCGGCGAGGGTGGGGACGGCCGCGCCCGCGGCGACGAGGTAGGCCACCAGGCGGCCCTCGCCGTGGCCGGCGTCGTGCACGACGACCGCCGCCTGGGCGACCGCGGGGTGGTCCCGCAGTACGGTCTCCACCTCGCCGAGCTCGATCCGGAAGCCGTGCACCTTCACCTGGCTGTCCACCCGGCGCAGGTAGGCCAGGCGGCCGTCGGGGAGTTGCCGCACCAGGTCGCCGGTGCGGTAGACGCGGCCGGGGGCGAAGGGGTCGTCGAGGAACTTCTGCGCGGTGAGGTCGGGCCGCCCGTGGTAGCCGTCGGCCACCCCGTCCCCGCCGATGTACAGCTCTCCGGGGGTGCCCGGGGGGACCGGCCGGAGCCGCTCGTCGAGCACGTACATCCGCGTGTTGGCCAGGGGGCGGCCGATCGTGACCGGTGCGCCGGCCACCACCCGGTCCAGGGAGGACCAGATGGTGGTCTCGGTCGGCCCGTACATGTTCCAGACCCGGCGGGCGCGCCGGACGAGGTCGTCGGCGAGGTCGCCGGGGAGCGCCTCGCCCCCGCACAGGACGGTCAGCCGGTCGTCGCCCTGCCAGCCCGCTCCGATCAGCATCCGCCAGGTGACCGGGGTGGCCTGCATGACGGTCGGCCGGCACTCCTCGACCAGTGCGCGCAGCGCGAAGCCGTCGGCGGCCGTCGCGGCCGGCGCCACCTGGACCTGGCCGCCCGTCACCAGCGGCAGGAAGAGCTCCAGGCCCGCGATGTCGAAGCAGGCGGTGGTGACGGCGAGCAGGGTGTCGGTGCGGCCGAAGCCGGGCTCGCGGGCCATCGAGGTCAGGAAGTTGGTCAGGGCGCGGTGGCCGACCCGCACCCCCTTCGGGCGGCCGGTGGATCCGGAGGTGTAGATGACGTACGCCGGGTCCTTCGCGGACGCCCGGTCCTGGAAGTCCTCGGTGGGGTCCGCGGGCGGTTCGTCGGCCGCGTCGAGCTCGACGACCCGGGAGGGGCAGTCCGCCGGCAGCGCGGCGGACAGTGCGGACTCGGTGAGCACCAGCAGGGCGCCGGAGTCCGTGAGCATGTTCCGGATCCGCTCGGCCGGATAGACCGGGTCCAGCGGCACGTACGCCGCCCCGGTCTTGAGCACCGCCAGCAGGCCGGTGAGCAGGTCGGCGGAGCGGTGCAGGAACACTCCGGCCAGGGTGCCGGGGCCGGCGCCGAGGCGGGCGAGGCGGTGGGCGAGCCGGTCCGAGCGGCGGTCGAGCTCGCCGTAGGTGACGACGGTGTCGCCGAACCGGACGGCGGGCGCGTCCGGTTGGCGCCGGCTCCACTCCGCGAAGAGCTGGTGCACGCAGCGGTCGCCGGGGTAGTCGGCCACCGTGTCGTTCCAGGTGTCGAGCACCCGGCGGCTCTCGTCCTCGGTCAGCAGCGGGAGCAGCCCGGCGTCCTCGTCGGGCTGCTCGGCGGCCAGGCGGAGGAAGTGCCCGAAGCGGGCGGCGAGGCGGCGCGCGGTGCCGGAGCGGGCGGGGTCGGCCGGTTCGAAGGCGAGGTACCGGGGGCCCGCGCCGGGCGGTCCGAGGCGGACGGTGAGGGCGGGGCCGGCCGGGTCGGCCGCGGGGGCGGGGCGGCCGGTCAGGTCCACGGTGACGGGCAGCGCGGCGCCGGACGGGGCCGCGGGGCCGCGGAGGCGGGGGTCGCGCAGTTCCACCCCGCGCAGCGGTGCCCGGCGCCGCCGCACCTCGGCGAGCTGCGCGGCGACCGCCCCGGTGAACGCGGCCACGCTCTGCCCGACGGGTATCTCGGGGGTGCGGAACGGCACGTCGGCCCGCAGCGGGCTCGGTCCCGCGTCGGCGGCGGAGGCGTCGGCGGGCAGCCGCAGTCCGACGTCGAAGCCGCCGGCGGCGCCGCCGGACATCCGGCCGAGGAACAGCAGCAGCGCGGCGAGCAGCCGGGCCGTGTCCCCGTCGTCCGTGCCGTCCCGGTCATCCGCGCCGTACTGGTCCGCGGCGGGGCCGAGGACGCCGTCGAGCGCCGCGGTCGGCGCCGCCGTCCCGGTCCCGGGCGCCGTGCCGCCGGTGGTCTCCCCGCCCGGTTCGCCGTCCGCCCAGGGCACGTCGAGGGGCGCCGGTTCGGCCAGCCGCCGCAGCCAGTGGCTCTCGTGGCGGCGAGCCGCGCCGGCGGTGGCCGTCCAGCGCTCCAGCGCGGCGCCGTCGAGCCGGCTGAACCGGTCGCCGGGGCGGAGCGGGACCGCTCCCCCGGCCATCGGCCCCGCCAGGTCGACCAGTTCGGTCAACCGCACGTCGAGGTCGGCGGTCGCGACGACGACGGCAGCCCCCTCGACGGCCTCGGCGGCCTCGACGGCCAGCACGGTGCCCGGCGGGCTCGTCGAGGGGCGTGCGGTGACCTCCGCGCCCCGGACGGCGAACAGCCGCTCGCCCAGGGCGAGGAGGGCCAGGCCGAACGCGTTGTGGTGCGGCCCGAAGGCGGTGGCCCGGACCAGTGCGTCGAGTTCCCGGGCCGGCCGCTGCCAGGAGAACAGGCCCTCGCGGGGCGGGCCGTCGTGGCGGCCGTGGTAGGTGCGCCGGCTCAGGTCCTGGGCGGTGCGCACCTCGGTGCCGGCGGCCAGTTCGTCGACCAGTTCGCCGAAGGAGGCGGCGGCGGCCTCGTAGCAGGCGAGGTTGAGCGTGTGGGCGGTGTCGTCCGGCCGGACCGGGACGGTCCGCTGCTTGAGCAGGTCGCCGGTGTCCGCCTCCCGCTCCATCACGTGCCAGGTCACGCCGTGTTCGGTCGCGCCCTCCAGGAGGGCCCAGCTGGTGGCGTGGAGACCGGCGTGCCGGGGCAGCAGCGCGTCGTGGAAGTTGACGGGCATGCGCTCGGGCAGCGCCAGGACCTCGTCGGGCAGCATCCGCAGGTTGGTGATGCTGAAGAGGTACGCGAAGCGCAGCGGGCGCAGCCGTTCCAGCAGGCCCCGGCCGGGGGCGACGACGGTCAGGCCGTGCTCGGCCGCCCAGCGGCGCAGCCCCGGGTCGGCGGCGACCACGGCGACCACCTGGTGGCCGCGGGTCAGCAGGTGTTCGCCGCATTCGGCGAGGAGCGGTTCCTCCCCGATCAGGACGGCGGTGAAGGGTGCGGTCATCGCTGCTCCTCCTGTTCCTGGAGAACGGTGCTCAGTTGGTGGAGCAGGCGGTCCACCTCCGCGTCGGAGAGGCCGCCGACGATCTGTGCGAGGTCCTTTCCGGGCGCCGCGGGGGCCGTTGCCCCGGCCCCGGGCGACGGCTCGGCGGCACCGGCATCGGCGCCGGCAGGTGCCCCGGCCTCGATGGCGGGGCCGGTCGGGCCGGTCGGGCCGGTCCCCAGGGTGGCGAGGTGGCGGGCCAGCCGCTCGATGGTGATGTGCTCGAACAGCAGGGTCGTCGGGAGCGGCCCGAAGTCCGGTTCCAGCTCCTTGGTGAGGGTCAGGGCGACGAGCGAGTCGACGCCGTAGTTCTCGAAGGTGGACGTGGGGTCGAGGAGGTCCTCGGACATCTCCAGGACGCGGGCGAAGACCGCCCGCACCCGGAGTTCCGCGGCGCGGACCGGGTCCGGGCCGGACGGCTCCCCGGAGGCCGCCGCGGGGGCGGCCGCCGGGTGCCGCTCGGGCCGGGCCGCGGGCTCCGGTCCGGCGGCGGGGGCGGGCCCGGCCGCGGGGCGCGCCCCGGCGGCCGGCACGGGCACCAGGCCGTCGCTCTCGGCGACCAGCACCCGCTGGTAGGTGGCGCCCCCGTCACCGCCCGGCCGGGGGCGGGCGGTGACGCCGCGGAAGCCGTTCTGGGCGAGGACGTCGCGCCAGGCGGCCAGTCCGAGCAGCGGGGACCGCGGCAGCCGGTACTCCGCGTCCTCGAAGAGCCACCAGCCGGTTGCCAGGCCGAAGATCAGCGACATCTGGTCGCGGAGTTCGACGCCCTCGTTGACGACCAGCAGGCCGCCGGTCCGCAGCAGCTGCTTGGTGTGCGCCAGGGTGCGGTCGATCCTGCCGGTCGCGTGGAACACGTTGGTGCCCAGCACCAGGTCGTAGCCGCCGGCCTCGAAACCCTGCGCGGCCGGGTCCCGTTCGATGTCCAGGACGCGGAACGCGGCGAAGGGGTGGTCGGCGCCGAAGCGGCGGCGGCCGTGCCGGACGAACCCGTCGGAGACGTCGGTGTAGACGTACTCGACGTGCGCGCCGTGGCCCGCTTCGGCGAGGCGGCGCAGCACCAGGTCGCTGGTGCCACCGGTGCCCGCGCCCACCTCCAGCACTCGGATGCGGTCCCCGGGCTGCCTGCGCAGGCGCTCCGCCACGTACCGCAGCACGGTGCCGGCGACCTGGTCGTTGCACCGGCCGGCGGCCGGGTCCCCGGCGTAGACCGCCTCGACCAGGTCGAACGAGCCGCCGGGGAAGAGCACCTCCAGGTGGCTGCGGGCTCCGGTCAGGACGGCGGGCAGCGCGTCGAGGCAGCGCCGCAGCAGGGTGACCACCGGGCCGGTCGAGGGGTGGCGCCCGGTGAGGTGGGCGGCCGCCGCGTCGGGCCGGTCCAGGCAGCCGCGCAGGTCCGCGTCGTCGAGCCGTTCGGTGGTGACCAGTCGGTCGTCCTCGGCGCGGAGGTGGCCGCCGCGCAGCAGGACGTCGACGAGCAGGTCGAGCAGCCGCTCCTGGCCGGCGGCGACGCCGAGGCCGGCGCACAGACCGGCGCGGGTGTGGCGCTCGCCGGGCCGGTGCAGCACCCCCATGGTGCGCAGGGCGCCGACCAGCAGGTTCCGGGCGAGCCGCTCGGTCTCCGCGGAGGCTTCCGCGGAGGCGGAGGCGGAGGCGGAGGCGGAGGCGTCCGTGGCGGTCTCCGGGCCGTCGAGGACGGCGGCCGGGCCGGCGTCGGGGGCCGGTGCCGGGCCCGGCTGCGGCCGCAGCACGGTGTCCGGGTCGACGCCGAGACCGGCGAGGATGCCGGGCTCCGCGTTGACCACCAGCAGTTGCGGCAGGGCGCCGGACAGCACCCGTTCGACGGCGGCCAGGCCCTCGTCGGCGCCGATCGGGCGGATGCCCGCGGCGGCGAAGCGGCGCAGCACCCGCTCCCGGTGGGCGTCGCCCGCGGCGTGCCAGTAGCCCCAGTTGACGATGCGGACCGGGTACGGCACGGTCTGCGCCGCGGCCAGTGCCCAGGCGTCGGCGATGTGGCAGCCCGCCGCGTATCCGGCCTGGCCGTGGTTGCCCTCCAGGGTGACCGCGGAGGAGTAGAGCAGCGTGAAGTCCAGCGGTTCGCCGCGAAGCGCGTGGAACATGCTCCGGACGGTGTCCGCCTTGGCCGACAGGGCGCTGCGCAGCTCCGCCTCGTCGAGGTCCCGGACCGGCCGGTCCACCAGCACCATCGCGGAGTGGATCACGCCGTGCAGCGCGCCGAACCGGGCCTTGGCCTCGTCGACCACCTGCCGCAGCGCCGCCTCGTCGGTGGCGTCGCACGGCGTGTAGCGCACCTCGGCGCCCAACTGCTCCAGCTCCGCCAGGAAGGCGCCGCGCTCCGCGTCCAGCGGGCCGCGCCCGACCAGGACGAGCCGGGCCCGGTAGGTGCGGGCCAGGTACCGGGCGGTGTCCCGGCCGAGCACTCCGAGCCCGCCGAGGACGAGGTACACCCCGCGGTCGCGGAAGCGCGGCGGCGCGGCGGGCAGTTCCACCCTTTCGAGCCGGCGCACCCGGCGCACCCGGCCGCGCAGGGACACCGGCCGGGCCTTGGCCAGGGCCGGTTCCTCGACCAACGCGCGCACTCCGTCGGCGAGTTCGGTGCCGCGCACGTCCAGCAGCGCGGTGCTCAGCTGCGGGAACTCCTTGGTCGCGACCTCGCCGTAGCCGAGGAGTCCGGCGGCCGCCGGGTGCACCCGGTCCGCCTCGCCGAGCGGGAGGGCGTCGGCGGTGAGCACCTTGAGCCGGAGCGGGCGGTCGAGCAGCCCGGCCCGGTCCAGGCCCCGCACCAGGCGGTGGAGCGAGACCACACCGCGGTCCTGTGCCCGCCGCGACTCCGCGGCGCTGTCGGGCAGTCGGTCCGCCGCGTCGGTGCCGAGGAAGTACACCAGGTCGGTCCGCGGGGCGCGGGCCAGGGCGTCGGCCACCTCCCGCTCGCCGAGGCCGTCGGCGCCGAGCGTCAGCCGTATGTGCTCCGCGGTCGGGTGGGCGCGCTCCAGGGCGTCGACGAGGGGCGCGTCCTGCGCCGCGGCGACGGTGAGGACCGTCCGGGGAGCGGGGGCGTCCTCGCCGGTGCCGGTGCGGGGCGCGACCGCCCAGCGGGGCCGGTAGTCGATCCCGGCCGTCGCCTTCGACGGGCGCAGTACGAGGCCCAGGATCCGCACGCAGACCCGGCCCGCGGCGTCGGCGACGGTCACGTCGAACCGGTGCGCGCCCAGGGCGCGGATGCGGGACCAGCCGTCGCGGGGCACCGGGGCGTACCGCTCGATCCGGTCGGCGGCGAACGGCAGCAGCGCCCGGCCGCCGTCGTCCGCCGCGTCGCCGAGCAGCAGGGCCAGCGGGTGCAGCGCCGCGTCGAGGGCGCCCGGGTCGAGCGGGTCGGGGCGGGTGCCGGTGCCGTGCTGCCGCTCGGGGGCGCGCAGCCGGGCGAGGACGGTCCGCTCACCGGTCCAGACCTGCTCCACCCGCCGGAAGTACGGCCCGTAGTGCAGACCGCGCCGCCGCAGCCCGGCGTAGAGCTCCTCGCCGCCCACCCGGTGCGGGCAGTCCGCCTGGATCAGGTCGATCGCCAGCGGTTCGGGCCGGTCCGGGGCGGTGCCGAGGACCTGGCCGACCGAGTGGACGGGGTCGCCGCCCGGGGCGGCGGAGATCCGGTAGTCGTACGCGGTCCCGTCGCCTTCCGCGGTGGGCCGGCCGGGCCCGAACGCCAGGGTGAGCGCGGTGCCGGACTCCGGCACCAGGACCGGGGAGAGCCAGCGGACGTCCTGGAAGACCCGCGCCGCACCGTCGCCCAGGGCTCCGGCGACCAGGCCGAGATGGCCGACGCCGGGCAGCACCAGGGTGCCGTGGACGACGTGGTCGCGGACGACCGGATCGGTCGGTGCGAGGGTGCGGGACACCTCGTGCGGGGCGTCCGGCCGGGGGCCGGCCGGGGCGGCGGGCCGCCCGCCGCGGGTGGCCGGCAGCCAGTGCCGGGCGCGTTCGAACGGGTACGTGGGCAGCGGCACGGTGCGGTGCGGGTGCGGTGCCGCCGCGTCGACCGCCGCCCAGTCGGAGAAGGCTCCGGAAACCCAGAGCCGGGCGAGCCGGGTGCGGTCGCCGCCGGCGGCCAGCGTCTGGAGGAAGTCGGGGCCCGCTCCGCCGGTGAACACGTCCGCGAGCGCGGCGTGCTGTTCGGCGTTGCCGAGGACCGCCCAGGCGCCCGGGGTCCCGTCGGCGCACGCCGCGAACTTCTCGGCGGCGTCGGCGGGGTCGGACGCCAGGAAGGCCAGCCGTTCGGGCAGGGCTTCCCGGCCGGTCCGCAGGGTGTGCGCGGCGTCGGCGAGGGCGGGCTGTTCGCGGCGGAGGAAGGCGGCCAGCTCCGCGGCGTACGCCCGCAGCCGTTCGGGGCTGCGCGCGGAGAGCACCATCAGCTCGGGGCCGTCGGACGCGGCGGCGGGCCGGTCCGCCGGGGCCCGGTACTCCTCCAGGATCACGTGCGCGTTGGTGCCGCCCGCGCCGAAGGAGCTGACGCTCGCCCGTCGCGGCTGCTCCTCCGGTCCCCCGTCCGTCTCGACGACCGGCCGGGGCCAGGGGGCGAGGGTGCGCTGCACCCGGAACGGGGAGCCGGCGAAGTCGATGTTCGGGTTGAGCTCCTCGGAGTGCAGCGAGGGGACCAACTCGCCGTGCGCGAGCTGGAGTACGGCCTTGGTCACCCCGGCGATGCCGGCGGCGCCCTCCAGGTGGCCGATGTTCGACTTCACCGAGCCGAGCACCTGGCCGCCCGCGGACTGCGGGGACCGGCCGAAGGCCAGCGCCAGCGCGGTGTGCTCGATCGGGTCGCCCAGGGCGGTCCCGGTGCCGTGCGCCTCGACGTAGCCGATGGTGCGCGGGTCGATGCCGGCCCGGTCCAGGGCCTCTTCGACGAGTGCCTGCTGCGCCTGCGGGTTGGGCACGGTGTAGCCGCCGGTGCGGCCGCCGTGGTTCACCGCGGTCGCCTTGATCACGGCGTGGATGTGGTCGCCGTCGGCGACCGCCTCCGAGAGCCGCTTGAGCAGCACCGCGCCCACGCCCTCGCCCGGTACGTAGCCGTCGCCGCCGGCGCCGAAGGACCGGCAGCGCCCGTCGGTGGCGAGCATCCGCATCCGGCTGAGGTGGGCGTACTTCAGCGGGTGCGCGGAGACGTTGACGCCGCCGGCGAGCGCGTAGCGGCACTCGCCCCGGCGCACGCTCTCGCACGCCTGGTGCAGGGCGACCAGCGAGGCCGAGCACGCGGTGTCCACCACCACGCTCGGGCCGCGGAAGTCACCGGCGTAGGACACCTGGTTGGCGATCGCGGAGCGGTTGGCGAGCACCGTGTGGTGGTTGCCGCGGGCGGACTCGTCGGCGGCGAGCTGGGCGTAGTCGCCCCACATCACGCCGGCGAACACGCCGACGTCGCGGCCCTGGCCCCCGTAGCGGGGGCGCGGCAGGCGGGACGGCGGGTAGCCGGCGTTCTCCAGTGCCGACCAGGCGGCCTCCAGGAACAGGCGTTCCTGCGGGTCCATCAGCTTGGCCTGGGACGGCGGGATGCGGAAGAACAGCGAGTCGAAGGCGTCCACGTCGGACAGGAAGCCGCCCCACTTGCCGTAGCTGGTGCCCGGGGTCGCGGGGTCGGCGTCGAAGTGGGCGTCGGCGTCCCAGCGGTCGCGGGGCACCTCGGTGACCGCGTCCCGGCCCTGGCGCAGGTTCTCCCAGAACTCCGCCAGGTCGCGGGCCTGCGGGTAGCGCCCGCTGATGCCGATGATGGCGATGTCGTCGTCGGCGGCGCCGGCCGGGGCCGGTTCGCGCGTGGGCACGGGCGCGGGCGCGGGCCGGGACGGGGCCGGTCGCTGCTCGGCTGCCGCGCGGTCGGCCGGGGCCGCCGCCTCCTGCGGCGCGGCGGGGAACAGCTTCCCGACGGCGTCGGCGTGTTCGCGCAGCAGGTACTCCGCGAGGTCGTGCACCGTCCGGTACTCGAACAGCAGGGTCGCGCGGGCGCCGGGGAAGTCCCGGTCGAGCTGCGCGTTGGTCTCCATGACCAGGACGGAGTCGAGGCCGTAGGCGTCCAGCGGGGTGTGCGGATCGATCCGCTCCGCGGCCAGGCCGAGCACCTCGGACAGCAGTGCCCGCAGGTGGTCGCCGACCTGTGCGCGCAGGGCCGGGGCGGGGTCGGCCGCGGCCGGGCCGGTGGCGGGGGCCGGGCCGGTGGCGGGCGGCTGCCCGCCGGCCGGGGTGCCGGTGCCCGCGCCGCCGGTGGGCGGTGCCAGGGCCGCGTCGACGGCCCCGGGGTCGCCGAGCGCCGGGACCAGCCGGACGAGTCCGGTGCGCGCGGCGAGCTCCAGGGCCCGCAGCCCCTCCTCGGCGCCGAACTCCCGCATGCCGGTGCGCAGCCGGTATCCGGCGCGCTCCGCGTCGCCCATCAGGGCGTCCACCCCGCCGATCCGCCACAGGGGCCAGGCGGGCGCCAGGGTGCGGCCCGCGGCCCGCCCGGCGCGGACCCGCGCGTCGCGCCGGGCCGCGTAGGAGTCCAGGAAGCGGTTGGCCGCGGCGTACGCGCAGGTGCCGAAGTCGCCGACGACGGAGGCGATGGAGGAGAACACCACGAACAGGTCGAGCGGCTGGTCGGCGGTGAGCGCGTCCAGCAGCCGGACGCCGTGCGCCTTGGTCGCCAGGAGTTCGGTGAAGCGGGCGCGGTCGGCTTCGAGCACGGTGGCCGTGTCGGCGGCTCCGGCGAGGTGGAAGACCCCGTCGAGGTGCCCGAAGCGCTCGGTGGCGCGCGCCACCGCGGACCGCATGCCCTCGGGGTCGGCGGTGTCGGCGGCCACGAGCAGCACCTCGGCGCCCAGCTCGACGAGTTCGTCGGCGGCGGCCCGCGCCGCGGGGCCGTCGGCCGAGCGGCTGACCAGGACCAGCCGGGCCTGGTGGGCCGACGCCAGGTGGCGTACCAGCTCCAGGCCGATGCCGCCGGTGCCGCCGGTGACGAGGTAGCGGCCGTGCCGCTTGAGCGGCAGCCCGTCCCCGGTCGGCGGGACGGCCTCCGGCACCCTGCGCAGGACGCGGACCTGGCGCCCTTGCGCGCCGTGCCGCACCTCCGCACCGGCCGGCCGGCCGCCCTGCGCGAGTTCGGCGGCCAGCAGGCCCGCCAGTGCGGGCCCGTCGGCCAGGCCGTCCGCGCAGGTCACGGTGAACATCTCGCACCCCGGCAGCACCGCGGTGACGGACCGCGCGAACCCGGCCGCGGCCTCCTGGTCGGGGCGCGGCCCCGACGCGTCCTCGGCCAGCACGTAGGCGCAGCGCACGCGCCCGGCCGGGCGGACGGTGTCCACCGCCCGGACGAGGGCGCGCAGGGCGTGCAGTCCGCGGGCGAAGGCCGCGTCGAGAGCCGCGCCCGCCTCCTCGGAGGCGCCGCCGGTCCCGTAGCCGACCGGTTCGGTGGTCAGGCCCCACAGGTGGACGACGTCCAGCGAACGGACGCCCTCCCGCGTCAGGTCCGTCAGCAGCCGGGCGAAGTCGGCGGAACTGGCGGGGTCGACGGTGTACCGGTCGGGGCCGGTACGGGCGAAGCCCGTCGCCGCGCGGACGTCGACGACGCGCCGTCCGCCGCCCAGCGCGGCCAGCTCCCGGGCGGTGGCGTCGCCGTCCGCGAGGACGAGAACGGCGTCGGCGTCGGGGCGCGTGGCCGGCGCGAGGTCCTGGCCCTGCCACACCTGCTGGTAGAAGAACGGGTCGTCGGCCACGGCAGGCCGGGGGGTGCCGGCCGGGTCCGCGGGGAGCCGGTCCGCGCCGGCCCCGAGGTGGCGGCCGCCGAAGTTCCCGATGCGGACCAGTTCGGTCCCGTCGGCGTCGAGGATGCGGACGTCGAACTGGCGCAGGCCGGAGGCCGCGTCCGCGTCGCCGACGGGGACGGCGTGCGCGTAGCAGGTGCGGGGCAGCGGCGCCCGGACCTCCAGCGCGCCGAGGCTGAACGGCACGGCGAGCGGCCGGTCCTCCTCCGGTCGCGGCTGGTCCGCCCAGTGGCAGGCGCGGAGCGCGCCGTCGAGCAGCGCCGGCGGCAGGGGCTCCGCCGGGGCGGTGTCCGTCTCGGGCAGGGCGAGGCGGACCAGCGCGCCGCCGGGCCCGAAGCGGACGTCCTCGATGACGTCGAAGGAGGTTCCGTAGTCGAACCGTGCGGCCCGGTAGGTGCGTTGCACGGCGGCGGCGTCCCGGTGCTGCGGGCAGGCCGCGCGCAGCGCGTCGAGGTCGGCGGGCGCGGCGGGCGCGGGCCGCTCGGCGGGGGACGGTGCGCAAACCGTGCCGCGCACGTGGACGGTGCGCTCCGCGTCGCCGTCCGGGGTCCAGACGGTGAAGGCCAGTTCGCGGTCGGCGGCGCTCCGGCCGGCCGGGCGGGCGAGGGTGACGAAGACGTCGCGCGTCGCGTCCTCGATGACCACCGGCCGCCCCCACAGCACGTCCCGCAGGGAGTGCGCGCCGGCGAGTCCGGCCAGTTCGGCCGCGGCCCGCGCCATCTCCAGGCAGGCGGCGCCGGCCAGCAGCGGCCGGCCGTCGATGAGGTGGTCGCGCACCAGGGGTTCGTCGGCGCGGAAGGTCCGGCGGAAGCGGACCTCGTCGAGGGTGGACTCGTTGGCGTCGAGGAGCGGGTGCGGTCGGGCGGGCGCCGCGGCGGGCTCGGGCCGGCTCCGGTCCGCGGCGGGGACCCAGTGGCGTTCGCGGGCGAACGGGTAGTGCGGGGCGGGGATGCGGCGCGGCGCCGCCTCGTCGCCGGGGCGCTCCGCGTCCCAGTCGGCCGTGCCGTCCCGCGTCCAGCGGGCGGCGAGCGCGGCGGCCGGGCCGTCCTGGTGCCCCGGTGCGGGGTCGGTGGCGCCGCTCCGCAGCAGTGCCGGGTCCGGGGTGCCGTCGCGGTGGGCGCGCAGCGCGCGGACGAGGGTGGCGCCGTCCTCGGCGACCACCGCCAGGCGCTCCTCCCACACCTCGCGGCCGTGCTGGAGGGTGTGGGCGAGGTCCTCGGCGCGGACGTGGGCGCGCTCGGCGAAGTCGGCGAGGCGGTCGGCGTAGGCGCCCAGCCGCTCGGGGTCGCGTGCGGAGAGCGGGAAGACCAGCGGTCGGGGGAAGTTCTGCCCGGCCACGGGGGTGTCGGTGCGCGCGGGGCCGTCCCGGTACTCCTCCAGGACCAGGTGGGCGTTGGAGCCGCCCGCGCCGAAGGAGCTGAGCCCGGCCCGGCGGGGCGCCGGGCCGGATTCCGCGGCCGGCTCGGGCCAGTCGGCGGCCTCCCGCTGCACCCGGAACGGCGCGCGCCCGAAGTCGATGTTCGGGTTGAGCTCCTCGGAGTGCAGCGAGGGGACGAGCTGCCGGTGCCGGAACTGCAGCAGCACCTTGGTCAGCCCGGCGATACCGGCCGCCGACTCCAGGTGGCCGATGTTCGACTTCACCGAGCCGATGGGCCACCGCGGCCCGTCCGGGGTCGCGGTGCCGAAGACCTTGGCGAGCCCGGCGATCTCGATCGGGTCGCCCAGGGAGGTGCCGGTGCCGTGCGCCTCGACGTAGCCGAGGTCCGACGGCCGGAGTCCCGCCCCGTGCAGCGCCCGGCGCACCGCGTCGGCCTGCGCGTGCGGGTTGGGCACGGTGTAGCCGTTGGTGCGGCCGCCGTGGTTGACGGCGTGGCCGCGGATCACCCCGTAGATGTGGTCGCCGTCCCGGACGGCCGCGGCCAGCGGCTTGAGCAGCACCGCGCCGACGCCCTCGCCGGGGACGTAGCCGCTGCCGCCGGCGCCGAAGGCCCGGCACCGGCCGTCGGCGGAGACGAACCTGCCCTGGCTGAGGAAGACGTACTTGTACGGGTGCAGGGAGAGGTTGACCCCGCCCGCGATGGCCACCTCGCTCTCCGCCCTGCGCAGGCTCTCGCAGGCCAGGTGGATCGCGGTCAGCGACGACGAGCACATGGTGTCGAGGGCGATGCTGGGCCCGGTCAGGCCCAGGGTGTAGGAGACGCGGTTGGCGATCGAGGCGAACGAGGAGCCGGTGACCCTGATGCCGCCGCGCTCCGCGTCGGCCGCCCCGTAGAGCTGGTACTCGCCGTACATCACGCCGACGAAGACGCCCACGCTGTGCCCGGACAGGGCGTCCCGGCGGTATCCGGCGTCCTCCAGGACGTGCCACGACGTCTGCAGGAACAGCCGCTCCTGCGGGTCCATCAGCTCCGCCTCGCGGGGGGAGATGCCGAAGAACAGCGGGTCGAAGCGGTCGACGTCGCGCAGGAAGCCGCCCCACTTGGAGGAGGCGCGGCCGCGGGCGGACGGGTCCGGGTCGAAGTAGCGCGCGTGGTCCCAACGGTCGGCGGGGATCTCGGTGATGCAGTCGCGGCCGTCGGAGAGGTTCTGCCAGAACGCGTCCAGGTCGTCGGCCATGGGGTAGCGGCCGGTGAGTCCGATGACGGCGACGGCGTCGTCGTCGTACGGCGCGTCCGGGGCCGGGGCCGGGGCCGCGGGAGCGGTGCGGGCGGCGACGGGCGCGGCCTCCTCCCGGGCGGCGACGGCACCTGCGGTGGCCGCCGCGGAGTCCGCCCCATCCGCCTCGCTCTTCTCCGACGCCCCGTCCGCACCGGCCAGTTCGCGCAGCCGGGCGGCGTGTTCGGCGACGAAGTACCCCGCCATTTCCTCCAGGGTGGCGTACTCGAAGAACAGGGTCTTGGGCAGGTCGTCGAAGTGCCGGTCGAGTTCGGTGTTGAGCGTGGTGATGATGAGCGAGTCGATGCCGTAGCGGTCGAAGGGGACCCGCAGGTCGAGCTCGGCCGGGTCGAGTTTGGTCCGCTCGGCGAGCAGCCCGCGCAGGAAGGTCCCCACCCACGCGGTGAGGTCCGCCTCGGACAGCTCCGTCCGGGCCGTCCCCGGGACCGCGGCCGGGCGTGCCGCGGCCCGCACGGGGGTCGGCGCGAGCGCAGCCGCGACCCGGACCGGGTCCCCGTATCCGACGAGGACCGCACCGCCGTCCTGGCCCAGCGCCGCGTCGAAGGCCGCCAGGCCGTCGGCCGTCGGCATCGGGACCAGGCCGAGGCGGTGGCGCAGTGCCCGGGCGGCGTCCTCGTCCTGGCGCATACCGCCGTCCTGCCAGAGCGGCCAGGCCAGGGAGACGGTGCGGCCGGGGCGGCGGCCGTCCGCCGCCTGGGCGCGGCGGCGCTCGGCGAACGCGTCGAGGAACGCGTTGGCGTAGGCGTAGTCGCTCTGCCCCGGGTTGCCGAAGACGCCGGCGATGGAGGAGAAGCAGACGAAGAAGTCCAGCGGGTCCTCGGCGGTGAGCCGGTCGAGGTGCACCGTGCCGTGCACCTTGGGGCGCACGACCTCGGTGAACTCCTCCCAGCTCTTGCGGAGCAGGAACCCGTCGTGCAGCGTGCCGGCCGCGTGCACCACGCCGCGCAGCGGGCCGTGGTCGGCGCGGACGGCCGCGAGCAGCGCGCCCAGGCTCTCCTCGTCGGCCACGTCGGCGCGCCGGAAGACGACCTCGCAGCCGGTCGCCCGGAGGTCCGCGATCCGCCGCTCGGCCTCCGGGCCCGGCGCGGTCCGGCCGGTCAGCACCAGGGTGGCGGCGACCCCGCGTGCGAGGTGCTCGGCCACGGTCAGGCCGAGCCGGCCCGCGCCGCCGGTGAGCAGGTATACCCCGCCGTCCCTGAGCGCCGGGCCGTCGGCGGTCGCGGGGGCGTCGGGAGCGGCGTCGAGCCGCCGGTGACGGCGTACCTGCCGGACGCCGTCGGCGTACCGGGTCTCGGCCTCGCCGTCGTCCAGGAGCGCCGACTCCTCGACGAGTGTGCGCAGTACGGGGGCGTCGGCGTCCAGGCCGACCAGGCGGTGGAGCAGGCGCGGGTTCTCCAACGTGACGCTCCGGGCCAGGCCGGTGAGGGCGGCGGCCGCGGGGCTCGCGCCGTCCGCGTCGGTGCGGTGGGCGACCAGCACGGCGGTGCGGTCGCCGCCGCGGCGCTCCAGCAGCGCCTTGGTGAGCGCGAAGACGCTGGGCAGGCCGTGGTCGAGCAGGGTGGGGGTGAGCGGCTGCGCGGGGTCGTCGGCGTCGCACCAGGTGTGCAGTACGGCGGTGGGGGTCCGGCCGTGCTCCGCCAGGTGGTCGAGGAGCGCGGCGAAGTCGGCCTGGCTGCCCGGGTCCACGGTGCAGTGGTCGGCGTCCACGGCGGCGAACTCCGAGCCGGGGGTCACCAGGACCACGTCGGGTTCCGGGTCGCCGGCCGCCCGCAGCGCGTCGGCCAGCGCGGCGCGCCGGGCCGGGTCGTGGGCGAGCAGCAGCCGCGGACCGGTCGGGACCGGCGCGGCCGGGTCCGCCGTGCGCTGCCCGGCGGGCTCCCAGGCGCTGCCGAACAGGGCGCTCTCGGGCTGCCGCCGGTCGTCCCGCACGGTGCGCACGGACAGGTCGTGGAGCCGGGCCAGCAGCCGCCCCTCGGGGTCGAGGAGGTCGACGTGCGCCTTGGTCTGCTTCTCCCCCGAGCCGGCCGCGTGCAGGGTGACGTGCGCGAGGCAGTGCCGGGGCAGCGGCGCGAACACCTCCAGCCCGCCCAGGGCCAACGGCAGGTAGCTGGTGCCCTCGTCCTCACCGGCGGCGAGCAGGCCGACCACGGCGTGCAGGGCGCCGTCCAGCAGCGAGGGGTGCAGTACGAAGCCGGCGACGCCGGGCGCGGTCCCGGCCGCGTCCCCGGTCGCCCCGAACTCTTCGGCCGTTTCCGCCAGTTCGGGCAGTTCGGGGAGTTCGAGGACGCCCAGGGCCTGCCCGTCGCCGCGGTGCAGTGCGTGCAGGGAGCGCATGGCCGGGCCGTAGTCGAGCCCGCGGTCCCGCAGCAGGGTGTAGAGCTCGGGCGCGGCGAGCCGGTCCGGGCAGTGCGCGGTGAGGGCGGCCGGGTCGACGGGGGCGGGCGGGGCCGCCGGGGGCCGGACGGTGAGTTCCCCGCGGGCGAAGACCTCGGGGTCGCCGTCGGTCCCGCCGGAGCCGTCGGTGATCGTGAACCGCGCACCGTCGCCGTGCGGGGTGAGCCGGACGTGCACCGTCCGCGGTCCGCCGGCGAAGGACAGCGGCCGCTCGAAGGCGACGCGGTGCAGGGACAGTCCGCCCGGCGTGGCCGCGGGCAGGGCGAGCGCCCCGGCGGCGCGGGCCATCTCCAGGTAGCCGACGGCGGGCATGATGGCCTCGCCGCCGACCCGGTGCCCGTCGAGGTAGAACTCGCGGCCGGTCAGGGCGGTGGCGTAGCGGTGCTCGGCGAGGGTGGAGACGTTGGCGCCGATCAGCGGGTGCAGGCGGGCGGGCGCGCGGTCCGCGGCGTCGGCGGCGTCCGGGTCCTCGGGGTCGAGCCAGACCCGCCGGCCCTCGAACGGGTAGGTGGGCAGGGGGATGCGGCGGCGGCGCTCGTCGGCGTAGAGCGCGACCCAGTCCACCTCCGCCCCGTCGAGCCAGGCGGTGCGCACGGCTTCGAGGAGCTCCCGTCCGGACGCGTCGTCGCCGGGGGTGAACGCCGGGCGGCCGGCGCGGACGTCGCCGTCGCCGGTGACACAGCCGGGCCCGGAGCGCTCGCGCAGGAGCCGTACGGCCTCGGCGCGGTCGGCGCACAGGACCGCCCGCCGGTACCGGTGGGCCTGCCGGCCCACGGCGAGGGTGTGGGCGGCGTCGGCGAGGTCGGTGTCGGGGTGCCGGTCGAGGTGGTCGGCGAGGGCGTCGGTGAGGGTTTCCAGCGCCGTGGCGGTCTTGGCGGACAGCACCAGCAGGTGCGCGCCGTGCCCGGAGGGGCCGGACGGCTCCTGCCGCGGGGGCTCCTGGAGGACGGCGTGCGCGTTGGTGCCGCCGATGCCGAACGAGCTCACACCGGCCCGCAGTGGGCCGTCCGCGGTCCAGGGCGCGGTCTGCGTGCTGACGTAGAACGGTGTCGCGGGGAAGTCGATGGCCGGGTTGGGCCGCTCGTAGTTGAGCGTCGGCACCAGGACCCGGTGGCGCAGCATCAGCGCGGTCTTGATCACACCGGCCACGCCGGCGGCGGCGTCGAGGTGGCCGACGTTGGACTTGAGCGAGCCGATCGCGCAGAAGCCGGTGTCCGGCGTGCCGCGGCGGAACGCGTCGGTGAGCGCGGAGACCTCCACCGGGTCGCCGAGCCGGGTGGCGGTGCCGTGCGCCTCGACGTACGTCACGCTCCGCGGGTCGGTACCGGACACGGCGTGCGCCTCGGCGATGACGGCGGCCTGGCCCTCCTTGCCCGGGGCGGCGTAACTGACCTTCAGGGAACCGTCGTTGTTGGTCGCGGTGCCCTTGATCACGGCGTGCACGGTGTCGCCGTCGGCGAGGGCGTCCTCCAGGAGCTTGAGGACCACGATGCCGACGCCGTTGCCGAGCACGGTGCCGCCGGCGTCCGCGTCGAAGGTGCGCACCCGGCCGTCGGCGGAGAGGATCGCGCCTTCCTCGTACAGGTAGCCGCGGGTCTGCGGCAGTTTGACCGTCACACCGCCGGCCAGCGCCATGTCGCACTCGCCGTTGACCAGCCCCTGGCAGGCCAGGTGGATCGCCACCAGGGAGGTCGAGCAGGCGGTCTGGACGCTGTAGCTGGGGCCGCGCAGGTCCAGCTTGTAGCTGACCCGCGTGGCCAGGAAGTCCTTGTCGTTGCCGACCATGACCTTGAAGTGGTCGGAGGTCGCGGTCTGGTCGATGCGCGGCAGCACGTTCTGCTGGAGGTAGGTGTTGATCGCCGCGCCGCCGTAGACGCTGATCAGGCCGTCGTAGCGGCGCGGGTCGTACCCGGCGTCCTCCAGTGCCGTGTGGCAGCTCTGGAGGAAGAGCCGCTGCTGCGGGTCGATGACCTCCGCCTCGGCGGGGGTCAGCTCGAAGAACCCGGTGTCGAAGAGGTCGACGTCCGGCAGGATGCCGTGCGCCGGCACGTACGACGGGTCGGCGCGCAGCGCCGCCGGTATGCCGGCCCCGGCGAGCTCGTCGTCGCTGAACCGCGCGATGCCCTCGCGACCGGCCCGCAGCAGCTCCCAGAATTCCCCCACGCTGTCGGCGCCCGGGAAGCGCCCGGCCATGCCCACGATGGCGATGTCGGTCCCGGACACTTCAGTGCCGTCCTGCGAACTCACGGTCGTTCCCTCTTCCCTTGCTGCCCGGCCTCCGCACGGAGGCCGGGGTCATTCGGCAGACGAGGAGCTTGTCGGTCGGGCGCGGTTCACACGGCGGTGAACCGGGCTGCCCGTTCCCGCAGCAGCGCGGCGGTCTCGGCCATCAGGTGCTCGGCGACGGTGTCGGCGTGACGGGCCTGCCAGGGCGCGAGGACGGTGCCGCGCACCCAGGAGTTGAAGGCGCCCATGGCCGGCCCGCAGTAGATCAAGTAGTCGACGGTCCGGCCCGGTTCGCCGCTGCGCGCCAGGTGGAAGCCGCGGTCGAGGTAGGTCCGGAAGGCGTCGGCCATCGTCCGCTTGGGGTCGCCGCCGGGCGCCGTGGCGGCCGCGGGGAGCGGTCCGCGCAGGAACTTCTCCTCGATCTGGGCCCTGGTCGGGGCGTCGAGGTCGGCCAGCGAGTCGTGGCGGCGCCACAGTTCGTGCAGTTTCCCGGCGCGGGCGGGCAGGAACACGCCGCGCTTGACCACCTGTGCCCGCACGCCCAGTTCGAACATCTCCGGGGCGGGCGCGAGGGCCACGTCGTGGACGTCGAGTTCCTGGAGCAGGTCCTTGACGGCCGGGCTGGTGGCCGCCTCCGGGGTGCACTGGTTGATCGAGCCGGTGAGCACGAAGTCCGCGCCGAGCAGGAACGCGGCGGCCGCGGCCTCCGGGCTGCCGATGCCGCCGGCCGCGCCCACGTGCACCCGGGGTCCGGTGCCGGACGCCGCGTCGCGCAGCCGCAGCACGGTGGGCAGCAGGGTGGTGAGGCTGCCCGCGGCGTCGTACCAGCCGGATCCGGTCTCCACGCACAGGTCGTCGGCGAGCGGGAGGTCCGCGTAGCGCGCGGCGTCCTGCCCGCTGAGGGCGCCCGCGTCGACGAGGTCCGCGACGAGGGCGCGGGGGGCGGGCGCGAGGAACGCGGCCGCCATGTCGGTGCTGGACACCTTGGCGAGCACCCGGCCGCCGCTGAGCCGGTACTTGACGAGGGCGGGGGTGATGCGCAGGAAGCCGGACGCCTCGACGGTGCGCACGCCGGTGCGCAGGAAGAGGTCGACCAGCGCCATCTCCCGGGCCGGGTCGGCGTGCTGGTGGAGCAGGTTGGCGCCGTAGGCCCCGTCGCCGCCGAGGGCGGCGCGGACCGTGTCCAGGCCCGCCGCGACCTCGTCCAGGGACAGTCCGCCGGTGCCGAAGAAGCCCATGCCGCCCGCCTTCGCGAGGCGCACCAGGAGGTCCGCGCCGGACACCCCGCCGTACATCGAGCCGGCGAGGTAGGCGTGGCGCAGGCCGTAGCGCTCGCGGAAGGTGTCGGCGCCGAGCGCGGCGGGCCCAGGCGCGGCGACGGCCGCCGCGACGGCGACCTGCGGTGCGGGCTCGACGGCGGGCGCCTGGACCTCGGGGGCGGGCACCACGGGGGCGGGCACCGCGGGGACCGTCGCCTCGTGGACGGCGGGCGCCCGGACCACGGGCGCCTGGACCACGGGCTCTTCCACGGTCAGCGGCTCGGCCTCGGTCCGGATCTTGGCGACGAGCTTGCGCAGCACCGCGCCGGGGCCGAGCTCCTCGAACGCGAAGTCGCCCTTGCCCATGAGGTACCGCACCGTGTCGGTCCACCGCACCGGCGAGGCGATCTGGCGGGCCAGGAGCCGCTTCGCCTCGCCGGGGCCGTACGGCCGGGCGTGCACGTTGGCGACGACGGGGATCGCCGGGTCGCGCAGCGTGAACCCGTCGAGGTAGGCGGCGAACTCGTCGGCGGTGTCGCGCAGATAGCGCGAGTGGAAGGGGGCGCTGACGTTCAGCGGCACGTAGTGCGCGCCGAGCTCCTGGAACACCGGCTTGGCCAGGTCGATCTGGTCGGCGGGCCCGGCCACCACGAACTGGGTGGGCGCGTTGTGGTTGGCGATGTCCAGGCCGGTCAGCCCGTGGTCGGCCAACGCCCGTTCCACCGTGTCCAGATCGCGGCCGATGACGGCCGCCATCCGGCCGCCGCCGGCCCGGCTCATCAGCTCGCCGCGGCGGGTGACCAGCCGCAGTCCGGTCTCGAAGTCGAAGGAGCCGGCGGCGAACAGCGCGGTGTACTCGCCGAGGCTGTGGCCGACGAGGTAGTCCGGCGGCTCGGGGTCCTCGCGCCGGGCGCGGAGCCAGGTCAGCGCGCTGACCACGAAGAGCGCGGGCTGGGTGAACTGCGTCCGGGCCAGCTCCCGCCGGGGGTCCTCGACGCACAGTTCGCGGATCGAGTACCCGAGCACCGCGTCCGCGAGCGCGGTCTCCTCGGGGAACTCCTCGAAGAGGTCCTTGCCCATCCCCTTGGCCTGGCTGCCCTGGCCCGGGAATCCGTACACCTTCATGACGCCGTCCTTGGATACGGGGTGGGATACGGGGTGGGAGCGGTCGCGCGGGGCCACCGCGGCGCGCACGGCGGCCAGCGACCGGGTGTCCTCGCCCAGCGGGCCGAGCAGCGGCAGCGACCGGGAGCGCGAGGTGGCGGACAGGCCCTTGCGGGCGAAGTTGTGCAGGGTGCCGGCCGGTCCGAGGTCCAGGTACTGGAACGGCCCGCGCCGCTCCAGCGCCGCCAGCGTCTCGGCGTACTCGATGGGCTGCCGGGTCGCCCGCCACAGGTGGTCGACCGTCACCCGGGGCACCTCGCCCGTGCTCGCGCAGGACACCACGGGGATCCGCGGCGGCCGCAGCGCGGTCCCCGCCATGACGGACCGGAACAGCGGCTCACCGGCGTCCATCAGCCGCGAGTGGAAGGCGTAGCCGACCGGGACCCGCTGGCACACCACCTGGCGGGCCCGCAGCGCCTCCTCGGCCGCGACCAGGTCCGCCTCGGCGCCCGAGACCACGAAGTGGCCGGGGTAGTTCCGGGCGGCGATCTCGGTCCGCTCGCGCAGCACCGGGAGGTCCTGGTGGAGTGCCACGTCCTCCAGGACCGCGAGCATGCCGCCGCGCGGCGCGTCGCGCAGCGCCCTGGCCTGGCGGACCAGGAGCCGCAGGCAGGCGTCGGCGTCGAGCACGCCCGCGAGGACGGCCGCGGTGAACTCGCCGAGGCTCGCGCCGAGCAGCAGGTCGGGCTCGATGCCGTACGCGACGAGGGTCTCGGCCAGGGCGAGTTCGACCATCACGATCGCCGGGTGGGTGAACTCGATGTCGTCGAACGGTTCGCCGCGGCTGCGGCCCGGGGTGTACATCCGTCCCAGGACGGAGGTGCCGATCTCCGCTCCGGCGACCGCGTCGAGGCGGTCGAGCGCCTCCCGGAAGACCGGCTCGGCCCGGTACAGGCCCTGGCCCATCCCGTGGTACTGCGAGCCCTGCCCGGAGAACATGAAGACGGTGGGAACGGTCACCGGAGTTCGTTCACCTCCCCCAGCAACGCGCAGATGTCCCGGACCACGAACTCGCCCTCGCGGAAGGACAGCAGCCCCTCCGGCGCGGGCCGCTCCCGCAGGGCCGCGGCCGTCAGGTCCTGGACGCGCTGCGGCCGGTCGGCCGCGAGCGCCTCCAGCACGGAGGTGAAGGCGCCGATCAGGCGGGTGATGGTGGCGTCGGTGAAGCGGTGCCGGTAGTACGACATGTGCAGCTTGATCGTCTCGGTGGGGAAGACGTCCAGGCGCAGCGGGAAGCCCATCCGGGAGATGTAGTAGGCGGCGCTGAAGCGCTCCGAGTTGTCCAGCCCCACGTTCTGGAACACCAGGTAGCTCTCGGTGGGCAGCACGTCGTCCGGTTGCCCGGCCCAGGCCATCGCCCGGTGCAGCGGCGTGTTCTCGTGCGCGCTCATCGCCACCAGCGCGTCCCGGACCCGGACGAGGTAGTCCGGCACCGGCTCGGTGCCGGCCGCCCGGGTACGCAGCGGCAGGATGTTCAGGGTGGGGGCGACCATGTCGCCGACGCCCTGGGGGCCGCCGGAACGGCCGGTGAACAGCACACCGTGGGTCACGTCGGTGCGCTCCTCGGCCCCGCCGACGAACGCCGCGACGGTGGCCGCCCAGCCGGCCTGGAACAGCACGTTCAGCGTCATCCGGTGCTCGCGCGCCACCGCGCGCAAGCGGGCCGTGAGCCGGTCGGGCAGGGCGATCCACTGCCGTCCGAATCCGCTCTCGATGCCGCGGTCGTTGCCGGGTACCCGCGCGGAGAGCGGTGTGGGACCCGGAAGGTCGCCGAGTGCCCGCTGCCAGTAGCGCTCGGCCGCCCGTTGGTCGCCGCCGCGCACCGCCGCCACGAACTCCTTGAACGGCAGACCCGCTTCGAGGACCGGGGGCTTGCCCGCGGCGAGCTCGGGCAGGCCCCGGTCGAGCTGGTTGGCGATGATGTCGAAGCTCCAGCCGTCCAGGCACAGGTAGCTGAGGCTGACCACGATGATGCAGGTGTGGTCGTCGACGTCGGCCACGAAGTAGCGGATGGCGCCCGGTTCCTCGGGTGCGATGCCGCGTTCCCGGTCCGCCTTCAGGTGCGCTTCGAGCGCCTGGTCCTGCTCCACGGGCGAGAGTTCCCGCCAGTCCGTGAAGTCCAGCTCGACCCGGGGCTCGCGGTGGACCACCTGGACGGCCTGGTCCGGCCCGATCCAGCGGAAGGAGGTCCGCATCGCCGGGTAGGTCCGCGCCTGCTCCTCCAGGAAGCGGCGGAAGTCGTCCTTGTCGGCCATCCCGAGCGGTACCGCGGTGAGCCGGTGGACCTGGAACATGCCGGGCTCCGGGGTGCGGAGCTGGCGCAGGGCCCACTCCTGGAACGGGGCGACCGGGTAGACGTCCTCGACGTCGGGGTCCGCACGGAGCTCCGCCAGGCGGGCGGCTTCGTCCCCGTCGCCGGGTTCCGCGTCGGCCCCCGCGCGGCTTCCCACCGGTGTGTTCGCCTCGGCCGCCGCGGCGAGTTCGGCGAGCGTGTCGTGCTGGAAGATCATCTGCGGGGTCAGTTCCAGGCCCCGGTCGCGGGCCTTGGACACCACGTGGATGCTGTGGATGGAGTCCCCGCCCAGCCGGAAGAAGTTGCTGCCGGCGCCGACCGGCGACACCCCGAGCACCTCGGACCAGACCTCGGCGATGATCCGCTCGGCCGGGGTCCGGGCCTCGGTGGTGTCGGCGGACTCGTCGAGCGTCTCGACGACCGGCTCCGGCAGCGCGGCCCGGTCGAGCTTCCCGTTGACGTTGACCGGATACTTCTTCAGGGGGACGTACGCGGTCGGGAGCATGTAGTCGGGCAGCCGGTCCTTGAGGTACCCGCGGAGATCGGGCACCACCGCCCGCGCCCACTGGTTGAACACCGGGTCGGTGGCGTATTCCGGCCAACGGCCCGTCGGTGCCGGCGTTTCGACGGCCACCCGGTCGTCCGGGTCGCCCGCGGGGCGCAGCAGCACCGCATAGCTTCCGTCGTTGCGGTCCGGCATCCAGTCCACCGTCGCGGTGCAGTCGAGGCGCTCGGCCAGCTGCCACCACCGCTCCGGCTGGATCCCCCCGTCGCGGCCGGCGGCCAGTCGGGCGTTGGGCACGCCCAGGACGGCCAGGGCCCGGTCCGGTTCGGCGCGCAGCCGCTCCTCGGCCGCGGCGAGCACGTCCGCGTCCGGGGCCCATTCGATCGTGGTGCCGGGGGTGGCGGGGGCCGCC
This sequence comes from Streptomyces sp. CB02959, assembly GCF_002803155.1. Taxonomy (GTDB): domain Bacteria; phylum Actinomycetota; class Actinomycetes; order Streptomycetales; family Streptomycetaceae; genus Streptomyces. The sequence goes on from NZ_NNBP01000001.1 coordinate 411,338, forward strand.
GTGCGGCTGCCGACGCGCAGGTAGGCGTCGTACCGGTAGCGGGTCATCTCGTTCTCGTGGGTGCCCCGCCGCAACTGCGTCCGCACGTCCGCCAGGCGCGGTTCCTCCTGCTGCACGGCGCGGAAGAAGTCCGGGTGCAGCACCAGCTCCTGGTCCTGGGACACCCGCCGGCGCACGCGGGCGCGCAGCTGCTCCTCGCTCGGCGCGGGCCCCGCCTGGTGGAGTTCGACGTCGGTGTGGAACGCCTCCAGCAGGCCGAGGTGGCGCACGTCGCCCACGAACACGGTGCCGTCGTCGTCCACCCGGGGCAGCACCGCGCCCAGGACGTCGCGCAGGTACCCGGCGTCGGGGAAGTACTGGACCACGGAGTTGACGACCACCACGTCGAACTGCCGGTCCTGGAAGGCGGTGAGGTCGTCGGCGCCACCGTGGTGCAGCTGTACGTGGGACAGTTCGGATCGGCGGTCCACGAGCTGGTTGCGTACGTGGTCCAGCGCGGTCCGGGAGATGTCGGTGGCGTGGTAGACCTCGCAGTGCGGGGCGATCCGGGAGAGCAGCAGGCCGGTGCCGCAGCCGATCTCCAGCACCCGCCGGGGGCGCAGCTCCAGGATGCGGGCGACCGTGGTGTCCACCCACTCGCGCATCTCCTGCTCCGGCAGCTGACCGCTGTCGTAGCTGCTGTCCCAGCCGGTGATCTTGAAATCGGCGGGGCCCTCGTCGCCTTCCCCGTATACGCGGTCGAAGACGGACTCCCACTCCGTCGCCTCGCCCGACGCCGGGTCGGTCGCGTCCTCGGCCGCGTCGGCCGCGTCGGCGGCACCGTCCTCGGTGTCCTGCCGCGTACCCGGTACGACGTAGGCGACCAGCCGCTTGGGGCCGGTGTCCCCGTCGTCCCGCCGGGCGAGCACGACGGCCTCGCCGATCCGGGGATGGGCGGCCAGTGCCGCCTCGATCTCGCCCAGTTCGATCCGGTGGCCGCGGATCTTCACCTGGTCGTCGGCGCGCCCGAGGTACTCCAGCTCCCCGTCGGCCGTCCAGCGGACCAGGTCGCCGCTGCGGTACCAGCGGGAGCCGTCCGGGTCGCGCAGGAAGCGCTGCTCGGTCAGCTCCGGGCGGTTCAGGTAGCCCAGGGTCACCCCGGCCCCGCCGACGTACAGCTCGCCGCGCACCCCGACCGGGGTCGGCTGGCCGTGGCCGTCCAGCACCCGCACCCGCAGGTCGGGGATGGGCCGGCCGATCGGGCTGTGCACCACGGCGGCGTCCACGTCGGCGCGGGTCACCGGGCGGTAGGTGACGTGCACGGTCGTCTCGGTGATCCCGTACATGTTCACCAGCCGGGGCATGGTGTCCCCGTGGCGGTCGAACCAGGGCCCCAGGCTGCGCACGTCCAGTTCCTCGCCGCCGAAGACGACCACCCGCAGGCACAGTGCGCCGCGCTCGACCTCCGACAGGTGGCGGAAGGCCAGCGGCGTCTGGTTGAGCACGGTGACCCGCTCGTCCCGGAGCAGTTCGTAGAAGCTCTCGGGGGAACGGCTCACCCAGTGCGGCACCACGACCAGGCGCCCGCCGTGGGTGAGCGCGCCCCAGATCTCCCACACCGAGAAGTCGAAGGTGAAGGCGTGGAAGAGGGTCCAGGTGTCCGACCGGCCGAAGCCGAACCAGTCCTGGGTGGCGGAGAAGAGGCGCAGCACGTTGGCGTGGCTGACCAGCACGCCCTTGGGCGTTCCGGTGGAGCCGGAGGTGTAGATGACGTAGGCCGGGTCGTCGGGGCCGGCACCCGGCGCCCGCTCGGGGACCCGCTCGTCGGTCGTGCCGTCCAGCACCACCACTTCGGCGGTGTGCTCGGGCAGGCCCTCGACCAGGTGCCGCTGGGTCACCAGGATCGGCGCGGAGCTGTCGGCCAGGAGGTAGGAGACGCGCTCGGGAGGATAGGCGGCGTCGATGGGCAGATAGGCGGCGCCGGACTTCAGGATGCCCAGGACCCCGGTGATCAGGTCCACGGAGCGCTCGGCGCACAGCCCGATGACGGTGCCGGGACCCGCGCCCAGCCGGCGCAGCCGGTGCGCCAGGGCGTTGGCCCGGCCGTCCAGCTCCCGGTAGGTGACGTGCTCGCCCTCGTGGCTGACCGCGATCGAGCCCGGTGCCTCGGTGGCGCGGGCCCGGACCAGTTCGTGCAGCAGCGTGTCCTGCGGCGCCGCCGGGACGGGCGCCGTCGAGCCGCTCCAGTCCCCCTCCAGCCGCGCCCGGTCGGCGGCCGGCATGATCGGCACGTCGCCGACACCGAGGGCCGGATCGGCGGCGACCGCCTCCAGCACCACCCGGTAGCCGTCCAGCAGCCGCTGGACGGTCGCCTCGTCGAAGACGGCGGAGTTGTACTCCACCTCCACCAGGAAGTCCCGGTCGCGGTCGACGACGCTGATCCACAGGTCGAACTTGGCGGTGTCGTTGCGGATGCCCTCGATCTCCTCGACCGTCAGCTCCTCGCCGGAACTGAGCTCGCGGGCCGGAAGGAAGCTGAAGGACACCTGGAACAGCGGGTTCTGGCTCAGGTAGCGCTCCGGCTGGAGCGCCTCGACCACCGCCTCGAAGGGGACCTCCTGGTACTGGTGCGCCCCGTTGACCACGTCCTGTACCCGGCGCAGCACCTCGCGGAAGTCCGGCTGACCGGACAGCCGGGTCTTGTAGACGAGCGTGTTGACGAACAGCCCGATGAGCTGCTCGATGTCCAGCCGGGTGCGGTTGGTGACGGGCGAGCCGACCGCGATGTCCTCCTGCCCGGTGTACCGGTGCAGCAGCACGTTCAGCGCGCCGAGCAGCACGGTGAAGAGGTTGACGCCCTCCTCCTTGCCCATCCGGGTCAGCCTGGTGCGCAGCTCCGGCGGGAAGACCATCCGGAGGTCCCGGCCCTCGAAGCTCTGCACGGGCGGGCGGGGCCGGTCGAAGGGCAGCTCCAGCGGCTCGGTGCCCTCGCCCAGCTGCTCGCGCCAGTACGCCAGCTGCTGCTCCAGCCGGTCGCCGCTGAGGTGCTCGCGCTGCCAGGTGGCGAAGTCCGCGTACTGGATGGGGAGTTCCGGCAGCGGGGAGGGCCGGCCGGCCGCGAAGGCGCGGTACAGGGTCAGCAGTTCCTGCCAGAACAGGCCGAGGGACCATCCGTCGACGACGATGTGGTGGACGTTGAGCAGCACCACGTGCAGTTCGGGCGCCAACCGGTAGAGGGTCACCCGCACCAGGGGCCCGGTCGCCAGGTCGAAGGGCCGTCGGGCCGCCTCGCCGACCAGGCCGTCCAGCGCCCCCGGGTCCGCGGCGAGGTCCACCAGCTCGACCGGCACGCTCAGCTGCGGAAGGACGCGCTGCCAGGGTTCCCCGTCCGCACTGGGCAGGAGGGTGCGCAGCGACTCGTGCCGGCGGACGATCTCGTCCACGGCGCGCTGCAGCACCTCACGCCGCAGCGGCCCGCGGAGCCGGAAGCTCATCGGGACGTTGTACGCCGCGCTGCCGGGGACCATCTGGTCGAGGAACCACAGGCGCCGCTGGGCGAAGGAGAGCGGCGGGCGGTCGCCGGCCGGGCGGCGCGGGATGCCGGTGCTCCCCGACGCGCGGGCGGCCCCGCTCAGCTTCTCCAGCAGCGCCCGCTTCTGCGGGGACAGCTGCGCCTTGCGCGAGGTGTCGAGATCTTCGCTGGACATGGCGGGCAAACTCCTCTGTGTCATCGACGGCGTCCTGGCTTCTCTCGCCGGTTCACGCAAGCAGGGTGCTGATGGTCTCTTCGGGCAACTCGTCGATGCGCTCGATCAGTTCGGCTTCCAGCAGCTGCACCATGTCGGCCAGGGTGCGGGCCTGGAACAGCTCACCGAGGTCGAGCTCGAACGGGAAGCGGCTCTTCAGCCGGGAGATGATCTGAGTGGCCAGGATCGAGTCGCCGCCCACCTCCTGGAAGTCGTCCTCCGGGCGTGCGGTGGTGACGCCCAGCACCTCGCGCCAGGCGTCGACGACCACTTCCTGGAGTGAGCCGCCGGCCGGCTCCCGGGGTTCGGCGTCGGGGGCGGGCTCGGCGACCGGCTCCGCCACGGGGGCGACGGCGGCCGGGGACGTCTCCGGGGCCTCTCCGACGACCCGGTCCGAGGCGGTCCGCGCCGCCTGCGCGGGGCCCTCCAGCGCGCCTTCCTTCTCGGCCAGGACGACCGCCTGGTACGCCTGGTCCTCGCGCACCGGCGCCGGCGACAGGCTGCGCACCGCCCGGAACCCGCCGCGCTCCAGGGCCTGCCGCCACAGGGCGACGCTGAGCAGCGGGGAGCCCGGCAGCCGGCAGTCGTCCTCGAAGGACCACCAGCCGCCCATCAGGCCGAAGGTGAGGGTGAAGAAGTCCTGCGCGCGGGTGGTCTCCAGGAGGATCAGCACGCCGCCGGGGCGGAGCAGCTGCCGGGCGTGGGCCAGGGTGTCGTCGATGTTGCGGGTCGCGTGCAGCACGTTGCAGGCGAGGACGACGTCCTGGCTGCCGGCCTCGAAGCCCTGCCCGGTGGGCGCGGACTCGATGTCCAGCGGCGCGAAGGTCACGAACGGGTGGTCCTTGCCGTACTGGTTGCGCCCGTACTGCGTGAAGCCGCGCGAGATGTCGGTGTACACGTAGCGCAGCCGCCCGTCCGTGCCGTCCAGCGCGGGCAGCACCTTGGCGGTGGTGCCGCCGGTGCCCGCGCCGATCTCCAGGACGGAGACGGTGGCCTCCGGGTCGCGCTCGCGGCGCGCCCGGACGTACCGCGCGACGAGCCCGGCCACCAGGCCGTTGGTGTCGCCGTCGCTGTGGTACACGGCCTCCACGGCGTCGAACGAGCCGCCGGGGAAGAGCACTTCGTGCGCCTTCCGGCGGCCGGTGAGGACCTCGGGGAACTCCTCCAGGCAGATCGTCAGGAGGTGGAAGTAGCCGTCCATCTCCGGGTAGTCGGCGGTCACCTCGCGCTTGAGGGCCGCCAGCTCGTCCTCGTCCCAGGTCAGCGCCGACGGGTCGGCGACCTGGTCGGTGGTGACCAGTTCCGCGCCGTCGGCGCGCAGGTAGCCGCCGTCGGTGAGGACGCCCAGCAGCCCGCGGAACAGCGCCGCGTGCTCGTCCACCACGCCCAGCCGGCGGGCCAGTTCCGCCTCGCTGTGGCGCTCGCCGGCGGCCTCGAAGACGTCCATCCGGCGCAGCGAGGCGAACAGCATCCGCCGGCAGACCTGGGTCAGCTCGCGCACCATCACGTCGGAGCGCAGCGCGGCTTCGAGGTCCCCGGCCGTCGGGTCGGACCGCAGGTGCTCCTCGGCCGCCGCGTCGAGCGCGCCGAGGACGGACGGCACGGCACCGGCCTCCGGGTGCGCCGGGGCGGGGTCCTGGCCGGCCGCTCCGGGCGCGTTGCCGTCCGCCCAGACGTGCGGGAAGACGTCGCGGACGAAGGGGTGTCCCGGCAGTGCGAGGCGCCGGGGCGCGCTGCCGGTGTGCAGCCGCGGCCAGTCCACCGTGGCGCCGGTGACCCAGGCGGCGGCGAGGGCGTCGGCGTCCCGGCCGGCGGCGGCCGGGGCCGGCGCTCCCGGGCGGCGGTCGGTGACCTGCCCGCGGTGCGCGCCGGGCACCTCGGTGGCGCCGCCCGCGAACGCGTCGAGGGCGGTGGTCAGTTCGTCCACCGTGCCGGCGGCCACCGCGAACCGTTCGGGGAACGCCTCGCGGCCCACCTGGAGGGTGTACGCCACGTCCAGGAGCGCCGCGTCGCCTGGCCCGGCGGCCCGCAGGTGGGCGGCGAGCGCACCGGCCTTCTCGCGCAGCTGGTCCTCGGTCTTCGCGGAGAGCGGGACGAGCTGCCGGCGCCGGGGCACGGCCCGGGCGGGGCGCTCCGGGGCGGTGTACTCCTCGATGATCACGTGGGCGTTGGTGCCGCTGTAGCCGAAGGAGCTCACCCCGGCCAGGCGGGAGGCCGTGCCGTCGGGGGGCCACTCGGCCAGCTCGCGGCTGACGTAGACCGGGCTGTCCTCGAAGTCGGCGTGCTTGTTCTCGTCGCGGAAGTTGGTGGCCGGGGGGAGTTGGCCGTGCCGCAGGCACAGCAGCACCTTGATGGCGCCCAGGACGCCGGCGGCGCCCATGGTGTGGCCGATGTTGGCCTTGATCGAGCCGATCGCGCAGAACTGCCTGCGGTCGGTGAAGTCCGCGAACGCCTCGGTCAGTCCGTGCACCTCGATCGGGTCGCCGAGGCTGGTGCCGGTGCCGTGCGCCTCGATGTAGCGCAGCCGGTCCATGTCGATGCCGTTGCGCCGGTAGACGTCACGCAGCAGGGCGCTCTGCGCGGGGGCGCTGGGCGAGGTGATGCCGGAGGTCCGGCCGTCCTGGTTGGTCCCGCTGCCCCGGATGACGCCGAGGATCCGGTCGTTGTCCCGGACCGCGTCGGAGAGCCGCTTGAGGACGAGGACGCCGACGCCCTCGCCGACGAGCATCCCGTCGGCGTCGGCGTCGAAGGGCCGGCAGGCCCGGCCGGGCGAGACGGTGCCGAGGGCCTCCATGGTGACGAAGGTCCCGGGGTGGTTGGCCACGTACACCCCGGCGGCCAGCGCCAGGTCCGACTCGCCGGACAGCAGCAGGCGGCGGGCCAGGTCGACCGCGACCAGCGAGGACGAGCAGGCGGTGTCCACCGTCATCGCCGGGCCGCTGAGGTCCAGTTGGTAGGCGAGGCGGGCGGCCATGATGCTGGTGTCGGAGCCCATCAGGGCGTGCGCGGAGTACTCGGCCTGGGGCGCGAGTCCGGTGCTGCCGACGAGGGTGGCGACGGAGCGGCCGCGCAGCGCCGAGGCGTCCAGCGCCGCGTCCTCCAGGGCGTGGTAGCAGGATTCGAGCAGGATGCGCTGGGCCGCGTCCATCGCCGCGGCCTCGCGCGGGGCGATCCGGAAGAACGCCGGGTCGAAGAGCTCGCTGCCGGAGATGGCGCCGTAGCGCGGCGGGGCGGCGTCCGGGAAGTGCTCGCGCAGCAGGCCGAGAGCGACCGGGTCGTCGACCTCGGTGGTGCGGTCGGCGCCCTGGCTGATCACCTCCCACAGTTCGTCGGGGTTCTGCGCGCCGGCGGTGCGGCAGTGCATGCCGATGACGGCGACGGCCTCCGGCGGGGCCTGCCGGTCGAGCCGGGTCCGGACGTGTTCGGCGAGCCGGTCGAGGTCACCGGCCTCGGTCACCGCGCTGGTCGGCAGGTCCGTGCCGAAGTGCGCGTTGACCGCTTCGGTCAGCGCGACGGCCCGGTCCAGCCCGAGGTCCTGGAAGGAGGTCCGGTTGACCGCCTCGGGGGCGGCATCGAGGACGCGGGCCACGAGGTCCGCCAGCGCCTGCTTGACGTGGGGCGACATTGACTCTGTTTCTCCTTCAGCTCCGCGCGGCGCGCGGTTGCGCGGTGGTCTCGGCCAGGTGTGCCCGGTTGGTCCGCAGGCGCTCCTCCTCGGTCGAGGAGGTCTGCTTGCGCAGGTGGAACAGGTGGTGTCCGATCCAGCCGTGCCGCAGCGGCCCGGCGAGGTCGGGGTCGGTGTCGGGGTCCGCGGGGTCGTGCGGGAGCAGCCGCTCGATGACGAACCGGTTCCGGGCGAACACCTCGGCCCAGGTGCGCGCCGTCGGGACGCTGATCCCGGCGGCGGCGTCGACCAGATCGCCGCTGAGCGTGCACAGGACGTCCGCGAGGAGCACCTGGCCGCCGTCCACGACCGCCGCGTCCAGGTTCGCGAAGAGCGCCTGCTTGTCCTCGACGCGGTAGCAGCCGCCGACCGCGTACGCCAGGTCGTAGGTGCCCGGGAAGGGGTCGAGCGGGCCGCCGGAGTGGCACACCTCGGCCCGGTCCGCCAGGCCGCGGGCGTCGATCTCCCGCTCGGCGGTGCCGACCAGTTCCTTGTCGCCGGTCACGCCGTGCACGACGAGGTGCGGGTGGTCGGCGGCGAGGGCGAGCAGCGCGTCCGTGTCGCGGCAGCCGAATTCCAGTACGGCACCGAGCTGTTCGGCGTCCGTACCGGCGAGCAGCAGCCGGTGCGGGGCCGGGGCCGCCGCCCGGTCGGCGGCCGGGGCGGGGGATCCGGCGGCCGGGGCCGGGGCGGGGGCGGCCGGGGCGGCGGGCTTGCGGGCCCCGCGGCCCGTGGTGAGCCGCTGCCGCAGGTAGGCGGCGAGCGCACCGGGCGCGGGCTGGTCGAAGACCAGGGTGACCGGCAGGCGCAGGCCGGTGGCCCGGTTGAGGCGGTTGCGGAGCTCCACCGCCGTCAGGGAGTCCAGGCCCAGCTCGACGAAGCCGGCGTCGGCGCCGACCGTCGCCGGGTCGATGACCAGGACCGAGCCGACCTGCCCGCAGACCAACTCCAGGAGCACGGCGTACTGCTCGTCCTCCGGGAGGTCGGCCAGGCCGTCGAGACCGTCCGGACCGGCGCCGCTGTCCGGCGCGGCGGCGGACGCCGCCCGGGGCACCGTCTCCAGCAGTGCGCGGTGCAGCGGGTGGCCGGCGCCCGCGTCGGCCTGGGTGCGCAGCGCGGCCAGGTCCAGGCGCATCGGCACCTGGAGCGGTGCGTCGGCGCCGCGCGCCAGGTCGAACAGCGCGAGGCCGTCCGCGGACGGCAGCGGCAGCAGGCCGCCGCGGGCCATCCGCCCGGTGTCGCCGTCGCTGAGGTGCTTGGTCAGGCCGGTGGCCTGCTCCCAGTAGCCCCATGCCAGGGAGGTGCCCGGCAGCCCCTGCGCCCGGCGGTGCTGGGCGAGGGCGTCGAGGAAGGAGCTGGCCGCGGCGTAGTTGGACTGGCCGGGGTTGCCGAGCACACCGGCCGCGCCGGAGAACAGCACGAACTCGGCGAGGTCCGTCCCGCGGGTCAGCTCGTGGAGGTTCCAGGCGCCCTCGGCCTTGGGCCGCAGGACCCGGGCGAGCCGGTCCGGGGTCAGCGCGTCGAACACCCCGTCGTCGAGGTCGCCGGCGGTGTGCACGACGGTGCCGAGCGGGTGCTCGGCGGGCAGCGAGCCGAGGACCTCGGCGAGCCGGTCGCGGTCGGCGACGTCGCAGGCCAGCACGGTCACCCGGGCGCCCGCCGCGGTGAGTTCGGCGGTCAGTTCGGCCGCTCCGGGGGCTTCCGGGCCGCGGCGGCTGAGCAGCAGCAGGTGCCGGGCACCGCGTTCGGTCACCAGGTGCCGGGCGAGCATGCCGCCGAGGGTGCCGGTGCCGCCGGTGATCAGCACGGTGTGTGCCGGGTCCGGCCGCCGCGGCACCGTCAGGACGATCTTCCCGACGTGGCGGGCCTGGCTCATGAACCGGAAGGCGTCCGGGGCGCGCCGCAGGTCCCAGGTGCGCCGGGGCAGGTGGTCGAGGACGCCCCGCTCGAAGAGGTCCACGATCTCGGCGAGGATCTCGCCGATCCGCCGGGGCCCGGCGTCCACGATGTCGAACGCCCGGTAGCGGACCGCGAAGTGCGCGGTCGCGACCTGTGCGGCGTCGCGGATGTCGGTCTTGCCCATCTCCACGAACCGGCCGCCGCGCGGCAGCAGCCGCAGCGACGCGTCGACGAACTCGCGGGCCAGCGAGTCGAGGACCACGTCCACGCCGCGGCCGCCGGTGACGGTCCGGAACTTCTCCTCGAAGTCCAGGTCGCGGGAGGAGGCCAGGTGGTCGTCGGGCACCCCGAGGTCCCGCACCGCGTCCCACTTGCCCTCGCTCGCGGTGGCGAAGACCTCCGCGCCCAGGTGCCGGGCGAGCTGTACCGCGGCCATGCCCACGCCGCCCGCCGCGGCGTGCACCAGGACCGCCTCGCCGGACGTGAGGCCGCCCATGTCCACCAGGCCGTAGTAGGCGGTGGCGAAGGCGACCGGGACCGCGGCGGCCCGTTCGAAGGACCAGTCGCGCGGCATCCGGACCACGGTGTGCGCGTCGGCCACGCAGATCGGGCCGAGGCCGCTGGGGAACAGGCCCATCACCCGGTCCCCGACGGCGAGGTGGGACACCTCGGCGCCGACCTCGGTGACCACTCCGGCCCCCTCGGCGCCGAGCGTCAGCTCCCCGGGGTACATGCCGAGCGCGCCGAGCACGTCGCGGAAGTTGAGCCCCGCGGCGCGCACCTCGACCCGCACCTGACCGGGCGTCAGCGGTGCCTCGGCCGCGGGCCAGGGCAGCAGCGCCAGGTTCTCCAGGGTGCCGGCGCCGGCGGTGTCCAGGCGCCAGGCGGTGCCGTCGCCCGGCGGGACCAGCGCGCCGTCCGCCCCGAGCCGGGCCAGCCGGGGCACCGTCGCCGTTCCCTCGCGCAGGGCGAGCTGCGCCTCACCGGCGGCGAGGGCGGCCGCGACCGCCGCGGGCAGCGCGGCGGTCGACGCCTCCGTACCGTCCACGTCGACCAGCAGCAGCCGCTCGGGGTTCTCCGCCTGCGCGGCCCGCAGCAGGCCCCACACCGGGGCGTGCACCAGGTCGTCGACGTCCTCGCCGACGCGGGTGGACACCGCCCGCCGGGTCACCACCACCAGGCGCGCCGCGGCCTGGCCCTCGTCGGCCAGCCAGTCCCGCACCAGGTCGAGGGCGCGTGCGGTGGCGGCCCGGATGCCGGCGGCCAGGTCGTCGGGCCGCCCGGTGGACAGGGACAGCAGCGCCGTCCCGCCGGCGTCGGACACGTCGTGGCCGGCGCGGCGCAGTTCCGCGACCAGGCCCAGTTCGTCGGGTCCGGCCGGGCTCCACGTCCCGGGGCCGGTGGCGGTCACCGGCAGCGGGGTCCAGTCCAGGTGGAGCAGGTCCTCGGGCAGGTCCTGGCGGACCGGGCCCGGGCGGCGGCCGGAGACCGGGCGCAGCACCAGGGAGTCGAGGACGGCCACGGGGCGGCCGGCGGCGTCGGCGACCGCGGCCGAGACCGCGTCGGTGCCGGCGCCGGTCAACCGCACCCGCACGGTGGCGGCTCCCCCGCCGAACAGCTGCATACCGGACCAGGAGAACGGGAGCAGTCCGCCGCCGTCGCGGACGAATCCGCCGAAGCCCATGGCGTGCAGGGCCGAGTCGAGCAGCGCGGGGTGCAGGCCGTAGCGGGCCGCGTCCGGCGCGTCGTCGAGCACGGCCTCGGCGAACACCTCGTCGCCGCGCCGCCAGACCGCGCGCAGCCCGCGGAACGCCGGGCCGTAGGCGTAACCGGCGTCGGCCATCACCTGGTAGTAGTCGTCCACCGGCACGGGTTCGGCGCCGGTCGGCGGCCAGACCGCGAGGTCGAAGCCGGCGTCGGGCTCGCCGGGGGCGAGCAGTCCGGCGGCGTGCCGGGTCCACGGCAGGGCCTGGTCCGTCCCGTCGGGCCCGTCCGCGGGCCGCGAGTGGACCTCGACCGGCCGGGCCCCGGTCGCGTCGGGTGCCTGGACGACGAGCTGGAGCCGCGCGCCGCCCTGCTCCGCCAGGGTGAGCGGTGCTTCGAGGGTGAGTTCCTCCAGCCTCCCGCAGCCCAGGCCCGCTCCGGCGTGCAGCGCCATCTCCACGAAGCCGGTGCCGGGGAACAGCACCGTGCCGGAGACCGCGTGGTCGGCGATCCAGGGGTGCGTGGCGAGCGAGACCTCGCCGCCGAACACCGTCCCGCCGTCGGCGAGCGGGACCACGGAGGTCAGCAGCGGGTGGCCGGTCGTCTCCCGGCCGGTGGCCGGGCCCGCCGGCTCGGCGGCGCGGGCCGCCGGGGCGGTGTCGTCGACCCAGCAGGCCCGGCGCTCGAACGGGTAGGTCGGCAGTCCGGACGTCCGCGCGGGAGTCCGGGCGCCGTGCAGTCCGGCCCAGTCGACCGCCGCGCCGCGCACCCACAGGTCGGCCACCCGGCCGAGGTCGCGCTCGCGCACGGCGGCGTCCAGGCCGGTGGTGTCGATCCGTGCCGCGGTGGCCGCGAACACCGCGTCGGACGGCCGGCCGCGGCGCCAGCGGGTGAGGTGTCCGCGGAGCTCCTCGACGCCGGAGACCACGACCGCCAGACGGTGCGTCAGGTCCACCCGGCCGACCTGGAGGGTGTACGCGAGGTCGGCGAGGTCGGCCGCGGGCTGCTCCAGGAGGAAGTCCAGCCAGCTGTCGACGTAGGCCCCGAGCCGCTCCTGGGTGTGCGCGGACAGGGTGAAGAGGACCGGTCCGCGGGTGGCCGCGCGGGCGCGGGCCGGGGACTCGGGCGCCTCCTCCACCACGAGGTGCGCGTTGGTCCCGCCGCCGCCGATGCCGGTGATCCCGGCCCGGCGCGGCACCGGTGCGCCGTCCACCACGACCCGGTCCCACGGCACGGGGGTGCCGGACAGGGCGAAGGGCAGCCGGTCGAGGTCGATGGCCGGGTTGTACTCCGCCGGGAGCCTGGTCGGGGGCAGGGTGCGGTGCTTCATGGCCAGGACGACCTTGAAGAGCTGCGCCATGCCCGCGGACGCCTCGCCGTGGCCGATGTTGGGCTTGACCGAGCCGACGCGGAACTGCCCGTCGGCGTCCGGCCGGTCCGCGAAGACCTGGGTGAGCGCGGTCATCTCGACGGCGTCGCCGATCTCCGAGCCGTTGGCGGTGGCCTCCACGTAGCCGACCGTGCGCGGGTCGATCCGCGCGTCGCGCAGCGCGGCCCGGATCACCTCGGCCTGCCGCTGGGCGCTGGGGCTGGTGAAGCCGATGGTCCGCCCGTTGTGGTTCACGGCGGTGCCGCGGATCACCGCGCGCACCGGGTCGCCGTCGCGCAGCGCCTGCCGCAGCGGCTTGAGCAGCACCGCGCCGACGCCCTCGCCGGGGACGATGCCGCTGGCCTCGGCGCCGAACGAGGCGCAGTCGGAGCGGTCGGAGAGCAGCCCCACGGTGGACAGTTCGACGTAGGTGGACGGGTGCAGGTAGAGGTTCACGGCACCGGCCAGGGCCAGGTCGCAGCGGCCCGAGCGGAGGCTCTCGACGGCCTCGTGCAGCGCCACGTGCGCGGAGGAGCAGGCGGTGTCCACGGCCTTGCTCGGTCCGCCGAGGTCGAACTGGAAGGAGACCCGGTTGACCATGTCGCCGAAGGAGGTGCGGGGCATCTCCAGCCGGCCTTCGGAGCCGAACCGGGTGAAGCCGTGCTTCGCGCCGCCCGCGAAGACCCCGATGCGTCCGCGGACGTCGGCGGGGAGCTTGGACGGGGCGTAGCCGGCGTCCTCCAGCGCCTTCCAGCACTCCTGGAGGAACAGCCGCACCTGCGGGTCGGTGTTGCGGGCCTCCTGGTCGGTGAACTGGAACAGCGCGGGGTCGAACTCGTCGAAGCCGTCCAGGAAGGCGCCCCACTTGGAGGGGCTCTTGCGGACCACGTCCGCGCCCTCGGGACGCGGGTCGTAGTGCTCCCGCCAGTCCCAGCGGCGGTGCGGGATCTCGGTGACGGCCGAGCGTCCGTCCATGAGCAGCTGCCAGTAGCGCTGCTGGTCGGGCGCGTCCGGGAAGGAACCGCTCATCCCGATGATCGCGATCCCGTCCTCGACGTCCTCCCCGGCGTCGTCCGCGATGTCGTCCGTGGTGTCGTCCGTGGTGTCCGCGGTACCGGTGGCGTCCGCGTCCGCGGGGGCCTCGTCGACCGGCGCCGGGTGAACGGGAGTCGGGGTGGGCGCGGCGACCGGGACGGGAGCGGTGTCGGGCACGGGCTCGGCGGCCGGTGCGGGCCCGTCGGAGGCGACGGCGGCCGCGTCGCCCCAGCCGAGGAAGGCCCGGCAGGCGTCCGGGAACCGCTCGACCAGGTGGCCGGCCACGCCCTCGACCTTCGCGAACTCGAAGAAGAGCGTCCGCGAGGCCGCCGGGAACGCCTCGCTCAGCAGCTGGTTCAGCCGGGTCCGGGTGATCGAGTCGATGCCGTAGCGGTCCAGCTGCTCCGCGGGGTCGACATCGCCGTCGGCGGCACCGATCAGCTCGGTGGCCAGCCGCGCGATCCGCTCCTCCAGCGCCGGGGCCAGCCGCTCGGGGCGCTGGTCGCCCCGCGGCGCGGCCGAGGGCCCGGCCTGGGCCGCGGCCGGCGGCTCGGGGCGGCGCTCGGCCACCGGCCGGAGCGGCTGCGGTGCGGTGGGGGCGGCGGAAGCGGCGGGGACGGCGGTCGTGATGCCGTGGCGGTCCTTGGCGAACGGGTAGCCGGGCAGCGGCACCCGGCGCCCCGTTCCGCCCCGGTGCAGCCGGCTCCACTCGATGGGGCCGCCGCGCACCCACAACTCCGCGACCTGCGCGAACTTACCGCGCTTCAGCCACTTGCCCACGGCGTCGCGCAGCTCGTCGTCGTCGCCGAAGAGCCGGACGACCTCGCCCCGTCCGTCGGCCTCGCCCAGCCAGCAGTTCTCCGGCAGCTCCTGTCCGGCGGCCAGCGCCCGCAGTCCGGCGAGGAGTTCGTCCCGGTCGCGGACGACCAGCGCGGCGCGCGCCGCGAGCTCGGCCCGGCCGAGCTGGAGGGTGCGTGCCACGTCGGCGACGGACGGCCCCGCGTCCACGGCACCGGGCCGCTCGCCGTCGGCGTCCCCGGCGGCGTCCGCCGCGGCCAGCAGGCGCGCCACGTCGCCGGCGGTCCGGCCCTCGTGGAGCGCGTCGGCGTCCAGCCGCGGGCCGAACGCGGCCTCCAGGGCCTCGCCGAACCGGGCGAACTGCTCCGGACGCACCCCGTAGGCGTCCAGCCGCTCGTCCGGGTCGATCTCGTCGGCGGCGACGCCCAGGACGTCCGCCAGCACCGCGCACACCTGCGCGGGCGCCACGGGCCGCGGGGCGGGCCGCGGCGGCGCGCCGTCGGCGGGCGCCGCCAGATGCGCGGCGAGGGCCTTGGCGGTGGCGCGGAGCCGCTCGGTGGTGCGCGCCGACAGCGGGACGATCTGCGGGCCGCCGTCGCCGCCGGTACGGTCCGCCGCGTCGGCGGGCACGTACTGCTCGACCACCACGTGGACGTTGGTCCCGCTGTGCCCGAAGGAGTTCACCGCGCCCATCAGCGGGGCGCCGGAGGTGCTCCGCCACGGCCGGGCCGCCTCGTCCGGGACGAAGGCGGAGCCCTCGAAGCCGATCAGCGGGTTGAGGGTGCGCAGGGTCGGCATGCCGACCAGCCGGCCGTGCCGCATGGACAGCAGGACCTTGATCAGTCCGACGACTCCCGCGGGGGCGCCGGTGTGGCCGATGTGCGCCTTGGCACTGCCGATGGTGCAGAACGCCCGCTCGTCGGTCAGCCGCCGGAACGCCCGCACCAGCGCGTTGGCCTCCACCGGGTCGCCGAGCGCGGTCCCGGTGCCGTGGGCCTCGACGTAGCCGACGCGCTCGGCGGGGATCCCGAAGCGCCGGTAGACGTCGACGACCAGTTCCTCCTGGGCGGCACCGTTCGGGGCGGTGATGCCGTTGCTGGCGCCGTCCTGGTTCATGCCGGTCGCCCGGATCACGCCGTGGACGTGGTCGCCGTCGGCGAGCGCGTCGGACAGCCGCTTGAGGACGACGACGGCCACCGCTTCGGAGTAGACGGTGCCGTTCGCCTCGGCGTCGAAGGTGCGGCACTGCCCGCTGGGCGACATCGCGCCGCTCTCGACCAGCAGGTCCAGGCCGCGTGCGTCCAGGCCCGCGTTGACGCCGCCGACCAGCGCGAGGGACGACTCCCCCGACTGCAGGCTCTGGCAGGCCAGGTGGACCGCGGCCAGCGCGGACGAGCAGGCGGTGTTGACCACCAGTGCGGCGCCGCGCAGGTCGAGGAAGTACGAGAGGCGGGAGGCCACCAGCGCGTCGGAGGCGCCGGTGAACGACTCGTGCGGGTAGCCGGTGGGTTCGGCGCCGATGAACAGCCCGGTGCGGGAACCGGCCAGCCGCTTCGGGTCGAGGGCGGCGTCCTCCAGCGCGTGCCAGCTCTCCTGGAGCAGCAGCCGCTGGTGGTGGCTCATCAGGTCCGCCTCGTGCGGACGGATGCCGAAGAACTCCGCGTCGAAGCAGTCCCGTTCGGCCAGTGCCCCGCCCCAGCGGTAGCCGCCGGGGTCGTCCGGGGCGAGGTAGTCGTCGGGCAGTTCGCCGTAGGTGACCCGGCCCTCGGTGAGGCGGTGCCAGAACTCGCCGACGTCCGCCGCCCCCGGGACCTGCCCGGACATGCCGATCACGGCGATGTCCAGCATCTGCGGACGGTCCGGGTCGCCGGCCGCCGGGGGTGCGGGGGTCGGTTCCGGGGCCGGGCGGTGCGCGTCGAGCAGACCGCGTGCCTGCTCGGCGCCGACCGCGCCCCGCGCGTAGCCGTCCAGGATGTCCCGGAAGTTCGCGCTGCTCATCGTTGCTCCCTCGTGGCCAGTTCGGCGTCGAGCAGGTCGAGCACCTCCGCGGCGGAGAGCTCTCCGGCCGCGAAACGTGCCTCCAACGTCACGATCAAGTCGTCCGGTGCCGATGGCTCCGGCGGTGCTGCGGGCTCCTGCGGTGCCGGTGGCGCCGTGGGCTCCGGTGGTGCGCCGGCCGTGCCGAGCAGGCCGGTCAGGTGGTCGGCCAGCCGGTCGACGGAGGAGAACTCGTACAGGGCGGCGGCGTTGAGTTCGACGCCCAGTTCCTCGGCGATCTGCGTGACGAACGTCGAGCCGGTGATCGAGTCGACGCCCAGATCGGCGAAGGCCGTCGAGGGCGACAGGTCCTCCTTCGGCACCCGCAGCGTCCTGGCGAGCCGTTCCACCAGCAGCCGGCGGATCTCCGGGAGCCGCCCGGCGGCCGGTGCCGCGGAGTGGACCGGTTCCGCGGGGCGGGCCGGTTCCGCGGGGCGGGCGGCCGGCGCGCGCATCCCGACGACCTGGCGGTACCGGTCCGCGCGCAGCAGCCGCACCGCGGTGTCGAAGCAGGCGGCCCCTTCGGCGTCGTCGAGGAAGCCCAGCGTCGGGTAGTCGCGTGCCGCCTCGCCGAACGAGGCCCGCCAGGCGCCCCAGTTGACGATCCCGACCGGGAACGCCGCGGTCCGGCCGACCGAGCGGGCGAACGCGTCGGCGGAGGTGATCCCGGCCGCGTAGGCGGCGTGGGTGCCGGCGCCGCCGAAGGAGAAGGCCTGGGCCGAGGAGAAGTAGCAGAGGAAGTCCAGCGGCTCGTCCGCCACCGCCTCGTAGAGGTGCCGGGCGCCCGCCGCCTTCACTTCGTAGTGCGCGCGGAACTCGTCCTCGCCGAGGTCGGCGAGGGCGCCCGGCGCCCCGGTGATCCGGGTGGCGCCGGCGAACAGCACCCCGTGGACCTCCCCGAGCAGGGCCTTCGCCCCGGCGATCGCCTGCCGGGCCTGGTGCGGGTCGGTGACGTCGCCCTGGACGTAGCCGATGCGGTCGTCGTACAGGGCCGCGCGCACCGCGGGGTCGCTCTGCGGCCGGCGTCCGACACAGACCACCTTGGCGTCGTACCGGTCGATCAGATGGCGGCTGACGATGCGTCCCACGAATCCGCTGCCGCCGACCAGGACGTAGTTGCCGCCCGGCCGGATGCCCGGCAGGCCCGGCTGCGCCGCCTCGGCCGGTGCCACCGGGACGACCTCCTGCCGGTACCGGCGCCCCGCGCGCAGCGCGACGAGGTCGCCGGCCGGGGCCGGGGGCTCGGTGGCGACCGCGGCGGCCACCGCGGCGCGGCCGTCGGGCGTCGCCAGATCGGCGCCCGACACATCGAGGTTCCGCACCGCGAACCGCCCGGATTCGCGGGCCAGGAAGTAGGCCAGTCCGGCCAGTCCCGCACCGCGCGCCGCACTGTGCTCCCCGTCGACCGACTGGGTGTCCTGCGTGACGACGGACAGGTCCGTCCGCGCGGCGGGGTCACCGTGCCGGAGGGCCTTGACCAGCCGGAGCAGGGCGAGTTCGGGCGCGGCTCCGGTGTCCGGGCCGAGGGGGCCCGGGCCCGCGACGAGGTGGACCCGGTCGGGTGCCGGTCCGGTGCGGGCGAAGGTGTCGTCGAGCGGGCGCTCGGTCACCTCGGTGGTGCCGCCGGCGCGCCGGTAGTGGTCGGCCAGTGCCGCGGCGAGCGCGGCGCCCGGCGCGTCGGCGACGATCAGCACCCGGCGCGGCGCCGGTCCGGCGGCGGGCACCGCCTCCGACGCCACCCAGCGCACGGCGGTGAGCAGGCCCTCCGGTGGGACGACCGGCGGGCCTGCCGGCGCGGTGCCGGGCGCCTCCGCCGGGCGGTCCGCCCGGGTGGCGGGCAGCCGGTCCGCGGGCAGCGGGTCCGGCACGGTGGTCGGCGGGGTGGTCGCCGCGTCCGCCGGGCGGTCCGCCCGGTCGGTGGGCACCCAGTGCCGGTCGCCGGTGAACGGGTAGGCCGGCAGGCTGACCCGGCGCGGACGGTCCGCTCCCCACCGGGCGGCCCAGTCGACCGGGGCGCCATCGGCCCAGCGCCGGGCCGTGGCGTCCGGCTCGGCCCCGGACAGCGCCGGGCGCACCCCGTTCCGGGCGAACTCCGCGAGCTGGCCGAGGAGTTCGGCGGTGCTGCGGGCCACGAAGGCGACCCGGACGGCGAACTCGGCGCGGCCGCTCTGGAGGGTGTGCGCGACGTCGCGCAGCGGCCGGTCGCCGTCGGCGCCGAGCGCGTCGCGGAGGCGGGCGGCCATCGCCCGGAGCCGGTCCTCGCTGCGGGCGGAGAGCGGCACCACGACGGGTTCCGCCGGGCGGCCGGCGGCCCCGGCGGGCGCCGGGGCGGCCGGCCGGTACTCCTCCAGGACCAGGTGGGCGTTGGCCCCGGTGGCGCCGAAGGAGCTCAGTCCGGCGCGCCGCGGGCCGTCGGCCGGCGCGGGCCACGCCTCGGCCGCGCGCTGCAGCCGGAACGGTGTGCCGGCAAGGCCCAGCAGCGGGTTCACGGTCTGGGCGTGCAGCGAGGGCACCAGCGTGCGGTGGTGCAGTTGCAGGGCGACCTTGGTCAGGCCGGCGATCCCGGCGGCGGCCTCGGCGTGCCCGATGTTGGACTTCACCGACCCCAGGGCGCAGAACCCGGTGTCGCCGGTGTCCCGGCCGAAGGCGGTGGCCAGGCCCCGGATCTCGATCGGGTCGCCCAGCGAGGTGCCGGTGCCGTGCGCCTCCAGGTAGCCGATGGACCGCGCGTCGACGTCCGCCGCGGCGAGCGCCGCGGAGATCACGGCGGCCTGGCCGACCGGGCTGGGCACGCTGAACCCGCTGACCGCGCCGGCGTGGTTGACCGCGGACCCGGCGACGACGGCGTAGATGTGGTCGCCGTCGGCCTCCGCGGCGGCGAGCGGCTTGAGGACCACCGCGCCGACGCCTTCCGCGGACACGTAGCCGTCCCCGCCCTCCCCGAAGGAGCGGCAGCGGCCGTCCGAGGAGTGCATGCCGACCGCGCCGTAGGTGCGGTACTTGCCGGGGTGCAGCGAGAGGTTGACGCCGCCCGCGAGGGCCACCTCGCACTCCCCGCGGCGCAGGCTCTCCACCGCCAGGTGCAGCGCGGTGAGCGAGGAGGAGCAGAGGGTGTCCACCGTCATGCTCGGGCCGTGGAAGTCGCCGAAGAAGGAGACCCGGTTGGCGATCTGGCCCTGGTTGAGGCTCAGCGGAACCGGCGTGGCCGCCTCCGCCGCCACCAGGGTGTAGTCCTTGTGCATGGTCCCGGCGAACACGCCGACCGCGCGGCGCCGGTCCGGCCCCTTGGCCTCGGCGAGGGTGGCCGGGGTGTACCCGGCGTCCTCGATCGCCTCCCAGCAGGTGCGCAGGAACCAGCGCTCCTGCGGGTCGGTGATCTCCGCCTCGGGGCGGGAGATCCGGAAGAAGTCGGCGTCGAACCGGTCGACGTCGTCGAGGAATCCGCCCCAGCGGGACTCGCTGCCCCCGCCGGGCGTCCAGCGCCCGGCCGGGACCTCGGACACGCTGTCCCGGCCCGCCTTGAGGTTCTCCCAGAAGTCCGCGAGGTCCGCGGCGCCGGGGTAGTGCCCGGCCATGCCGACGATCGCGAACCGCTCGGTGCCCGCGGACGGCAGCCGGCGCCGCTGCAACCGCGGACGGGCCAGCGGCTGCCGCCGCGCGCCCGCGTCACCGGTCCGGCCGGCCAGGATCGCGTGGGCGTTGGTGCCGCCGTCGGCGAAGCTGGAGACGGCGGCGACCAGCGGCGCGTCCGGCCAGGGCGTGAGGGTGCGGGCGAACCGCAGCGGCACCGCGTCGAAGTCGAAGTGGGCGAGCGGCTCCTGGCCGCTGAGGAACGGCACGATCTGGCGGTTGCGCAGCATCAGGACGGTCTTGAGGACGCCGGCGATGCCTTCCGCGCACTGCGGGTGGCCGATGTTGGGCTTGACCGAGCCGAGCGAGCAGGGGGTGGCGGAGCCGGCGCGGTAGACGGCCGCGATCGCCTTCAGCTCCAGCAGGTCCGGGACCTGGGATCCGGCCGCGTGGGTCTCGATGTGGGCGACGTCGTCCGGGGCGACCCCGGCCCGGGCCAGCGCGCGGGCCATCACCCGCTGCTGCGCGGCCGGGTTGGGCGTGGCGGGTCCGGCGGTGCGGCCGTCGTTGTTGACCGCCACCCCCTTGATCACCGCGTGCACCCGGTCGCCGTCGGCCTCGGCCGCGGCGAGCGGCTTGAGCAGGAGGACGCCGACGCCCTCGGCGGGTGTGAAGCCCTGGGCCCGCCGGTCGAACGCGTGGAACTCCGGGCCGGTGTTGAGCAGCCCGCGCCGGTCGAACAGCCGGTGCCCGTCGGCGTTGGGGAGCAGGGTGATCCCGGCGACCACGGCCGCCTCGACGTCGCCGGAGCGCATCGCCTGGACGGCGTGGTGCAGGGCGACGAGCGCCGAGGAGCAGGCGGTGTCCACGACCGTGCTGGGGCCCTGCAGGTCGAAGTAGTGGGAGAGGTTGGCGGCCAGGTAGTTCTGGCCGATCGCGACCATCGGGTTGCGGCTGCGGCCCAGCGTCACGTCGTCGGGGGCGTGCCGGGTGCGGCCGCCCACGTAGACGCCGATCTCCCGGCCCTTCAGCTCGGCGGGGGCGTAGCCGGCGTCGCAGAACGCGAACAGGGCCTCCTCCAGGAGCAGCAGCGCCTGCGGGTCCATCGCGGCGGCGTCGCCGTCGGAGAGGTGGAAGTGGGCGGGGTCGAACCCGTCCAGGTCGATCAGGCCGGCGGTGTATCCGGTCTCGCCGCCCCAGCGGTGGGCGGGCACCGGGGCGATCGCCGAGCGTCCCGAACTGAGCAGCTGCCAGTAGGCGTCCAGGTCGGGGGCGCCGGGGAAGCGGCCGGACATCCCGATGACGGCGACGTCGAACGGTCCGCCGTCGGACGCCTCCGGCCGCGGGGCCGGCTCGGGGGCGGGCACCGTGACGGTGGCGGGAGCCGGAGTGGCGGCGGCAACCGCGGTATGAACGACGGCAGTTGAGGCGGCCGGTGCCGGTGCCGCGCCGAAGGTCCGGGCCAGGGCCGGGCCGTGGTGGTCGGCCAGATAGGCGGTGAAGGACTCCACGGTGGGGTGCTCCACGAGCACCGACGGGTCGAGCTCGACGCCCAGTTCCCCGCCGACCTTGCGCAGGATCTGCACCATCATGATCGAGTCGGTGCCGTAGTCGGCGATCGGCACGTCGGCCGCGAGGCGCTCGCGGCCGAAGCCCAGTTGCTCGGCGAGCAGGCCGAGCAGCCAGTCCCCCACCTCCTGCGCCTCCTTCGCCGCCTCCCCGGTGCCGGCCGCCGGTGCCCCGGCGTCCCGCGCACCGGCCGCCGCCGCGACGGCGGGGCGGGCCGGCGCCGGGGCCTTGGGCCGGCGGTGGCGCAGGGCGCGCGGCGTCCAGTCCGGAGCGACGATCGCCGGCAGGACCACCGGTCCGGCGCCGGTGGACAGGATGTGGTCGAGCAGGGCCAGGCCGTCGGCCTCCGAGAGTTCGCCGAGGCCGGTGGCCTGGTAGCCGGGGCCGGGCCGCTCGCTGCCCATGCCGACGCCCCGCCAGCTGGGCCAGGCCACGCTCACCAGGGGCAGGCCGTGCGGCGCGCGGCGGGCGACGGCGTCCAGGTGCGCGTTGGCCATCGCGTAGTCGCTCTGCCCGACCGCGGCCGCGGGGACCATCGAGGCGACCGAGGAGAACAGCACGCAGAACCGCAGCGGGTCGCCGGCGAGCGCGTCCACCAGGGCGTCGAGTCCGGCCACCTTCGGCGCGAGCACCGCCCGCACCGCCGCCGCCGGTTTGCCGACGAAGGCGAGGTTGTCCCGGTCGACGAGCCCCGCGGCGTGCAGCACACCGCCGATCGGCCCGTACTCCCGCCGGATCCCGGCCAGTGCCTCCCGGACCGCCGCGGCGTCCTCGCCCAGGGGCAGCGCGAGGACCCGCAGCCGGACCCCGTCGCGCTCCAGCGCCCGCAGTCCGCCGAGCTTCCGCCCGAGTGCGGTGTCCGGGCCGTACCGGTCCCAGGTCTCGCGCGGCGGCAGCTGCTCGCGCCCGGTCAGGACCAGGGTGCGGGCGCCCCACGCGTCGACGGCGTGCCGGGCGAGGGCCAGGCCGATCCCCCGGGTGCCGCCGGTGATCAGCAGGGGCTGGTCGGCCGGGAAGCGGACCGGGGCGCCGGTGGCGGCCGGCAGCTCGGTGAGCACGGCGCGGTGGCGCGTCCCGTCGCGGTAGGCGACCTCGCAGTCGTCGCCGCCGTCGGCCAGTTCCCGGGCGAGGAGTCCGGGCAGGGCGGGGTCGGCGGGGTCCGCCTCCAGGTAGCGGGAGCGCACCCGGCCGTACTCGCTCTGCAGCATCCGGTAGAGCCCGGCCCGAGCGTCCCCCGTGCCCACGCCGAGCAGCAGCGCCGGGCGTCCGGCCATCCGCTGGAGCACCGGCAGCCAGTCCGCGAGCTCGACGCCGCCGAGGTCGACCAGCGCCTCGAACCGGTCGTCGAGCTCCGCCGCGGATCCGACGGGTACGGCGCCCGGCAGGGCGTCGGCGAGGCGGCGGGCGGCCGGCCCGGCGCCGAGGACGGCCACCGCGGCCGGCGGGCGGCCGGGGGTGGCCTCGGCGGGCTCCCACGCGCGGGTCAGCAGCCGGGTCCCGTCGGGTGCCGGGACGCCGGCCGGCCGCCGGTGCGCGGCGAACACCTCGCCGAACGCGTCCGGTTCGGCGACCGGGCGCCACACCTCGTCGTAGCCGGAGTCCTGGAGCACCTGCCGCCAGCCGGCCGCGGTGAGGATCGGCGCGCCGGGGATGCGGACGTCCTCGTCGTCGTAGCGCCACCAGCCGTCCAGGAGGCCGAAGGTCAGGGTGAGCACCGCGGACTTGCGGGTGACCTCGTTGATGACGAGGACGCCGCCGGGGCGCAGCGCGGCCGCCAGGTTGCGCAGGACGAGGCGGATGTCCCGGGTGGCGTGCAGCACGTTGGTCGCCACGATCACGTCGCAGTCGCCGCCGGTGAGCTGCTCGCCCGCGCCGGGCTGTTCGACGTTCCACCGGCCGTAGCGCAGGTATCCGCGGCCGGGCCCGAAGCGGCGCTCGGCCTGGTCCAGGAAGGCCGGGGACAGGTCGGTGTACCAGTACTCGACGCGGTCCGCGTGGGCGTCGAGGCGGGGCAGGACGACGGCGGTGGTGCCGCCGGTGCCGGCGCCGACCTCGGCGAGGCGGACGGTGGCCCCGGTGCCGTCGGCGAGGCGCTCGCGCACGGCCGCCGCGGTCACCTCGGCGACCACGTCGTTGAGCCGGTCGGCGACCGCGTTGCCCTGGTACACCGCGGTGAGCTTGGCCATGGAGCCGCCGGGGAACAGCACGTCGGTCGCGGGCACCGTGCCGGACAGGATCCCGGGCAACTGGTCGATGCACTCCTCGACCAGGGAGAGCTGCGCGTTCCAGTACGGGTCGGCGGCGAAGCGCGCCCGGACCGCCGGCCATTGCGCGCCCGGCGCCGGGGACGGCCCGGCCGCCAGCTCCAGGACGCCGCCGTCCAGCCGGGTCAGGCCCGCGGCGGTGAGCAGCCGTGCGGCCTCGTCCAGCCAGCGGCGGTACTTGTCCACGACGGACATCCGCCGGGCCAGCTCGGCCACCGGCTCGGTGCGCCCGTGCGCGAACGCGCCGGCGGTACGGAGCCGTTCCAGCAGCCGGCCGGCGATCAGCCGGTCGAGTTCGTCCGCGGACAGGGCCGCCGGGGCCGGGGCGGCGGGGATGCGGGTGTCCTCCTTGAGCCGGGCCAGGCCGCCCGCGGGCGCGGTCGGCGGGCGGTGCCGCGCCGGGTCGCCGTCGGCGGCGGGGGCGGGGGCTGCGTCGTCGAAGGCGCCGGGGAACCGCTCGGCCAGATGGGCCGCCAGGTCGCGGACGGTGGTGTACTCGAAGAGCAGCGTGGGGGCCAGTTCCTGGCCCACGGCGTCCTGCACCGCCTCGACCAGGCCCAGCACCTGCACCGAGTCGATGCCCAGCTCGTAGTAGCCGGAGGTCACCGGTATCGACTGCGGCGCGCGGCCCAGGTGTTCGGCCAGCAGCCGCCGCAGGAACTCCTGCGCGCGGGCGGTGGCGGTCGCGCCGGGCAGCGCTCCCCCGGCGGCGGCCGGGGCTTCCGGCCCCGCCGCGCCGGCGGCGGGCGCCACGGCCTTGCTGGACAGCTCGGACAACTCGGCCACCTGCCGGCCCTCCTGGTCGAAGAAGTCCACGGAGAGCCGGACGATCTCGCCGCGGCGGCTCACCGAGGAGCGGCGTACCCGGGCCGTGCAGCGCTCGGTCAGCGGTCCGGTCGTGCGGAACGAGGACAGGTGCAGCGGCAGGAACGCCCGGCCGTCGGTGTCGAGCAGCGCGCCGGCCGCGACCGTCCCGCCGAGCAGCAGGGCCGGGTGCACCAGGAAGTCGCCTGGTGCGGCGGTGAGTTCGGCGGTCAGCTGCTCCTGGTCGGTGCGGACCAGGCCGTCGGCGCGCGCCGCGCCGCGGTACCGCTGGCCGTTCCCGGCGTCCCGGTCGTAGGTCTCGGCCAGCGGCCTGGGAGTGCCGTGCGGGTGGCTCACCAGGTGCTCCCGGAAGGCCGGCGGGCCGGTCACCTCGACCTCGGCCGTGGCGTAGGGCTCGCCGTCGGTCACCGTGACCTGCCACCGGCCGGGCCCGTCCGGGGCGCAGCGGACCTCGGCGGTCACCGGCCGGTCGGTGACGTCCAGCGGCCGCAGCGCGGTGAGGTTGCGGACCGTCAACTGCTCGACCGGGTGCCCGTGGTCGCGGAACACCCCGGCGATGAGGTCGGGGTAGGCCAGTGCGGGCAGCAGGAACCGGCCCTGCACCTGGTGCCCGGCGATGACCGGGGTCGCGGTGGAGAGCGGCACCTCGCCGCGCGGCGGGGCGTCCTGGGGTGCCGGGGGCGGGGCCGGGCGGGTGCGCACCGCGTCGGCGGCGGGCAGCCAGCAGCGTTCGCGGGCGAACGGGTAGCCGGGCAGCGGCACCAGCGGGCCGTCGCCGGGCCAGTCGACCTGCGCGCCGCGGACCCAGGCGGCCGCCAGCTCGCGCGGGGTGCGGTCCGCGGCCGGGGCGGCGGAGCGGACCGCGGTGCCGGTGAGGACCTGCGGTGCGGGCGCGCCCGCCAGGTGCCGGTCGAGCGCGGCCACCAGGTCGGTCACGCCGTCGAAGACCACGGCGAGGCGGTGGGCCATCGGCTCACGGGTGCGCAGCGTCGCGGCGAGCGCGGCGGGGTGGGTGTCCCGTCCGTCGCCGCGGAGGAACTCCGCCATCCGCGCGGTGTGTTCGGTGAGCCGCTCCGCGTCGCGTGCGGAGAGCACGCAGACGTACGGCGGCTCCGGCACGGGGGGCTGCGTGGGTGACACGAACTCCTCCAGGATCACATGGGCGTTGCTGCCGCCCGCGCCGAACGCGCTGATGCCGGCGGTGCGGGGCAGCGGACGGCCCGCGGCGTCGACGCGCGGCACCCAGGGGGCGAGTTCGCGCTGCAGCCGGAAGGGGGTGGCGTCCAGGTCGAGGTGGGGGTTGAGGCGTTCGGCGTGCAGCGAGGGCACCAGCTCCCGGTGCCGCAGCTGGAGCAGGACCTTGGTCAGTGCGGCCATGCCCGCGGCCGACTCGGCGTGGCCGATGTTGGACTTCACCGAGCCGATCGGGATGCGCACCCCGTCCAGGTCGTGTCCCTGGAAGGCGCGGGCCAGGCCGCTGATCTCCACCGGGTCGCCGAGCGAGGTGCCGGTGCCGTGCGCCTCCAGGTAGTCCAGTTCCGCGGGGGTCAGACCGGCCCGGGACAGCGCCTCGCCGATCATCACGCCCTGGGACCGGGGGTTGGGCACGCTGAAGCCCTTTCCGGCCCCGCCGTGGTTGACCGCCGTGGACCGGACCACGGCGAGGATGCGGTCACCGGCCGCCTCGGCCGCGGAGCGCCGCTTGAGCAGCACCGCCCCGGCGCCCTCGGCGGGCACGTAGCCGTCGCCGCCCTCGCCGAAGCTGCGGCACCTGCCGTCGGTGGACAGGAAGCCGCCCTTGGCGAGCTGCAGGTACTTCAGCGGGTGGCTGGAGACGTTGACGCCGCCGGCCACCGCCACCTCGCAGTCCCCGTCCCGGATCGCCCGGCAGGCCAGGTGCAGGGCGGTGAGCGAGGACGAGCACATGGTGTCGAGGGCGATGCTCGGGCCGTCGAAGTCGAAGAAGTAGGACACCCGGTTGGCCACCGAGGCGTACGACGACGAGGTGGCCGCGCCGTCGCCGCGCAGGGCCTCGTCGACGCCGTACAGCTGGTAGTGGCCGTACATCAGGCCGACGAAGACGCCGGTGCGGACCGTGGACAGCGCCGCCCGCGAGGTGCCCGCGTCCTCCAGGAGGTGCCACACCGTCTGCAGGAAGATCCGCTCCTGCGGGTCGATGTGCTCCGCCTCCACCTGGGACATGCGGAAGAACATCGGATCGAACGACGCCACGTCGGAGAGCCAGCCGCCCCACTTGGCGTACGTCTTGCCGGGGGCGTCGCGGTCCGGGTCGTAGAACCGGCCGTGGTCCCAGCGGTCCTCCGGCACCTCCTCGATGCTGTCCTTGCCGGCCCGCAGGTTGCGCCAGAACTCCCGCAGGTCGTCGGCCTGCGGGTAGCGGCCGGCCACCCCGACGATCACGATCTCGTCCTCGGGGTCGGGTTCGGCCGCGGGGTCGGGCACGGTGGCGTGCACGGCCGGGCCGGGGACGGCCGCGGCGGGGACCACCGCCGCCTCGGCCGCGGCGGGGAGCGTGCCCACCGCCGCCTCGGCGGCCGCGTCCTCGGCGCCCGGTGCGGACGCCCGCCGGGGGGCGGCCAGTTCGCGCATCGCGGCGGGGTGCCCCTCGGCCAGGTACGCCGCCAGCTCGCCGATCGTCAGGTACTCGAAGAACAGGGTCTTGGACAGCGGGCCGAACCGCTCCTCCAGTGCCCGGGTGAGGCTCAGCACCAGCAGCGAGTCGACTCCGTAGTGGTCGAACGGCTCGTCCTCCGCGACGTCGTCGAGCGGCATCTTCAGCTCGGCGGCCAGCAGTTCGCGCAGGAACGCGACGGCGGCGGGGCGGAGCGCACCGTCGTCCGGGGCCGGCCCGGCCGGGGCGGCCGCCGCGGGAACCGGCTCCGGCTCGGCGGGGCGCCGGCGCAGGGCCTCGGCGATCCGCCCGCGGTCGCCCGCGGTGAGCAGGACCCGGGAGGCGCCGGTGGCCAGCGCGCCCTCCAGGGCGTCGAGTGCGGCCCCGGTCGGCAGCGGCTCCATGCCGAACTCGCGCCGCATGCCCTGCCGGGCCTCGGCGGTGAGGGTCATACCGCCGTCGCGCCAGAGCGACCAGTCGACCGTCAGGCTGCGGCCGGGGCGCCGCTCCAGATAGTGGTCCAGGAAGCTGTTGGCGACGGCGTAGTCGGTCTGCCCGACGTTGCCGAACACCGCGGCGGTCGAGCCGAACGCGACGACGTAGTCGGGGTCGTCCGCCCGGGTCGCCTCGTCCAGGTGGACCAGGCCCCGCACCTTGGGCGCGAGCACCGCGTCGGCGTCCGCGCGGCTCTTGTGCAGCGCCAGCGAGTCCCGCAGCGTGCCCGCCGCGTGCACCACACCGGCGATCCGCCCGAAGCGGCGCCGGGCCTCGTCCACCACCCGCTCGACATCGGCCCGCACGGCGACGTCGGCCGCCAGGTGCAGCCAGCCGTCCGGCAGCGGTTCGGCCGGTGCGGTCCGGCTGATCAGCACGATGCGGGCGCCGGGGTGCGCGGCGATCCGCTCGGCGACCAGCCGCGCCAGCTTGCCGGAGCCGCCGGTGATGAGGTGCGCGCCGTCCCGGGCCAGCGGCGAGGCGCCGGTCCTGGGGAGGGCGAGTTCACGCCAGCCGCGGGCCGCGCGCCGGCCGGTGCCGGTCCGCACCTCCGGCTCGCGGCCGGGGAGTTCGGCGAGCACCAGCTCGGCGAGTTCCCGGACGGAGGCGGTGGCGGAGCCGGTGCGGGCCAGCACGCTCATCCGGATCGCGGGGTACTCCTGGCCGATCGACCGGGCGAGGCCGTCGAGCGCACGGTGCGCCGCCCCGGCGGCCCCGGCCCGGTCGTCGTGGACGTACAGGTAGCGCAGCGGCCCGCCGCTTGCGGCGATCCGGTTCCGGCAGACGTCGAGGGCCGTGTGGAACCCGTCGCGCAGCGCGGCGTCGAGCCCGTCCCCGGTGGCGAGGTGGACGACCTGCGAGGCCGTCTCCACGCCGCCGACGCGCACCGTCAACTCCGGTGCCAGCAGCGCCAGTTCGTCGCGGAGTGCCTGGGCGCGGCCGTCCCCGGTGTCGAGGACGGCGAGCGGACCGGCCGCGGCCCGCGGGGCGGGCTCCGGTGCGGTGTCCGCCTCCTGCCACACCGGTTCGAAGGCGTGCACCGCGGGCTCGGCCTGCGGTACGGCGCGCAGGGTGAAGCGCTCGATGCGCGCCACCACCGTGCCGTCGGGGGCGGCCAGGACGATACGGAAGACCTGGGCGTCCGCGCCGGTCTCCACCGCCTCGGCGTGCACCAGGCACTCGGCGGGGAGTTCGGCGAAGAGCTGCACCGACCCGATCGAGTAGGGCAGGTGCGGTGTCGAGCCCTCCACCAGCCAGCCGGCCGTCTGGAGCGCGCCGTCCAGGAGCGAGGGGTGGAACCGGTACGCGCCGTTCTCGGGGCGGCGCAGCCGCGCCAGGGCCTCGCCGTCACCGAGCGCCAGCTCCTCGATGACCTGGAAGGCCGGGCCGTAGCGGAAGCCCAGGGTGTGGAAGTAGGCGTAGGCCTCCTGCCGGGTCCGGTGCCGTTGGCACCGGGCGCGCACCGCGGCCGGGTCGATCCGGCCGGGGGCCGGCGCGGCGTCCGCGCCGGGCGCGTCGAGCACCACGCGACCGCGGGCGTGCGGGCGTTCGCCGACGACCTCGAACGCGCCGGAGGGCGCCACCACCACCCGCAGGTCCTTGGGGTGGCCGGGCCGGAGGGCGACGGGCGCGGCCCACACGACGTCGTCGATCCGCCGGACCGCGGCCGCGCCGTGCGCCCGCTCCCCGGCGAGCCGCGCCATCTCCAGGTACACCACGCCGGGCAGCACCAGCTCCTGGCCGACCTGGTGGTCGGCGAGGTAGAACTCCGCCCCGGTGAGCCGCTTGGCGAAGGCGGCCTCGACGAACGTCGAGACGTTCTCGTCCAGCAGCGCGGCCGGGTCGGCCGGGGCCGGGGCGGCGCTCGGCGCCCCGCCGTCGGCCGGGGCCGCGGCGTCGACCCAGTGCCGGGTCGGCTCGAACGGGTAGGTGGGCAGCGCGATCCGGCGGGCCGGCGGCAGTGCGGACCAGTCCACGTCCGCGCCGTCGGTCCACAGCTGGGCCAGGGACGCGAGGTCCCGCTCGGCCGACAGCGCGCGGACGAAGTCCTGCCAGGCCGCGCCGCGCGAGGCCGCGGTACGGCGCCGGTCACCGCTCACCCGGGCGCGCAGCGCCCCCGCCCCGGCCCGGCCCTCGGCACCCGCGTCCAGCTGCGCCAGGAGTTCGGCGCGGTCGCGGGCGACGAAGGCGAGCCGCTCCTCCATGGCGTCCCGGCCGGTGCGCAGGGTGAAGGCGACATCGGCGGGCGCGGGCTCGGTCCGCCGGACGAAGGCGGCCAGCCGCCGGGCCTGTTCCCGCAGGCCGCGCTCGGTCCGGGCGGACAGCACGAACAGGTCCTCCGCGGCGCGGTCCGGACCGTGCGGTACGGCCGGCGCCTCCTCGATCACCACATGCGCGTTGGCGCCGCCGAAGCCGAAGGAGCTGACGCCCGCGCGGCGGGGCAGCGCGGAGCCGTCCTCGGCCACGGGTGCGGACCACGGCCGGGTGGTGTCGACGATCTCGAAGGGGCTCCCGTCCAGTTCGAGGTAGGGGTTGCGCTCGCGGAAGTGCAGGCTGGCCGGGAGGGTGCGGTGCTGGAGCGCGAGCACGACCTTGAGCAGTCCGGCGATCCCGGCGGCGGCTTCCAGATGGCCGATGTTGGTCTTCACCGAGCCGATGCCGCAGCCGGGTCCGGTCGCCTCGGCGTCCCCGCGCAGCCGCCCGAACGCCTCGGTCAGACCGGCGATCTCGATCGGGTCGCCGAGCGCGGTGCCGGTGCCGTGCGCCTCGATGTAGCCGACCGTGCGGGGGTCGATGCCCGCCGCCCGGTAGGCGTCGACGAGCAGGTCGGCCTGCGCGCCGGGGTTGGGCGAGGTGAGCGAGGTGGTGCGGCCGCCGTGGTTGACCGCGGCCGCCTTGATCACCGCGGCCACCCGGTCGCCGTCCCGGCGGGCGGCCGCGTGGTCCCGGAGCACGACCACGCCCACGCCCTCGCCGCGAACGTAGCCGTTGGCGGAGGCGTCGAACGCCTTGCAGCGGCCGTCCTCGCTGAGCATCTCGTTGCGGCTGAGGGCGGTGTAGAGCCCCGGGTCGAGGATCAGGCTGACCCCGCCCGCGATGGCCAGGTCGCAGGTGCCGTCGCGCAGGGCGGTGACCGCCTGCTGCACGGCCGTCAGCGAGCTGGAGCAGGCGGTGTCCACCGCGACGCTGGGGCCGCGCAGGTCGAGGAGGTACGAGATCCGGTTCGGGATGATCGACTGGGCGGCGCCCGTGAGGGTGTGCGGCTCGGCCGTCCGTCCAGCGGCCCGCTGCACCTCGGTGTAGTCGGAGTTGGTGGTGCCGATGAAGACCCCGACCCGTCGGCCCGCGAGGTCCGAGGCCCGGTAACCGGCGTCCTCGATCGCCGACCACACCACTTCGAGGAGCAGGCGCTGCTGGGGGTCCATCAGCTCGGCCTCGCGGGGCGAGATCGCGAAGAAGGCGGCGTCGAAGCGGTCCACGCCGGAGAGGAAACCGCCCCAGCGGGAGCGGGAGCTCTCGGTGTGCGCCCGCCAGTCCCAGCGGTCGGCGGGGATCTCGGTGACCAGGTCCCGGCCCTGTGCCAGGTTCTCCCAGAACTCCGTGAGATCGGCGGAACCGGGCAGCCGGCCGGCCATGCCGACGATCGCGACGTCACCGGTCCCGGTGCGGTCGGCGACGGCCGGGCCGCTGCCGAACGCCGCGCCGGTGGGCGCGGTGCCCTCGGCGTTGACGGCGTTGACGGCGTTCACGGTGCCCTCGGCGTTCACGGCGTCCGCAACGGGCACCGGGCCACCGGTCCCGGCCGGCGGTGCCTCCTCGTGCGGTCCGTCGCCGCGGCCGGCCCCGGCGAGGTGGGCGGCCACCGCGGAGACGGTCGGGTAGCGGTAGAACAGCGTCGGCAGCACCTCGGTGCCGTACCGCTCGCTGATCCGGGTGCTGAGCGCGGTGAAGCTGACCGAGTTCATGCCGAGTTGGCCGAGCGGGACGTCCGGGGGGACCTGCGCGGGGTCCGTGCCCAGGAGGTCCGCGATCAGCGCGGTCAGCTCGGCGGTACGGACCGCGGAGGTCGCGGAGGAGCCCGCGGCGCGCGCCGGGATCTCCGGGGCGGCCGCGGCGGCCGGTGCGCCCGGCCCTGCCGACCCGGTCAACTCCGCCAGGGGCGCGTCGGTCAGCCGGCCGCGGTCCACCTTCCCGTTGAGGGTCTGCGGCAGCGACGCCACCGGGACCAGGACCTCGGGGACCATGTGCGCGGGCAGCCACCGGGCCAGCGCCTCGCGGGGCGGCGGCGCGCCGCCGTCGAGCTCCAGGAAGGCGTGCAGGACGTTCTCACCGCCGGTGCGGCGCGCGACCACGGCGGCCTCGCGGACCCCGGCCTGCGCGCGCAGCACCGCCTCGATCTCGCCCGGTTCGATCCGGAAGCCGCGGACCTTCACCTGGGCGTCGAGCCGGCCCAGGTACGCGATCCGGCCGTCGGGCAGGGCGCGCACCAGGTCGCCGGTGCGGTAGCGGCGGACGCCGTCGGTGGTGACGAACCGTTCGGCGGTCAGCTCCGGGCGGCCCAGATAGCCGGTGGCCAGGCCCGCGCCCCCGATGTACAGCTCGCCGGGCACGCCTGCCGGGACCGGTCGGCCCCGGGTGTCGAGCACGTGCAGTTCGGTGTTGGCGATCGGGTGGCCGATGGTGACCGGCTCACCGGGCGCGAGGCGGCACACGGCCGACCAGATGGTGGTCTCGGTCGGCCCGAACATGTTCCACACCTGGCCGGCGCGGGCCAGCAGCTGCTCGGCGGTGTCCTGGTCGAGGGCCTCTCCCCCGCACAGCACCTTCAGGTCGGGGTCGCCCGACCAGCCGGCGGCGAGCAGCATCTTCCAGGTGGCGGGGGTGGCCTGGACGACCGTGGCCGGGCTCGCGTCGAGCAGGCGGCGCAGCAGGACGCCGTCCCGGGCGACCTCGGTGGGCACGATCTCCACCCGGCCGCCGGTGATCAGCGGCAGGAACAGTTCCAGGGCGGCGATGTCGAAGCAGACGGTGGTGAGCGCCAGCAGGTGGTCGCCGGCCGTCAGACCGGGTTCCTCGGCCATCGACAGCAGGAGGTTGGCCAGCGCCCGGTGCGGCACCTGGACGCCCTTGGGGCGGCCGGTCGATCCCGAGGTGTAGATCACGTACGCGGCGTCGTGCGCGGTCGGCCCGGCGGTCGCCCCGGGCCCGCCGGTGCCGGCGGTGCCCTCGATGCCGGCGGTGCCCTCGATGCCGTCGATGCCGTCGTCGGTCGCGTCGACCTGCAGGACGGGGGTGCCGAGGTCGGGGTGCGTTGCGGAGGAGCGCACCAGCAGCAGGTGCAGTCCGGCGTCCTCGGCCATGTACCGCAGCCGCTCGGCCGGGTAGCCGGGGTCCAGCGGCACGTAGGCGCCACCGGCCGCGAGCACGCCGAGCAGCGCGACGAGCATGTCCGCGGACCGGTCGACCAGCACGCCGACCCGGCGTCCCGGCGCGACTCCGCGGCGCCGGAGGCGGTCGGCGAGCGCGTCGGTCCGGGCCACCAGCTCCCGGTAGGTCAGCGTGGTGTCCGGGTCGGACACCGCGATCGCCTCGGGCGTGCGGCGGGCCTGCTCGGCGAGCAGGGCGGGCAGGACGCGGTCCTCGGGGTAGTCGCGCCGGACCCGCCGGTGCCGCTCCTGGGCGGCGCCCAGTTCGTCGGCGCTCTGCACGGGCAGCCGGTCGACGGCGCGGTCCGGTCCGGTCAGGGCCGCGTCGAGCAGCACGCCGAAGTGCGCGCCGAGCCGCCGCACGGTGTCCTCGTCGAAGAGGTCCGGGTTGTACTTGAGGCAGTACCGGGCGCCCTCGGGCTCCTCGACGACCTCCAGCGTGACGTCGAACTCGCCTTCCTGGTGGACGCCGGGGAACACCCCGGACACCGGTGCGGTGTCGTTGTCGTCCTCCACCCAGTTCTGGAAGTAGAAGGCGGTGTCGAAGAGGCGGGACGCGCGCAGTTCCTGGGCGAGGGTCAGGAGCGGGTAGTCGCTGTGCTCCAGGGCCGCGAGGACGGTGTCCCGCACGTCGCGCAGCAGGGTCCGGAAGTCCTGCTCCGGGTCGATGTCGTGCTTGAGGACGACCATGTTCATGAAGTAGCCGAGCACCTCGGCGTACTGCGGGGACGGGCGCCCGGCGACGGGGGTGCCGATCAGGACGCGGTCCTGCTGGGAGTAGCGGTGCAGCAGGGTGGCGTAGACCGCGAGCAGGACGGCGAAGAGCGAGGTCCGCTCCTCGGCGGCCAGCCGGCGGGCGGCCTGGATCTGCCGTGCGGTCAGCCGGCCTTCGACCGAGGCGCCGCGGTAGCTCGGCACGGCCGGGCGGGGGCGGTCCAGCGGGAGCTGGAGCGCGGGCAGGTCGCCGGAGAGCTGCCGCAGCCAGTAGGCACGCAGCCGGTCGCCGTGCTCCGAACCCAGCATCTCCGTCTGCCAGTCGACGAAGTCGGCGAAGGTCGCGGACGGCTCGGTGGCCGGCGGGCGCTGCCGGTAGAACGCGGACAGCTCGCGCAGGAACACGGCGATGGACAGGCCGTCGAAGACGATGTGGTGGAAGGTGAGCAGCAGGACCCGCCGGCCGTCCGCCAGGGCGAACAGGGTGGCCCGCAGCAGCGGCCCGCCCGCCAGGTCGAAGGGTTCCCGGACGGCCGCCCGGGCCGCCTCGCGGACCTCGTCCGGGTCGCCGGTGGCCAGCTCCCGCCGGTCGAGGACGATTTCCCGGGCGGGTTCGATGATCTGCTGGTCGCCGGTCACCCGGGCGCGCAGCTGGGGGTGCCGGTCGACCATCGACCGGAGCGCCGCGCGCAGGGCGGCTTCGTCGGTGTCGGGTGCGAGCCAGAAGGCCAGCGGCAGGTTGTAGGCGTAGTTGCCGGGGGCGGTCCGCTCGATCACGCTCAGCGCCCGCTGGCCCGCCGAGAGCGGGAAGGCGACGGCTTCGGCGCGGGGCTGCGGCGCCGGGGCCTGCCCGGCGCCGGGCACGTCGTCGAGCCCACCGTCGGGCCCGTCGCCGATCAGTCCGGCGAGGTGGTCGGCGACGTCGCGCAGGGTGGGGTGCTGGAGCAGGTCGCCCAACCGGACCCGGAGGCCCAGCTCCTCCTCGATCGCCGCCGCGATCTTCATGCCGCTGAGCGAGTCGAAGCCGTAGTCGGACAGCAGCCGCTCGGGGTCGGCCGGTTCGTCGAGCTTCAGGGTGGCCGCGACGATGTCGCCGAGCCGGGACAGCAGCCCCTGGCCCGCCGCGGCGGCGCGGTCGGCCGGCGGCGGCGCCGCGGCGGCCGGCGCGGTCGCCGGGGCCTGCGCGGCGGGGGCGGTGTGCGCCCCGATGATCACGTGCTGGCCGAGGGTCGGACCGCGGTCCAGGACCAGGGCGTCGGTGAAGCCCTCCTCGATCAGGAGCCGCTGCCAGGTCTGCGGGGTGGCCAGCGGGGCGTCCTTGATGCGCAGCTCCGGGTCGGTGAAGGCCCACCAGCCCTCCAGCACACCGCCGGTGACGGTGATGCTGCTGCGGATCGAGGTCAGTTCGTTGAGCACCAGCCAGCCGCCGGGGCGCAGCAGTTCGCGGGCCGTGCGCAGCGTGCGGCGCAGGTCGCCGGTGGCGTGCACGACGTTGGTGGCCACCACGACGTCCGTGCCGCCGGGGGTGAAGCCCTGGTCGGCGAGGGGCCGTTCGAGGTTGAGCATGCGGAACCGGGTGAACGGGTGGCGGGCGCCGAACCGCTCCTCCGCGGACTCCAGGAACTGCGGCGAGATGTCGGTGAAGACGTACTCGGCGCGGTCGGCCCAGGGGGCCAGTGCGGGCAGCACCCGGTCCGTGGTGGCGCCGGTGCCGGCCCCGAACTCCACGACGCGCAGCCGCTCACCGGCGCCGAGTGCGGGCACCCGCCGCCGTGCGTACTCGGCCACCGTCTCGGCGACCAGCGCGTTGAAGGCGTCGGTCAGCGGGTTGCCGCGGTAGAAGTCCTCGACCAGTTCCATCGACGCGTTCGGGAACATGATCTCGGTGGCGCCGACCTCGCCGCGCAGCACCTGCGGGTAGCTGCGCAGGAACAGCCGGGTCAGCTCCACCGTGGCCCGGATGTCCGGGTGGTCGGCGGCTATCCGGTCCAGTGCGCGTTCCCGCGTGTCCGCGGGGGTGCGGTCCCCGGCCGCGAGGACCTCGACGGCGTCCCCGCGCACGGCCAGGTGCCCGGCGCCGGCGAGGATGTTCAGCAGGGCCGCGTGCAGCCGGTGGTACTTCGGCACGATGCCGAGCCGGTCCGCGAGGCCGGTCACGCTCTCCCGCTCGCCGGGCCGGGTGAAGGCCCCCATCTGCCGGTAGACGTCGAGCAGCGCGGATTCGCAGAGCGCGGAGAGCCGGTCGTACCCGGCGAGGACGGCTTCGGCGCCGGGGCCCGCGGGCGCCGGCCGGGCGATCCGGCCGGCCAGTGCCGAGGCGCGGTGGCCCAGCACCTCCAGGGCCTGCCGGTCGGCTCGGATCGGCATGACCTGGACGGGGCCGTGGACCAGCACCCGCTCCAGGGCGTCCAGTCCTTCGCGCACCGAGAACGCCTCGACGCCGTTGCGCCGGAAGATCTGCGCAAGGCCAGGCTGCGCTCCGGAGCCGACCTGGCCCCAGTAGCCCCAGTTGACCACCCGCACCGGGTACGGGAGGCGGGTGGCCAGCACCCGGCCGTAGGCGTCCTGGAAGGAACTGGCGGCCACGTAGGCGGCGTTGCCCGCGGCGCTCACGAAGGAGCCCACCGAGCTGAAGAAGGCCAGGAAGTCCAGGGGCTCGTCCCCCAGCGCGTCGGTCAGCGCGACCGAGCCGTCGATCTTGGCGGCGAGCGCCGTGCGCAGTTCCGCCTCGGTGAGTTCGGCGAGGGTGCTGGCGTTGAACGCCATGGCCGCGTGGAAGACGCCGTGCAGCGCGCCGAAGTGCTGCCGGGCCTCGGCCAGCGCCGCGCGCAGCGCGGCCGGGTCCGCGGCGTCGGCGCGCAGGTGCACCAGTCGGCCGCCCGCCGCGTGCACCCGCTCTTCGGTGGCGCGCTGTTCGGGGCCGAGGGGGCCGCGGCTGACCCAGACCAGATTGGCCTGGTACCGCTGGGCCAGCTCCTCCGAGAGGGCGCGGCCGATGCCTCCGGTCCCGCCGACCAGGAGGTAGGTGCCGCCGCTGCGGTAGGGCGAGTGGTCCGGTGCCGGGAGCGGGGTCTCGACCAGGCGCCTGACGTGGCGTCGGCCGGCCCTCAGCAGGACCGCCCGCCCGCCCGGGTCCGGGGGCTCCACGAGCACCGCGGCCAGTGCCGCCGACGGCTCGGTGTCGGCCACGTCGACGCAGGTGACGTCGAGGTCGGGGCGCTCGGCGGCGACGATCTGGGCTAAGCCCAGGATCCCCGCCGCGTGCGGGTTGTCGTCGTACGCGCCGCTGGTCACCACGGTGAGCCGGGTGCCGAGGCCGTGGGTGCGGAACAGTGCCAGCACGCCGTCGCGCAGCCCGGCGGCCACGTCGTCCGGCCGCCGCAGCCCGCCGAGGTGGTAGAGGTGCCGCACCGGGGCGGTGAGCACCGCCGCCGGGTCGTCCCGGTCGAGGCGGACCAGTGCGGCCCCGGGGTGGTGGCGCAGCAGCGCCTGGGCCAGGGCGTCGGGTTCGCCGGCGGTGAGCACCGCCACCCGGCCGGTCTCCGGTGGGGCGGGGTGCGGGGCGGTGAGTTCCTCGGGGCACCAGACCGGCTGGTAGTAGCCGAGTTCCCGGCCGTCCGGCAGCGCCGGGGCGGTGGCGGACGGCCGGGCGGCCGCCTCGGGCCCGGCGGCTCGGGCAGCGCCCGGCGCGGGCAGCGCCGCCTGTGCGGGCAGCGGGATCCAGTAGCGCTTGCGGGCGAACGGGTAGGTCGGCAGGCCGATCCGGCGGGCGCCGGTGTCGGGCCAGTGCGCCTGGGCGCCCTCGGTCCACAGCCGGGCGGCGGTGTGCAGATCGCCGTCGGCCAGGGCCCGTGCGAGGCGGTCCCGCGCGTCGCCGCCGAGCCCGCGGCGGGTGCGGCTGCTGTCGTTGAGCTCGATGCCGGTCTCGGTGCCCGAGGCCACCGCCCGCAGCACGTCGCGCACCCGGTCCGGGCCGGTCGCCGGGAACGCGAGCCGGACGTCCAGCTGCTCCCGGCCGACGCGCAGGGTGTGCGCGAGGTCGGCGAGGGAGATCGCCGGTCCGCCGCCGGCCAGTTGGCGCAGCGAGGCCGTGCCGGGCACGGTCGTGTCCCGGCCCAGCCGCTCGCTCAGCGCGGTCAGTTCGGCCGCCGAGCAGCCGTGGTCGGCGAGTTCCCCGTCCGGGTCCAGGTCCTCCGGCCGGACCCGCAGGACCTCGGCGGCCACCCGGAGGCAGGTGTCGAGCGAACCGGCGTCGGCGGGCTGCCGGTCCAGGAAGTCGGCGAGCTCGCCCGCGTGGGCGCGCAGCCGCTCCTCGCTGAGGGCGGACAGCACGATCAGCTCGGGGCCGGTGCCGTCCGGGGTGGCCGCCCGGCTCCCGCGGTACTCCTCGACGACGAGGTGCGCGTTGGCCCCGCCGCCGCCGAAGGAGCTGATACCGGCCCGGCGCGGCAGCTCCCGCTCCCGGCCGTCGGCGTCGCGCACCACCGGACGGGTCCAGGGCGCGGCTTCCTGCTGCACCCGGAACGGGGTGCCGGACAGGTCGATGTCCGGGTTCAGTTCGGCCGAGTGCAGGGAGGGCGGCAGGACGCCGTGCCGGAGCTGCATCAGCACCTTGGTCAGGCCCGCGATGCCGGCGGCCGACTCCAGGTGGCCGATGTTGGACTTCAGCGAGCCGATGGCGCAGCTGCCCGGTTCGGCGGCGTCCCCGGTGCCGGCGCGGAACGCCTCGCGCAGCCCGGCGATCTCGATCGGGTCGCCGAGCGGGGTGCCGGTGCCGTGCGCCTCGACGTAGGTGACGGTGCGGGGGTCGATCCGGGCCCGGCGCAGCGCGGCGCCGATCACCTCGGCCTGCGCCGCCGGGTTCGGCACCGTGTAACCGCTGGTCCGGCCGCCGGCGTTGAGCGCGGAGCCCTTCAGCACGGCGTAGATGCGGTCGCCGTCGGCCTCCGCCTCGGGCAGCGGCTTGAGGAGGACGGCGCCCACGCCTTCGCCGTCGACGAAGCCGTCGGCACCGGCGCCGAAGCTGCGGCACCGGTCACCGCGGGAGATCATCTGGCGGTCGGCGAGCATGCCCAGGTGGAGCGGGTGCAGGATGAGGTTGACCCCGCCGGCGATCGCCACCCGGCACTCCCCGCGCCGCAGGCTCTCGCAGGCCAGGTGGATGGCGGTGAGCGAGGCCGAGCAGGCGCTGTCCACGGTGAGGCTCGGTCCGCGCAGGTCCAGGACGTAGGAGACGCGGTTGGCGAGGGACCAGTGGGCGGAGCGCGCGTGGGTGTGCACGCCATAGGCGCTGCTCTCCCCGGCCAGCAGCTCGTAGTCGTTGTTCATCACGCCCGCGAAGACACCCACCGGATTTCCGTCGCTCAATCCGCGCGGCCGGTATCCCGCGTCCTCGACCGTCGCCCATGCCGTCTCCAGGAACAGCCGTTCCTGCGGGTCCATCTCTTCGGCGTCGGAGGGCGAGATCTGGAAGAGCAGCGGGTCGAACTTGTCGACGTCGGAGAGCCAGCCGCCCCACTTGCTGTAACTGCGGCCGTCTTTCGCCTCGGGGTGGAAGTGCGAATCCACGTCCCAACGGTCGGCGGGCACCTCGCTGATGCAGTTCCGGCCGTCGGCGATATTGCGCCACAGTTCGTCCGGCGTGCGGGCCGAAGGGTAGCGCCCGGCCAGCCCGATGACCGCGATATCCACGTCGGCCGCGGTATCCGGAGCGGTGGGAGAGCCCTGCTGCTGTACGGCAGCCAGCAATTTCAGGAGAAGAGCACGCTTGTCGTCCATAGACCTTCGTCTCGCCCGGGTGACATAGCTGAACGGATATCTCGACCGGCCACCGCACCGCGCCGTGCCGTCAGGCAGGGCAGCGCTCGGTAGACATTCAAATGAACACCAACGAAAACTTCAGGACTTGCGTCGCGGAAGGCGACGTACGGGCCTGCTAAAAGGCCCTTGCATTGGTATGGGGAGAACTACCTTCGGGCTTCATGGCCGGCAGAGCCCAGACAGGCGGACTGCAGCAACCCAGCATCCTCAACCCCCGTTGACACACTGTCGTCAGCAGCTCAGGCGGAAGGCGCCCGCCTGCTCCTCTGAGACGGGAACGTAACATCGATTCTCAAGGGGTGGCAAGTGATTCGATCAAGGGACATCTCGACCGACTCCGGGTCTCACCTGGAGTATTACCCGGACGCCGCAGGTCACGGCCAGTACGTCGGCAACTCCCCCGGGCATAGTCCGAAAGTTCACCAGCGGAACCGGAGCGGGCTTTCCGGAACGAACGATTCCGAGACCAACTCAGAACAATCATGCTACGGTCCAGACTCCGGCGGACCCAAGTGGAGGGTTATGACTTCGCATCGCAGACCCCCACGCATTACACCGGTGTAATTCACGGAACGAAGCACTCCGGATTCCTCGACCGGCGCGTCCGCACACCGGATTCGACACCCGGGCCGGGCAAGGGGCAGCGCCCCCCGCCCCGGCCCGTTCACCCGCGCCCGCCGCGGGTCACACCCCTGTCGGCCCCTTGAGGAATTCGGTCCGCACCCGGACCGCCACTTTCAAACTTTCAACAAATCACAAACCTCGACCTACTGCCTGAGCAATGCAATTAATTGTGCTGTCAACCGCTAGGTAACGGAGGTATGCGGTGACAATGGAAGACCCGGCCGCGCGACTGGCCGTGCTGGGAGCCGGTGTCATGGGCGTCAGCATCACGACGCTCGCCCTCGGCCAGGGCGTCCCGGTGCTCCTGGTCGAGACCGACCCGCAGAAGCGGGCGGGGGCCCGCGCCAGGATCGAGCGCGAGCTGCGGACGGCACACCTCCTGGGGGCCCGTCCGGACGTTCCGCAGGGGCAGTTGGAGATCACCGACTCGCTCGGCGACTGCCGCGACGCCGACGCGGTGATCGAAGCGGTCACCGAGGACGCCGGGCTCAAGGTCAAGGCACTGACCGAGGCCGGTGCGATGACCGGCCCCGGCACCGTGCTGGTGACCAACACCTCCTCCATCCCGGTGGACGAGCTGGCGACCCAACTGCCGTATCCCGAGCGGCTGGTCGGCGTCCACTTCATGAACCCCTCGTACCTGATCCGGACGGTCGAGGTCATCCGCGGCGCCCGCACCGGCGAGCCGGCCGTGGAGGCCGTCCGGCGGGTGCTCGCGGCGCTCGACCGGCGCGGCGTCTTCGTCGGCGACGGCCCCGGCTTCGTCACCAGCCGGGTGCTGCACCGCATGATCAACGACGCGGCGCGGGTCGTACAGGAGGGCCGGGCCACCGCCGAGGACGTGGACACCCTGATGCAGGACTGCCTGGGGCACCGCACCGGGCCGCTGCGCACCGCCGACCTGATCGGCCTGGACAACCTCGTGGACTCCCTGTGGGTCCTGCACCAGCGCACCGGCGACGAGGGGTGCCGCCCCTGCGACCTGCTGCTGCAGAAGGTGCGCGACGGCGAGCACGGCCGCAAGAACGGCCGCGGCTTCTACACCTACCCGGGCGCGGTGGTCTGATGGCCGATCAACTCACCCTCGACGACCGGCTCCGGGACTACGTCCGGCAGGTCTCGCTGCGCGACGACGACGTCCTGCGCGACCTGCGCGCCGAGACGGCGGGCATGCCGATGCTCCAGGCGATGCTGGTACTGCCCGAGGAGGCGCAGTTCCTCGCCCTCCTGGTCCGGCTGACCGGCGCCGCGAAGGTGCTGGAGGTGGGCACCTTCACCGGCTACAGCAGCCTGTGCATGGCGCGCGCCCTGCCGCCCCACGGCACGGTGGTCACGTGCGACAACAGCGAGCGCTGGACCCGCATCGCGGCCCGCTACTGGCAGCGCGCCGAGGTCGCCGACCGGATCGACCTGCGGCTCGGCGACGCGGCCGAAACCCTCGACGCCCTGCTCGCGCAGAGCGGCCCCGACAGCTTCGACCTGGCCTTCATCGACGCCGACAAGGCCAACTACTCCCGGTACTACGAGCAGTCCCTGGCGCTGGTGCGGCCGGGCGGACTGCTGGTGCTGGACAACACGCTGTTCTTCGGCCGGGTCGTCGACCCGACCGTGCAGGACCCGGACACCCTGGCCATCCGCGAACTCAACAGCCGGCTGCGCGACGACGAACGCGTGGACATCTCCCTGCTCGCCGTGGCGGACGGCCTCACCCTCATCCACAAGAAGCCCGAGAGGAAGCCGAGATGAGCGAGTCGACCACAGAGCGCCGGTTCGTGGCGGAAGACGTCGAGACCGAGCTGAAGCAGTTCCTGGAGAAGAGCACCAAGACCAGCTGGGCGTCGGACACCGACCTGTTCGCCGACGGCGGCGTCTCCTCGATGTTCGCGATGGAACTGGTCGTGCACATCGAGCGGACCTTCGGCCTCGCCATCGAAGGACCGGACCTCAGGATCGACAACTTCCGCACGGTGAACGACATGACCGCTCTCGTGCTCCGCCTCACCGGGTCCGACGCCGGTGAGTGACGACCTCCCGGGCCTGATCAGCGCGGAGGTCGGCGACCGGGCCGCGGCCTGGGACCTGGCCGGCACCATACCGGTGGAGGTGCTCCGCAGGCTCGGCGCGGCGGGCGCGCTGTGCGCCGAGGTCCCCGCCGAGTACGGCGGCCCCGGCCTGTCGAGCCGCCGCAACGGCGAACTCACCGCCCACACCGGGGCGCTGTGCAGTTCGCTGCGGAG
This sequence comes from Streptomyces sp. CB02959, assembly GCF_002803155.1. Lineage (GTDB taxonomy): Bacteria > Actinomycetota > Actinomycetes > Streptomycetales > Streptomycetaceae > Streptomyces. Next base: position 453,745 of record NZ_NNBP01000001.1, read on the forward strand.
CGTGATGACCTCCCAGGGCATGGCGGCCTGGACCATCCAGCGGTTCGGCACCCGCCCGCAGCGCGCCGAGGCGCTGACCCGCCTCACCCGCGGCGACCTCGCCGCCGTGGCGTTCAGCGAACCGCAGGCCGGCAGCGACCTCTCGGCCATCGCCACCACGGTCAAGGACGACGGCGACACGGTAATCCTGAACGGGCACAAGGTCTGGTCCACCGCGGCCGGATACGCCGACCTGTTAGTGGTGTTCGGCCGCTACCAGGACGGCGCGGCCGCGGTACTGGTACCGACCACGACCCCCGGCGTCACCGTGCGCCCGGTCCCCCAGCCGCTGGGCTGCCGCGCGGCCGGCCACGCCGACGTACTCCTCCAGGACGTACGCCTGCCGGCCACCCAGGTGCTCTCCGGCACCAGCCAGTCCCTCCCGCTGCTCACCACCCTCGCGCTCACCTACGGGCGGATGTCGGTCGCCTGGGGCTGTGTCGGCATCATCCGCAGCTGTCTGCGCGCCGCCGCCACCCACGCCCGCGACCGGGAGCAGTTCGGCAAGCCCCTGGCCGAGCACCAGCTGGTCGCCCGGCACCTGGCCGAGCTGCTGGTCGCGGAGCAAACCGCGACCAGGGTGTGCGAGCACGCCGCCGGCTGCTGGGACGACCGGTCCCCCGAGCTGAGCACCGCCGCGGTGCTCGCCAAGCACGTCTCCGCGGGCCATGCCGCCCGCTCCGCCGCCACCGCGGTGCAGGTCCTGGCCTCCGCGGGTTCGGTGGACGGCGAACCGGTGGCCCGGGCGTACCGGGACGCCAAGTTGATGCAGATCATCGAGGGCAGCGAGGAGATCTGCCAGCTCATCCTCGCCGAGCGAGCGCTGGAAGGGGCCGTATGAACGCCATCGGAATCGGGGCGGTGCACTGTCTGCTGCCGGACGAACAGGTACCCGTCGCGGACCTGCCCGAGCTGGCCCGGCTGAGCGACGAGGAGCTGAAGTTCGCCGAACAGGCGGGGGTCGGCACGGTCGGGATCTTCCCGGACACCGAGCCGACCGAACTCGCCGCCCGGGCCTGCCGGGAGCTCATGGCCACGCAGTCGGAGGTCCCCGACCTCATGCTGCACATCGGGTCACGGGCACCGGACGTGCTGATCGGCTCGGACGCCGGGAAGATCGCCCATCTCGCCGGGCTGGACGGCACGTTCCCGTTCACCGTCGACGGCCTGGGCTGCGCCGGCTCCTCGGCCGCCTGGGGCCTGGGCCGGGACCTGCTGCTGGGCGACCCCGGCCGCAAGAGCGTCCTGATCACCTACGGCAGCCGCCCGACCGCCGCCGACCGGGTCCGCCGACCGGTCACCGTGATCGGGGACGGCGCCTTCGCCATGACCCTGGTCCGGGGCGGCCGACCGGTGCTGAAGGCGCACCGGATGGAGGTCGACAGCTCCTTCCACGACCTGTTCAAGGTGGACTACAAGCACCGGCCGTGGTCGCAGTGGCGCGAGGAGTGCACCGACAACGACCGCTACTCCTTCGAACTCGCCATGCACAGCCGCAACCGGCTCGGCGACCTGGTCGACCGGGTCCTCGCCGACGCGGGCCTGGGCAAGGACGACGTGGCCGCCGCGCTGATGCAGAACGTCACCGCCAGCGCCTACGACTTCTACCGGATCTCCCTGGGCCTGCCGATCCACCCCGTGTGCGCCACGCACCTGGCGGCGTACGGCCACCTCGGCCCGATGGACGTCGTCCTCAACCTGGACCGCCTGCTGGCCACCGGCGAGGTCGACCCCGGCCGGCACGTCCTGGTGCTCAGCAACAGCCCCGTCGCGGCCTGGACCGTGACGCTGTGGGAAGTATGAACCCCGCCCCGGCAAAGGAGAACGAGCAAGTGACGGAACCGCCTGTCACCGTCAAGTGCCTGGTCTGGGACCTGGACAACACCCTGTGGCGCGGCACGCTGCTGGAGGACGACGCCGTCGAGGTCCCGGACGCCCTGCGCGAGGTGATCGCCACGCTCGACGCACGCGGCATCCTCCAGTCGATCGCCAGCCGCAACGACCACGACCAGGCATGGGAACGCCTGGAGAAGCTCGGGCTGGCCGAGTACTTCGTCCTGCCGCAGATCGGCTGGGGCGCGAAGTCCGCCTCGGTCCGGGCCCTCGCCGACGAACTGAACTTCGCGCTGGCGACCATCGCCTTCATCGACGACCAGCCCGCCGAGCGCGCGGAGGTGGCGTTCCACCACCCCGAGGTCCGCTGCTACCCGGCCGAGGACGCGGCGTCGCTGCCGGACCGCCCGGAGTTCACCCCGGCCGTGGTCACCAGCGACGCCCGCCGCCGCCGGCAGATGTACCAGGCGGGCCTCCGCCGGGAGACCGAGCGCGCCGAACACGTCGGCACCGACGAGGAGTTCCTGCGCTCGCTCGCCCTGGAGCTGACCATCGGCCGGGCCGGCGCCGAGGACATCTCCCGGGTCGGCGAACTGACCCTGCGCACCAGCCAGATGAACGCCACCGGGGTGCACTACTCCGAGGAGACCCTGCGCTCCCTGCTGGCGGACGAGCAGCACGAGGTGCTGGTCGCCTCGCTCACCGACCGCTTCGGACCGCACGGCGCGATCGGCGTGATCCTGCTCGACCGGCGTCCGGACACCTGGCACATCAAGCTGCTCGCCACCTCGTGCCGGGTGGTGTCCTTCGGGGTGGGGGCGGCGCTGCTGCGCTGGATCACCGACGAGGCCGCACGGGCCGGCCAGTCCCTGACGGCCGCGTTCCGGCGCACCGAGCGCAACCGGATGATGGAGGTCGCCTACCGCTTCGCCGGGTTCCAGGAGGCCGAGGGCGCGGCCGCCGGGCCGGCGCCGGGCGAGGAGGGCACCCAGGTCCTGTGCCTGGAGCCGACCCGGCAGGACCCGCCGTCCCACCTCAAGGTCGTCGCACCGCGGCTGTTCAGCCCCTCGCGCGACCTGACCCGCTGGGTTCCCGGCACGGACTGACCGCACGGAACGGACCGCGTTCGCGCCGCTGCCCGCCGGGCGGCGGCGCGAACGGCCGTCGGCCACCGCGCCGCGCCCTCCGGGACCGGTGCGGTGGCCGTCGGCTCAGGCCACGTTGACCCGCTGGCCGGGGGGCGCCGCCTCCAGCCAGGCCAGGAATCCGGTGAGGGCGTCCTCGCTCATCGCCAGCTCGACGCGGGTCCCGCCCAGCGCACAGGCCAGCACGATGGAGTCGGAGAGCAGCGCGAGCTCCTCCTCCCCCTGCGGGGTGCGGCGCTCCAGCACCTCGATGGCGGACCGCTCCAGCAGCCGGCGCGGCCGCGGCGCGTACGAGAACACCCGGAACCACTCGATCCGGTCACCGTTGTACCGCGCCACGCCGTAGATCCAGCCCTTGCCGCTGGGCTCGTCCTCCGGCACGTTCCACCGGAGACTGCAGTCGAACGTCCCCCCGGAACGCTGGATGAGCCTGCGCCGCAGCCCGAAGACGAACAGGCCCAGCAGCACCAGTACCACGACGATGCCGCTCACAAGCAGAGCGAGGACCATCCCGACCGACCTCCTCGCTACGTTGGGGTTACCCCCGGGTGGAGTCCGGGGATAGGGAAACGCACCTGCATTGCCTCAGCCGCGGACCGCTCCGGAACTCCGGGCAGCCCGCGGCTGAGGATCGATCTCGTCGGTGACGGGGCTCAGTGAACGCCCGCCACCGCACGCAGCCGGACATCGGCGCGACGCTCGGCGGCCGCGTCGGCCGCCGACTTCGCTCGCTCCAGGGCCCGCTCCGCGCGCTGGACATCGATCTCGTCCGACAGCTCGGCGATCTCCGCGAGCAGAGACAGCTTGTTGTCGGCGAACGAGATGAAGCCGCCGTGCACCGCGGCGACGACGGTGCCGTCCCCGCTCTCACCGGTCGTACGAATCGTCACCGGGCCCGACTGCAGCACGCCGAGCAGCGGCTGGTGTCCAGGCATGACGCCGATGTCGCCCGACGAGGTGCGCGCGACGACCAGGCTGGCCTCGCCGGACCAGACCTGACGGTCCGCGGCGACCAACTCGACGTGCAGCTCAGCCACGATGGCTCCTCGGGTCTCCACCTGCCTGGTGTGGCAGATGTTGGGTCAAATACTAGTGGTCGTCCGGCCCGGAGGCGGCCAGGGCCGCCCCCGGGACCGGCGGGGGTCAGGAGACGCCCAGCTCCTTGGCGTTCTTCTTCAGGTCGTCGATGCCGCCGCACATGAAGAAGGCCTGCTCGGGGAAGTGGTCGTACTCACCGTCGGCGATCGCGTTGAACGCGGTGATCGACTCGTCCAGCGAGACGTCCGAGCCGTCGACACCGGTGAACTGCTTGGCAGCGTGGGTGTTCTGCGACAGGAAGCGCTCGATACGACGGGCGCGGTGGACGATGAGCTTGTCCTCCTCGCCGAGCTCGTCGATACCCAGGATCGCGATGATGTCCTGCAGATCCTTGTACTTCTGCAGGATCGACTTCACGCGCGAGGCGGTGTCGTAGTGCTCCTGCGCGATGTACCGCGGGTCCAGGATGCGGGACGTCGAGTCCAGCGGGTCCACCGCCGGGTAGATGCCCTTCTCCGAGATCGGACGCGACAGCACGGTCGTGGCGTCGAGGTGCGCGAACGTGGTGGCCGGCGCGGGGTCGGTCAGGTCGTCCGCGGGGACGTAGATCGCCTGCATCGAGGTGATCGAGTGACCACGGGTCGACGTGATGCGCTCCTGCAGGATGCCCATCTCGTCGGCCAGGTTCGGCTGGTAACCCACGGCCGAGGGCATACGACCCAGCAGGGTCGAGACCTCGGAACCGGCCTGGGTGAAGCGGAAGATGTTGTCGATGAAGAACAACACGTCCTGCTTCTTCACATCGCGGAAGTACTCCGCCATGGTCAGACCGGCCAGGGCCACGCGCAGACGGGTGCCCGGGGGCTCGTCCATCTGGCCGAAGACCAGCGCGGTCTTGTCCAGAACGCCGGCCTCCTCCATCTCGTCCATGAGGTCGTTGCCCTCACGGGTGCGCTCACCGACGCCGGCGAAGACGGAAACGCCCTCGTGCAGCTTGGCCACACGCATGATCATTTCCTGGATCAGAACGGTCTTGCCGACACCGGCGCCACCGAACAGACCGATCTTGCCGCCCTTGACGTACGGGGTCAGCAGGTCGACGACCTTCAGGCCGGTCTCGAACATCTCGGTCTTCGACTCGAGCTGGTCGAACGCGGGGGCCTTGCGGTGGATCGCCCAACGCTCGGTGACCTGCGACGCCGCCTCCGGCTCGTTCAGGATCTCGCCGAGGGTGTTGAACACCTTGCCCTGGGTGATGTCGCCGACCGGGACGGTGATGCCCGCGCCGGTGTCGACCACCGGGGCCTGGCGGACCAGGCCGTCGGTGGGCTGCATCGAGATCGCACGGACCTGGCCTTCGCCCAGGTGCTGCGCGACCTCAAGGGTCAGCGTCCGCTTCTCGCCCGGGTTGGCCGGGTCGTCGACCTGGACGTGCAGCGCGTTGTAGATCTCCGGCATCGCGTCGACGGGGAACTCCACGTCGACGACCGGGCCGATGACCCGGGCGACGCGGCCCGTGGCAGCGGCCGTCTCAACAGTGGTGGTCATAGTTGTCAGTCACTCCCCGCGGTCGCGTCGGCCAGTGCGGCACTGCCGCCGACGATCTCGCTGATTTCCTGGGTGATTTCGGCCTGGCGGGCCGCGTTGGCAAGCCGCGAGAGCGACTTGATGATCTCTTCTGCGTTGTCGGTCGCCGACTTCATCGCGCGCCGGGTGGCGGCGTGCTTGGAGGCGGCGGCCTGCAGCAGTGCGTTGTAGATCCGCGACTCGACGTACCGCGGCAGCAGGGCGTCCAGGACGTCCTCGGCCGACGGCTCGAAGTCGAACAGCGGGAGGATCTCGCCCGTGGGCGTCTCCTCCGACTCCGCCGTCTTGTCGAGGCTGAGCGGCAGCAGACGGTCGTCGAGCGCCGTCTGCGTCATCATCGAGATGAACTCGGTGAAGACGATGTGGAGTTCGTCCACGCCGCCCTCGGCGGTGTCCTGCTGGACGGCCGCGATGAGCGGTTCGGCGATCTTCTTCGCATCCGCGTACGTCGGGCTGTCGGTGAAGCCGGTCCACGCTTCCACGACCTTGCGCTCGCGGAAGTTGTAGTACGACACACCCTTGCGGCCGACGATGTAGACGTCGACCTCCTTGCCCTCGGCCTTGAGCCGCTCGGTGAGCAGGTCCGCGGCCTTGATGACGTTGGAGGAGTAGCCACCGGCCAGACCGCGGTCGCTCGTGATGAGCAGCAGCGCGGCCCGGACCGGCTTGGCCGCCTCGGTCGTCAGCGGGTGCTGGGTGTTCGAGCCCGTGGCAACCGCCGTCACCGCGCGGGTCAGTTCACTCGCGTACGGCGTCGATGCCGCCACCTGGCGCTGCGCCTTGACGACGCGCGAGGCGGCGATCATCTCCATCGCCTTGGTGATCTTCTTGGTCGCGGTGACGGAACGGATGCGACGCTTGTAGACCCGGAGCTTGGCTCCCATGGATCAGGTCCCTTCCGTCGTCACTTGCCGGTGCCGGCCGGGGCGTCCTCGCCGAGCAGCTTGCCGTCCGAGGTCTCGAACTGCCGCTTGAAGCCGTCGATGACCTCGGAGATCGCACCGATGGTGTCGTCCGACATCTTGCCGCCCTCGCGGATGCTGGTCAGGAGGTCCTTCTTCTCCCGGTGGAGGTAGTCGAGGAGCTCCCGCTCGAAGCGGCGGATGTCCTCGACCGGGACGTCGTCCATCTTGCCGTTGGTGCCGGCCCAGATGGAGACGACCTGGTCCTCGACCGGGTACGGGGCGTACTGGCCCTGCTTGAGCAGCTCGGTCATGCGCTTACCGCGCTCCAGCTGCGCCTTGGAGGCCGCGTCCAGGTCGGAACCGAAGGCGGCGAACGCCTCCAGCTCGCGGTACTGGGCGAGGTCCACGCGGAGCCGGCCGGAAACCTGCTTCATGGCCTTGTGCTGCGCGGAGCCACCGACGCGGGAGACCGAGATGCCGACGTTGAGCGCCGGACGCTGGTTCGCGTTGAACAGGTCCGACTCCAGGAAGCACTGGCCGTCGGTGATGGAGATGACGTTGGTCGGGATGAACGCCGACACGTCGTTCGCCTTGGTCTCGACGATCGGGAGACCGGTCATCGAGCCGGCGCCCATCTCGTCGGAGAGCTTGGCGCAGCGCTCCAGCAGACGCGAGTGCAGGTAGAAGACGTCACCCGGGTAGGCCTCACGGCCCGGCGGGCGGCGCAGCAGCAGGGACACGGCGCGGTAGGCGTCGGCCTGCTTCGAGAGGTCGTCGAAGACGATCAGGACGTGCTTGCCCTGGTACATCCAGTGCTGGCCGATGGCCGAGCCGGTGTAGGGCGCCAGGTACTTGAAGCCCGCCGGGTCGGACGCCGGGGCGGCGACGATGGTCGTGTATTCCAGCGCACCGTTCTCCTCCAGCGCGCGGCGGACCGACGCGATGGTGGAGCCCTTCTGGCCGATGGCGACGTAGATGCAGCGGACCTGCTTCTTCGGGTCGCCGGAACGCCAGTTGTCGCGCTGGTTGATGATCGTGTCGACGGCCAGGGCGGTCTTGCCGGTCTGGCGGTCGCCGATGATCAGCTGACGCTGGCCGCGGCCGACCGGCGTCATCGCGTCGACGCCCTTGTAGCCGGTGGCCATCGGCTCGTGGACGGACTTGCGCTGCATGACCGTGGGGGCCTGCAGCTCCAGCGCGCGGCGGCCTTCGGTCTCGATCTCGCCGAGGCCGTCGATCGGGTTGCCCAGCGGGTCGACGACGCGGCCGAGGTAGCCCTCGCCCACGGCGACCGAGAGCACCTCACCGGTGCGCTGCACCGGCTGGCCCTGCTCGATGCCGCTGAACTCACCGAGGATGACCGCACCGATCTCGCGCTCTTCCAGGTTCAGCGCAAGACCGAGCGTGCCGTCCTCGAACTTCAGCAGTTCGTTCGCCATCGCCGAGGGCAGGCCCTCGACATGCGCGATGCCGTCACCGGCATCGCTGACCGTGCCGACCTCTTCGCGCGAGGCCGCGTCCGGCTTGTACGCCTGGACGAAGTTCTCCAGCGCGTCCCGGATCTCCTCCGGCCGGATCGTGAGCTCCGCCATCTGGGTTCCCTGCTCTCCTTGTTGGGCCCGAAGTTACGTGCGGCTGTCCGGGGGCTCGTCCCCCGGAGTTCCGCTTACGGCCCAACTCGGGCCGCCGTCGTGCTTGTGCTGTTGTCCCCGGGGCGTCGTCCGGACCGCGGCCGGACCTGTCGGTCCGGCGGGTACGGGGTGCGGCCGCCGGGTGTGCAGCTCTTGAGTTGGTGGCTGGGTCAGCCGGCCATCCGCCGGGACACCTCGTCGAGGCGCTCCGCGATGGTCCCGTTGATGACCTCGTCGCCGATCCGGACCTGCACACCACCGAGGACCTCGGGGTCCACGTCGACGTTCAGGTGGATCTGCCGGCCGTACAGCTGGGCCAGGGCCGCGCCGAGGCGCTGCCGCTGTCCGTCGCTGAGCGGCACCGCGGAGGTGACCACCGCGACCATCCGGTCCCGGCGGGCCGCCGCCAGCTTGGAGAGGGCATCGAGCCCCGCTTCCAGGCTACGGCCCCGCGGCTGTGCAACGAGACGGATCATCAGCCGCTCGGTGACCGGGTTGGTCCGGCCGCCCAGCAGCGTGTGCAGCAGTTCCGTCTTGGCGGACGTCGTGGCCTTCCGGTCGGTCAGCGCACGACGGAGCTCACCGCTGGACGCGATGATCCGGCCGAACCGGAACAGCTCGTCCTCGACATCGTCCAGTCGGTCGACCCGCTGGGCCGCGACGAGGTCCGCGCTGTAGGCCAGCTCCTCGATCGCGTCCGGCAGGTCGCGCGAGCGCGACCAGCGGGCCTTGACCATGCCGGTGACCAGGCCGAGGGTGGCCTCGCCGACCTGGCCGCCGAGCAGCCGCCGGGCCAGCTCGGCCCGCGCCTCGCCGGCCTGCGCCGGGTCGGTGAGGACCCGACGCAGCGACACCTCGCGGTCGAGCAGAGCGGTGACGGCAGCCAGCTCCTCGGCGAGCTTCGCCGCGTCGACGGACGTGTCGTCCGTCAGCGCGTCGAACTGCTCGCGTGCGGAGGAGAGGGCCTCGCGGCTCGCTCCATTCATCGGCTGGCCTCAGCCTTCGTCGCGTCCGACGCCGCCTTCGCCTCAAGCTCGTCGAGGAAGCGGTCGATGGTCCGGCTCTGCCGGGCGTGGTCCTCAAGGGACTCGCCGACGAGCTTGCCGGCCAGTTCGGTGGCGAGAGTGCCCACGTCCTGGCGCAGCGACTGGGCGGCTGCCTTGCGGTCCGCCTCGATCTGGGCGTGACCGGCGGCGATGATCTCCTCACGCTGCCGCTGGCCCTCGGCGCGCATCTCAGCGATGAGCGTCGCGCCCTGCTCCTGCGCCTCCTGGCGCAGACGCGCGGCCTCGTGGCGGGCGTCGGCGAGCTGGGCCCGGTAGTCCGCGAGAACCTGCTGGGCCTCGGCCTGAGTCGCCTCGGCATCCTCGATCCGGCCTTCGATCTGCGCCCGACGCTCGTCCAGAACCTTGTTGATGTTCGGGAGGAGCTTCTTGGCGAGGAAGCCGAAGACGATGAAGAAAGCGATCAGGCCGATGACCAGCTCTGGAATCGGCGGGACGAGGGGGTTCTCAGGAACCTCCACCGCCAAGTTCACCAGGGCGTTCACATCAGTGCCTTCCGTCTGAATGGATAGTCGATGTGGCTTCGTTTACTTGTAGACGAAGCCCATGACGATGCCGATCAGGGCGAGCGCCTCACAGAAGGCGAAACCCATGATCTGGTTGGTGCGGATCAGGCCGGCGGCCTCGGGCTGGCGGGCCAGAGCCTGGGTGCCGTTACCGAAGATGATGCCGACGCCGACGCCGGGGCCGATCGCGGCGAGACCGTAACCGATGGCAGCGACGTTGCCGACGACCGTGGTCTTGGCGGAGTCACCGGCGGCGGCGAGGTGGTTGACCATCTCGAGAGCAGCGGACATGCCGTTACTTCCTTCTCGTTTCACATACCGGTGGGGGTTGGCCACCGGACAGCTGTTGGGGTGGGAGGCGGGGTGCTCAGTGGTGCTCGGCGAGCGCGCCCTGGACGTAGTTGCAGGCCAGAAGGACGAAGACGTACGCCTGGACGGCCTGGATGAACAGCTCGAAGGCCGTCATCACGAGGGTCATGATGAACGAGGCACCGGCGTAGACGAAGCCGATCCCGTTCAGCAGGTACCAGCTGGCGATGGTGAACATCAGGATGAGCAGGTGACCCGCGAACATGTTCGCGAAGAGACGCACCGCGTGGGTGAAGGGCCGGATGATCAGGTTCGAGAAGAACTCGATGACCATGAGCAGCGGCAGGACCGCGCCGAGCGACTTGTCGTAGCCGGTGAAGTTCTTGAAGGCGCCGACGAAGCCGTGCTTCTTGAAGGTGAGGAAGACCCACAGGATGTAGACGATGGCCGCCAGACCGGCGGGGAAGGCGATCACCGACGTCACCGGGAAGGAGGCGACGGGGATGATCGACCAGATGTTCATCATCCACACGAAGAAGAACAGCGAGACCATGAAGGGGACATACTTGTCGCCCTCCTTCTTCCCCAGCGCGTCGTAGACGAGCCCGCGGCGCACGAAGTCATAGCCCGCCTCGCCGATCATCTGGAGCTTTCCGGGCACAACCTTTGCCCGGCCGAATGCAGCCCAGAAGAACCACACAACAACGACCGTGCTGAGCAGAGCCAGCAGCATCGGCTTGTTGAACTCGAAGCCACCGATGGTGAAGAGCGGCTCGAAGACGAAGTTATGAAGCCCGGGAGCATCAAAGCCGCACCCGGAAAAGATGTGGCAATCGGTCTCGAAGGCGAGCATCGTTTCAGCACTCACCGCGAGCTCCTTCAGCGTGGCGCATGGGTACGGCAACCTCGTTGTGTCGGCGCGGCGTTGAACCACGGAGCGGCACTGGACTGGTGTTACGGATTAGGGGGCGGCTGGTCGGCACTAGGCCGGACCGGATCACAGGCATCGGCCGCGAGAACTTCCCGTTCCTGTTCGTGGACTCCGGGAGCTCAGCCGCCTGCGCCATCAGCGCCGCAGTTGGCACCGGACGATAGCAGGCCCGCATGAGGCCGTTTATCTCGGCCCTACGAGTCACGTCGGCGACCCCGCCGTCTTGGCCGTCTTGGCCTCTGCGGAGTCGGGGTCCACGTACAGGATCTTCGCCTTCATATGGCCGCGCGTCTGGGCGGCGATCCACACGAGGGTGGCGGCGAGCAGGCTGAACGCAAATGCCTTGGTGTCGAAGAGCGTTGTGTCCTTGAAGACGATGAGGAACACCGCCACGAACAGGATCTGCACGGTGTACAGCAGCAGCCCCATCATCTGGAACAACTGCGGAAGCTTCTTCGCGGTCTGCTGGAGGACGATGAGTCCTGCGCCCATCACCAGCACCACCAGGACGGTGCCGATGACGGCGCCGATCGCTCCCGTCGCACCCGCGATCACACCGCTCACGGCAACGGCGATGGCGCCGGCGGCAACGGTGGGCACAGCGGCGTGGAGAAGTAGTCGGGCGTCATTCGACTGCATGGTGGCGCTCCGGCAATGGGTGGGGGTGATGTCGTCAGGGACGAGCGTAGACCCGGCCTGAGGAAGAACCTGTGGCCAAAGGACCGTCGCACTACGGCCCTTCGGCTCTATCGCCGGGTTTCGTGAACGGTATCACAAACTATTTGATGAGGTCTTTACCTGGTTCGTGTGGATCCTGTCACACGTGAGAGTGAAGGCGCCCATAGGTGCACTGACGGGCCGTCGATTGTCTGGTATGGGGTCAACCATCCCGATTCTCAACGCACATTCGGGCGACAGCGCGGTGCCTCAACGATGACTCCCCGCCTTCCGGCGGTCCACGAAACGTGACCGGTCGCCGATCGCCGTGGCGCCGTGGATGCCGGCCGGAATCGGCGTCCGGGGCTCCTCCCCCGCCGCCTCGTCGGTCGCACCGCCCGACGCCGCCTCGTCCCCGGACACCGGCCCGCGGACGACCCGGCGGTACCGCGGCGGGACCAGCCGCTGGGCCCAGAGCGGGGCCCTCGGGGTGAAGCGCGGCAGCAGGAGCAGCACCAGGCCGACCGCGCTGAGCAGCACGATCCCCAGGACGATCCACATGCTGGCGTCGTTCGCCGAGTACGCCACCGCGCCGAACGCGATCAGCGCCGACCAGAAGTACATGATCAGCACCGCGCGGCTGTGGGAATGGCCGATCTCCAGCAGCCGGTGGTGCAGGTGCCCGCGGTCCGCGGCGAACGGCGACTGGCCCTTCCAGGTCCGTCGCACAATGGCCAGAATCAGGTCCGCGACCGGCACCGCGATGATCGTCAGCGGCAGCAGCAGCGGGATGTAGACCGGCACCATCGCGTGGGTCGCCTCACGCAGACCGCCCGCCTTCTGGTTGAGCAGGTCCGGGTCGACCTGGCCGGTCAGCGAGACCGCGCCGGCCGCCATCACCAGGCCGATCAGCATGGATCCCGAGTCGCCCATGAAGATCCGCGCGGGGTGCATGTTGTGCGGCAGGAAGCCCAGGCACATGCCCATCAGGACGACCGAGAACAGGGTGGCGGGCGCGGCCGCCTCGATGCCGTAACCGAACCAGAGCCGGTACGTGTACATGAAGAACGCGGCCGCGGCGATGCAGACCATGCCGGAGGCCAGACCGTCCAGGCCGTCCACGAAGTTCACCGCGTTGATGGTGATGACGACCAGCGCGACGGTCAGCAGCGTGCCCTGCATCGGCGTCAGCGCGACCGTGCCGATGCCGGGGACCGGGAGGTACAGGATCGTCAGGCCCTGGAGGACCATCACACCCGCGGCGATCATCTGGCCGCCCAGCTTGACCAGCGCGTCCACGCCCCACTTGTCGTCCAGCACGCCGAGGATCCAGATCAGCGCGGCGCCCGACAGCAGCGCCCGCGGCTCGTTGGTCTCGAAGACGCTCTTGAGGTTGGTCAGGTGCGCGGCGACCAGCAGCCCCGCGCACAACCCGCCGAACATCGCGATCCCGCCCAGCCGAGGAGTCGGCTCGCGGTGCACGTCACGGGCGCGGATCTCCGGCACCGCACCGGCCGCGATCGCGAACTTCCGCACCGGGCCGGTCAGCAGGTAGGTCACCGCGGCAGTGACGCACAGCGTCAGCAGGTATTCACGCACGGGCTGCCCCATAGAGATAGCTGGCCATCACAGCCCCACACCTTATGCGTGTCCGACCCCTCGCCGTGAATACAGGGGAACACCAGGTACGACGCCGCCGCCCCGCGGGCGGTTCCGGGGCCCGCCCGGATCAGCCCTGATCCGGATAGGGCGGGAATCTGCCGACCAGCCCGGCGACCGCGGCGCGCGCCGCACCGTCCTGCCGCAGCGCCGCCCCGATCAGCTCGGCGATCCGGTGCATCTCGGCCTCCCCCATCCCCTGGGTCGTCGCCGCCGCGGTGCCCAGCCGGATCCCGGTCGGGCAGGCCCCGGAGGCCGCGGGCGCTCCGGCGCACGGCAGCGCGCAGGTGTCCAGCACGATCCCGGCGGCGGCCAGCCGGCCGCGGGCGGTGCGCGCGTCCACGCCGAGCGGGGTGGTGTCCGCGGTGATCAGGTGGGTGTCGGTACCGCCGGTGGTGACCGTCAGGCCCTCCCCGGCCAGCGCCTCCGCCAGCGCCCGGGCGTTGGCGATCACCTGGCGGGCGTAGGTCCGGAACGCCGGCCGGGCGGCCTCCGCGAACGCCACCGCCTTGGCGGCGACCGCGTTCATCTGGGCACCCCCTTGGGTGAACGGGAACACCGCGCGGTCGATGCGCTCGGCCAGCCGCGCCCGGCACAGGATCATCCCGCCGCGCGGCCCGCGCAGCACCTTGTGGGTGGTCGCGCACACCACGTCGGCGTACGGGACCGGGCTGGGCGCCGCGCGGCCCGCGATCAGGCCCATCGGGTGCGCCACGTCGGCGATGAGGTAGGCGCCGGTCTCGTCGGCGATGTCGCGGAACGCCGCGTAGTCGATGTGCCGCGGGTAGGAGATCGAGCCGCAGACCAGGGCTTTGGGCCGGCGTTCGCGAGCCAGTTCCCGGATCGCCTCGTAGTCCAGCAGTCCGCTCTCCTCGTCGACGCCGTAGCCCGCGAAGTCGAACCACCGGCCGGAGAAGTTGGCCGGCGAACCGTGGGTGAGGTGCCCGCCGTGCGGCAGCGACATCGCCAGGACGGTGTCGCCGGGGCGCAGCAGGGCGGCGTAGGCGGCCAGCACGGCCGAAGACCCCGAGTGGGACTGGACGTTGGCGTGTTCGGCGCCGAACAGTGCCTTGGCGCGCTCCACGGCGATCCGCTCGGCGAGGTCGACGATCTCGCAGCCGCCGTGGTGCCGGGCGCCCGGATAGCCCTCGGCGTACTTGTTGCTCAGGGGCGAGCCGAGGGCGGCCAGGACCGCGGGTGAGGCGAAGTTCTCGGCGGCGATGAGCTGGAGTCCGTCGCTCTGCCGGGCGCTCTCCGCGAGGAGGATGCCGGCGATCTCCGGATCCTGGTTCAGCAGTGCGGCGAAGTCCGGGGAGCCGGGCGGCCGGGTGAGCTCGTCGCGGGCGGCGGTCCGCGCCTGCTGCTGCGCGGTTTCGGCCGCCGCGGCCATCCGGGGCTCGGCGGCAGCGGTGCGGTCGGCGGGGGACGTACGGCGGGATGACGCGGTGGTGGCGGGCATCGCTGGCTCCGGGCCTCGTACGGGGACCAGGGCACGTCTGCCGTGCCCCCGGGGCCCGTCCGAACCCTGATCGCCCGGCAGGCCCCCATCCCAATGTAGGCGCGGCACGGGGATCGGGCGCGGTGGGCGGGGCATCGGGGTCCCGGGACCGGCCCACGGGCCGCACAGGGGCCTCCAGGGCCGTTCTCCGGGCCTTCCGCGCCGGACCCTACTCCGCGGTACGCCGGGTGCGCCGGGCTACGCCGGTGCCGGGACCCCGGTCAGGGCCGTGACGACCGGATCGAGCGCGCGGTTGATCTCGTCGCCGATGGAGCGGAAGAACGTGATCGGTGCGCCGTAGGGGTCGTAGACCTCGTCGGACTCCGGGTTGGGGGCCAGCAGCCAGCCGCGCAGCGCGGCGGCCGCGCCGACCAGCGCACGGGCGCGCTCGACCAGTCCGCCGTCCGGCAGGTCCAGGTCGGGCGCCGGCAGTGTGGCCGGATCTATGGCGCGAACCAGGCGGTTGAACTCCTTCAGCGTGAAGGTCCGCAGCCCGGCGGAGTGCCCCATCGAGATGACCTGGGCACGGTGGTCGCGGGTGGCGGTGAGCACCAGGTCGGCCCGGATGACGTGCTCGTCGAGCAGCTCGCGGCCGATGAAGCCGGCCGGGTCCGCGCCGTAGTCGGCGAGCACCGTCGCGGCGTGCGCCTCCATCGGGGCGCCCTCATGGCCCCAGGTGCCCGCGCTCTCCACGAGCAGCCCGCAGCGGCGGACGTCGCCGAGCCGCTCCTCCAGGGCGTGGCGGTGCAGCCGTTCGGTGATCGGCGAGCGACAGACGTTGCCGGTGCTGACGTGGAGGATCCGGAAACAGGCCGTGGGGTCCGCAGGGGCGGACCGGGTGTCGTCGCCTGGTCCCGCTATGCCACGCCCCGGGGGCGGCATCAATTCGCCACCTCGAGCTCGGGGACGACCTTGCGCAGCTCCTCGGCGCTCAGCGCGCCCGCGCGCAGCAGCACCGGCACCTTGCCGGTCACGTCCACGATCGAGGACGGCACGGCGGCGGGCGTCGGGCCGGCGTCGAGGTAGACGGAGACCGAGTCGCCGAGCATCTCCTGGGCGGCGTCGCAGTCCTGCGGCGACGGGTGGCCGGTGAGGTTGGCGCTGGAGACCGCCATCGGGCCGAACTCGTTGAGCAGCTCGATCGCGACCGGGTGCAGCGGCATCCGCACGGCGACCGTGCCGCGGGTCTCGCCCAGGTCCCAGGTCAGCGACGGCTGGTGCTTGGCGACGAGGGTGAGCGCCCCCGGCCAGAACGCGTCGACCAGTTCCCAGGCCTGTTCGGAGAACTCGGTGACCAGGCCGTGCAGGGTGTTGGGGGACCCGACCAGGACCGGGGAGGGCATCCCGCGGCCGCGGCCCTTCGCCTCCAGCAGGTCGCCGACGGCCTCCGGGCTGAAGGCGTCCGCACCGATGCCGTAGACGGTGTCGGTCGGCAGCACGACCAGCTCGCCGCGGCGGACGGCAGAGGCGGCCTCACGCAGGCCGGTCGCGCGGTCGGTCGCGTCGCTGCAGTCGTATCGCCGTGCCATTAGCGGTCCTCCTCGTGCGGAACGGTTACGCGGAACGAATACTGCGGATGCATCGGCTGCATCCGCGCCGGAGCGGGGCGGCTCATGGCGTCGCCCGGCGCGCGGTCGCGAAGCGGGGCCGCTTGTTGAGGTCGGGGTGGTCGGCCGCGTCCGCCCAGCCCAGCTCCTCGTTGAAGATCCACGGCACCTGCCCGCCCTGCGTGTCGGCATGCTCGACGACGACCACGCCGCCGGGCCGCAGCAGGCGGTGTGCGGTCCGCTCGATGCCCCGGATGGTGTCCAGGCCGTCCTCGCCGGAGAACAGCGCCAGCTCCGGGTCGTGGTCACGGGCCTCGGGGGCGACGTACTCCCACTCGGTGAGCGGGATGTACGGCGGGTTGGAGATCACCAGGTCGACCTGCCCGTCCAGTTCGGGGAGCGCGGTGAGCGCGTCGCCGTGGTGGAGAACGACGCGGGACCCCTCGACGTTCTTGCGGGCGAAGGCCAGGGCCTCCTCGGAGAGCTCCACGGCGTGCACCCGCGACCGCGGGACCTCCTGCGCCAGGGCGAGGGCGATCGCCCCGGAACCGGTGCAGAGGTCGACGATCAGCGGTTCGACGACGTCCATGGCGCGCACCGCGTCTATGGCCCAGCCGACCACCGACTCGGTCTCCGGGCGGGGCACGAACACCCCTGGCCCGACGGCGAGTTCGAGGTAGCGGAAGAACGCCCGACCGGTGATGTGCTGGAGGGGCTCACGCGCCTCACGGCGGGCGATGGCCTCCCAGTAGCGGGCGTCGAAGTCCGCGTCCGGGACCGTGTGCAGCTGGCTGCGCTTGACGCCGTGCACATGCGCGGCCAGCTCCTCCGCGTCGAAACGCGGTGAGGGCACGCCGGCGTCGGCCAGCCGCTGGGTGGCCTGGGCCACCTCCGCGAGCAGCAGGTTCACTGGTCCTCCAGCCGATACGTCCTGGGTCTTGCGGTCTTACTGGGCGGCGGCGAGCTTGGCCGCCGCGTCGGCGTCGAGGCACGCCTGGATGACCGGGTCCAGCTCGCCGTCGAGCACCTGGTCCAAGTTGTACGCCTTGAAGCCCACCCGGTGGTCGGAGATCCGGTTCTCCGGGAAGTTGTACGTGCGGATGCGCTCCGAGCGGTCCACCGTGCGGACCTGGCTGCGCCGGGCGTCCGACGCCTCCCGCTCGGCCTCCTCCTGGGCCGCGGCCAGCAGCCGCGAGCGGAGGATGCGCAGTGCCTGCTCCTTGTTCTGGAGCTGGCTCTTCTCGTTCTGGCAGGACACCACGATGCCGCTGGGCAGGTGGGTGATCCGGACCGCGGAGTCGGTGGTGTTGACGGACTGGCCGCCCGGCCCCGACGAGCGGTAGACGTCGATCCGCAGGTCGTTGGGGCCGATCTCGACCTCGACCTCCTCGGCCTCCGGCGTGACCAGCACGCCGGCCGCGGAGGTGTGGATCCGGCCCTGCGACTCGGTGGCGGGCACCCGCTGGACGCGGTGCACCCCGCCCTCGTACTTCAGTCGCGCCCAGACGCCCTGTCCCGGCTCGGTGGCACCGCCGCCGCCCTTGGTCTTCACCGCGACCTGGACGTCCTTGTAGCCGCCGAGGTCGGACTCGTTGGCGTCGAGGATCTCGGTCTTCCAGCCGGCCCGCTCGGCGTACCGCAGGTACATCCGCAGCAGGTCGCCGGCGAACAGCGCGGACTCCTCGCCACCCTCACCGGCCTTGACCTCGAGAATGACGTCCTTGTCGTCGCTGGGGTCGCGCGGGACGAGCAGCAGCCGCAGCTTCTCGGTGAGCTCCCCGCGGCGGACGTCCAGCTCCTTGACCTCGTCGGCGAAGTCCGGGTCGTCCGCGGCCAGTTCCCGAGCGGTCTCGATGTCGTCGCCGGTCTGCTTCCAGGCACGGTACGTGGCGATGATCGGGGTCAGCTCCGCGTAGCGCTTGTTGAGCCGCATGGCCTCGCGCTGGTCCGCGTGGACCGCGGGGTCGGCCAGCCGCTTTTCGAGGCCGGCGTGCTCGCCGACCAGTTCCTCGACCGCCTCGAACATCGTGTGTTCCTCTGCTGACTGCTGGTGTGGCTTCGCGGGGTGACTGTGCCCCGTTGCCGCTGTGCGGCGGGCCGGACCCGGGCCGGGAGGCAGAGGGTCCGGACGACAAAGACGCCGGTCCGGTCCCCCCTGTCCGGGGGCGACCGGAGACCGGCGCCTTGCGGGTCGCTACTTCTTGGCGGCCGCGGCGGACTTGCCGAAGCGGGCCTCGAAGCGGGCCACGCGGCCGCCCGTGTCCATGATCTTCTGCTTGCCCGTGTAGAACGGGTGGCACTCGGAGCAGACGTCGGCGCGGATGCTGCCGCCGGCAACGGTGCTACGGGTGGTGAAGGACGCGCCACAGGTGCAGCTGACCTGGGTCTCGACGTACTCCGGGTGGATGTCGCGCTTCAAGGGATTCTCCTAGGTTCGGGAGTGCACCGGGTCGTGGCACGGATTGCGTCACGTGAACCGGGGCCGACGGTCCAGTCTGCCAGCACTGGCCGTATCTCCCAAAACCGGGGTACGGCCACCACTATTCCCGGGCGGTTCGGGGGCGATTGCGACTACTTGACGTAGTTGGCCGTACCGCCCTTGTCACCTGCGGAACCCTTGATCGCGGCCTTGGGTATGTCCTGGTCGTGGCGGAGCGCGTCCCAGACCTTCCGGCCCTGGGCGGCCAGGGGCAGCACCCGGTCGGGGTTGACCGGGTCGTAGGCCACCGGGAGCGTCACCATGCCGATGTTGTCGGACGAGATCCCGCCGAGTTCCTTGGCCAGGCCGGTCAGCGCGGTGACCGAGTTGAGGTCGGTGTCGGTGGTGACGGCCTTGGTGGCGGTGTCGGCGATGTCGTAGAGCTTGGCCGGGTTGGTGAGCACGCCGACGCTGCGGACCTGCTTCATCAGCGCCTTGACGAAGGTCTGCTGGAGCTGGATCCGGCCCAGGTCGCTGCCGTCGCCACCGGGGACGCCGTGCCGGGTGCGGACCAGGCCGAGGGCGTCCTCGCCGTTGAGGGTGTGCTTGCCGGGCTGCAGGTGCAGGTGGCTGTACTTGTCGTTGATCGCCTTGGTGGTGGTGATGTCCACCCCGCCCAGGGCGTCGATGAGCTTCTTGAAGCCGGTGAAGTCGACCTCGACGAAGTGGTCCATGCGGATCCCGCTCATCGACTCGACGGTCTTGACGGCGCAGGCCGGCCCGCCGACCTCGAAGGCGGTGTTGAACATCGCCCGATGCTGCCCGGGGACGGTCCGGCCGTCCTTGGTGCAGGCGGGCCGGGTGACCAGGGTGTCCCGCGGGATGCTGACGACGCTGGCCTTCTGGTGGCCCTTGTAGACGTGCACGACCATCGCGGTGTCGGAGCGCGCCCCGCCCTCGTCCTTGCCGTAGGAGGCGTTCTTGCCCGAGCGGGAGTCGGAGCCCATGACGAGGATGTCCATCGAGCCGTTGTCGACGTTCTGCGGACGGTCCTTGCCGAGGGCGGCGTTGATGTCGACGCCGGTGAGGTTGCCGTTGAACTTGAAGTAGAGGTAGCCGAGCCCGGCACCGCCGAGCAGGACGACGCCGACCAGCGCGCACAGCGTGATGGTCAGGGCCCGGCGGCGCCGGGTGGGGGCCTTGCGCCGCCGGCCGCTGGCACGCAGGGCGGGGCCCCGCTCTCCGGCCGTCCCCGCGGTCCCGTCGCTCTGCGCCATCTGTTCCTCAGTCCTTCGTCGGTCGACTGCTCCTGGCCGTCCCCCTGCCACAGGCAGCTGATTGCCTAGTCAGACGGGAGGCTGCCCGGAAGGGTTGCACAGCGAGTTCTGAGCGTTTTCTTAGAAAGCGGCGGCGCCCGGAGCCGGCGCGCGACCACGGAGGCGGCTCTCACCAGGGCTTTCGCCGCGCCGTACGGGCCGGAGGAATCTTCGTACGCGGTACGGATCTGTGCGAAAGGTCTCAAGCGGGCCACGGCGCCGCGCGGCGCGGGTCACACCCCGACGGAAAACGCCGGGCCCCCTCACCCGCGAGGGGTGAGGGGGCCCGGTCGTGCGTGCGGCGCGGCCGCGGGCGTCAGTCGTTGCCGTTGCCCGTGGTCGGCGTCGTCTTCTGGATCTGGAGCAGGAACTCCGCGTTGGACTTCGTCTGCTTCATCTTGTCCAGCAGCAGCTCGATGGCCTGCTGCTGGTCCAGCGCGTGCAGCACCCGGCGCAGCTTCCAGACGATGGCCAGCTCGTCGCTGCCCATCAGGATCTCTTCCTTACGGGTGCTGGACGCGTCCACGTCCACCGCCGGGAAGATGCGCTTGTCGGAGAGCTTGCGGTCGAGCTTGAGCTCCAGGTTGCCGGTGCCCTTGAACTCCTCGAAGATCACCTCGTCCATCCGCGAGCCGGTCTCGACCAGCGCGGTGGCCAGGATGGTCAGCGAACCGCCGTCCTCGATGTTGCGCGCGGCACCGAAGAAGCGCTTCGGCGGGTAGAGCGCGGTCGAGTCGACACCACCGGACAGGATGCGGCCGGAGGCGGGCGCCGCGAGGTTGTACGCGCGGCCCAGGCGGGTGATGGAGTCCAGCAGGACGACCACGTCGTGGCCCAGCTCGACGAGACGCTTGGCGCGCTCGATGGCCAGCTCGGCGACGGTGGTGTGGTCCTCGGCCGGGCGGTCGAAGGTCGAGGAGATGACCTCGCCCTTGACCGACCGCTGCATGTCGGTGACCTCTTCCGGACGCTCGTCGACAAGGACGACCATCAGGTGGCACTCGGGGTTGTTGCGGGTGATCGAGTTGGCGATCGCCTGCATGATCATGGTCTTGCCGGTCTTCGGCGGCGCCACGATCAGACCGCGCTGGCCCTTTCCGATCGGCGTGACCAGGTCGATGATGCGGGTCGTCAGACCACCCGACTCACCTTCGAGGCGCAGCCGCTCCTGCGGGTAAAGGGGCGTCAGCTTCCCGAACTCGGCCCGCTGGCGGCCCTGTTCGGGCGCCATGCTGTTGACGCTGTCCAGGCGCACCAGGGCGTTGAACTTCTCGCGCCGCTCGCCGTCCTTGGGCTGACGGACCGCACCGGTGACGTGGTCGCCCTTGCGCAGGCCGTTCTTGCGGACCTGGGCGAGCGAGACGTACACGTCGTTCGGGCCGGGCAGGTAGCCGGAGGTCCGGATGAACGCGTAGTTGTCGAGGATGTCGAGGATGCCCGCGACGGGGATCAGCACGTCGTCGTCGGCCACCTGCGGCTCGTTGGTGAACTCCTCGCGGCCACGGCGCCCGCGGCGGTCGCGGTAACGGCCGCGACGACCGCGCCGACCGCCCTCGAAGTCCTCGTCGTCGCCGTCCCGGCGGTCCCGCTGGCGGTTGCCGCCCTGGACGCCGCCGTCACCCGCGTCGCTCTTGCGACGGTCGCGGTCACCGCGGTCACGGTCACCACCGCGGTCACGGTCACCGCCGCGGTCGCGGTCCCGGTCGCGCCGACCGCGCTCGCCCTTCTGGCCGCGGTCCTGGCGGTCCCCGCGCTCCTGGCGCTCGGCACCCTTGGCGGTCCGGCCGTCGCCGGCCTCCTGCGGGGCGAGGGCGGTCTCGGTGCGGGCCTCGGTCTTGACCGCGGTGGCGGCCTCGGCCTTGGCCTCGGTGCGGACGTCGGCGTCCGGGCTGCCCGCGGGTGCGGTGGCCCGGCGGCGGCGACGCTCACCGGCGGGCGCCTCGTCGCTGACGGGCTGGCCCGGAATGTCGATCTGCTGCTGGGTCCCGGCCTTCTCTGCCGTCTTGGTGGACTTGGCGGCCTTCTCGGTCTTGGCGGCCGACTCGGCACCGTCGTCGCCGGTGCGGGCCTTGGAGGTCGTGCGGCGCTTGGGCTTGGTCTCGGTGTCGGCGGGCGCGTCGGCCTTGGCTGCGGTACCGGAGCCGGAGGCCTGCTTCTCCTTGATGACCTCGATCAGCTGGCTCTTGCGCATCCGCGCGGTGCCCTTGATACCGAGGCCGGAGGCAACCTGCTGCAGCTCTGCCAGGACCATGCCGTCAAGGCCGGTGCCGGAACGGCGGCGCCGCGTGGTGGCAGGCGCGGCGGGAGCGTCCGTGGCGGGCGTGGTGGCACTGCCATCGGTGCGCGCGCCCATCAGATCGGTGGTGTCGCTCACGAAGGGTCCTTCCCTGGAGCGGGCGTCGGCCTGTCTGGCTCGGCGACCGGTTGTGCTGTCCGGCTGTGTCCTTGGTCTTGCGGACCGGGCCGGGGCGGTGGTCCCGCCGGATACGGCGGAAAGATCAATTCATGGCTCCGGCGTGAAGATCTGGGGTGTGACTGTTGTCGTCACGCCGATTCCGGAGCGTGCTCACTTCTGCTCAGGCCATTGCTCCAAGCAGTTTGGGAGGCTCCCGGAAGAAAGTGGTCCCGATGGGGGACACGAAGCACCGCGCCACACTGGCGTCGAGTACTGACTTGAGGTTAACACTACCGGATCCAACAAACATTCCCCCTCTCAAAGACCGGCAATCGTCGATTACTGGTCGTGGTCACCCGGCGAGCGGCAGCACGCACGTACCGGCCGCGTCGAGGGTCAGCCGGTTGGCCGCCCACCCCTCTCCCGCCAGCGCCGCGACCTTGTCGGCCGCCGCTTCTTCGACCAGTGCGAGCACCGTCGGGCCCGCACCGGAGATGACTGCGGGGACGCCGTCCGCGCGCAGTCGGTTCACCAGGGCCGTGCTCTCCGGCATCGCGGGGGCGCGGTATTCCTGGTGAAGTCGGTCCTCGGTCGCGGCGAGCAGCAGCTCGGGGCGCCTGGTCAGGGCCTCGACGAGCAGTGCGGCGCGACCGGCGTTGACCGCGGCGTCCACGTGCGGGACGGTGCGCGGCAGCAGTCCGCGAGCGGTCTCGGTCAGCACCGGTTTCCCGGGCACGAAGACCACCGGAACGATGGAATCGGCAGGATCCATCCGGATCGCCCGGGCGGTGCCGGTCTCCATCCAGGCGAGGGTGAAGCCGCCGAGCAGACAGGCGGCGACGTTGTCGGGGTGCCCCTCGATCTCGTTGGCGAGCTCCAGCAGCGCGGCGTCGTCGAGCTTCTGCTCGCCGCCTATCGTCACGGCGCGGGCGGCGACGATCCCGGCGCAGATGGCGGCGGACGAGGAACCCAGACCGCGGCCGTGCGGAATGCGGTTGGCGCAGACGATCTCCAGGCCGCGCGGCTGTCCGCCGAGCAGGTCGAAGGCGGTGCGCATGGCCCGTACGAGCAGGTGGCTTTCGTCGCGCGGCAGCGTCTCGGCGCCCTCGCCGGCGATGTCGACGTGCAGACCGGAGTCGGCCACCCGCACTACGACGTCGTCGTACAGGCCCAGGGAAAGTCCCAGGGCATCAAAGCCGGGGCCGAGATTGGCGCTGGTTGCGGGGGTGCGCACCCGGACGGCGGCGGCGCGGAATGCGGGACCGGCCATCGCTCGATGACTCTCCTTGATTGAAACTGCGGTACTGCCCCCGAGCGCAGCGCCGCGGCACCGAGGTGCCCGGACGGCTCGTGGGGTCTGTTCTGACCTGCCCTGCGCACCACTGCGTTATGCCGTGGGGAGGGGAGTTGGGTGCCAGCCTATCGAAGGAAGGTTCTGTCGCGACATAGGGCGCACAGGAGGCGCACGATGCGTGTCGCGCGCCACCGCATGCCCCAACACCGCCTTTGCAGTGTTTGCGGGGCTTTGCGGAAGGCGCCGTACGGGGGACGGCGGGTGGCTGGCCGGCCCGTCGTCCCCGTACGTATCCGCAGGTCCCGGGGGTGTCCGGGAGGGTCAGCCGAGGCCGAGGCGCTCGGCGGCGGCGTCCGCGTCGATCGGGACCGTGACCGGCTGGGGCGCACCGGCCACCGCCCAGTCCGGGTCCTTGAGGCCGTTGCCGGTGACCGTGCAGACGATCCGCTGGCCGGGGTCGACCTTGCCCTCTTCGGCGGCCTTGAGCAGACCGGCGACCGAGGCGGCCGAGGCGGGCTCCACGAAGACGCCCTCCTTCGCGGCCAACAGGCGGTAGGCAGCGAGGATTTGACGGTCCGTCACGTCATCGATGAGGCCGCCGGACTCGTCCCGGGCGCGCTCGGCGAACTCCCACGAGGCGGGGTTGCCGATCCGGATCGCGGTGGCGATGGTGTGCGGGTCCTTGACGACCTCACCGCGCACGATCGGGGCGCTGCCGGATGCCTGGAAGCCCCACATCCGCGGGGTGCGCGCGGCGATGCCGTCGGCCGCGTACTCCCGGTAGCCCTTCCAGTAGGCGGTGATGTTGCCGGCGTTGCCGACCGGCAGGACGTGGATGTCCGGGGCGTCGCCGAGCATGTCGACAATCTCGAAGGCGGCGGTCTTCTGACCCTCGATGCGCACCGGGTTGACGGAGTTCACAAGTGCGACCGGGTACTTCTCGGAGAGGCCCCTGGCCAGCGTCAGACAGTCGTCGAAATTTCCGTCGACCTGGAGGATCTTGGCGCCGTGCACGAGCGCCTGGCCCATCTTGCCGAGCGCGATCTTGCCCTGCGGGACCAAAACCGCGCAGACCATTCCGGCCCGGACCGCGTAGGCGGCGGCCGAGGCGGAGGTGTTGCCGGTGGAGGCGCAGATGACCGCCTTGGCACCCTCCTCCTTGGCGCGCGTGATGGCCATCGTCATCCCGCGGTCCTTGAAGGAGCCGGTGGGGTTGGCACCCTCGACCTTGAGGTGCACCTCGCAGCCGGTGCGCTCGGACAGCACCTGGGCCGGTACGAGAGGCGTACCGCCCTCCCGGAGGGTGACGACCTCGGTCGTGTCGCTGACCGGCAGCCGGTCGCGGTACTCCTCGATGATTCCGCGCCACTGACCGTTCGCAGTGGTCACGGTGGAATTGGCAGACATGGGTTCCTTTACTCCCCTTCGACCCGCATGATGCTGACGACACCGCGGACGGTGTCCAGCTCGCGCAGTGCCCCGACCGTCGACGACAGGGCCGCGTCGGTCGCTCGGTGGGTGACGACGACGAGGTCCGCCTCGCCGTCCTTCCCCTGCTGACGGACCGTATCGATCGATACGCCGTGTTCGGCGAAGACCGTCGCGACCTGAGCCAGAACGCCCGGCTTGTCGGCCACGTCGAGACTGATGTGGTAGCGGGTGACGACCTCACCCATGGGGCTGACGGGCAGCGCGGTGTACGCGGACTCCCCCGGCCCGGTGGCTCCGGCGAGCTTGTTGCGGCAGACCGCGACGAGGTCGCCGAGGACCGCGGAGGCGGTCGGGGAACCGCCCGCGCCCGGCCCGTAGAACATCAGCTGGCCGGCCGCGTCGGCCTCCACGAAGACCGCGTTGTACGCCTCGCGCACGGAGGCCAGCGGGTGCGTCAGCGGAATCATCGCCGGGTGGACCCGGGCGGTCACCGACGCGCCGTCCGCGGCGCGCTCGCAGATGGCCAGCAGCTTGACCGTGCAGCCCATCCGCTTGGCGGAGGCGATGTCCGCGGCGGTGACCTCGGTCAGCCCCTCGCGGTGCACGTCGTCGATGGTGACGCGGGTGTGGAAGGCGATCCCGGCGAGGATCGCGGCCTTGGCGGCCGCGTCGAAGCCCTCGACGTCGGCGGTCGGGTCGGCCTCGGCGTACCCGAGCGCGGTGGCCTCGTCCAGCGCCTCGCTGTAGCCGGCGCCGGTGGAGTCCATCTTGTCGAGGATGAAGTTGGTGGTGCCGTTGACGATGCCCAGGACGCGGTTGACCTTGTCCCCGGCGAGCGACTCGCGCAGCGGCCGCACCAGCGGGATCGCACCGGCGACCGCCGCCTCGTAGTACAGGTCGGCGTTGTGCTTCTCGGCCGTCGCGTGCAGTGCGGCACCGTCGGCCGCCACCAGCGCCTTGTTGGCCGAGACCACGCTCGCACCGTGCTCGAAGGCGGTGGTGATCAGCCCGCGGGCCGGCTCGATCCCGCCGATCACCTCGATGACGACGTCGATGTCGCCGCGTTTGACCAGGGCGGTCGCATCGGTGGTGATCAGCTCGGCCGGGATCCCGGCCCGCACCCGCTCCGGGCGGCGGACGGCGATCCCGGCGAGCTCCACGGGCGCGCCGATACGGGCCGCGAGGTCGTCGGCGTGCGTCGTCATGATGCGCGCCACCTCTGAGCCGACCACACCACAGCCCAGCAGCGCCACCTTCAGCGGACGCGTACGCATCATTCGACCTCGTCTTTTCTTCGATCCAGCAGTTTCTTGCTCGGTCATGCACCAGTTTCCTGGTCATGCACCAGTCTCACCCACCGGACGGCGGTTTCTGACGTTCGTCCGGATGCCGAGACATTTATTTCATCCGGGGCCCGGTCCCGGCGATCCGCCCCTACCCGACATCCAACCGCAGGAGATCTTCCTCCGTCTCCCGCCGGACGATCACCCGGGCCGCACCGTCCTTGACCGCCACCACCGGCGGCCGCAGCGCGTGGTTGTAATTGCTCGCCATGGACCGGCAGTACGCACCGGTGGCCGGCACCGCGAGCAGGTCCCCGGGCGCCACATCGCTCGGCAGGAAGGCGTCCCGGACGACGATGTCACCGCTCTCGCAGTGCTTGCCGACGACCCGCGAGAGCATCGGCTCGGCGTCGGAGGTGCGGGAGGCCAGCGCCACGCTGTACTCCGCGTCGTACAGCGCGGTGCGGATGTTGTCCGACATCCCGCCGTCCACGGAGACGTACGTCCGCAGCCCCTCCAGCTCCTTGACCGTGCCGACCTCGTAGAGCGTGAAGGCGGTCGGGCCGACGATCGCCCGGCCCGGCTCGACCGAGATCCGCGGCACCCGCAGCCCGGCCGTCTCGCACTCGCGGCCCACGATCTCGCGCAGCGCCTTGGCGATCTCGTGCGGTGCGCGCGGGTCGTCGTCGGAGGTGTAGGCGATGCCCAGCCCGCCGCCGAGGTCGATCTCCGGGAGCTCCACGCCGTGCTCGTCCCGCACCTCGGCGAGCAGCTGCACCACTCGCCGCGCGGAGACCTCGAAGCCGGCCATGTCGAAGATCTGCGACCCGATGTGGCTGTGGACCCCGATGAGTTCGAGTCCGTCCAGCTTCAGCGCGCGCCGCACCGCCTCGGCGGCCTGGCCGCCGGCCAGCGCGATCCCGAACTTCTGGTCCTCGTGCGCGGTCGCGATGAACTCGTGCGTGTGCGCCTCGACACCGACCGTGACCCGGATCTGCACCCGCTGCCGCTTGCCGAGCCGCTCGGCGATGTGCGCGACCCGCACGATCTCCTGGAACGAGTCGAGCACGATCCGGCCCACCCCGGCCTCGACGGCCCGGGTGATCTCCTCGGTGCTCTTGTTGTTGCCGTGCAGTGCGATCCGCTCGGCGGGCATGCCGGCGTCCAGCGCCGTGGCCAGCTCGCCCCCCGAACAGACATCGAGGTTGAGGCCCTCCTCGGCCAGCCACCGCACGATGGCCCGGGACAGGAACGCCTTGCCCGCGTAGAAGACGTCGGCGTCCGGCCCGAACGCGTCCTTCCAGGACCGGCAGCGGGCCCGGAAGTCGTCCTCGTCCAGGAAGTACGCCGGCGTGCCGAACTCCTCGGCGAGCGCGGTGACGGTCAGCCCGCCGACCGTCACCGCACCGTCGGCGTCGCGCCGGACGGTACGGGACCAGACCTGCGGGTCGAGGGAGTTGAGATCGGCGGGCGGCCCGGCGTAGTGCCCCTCGGGCAGTACGTCGCCATGGCGGGGCCCTGCGGGGTGCGCGGAACGGCTCATAACGGAAACGGTCCCCTCAAGATCGTTCAGAGGTGCTGATCGGGGCAGTCGTCGGTGCGCCCCGCGGATGTTCGGACGCGTACATCGGACATTTCCAGATTCAGGCGTAGGTGGATCAGACGTGTTCAGGAGCAGAGATGCCGAGCAGGCGCAGGCCGTTCCCCAGCACCGTCCCCGTGGCTTCGGCAAGGGCCACCCGGGCGCGGTGCACGGCCAAGGGTTTCTGCTCGCCGACGGGCAGCGGCCAGAACTCCTCCTGCCAGCGCAGATAGGCGTCCGCGGTGGTTTCCAGGTGGCGCACCACCCGGTCCGGCGCATACCGCCGCGCGGCGGTCGCGATGACCGTCGGATACGTGGCGAGAGCGCTCTCCAGTGTCTGGAGGACCCGCACGTCCCCGTCGGCGGCGTCCGCCGTCACATCCCCCGGCTCGCCGGTGAACCCCAGCTCGCCGGCGTTCCGCACCATCGCGCGGGTCCGGGCGTGGGCGTACTGCACCCGGAACCGCGGGTTGTCCTCGTGCTGCACGGGCCGCTCCGGCGCCCGGACCGGGTCGTGCGCCGCGGGCTTGAGCAGCACCCATCGCGCCTCGTCGGCCCCGAGCCGCGCCACCAGGCGGGCCACTTCCCCGTCACCGGTGTCCAGCGGCCGTTCCGTGCCTGCCCCGTCCCGTCCGAGCCGGGCCAGGACATCCCCCGCCACGACCTCCCGGGCCCGAGCCCACTCCCCCGCGTAACGCGCCGGCCCGCCGGCCCGCCCGGGTCCCGCCACACCGGACGCGGGGGCCTGGCCATAGCGCTCCCCGCGGGCCAGCACCTCGCCCACGAGACCGGCCGACGCCCCGTCCCCCAACGTGAAGTTCAAGAATCCCGGCCCGGCGATCTCGACCCGGGCGATCCCGGCGCTTCCCACCAGCCGCTTCCGCAGGATCTCGGCCACGTCGCGTGCGGGCCGCCCCGCCTGCCGCGCCAGCTGGAGCGCCACGTTGGAGGCGTAATCCCCACACCCGGGCCGCGGCGGCGGCTGCACCACGATCCGCGCCGGCACGGGCACGGAGAGCTCCCGCTCCTCAACGGCACCGCGCACGGAGCGCAGGACGGTACGGGAGAGCTCGGCCGGGGTCACAGGACAAGCGTATGGGAGGAGGGGGGTGCCCATGCGAACGGGTTTCGCGTGCTGGACACCGGGCCGCGTTCCACGGGGCCACGGACCGGGCGCGGGGCGGCGTACGTGCCGACGACCTGAGCGCGCAACGACGAAGCTCCCCGCCATCCGAAGCGACCGCCAGGCGTCACCCGGCGGCCCGTCCTCCCCCGCTTCCCGGCTCACCGCCCGCCGAGCCGCCGCTCTCCACACCGTCCCCGGGGGCGGCCTCCTCGGAGGCTCCGCCACCCGTCCCCGCCGCGTCACCCCGCGGCGCCTCACCCCGGCCTCCGGCGCCCCCGCCCTCGGCACCACCCCCGGCGCAGGGCCCCTCGGGGCACCCCCCGCGCAGCTCGTCCCCCGGGCGCTCCCGCTGCTGCCGCCCCTCGCGCACCAGCATCCCCACCGTGCGCACCAGCTCCGTCGGCTCGAAGGGCTTGGCCAGAAAGGCGTCGATCCCCACCGACTCCCCGTTGTCCACCTCGCCCTGCGTGCACGCGCTGACGATGGCGATCGGGATGTCCCATGTCCGCGGGTCGGAACGCAGCCGCGCCGCGGTGTGCAACCCGCCCAGCCTCGGCATCACGACATCCAGGGTCACCACGTCGGGTCTGACCTGATGCACGACATCCAGACACTCGGCACCATCAGCCGCGGTCACCACCTCGAAGCCCTCGAGCTCAAGGTTGACCCTGATCAACTGCCGGATCACCTTGTTGTCATCGACCACAAGGATCCGACCGGACAAGCCAGGCACACCTTGAGACTAGGTCCGTCCCTGCACCTGCGTCCCGGTTTTCCCCACTTCCGCCCCCGTGCGAGGGACCTTTCGGCGACCACCACCGACCCGTCCTCCGCATGCGGTAAGGGCGACCTTCCTTACCGCATGCGGAGGCCCCCCGGAACGCTCCCCGACACGCCCCCGAACCCCCTCTCTCCGACCCTCGGACCCACCCTGCCGACCGACCCCGCGGCCGGCCACCAAAACGTTCATGACCACCCCATCGGAGCTGGTAGTGTTCTACCCGTCGCCACAACGAGCGGCGACAAAGCCCCCGTAGCTCAGGGGATAGAGCAACGGCCTCCGGAGCCGTGTGCGCAGGTTCGAATCCTGCCGGGGGCACCTCAGAGAAGGTGCCGAAGATCCCTTGACTGGCGAGAAGCCGGTCAAGGGATTTTTTGTTGTCCGGGATTTCCGTCGGGTCGTCGCCGGGTTTTCGCCGGGTTCTCATCGAGTATGTGCTGAATTCGCCGGCCGGCGGGTGGCGCGCCCCCTGCCCCTGGGGCCGGGGTGGGCAACGCGGGGGCGGGGCAGGGCGGTTGGGGCGCGGGACGACGGCCACGCGGATCGGATGCGGCGCCTCGGGGCCGGCCGGCAGCCGGGGCGTCTCCGGGCCGACCCGCCGCGGCGGCATCCGGATGTCCACCAGGCCGCATCGGGGCCGCACCGGGGCCGTATAGGAGCCATATCGGGGGTGGTCCGCCGTGCCGGTTCCGCCGTCCCCTCGCCGTGGGCCGCTTTGTCGACGGGTTCCCGGTCCGGGTGGCGCTCCGCGCCGTGCCGGATGGCGGAGAGGTCCCGGGGCACCCCGGGCATGCGCCGGCCCGCCCGGGCCGGTGTGGGCCCGGTCGGGGGGTGGGGGCGGGCCGTGGGGCTCAGGCGTCCAGGCGGACCGGGAGGGAGTCCAGGCCGTAGACGATGGAGAGCTTGCGGAATTCCAGGTCCTCGGGGCGGGCGGCGAGGCGCATGGTGGGGAAGCGGCGGACCAGGGCGGGGTAGGCGGCGCGGAGTTCCATGCGGGCGAGTTCGGCGCCCACGCAGCGGTGGATGCCGTAGCCGAAGGCGAGGTGGGAGGGGATCTTGGCGCGGTGGGGGTCGAACTGCTCCATGTCGGGGCCGAGTTCGCCGTCGCGGTCGGCGCCGCTGAGGGAGCAGAGGACGACGTCCCCGGCGGCGATCCGGACGCCGCCGATCTCCAGGTCCTCGCGGGCGAAGCGGGGGAAGGCGACCTGGACGACGGTGAGGTAGCGGAGGAGCTCCTCGACGTAGCGGTCGACGACGTCGTCGCCGTCCTTGAGGGCGGCGAAGTGCTCGGGGTCCTGGAGGAGGACCAGGGCGCCGAGCGCGAGCATGCTGGCGGTGGTTTCGAAGCCGCCGGTCAGGACGCCGTCGGCGAGGCCGGCCAGTTCCTCGTCGGTGACCGAGTCGCCGTGCTCTCGCACGATCATGCCCAGGAGGCCGTCGCCCGGGTTCTCGCGCTGCTTCTTGACGACGTCGCGGAAGTAGGAGAGCGATTCGGATATGGCGCCGAAGGAGGCGTTGGCGCCGCTGAAGAGGTCGAAGCGGGCGGCGCTGAGGCGCTCGAAGTCGGCCCGGTCCTCGTAGGGGACGCCGAGGAGTTCGCAGATGACGAGGGAGGGGATGGGGAGGGCGAAGTGGGCGACGAGGTCCACCGGGTCGCCGTTGCGGCCGGCCTGCTCCATGGCGTCGAGGCGTTCCTCGATGATGTCGTGGATGCGGGGGGTGAGCCGGCTCAGGCGGCGCATGGTGAATTCGGGGGTGAGGAGCCGGCGGAGGCGGGTGTGCACGGGCGGGTCGGCGAAGCCCAGGCCGCCGGGGTTCTGCTCGGCGCCGGCGCCGGCCTTGCCGACGAGGTTGGTGAAGTCGGAGCTGAAGGCGTCGGCCTTGCCGAGCACCGCCTTGACCTCGTCGTAGCCGGTGACCAGCCAGACGTTGGCGGCTATCGGCACCGGGAGCTTGCTGATGGGCTCGCGCTCGCGGACGGCGGCCAGGTCGGGCACCGGGTCGAGACCGTCCCGGCGCAGGGGCATCAGGACGGCGTCCGGCAGGAAGGACATGCGGGAAAGGTCGAAGCCCTTCTTCCGCGTTCTCGCCAGGTAGAGGCGGCCGGCCCAGGCGAAGATCCGGGAACGGAGGGTCGTCATGGCGCTCATACTGCCTTTCGTCGCGGGGGACGGTCACCCGCGCTCGGCCGCCCCCGTGGGCCGAAACGGCGCGGGACCTTCACACGGCGTGCTTGGTGTCGTACGCCATAGCCCCTCGCGTGCGGCGCCATGGCGCGTGTCCATGGCGTCGACCGGTGCGATCGGTCGTCCGCATCAGCGTGACGAGCTCGGCCTTCTGCTTTTCGTTCTGACCGAGTTTACAAACTGCCATTGACCTCGTTCACAGAACAGCCCGGGCCTACCCCTGGGAGGCCCCTGATTCTCCCCCTAGGGGTCCGGCCGGCCGGACCCGCCCCCCCCATGCGGCGTCCGAGCGCCGCCTGGGCGAGGGCCGCCCGGAAGCCGGTACGCGGCGGTGCAACAGCGGCACCCGCGGTGCGATATGGGCGAAATGCCGGAGTTTGCTTGCTACGTTGCCGAGGTGGATGTGGCGGACGCGGCGGATGTGGCCGAGGTGCGGGCGAAGGCGGTGGACGGTGGGCGGGTGGTGGACGAGGCCCCGGCGCCGCCGCGGCCCAAGAGGCGGGGGGTCGAACTGGCCCTCCTCGTAGGTGCCGTGCTGATCAGCGTCTGCGGCTATCTGGCGGTGGGGCTGGCCAGGACGCACGCGGTGCCGGCCGGGGCGCTCCGGTACGCGGCGGGGCTGGGCGGGCTGGCGCTGCTGGCGCACCTCGTGGTGCGGTTCGGCGCCCCGTACGCGGATCCGCTGCTGCTGCCGACCGCGGTGCTGCTCAACGGGCTCGGGCTGGTGCTGATCTTCCGGCTCGATCTGGAGACGCCGGCCGATCAGGCCGCGCCCGCGCAGCTGGTGTGGTCCGCGGTGGGTGTGACGTTGTTCATCGGGGTGGTGGCGGTGCTGCGGGACCACCGGGCGCTCCAGCGGTGCGCGTACGGGTGCGCGGCGCTGGCGCTGGCGCTGATGGTGGTGCCGATCGCCTTCCCGGCCGTCAACGGGGCGCGGATCTGGATCCGGGCGGCCGGGTTCTCGCTGCAGCCGGGCGAGTTCGCGAAGGTGCTGATCACGGTGTTCTTCGCGGCGTACCTGGCGGCCAACCGGGAGGCGCTGGCGCACACCGGGAAGGTGGTGTGGCGGCTGCGGCTGCCGGCGGGCCGGGTGCTCGGGCCGGTCGTCGCCATCTGGCTGGTGAGCGTGGGGGTGCTGGTCCTCGAACGGGACCTGGGGACGTCGCTGCTCTTCTTCGGGGTGTTCGTGGTGCTGCTGTACGTGGCCACGGGGCGGACCGGGTGGATCGCGGTGGGGGTGCTGCTGGCGGCGGCCGGGGCGGCGGCGGTGGGCACGCTGGAGCCGCATGTGCACGGGCGGGTGCAGGACTGGTTGGCGCCGTTCGCCGGGATCGCGGCGGGCCGGGGGCCGGGGCAGTTGGCCCAGTCGCTGTTCGCGTTCGCCGCGGGCGGGACGTTCGGGACGGGGCTGGGGCAGGGGCACTCGTCGCTGATCGGCTTCGCGATGAAGTCGGACTTCATCCTGGCGACGCTGGGCGAGGAGCTGGGGCTGGCCGGGCTGAGCGCGCTGTTCCTGCTGTACGCGCTGCTGGCGGCGTGCGGCTACCGGGCGGCGCTGGGGCTGCGCGACCCGTTCGGGAGTCTGCTGGCGGTCGGGCTGGCGGCGCTGCCCGCCCTCCAGGTGTTCGTGATCGCGGGCGGGGTGATGGGGCTGATCCCGCTGACCGGGATGGCGATGCCGTTCCTGGCCCAGGGCGGCTCGTCGGTGGTGACCAACTGGATCATCGTCGCGCTGCTGGTGCGGATCAGCGACCGGGCGCGCGGGCCGCGGACCGGGACCGCCGCCCGGCCGGCCCGCCCCGTCCCGGACGCCGTCGGGGCGCTCCGGTGATCCGCGGCATCCGGCACACCGCCGCGTTCTCGTTCCTGCTGCTGGCCGCGCTGCTGGTCAACGCGGTCCGGGTGCAGGTCTTCGAGGCGGACCGGTACACCGGCAACCCGGCCAACCGGCGGGCCGCCATCGCCCGGTACGCCCAGCCGCGCGGTGCGGTGCTGGTCGGCGGCCGCCCGGTCACCGGCGTGCGGGACAGCGGCGGGCGGCTGCGCTACGAGCGCACCTACACCGACGGCCCGCTGTACGCGCCGGTCACCGGCTTCGCCTCGCAGACGTACGGCACCTCGCTGCTGGAGGGCACCGAGGACGCCGTCCTGGCCGGCACCGACGACCGGCTGGTCACGTTCCCGTGGTGGGACCGGTTGATCCGCCGCCGGCCGCCGGGCGGCCGGGTCGAGACCACCGTCGACCCGGCGATGCAGCGCGCCGCGTTCCACGGGCTGGCCGGCCGGAAGGGCGCGGTGGCGGCGGTCGAGCCGCGCACCGGGCGGGTGCTGGCGCTGGTCAGCTCGCCGTCGTACGACCCCGGCGAGCTGTCCGGGAACGGGCAGTCGGTGACCGGTGCCTGGCGGCGGCTGAACGAGGCGGCGGACCGGCCGATGCTCAACCGGGCGCTGCGGCAGACCTATCCGCCCGGCTCCACCTTCAAGGTCGTCACCGCGGCGGCCGCGCTGGACAGCGGTCTGGTCAAGGACCTCGACGCCCCGCTGGACGTGCCCGACCCCTACACGCTGCCGGACACCCGCACCCGGCTGGGCAATCCGACGGCGGGCTGCGAGCACGTGGGGCTGCGGGAGGCGTTCCGGCTCTCCTGCAACACGGTCTTCGCGCGGCTGGGGGTCGGTGTCGGGCTGCGCGGGATGGCCGGGACGGCGGAGCGGTTCGGCTTCAACGACCCGGGGCTGCGGCTCCCCTCCCCCGTCGCGCGCAGCACCTTCGACACCAGGATGGACCCGGCGCAGCTGGCGCTCTCCTCGATCGGGCAGTACGACACCGCCGCCACCCCGCTCCAGATGGCGATGGTGGCGGCGGCGGTGGCCGACGACGGCCAGCTGACGCCGCCGTACCTCGTCGAGCGGGTGACCGACGCGCACGGGGCGCTGGTCGCCCCCGGGGCGCGGGAGCCCACCCGGCAGGTGATGAATCCGGCCACCGCCCAGCAGTTGCAGGAGCTGATGACCGAGGTCGTCGAGCACGGCAGCGGGCGGACCGTGGCGATCGACGGGTTCACGGTGGGCGGCAAGACGGGGACCGCGCAGCACGGCGTGCGCAACGAGGGCACGCCGTACGCCTGGTTCATCGCGTGGGTGCGGGACCGGCAGAGCCACGAACCGGTGGCGGCGGTGGCGGTGGTCGTGGAGGACGCGGAGGCCGAGCGGGCGGACATCAGCGGGGGCGGCAGTGCCGGGCCGATCGCGCGGGCGGTGCTGACGGCGGGGTTGCGGTGAGGCGGCGGGCGGCGCGGGGCGGCCGGGGTCCGGTGGCCGGGGTCCGGGGCGACGCGGGGCGGCCGGTGGCCGGTGGCCGGTGGCCGGGGCGGCCCGATCCGCCGTCACAATGGCGCCATGGCTTGTGATGCGGAATCCTCCCCGGCCCCGAGCCCGGCCCCGGCCCCGGCCCCGGCCCCGGCCCCGGCGACACGGTCGCTGCTCTCGCTCGCCGAGGTGGAAGCGCTGGCCCGGCGCGCGCACGAGGGGCAGACCGACAAGGCGGGCCGGCCGTACGCCGAGCATCTGGCGGCGGTCGCGGCGGGGGTGCGGGCGCGCGGTGGCAGCCCGGCGCAGATCGCCGCGGCCTGGCTGCACGACGCGGTCGAGGACGGGGCGGTGAGCGGCGCGTGGCTGGCCGGGGCGGCGCTGGAGGAGTCGACCAAGGCGATGGTCCTGGCGGTCAGCAAGCGACCCGGGGAGCCGGTCGAGGAGTACACCGCGCGCATCCTGGCCACGCCCGGTGCGCTGCTGGTCAAGGAGGCGGACCTGGCGCACAACGCCGATCCGGCCCGGCTGGCGGTCCTGGACGCGCCGACCCGGGAGCGGCTGACGGCCAAGTACGCACGGGTGCGGGCGCTGCTGGGGCTGGAGTGACTCTGGTGGCTCCGGTGGCTCCGATGACTCTGGTGACTCTGGTGACTCCGGTGACTCCGGTGACTCCGGTCGCTTCAGTGGCCTCAGTTGTTTCAGTCAGTCCAGTCAGTCCAGTCGCTTCAGTCGCTTCCGAGGACTCTCCGGACGGCGGGCCGGGCCCGGTGACCGGAACCGATGGCCGGGCCCGATGACCGGAACCGGCGCCCGCGGTTCCACACATCGGACGCCCGCCCGGAAAGATGCCATACACAGCTAATCTGCCGCGATGACTCCCACGCAGCCTTCGGAACCGCAGTCCCCGGCCCCCCGGCCCACCGACCTGCACCACCCGGACGCGGGGCGGGTGATCGCCGCGCTGGCCGGCGTAGGCGTCCGCCGCTACACCACCGACCAGGTCATCCTCGACGGCATCGACTGGACCGTGCGCGCCGGTGAGCACTGGGCGCTGCTCGGCGCGAACGGTGCCGGCAAGACCACCGTCCTGCGGCTGATCGGCGCGCTGATGTTCCCCACCGTCGGCACCGTGGAGGTGCTCGGCCACCGGCTCGGCCGGGTGGACGTACGGGAACTGCGCGCCGCCATCGGCCTGGTGTCCGGTGCGCAGAAGGTGCCGAAGGACGCGACCGCGCACACGGTGGTGCTGACCGGCGCGAGCGGCACCGTGCAGCCGCTGTGGCGGACGTACGGCGCGGCGACCCGGGAGCGGGCCCATGAGCTGCTGGCCGAGCTGGACTGCAAGGAGTTGACGGACCGGCCGTACGGCGTCTGCTCGGGCGGGCAGCGGGCCCGGATCCTGATCGCCCGCGCGCTGATGGCCGATCCCTCGCTGCTGCTGCTCGACGAGCCGTTCAACGCGCTGGACCTGCCCTCCCGCGAGGACCTGATCGACGCACTGCACCGGCTGGCCGTGCAGCGGCCGGAGTTGGCGACGGTGACGGTCACCCATCACCTGGAGGAGCTGTCCCCGGCCGTCGGGCGGGCCGTGCTGCTGCGCGACGGGCGGGTACAGGCACTCGGCCCGGTGGCGGAGGTGCTGACGGGTGAGCGGATGACGGCCTGCTTCGGGCGGCCCATCGAGGTGTCCCGGCACGAGGGGCGGTGGCTGGCGCGGTCCGGGCGGCGGTAGGCCCGGCGGCCCTCACGTCCCGTCCGCGGCGTCCCGCACCCCCGTCAGGAAGCGCCGGATCGCGGCCCGTTCGCCGGCGTCGAAGGTGTCGAGCAGGGCGAGGGTGCGCTCGATCAGCGGGCCGAAGAACGACCGGCCCAGGGTGACCGCGCCCGGGTCCACGGCCAGCAGGACGCGCCGCCGGTCGCGGGTGTCGCGGACCCGGCGGAGGTACCCGAGCCGCTCCAGGCGGTCGACCAGCGCCGTGGTGCCCGCGGAGTTCAGGCCGAGCCGGGCCCCGAGCCGCCCGGCGGTCAGCTCCTCGCCGGCCCGGGCCGCGTCCAGCAGGGCGATCAGGGCCCGCAGGTCGGTGGGGTGCAGGCCGTTGCGGGCGGCGAACTCACCGCCCGCCAGGTCGAGTCGGACGGTCACCTCGCGCAGGAGATGGACCAGGTCCATGCCTTCCGGTTCCCGCTCCTGTTCCTGTTCCTGTTCCTGCGCCACCTTCACGGCTCTCCGCCTCTCCCGCGTTCGGCCCGTACGTCCCGAACCAGCAACCTAACGCGGCCGGGACGCGTACGATCGACAATTACCTCGCTCGGCGAGATGATTGCCGAGCGAGGTAATTGTTGTCCGTCCGTCCGCCGTCGTCCCGCCGCGGAGGCGCACCATGACCGCCGAACCCCCACCGCCCACCGCCGCGCCTTCGGTGTCCCCGGCGTTCCGGGCCGCCTACGGGCAGGTTCTGGCACTCTGGCCGGTCCCGGTCGAACCGCTCGCCGTGGACACGGAGTTCGGCACCACCCGGGTCAACGCCTGCGGGCCGGCCGACGGACCGCCGACCGTGCTGCTGGGCGGCGGCGGGGCCACCTCCGCCGGCTGGTACGCGCGGGTCGGCGCCCTCGCGCGCACCCACCGGGTGTACGCCGTGGACGTGATGGGCGCGCCGGGGCTGAGCGTGCCCGGTGGGCGGCCACTGCGCCGGCCGGCGGACCTGATGGCCTGGCTGGACGGGGTGCTGACCGCGCTCGGGGCCGAACGGGCCGCGCTGCTGGGGCACTCGTACGGGGGCTGGCTCGCGCTGGGTTACGCGGTGCACGCCCCGGACCGGGTGGACCGACTGGCGCTGCTCGACCCGACGCAGTGCTTCGCGGGGTACCGGACGGCGTATCTGGCGCGGGCGGTACCGCTGTTCGTCCGGCCCGGCGAGGACAGTGCCCGGCGGTTCCTGGCGTGGGAGAGCCGGGGCGGCCCGGCGGTGGCACCGGAGTCGGTCCGGCTGATGGGGGTGGGCGGCCGGGAGTTCCGGGGGCGGCCGGTCACCGGGCCGCGCCCGGCGGTGGCCCGGCTGGGGTCCGCCGCGCCGCCCGCGCTGGTACTGCTGGCCGGGCGCAGCCGGGCACACGACCTGCGGCGGGTCGCGGAGACGGCCGGGCGGACGCTGCCGGGGGCACGGATCGCGACGCTGCCGGGGGCCGGGCACCACGCGCTGCCGGAGCTGCGGTCGGCGGAGCTGGACCGGCTGCTGGTGGATTTCCTGACGGGGTGACGGGCGGGGAGCGGCGGGCGGGGAGTCGGGGCCGGGCCCGCGCCCCGGAGACCTCACATCTCGGCGACCCAGTGCGGCAGTTGCTCCCGTCGTCGTGTCCACTCCTCCCCCAGTGCCGCGGTCCCGGTGCGGGCCCCCACCACTCCGCCGGTGATGGCGCAGGTGGTGTCCACGTCGCCGAGGCCGGCCGCGGCGGTCCACAGGGCGGCCGCCAGGTCGTCGGGGTGGCGGGCGGCGCACCACAGGGCGAACGGGACGGTGTCGTCGGCGCGGATCCGGCGGCCGCTGCCGAGGGCCGCGGCGGCCTCCTCGGGGCCGGTGCCGGGCGGGAGTCCGGCGGCCCGCAGCAGGCCCTCGCGGATCGGGCCGTCGGGGGTGCGGGCGGCGATCCCGGTCAGCGCGAGCGGCGCGCCGCGGGCGGCGAGCGCGGCGGCGACGGCCACCGCCACCGCGCCGGCCACGCCCTGGGGGTGGGCGTGGGTGACCTCCGCGGAGCGGGCGGCCTGCGCGGCGGCGCGGTCCAGGTCGTGGTGGAACCAGGCGCCGAGGGGGGCGACGCGCATGGCGGCGCCGTTGCC
Source organism: Streptomyces sp. CB02959 (assembly GCF_002803155.1). Lineage (GTDB taxonomy): Bacteria > Actinomycetota > Actinomycetes > Streptomycetales > Streptomycetaceae > Streptomyces. The sequence continues at coordinate 493,057 of NZ_NNBP01000001.1, forward strand.
GAGGCTGCCCTCGCCGCCGAAGAGGGCGTGCGCCAACTCCCGCCACTCCGCCGGTTCGGCGGCGGCCCGGGGCAGCAGGGCGTGCATACCGGAGCCGTAGCCGCGGCCCGGGTCGGCGCGGTAGGTGGCGGCGAACCGCGCCACCAGGGCCGGCTGCCGGACCTCGCCGTGCTCGGCGAGGACGGCGAGCAGATCGAGTGCCATGGCGGTGTCGTCGGTCCAGTGCCACCGGGGCTCGGGCGGCAGGCGGCGGGCAGCGATCAGCTCCCGGGCCGCCGCCTCGGGCCGGAAGAGGCCGAAGAAGCGCTCGCCGAAGGCGTCGCCGTGCGCCAGGCCCTCGATGCTGCCGCGCACCGCGGCGCGCCGTCGGTCGTCGGTGTCCATGGGCGGATCCTGCCATCGGTGCGGGGGCGGGGGCGGTGTTCCGTCCATGTTCCGTCCCCGCCCGGCGGCAGGCGGTCGCGGCGGCCGTCAGTCCTCGGCGGCGCCCCGGGCGACGGCGTCGGCTACCTCGGCCGTACGGGCCGCCTCTTCGGCGGCGAACCGCTGGGCGTCCAGTTGCTCGGCGAGCTCCTCGTCCTGGGCCATCAGCAGGTCCAGGTCGGCGTCGCCCATGTCGAAGACGCCGAGGTCCACGTAGGCGCGTTGGAGGCGTGCGCCCCACAGGCCGATGTCCTTGACGCACGGGACGATCCGGCTGAACAGCAGCTTCCGGAAGAGCCGGAGGAACTCCGAGCGCTCGGTGAACTCGGCGGCCTCCTTGGGCGGGATGCCGAAGTTCTCCAGGACCTCCGTGCCGCGCAGCCGGTCGCGCATGAGGTAGCAGCCCTCGATGACGAACTCCTCGCGTTCGCGGAGTTCGGCGTCGGTGAGCTGCCGGTAGTAGTCGCGCAGCGCCATCCGGCCGAAGGCGACGTGGCGGGCCTCGTCCTGCATGACGTAGGTGAGGATCTGCTTCGGCAGCGGTTCGGTGGTGGTGTCGCGGATCATGCCGAAGGCGGCCAGCGCCAGTCCTTCGATGAGCACCTGCATGCCGAGGTAGGGCATGTCCCAGCGGGAGTCGGCGAGGGTGTCGTCGAGCAGTGCCTTGAGGTTGTCGTTGACCGGGTAGAGCATCCCGATCTTGTCCTTCAGGAAGCGGCCGTAGATCTCCGCGTGCCGGGCCTCGTCCATGGTCTGGGTGGCCGAGTAGAACTTCGCGTCGAGGTCGGGGACGGACTCCACGATCCGTGCGGCGCACACCATCGCGCCCTGCTCGCCGTGCAGGAACTGGCTGAACTGCCAGGCGGCGTAGTGCTGCCGGAGGTCGCCGCGGTCCGCGGCGGTCATCTTGTCCCAGTACGGGGTGCCGTGGAGGGAGAGGGCTTCGTCGGGGGTGCCGAGCGGATCCTTGGGGTCCACCTCCAGGTCCCAGTCGATCCGGGTGGCGGCGTCCCACTGCTTGTCCTTGCCCTTCTGATAGAGGGCCAGCAGCCGGTCGCGTCCGGAGCCGTTCTTCTCCCCCGGATACATGGCTTCCCAGGTGAAGCGGGCCGCGCCGGTTGCCGGCACGGTCCACAGGGAGTCGCCCGGGTCCTGTACGTACAGCTCTCGGGTCGACACGAGCCGCACCTCCTCCGCTCGCCGAACGCCCCGTGTCGGGCGGGTCGTTGGCAGATTCACACGCTTCTTACCGGCGGGTCAATAAGTCGTGCGCGAGGGATTGACGTCCTTGCTGACAAGCAGTCTTATAAGAGGCAGCCGCATGTGACCGCGGGTAACTCCGACTGTGAGGTGTAGCCAGAGCTATGACGAGCGCCCCCACCGCACTGACCGAAGCGGACATCGACGTCCTGCGGGATGCCCTCGGGCTCCTCAAGGACCGGGAGCAGATCGCCGAGCGGCTGCTCGCCTCCTCCGCCAAGCACTCCTTCGACCCCGACACCGAACTCGACTGGGACGCCCCCTTCGAAGAGGGCAAGTGGTTCTGGCCGCCGGAGCTGGTGTCGCTCTACGACACACCGATGTGGCGGCGGATGAGCGAGGAGCAGCGCATCCTGCTCTCCCAGCACGAGGCCGCGGCGCTCGCCTCGCTCGGCATCTGGTTCGAGATCATCCTCATGCAGCTGCTCGTCCGGCACATCTACGACAAGCCGGCCACCAGCGCGCACGTCCGGTACGCCCTCACCGAGATCGAGGACGAGTGCCGGCACTCCAAGATGTTCGCCCGGCTGATCTCGCGCGGGGACACGCCCTGGTACCCGGTCGGCCGGGCGCACCAGAACCTCGGCCGCGTCTTCAAGACGATCTCCACCACCCCGGGCTCCTTCACCGCGACCCTGCTCGGCGAGGAGGTCCTCGACTGGATGCAGCGGCTGACCTTCCCGGACGAGCGGGTGCAGCCCCTGGTCCGGGGCGTCACCCGGATCCACGTGGTGGAGGAGGCCCGGCACGTGCGCTATGCGCGCGAGGAGCTGCGGCGGCAGATGGTGACCGCGCCGAAGTGGTCGCAGGAGTTCACCCGGGTCACCTCCGGCGAGTTCGCCCGGGTCTTCGCCATCGCCTTCATCAATCCCGAGGTCTACACCAATGTCGGCCTGGACAAGCGGGCGGCGATGGCGCAGGTTAAGGCCAGCGGCCACCGGCGGGAGGTCATGCAGAACGGCGCCAGGCGGCTGACCGACTTCCTCGACGACATCGGGGTGCTGCGCGGAGTGGGCCGCCGGCTCTGGCGCAGCTCGGGACTGCTGGCCTGAACGCCCCGCTCGGGGCCCCCGGGCCCCGAGCACCTGTACGAAGGGAAATCCCCGGCGGTTACGCTGCTGTTCATGAACGGCAGCGGCACCGCCCCGGCAGTACCCAGACCCGCCTACCGCAGGCTGAGCGTGGAGCAGCGCCGCAGCCAGCTGCTGGCCGCCGCGCTGGGCCTGTTCGCCCAGCGCGCGCCGGAGGACGTCTCGTTGGACGACGTCGCGACCGCCGCCGAGGTCTCGCGGCCGCTCGTCTACCGCTACTTCCCCGGCGGCAAGCAGCAGTTGTACGAGGCGGCGCTGCGCAGCGCCGCGGACGAGCTGGAGCAGTGCTTCGCGGAGCCGGAGACCGGCCCGCTCACCCAGCGGCTGGGCCACGCCCTGGACCGCTATCTGTCCTTCGTCGACCAGCACGACGCCGGGTTCAGCGCCCTGCTGCAGGGCGGCAGCGTGGTGGAGACGTCCCGGACGACCGCGATCGTGGACGAGGTCCGGCGCGCCGCCGCCGAGCAGATCCTGCACCACCTCGGCGAGCCGGCGCCGGGCCCGCGGCTGCGGACCACGGTCCGGATGTGGATCACCTCGGTCGAGGCCGCCTCGCTGATCTGGCTCGACGAGGAGAAGCAGCCCGCCCTCGACGAGCTGCGGGACTGGCTGGTGGACCACTTCGTCGCGCTGCTGACCGCCAGCGCGGCCCGGGACCCGCAGACCGCGCGGGTGATACGGGCGGCGCTGAAGCGGGAGGCCCCCGACGGCCCGGCCGGGGAGCTGGCACGCCGGATCCTGCCCGTCGTGAGCGAGGCCGCCCACCTGCTGTGAGACTGGTCCGGTGCGTAGCGAGAACACCCTCTTCGTCGGCGGCCCCCTGGACGGCCGGGTCCTTCCCGTCCTGGTCGGCCCCACCGGCCTGCCCCCGAAGACCTACGAGATCCCGGTGCCCCGCGACGACGGCCTGCCGCCGGAGGTCCACGTGTACCGCCGGGTTCCCGGCCCCACCGGCCGCCTGGGACTGCCGCGCGGCTGGCAGTACGCCTACGACCCGGCGGGCCGGGCCGGCGGGGGCCCCAAGTGGCCCTGGCGGAAGCGGCGTTGACGACTCGGGCCGGCGGCCCGCCGGACGTGCGCCCGACCCGCTCTCCGTGGCCGCCTGCCCGCCCCCAGTACGATCACAGGGTTGCGACATGACTATCGAAGGAGGAGCCCCATGGCTCAGGTCACGCTGAAGGGCAACCCGGTACGGATCGACGGCGGCCTGCCCGACACCGGCAGCCAGGCGCCGGCTTTCACCCTGGTCGGCGAGGGGCTGGCGGACAAGTCGCTGAAGGACTTCGCCGGCAAGCGCAAGGTCCTGAACATCTTCCCCAGCGTCGACACCCCGACCTGCGCGTCCTCCGTCCGCACGTTCAACGAGCGGGCCGCCGAGCTCACCGACACGGTGGTGCTGTGCATCTCCGCCGACCTCCCCTTCGCCCAGGCCCGCTTCTGCGGCGCCGAAGGTCTTGAGAACGTGCAGAGCCTGTCCACCTTCCGCAGCCCGGAGTTCCGCGCGGACTACGGTGTGGCGATCGCCGACGGGCCGCTCACCGGGCTGGCCGCCCGCGCCGTCGTCGTGCTGGACGAGAACGACACGGTCCTGCACGCGCAGCTGGTGCCGGAGATCAGCGAGGAGCCGGACTACGACGCCGCCCTCGCCGTCCTGAAGTAGGCCCCGGCGCGGAACGCGGACGGCCCTACCCGGTCACCCGGGTAGGGCCGTCCGCTGTTCCGGCGGGAACGCCTAGCCTGCGACCTGGACCTTGTCGGCCTGCATCCCCTTCTGCCCCTGAACGGCCTCGAAGGTGACCTGCTGGCCCTCCTTGAGGCTCTTGAAGCCGTTTCCCTCGATCGCCCGGAAGTGGACGAACAGGTCGGGGCCGGATTCCGGCGTGATGAAGCCGTACCCCTTCTCGTCGTTGAACCACTTCACAGTGCCGTTCTGGCGCTCGGCCACGTTGTCCCCACTCCGTAGTAAGCAGTCGTCCTCATCGGCAAAGCCGGAAGGATCATGGCACGCGACCGCCCCCGAGGGCGAGGAAACGGACCAGAAGCGTCGGGAAGGACGATGTTCCGGCACGTACCGACGGCCGGGGACGGCCCGCGGGACCGCTGTCCGGGGAGGGCCCGTCAGGCTCCGGTCAGCGACGCCAGGTACGCGCCCGTCTTCTCCGGCTCGAAGAAGAAGTTCTCGAAGTCGGACGGGTCGTTGAAGCCGTTGGCGAACCGGTCGGCGGCCGGCTGGAGCTGTCCGGCGGCGCCGAGGAGGTTCAGGACGTGCTCCGGCGGCGGGGCCAGCATCGCGTTGGTCCACTTGGTGACGTGCCGGGCGGTCTCCCAGTAGCGGTCGAAGGCGGACTGCATCCACTCCGCGTCGAACGGCTGGTCGCCGCGCTCGACGATGGCGGAGAGGTAGGCCGCGGCGCACTTGGACGCCGAGTTGGAGCCCTGGCCGGTGATCGGGTCGTTGGCGACCACCACGTCCGCGACGCCCAGGACCAGGCCGCCGGAGGGCAGCCTGCCGATCGGGTTGCGGACGGTCGGGGCGTAGCGGCCGGCCAGCGTGCCGTTGGCGTCGGTCAGTTCGACGTCCGCGCTGCGCGCGTACTCCCACGGCAGGAACGTCTTCATCAGGTCCAGCGTGATGGCCAGGTGCTCCTTGGGGTCCCGCACGCCCTGGAAGGCGTCCACGGGGCCGCCGGGGATGCCCTCCCAGAAGAGGATGTCGGCCCGGCCGGAGACGGTCAGGGTCGGCATGACGAACAGCTCGCCGACACCGGGCACGACGTTGCAGCGCACCGCGTCGAACTCCGGGTGCTCCGGGCGCGGGCCCATACCGTGCACGTAGGCGACGGCCAGCGCCCGCTGCGGGGCGTCGTACGGCGAACGGGAGGCGTCCCGGCCGAACATCGACACCAGCTCGCCCTTGCCCGCCGAGACCAGCGTCAGGTCGTAGCGCTGCGCGAAGAAGTCCAGGTCGGAGACTGCCGCGCCGTGGATGACGACCTGGCCGCCGCGCTGCGCGAAGGTCTCCATCCAGCCGGCCATCTTCACGCGCTGGTCGACGGACTGGGCGTAGCCGTCGAGCTTGCCGACCCAGTCGATGGCGCGCTGGGTGCCGCCGGGCTCGGCGTGGCTGCCGGGGGCGGCGACCGAGACGCCCAGGCCCTCGATGCGCGGCGCCTGGCTCTCCCAGAAGTTGAGAGCCAGGTCGCGCTCGTGCTGGAGGGCGGTGTGGAACATGCACTGCGTCGACATGACCCGGCCGGAGCGGATCTCGTCGGCGGTGCGGTTGGACATCAGGGTGACCTCATAGCCCTGGGACTGGAGGCCGAGGGCGAGTTGGAGACCGGACTGCCCGGCTCCGACGACGAGTATCTTCCGCATGGCGGGCTCTTCTCTGTTCCTGCTGTTCGGGGGTGCTGAGGGGTGGCGGGAAGAGGCTATTCCGGCGAGACGTCCAGCGCGTGGCCGACCAGCGCGAGCAGCGCCTGGATGACGGTGGGCCGGCGCCGCGCGTCCATCACCACGACGGGCACCTCCGGCGGCACGGTCAGCGCGTCCCGGACGTCCTCCACGTCGTACCGCTCGGTCCCCTCGAAGTGGTTGACCGCGACGACGTACGGCAGTCCGCAGCTCTCGAAGTAGTCCAGCGCCGGGAAGCAGTCCTCCAGCCGGCGGGTGTCGGCCATCACGATCGCGCCGATCGCGCCGCGCACCAGGTCGTCCCACATGAACCAGAAGCGCTGCTGGCCGGGCGTACCGAAGAGGTACAGCACCAGTTCCTGGTCGAGGGTGATCCGGCCGAAGTCCATCGCGACCGTGGTCGTGGTCTTCTCCGGTGTCGCCGTCAGGTCGTCGGTCGCCTCGCTGGCCTCGGTCATCACCGCCTCGGTCTGGAGCGGGGTGATCTCCGAGACCGATCCGACGAAAGTGGTCTTGCCGACGCCGAAGCCGCCGGCCACCACGATCTTGGTGGCGACGGGCGCCTGCGACCGGTCCATCTGCCAGCTCTGCAGCCCCGCGTCGGCGGCGGTGGCCGGCGCTGTCCCGGCCGCTATCGTGTCAGAGCCTGTGAAGTCCACTCAGCACCCTTTCGAGCAGCGCGCGGTCGGGCCGGCCGGTGCCGTGCCCGGTGCCGTAGACGCGAATCTTTCCCTGGTCGGCGAGATCGCTGAGCAGGACGCGGACCACGCCCAGCGGCATCTTGAGCAGTGCGGAGATCTCCGCGACCGAGCGCATCCGGCGGCACAGCTCGACGATCGCGCGCATCTCCGGCATCACGCGGTCCCCCCAGCCGCCGGAGGTCAGCTCGCGGCGCTCCTCGGGGGCCTCCAGCGCGGCCACGAACGTCTCGACGAGAAGCACGTGGCCGAACCGCGTCCGGCCGCCGGTCAGCGAATACGGCCGGACCCGCGCGGGTTTGCGATCCCCGCCGCGCACGGGGAGTTTCGGGGTACTACTCACTGGACGTTCTCCATCGACTTGCGCAGTTCGGTGCGGAGTTCGGGGGTGAGGACGTGACCGGCCCGGCCGACGAACAGCGCCATGTGGTAGGCGATGACGCTCATGTCGCAGTCCGGGGTGGCGTGCACGCCGAGCAGCGAGCCGTCGCTGATCGCCATGACGAACAGGCTGCCCTCCTCCATCGCGACCATCGTCTGCTTGACGGCTCCGCCGTCCATCAGCTTGGCCGCGCCGTTGGTGAGGCTGCCGAGGCCGGAGACGATGGTGGCGAGGTCGGCGCTGGAGCCCCGGGGGCCGTCGTCGTCGCCGGCGTGGACCGGCACGGCCTCGGCCCGCTCGGGGTCGGAGGACAGCAGCAGCAGACCGTCGGAGGACACCACCGCGACCGAGTGGATGCCGGGCACCTCGTCGACCAGATTGGTCAGCAACCAGTGCAGATTACGTGCCTGGGTGCTCAGTCCCTGTCCATAAGCAGTGGGCGCTTGCGCCTTCAATCGCGTGCCTCCTCGCCGATATGGCTTTCTCCCGGGGCCCCCGCTCCGTCGGTGTCCGTCTGTGGGATGGTCTGGTCCGCGGTGCCATCCGCGATCTCGGCCGCCACATCGCGTCGGCCGTCCCGCGCCCCTTGCTGGAAGCCGCCGAGCCGGCGGCGCAGCGCCTCGGCGTTGGCGGCGCCGGTCTTACGGGGTGCGGCGGGCGCCTTCTTCTGCGCCACGTTCTTCGGGGTGCGCTTGGGCAGCCCGGTGGTGGTCCGACGCTGCGGCCGGGGCGCACCGGGTGCCTGCGCCGGGGATGCCTGACCCGGGAGCTCCGGGTCCGGGACGGCGACCGGCTCCGGGGCGCCGGTCAACGCCCCCTCCGGTGCCGGGCGGGTGTGCTGGTCCGGCCCGATGGCGTACGGGTCGGCGGTGGCGGGCGCCGCGGCGGCGTGCCGCCCCTTGCCGGGCGCCGGGGCACCCTCGGCCGGGGGCGTGCCCTCGGCCGGCGGTGTGGTCTCCCCGGGACGGGTGTGCTCGCCGGTGGTACCGGCCGCGTACGGGCCGGGCGACTGCGGGCCGTACGGGCTCGGTTCGGTGCCGGCGGCCGGTTCCGGGGCGGCGGGCGGCGCGGCCGGGCCGTGGGACGGGCCCTGCACCTGGGGCGGTACGACCGGCCCCGCCTGCTCGGCCGGTTCGGGCGACTGCGCGGGGGCTGCCGGTTCCGCGGCGGCCTGGGTGCCGAGTCCGGCCGCGTCGATGGCGCGCTCGGCTGCGGCGACGAACGGGTCGCCGGCGAGGCCGCGACGGCCGGTCGGCTGCGGGGCGGCGGGCGCCGGCTCCGGCGCGGCCTCGGCGGCCGGTGCGTCGGCCTCCGGGGCAGGGGCCGGGGCGGGGGCGGCCGCGGTGGGCGCCCCGACGGCCGGCGTGGTCGCCGGGTCGAGCCGGTTCATCCGCGTCTGGAGGGTGTTGGAGTTGGCCTCCGCGATCGAGCCCGGGAGGGTCGGCGCGGACGCCGCGGCCCCGCTCGCCGCCGGGGCGGCCGGCACCGGCCCGGGGCGGTTCGGCAGGATCGAGCCGGGCAGCACGACAACGGCGGTGACGCCGCCCTGCTTCCGGTCCCGCAGCTGGACCCGCACGCCGTGCCGGGCGGCCAGCCGCACCACCACGTACAGGCCCAGGCCCAGCGCCTCGTCCACGCTCTCGGAGGTCGACGCGGACTCCGCGTCCGAGAGCCGCTCGTTGACCTCGGCCAGCCGGTCCGCGGTCATCCCGATGCCCTGGTCCTCGACCGAGAGCATCAGCTCGCCGCTCTCCAGCAGCCAGCCGGACAGTTCGACGTGGGCGTCCGGCGGGGAGAACGCGGTGGCGTTCTCCAGGAGTTCGGCGACCAGGTGGCTGATGTCGTCGGCGGCGAACCCGGCGACCTGGGCGTGCGGCGGCAGCGAGGTGATGCGCACCCGCTCGTACCGCTCGATCTCGCTGACCGCGGCGCGCAGCATGTCCAGCAGCGGCACCGGCCCGGCGTGGCTGCTGCCGTGCTGTTCGGCGCCGGCCAGCACCAGCAGGTTCTCGCTGTTGCGGCGCATCCGCGCGCCGAAGTGGTCCAGCTTGAACAGGGTGTCCAGCCGCTCCGGGTCCTGCTCGCTCTCCTCCAGGGACTCGATGACGGCGAGCTGACGCTCCACCAGGCCGAGGGTGCGCAGGGAGAGGTTGACGAACCGGCCGTGGACGCCGGTGCGCAGCACCACCAGCCGCTCGTTGAGCGCGGCGACCTCGTCCCTGAGGGCCTCCGCCTGCTCCTGGAGGACCTCCCGCTCGGCGACCAGCCGCTGCCGCCCGCCGACCAGCCGCTTGCGCTCGCCCTCCATCTCGGCGGCGCGCCGTGCGGTATCGGCGATCTGCGCGTGCAGGGCGTTGACGGACCGGACGGTGGCGGCGAACTCGTCGTTGCGGCCCTTGTAGCTGATGGGGTCCTCGTGGCCGGGGTCGGCCGCCACCCGCTTGGCGCCGATCCGCAGCGCGGCCAGCGGCTGGGTCAGGGTGCGGGCGGCCCAGATGCCGGTGCCGACGGCCACCAGGAGGCACAGGCCCTCCAGGGCGATGGCGATCTCCAGGTCCGTCACGTCGTCGTCGCGCAGCTGCCCCAGGCGCTGGACCTCGGCGGTGGCGAGGGCCGACTCCACGCCCCGCATCAGGCCGACCCGGGCCGTGAGGACGGCCTGCACCCGGCGCCGGCTCAGGGCCAGGTCGCCGGCGTCCAGGTAGGGGTGGTCGGTCAGCTTGGTGAGGTAGCGCTCGGCGGTGTCGACGTCGGTGCCGTTGACGGTGCGTTGGAAGCGGTCCCGGGCGTCCTGGCTGGCGGCCTGGTTGAAGTCGCCGAGCGCGCCCTGCTCGCGGACGTGGGCGACCTGCGCGGCGGCGGTCAGCCGGGGCTGGGTGCCGCCCGCCTTGAGGCCGGCGAGCAGCAGCGCCCGGGCGGCGGCGGCCTGGTCGACGGCCCGGCCGAGGGCGGGCAGCGCACGGGTGTCGGCCGCCCCGGCGTCGGCCCGGGCGGGCAGTCCGCGGGCGATGTCGTCGCTGATCGCGCCGAGCGCCTGGACGACCTCGCTGTAGGCGTCGTGGACCTGGTCGGCGGTGGCGGGCCCGGCGAGCGCCTTCTGGCGGGTCTCCGGCAGCTGCTTGAGGAGCTTGTCGGCGGCGGAGAACGAGCCGGTGTCCCCGGCCACCCCCTGGGCCTGGCTGCGCAGTTCGTCGATCTGCCGGTCCACCTGGGCGCGCTGGGAGTCGGTGGGGGCGGGGGTGACGTTGCGGCCGGTGCGGCCGGCGGCGACGTACGCGGTCATCGCGTCCCGCTCGTCGGCGAGGGCGTGCGCGAGGGTGATGGCCTGCGCGTTCACCCCGGCCAGGTCGACCAGGTGCTGACTGCCGCCGGCGTTGTCGGCGGCGGTCGCCAGGGCGGGGGCGCCGGCCCCCAGGACGGCGACGGCGACCACGGCGACGGCTCCCATGAGCCGGTTGCGGACCCGCGCGGGACGCCGTCCCGAGCCGTCCGCGCCGTCACCCGCCGCCCCCGGTCCCGCACCGGGCCCCGTGCCCGGTACCGAGACCGATCCGGCCGGTGACCCCGGCTTCCCTGCGCCGCCCCGAAGCCGCTTCTTCCGCACCGCTGCTCGCATTCCTGTCTCGCCTGCCCACGCCGTGTTGGCGTCGCGGACCCGGCTCGCTCACCGCTCGCGGGGCGGATCTGCGCGAAAACCGCGGCAGCGCACAATTCCGCGAAGGGGAACAGCCCGGCTCTACGCGCCGCGACGGACGTCCTGACTACCCCGGTTGATCCGGGAAACGACCATTCCATCGGCGTCGCGCAGTGGCTCGGCAACACATGTCCGGCCACCTGAACGAGTGAACAGCAATCGGAGTTTGACCATCAACTTCCGCGTGGCAACAGTTTCGGCCGCAACCCCGCGCAACCCCCGGGCGGGTTTGGAGATGCGTGCCGGTCCTGAAAGGATGCGCCCCCGCAGCCGGCCCCGGGCCCTCCGCGGCCGACCGGGCCGCCGTTGCCCCTCAGGCCGCCATGACGGCCGGCCACCGCGCCTTTTCGGCCACCTCCGGCAGACTTTCCGACATGCGCATCGAACTCGCCACCGAACCGGGCGACCCCCAACGCCCCAACGAGGACTACGCGTCGGTCGCCCTACCTGCCTCCGGGGACGGTGGCGCCCTGGTACTGCTGGACGGGGTGACCCCGCCCGAGGGGGACGACGGCTGTGTCCATTCCGTACCGTGGTTCACCGCGCGGCTAGGGGGCGCAATGCTCGAACTGTCGGTTTCACGCCGTGACATGACGCTCACTGAGGTACTCGCCGCGGCCCTCGCCAGAACGGCCGACACCCATCGCGCCACCTGTGACCTTTCTCACCCCCGCACGCCGCAGGCGACGGTGGTCGCCGCGCGCTGGTCCCGGGAGGCCGTGGAACACCTGGTGCTGTCCGATTCCGTACTGCTCCTGGAGAAGGCGGACGGCTCGGTGCATCCCGTACTCGACGCCCGTCTCGACGACCTGCCGTCCGCGGTCCGCGCCCGGCGCGCGGCGGTCCGGGCGCTGCCCCGCGGCTCGGCCGAACGCGCCGCGGCGGCCCGGGAGTACGTCCGCGCGGTGGAGGCGCTGCGGAACGCCGAGGGCGGCTTCTTCACCGCGGCCGCCGATCCGTCCGTGGCCGCCCGCGCGATCACCGGCACCACCCCGCGCGCCGAGGTCCGCGCCCTGACCGCGCTGAGCGACGGCGCGGGCCGCTGGGTGGAGGTCTTCGGCGCGGGCTCCTGGGCCCAGTGCGCGGCGCTGGTCGCCGAGTCCGGGCCGCAGGCGCTGATCGACCGGGTGCGGGCCCTGGAGGCGGCGGACCCGGAGTGCGCCGCGCACCCGCGGGGGAAGGCCCGGGACGACGCGGCGGTGGTCCACGTCGCACCGTGACGCGGACCGGGCGGCCTCGGGGCCGGGACTGGGGCTGGTCCGCCAGAGAGCCCTAGCCCTCCTCCCCCTCCTGCTCCGCGTTCAGACGGTGCAGCAGGCGGGCGAGTTCGGCGACCTCGGCGCGGTCCCAGGAGGCGAGGTTGCGGGCGTAGCGGGCGCGGCGGGCGGTGCGGACGCGGTTGAAGCGGTCCCGGCCCTCGTCGGTGATCCGCACCAGGACGGCCCGGCCGTCGGCCGGGTCGGGGGCGCGGGCCACCAGGCCGAGCTTCTCCAGGGCGTTCAGTTGGCGGCTTATGGTCGCCTTGCCGACGCCGAAGAAGGCGGCAAGGTCGGTGGCGCGTTGGGCGCCGGCGTCGGCGAGCCGCACCAGCAGGCCGTAGGCGGCCGGTTCGAGGTCGGGGTGGACCTCGCGGGCGAGTTCGCCGGAGGAGGCGCGGGCGCGGCGCAGGAATACCGCCAGTTCGCGTTCCAGGGACAGGAATGCGGGGTCCACTCCCATCGGCTCGCCGTCCGCCGTGGTACCGCCGGCTCCGGTCTCGTGCACGTCAGCGCCCTTTCCCGCGTTGTCCGATCCAGAAATTCCCCCGCCGTGCCCTCCGTGCGTTTCCGCCGCCGGAAATTTTCCTTCCCGGGCGGACGGAACCGCAGTTGGGCCAGTATTTCGCAGGATTAGACCAACGGCAGCTCGCGGACCCCTTTTATCACGGGGGTCTACGCGCGTATCGTCATTTCTGGCATGGCCACACCAAGTGTGGCGCCGGTTCCTCCCCTCTCAAGGTCACTTCTCCACAAGGTCACTTCTCAGCAAAGTCACCGCACCGAGATCCACCGAGATCCACCGAGATCTACGGAGGCACGTAATGCCCGTGCTCAGATCCGGCTCCCCCCACCGCTCCGTGCGCTCCCGCGCGACCGTGGCCGGGATCCTCCTCGCGACCGTCTCCCTCCTCGTCGGCCTGCCCGGTACGGCCGGTGCCGCGGCCACCGGGCGCGCGCCCGAGCCCCGCCACCCCGAACAGGACTGGGCCGGCTCCCAGATCGCCGAACACGAGGGCACCCGGACCGGCGTACTGCCGCCGGCGCCCTCGCTGGCCGCGTCGGTCGAGGGCGTGGACGTCAGCAGCCACAACGGCAACGTCGCCTGGTCGACGCTCTGGAACAGCGGCGTGAAGTTCGCCTACGTCAAGGCCACGGAATCCACCAGCTACACCAATCCGTACTTCGCGCAGCAGTACAACGGCTCCTACAACTCCGGCATGATCCGCGGCTCCTACCACTTCGCCACGCCGGACACCTCCAGCGGCGCCGCCCAGGCCAACTACTTCGTCGACCACGGCGGCGGCTGGTCCAAGGACGGCAGGACGCTGCCCGGCGCGCTCGACATGGAGTACAACCCCTACGGCTCCACCTGCTACGGGCTGAGCGCGGCCGGGCTGGTGAACTGGATGAAGGACTGGTTCGCCACCTACAAGGCACGCACCGGGCGGGACGCCGTCATCTACACCTCCACCAGCTGGTGGAGCCAGTGCACCGGCAACTCCTCCGCCTTCGGCAGCATCAACCCACTGTGGGTCCCGCGCTACGGCTCGTCGGTCGGCGAACTCCCCGCCGGCTGGGGCTTCCACACCATCTGGCAGTACACCTCGACCGGCCCGACGGTCGGTGACCACAACCGCTTCAACGGGGCGTACGACCGGCTCCAGGCGCTGGCCAACGGCTGAACGCGCGGCGGGCCGCCCCGTCCCCACCGAGGGGGCGGGCCGGCCGTCCGCCGCGCCGTGCCGGGCGCTACGCCGCGACCGGGAACCCGGGCCGCTCCCCGTTAGCGGCCGGTGTCAGGGCCAGTTCCAGCACCTGCCGCACGTCCGCGACCGGGTGCACCTCCAGCGCTTCGAGGACCTCGGCCGGGACGTCGTCCAGGTCCGGTTCGTTGCGCTTGGGGATGATCACGGTGGTGATACCGGCCCGGTGCGCCGCCAGCAGCTTCTGCTTGACGCCGCCGATCGGCAGCACCCGCCCGGTGAGCGAGACCTCACCGGTCATCGCGACGTCCGGACGGACCGGGCGGCCGGACAGCAGCGACGCCAGCGCGGTGGTCATGGTGACGCCGGCACTGGGGCCGTCCTTGGGGACCGCGCCGGCCGGGACGTGCAGGTGCACCCCGCGCTCCTTCAGGTCGCCCACCGGCAGCTCCAGTTCGGCGCCGTGCGAGCGCAGGAAGGACAGCGCGATGTGCGCCGACTCCTTCATCACGTCGCCCAGCTGGCCGGTCAGCCGCACACCGGAGGCGCCGGTCTCCGGATCGGCCAGCGACGCCTCCACGTAGAGCACGTCGCCGCCGGCACCGGTGACCGCGAGACCGGTGACCACACCGGGCACCGCGGTCCGCCGCTCGGCCGGGTCCTGGGCCGACTCCGGGGTGTGGTGCGGGCGCCCGATGAGCGGGCGCAGCGCGTCCGCCCCCACGGTGAGGGGCAGCTCCTGCTCGCCCAGTTCGTGCTGGGCGGCCACCTTGCGCAGCAGCCTGGCGACCGACCGCTCCAGATTCCGCACGCCCGCCTCGCGGGTGTACTCCCCGGCGAGCTTGCGCAGCGCGTCGTCCGCCACGGTCACCTCGCCCGGGGTGAGGCCGGCCCGCTCCAACTGGCGCGGCACCAGGTGGTCCCGGGCGATGACGACCTTCTCGTCCTCGGTGTAGCCGTCCAGCCGGACCAGTTCCATCCGGTCCAGCAGCGGTTCGGGGATCGCCTCCAGGACGTTGGCGGTGGCCAGGAACACCACGTCGGACAGGTCCAGTTCGACCTCCAGGTAGTGGTCCCGGAAGGTGTGGTTCTGCGCCGGGTCCAGTACCTCCAGGAGGGCGGCGGCCGGATCGCCGCGGTAGTCGGAGCCCACCTTGTCGATCTCGTCGAGGAGGACGACCGGGTTCATCGAGCCGGCCTCCTTGATCGCCCGCACGATCCGGCCGGGCAGCGCGCCGACGTACGTCCGCCGGTGGCCGCGGATCTCCGCCTCGTCCCGGACGCCGCCGAGGGCGACCCGGACGAACTTCCGCCCCATGGCCCGCGCGACGGACTCGCCGAGCGAGGTCTTTCCGACGCCCGGCGGCCCGACGAGGGCCAGCACGGCGCCGCCGCGGCGCCCGCCCACCAGGCCGAACCCGCGCTGGGACCGCCGCTTGCGCACCGCGAGGTACTCGGTGATCCGCTCCTTGACGTCCGCCAGCCCGGCGTGGTCGGCGTCCAGGACCCGCTTGGCGCCCGCGATGTCGTAGGCGTCCTCGGTCCGCTCGTGCCACGGCAGTTCCAGGACGGTGTCCAGCCAGGTGCGGATCCAGGAGCCCTCGGGGCTCTGGTCGCTGGACCGCTCCAGCTTGTCGACCTCCTTGAGGGCGGCCTTGCGGACCTCCTCGGGCAGGTCGGCGGCCTCGACCCGGGCGCGGTAGTCGTCGCCCTCGTCCTCCGGGTCGCCGTTGAGCTGGGCCAGTTCCTTGCGGACCGCGTCCAGTTGGCGCCGCAGCAGGAACTCGCGCTGCTGCTTGTCGACGCCCTCCTGGACGTCCTTGGCGATGGACTCGGCGACGTCCTGCTCGGCCAGGTGGGAGCGGAGCACCTCGGTGGCGTACTTCAGCCGGGCGACCGGGTCGGTGGTCTCCAGCAGCCGGAGCTTCTGCTCGCCCGCCAGGAACGGCAGGTATCCGGCGTTGTCGGCGAGCGTGGGGACGTCGTCGATGCCGGCGACCCGGTCGACGACCTGCCAGGCGCCGCGCTTGCGCAGCCAGCTGGTGGCCAACGCCTTGTACTCCGTGACGAGTTCTCCGACGGCGCCCGGGAGGGCGTCCGGCGCCGCCTCCTCGACGGTGGTGCCCTCCACCCAGAGCGCAGCGCCCGGACCGGTGGTGCCGGAGCCGATCCGCACCCGGCCCAGGCCCCGGATCAGGGCTCCGGGGTCACCGTCGGACAGGCGTCCGACCTGCTCGATCCGCCCGAGCGTGCCGATCGCCGCGTACGTCCCGTCGATCCGCGGCACCAGCAGCACTCTGGGCTTGCCACCCGACGAGTCCGACGAGGCGGCCGCCTGGGCGGCCTCCACCGCGGCCCGCACCTCGGCGTCGGACAGGTCCAGAGGCACCACCATGCCGGGCAGGACGACCTCGTCATCGAGGGGCAGCACGGGCAGGGTCAGCGTGGTGAGCGCCGTGGACTCCGTCGACTCAGCAGTCATGATCTCCCCTTCGGCAACCAAGTTGAGCTTTACCCACTCAATGCCGAGCGCCCTGCCGTTGTTCCCCGCCGCGTGTTCGCTGTGAGCGATCAGATGCGGGCAACTCGGCTACGGGGCAGGGGCCGTGGGCCCCGCCGGAAGGGGAGGGACCGGCGCTACCAGTGCGCGGGACGCCGCAGCCCGCCCGGCAGCCGGGTGGTCGCGTCGCCCCGGGCGGCGTTCACCTGGGCCTGCGTCAGGAAGACGCTGCCGGTGAGGTCGGCGCCGCGCAGATCGGCGTCCCGGAGGTCGGCGCCGATCATCTCCGCGGACCGCAGGTCGGCACCACGGAGGTCGGCCGCGATGAGGTACGCCCCGCGCAGGTTGGCACCCCGGAGGTCGGCGCCCTTGAGCCGCGCCCCCATCAGGTCCGCGCCCCGCCGCTCCTTCCGGCGGCCCGGAACCTTCGCCCGGACCAGCTCGCCGACCCGCAGCAGCAGGACGTTGACCGCGCCGCGATGGGCGGCCACGTCCAGCCCGGCCAGCTCCTCGGCGGTGCCCCGCGTCAACCCCTCGGTCTCCTCCAGGGCGGCCCGCAGCTCGTCGCGCACCGGGCGGCACTCCGGGAGCGCCACCGCCTCCGTCAGGTACCAGAGCAGCTCGTGCAGCTGGCGCATCACGGCGAACGCGTCGAACATCGGCCGGGCGGTCTCCGGCGCGCTCCGCCAGTCCTTCCCCTCGAAGGTGACCTGGGAGATCTTCTGACCCGCGCCGAAGCACTCGAAGACCGTGCAGCCGGAGAAGCCGCGCTTCCGCAGGTCGCGGTGGACGCCGCAGCGGAAGTCGGCCTGGAGGTTCGGGCAGGGCCGGCCGGCCTCCTTGTCGAGGGCGAAGTCCGCCGAGCGCGCGAACGGCAGCGCCACACAGCACAGGCCGAAGCAGTTGCCGCAGTCGGAGAGCAGCGGGAGCCGGGCCCCGTCCGGGGTCTGGGGCGGGGCGGACGGGCGGTCCTGGGCGGGGCGGCGGCGCTCGTGCGGCACGGTTCTTCTCTGCTCCTGCGACCGGCGGACGCCTTCCGTCACGGCGCCCGCGAAGGACCCCATTGTCCGCGACCGGCGCCGCCGGTGCGCCCGGCGGACCGTCCCGCGTGGGCGGCGCCGCGGGTCAGGACGCCCGGGTGGCTCGCAGCGCCGGGTGCCCCAGGTCCCCGAGCAGCGCGGCGGGCCCGGAGCGCTGCGCCCGCCAGTGCCGGAGCAGCGGCCAGGCGGCGACGCCCAGGACCAGGGAGAGCAGATGGCCCCAGTCGGTCATCGGGTCGACGTAGGCGAGCAGACCGGAGACCGCCTGGCAGCCGGCGGCGGCCAGCAGCGGCCAGCGCGCCCAGCCGGGCAGCAGTCCGGCGAGCGCCCCTATGCAGGTCATCACGCCGAAGCTGATGCCGTAGTCGAGGCGGTGCAGCGAGCTGTCCGGCAGCCCCCCGGCGGCGACCGAGAAGCCGACCGGCATCTCGGTGGCGAGGGTGGCCAGCGCGTGCCCGCCGAAGAACACCGCCGCGGTGCGCACCCCGCCGATCCGCCGCTCCAGGGCGGTCAGTACGAAGAGGAAGGCGACGGCGTACCCCGAGAACAGCCCGCCGGCGATCCACAGGGCGCTGGCGACCAGCACCAGCAGCGGCGCCTGGGCGAGGTGGACCACGTCCGTACTGGAGCCCTGGAGCAGTGCGGACACCAGGGAGGGGTCGCCGTTCTCGGCGAAGAGCGAGGTGGCCACGAGCAGCAGCGTGTAGCCGAAGGTGAAGGGGGTGCCGGTCGGCGTGGGGAGCAGCCGCCAGGGGCGCAGGCCCCCGCGCGGGCGGCGGGCCGGGGCGGCGGTCGGTGCCGGCGGGGCGTCCGCGGCCGGTGCGGCCGCGCCACCGCGCTGCCGGGGCAGCCCGGTGAGGAGCACCGGAGCGCTCCCGTCCGCCCCGTCCCCGGCCGGCGCACCGCCGGCCGCCTCCACCGCACTCGCCATCCCAGGTCCCTTCCACGACCCCGCGCACCGTCCGGGATCCACTGTGCACGGCCAACCCATGAGTCAGCTGTGTGAGTGATATCCCTCACAGCCCTCAACCCTCGTGCGGTGCACTGCGTCCGGCGCGTGGGCCGCGGTTCCCGCCGTCCCACCGTCCGCCGAACCGCTGGACCACCGCCCGCGGAGTTGACCAAGATGGCCGCATGGATCCCGTTCGCTCCTGGCATCCGACCACCGCACCCGAACCGGCCGTACGCACCCTCGACCGGCGCGAAGGCCCCCACGGCGAGGTGGTGCTGCGGCGCCGGGGACCGGCCGCCGGGGACCCCGACACCCGTGTCGCGCCCGGGAAGCCCGGGAAGGCAGCCGGCCCGGTCTACGAGATCATCGCCAACGGCTGCTTCCTGATGGACACCTCCGACGGCCGCTCCGAACGGCTGCTGGTGGACGCCGCGCTGAACGCCCTGCCGCCCGACCGGGCACGGCCCTCGGTGCTGATCGGCGGACTGGGCGTGGGCTTCTCGCTGGCCCGGGCGGCCGCCGAGCCGCGCTGGGGCCGGATCGCGGTCGTCGAGCGGGAGGCGGCGGTGATCGACTGGCACCGCACGGGCCCGCTGTCGGCGATCTCCGGACCGGCGCTGGCCGACCCGCGCACCGAGGTCCGGCACACCGACCTGGTCGCGTACCTGCGCGAGGGCGCCGGCCAACTCGCGTACGACGCCCTGTGCTTGGACATCGACAACGGCCCCGACTGGACCGTCACCGAGGACAACGACGGGCTCTACTCCCCCGCCGGCCTGGCCGCCTGCCGGGACCGGCTGACCCCCGGCGGAGTGCTCGCCGTGTGGTCGGCGCGGCCGTCGCCGGAGTTCGAACGGGCGCTGGGAAATGCCGGATTCGAGGGCGTACGGACCGAAGAGATCCCGGTTGCCCGAGGCGTCCCGGACGTGGTCCACCTGGCGCTCCGGTCCGCGTAGGGCGCGTAGCCGACTGTCACATCATGCCCTTACGCTGCTGCCCAGCAAGACGTGACCACGCAGGGCACATGCAGGGGCGGGCGATGGACCAGACTCAGACAACCCAGGGCGGCACCACCGCGGCCACGCCGGGCGCCCAGCGCCGGGTGCTGGTCGTGGAGGACGATCCGACGATCGTCGATGCCATCGCGGCCCGGCTGCGCGCCGAGGGCTTCCAGGTGCAGACCGCCACCGACGGCCCGGCCGCGGTCGACACGGCCGAGGCGTGGCAGCCCGACCTGCTCGTCCTCGACGTGATGCTGCCGGGCTTCGACGGCCTGGAGGTGTGCCGCCGGGTGCAGGCGCAGCGACCGGTGCCGGTGATGATGCTCACCGCCCGGGACGACGAGACCGACATGCTGGTGGGCCTCGGGGTCGGCGCCGACGACTACATGACCAAGCCGTTCTCCATGCGGGAGCTGGCCGCCCGGGTGCACGTACTGCTGCGCAGGGTCGAGCGGGCCGCACTGGCCGCGCACACCCCGCGCAGCGGCATCCTGCGGCTGGGCGAGCTGGAGATCGACCACGCGCAGCGCCGGGTGCGGGTGCGCGGCAGCGACGTGCACCTCACCCCCACCGAGTTCGACCTGCTGGTCTGCCTGGCGAACACCCCGCGTGCGGTGCTCTCCCGCGAGCAGCTGCTGGCCGAGGTCTGGGACTGGGCGGACGCCTCGGGGACCCGGACGGTCGACAGCCACATCAAGGCGCTGCGCCGCAAGATCGGTGCCGAGCGCATCCGCACGGTCCACGGCGTCGGGTACGCCCTGGAGACCCCGCCCGCATGATCTGTCGGTGGCGGCCGCGGGCGCGGGACCTGTGGGACCGGTTCTGGGAGGCGCTGCGGCCGCTGGACCCGTACCGCTCGGTCAAGGCGGCGCTCGGCGCCCTGGTGATCGTCTCGGTGATCATCACCACACTCCTGGTGTTCGTGGCGATGCACTCGGCGACCGAGCTGCGGGTGATCACGGTCTTCTCGATCATCGCCTCGCTGCTGATCACCCAGTTCGTGGCCACCGGGCTGACCGCCCCGCTCGGCGAGATGACCGAGGTGACCCGGGCGATGGCGCACGGTGACTACACCCGCCGGGTGCGCGCGGACCGCCGCGACGAGTTCGGCGACCTGGCCGACGCCTTCAACCGCATGGCCGCCGACCTCGAAGCGGTGGACACCCACCGCAAGGAGCTGGTCGCCAACGTCTCGCACGAACTGCGCACCCCCATCGCGGCGCTGCGCGCGGTGCTGGAGAACGTCGTCGACGGCGTCTGCGAGCCCGACGCGGACACCATGCGGACGGCGCTGAAGCAGACCGAGCGGCTGGGCCGGCTGGTGGAGCACCTGCTGGACCTGTCCCGGCTCGACAACGGCGTGGTGCCGCTGCACGCCCGGCGCTTCGAGGTCTGGCCGTACCTGTCCGGGGTGCTCAAGGAGGCCAACATGAGCCGCGGCGCCTCCACCCTCTCCGGCACCGGCACCCACACCCGGGCGGACGTCCACCTCCACCTCGACGTCTCCCCGCCGGAGCTGACCGCGCACGCCGACGCCGAACGGCTCCACCAGGTCGTCGCCAACCTCATCGACAACGCGATCAAGCACAGCCCGCGGCACGGCCGGGTCACGGTGCGGGCCCGGCGCGGCGACGGGCCGGAGGGCCTGGTGCTGGAGGTGCAGGACGAGGGCCCCGGCATCCCGGAGTCCGAGCGCTACCGGGTCTTCGAACGGTTCAACCGCGGCGGGCCCGGCTCCTCGGGTCCGGGCACCGACGGCGGGACGGGGCTGGGCCTGGCGATCGCGCGCTGGGCGGTGGACCTGCACGGCGGGCGGATCGGGGTGGCCGAATCCCCCCGGGGTTGCCGGATCCGGGTCACCCTTCCGGGGCTGGAGTCATCCCGGGGTTGACGCCGACTGACGTAGGGTCGGTGGTGGGAGCACTCATTCCGGGGTGCGACGGCGATGAGCGCTACCCGCACACAGGCAAACCACGTGTGTTTCCCGCCAAGTCAGCCCCTGAAACCCTTCGGTGAATGTGACGTGCGCGACGAGTGACCCTCCCGGACTGCACCAAAGGTCACAAGAGGCGTAGCCTTTATTCCCGCTGTCCACCACCTTAGGAAGCGGAAGAGGGCGGTTGCCGCCGTGTCGCTACAGTCCCCCAACAGTGCGAGTGTCTCGGCCGAACAGGAAGAGCAGCGGAAGAATCCCGCTGCCGCGTTCGGTTCCAACGAGTGGCTCGTCGACGAGATCTACCAGCAGTACCTCCAGGACCCGAACTCGGTAGACCGAGCCTGGTGGGACTTCTTTGCCGACTACAAGCCGGGCCAGCCGGCGGCGGACGCTGCCCCGGCAGCTCCGGCCCCGTCGGCCCCGGCTCCTGCGGCGGCCCCCGCCGCGGAGGCTCCGAAGCCCCCCGCCGCGGCCCCGGCGAAGCCGGCCGCGAGTGCCGCGCCCGCGCCTGCGCCCGCCAAGAACGCGCCCGCGAAGCCCGCGGCGAAGCCGGCTCCGGCGGCCAAGCAGTCCCCGGCCGGCGAGGCACCCGAGGGTCCCGAGTTCGTCACCCTGCGCGGCCCGTCGGCGGCCGTCGCGAAGAACATGCACGCGTCCCTGGAGCTGCCGACGGCCACGTCCGTCCGCGCGGTCCCGGTGAAGCTGCTGTTCGACAACCGGATCGTCATCAACAACCACCTCAAGCGCGCCCGCGGCGGGAAGGTCTCCTTCACGCACGTCATCGGGTACGCGATGGTGCAGGCCCTCAAGGCCATGCCGTCGATGAACAACTCCTTCGCGGAGAAGGACGGCAAGCCGACGCTGGTCAAGCCGGCGCACATCAACCTCGGCCTGGCCATCGACCTGGTCAAGGCCAAGGGCGAGCGCCAGCTGGTCGTCGCGGCCATCAAGAAGGCCGAGACGCTGAGCTTCTTCGAGTTCTGGCAGGCGTACGAGGACATCGTCCGCCGGGCCCGGGACAACAAGCTCACGATGGACGACTTCACCGGGGTCACCGCGTCGCTGACGAACCCCGGCGGCATCGGCACCGTCCACTCGGTGCCGCGCCTGATGCCCGGCCAGTCCATGATCATGGGCGTCGGCTCGATGGACTACCCGGCCGAGTTCCAGGGCACCTCGCAGGACGCCCTGAACAAGCTGGGCGTCTCCAAGGTCATGACGCTGACCAGCACCTACGACCACCGGGTGATCCAGGGCGCCGCCTCCGGCGAGTTCCTGCGGATCATGAGCCAGCTGCTGCTCGGCGAGAACGACTTCTACGACGACATCTTCAAGTCGCTGCGGATCCCCTACGAGCCGATCCGCTGGATGCGCGACATCGACGCGTCGCACGACGACGACGTCACCAAGGCCGCGCGGGTCTTCGAGCTGATCCACTCCTACCGGCAGCGCGGCCACGTCATGGCCGACACCGACCCGCTGGAGTACCACCAGCGCAAGCACCCCGACCTGGACATCACCGAGCACGGCCTCACCCTGTGGGACCTGGAGCGGGAGTTCGCGGTCGGCGGCTTCTCCGGCAAGTCCATGATGAAGCTGCGCGACATCCTCGGCGTGCTGCGCGACTCGTACTGCCGCACCACCGGCATCGAGTTCATGCACATCCAGGACCCCAAGCAGCGCAAGTGGATCCAGGACCGGGTCGAGCGCCCGCACAAGTCGCCCGAGCGCGACGAGCAGCTGCGCATCCTGCGCCGGCTGAACTCCGCCGAGGCGTTCGAGACGTTCCTGCAGACCAAGTACGTCGGCCAGAAGCGCTTCTCGCTGGAGGGCGGCGAGTCCGTCATCCCGCTGCTGGACGCGGTCATCGACTCCGCCGCCGAGGCGCGGCTGGACGAGGCCGTCATCGGCATGGCCCACCGCGGCCGGCTCAACGTCCTGGCGAACATCGTCGGCAAGTCCTACGCCCAGCTCTTCCGCGAGTTCGAGGGCAACCTCGACCCGAAGTCGATGCACGGCTCCGGCGACGTCAAGTACCACCTGGGCGCCGAGGGCACCTTCACCGGTCTGGACGGCGAGCAGATCAAGGTCTCGCTGACCGCCAACCCCTCCCACCTGGAGGCCGTGGACCCGGTCGTCGAGGGTGTCTCCCGCGCCAAGCAGGACATCATCAACAAGGGCGGTACGGACTTCACGGTCCTGCCGATCCAGCTGCACGGTGACGCGGCGTTCGCCGGCCAGGGCGTGGTCGCGGAGACGCTGAACATGTCCCAGCTGCGCGGCTACCGCACCGGCGGCACGGTGCACGTCGTCATCAACAACCAGGTCGGCTTCACCGCCGCGCCGGAGTCCTCGCGCTCCTCCATGTACGCCACCGACGTGGCCCGCATGATCGAGGCGCCGATCTTCCACGTCAACGGCGACGACCCCGAGGCCGTCGTCCGGGTCGCCCGGCTCGCCTTCGAGTTCCGCCAGGCGTTCAACAAGGACGTGGTCATCGACCTGATCTGCTACCGCCGCCGCGGCCACAACGAGCTCGACAACCCGGCCTTCACCCAGCCGCTGATGTACGACCTGATCGACAAGAAGCGTTCGGTGCGCAAGCTCTACACCGAGTCGCTGATCGGCCGGGGCGACATCACCCTCGAAGAGGCGGAGCAGGCGCTCCAGGACTTCCAGGGCCAGCTGGAGAAGGTCTTCACCGAGGTCCGCGACGCCGCCACGGCCCCGGCCGTGCCGGAGGTCCCGCAGCCGCAGGCCGAGTTCCCGGTCCACGTGGAGACCGCGGTCTCCCAGGAGATCGTCAAGCGGATCGCCGAGTCGCAGGTCAACATCCCCGACCACATCACCGTCCACCCGCGTCTGCTGCCGCAGCTGCAGCGCCGGGCCGGGATGATCGAGGACGGCACCATCGACTGGGGCATGGGCGAGACCCTGGCCATCGGTTCGCTGCTGATGGAGGGCACCCCGGTCCGGCTCGCCGGCCAGGACTCCCGCCGCGGCACGTTCGGCCAGCGCCACGCGGTGCTGATCGACCGGCAGACCGGCGAGGACTACACCCCGCTGCTGTACCTGTCCGAGGACCAGGCCCGCTTCAACGTCTACGACTCGCTGCTCAGCGAGTACGCGGCGATGGGCTTCGAGTACGGCTACTCGCTGGCCCGCCCGGACGCGCTGGTGATGTGGGAGGCGCAGTTCGGTGACTTCACCAACGGCGCGCAGACCGTCATCGACGAGTTCATCTCCTCCGCGGAGCAGAAGTGGGGCCAGACGTCCGGCGTCACCCTGCTGCTCCCGCACGGCTACGAGGGCCAGGGCCCGGACCACTCCTCGGCCCGGATCGAGCGCTTCCTCCAGCTGTGCGCGCAGAACAACATGACCGTCGCGATGCCGACGCTCCCGTCGAACTACTTCCACCTGCTGCGCTGGCAGGTGCACAACCCGCACCACAAGCCGCTGATCGTCTTCACCCCGAAGTCGATGCTGCGTCTGAAGGCCGCGGCGTCGAAGACGGCGGAGTTCGTCACCGGCGGCTTCCGCCCGGTGATCGGCGACAGCACGGTCAAGCCCGAGGACGTCCGCAAGGTCGTCTTCTGCTCCGGCAAGGTCTACTACGACCTGGAGGAGGAGCGGGTCAAGCGCGGCGCGTTCGACACCGCGGTGGTCCGGATCGAGCGGCTGTACCCGCTGCCCGGCAAGGAGCTCCAGGCGGAGATCGCCAAGTTCCCGAACGCCGAGAAGTACCTGTGGGCGCAGGAGGAGCCGGCGAACCAGGGTGCCTGGCCGTTCCTCGGCCTCAACCTGATCGACCACCTGGACCTGGCGGTCGGCGCCGACGTCCCGCACGGTGAGCGCCTGCGCCGCATCTCGCGGCCGCACGGCTCGTCGCCGGCGGTCGGCTCGGCCAAGCGGCACCAGGCCGAGCAGGCCCAGCTGATGGCGGAGGTCTTCGACGCGTGAGCGTCTAGCCGCCGCTGACCACGGTCCGCGAAGGGCCCGTTCCCACCGTCCGGTGGGAACGGGCCCTTCGGGCTGTCCGGGGGCGGGGCGGACCGCCCCCGGCCGGTGGCACGGCGGGTCCGCGCGGCTGCCTATCCTGGCCGCAATGTCCCTTTGACCTGCTGGAGAGCACGTGTATTTCACTGACCGCGGCATCGAGGAGCTGGAGAACCGGCGCGGCGAGGAGGAGGTCACCCTCGGGTGGGTGGCCGAGCAGCTCCGGACGTTCGTCGACCTCAATCCGGACTTCGAGGTTCCGGTCGAGCGGCTGGCCACCTGGCTGGCCCGACTGGACGACGAGGACGACGAGTAGGGGATGCAGGGGGCACAGGGCGCGCACAGCGCGTGGCCGGCGGGCCGGACCGGCGTCACCTAGGGGAACGGAAGGGGCGTATCAGGGCAGGGTCAGGGGTGGACCTGCTTGACTCCCACGGGCTGCGATATATCGTGTCTATCGAAGACGCGATATGTTGCGTGTCTGCCTACCCTGGGGAGGTCAGGTATGTCAGCCCGGACCGAGTGGACGGTCTCCGCACCACGCACACTGGAGATCGAGGAACCCGTCGGCGCCCTCTCCGTGCGCCTGATGGGCGGCACCGTCAACGTCGTCGGCACCTCCGAAGCCGGGCCGGCCCGGCTGGAGATCTCCGAGCTGCACGGCCCGCCGGTGACGGTCTCCTACGAGGACGGCACCCTCTCCGTCGGCTACGACGACCTGCCCTGGAAGGGCTTCTTGAAGTTCCTGGAGCGCAAGGGCTGGAACCGCAGCGCGGTGGTCTCCGTGACGGTGCCGGCCACCACCCGCGTCGAGGTCGGGGTGGTCGGCGCCGGTGCGGTCGTCTCCGGCATCTCGGGGCGTACGGAGCTGCGCGGGGTCAACGGCGACAGCACCCTCGTCGGCCTCTCCGGCCCGGTCCGCGCCGACACCGTCGCCGGCAACGTCGAGGCCCAGGCCCTGACCGGCGACCTCCGGTTCAACTCCGTGTCGGGCGATCTGACGGTCGTCGAGGGCATCGGCGGCGCGGTGCACGCCGACTCCGTCAGCGGTGACATGGTCCTGGACCTGGACCCGGCGGCGGGGGCGGAGATCGACCTGACCACCGTCTCCGGCGAGATCGCCATCCGGCTGCCCGACCCGGCCGACGCCAAGGTGGACGCGGGTACCACCACCGGCGCGGTCACCAACGCCTTCGACGACCTGCGGGTCACCGGCCAGTGGGGCGCCAAGCGGATCACCGGCTCGCTGGGGGCCGGCACCGGCCGGCTCAAGGCCACCACCGTCTCCGGCGCCCTCGCCCTGCTGCGCCGCCCCGCCTCCCAGGAACCGGACGGCCCCGCCGGCGAGAAGCCGGCCGGCGGACCGGGCGACGGCCCCTCCCCCACGACCCCGCCCGCCGGGAAGAAGGTGCTCTGAGCATGCCCCCCGTCTTCGCCCACGGCCGTCTGCGGCTCTACCTCCTCAAGCTGCTCGACGAGGCCCCGCGGCACGGCTACGAGATCATCCGCCTCCTGGAGGAGCGCTTCCAGGGGCTCTACGCCCCGTCCGCCGGCACGGTCTACCCCCGACTGGCCAAGCTGGAGGCCGAGGGCCTGGTGCGGCACACCACCGAGGGCGGCCGCAAGGTCTACTCCATCACCGACACCGGCCGCGCCGAACTCGCCGACCGCGGCGGTGAACTCGCCGATCTGGAGCTGGAGATCCGGGAGTCGGTGGCGGCCCTCGCCTCCGACATCCGGGAGGACGTCAGCGGCTCGGCCCGCGATCTGCGCCGGGAGATCCGGGAGGCCGCCCAGCAGGCCCGGGCGGGCGCCGGAAAGGCCGGCACGGGGAAGACCGGCGCGGGGAAGGCCGGTGCCGGACAGGGCGGGCGCAGGGGCCCGGCCGGCGGTCGGCCGTTCCCGGAGGCGTCGGACTACTTCGACGCCGCGTTCGGCGACAAGGACGCCTGGCGCCAGGCGAAGGAGGAGTTCCGGCGCGCCAAGGAGGAGTGGAAGGAGCAGGCCCGCCGCGCCAAGGAGGAGAGCCGCCGCGCCAAGCAGGACGCGCAGCGGGCCCGCAAGCAGGCCAAGGACGCCGAGGTGCAGGCCCGCGAGGAGATCCAACGGGTCATCAAGCACGTCCAGGAACAGGCCCAGGGCGCGATGCGCACCGGCGACTGGTCGGCCGCGGTGCGGGACGCGCTGTCCGAGGTGTCCCGCGAGGTCGGCCGGTACACCGGCGCCAGGTCCGGCACCGAAGCGGCCGAGGAGCACCGGCGGTCCGCCCCGGAAGCCGCGGACCACGGCACCGCCGAGGACGGCCCGCGGGTCACGGTCGAGCGGATCGACCTCACCAAGGAGGCCCCCGAGGCGGCGGCCCCGGAGCCCTCGGAGGCCCCAGAGTCACCGGCGGCCCACGCGCACGCCCCCGAGGAGCCCGCGGCGCCCGCGTGGGCCGCCGAGCCGGGCAGCGGCGACCCGGCCCGCGACTTCGACCGCCTGCTGGACCGCTTCCGGGACGACCTGCGGGACGCCGCCCGCGACCACGGCGTCACCGCGGCACAGCTCACCGAGTCCCGCCGCCGGTTGGCGGCCACCGCCGCCCACATCGGCACGCTGCTGCGCCGCCCCGGGACGGACGGCGCGCGGGCGGACCAGGAGGCGTAGCAGGAGGCGCAGCGGGCGGTCCGCGCCGGGGGTTCGACGCTCCCCCGGCGCGGCCCACCCTCCCGGCCTTCGGCGGCCCGGCCCGCGGTCGGCGCCCCGCACCGGCCCCGGAGTGCGGCCGCCCGAGGTGCGGGCCGCCCGGCGCGTCAGCTCGCGCGTCCGGCGGGCCGCTCCGCCAGGACCTGCACCACCGCGTCGTGGGTCGCCCCGTGCTCGGCGAGCGCCGCCCCGGCCGGACCGGACCGGGCGGTGAGCGCCAGCAGCAGGTGCTCGTCGCCGATGTGCCGCTCGGCGCGGCCCACCGCGATCCGCAGCGCGCGCTCCAGTACCGCCTGCGCGTCCGGCGAGAAGCGGCGGCGCGCCCACCGCCGGCGCCGGGCCCCGGGCCACCCGCCGGCCAGCGCCCCGGTCCCGTGCACGTCCTCCACCCGCGCCACCACCTCGTCGACGTCGATCCCGAGTCCGGCCAGCGCCGCCGCGTCGGCCGTGGAGATGCCGCCCCGCCGCCGGTCCGCCGCCAGCGCGTCGGCGACCGCCGTCCGCGGTACGCGGAGTCCGTCGAGCACCGCCGCGGCCGGGGTACCCCTGCGGTCCAACAGCGCGAGCAGCAGCTCCGGTTCCCCGACGGTGGGGCTGCCGGCGCGGTCCGCGTGCTCCACCGCGCCGCGCACCACCGCCCGGGCAGCGGCCGTGAACTTCTCGAACATCAGCGCCTCCCGTGCTTCTTGTGGACCGCCTGGCGACTGACGCCCAGTTCGGCGGCGATCTCCTGCCACGACCAGCCCTTCGCGCGGGCGCTGCGCACCTGCACGGCTTCCAGTTGCTCCAGCAGCCTGCGGAGCGCGGCGACGGCACGGAGCCCGGCCCGCGGATCCGGGTCGCTCGCCCGTGCGGCGAGATCCGTTGCTTCGGTCATGCCTGTCAACTTACGTTGACGTTCCGGGCCGCGTCAACCATGGTTGACACCTCGGCGTACACCAACCCTCTTGACCTCAACCGCACTTGAGGCAGCAGCATCGTGCCCTGCATCCCCGGTCCCCCCGGCACGACAAGGAGCCCCCCATGCCCCCGCCCGCCGCCACCCCGGCCCCCGCCCCCGGCTTCCCGGACGTCCGTCGGCCCGACGCCGGCACCGTCCTGATCAGCCCCTGGGTGGTGCCCGCGGCCCGCTTCCAACGCGCGGCGGCCGACGCGGTACTGGCCGCCTGGGAGGAGCAGGAGCGCCCGGCCGCGATGCTGGCACTCACCACGTTCCTGAGCACCGACGGCGGCCACGTCCTCAACTACGCGCAGTGGACGCACGACGCGGCCCACCGCGCGTGGGCCCGCACCCACCGCCCCGCGGCCATCGCCCCCGTCGACGAGGCCATCCCGGGCATCCGCCGTCCGGGCCTGATCCGCTACCGCCGCTACCGCAGCCACGTGGCCGGGGAACGCGCCATCCGCACACCCGCGTTCCTGGTGACCCCGACGTTCGCCACCACCGGGCCGCAGGCCCAGCGCGCCCTCGCCGACACCGTGCTCCGCAGGCTGGCCGAGGAGCCGGTACCGGGGCTGCTCGGCGCCCACTTCCACCTCTCGCAGGACGGCGGACGGGTGCTCAACTACGGGGAGTGGGCGGACGCTTCGGCCTGGCGGGCGTTCGCGGCCGGCGCCGCCTCGGCCGGGATCCGGGCGGCGATCGGGGCCCTGCCCGGTGTCGCCCCCGCCCCGGCGGTGCCGGCGGACGACACTGACGCGGGCACGCCCGGCGTACCGGACGTGCCCGCCTACGTCCTGCACCGGAGCCTGGTCAACGTCCCGCCGCCCGGCCGCGGCTGACGCCCGGGACGTGCCCGGCCCGGCGGCTCAGACGGTCAGCACGATCTTCCCGAAGAGCTCGCCCTCGGCCATCCTCCCGAAGCCCTCGCGCGCCCGGTCCAGCGGCAGCGTGGAGTCGATCACCGGCCGGATGCCCTTGGCGGCGCAGAAGCTGAGCAGTCCGGCCAGTTCCTCCTTGCTGCCCATCGTCGAACCGACGATCTTCAGCTCCAGGAAGAAGATCCGGTTGAGCTCCCCGCTCTTCGGCGTGAAGCCGCTGGTGGCGCCGGAGATGACCAGGGTGCCGCCGGGCCGCAGCGACTTGACCGAATGCGACCAGGTGGCGGCGCCGACCGTCTCGATCACCGCGTCCACCCGCCGGGGCAGCCGCTCGCCGGACGCGAACGCCGCCTCGGCGCCCAGCTCCACCGCGCGTTTGCGCTTGGTCTCGTCCCGGCTGGTGGCGAAGACCCGCAGGCCCGCGGCGGCGCCCAGGACGATGGCGGCGGTCGCCACCCCGCCGCCGGCGCCCTGCACCAGCACGCTGTCGCCCGGCCGGACCCCGGCGTTGGTGAACAGCATCCGGTACGCGGTCAGCCACGCGGTGGGCAGGCAGGCGGCCTCCTCGAAGGACAGCTCCGCGGGCTTGGGGAGGACGTTCCAGGTGGGCACGGTGACCCGCTCGGCGAAGGTGCCCTGGTAGCGCTCGGTGAGGATGGACTGCTTCTCGTCCGGGCCGACGCCGTGGCCGGTCTGCCCGATGACGGAGTGCAGGACGACCTCGTTGCCGTGCTCGTCGATGCCGGCGGCGTCGCAGCCGAGGATCATCGGGAGCGACTCCTCGGTGATCCCGACGCCGCGCAGCGTCCACAGGTCGTGGTGGTTGAGGGAGGCGGCCTTGACGTCGACGGTGGTCCAGCCGGGGCGGGCGACGGGGGCCGGGCGCTCCCCCAATTCGAGGCCGTTCAGCGGCTGGTCGCGGTCGATGCGGGCGGCGTAGGCAGCAAACATGATCCCAACGTAGGCCGCGGGCGGGCGCCGCGACAGCGGGCGCGGGTGTGACACGCGCCGCCCGCCGGGGTGCGCGGACGGCCGGATTCCCCCCGCCCTTTCCGGCCGTCGCCCTCATGCCGGACGGGCCGGGCCCGCACCCGCGAGGGGTGCCGGCCCGGCCCGTCAGCGCTCTCCGCGACGGCGGGAGGTCAGCGCCGGGCGACGCCCTCCGCACGGGCGGCGGCGGCGACGGCCGCGGTCACGGCCGGGGCGACCCGCTCGTCGAACGGCGAGGGGATGACCTTGTCCGCGCTGAGCTCGTCGGCGACGACGGCGGCCAGCGCCTCCGCGGCGGCGAGCTTCATGCCCTCGGTGATCTGCGAGGCGCGCACCTGCATGGCGCCGGCGAAGATGCCCGGGAAGGCCAGCACGTTGTTGATCTGGTTCGGGAAGTCGCTGCGCCCGGTGGCGACCACCGCGGCGTACTTGTGGGCGACGTCCGGGTGGATCTCCGGGTCGGGGTTGGCCATCGCGAAGATCATCGAGTCCTTCGCCATCTTCGACACCGCCGCCTCCGGCACCGTGCCGCCGGAGACGCCGATGAAGACGTCGGCACCGTCCAGCGCGGTCTCCAGGGAACCGGTCAGGCCCGCCTTGTTGGTGAAGCCGGCCAGCTCGCGCTTGACGTCCGTGAGGTCGCCGCGGTCCGCCGAGACGACGCCCTTGCGGTCGCAGACCGCCACGTCGCCGATGCCGGCGTTGACCAGGATCTTGGCGATGGCGACCCCGGCCGCGCCGGCGCCCGAGATGACCGCCCGCAGGTCGCCGAGCTCGCGCCGGGTGAGCTTGGCGGCGTTGCGCAGCGCGGCCAGCGTGACCACGGCGGTGCCGTGCTGGTCGTCGTGGAAGACCGGGATGTCCAGGCGTTCCTTGAGCTTGCGCTCGATCTCGAAGCACCGGGGCGCCGAGATGTCCTCCAGGTTGACGCCACCGAAGGAGGGCGCGAGGCGGACGACGGTGTCCACGATCTCGTCGGTGTCGGTGGTCGCGAGCGCGATCGGAACCGCGTCCACGCCGCCGAACTGCTTGAAGAGGATGGCCTTGCCTTCCATCACGGGAAGGGAGGCCTCCGGTCCGATGTCGCCGAGCCCCAGCACCGCGGTGCCGTCCGTGACCACGGCCACGACCTGGGACTTCCACGTGTAGTCGTGCACGAGCTCGGGCCGCTCGGCGATGGCGCTGCACACCTTGGCGACGCCCGGCGTGTACGCGAGGGACAGGTCGTCCTTGTCGCGCACCGGGACGGTTGCCTGGACGGCCATCTTGCCGCCGCGATGCAGCGCGAAGGCCGGGTCGAAGAGTTCGCCGGACGTGCCGTCCGCGCCTTCTTCCGCACCCGTCTCGCTGTCGCTGCGAGGATTGACGATCTCCGCTGCCACTGTTCTCTGACCCCTTTGTCGTAAATCTGCTGAGGGTGGCCACTCCCTGGTTGGGGGGTGGGCGGGCACCGCGCCCGCGCCCTGCGCAGCGGATAGCCGCCGCGCGGGGGGAGGTACGGACGCCGGGCGCGCCGCACACGCGCCCTGAGCCCCGGATGAGGGGTGTAACGACCCTTTCTACCGGACGGGCATGCAACGCGACGAGTTAGATTCGTTACCTGCCGGTACGGGGCTCCGACATTAGTGACGGAACGCCCGAAAACGCCGAAGATACCCCGGGACTGTCCGAATTCCGAGACAGTGCCCACACCCCCGACTTCACCTTCGATGGCCGGGATCAGCGATTCCCCTTGCGCCGCAAGGCCGACGACGCACCCCGCTCGTCCGTTATCCGATTTTGACCTGTACGACAGTCCGAATACCGGAGTCCGGATGGCAAGATTCCGTCACCGACCGAGGGCCGACGCCCAAAGGTGCCCAAAGGTGTGTGCCCACCCCCTTCTCACCAGCACATCGGCTGCCCACACTGGCACGTCGGTTACCCATCCGCAGGAGGATCCGCATGACCGCAGACACCACCCGTCGCGCGGCGGCCGGCAGGTCCGGTAAGTCCGCCAAGACGGCCGCCGCAATAGCCGCGGTCACCGCTTCGCTGCTGCTGCTCAGCGCCTGCGGTGACCAGACCGACGCGGCGATCGCCCGGCGGGAGGCGGCCAAGAACCGCAATCCGCACGCCCCGCTCTTCAGCAAGCTCCCCAAGGACGTCCAGGACAAGGGGATGCTCCAGGTCGGCTCGGACATCACGTACAAGCCGGTGGAGTTCCGCTCGAACGGCAAGGTGGAAGGGATCGATCCGGATCTTGCCGCGGCAATCGGCAAGGAATTGGGCATCAAGCTCAATTTCAACAACGCCACCTTCGACACCCTCATGGGCGGACTGAAGTCCCAGCGCTATGACCTCGCGATGTCGGCGATGACGGACACCAAGGACCGCCAGCAGGGCATCGACAGCACCACCGGTAAGAAGATCGGTGAGGGCGTCGATTTCGTCGATTACCTCAACGTCGGCGTCTCCCTCTATACCCAGAAGGGCAAGACCAAGGGGATCGACGGCTGGGAGACCATGTGCGGCAAGAAGCTCGCCGTGCAGCGCGGCACCGTCTCCCACGACCTGGCCAAGGACAAGTCCAAGGCTTGTGAGGCGGGCGGCGAGCAGCCGATCTCCATCGAGGCGTTCGACAACGACTCCGAGGCCCAGACCCGACTGCGGACCGGCGGCGTGGACGCGGTCTCCAGCGACTACCCGGTCGCGTCCTACGCGGTGAAGGTCTCCGGCGGCGGCAACGACTTCCAGATGGTCGGCGGCGCCCCGCTCAAGGCGGCCCCGTACGGCATCGCCGTCCCCAAGGGGCAGGAGCAGCTGCGCGACGCGATCAAGGCGGCCGTGGAGCTGGTGATCAAGAACCACGCGTACGACGGCGTCCTGGCCAAGTGGAACGTCAAGGACGCCGCGGTCAAGGAAGTGCAGATCAACGGCGGTACCTGAGCCGGCGACCGGTCCCGCTCCGCCGGCGCGCTCCGCGCGGCCCACCCACGCCTCTCCCGCCACACGCTGAAAGGCTTTCCTCCGTGTCAGTTGACGTCGACAAGCCGGCCGAGCCGCCGGCGGCCGCTCCGCCGGCCCAGCCCGAGCCCATCAAAGCCATACCGGTCCGCCACTACGGGCGCTGGGTCGCCGCGCTCGTCGTCATCGGGCTGCTGGCGCTGCTCGTCCGGGCCTTCGCCTCCGGGAAGGTCAACTGGGGCGCGATACCGGAGTACATGTTCAACGCGGACATCCTCAAGGGCCTGCGCAACACCCTGTGGATCACCGTGCTGGCGATGGTGATCGGCATCGTGCTGGGCGTGGTCCTGGCGGTCATGCGGCAGTCCAAGAACCCGGTGACCAAGACCGTGGCGTGGTTCTACGTCTGGTTCTTCCGCGGCACCCCGGTCTACGTCCAGCTCT
Source organism: Streptomyces sp. CB02959 (assembly GCF_002803155.1). Lineage (GTDB taxonomy): Bacteria > Actinomycetota > Actinomycetes > Streptomycetales > Streptomycetaceae > Streptomyces. The sequence continues at coordinate 527,295 of NZ_NNBP01000001.1, forward strand.
TCCTGTGGTTCAACCTCGGCCTGGTCTTCCAGTACATCGACATCATGCCGATCTACAAGGACGAGTGGTCGGACTTCATGACCCCGTTCCTGTGCGCGCTGCTCGGCCTCGGCCTCAACGAGGCCGCGTACATGGCCGAGATCTGCCGGGCCGGTCTGAACGCCGTCGACGAGGGCCAGACCGAGGCGGCGCACGCCCTGGGCATGAGCCACGGCAAGACGCTGCGCCGGATCGTCGTGCCGCAGGCGATGCGGGTGATCGTGCCGCCGACCGGCAACGAGGTCATCAACATGCTCAAGACCTCGTCCCTGGTCATCGCGGTCCAGTACTACGACCTCCTCCAGGCCGCGCAGAACGTCGGCCGGGACTCCGGTGTGGTCGTCGAGATGCTGATCCTGGCCGCCGCCTGGTACCTGATCGCCACGACGGTCCTCAGCATCGGCCAGTACTACCTGGAGCGCTACTACGCCCGCGGCTCCAGCCGCCAGCTTCCGCCCACCCCGTTCCAGCGCCTCAAGGCGAAGCTGGCCGGCCTGAGCCGCGCCGGAGGTACGGCATGAGCACGAAGAAGAAGACGACCGTGAGCACCGGCTCCGGCAAGGCCGCGGTCCCGATGGTCAAGGCCGAGGGCGTCCACAAGTCCTTCGGTTCGGCGCACATCCTCAAGGGGATCGACCTGGAGGTGGCGCCCCGGGAGGTCTTCTGCCTGATCGGCCCGTCCGGTTCCGGCAAGTCGACGTTCCTGCGGTGCATCAACCACCTGGAGAAGATCAACTCCGGCCGACTGTCGGTCGACGGCGAGCTGGTCGGCTACCGCGAGCACAACGGCAAGCTCTACGAGCTGCGCGACCGCGAGGTCGCCGCCCGCCGGCGGGACATCGGCATGGTCTTCCAGCGCTTCAACCTCTTCCCGCACATGACCGCGGTGGAGAACATCATGGAGGCGCCGGTCCAGGTCAAGGGCGAGTCCAAGGCGTCCGCGCGGGAGCGGGCGGTCAAGCTGCTGGACCGGGTCGGACTGGCCGACAAGGCCGGCAACTACCCCTCGCAGCTCTCCGGCGGCCAGCAGCAGCGGGTGGCGATCGCCCGGGCGCTGGCCATGGAGCCCAAGCTGATGCTCTTCGACGAGCCGACCTCGGCCCTCGACCCCGAGCTGGTCGGCGACGTCCTGGACGTCATGAAGGACCTGGCCGCCGACGGCATGACGATGGTCGTGGTGACCCACGAGATGGGCTTCGCCCGCGAGGTCGGCGACTCGCTGGTCTTCATGGACGACGGCGTGGTGGTCGAATCCGGCCACCCCCGCGACGTGCTCACCAACCCCCAGCACGAGCGGACCCAGTCGTTCCTCTCCAAGGTCCTCTGAGGGCCCCGGGCCCGGACGTTCCCGGACCGGCCGCGGCGGCGCGGCGGGCGGCACCCTCGCGGTGCCTCCCGCCGCGCCGCGCGCCGTTCCGGCGCCGGGCGCTACTTCAGCGCCAGGACCATGCTGTCGGTCGGCGAGGCCCACACCGGGCGCACCTCGGCGAACCCGGCGTCGCGCAGCGCCCCGACGTGCCACTGCACGGCGGGCGTCTCACCGTCCGCGTGCTCGCCGTAGATCGCGAAGCGCTCGGCGGTCGGCCCGGCCAGCCGCGGATCGGCGGCGGCCAGCCGCCACCACTCGGCCCAGTCGACCGCGCCGGCCTCCTTGGCCCGCGCCATGTGGGCGTGCCGGAACTCCCGCTCGGCGGCGTTGATCCGCGGAGTGGCCTCGTCGGGCATGTGGTCGGCGTTGAGGAACACCCCGCCGTCCCGGAGGACGCCGGGCAGCTGCCCGTACAGCGTGTGCAGCTCCGCGGTCCGCAGCCAGTGCAGTGCGGTGGCGGTGAGCACCGCGTCGAAGGAGTCGTACGGCAGCTTCGCGGCCCACTGCGGGTCCTTCAGGTCGGCCCGGACGAACCGGATCCGCCGCTCGCCCGCGAAATGCCCCTCCGCGATGGCCAGCAGCGCCGGATCCAGATCGACGCCCACGCTCTCGGCCTTCGGGAACCTCTTCAGCAGCCGGTCGGAGATACTGCCGGTACCGCACGCCAGATCGAGCACCCTGGGCTCGGGGCCCACCAGCGCCTCGACCATGTCGAGCATCACCCGGAACCGCTCCTCGCGGTCGGGCATGTACCACTCCTGCTGCCGGTCCCAACTGTCCTGCCACGTCTGCCAGTCACCGCCGACAACGGTCTCGGTCATCGCAACCCCTCCGACCCGTAATACCCTCGTAGTGACAACACCCATTACGCATGGGTACTCGCACCTTAGACGCGCCCCGTAAGGACTACAAGTGGAACTGGCCTATTACTCGGATTACGCCGTGCGACTGGTCAACAGCGAGCAGCCCGAGCGCGGCGGGGACTCCCTGACCTCCGTCGAGGCGGTCCGCGAGCTCTTCGGCGTGGCCCAGCAGGCCGCCCGGCGGGCCACCGAGAGCGATGTCACCCGGCTGCGCACGGTCCGCGCCCGGCTCCGCGCGATCTTCGAGGCCGCCGACCGCGGCGACGAGGTGCTCGCCGTCGACCTGCTGAACGCGCTGATGATGGAGTTCCCGGTCAGCCCGCAGATCTCCGGCCACGAGACCCGCGACGACGACAACCGCCCCAAGTGGCACATGCACATCGCCGACCACGCCGCCAACGCCACCGCCGGCTTCACCGCGACCGCCTGCATGGGCCTGGCCTTCCACCTCACCGAGCTCGGCGTGGACCGCCTGGGCATCTGCGAGGCCAAGCCCTGCCGCAACGCCTACCTGGACACCTCCACCAACCGGTCCCGGCGCTACTGCTCGGACCGCTGCGCCACCCGCGCCAACGTCGCCGCCTACCGCGCCCGCAAGCGCCTGGAGAGCGGCCGCACCGCCGAGAGCGCCCAGGAGGCCACCGCCCGCGGCGAGCGCTGAAGCCCGCGCGGCGGCCGCACCCGCAGCCAGGCCCGGGCGATCACCAGCTCGTCGGGGACCACCCCGAACTCCCGGCTGTCGTTCTCCACGTACGGATTGTCCCCGCGCACCCACCAGCCGCCGTCCCGCCGCTCCACCGCGCGCTTGACGATCAGCAGGTCCTGCCGGAACGGATGCCGCAGCACGACCACGTCACCGGGGCGCACCACCGCGCCGTACCGGACCACCAGCTGGTCCCCCGGCCGGAGCGTCGGCACCATCGACGGGTTGTAGACCTCCGCCAGACCGACCGCCCGCAGCGGCCCGCCGCGCACCGGCTCCGCGCCGCCGCCGCTCTCCTGCTCCGGCTCGCGCACCCGCTCCGGCATCCGTACCTCCCGGTCCAGCCCCCGTACGACCCTCACCGGACCATCCTCCATCAGTCCCGGCCCGGCACCGGACTTTTGCCCTAAGACCCCCGGGGCGCCCGAGAAAAGCCTTCCCGCACCGAGTAATCTCGCACCTGAGAAGACGATCACGAGGAAGGACTGAACATGCTCTCCCGCCTGTTCGCCCCCAAGGTCAAGGTCAGCGCCCACTGCGACCTGCCTTGCGGTGTCTACGACCCCGCCCAGGCCCGCATCGAGGCCGAGTCGGTCAAGGCCGTCCAGGAGAAGTACCAGGCCAACGAGGACCAGGACTTCCGCACCCGCGCCGTCCTGATCAAGGAGCAGCGGGCCGAGCTGGCCAAGCACCACGTCTCGGTGCTGTGGAGCGACTACTTCAAGCCGCCGCACTTCGAGAAGTACCCGGAGCTGCACCAGCTGGTCAACGACACCCTCAAGGCCCTCAGCGCGGCCAAGGGCTCGAACGACCCGGCCACCGGCCAGAAGGCCCTTGACCTGATCGCCCAGATCGACAAGATCTTCTGGGAGACGAAGAAGGGCTGAGCCCGCCTCGGCCCTGCCGACCCGCGGTCTTCCCGATCGCCCGGTCGTCGACCGCACCCGGTCCGCACACCGCCGCAACCCGGCGGCACGCGGGCCGGGTGCGGTCGTTCCGGGGTCGGCGCGGACGTCCCCGGGCTGCTCCGGGCGGTTCCGCGGCGGGTGATAGCCCCGTGCTATAAGCCCCTGACGCCTCAGTGCCCGGACGCCAGCACGCCGCCGTGCCGGACCAGCCAGTCGTGGTACGCCTCGCTGGCCCAGGCGATCTCCATGTAGGCGGCGGTCAGGTCGGCGAACAGGTCGTCGGCGGAGGCGGCCGGCGGGCCGTCCGTGCGGCAGGCCATGAAGAGCCGGACCGCCAGCGGGTCGCCGTGCAGCGGGCGGATCGCCATGCCGGGGCGGGAGCGGGCGGTGGGCTGGCAGGGGGTGACCACCTCGCCGGCCATGACGAGGTCCACGGCGGTGAGGTAGTCGCCGTGCACCACCCGGGGGTTGATGCCGGCCGCGGCCCAGATGCGGCGCAGGCCGGCCCACTCGCCGTCCACGGTCGGGTCGACCATCCACTGGTCGGCGGCCAGGTCGGCGACCCGGACGACGGTCCGCCCGGCCGCCGGATGGCTCTCCGCGAGGGCGATGAACTGCGGCTCCCTGGCGAGGAGTTCGTGCGCCAGCAGGCCGTCGGGGACCCGAAGCGGGGCGCCCTCGACCTCGTGCACGAAGGCCGCGTCGAGCTGCCCCATCGCGACCATGTGGAGCAGGGCGTTGGCGGACACGTCGGTCCGTATCGTGGTGTCGGTCTCCGGGAGCCGGGCGCGCAGCCGGCGCAACCAGCCCGCGACGGCCGGGCTGTTGGTGCTGCCGATCCGCAGCCGGGTGCCTTCCTCCCGGACCGATACCGAGGCGATGTCCTCGACAAGCGCGCGCATTTCGGCCACTATCGGCCGGGCGCGACAGAGTACCGAATGCCCGAGCGGGGTGGGGCGACTGCCGGTCGGCTCACGGAAGAAGAGCTGGCCGCCCAGCGCCTTCTCGATGCGGTGGAGCTGGGTCGTCAAGGAGGGCTGCGTCATCCCCAACTGCCGGGCCGCCTTGCGCACGCTGCCGGTGTCGGCGATGGCGCACAGCGCGCGAAGATGCCTTACCTCTAGCTCCACGCCGGGAGCATAAACGCGCAGGCACGGCTCACACCAGACTCTCAGGCCGGTCCGAACTCCGGGTCTTCACCAGCACGTTGGCCAGCGGCCATCAGGGGTATTGGCTCGCGCTATCGCCACCTGGCATCTCCGTCCCACGGGTGAACTCCGTCCACACTCAACGGCACCAAGAAATCCGCAGGGCCCCGGCCGCCGCCCCACACGGCGGCCGTACGGCCTCTCGGAAATTAAGGAGCCCCCCACATGAGATCTCCCAAGACGGCGCTGTCGGCTGCGCTCGGTCTGGGCCTCGCCGCCGCGCTCGCCGCTGCGGCCCCGGTGTCGGCCACGTCCCTCACCGCACACTCCGCCCCCCACCACAGCACCCCCGCCTCGATCGCCGCCTACACCGGTTCGACGGCGGAGAAGGCGAACACCAAGGCGTTCTTCGAGGCCGTCATGAAGTCGGCCCGGGCCAAGATGAAGGCCAACCCGCACCTGAAGTCGGTCACCGTCACCTACGACGCGAGCGCCGCCCCGACCTTCGCGAACGAGATATCCCAGAGCGCCTCCATCTGGAACAGCGCCGTGCAGAACGTCAAGTTGCAGTCGGGCAGCGGCGGCGACTTCCAGTACAAGGAGGGCAACGACCCGCGCGGGTCGTACGCCAGCACCGACGGCCACGGCAAGGGCTTCGTCTTCATCGACTACAACCAGGCCCAGCAGTACAACCGCACCCGCATCGTGGCGCACGAGACCGGCCACGTCCTGGGCCTGCCGGACCACTACGAAGGCCCCTGCAGCGAGCTGATGTCCGGTGGCGGGCCCGGCCCGTCCTGCCAGAACACCCAGCCGGACTCCAACGAGCGCACCAAGGTGGACCAGCTCTGGGCGAACGGCCTGGCCGGCGCCCGCTTCGGCGGCTGACCTTCCGGGCCGTCCCCCGGACGCGGCACGGCGGTAGGCCCGCCGTCCCCCGGCCGGGCTGACGGCGGCCGGGCAGATGACGGGCCCGGGCTGACGGAGCCGGTACCTGGCGGCCGGCTCCGTTCCCCCCACCAGCCCTCGCATTCCGTGCGTCCGCCCATGCGGTGGGGCTCCTCCCCGAGCCCCACCGCTCGCGTGTGTACGGGGGCGTGCGGCGGCGCCGGGAATCCCCGGGGAACGCGTCAGAGGGCGTGGCCGAGGGCCACCCCGGCGCAGGCGGCGGCCAGTCCGGCCGCCAGGCTCAGCCCGATGTTGAGCGCGGCGTACCGGCGCGCCCCGTCGGCGGCCAGCCGGAACGTCTCGTAGGAGAAGGTCGAATAGGTCGTCAGCGCCCCGCACAGGCCGGTGCCGAGCAGCAGCCGGACGTGCGGGGGCGCGGCGCCGGCGGTGGCCGCGCCGGTCAGCAGGCCGAGGATCAGCGAGCCGACGACGTTGACGGCGCAGGTCCCCCAGGGGAAGACCGTGTCGTGCCGGGCCTGGACGAAGCGGTCGGTGAGGAAGCGCAGCGGCGCCCCGACCATGGCACCGGCCACCACCAGCAGCCAATTCACCCGGTCGTGTCCTCCCCGCCGGCGGCTCCGCCCGGCCGGCTCCGGAACGTCAGCACCTCGCACGGGTCGAGGGTCACCAGGCCGCCGCCCGCCAGCAGTTCGGCCAGCTGCGGAAGGAACGCCCGCACCCGCTCCTCGGTGTCCACGACGATCACCGCCACCGGCAGCTCCTCGCTGAGCGACAGCAGCCGCTGGGTGTGGATCATCGAGGTCGCCCCGAAGCCCTCGACGCCGCGGAAGGCGCTCGCCCCGGCGAGGCCCGCCGCGCGGGCGCGGTGCACGATCTCCGCGTAGAGGGGCCGGTGGTGCCAGACGTCCTGCTCGCCCACGAGGACGGTCAGCCGCAGGGCGGGGCTTCCGACCGGGTCCGCCCGGTGGTCCGTCATGCCGTCCGCCGCCTCAGTCCGAAGAACGTCCGGGTGGCGCTGCCGGCGAGCGCGACCGCCGCGAGGGCGGCGAGCAGGGTGCCGGCGAGGTAGGCCAGCGCGAGCGTCGGGCGCCCGGCGGACAGCAGGCGCTCGATGTCCACGGTGTAGGTCGAGAAGGTGGTGAAGCCGCCGAGGATGCCGGTGCCCAGGAACGGGCGGAGCAGCCGGTGGGCCGTCCACACCTCGGTGACCAGCACCATCAGGACGCCCATCAGCGCGCAGCCGACCACGTTGACCAGGAGTGTGGTCCAGGGGAAGGCGGGGCCGGCGGTCGGCCAGATCAGGGCGGCGCCGTAGCGGGCCGTGGCACCGATGGCGCCGCCCACCGACACCGCACCGATCACCGGCCACTCGCCCTGCCAGGGCAGCGGCCGGCGGGCTCGTTCGTCCATGGTCCGCGGGTCCTTCTGTCCGTGCGTTCGGCCGGCACCCGGGTCGTCCGCCGGGTGGCCGGCCGGCCCGCCCCGGCCGGGGGCGTCACCGCCCTCAGGCTAAGCCCGGTCACTTGACACCGCTAAACATGGGATGTTCCTATCACCGGTGGAATCTGATGTCCTGGGGCCCCATCCCCGCGGCCCCGCGGCCCCGCGGAACGCGAACGAGAGGACGGCGCCGATGCCGCTGCGCAGTACCGCCCGCACCAGCCTCGTCGAGCTGGTCATCGAGCAGATGGAGCGGCTGATCGCCGACGGCGAGTGGCCGGTCGGCGCGAAGATCCCCGCCGAGCCGCTGCTCGTGGAGCAGCTGGACGTCGGCCGGAACACCGTCCGCGAGGCGGTCCGCGCCCTGGTGCACACCGGGATGCTGGAGCCGCGGCAGGGCGACGGGACGTACGTCCGGGCCCGCAGCGGTTTCGGGGCCGCCGTCCAGCGCCGGCTGCGCCGGGCCGCCAACCTGGAGGCGTACGAGGTCCGGGCCAGCCTGGAGCGGGACGCCGCCCGCCATGCGGCGAACCGCCGCACGGACGAGGACCTGGCCGTGCTGCGGGAGGCGCTGGCGGTGCGCGGCCGGGCCTGGGAGGCCGGCGACGTGACCCAGTTCGTCGAGGCGGACATGCGCTTCCACCAGGCGGTCGCGGCCGCCGCCCACAACAGCCTGCTGGCCGAGCTGTACGAGCAGTTCGGCGACGCCCTGCGCGGGGCGCTGCGGGCCGTGGTCGGCACGCCGCTGCTGCCCGACGCGGTCCGCCACCAGATCGACGCGCACACCGCGATCGTCGACGCCATCGAGGCCCGGGACCCGGACGCCGCCGAGCGGGCGGCGCTGGCCCACCTCGCCGAGGCGGCCGACGCCCTGCGCGCGGAGCCGGCGGACGGCAGCGGCACCCCGGACGGTACGGAGACCGGGGCCGGAACAGACGGACATGACGGGACACGGGAGGAACCCCGGCAATGACACAAGGACCGGCAACAGGCATATCGGAGACCCGGCCGCGGCCCGGCGGCGCGGCGACGGCGGCGGTCCCGGCCGTCCCCGCGGACCCCGGCGCCACCGGCCGCCGCGCCCTCCACCTCGGCCTCGGGGTCGTCCTGCTGGCGCTGAACCTGCGCCCCGCGCTGGTCGCGGTCTCCCCGCTGGTGGGCACCATCCGGTCCGACAGCGGGATGTCGGCGGCCGCCACCAGCCTGCTGACCGCGCTGCCGCTGCTCTGCTTCGGACTGCTGGCGCCGGTCGCCCCGCGGCTGGGCCGGCGCTTCGGCATGGAGCGGTCGCTGCTCGGCACCATGGTCCTGATCTGCCTGGGCACCGGCCTGCGGCTGCTGGACTCGGTGGTGGCGCTGTTCGCCGGGACGGTCGTGATCGGTGCCGGGATCGCCGTCGCCAACGTCCTGCTGCCCGGTCTGATCAAGCGGGACTTCCCGGCGAAGGCGGGCCTGATGACCGGGCTCTACTCGATGTCGCTGTTCGGCGGCGCGGCGCTGGCGGCCGGCGTCACCGTGCCGGTGCAGCAGGCCGCCGGGCTCTCCTGGCAGGCCACACTGGCCTGCTGGGGCGCGCTGGCGGTGCTCGCGCTGGTCCTCTGGCTGCCGCAGGTCCGCAGCCGCACCGAGGTGGCCGGGGCCGCCGCCCGCCAGGCCGCGCACCCGGTCCGCGGTCTGTGGCGCTCCCCGCTGGCCTGGCAGGTCACCGGTTACATGGGGCTCCAGTCGCTGAGCTACTACGCGGCGGCCGCCTGGCTGCCGACGATGCTCAAGGACGCCGGGCTGGGCGCGGGCGACGCCGGCTGGATGCTGTCGTTCTCGTCGCTGCTGGGGATCGCGGGCTCGTTCCTGGCTCCGGTGATCGTCGGCCGCCGGCTGCGGGCCGGCACGCTGGCCGCGCTGGGCGCGGTGCTGTGCGCGGCGGGCTTCGCCGGGATCTGGGCGGCGCCGGTCGGCGGCGCGTACCTGTGGATGACGCTGCTGGGCCTGGGGCAGGGTGCGGCGATCAGCCTGGCGCTGCTGTTCATCGTCCAGCGCGCCCCGGACACCCGGCACACCGCCCAGCTCTCCAGCATGGCCCAGTGCTTCGGCTACGTCCTGGCCGCCACCGGGCCGGCGGTGCTGGGCGCCGTCCACGATGCCTCGGGCACCTGGACGGTTCCGCTGGCGGTGCTGCTGGTGCTGTTGGTGCCGCAGGTGGCGGCGGGGTTCGGGGCCGCGCGGCCGCTGCACGTCGCGGGGCGGTGAGCGCCCGGGGCGGTGAGCGCCCGGGGCGGTGGTCCGCCCCGGAGCCGCCGTCCGGCGGGCGGGACCGCGGACGGCCGGGCCTACAGCCAGCCGTTCCGCTTGAAGCCGCGGTGCATCAGCCAGCAGACCGCCACCATCACGACCATCACCAGCGGGTAGCCGAAGGTCCAGCTCTTCTCCGGCATGTACTCGAAGTTCATCCCGTAGACGCCGGTGACCATGGTCGGCACGGCCAGGATCGCCGCCCAGGCGGACATCCGGCGCATCGCCTCGTTCTGGGCGTTGGCGACCTGCGCGAGATGCGCCTGGAGTATGGAGTTGAGCAGTTCGTCGAAACCGGTGATCCGCTCGCGGACCTGGTCGAGGTGGTCGGCGACGTCCCGGAAGTAGGTCTTGATCCGGGGGTCGATGAACTGCAGGGAGCGGGTCGCCAGCTCCTGCAGGGGGCGGTCCAGCGGGGTCACCGCCCGCTTGAATTCGAGGAGCTCGCGCTTGAGCTGGTAGATCCGGTCGGCGCCGCGGCTGCCGCGCACCGAGAAGACCTCGCTCTCGACGTCGTCGATGTCGTCCTGGGCGGCGGCCGCGACGTCGAGGTAGTCGTCCACGACGAGGTCGGCGATGGCGTGCAGCACCGCGGACGGGCCGAGCGCGAGCTGCTCCGGGTCGCGCTCCAGCTGCTCGCGCAGCGGGCCCAGCGAGCCGTGGCCGCCGTGCCGCACCGTGATCACGAAGTCGGCGCCGGTGAAGACCATGATCTCGCCGGTGTCGACGACCTCGCTGGTGTCGGTCAGCTGGTCGTGCTCGACGTAGCAGACGGTCTTGAAGACGGTGAACAGCGAGTCGTCGTAGTGCTCCAGCTTGGGGCGCTGGTGGGCGTGGACCGCGTCCTCGACGGCGAGCGGGTGCAGCCCGAACAGCTCGACGATGCCGGCGAACTCCACCTCGGACGGCTCGTGCAGGCCGATCCACACGAAGCCGTCGCCGGTCCCCCGGACCTGCCGGATCGCCTCCTCGGCCGGCTGGTCGCCCTCCTGGCGCACCCCGGACACGTAGACCGCGCAGTTCACCACGGCGGTGCCGAGCGGCGAACGGGCGGGGTGGCTGAGGTCCACCCCGCCCTGTCGCGGCTGCGGCAGCCGGGCGGCTTTGCGGAGATTGCTGATCATCGACACCCGGCAAGTATCGCCCGCGGGGGTGCGCGGGAGGTACGGCCCGGGCTTGATTTTGCGCACTCCGCACCGTGCCGTGGTCCGGGCCGTGCCCTCCATTTGCCTGCGCGCCCCGGGCGTGCGCCCCGCGCGCCGGTCAGGGAACGAGCGCTGGCTGGTCCGCCTCGGCCCGCTCGGGCGCCGCCCCGGTCTCCTCGTGCGGCAGGCTTTGCGCCCGGGCCCGCCGGGGCAGCCAGAACAGCAGGCCGAGGACGAGCACCAGCCCGCCGGCGATCCACCACAGGGCGTTCGTGGTGGCCGCGACGAAGCCGGCGCCGCCGGGGCCGTCCACCGCGCCGAAGAACGCCACCGACGACAGCGCCAGGCCCAGCGCCATGCCCACCTGGCCGGTGGTGTTGAAGATGCCGGAGGCCGAACCGGAGTGCCCGACCGGCACCTCGGAGAGCACGGCGTCGGTGATCGGCGCGACGATCAGGCCCATCCCGGCCCCCATGAGGAGCATCGCCGGGGCCATCTGCCAGGACTGCATCGCGGTGCCGTAGTGGTCGGCCTGCCAGAGGTAGAGCAGGGTGCCGACGAGCATGGTCAGCGCACCGGCCTGGAGCACCGCGCGGCCGAAACGGGGCACCAGCTTCTGGACGGACAGCCCGGCCGCGGCGGAGCAGGCCAGCGAGAACGACAGGCCGGTCAGCCCGGCGTGCAGCGGCCCCCAGCCCAGCCCGAGCTGCATGTACAGCGTCCAGATGAGGAAGAACAGGCCGCTGACCACGCCGAAGATGAGCTGGACGCCGACACCGGCGGCGAAGGTCTTGATCCGGAACAGCGAGAGCTCGACCAGCGGCGAGCCGTCCTTGCGGGCCTTGGCCTGCTCGTAGCGGACGAACCCGGCGAGGACCAGCGGTCCGGCCGCCATGGCGACGAAGCCCCAGACGGGCCAGCCGGCCTCGCGGCCGTGGGTGAGCGGGTAGAGCACCAGCAGCAGGCCGAGGGTGAGCAGCGCGGTGCCGACCAGGTCGAGGCGGAGCGCGGTGTCCGAGCGGGACTCGGTCAGGAAGCGGCGGCCGAGGAGGATCCCGAGGACGCCGACGGGGAGGTTGATCAGGAAGATCGGCCGCCATTCCAGGCCGAAGAGGTTCCCCTGGGTGAGCAGGGCGCCGATCAGCGGGCCGCAGACCGCGCCCAGGCCGACCACCGCGCCGAACATCCCGAAGACCTTGCCGCGCTCGTGGGGCGGGAAGCTGACGTGGATGATCGCCAGCACCTGCGGCACCATCAGCGACGCCGTCGCGCCCTGCAGCACCCGCGCGGCGACCAGCATGGCCGGGTCCGCGGCCAGCCCGCACAGCGCGGAGGCGACGGTGAAGCCGCCCATCCCGAGCAGGAAGAGCTTCTTGCGGCCGTGGATGTCGCCGAGCCGGCCGCCGGTGATCAGGCCGATGGCGAAGGCCAGGGCGTAGCCGGCGGTGACCCACTGGAGCGTGCCGAAGTCGGCGCCGGTGTCCTCGCGGATGCTGGGCAGCGCGATGTTGACGATGGTCGCGTCGACCAGGTCCATGAAGCTCGCGGTCAGGATGACGGCGAGGGCTATCCACCGTCTGCGGTCGGCGGACGGGGGACCGTCGCCGGCCGGCGCGGCGGGGGTCGGATCGGGCGGGGTCATGCGGAACTCCTGGCGGTGCCGTGGGACGAGCGGAGGGGACGCGCCGGACGGCACCCGCCGCGCTGGTGGCGCGTACCGTCCCGGAACTGTCCTCGACAGTAAGCCCCGTCTAGGACAGTTCCCGTCCTACTTGCTGCGCCATCATCGTTCCCATGAGTGAGACATCGGCACGTCTGCTGAACCTGCTGTCGCTGCTCCAGACGCCCCGGGAGTGGCCCGGCCGGGAGCTGGCCGGGCGGCTGCGGGTCACCACCCGGACCATCCGCCGCGACGTCGAGCGACTGCGCGAGCTCGGCTATCCGGTGCACGCCACGATGGGCGCGGAGGGCGGCTACCGGCTGGCCGCGGGCACCGCCATGCCGCCGCTGCTGCTGGACGACGAGGAGGCGGTGGCCATCGCGGTGGGCCTGCGGTCGACCGCCGGGCACACCATCGCGGGCATCGAGGAGGCGTCGGTGCGGGCGCTGGCCAAGCTGGAGCAGGTGCTCCCGGCGCGGCTGCGGCGGCGGGTGGGCACGCTGGGCACCGCCACCGTCCCGATGCCGGCCGGCGACGGCCCGACCGTCGATCCGGAGCACCTGGCGGTGCTGGCCGCGGCGATCGCCAACCACGAACGGGTGCGCTTCCGCTACCGCGCCGGCGCGGGGGACCTCAGCCGGCGCCTGGTGGAGCCGCACCGCCTGGTCGCCGCGGGCCGCCGCTGGTACCTGGTGGCGTTCGACAACGACCGCGACGACTGGCGGATCTTCCGGGTGGACCGGCTGAGCGAGCCGTTCGCCACCGGCGTGCGGACCCCGCCGCGCGAGCTGCCGGCCGCGGACGCCGGGTCGTACGTCCGGGAGCGGATGCGCGGAAGGGCGGTGACCTACCGGGCGGTGGCGACGGTGTACGCGCCGGCCGCGGAGGTGGCCGCCCGGCTCGGCGGCCCGGCGGCGGGCGAGGTCGAACCGCTCGACGAGGGCAGCTGCCGCTGGCGCAGCGCGCCCGATTCGCTGGAGTGGCTGGCGATGCGGCTGACGTTGCTGGGGCGGGAGTTCACGGTGCACGAACCGGCCGAGTTGACCGGGTACCTGCGGGCGCTGGGCGGCCGGGCCCTGCGGGCCGCCGAGGGCGCCGAGGGCGCCGAGCCGGACGCCACGGCGGGGCTCGATGGCCGGAATACCCCAGGGGGGTAAACTGTTCTCGGGGGCGACGGGGGGTGGACGGCACGCCGGCCGCCCCCGGTGCCGCACGGCCCCGCAAACAGGAGGAGCAGCCGTCATGACCACCGCGATCGAAGGGCCCGTGGTCGAGCTGGAGATCGGCGGTATGACCTGCGCCTCGTGCGCGGCCCGCGTCGAGAAGAAGCTCAACCGCATGGACGGGGTCACCGCCACCGTCAACTACGCCACCGAGAAGGCGCAGGTGACGCTCGCCGAGGGCAGCGGCGTGGCGACCGCCGACCTGATCGCCACCGTGGAGAAGACCGGCTACACCGCCGCGGTCCCCGCACCCCCCGCCCCGGAACCACCCGCCGACGACACCGCCGGCGGCCCGGACGCGGACGACGGTCCGCTCGCCGCCCTCCGGCAGCGCCTGCTCGTCTCCCTGGCGCTCTCCGTCCCGGTGGTCCTGATGGCGATGGTCCCGGTGCTCCAGTTCACCAACTGGCAGTGGCTGTCGCTGACCCTGGCCGCCCCGGTGGTGGCGTACGGGGCGTGGCCGTTCCACCGGGCCGCCTGGACCAACCTGCGGCACGGCGCGGCCACCATGGACACCCTGATCTCCATGGGCACCCTCGCCGCCTTCGGCTGGTCACTGTGGGCACTGTTCTTCGGTACGGCCGGGATGCCCGGGATGACCCACCCCTTCGAGCTGACCATCGCCCGCACCGGCGGCAGCGGCGCCATCTACCTGGAGGCCGCGGCCGGGGTCACCACCTTCATCCTGGCCGGCCGGTACTTCGAGGCCCGCGCCAAGCGGAAGGCCGGTGCGGCCCTGCGCGCCCTGCTGGAGATGGGCGCCAAGGACGTGGCGGTGCTGCGCGGCGGCCAGGAGGTCCGGGTCCCGGTCGGCGAGCTGCGGGTCGGCGACCGCTTCGTCGTCCGCCCCGGGGAGAAGATCGCCACCGACGGCCGGGTGGTGGAGGGCTCGTCCGCCGTGGACGCCTCGATGCTCACCGGCGAGTCCGTCCCCGTGGAGGTCGCCCCCGGCGGCACCGTCACCGGCGCCACCGTCAACGCGGGCGGCCGGCTGGTCGTCGAGGCCACCCGCATCGGCGCGGACACCCAACTCGCCCGGATGGCCCGGCTGGTGGAGGACGCCCAGAACGGCAAGGCGGCCGCCCAGCGGCTCGCCGACCGGATCTCCGCGGTCTTCGTCCCGGTCGTCATCGCGCTCGCGCTGGCCACCCTCGGCTTCTGGTTCGGCACCGGCCACGGCGCGGTCGCCGCGTTCACCGCCGCGGTCGCCGTGCTGATCATCGCCTGCCCGTGCGCCCTGGGCCTGGCGACCCCGACCGCGCTGATGGTCGGCACCGGCCGCGGCGCCCAGCTCGGCATCCTCCTCAAGGGGCCCGAGGTCCTGGAGACCACCCGCACCGTCGACACCGTCGTCCTGGACAAGACCGGCACCGTCACCACCGGTGTGATGGCCCTGACCGGCGTCCACCTGGCCGACGGGGTGACCCGCGCGCAGGCGCTGCGCCTGGCCGGTGCGCTGGAGCACTCCTCCGAGCACCCGATCGCCCGGGCCGTCGCCACCGCCGCCCAGGAGGCCGAGCCCACCGGGGCCCTGCCGGCCCCCGAGGGGTTCGCCAACGTCCCCGGCCTGGGCGTGCGCGGCTCCGTCGAGGGGCACGCCGTCCTGGTCGGCCGGGAGCGGCTGCTGAACGACCGCGGCCAGCAGCTGCCGCCCGCGCTGGCCGCCGCCAAGGACGTGGCCGAGCGGGCCGGGCACACCGCGATCGCGGTCGGCTGGGACGGCGCGGCCCGCGCCGTGCTGGTGGTCTCCGACGCGGTCAAGCCCACCAGCGCCGAGGCGGTCCGCCGGCTGCGCGCGCTGGGGCTGACCCCGGTGCTGCTGACCGGTGACAACCGCGCGGTGGCCGAGTCGGTCGCCGCGGAGGTCGGCATCGACGAGGTGATCGCCGAGGTCCTGCCCGAGGACAAGGTCGCCGTCATCGAGCGCCTCCAGGCGGAGGGCCGCTCGGTCGCCATGGTCGGCGACGGGGTCAACGACGCGGCCGCGCTGGCCCGCGCCGATCTGGGCCTGGCGATGGGCACCGGCACCGACGCCGCCATCGAGGCCGGCGACCTCACCCTCGTCCGGGGCGACCTGCGCACCGCGGCGGACGCCATCCGGCTCGCCCGGGCCACCCTCGGCACCATCCGCACCAACCTCTTCTGGGCGTTCGGCTACAACGTCGCGGCCCTCCCGCTGGCCGCCGCGGGCCTGCTCAACCCGATGATCGCCGGCGCCGCGATGGCGTTCTCCTCCGTCTTCGTCGTCGGCAACAGCCTCCGCCTGCGGCGCTTCCGCGCCCTGGTCTGAACCTCGCCCCGTCCGTCCCCGGCCCCGGCCGCGCACCGCGCCGCCGGGGCCGACACGCGTCGGAAGCCTCCAGTTCTGACCGCTGAACGTTGGTGATTCGCACAGCCGTCCGGCGCCGCCGACCGGCGAGACTGTGCGGGTACCGCCCGCTCGACGTACCGCAGGGGATCCCATGACCGGGTCGCGCATCCTGGCCCTCGGCCATTACCAGCCCTCCCGTGTGCTGACCAACGACGACCTCGCCGGGATCGTCGACACCGACGACGCCTGGATCCGCAGTCGCGTCGGTATCCGCACCCGCCACATCGCGGCGCCGGAGGAGACGGTGGACTCGATGGCCGCCGCGGCCGCCGGCAAGGCGCTGGCCACCGCCGGCCTGGCCCCCGGGGACATCGACCTGGTGCTGGTCGCCACCTGCACCGCCACCGACCGCAGCCCCAACACCGCGGCCCGGGTCGCGGCCCGGCTGGGCCTGGGCTCCCCCGCCACGATGGACCTCAACGTCGTCTGCGCGGGCTTCACCCACGCCCTGGCCACCGCCGACCACGCCATCCGGGCCGGTTCGGCGACCCGTGCCCTGGTCATCGGCGCGGAGAAGTTCACCGACGTGGTCGACTGGACCGACCGGTCCACCTGCGTCCTGGTCGGCGACGGCGCCGCGGCCGCGGTGGTCACCGCCTCCCCGGAGGCCCGGATCAGCCCGGTCCTGTGGGGTTCGGTGCCCGAGATGGGCAACGCGGTCCGCATCGAGGGCAACCCGGCCCGCTTCGCCCAGGAGGGCCAGACCGTCTACCGCTGGGCCACCACCCAGCTCCCCGCCATCGCCCGGCAGGTCTGCGACCGGGCCGGTCTCCGCCCCGAGGAGCTGGCCGGCGTCGTCCTCCACCAGGCCAACCTGCGGATCATCGAGCCGGTCGCGGCACGCATCGGCGCGGTCAACGCGGTCGTCGCCCGCGACGTCGTCGACTCCGGCAACACCTCCGCCGCCTCCGTACCGCTCGCCCTCGCCAAGCTGGTCGAACGCCGCGAGGTCCCGCCCGGCGCCCCGGTCCTGCTCTTCGGCTTCGGCGGCAACCTCTCCTACGCCGGGCAGGTCGTCCGCGTCCCCTGACCGGAGCGGCGTCCGATTCGTTCAAGACGGCACCCGCCCGCCGCTCCTACGCTCGCCGTCATGAGCACCCCACCCGTACCCCGCCTCGACGCGATCGGCCTGGTCGTCGGCGACATGGCCGCCTCCCTGGCGTTCTACCGCCGCCTGGGCCTGACCGTCCCCGACGGTTTCGACACCGCACCGCACGCCGAGGCGCCGCTCCCCGGCGGCCTCCGCCTGATGTGGGACACCCACGAGACCGCCCGCGCCCTCGACCCCGACTGGACGCCGCTGCCGGCCGGCACCCCCACCGGCCTGGCCTTCGCCTGCGCGGACGCCGCGCACGTCGACGCGGTGTACGCGGACCTCACCGCCGCCGGATACCGGGGCCAGAAGGCCCCCTGGGACGCCGACTGGGGGCAGCGCTACGCCGTCGTCCAGGACCCGGACGGCCACGGCGTGGACCTCTTCGCCCCGCTGTCCTAGCCGACTGTCCTAGCCGACCGGGACGGCCGGGCCGGTCAATCGATGTCCTGCGGATGCTCCTCCAGGTACATCACGCCGCAGGTTCGGCAGAACGGCTGCGCCTCGGCCGTCCCCCACCGGCCGGCCGACTGGGTGGCGGCGGCCGGGGCCAGCGGCTGGCCGCACATCGCGATGGTCGCGCCCACCCTGGTCATGTGCCACTTCCTGACCGGCGTGTCCTCGTGCGGCAGCACGCCCTCCGCGTACTCCGCGCGCATCTCATGCTCCATGGCAGGTGCACCTCCTACCGCCCACCATGCGCCGCCGCCTGCGAGCCCACAACGCCAGCCCGCCCGGCCGGGCGGCGGCGCGGGCGGGCGGGCCGGCTCAGAAGATCGACCACCCGGTGAGCGTCGTGAACTGGTCCAGCGCCGCCATGCCCGCCACGGAGTTGCCCCGCGCGTCCAGCCCCGGGCTCCACACGCACAGCGTGCACCGCCCCGGCACGACGGCCACGATGCCGCCGCCCACGCCGCTCTTCGCCGGCAGGCCCACCCGGTAGGCGAACTCCCCCGCCGCGTCGTACGTCCCGCAGGTCAGCATCACCGCGTTGATCCGCTTGGCCTCGCGCGCCTCCAGCAGTCGGCTGCCGTCGGCCCGCAGCCCGTGCCGGGCCAGGAACCCGCCGGCCACCGCCAGGTCCCGGCACGACATCTCGATCGAGCACTGCCAGAAGTAGTGCTCGATCACGCTCGGCACGGGGTTCTCCAGATTCCCGAACGAGGCCATGAAGTGCGCCAGCGCCGCGTTCCGGTCCCCGTGGTCGGCCTCCGAACCGGCCACCGCCTGGTCGAACGCCAACTCCGCGTTGCCGCTCTCGTCCTGGAGGAACTCCAGCATCGAGGTGCTGGCGTCGCCGGTCATCGTCAGCAGCCGGTCCGTCACCACCAGCGCCCCGGCGTTGATGAAAGGATTCCGCGGAATGCCGTTCTCCCACTCCAGCTGCACCAGGGAGTTGAACGGCGTGCCGGAGGGCTCCCGCCCGACCCGCTGCCAGATGTCGTCGTCCCCGTGGGACCCGGCCATCACCAGCGCCAGCGAGAACGCCTTGGAGATCGACTGTACGGAGAACGGGATCTCCCAGTCGCCGGTCCCGTACACCTCGCCGTTGATGTCCGCGACGGCGATCCCGAAGCGGTCCGGGGACACCCGCGCCAGCGCCGGAATGTAGTCGGCGACGTGCCCGCGCCCCACGAACGGCCTCGCATAGGCCGCCACCTCCTCGATAACGGCCTGGTAGTCCATACCGGACACGCTAACCCGCGCGGAGCAGCGTCCCCATCGGAGCCCCCGCGAGTGACTTCACCTCGCGCGCCAGATGGGCCTGGTCCGCGTAGCCGGCGCGCGCCGCGACCTCCGCGTACGGGACGCCCGCGCGGGCCAGGGCCAGCGCCCGCACCAGCCGCAGCACCCGGCCCAGCGTCTTCGGCCCGTACCCGAACACCGCCAGGCTGTGCCGGTGCAGTTGCCGCTCGCCCATCCCGGCCAGGCGGGCCACCTCCGCCACCGGCCGGCCGCGCCCGAGCCCGGACACGATCGCCGCGGTCCGGCCGTCCCGCCCGGGCACCTCGCCCGGCGGCGCACCGGACCCGCCGGACCACCGGCCGGCCGCCCGCAGCCGGTCCCGCGCGGCCTCCTCCAGCACCGCCCCGGGGACGCCGGCCGCCGCCCGTTCCGCCAGCTCCCGGGCCCGCCGGGCGCCCCACAGGTCCGCCAACGGCACCCGCCGGTCGCGCAGTTCGTGCGCCGGCACCCCGAAGACCGCCGGCCCCTGCCCCGGCGCGAACCGCAGCCCCGCCCAGCGCGTCCCGGTCGGCACCGCGGCGTCCGGCGGCTGCGGCCCGGTGTCCGGCCCGGCCACCAGGAGCCGCCCCGCGCTCCAGATCAGGTCGGTGCAGCCGTCGGGCAGCACCGGGCCCGCCCCCGGCACCGTGGTGGTGGTCCACAGCACCGCCCCCGGCAGCCGCGACGCCCGCTCCCGGTACGCCCCTGGGGCGGCCCGGCCGGCGTCCGCCCCGGATGCGCCAACCGGCCCACCCACCTCGCGTTCCTCGCCCACATCCGCCAGCCTGGCACGGGAACCCCACGGCAGTCCCCGCCGTTGATCCCTTACCCAACCGACACCGACCGGGTCCACCGACCCACCCGCCAGGGAGGCAGCAATGTCAGGGTTTCTCGACCGCGCCAAGGAGCAGGCCAAGCAGGGACTGGCCCAAGGCAAGCAGAAGGTCGACGAGTTGCAGCAGCAGCGGGCCGGCAACGACCTCCTGAGGAAGCTCGGCGCCGCCTACTACGCCGAGCGCCGCGGCAGCGGCACCCCCGACGCCACCCAGAGCGCGCTCACCGCCCTCGAAGCGCACATCAGCGCCCACGGCGACGGCTTCCTCCACGACTGACGACCGCCCCCGCACCGCACCCCCGTCCCCCTCCTCTCCACTCCCCATGACCAGCCCCGGCCCCCAGGCGCTCCGCCCCCGCCTCCCCACCCCCCTGCAGCCCGTCGACGACGAGCGGTTCGCCCGCCGCGGCATCCGCCTCGTCCTCAAACGGGACGACCTCATACACCCCGCTCTCCCGGGCAACAAGTGGCGCAAGCTGGCCCCCAATCTGCGGGCCGCGTCCGCGGCGGGCGACCGCACGCTGCTCACCTTCGGCGGCGCGTACTCCAACCATCTGCGGGCCACGGCCGCCGCCGGCCGGCTGCTCGGCTTCCGCACCATCGGCGTGGTCCGCGGCGACGAGCTGGCCGGTGCCCCGCTCAACTGGTCCCTGGCCCGCTGTGCCGCCGACGGGATGGTGCTGCACTTCGTCGACCGGGCCACCTACCGCCGGGCGTCCGACCCGGAGGTCCTCGCCGCCCTCCGGGACCGGTTCGGCGCCTTCCGCGTCATACCGGAGGGCGGCAGCAACTCCCTCGCCGCGCAGGGCTGCGCGGAGCTGGGCCGGGAGCTGCGCGGGCGGGCCGACACGGTCGCGGTGGCCTGCGGCACCGGCGGCACCCTGGCCGGGCTCGCCGCCGGCCTCGGCCCCGGCCCGCACGCGCTGGGCGTCCCGGTCCTCAAGGGCGGCAGCCCGCACTTCCTGCACCAGACGGTCGCCGACCTCCAGCGCGCGGCGTTCGGCGGCGTCCGCGGCGACTGGTCGCTGGCCGAGGACTTCCACTTCGGCGGCTACGCCCGCAGCACCCCCGAACTGGACGCGTTCGCCGACGCCTTCGAGGAGCGGCACGGCCTGCCCGTCGAGCGGGTCTACGTCGCCAAGCTGCTGTTCGCCCTGACCACCCTGGCCGAACGGGGCGCCTTCCCGCCCGGCAGCACCGTCGCCGCCGTCATCACCGGCACCGACACCGGCCCCCGCACCCGCACCGACGCGGGCACCGGGTAGGCCGTCCGGCAGGTCGGGGCCGGGGTTGGGGCCGCTAGGACGCGGCCTCCCGGTAGGCCGTCGCCTCCTCCAGGTCCAGGCGCCGCAGCAGCGTCCGCAGCATCTCGTCGTCGATCCGGCGCGCGTCCCGCAGCTCCACGAAGACCCGCCGCTCGGCGTCGATCATCTCCCTGGCCAGCCGTCGGTAGGTGTCGTCGGCGGATTCCCCGGTCACCTCGTTCACCGCGCCCAGCCGCTCCCACACCGCGTTGCGGCGGCGCTCCAGGACCGTGCGCAGCCGGTCGGCGAGCGGGCCGGGCAGGGCGTTGCGCTCGTCCTGGAGCAGGGTGTCGAGCCGGGCCTCGGCGGCCCGTGACGCCTCGCTCTGGGCCTGCGCCTCGGCCAGCGTCTCGGCCTGCGCGTCCCGGCCGGGCAGCCGCAGCGCCCGGATCAGCGGCGGCAGCGTCAGCCCCTGGACGACCAGCGTGCCGATGACGGTGGTGAAGGTCAGGAAGAGCACGAGGTTGCGGGCCGGGAAGGGGCCGCCGCCGAGCACTTCCGGGGGGATGGAGAAGGCGATGGCCAGCGAGACCACTCCGCGCATCCCGGCCCAGCCGACGATGACCGGCGCGCTCCACGTCGTGTCCGGCTCGCGGGTCCGGATCCGGGCCGACAGCAGCCGCGGCAGGTACGTCGCGGGGAAGACCCACACGAAGCGCGCCAGCACCACGACGCCGAACACCACCGCCGCGTACGCGAGGGCCTGGGCCGTGCTGAACTCGCCCAGGCCGCGCAGCACCACCGGCAGTTGGAGCCCGATCAGCGCGAACACCGCGGACTCCAGCACGAAGGAGACCATCTTCCAGACCGCCTCCTCCTGGAGCCGGGTCTCGAAGTCGACCTGCCAGGAGCGGTGCCCCAGGTAGAGGCCGACGACCACGACGGCGAGCACTCCGGAGGCCCCGACCTGCTCGGCGGCGGCGTACGCGGTGAACGGGATGAGCAGCGAGAGGGTGTTCTCCAGGAGGGCCGATTCCCGCAGCCGGCAGCGGAGCCAGTGCAGCGGCACCATCAGGACGACGCCGATCCCGATGCCGCCCAGGGACGCCACGGCGAACTCCCTGAGGCCCTGTCCCCAGGTGGCGCTGACTCCCACGGCGGCGCCCAGCGCCACCTTGTACGCGGTGATCGCGGTGGCGTCGTTGACCAGCGATTCGCCCTGGAGGATCGTCGTGATCCGGTGCGGCAGGCCCAGTCTGCGGGCGATCGCGGTGGCCGCGACGGCGTCCGGCGGGGCGACGACGGCGCCCAGCACGAGTGCGGCGGTCAGCGGCAGGTCCGGGATGACCAGGTACGCCGCGTACCCGACGGCCAGCGTCGCGAACAGCACGTAGCCGACCGAGAGCAGCGCCACCGGCCGCACGTTGGCCCGCAGGTCCAGGTAGGAGCTGTCCAGGGCGGCGGTGTGCAGCAGCGGGGGCAGCAGCAGGGGCAGCACGATGTGCGGATTGAGGGTGTAGTCCGGGATGCCCGGGATGTAGGCGGCGCCCAGGCCCACGGCGACCAGCAGCAGCGGCGCGGGCACCGGTGTCCGCCGCGCCAGCCCGGCGACCCCCGCGCTCCCCGCGACCAGCAGCAACAGCGGCATCACGTCCACACCCGCACCGTCCCCACACTCCCCCGCCGGCCGTCCCGGCGATCTAACCTGGCCATCATGAGCGAGTGCACGCACGTTCCCGAACTCCCGCGCGCCGAACCGACGCCGTTGAGCGCCACCTGTCCGGAATGCCTGGCCGTCGGCAGCCACCCGGTGCAGCTGCGGCTCTGCCTGACATGCGGGCACGTCGGCTGCTGCGACTCCTCGCCGTACCAGCACGCCACCGCGCACTTCAAGGAGACCGGCCACCCGGTGATGCGGTCGTTCGAACCGGGCGCCTCGTGGCGGTGGTGCTTCGTCCACGAACTGCTGGTCTGAGGCGGTCGGCAGGGTGGGCGGACACCCCCGTCGGGCGCGCCGGGGCGTCGGTTTAGCCTTACGGCATGATCCGCGAAGCGATGCCCGACGACGTCCCCGTCATCCTCGCCATGATCGGCGAACTGGCCGCCTACGAACGCGTCCCGGAAGCCGCGCAGGCCACCGAGCCGCAGCTGAAGGAGGCGCTTTTCGGCCCGCAGCCGGCCGCGTTCGCACTGATCGCGGAGGACGCCGGCGAGCCGGTCGGCTTCGCCCTGTGGTTCCGGAACTTCTCGACGTGGACGGGCACGCACGGTGTCTATCTGGAGGACCTCTACGTCCGCCCCGAGGCGCGCGGCGGCGGCCACGGCAAGGCGCTGCTGGCGGCCCTCGCGCGGATCTGCGTGGCGCGCGGCTATCAGCGTTTCGAGTGGTCGGTCCTGGATTGGAACGAACCGTCCATCGGTTTTTACCGGTCCATCGGCGCCCGCCCCATGGACGAATGGACGGTCTTCCGGCTCACTGGAGATGCGCTGCACACGCTCGCCGACACCGCGGCCGCCAACGGAGCGTAATCGGGCTCGATTTGACGGTTCCCACCCCTACCACCGTCCGTGCCTGAGGTTTTACACTCAGTAACAGACGCGCCGCCGCCGAGCCGGCCGGCACCGTCCGGACGGCTGCCCTGCTCCTTCCGGGCGACACCGACCCGCCGATCGCGATAGCGTCACAGCCGAACCACGACCCGCGCCGGATCGTTCTCCTTGCACCTGGCGGGAGAGCCGCCCGGCACGGATACCCCGAAGAACGCGAAGAACGCGAAGCACAAGAGCTTCATCACGCATTCCAGCTCTACCAGCTTGTGTCACCTTGGAGGTGAGGGTGTCCCAGATCGCAGGCGAGCCCGGGACTCAGGACTTCGTGGAAGTCCGTCTGCCCGCTGCGGGTGCCTACCTGTCCGTGCTGCGTACGGCCACGGCCGGTCTCGCAGCCCGCTTGGACTTCACCCTCGACGAAATCGAGGATCTGCGCATCGCGGTCGACGAAGCCTGCGCAATCCTGCTGCAACAGGCCGTCCCCGGCAGCGTGCTCAGTTGCGTCTTCCGGCTCATCGACGACGCGCTGCAGGTGACGGTGTCGGCCCCGACGACAGACGGCCGCGCTCCGGAGCGCGACACCTTCGCCTGGACGGTGCTCTCCGCACTGGCCGGCAAGGTCGACTCCACCGTCGCCGAGGACCGCACGGTCACCATCAGTCTGTACAAGGAGCGCGGCGCCGGTCCCGGACCGTCATGACCGAACAGGGGGCCCCGTGAAAGATCTCGAACGCGGCGCGAGGATGGCGGCGGGCGCGGTCATCCCCGGGCAGCATGCGCAGCCGCACCCGGTGGGAGCGGACGACCACGGCGGCCGGTTGGACGCGGCGGAGCAGGCAGAGCGGGCGGACCACATGGACCAGAGCGAGCAGCAGGGCCGGCAGGCGGACCGGCAGGATCCGCCGGCCGCCGGCGACCGGTCCCAGGACCGGCGTTCCCCGCAGCCAGGGGATGCCCACGACCGCGGCGGCGCCCGCGCGATGTTCTACGAGCTGCGCAAACTCCCCGACGGCTCCCCGGAGCGCGCCGAACTGCGCAACACCCTGGTGCGGATGCACCTGCCGCTGGTCGAGCACCTGGCCCGGCGGTTCCGCAACCGCGGTGAGCCGCTCGACGACCTGACCCAGGTCGCCACGATCGGCCTGATCAAGTCGGTGGACCGGTTCGACCCGGACCGCGGGGTGGAGTTCTCCACGTACGCCACGCCGACCGTCGTCGGGGAGATCAAGCGGCACTTCCGGGACAAGGGCTGGGCGGTCCGGGTCCCCCGCCGCCTCCAGGAGCTGCGGCTGTCGCTGACCACCGCGACCGCCGAGCTCTCCCAGCGGCACGGCCGGGCGCCCACGGTCCACGAGCTGGCCGAGCACCTGGGGATCTCCGAGGAGGAGGTCCTGGAGGGCCTGGAGTCGGCGAACGCCTACAGCACGCTCTCGCTCGACGTCCCGGACACCGACGACGAGTCCCCGGCGGTCGCCGACACCCTCGGGGCCGAGGACGAGGCGCTGGA
The DNA here is from genome assembly GCF_002803155.1 of Streptomyces sp. CB02959. Classification (GTDB taxonomy): domain Bacteria; phylum Actinomycetota; class Actinomycetes; order Streptomycetales; family Streptomycetaceae; genus Streptomyces. Next base: position 552,316 of record NZ_NNBP01000001.1, read on the forward strand.
GGGCGTGGAGTACCGCGAGTCCCTCAAGCCGCTGCTGGAGGACCTGCCGCCGCGCGAGAAGAAGATCCTGCTGCTGCGGTTCTTCGGCAACATGACCCAGTCGCAGATCGCCCAGGAGGTCGGCATCTCCCAGATGCACGTCTCACGCCTGCTGGCCCGCACCCTGGCCCAGCTGCGCGACAAGCTCCTCGTGGAGGAGTGAGGCGCCGGGGGAATACCACCCCGCCCCGCCCGAGTTGTGGCCCCGTAGGGGGCGCTCGCGTCCCCTACGGGATGCGTTCGCCCCGCCCCTACGGGGCCGCGGCTGTGCTAGGGGGTCTCCCGCGGGGCGATGCCCAGCGCCGTGGTGGCCGTCGGGTTGACCAACAGGACCAGTACGACCAGCGCCGCCACTGCCAGCGCGGCGCCGGCGGCGATCAGCACACCGCCGCCCTTGACCAGCGTCCAGGCGACCGGCAGCGCGACGATCTGGGTGATCAGCGAGGGCCCGCGGCTCCACCGGCGGCGCAGCCACAGCCCGCGGGCGGCGACCAGCGGCAGCAGCGCCAGCGCCAGGATCGTCACCCCGCCCATCTCCGCCTGCTGCGGGCTGTCCGGCGTTCCGACCAGGCCGTCGATCAGCATGTATGCGCCGAGAGCGGCGAGGGCCAGCCCCTCGACGGCGGTGAGCGCCGCGGCGGCGCCGAGCCGGGCGGGCCGGGGCCCCTTGGGCTCGGGCAGCGCGGGGGCGCCGGCGGCTCGCTTCGAGGACTGCTTCTGCTGACTGGTCACCCCAGCAGGGTAGCGCCGGGCCGTTGCCGGGCCGGGCGTGCCCGCACCATGGACGGGAGTGAGAGTGGTACCGGCAGGTAGGTACGCTGCTTCACATGCGCGCACTTCTCGTGGTCAATCCTGCAGCAACCACCACGAGTCTCCGTACCCGTGAGGTACTGACCCACGCACTTGCCAGCGACCTCAAGCTGGAGGTCGCCGAGACGCGGTACCGCGGGCACGCCCGCGACCTGGCCCGGGAGGCCGCCGAGGGCGGGGAGACCGACCTGGTGGTGGCCCTCGGCGGCGACGGCACCGTCAACGAGGTCGTCAACGGTCTCCTGACGACCGGCCCCGACCCGGACTCGCACCCCCGGCTCGCCGTGGTCCCCGGCGGCTCCACCAATGTCTTCGCCCGCGCCCTGGGGCTGCCCAACGACGTCGTGGAGGCCACCGGCGCCCTGCTGGACGCGTTGCGCGACCGCAGCGAGCGCACGGTGGGGCTGGGGCTGGCCTCGGGCACGCCGGGCAGCCCGGACGAGGGCGTGCCGGCCCGCTGGTTCACCTTCTGTGCCGGCTTCGGCTTCGACGCGGGCGTGGTCGGCCGGGTCGAGCAGCAGCGCGAGCGCGGCAAGCGCTCCACCCACGCCCTGTACGTGCGCCAGGTCGTCCGGCAGTTCCTGGGCGAGGCCAACCGCCGCCAGGGCACCATCACGCTCGAACGGCCGGGCGGGGAGCCGGGCACCACGGAGGTCACCGAGAACCTCGCGATGTCCATAATCTGCAACACCGCCCCCTGGTCCTACCTGGGCAACCGCCCGATCTACCCCTCCCCCGAGGCGTCCTTCGACACCGCGCTGGACCTCTTCGCGCTGGACAAGTTCTCGGTGCCGGCGGTGACCCGCTACGGCTCCCAGCTCCTCGCCTCCACACCGGACCGCGGCCCACGAGGCAAGCACGTCCTCTCACTCCACGACCTCACCGACTTCACCTTGCATTCGCAGGTTCCCCTGCCGTTTCAGATGGACGGTGACCACCTGGGACTGCGGACGAGTGTGACGTTCACAGGCGTACGCCGTGCACTGCGTGTGATTGTGTGAGCAGTAGGGCCTAAAGTCCTTTCACTCGAACGTTTAGACTGGCTTCCACCCCCTGGAATGACGGCTGTGAGCTAGGCGACACCAAGGAATCAAAAAAAAGTTTCCGGAAGGGGTTGTATCCGTCGCCGAGGTTTGCGAGTCTCTTCATGGCGATCGGGACGGCCGCTTTACCGGCCCCCTTGAGAGCCCGAATCCTCCTCCTCATTCCACAGGACCGCACCAGTCCTTGACTGGCTTTCGGCCCTTCCCTTGTGGAGGGATTCGTGAAAGCGTTCACATTCACAAGCAACGTTCCCGTCATACGAGGAGATGGAGCAGCCATGGACTGGCGTCACCGCGCCGTTTGCCGCGAAGAAGACCCCGAGCTCTTCTTCCCCATCGGCAACACCGGTCCCGCGCTGCTGCAGATCGAGGAAGCCAAGGCCGTCTGCCGCCGCTGCCCCGTCATGGAGCAGTGCCTGCAGTGGGCGCTCGAGTCCGGCCAGGACTCGGGCGTCTGGGGTGGTCTGAGCGAGGACGAGCGCCGCGCAATGAAGCGCCGTGCAGCTCGCAACCGGGCGCGCAACGCCAGCGCCTGAGCCAACCGCCCCGTGGCCCCCGAGCCGCAGCGCGCAGTACCTTCGATGCCCGCCCGGAGCTGAGACCCGGTCGTTATCGCATCGCTATAGCTTTGAGCCCCGGACCGACAACGGTCCGGGGCTTGTTGCTGTCCTGGGCCGAAAGGGGCGGCGCGCCCGCCGCCGCCCGCCCGCGGCTTCGCTTCCTCAGTGCTGCTTCTCGGCGCGCACGGGGATGTCGAGGAGCACCTGGGTGCCGCCCTCCGGCCGGCGGACCATGTCGAATGTTCCGCCCAACTCCCCTTCCACCAGGGTTCGTACGATCTGCAGCCCCAGGTTTCCGGTGCGGTGCGGATCGAATCCCTCGGGCAGTCCGCGGCCGTTGTCCTGGACGGTGACCAGGAGCCGGGGCTCGGTGCGGCTGCCGCCGCGGACCGCGGCGGCCTCGACGGTGCCGTGCTGCTCCTGGTCGAAGGCGTGTTCCAGGGCGTTCTGGAGGACCTCGGTCAGCACCATCGACAGAGGGGTGGCCACCTCGGCGTCCAGGACGCCGAAGCGTCCGGTGCGGCGGGCGGTCACCTTGCCCGGGGCGATCTCCGCGACCATGGCCAGCACCCGGTCGGCGATCTCGTCGAATTCCACCCGCTCGTCGAGGGTCTGGGACAGCGTCTCGTGCACGATCGCGATCGAACCGACCCTGCGAACGGCCTCGTTGAGCGCCTCGCGGCCCTGCTCGGAATCCATCCGGCGGGACTGCAGCCGGAGCAGGGCGGCTACGGTCTGCAGATTGTTCTTCACCCGGTGGTGAATTTCCCGGATGGTGGCATCTTTTGTGATCAGTTCCCGCTCGCGGCGGCGCAGTTCGGTCACATCGCGCAACAGGACCAGCGAACCGATATGCGTTCCCTTGGGTTTGAGGGGAATGGCCCGCAATTGGATCACTCCGTCGTTGCCCTCGACCTCGAATTCCCGCGGGGCCCAGCCGCTGGCCAGTTTGACCAGGGCCTCGTCCACCGGGCCGCGGGCCGGGGCCAGTTCGGCGGTGGCCTGGCCGAGGTGGTGGCCCACCAGGTCGGCGGCGAGGCCGAGCCGGTGGTAGGCGGAGAGTGCGTTGGGGCTGGCGTACTGGACGACGCCGTCGGCGTCGAGCCGGATCAGTCCGTCGCCGGCGCGCGGCGAGGCGTCCATGTCGACCTGCTGGCCGGGGAAGGGAAACGTTCCGGCAGCGATCATCTGCGCCAGGTCGGAGGCGCTCTGGAGATAGGTCAGCTCCAGGCGGCTGGGGGTCCGCACGGTGAGCAGGTTGGTGTTCCGGGCGATCACCCCGAGCACCCGGCCCTCCCGGCGGACCGGGATCGACTCGACCCGCACCGGCACCTCCTCGCGCCACTCCGGGTCGCCCTCGCGCACGATGCGGCCCTCGTCCAGGGCGGAGTCCAGCATCGGGCGGCGCCCCCGGGGAACGAGGTGGCCGACCATGTCGTCCTGATAGGAGGTCGGTCCGGTGTTGGGCCGCATCTGGGCGACCGACACGTAGCGGGTGCCGTCGAGCGTGGGGACCCACAGGACGAGGTCGGCGAAGGAGAGGTCGGAGAGCAGCTGCCACTCCGAGACCAGCAGGTGCAGCCACTCCAGGTCGGAATCGCTCAGAGCGGTGTGCTGGCGTACGAGATCGTTCATCGAGGGCACACCTGGGAGCCTACCGGCGTACGGTATGTGTTGTGCCTGCACGGCCATGGACAGGAAAGAATGGTCTAGTCCAGAATGTGCGGTGCGGCACACCGGGGGAAACCCCGGACCGCTGGAACTTCCGCCCTCCCCGCACAGGAGGGCGGATCGAGGTCCACGGCGCTCTCTGCCCTGACTGCGCCCGGACCTCCGATCGACCGGTCCCGGGACGGGACCGTGTCCCCGACCGCACAGGGGGCACGCCCCGCCCGTAGTACGGGGCCGGCCGATGTCAGCTCCGGGCTGCGGTGCCGGACAGGTTGAGGGTCCTGTCCCGGCGCCGCGGCCCGCGGGTGCTTCCGGGGTCGATGCACGGTCGGCAGGGCCTGGGCCCGTCCGGCGGATCAGGGGCGAATCGGCCCTAGACCCGCTTCCCCTCGTGCGGCCAGGCGTTCATCGCGAGTCCCGCGACCGCCTCCAGCGTCGCCCGGTCCGTTCCGTCCCGCGCGGACTGCGACATCCCGGAGATGATCGCGCTCACATACTCGGCCAGCGCCCGGGCGTCCGTGTCGGCGGGGAGTTCGCCGGTGGCGACGTCCGCCCGGATCGCGCGCTCGATCTCCCGGGCGTTCGACTGCCGCCGCTCCCGCAGGGACGCGGCGACCTCGGCGGAGGCGGGGGCGGTGTTCAGTGCGGCGCTGATGACCATGCAGCCCCGCGGGCGGTCCGGGACGGTGTATTCGGCCGCGGCTTCGCGAAGGGCCCGTTCGACGCCGCGGCGGGCGGTCGGTTCCTCCGCCAGCGCGCGGGAGATGAAGCCGCCGTACAGCTGCCCGTAGACGGCGATCGCCTCGTCGAACAGGGCCCGCTTGTCGCCGAAGGCGGCGTAGAGGCTGGGGGCGCTGATGCCCATCTCGCGGGTGAGGTCGGAGATGGACGTGGATTCGTAGCCGTGCTCCCAGAAGGAGCGGATCGCCTTCTCCAGGGCCGTGTCGCGGTCGAACGACCGTGGCCGGCCACGCTGCTTGGTCTCCTTCGCCACCATGGAGTGAATTCTATAGCGGTCGGTAAGAAACGCGTGCTACGGTTTTTGTGTAGCGAGCACTACAGAAAGAGCTCGCCGAGGCCAGGCGTGCGCGCGGACGACACGTGCGGGCGCACAGAAGAAGGGGAGGGGTCACGATGGGCGCACTCAGCGGCAGGACGGCACTGGTGACGGGCGGCGGCCGGGGAATCGGCCGGGCGATCTCGGAGCGGCTGGGGCGGGACGGCGCCCGGGTCGGTGTGCACTACGCCAACGACGAGACGGCGGCGAAGGAGACGGCCGCGGCGATCGAGGCGGCGGGCGGTGAGGCGTTCACCCTGCGCGCCGAGCTCGGGGTGCCGGGCGACGCCGAGGCGCTGTGGACCGCGTTCGACGCACACGCCGACGGGCTGGACATCCTGGTGAACAACGCCGGGATCAACAAGACACTGGACGGCACCCTGCGTCCCTTCGGCGGGATGACTCGCGGCGATGTCGAGCGCCTCTTCGCGGTCAACGCCACCGCGCCGTTCCTCGTGATCCAGGAGGGGCTGTCCCGGCTGCGGGACGGCGGACGGATCGTCAATGTCTCCACGCGGCTGACGCAGGGCGCGACCAGGTCCGAGCTGATCGGCTACGCGATGTCCAAGGGGCCGGTCGACATCCTGACCCGCTCACTGGCGAAGGAGCTCGGCCCCCGCGGCATCACGGTCAACGCGGTGGCGCCCGGCGCGGTCGACACGGACATGAACGCCGCCTGGCTGCGCGGCGAGGAGAACTCCGCGGCGCGCGCCGCGACCGGGGCGCTCTCCCCACTGGGGCGGGTGGCCGACCCCACCGACATCAGCGACATCGTGGGATTCCTGGCCTCGGAGGACAGCCGGTGGGTGACGGGGCAGTGGATAGACGCCACGGGCGGCGCCCTGCTCTGACGGCCGCGCCGCCGTGCCGTTCCGCCTCGCCCATCCCCTCGGTCCGGCCACCGGGCCGACGGGGAGCGGTCAGGAAAACGTGCCCTTTCGTTCAGCGCCGCCACGGGGTCGCGACGGGCCTCCTCTGCTAGATTGGTCTATACCACATAGCCCATTCTCCAGAACGGCAGGCCAAGCGTGGAAGTTGTCATCGTCCCGGATGCAGCGGCAGGCGGCGAGCTCATCGCGGAGGCCATTGCCACCCTGGTACGCCGCAAGCCCGAGGCGCTGCTCGGTGTGGCCACCGGCTCGACCCCGCTGCCCATCTACGAGGCACTGGCGGCGAAGGTCCGGGCCGGCGAGGTGGACGCCTCGCGGGCGCGGATCTGCCAGCTCGACGAGTATGTGGGCCTGCCGGCCGGGCACCCCGAGTCGTACCGCTCGGTGGTGCTGCGCGAGGTGGTGGAGCCGCTGGGGCTCGACGAGAGCGCGTTCATGGGACCGGACGGCACGGCGGAGGACGTCCAGGCAGCCTGCGCGGCGTACGACGCGGCGCTTCGCGAGGCCGGCGGGGTGGACCTCCAGCTGCTCGGGATCGGCACCGACGGGCACATCGGCTTCAACGAGCCCTGCTCGTCGCTGGCTTCCCGTACCCGCATCAAGACCCTGACCCAGCAGACCCGGGAGGACAACGCCCGCTTCTTCGACAGCCTGGACGAGGTCCCGCACCACGTCATCACCCAGGGCATCGGCACCATCCTGGAGGCGCGCCACCTGGTACTGCTCGCCACGGGCGAGGGCAAGGCGGACGCGGTGGCCCAGGCCGTCGAGGGCCCGGTCGCCGCGCTGGTGCCGGCCTCGGCGCTCCAGCTGCACCCGCATGCGACGGTGGTCGTCGACGAGGCCGCGGCGTCCAAGCTGAAGCTGGCCGAGTACTTCCGGGCGACCTACGCCGCCAAGCCGGAGTGGCAGGCGCTGTAACGGAACCCGTGGACGGCCCGAGGGCCCGTGCCGGTGCCGGCCCCTGACGGGACGGACGCGGGCACAGGCCCTCAGTGTGTTGTCGGCACAGATCCTGGGCGCGCCGGCGGCACGGGGCCTCCGTGTGATGTGGGGCCGGACAACTCCCCGCGCGGGCGCGCCCGGACGGGAGGTACGTCCGCCTGGGTGTCTCCTCGTCGGGGCCTGCACCTCGTCGGGGCCAGCGCCCCGCCCGGGTGTCCGCTTGTCAGGGCTTGTACCCGTCAGGGCTTGTGGTTCATCAGGGCTCATATCCCGTCAGGGCCTGCGCCCCGTCAGGGCTTCCGCCCCCTCAGGGCTTCCGCCCCGTCAGGGCCTCCGCTGCTGCCTGGCTGCAGACGCGGGCGGCGCCGTGGGTGGCGAGGTGGGGGGCGCCCTGGGGCGGTGCCTGGGGGACGCCCATTTCGACGACGGCGGTGCGGGGGCGGGCGGTCAGCAGGGCGTGCAGGGCGTCGGCCATCCACGGGTGGCGGTGGAGGTCGCGGACGACGGCCACGACGGGGCGGTCGCCGGCGGCGGTGAGCAGGGTGTCGACGAGGGCGCGGGTCCCGGCGGCGGCGTCCTCGGCGGTGTAGGCGGCGGTCTCGGTGCCGGGGAGGAGCCCGGACAGTTCGGCGGCGACGCCCCAGGGGGTTTCGTCCCCGACGGCGATGTTGGCGAGGGGGGTGAAGGCGGCCACGTAGGCGGGGCCGGTCAGCGGCTCGTACGGGGTGGCGGAGGTCAGACGGAGGGCGCGGCGGGCGGCGGTCAGGCCGATCCCGGGGGCGGGCGCGGCCCCCTCCCCCGCGCCCGCGTCCCGGGTCCAGTGCGCCAGGGTGCGGACCCGTGCCGCGGCGTCGGCCAGCCGCTCCTCCGGCAGGTCGCCCTCGCGGACGGCGCGCACCAGGGCGTCGCGGAGCCTCAGCACGGTGTCCTCGTCGGCCAGTCCGCCGCCGACGCAGATCGCGTCGGCCCCGGCCGCGAGCGCCAGTACGCTGCCGCGTTCGATGCCGTAGGTGGCGGCGATGGCCCGCATCTCGATGCCGTCGGTGACGATCAGGCCGTCGAAGCCGAGGCCGCCCTCGGTGGCGGGGGCGCGCAGCAGGCCGTGCAGGGCGGCGGGGCTGAGTGTGGCGGGGCGCTCGGCGTCCAGGGCGGGCAGCAGGATGTGGGCGCTCATCACGGCGCGGGTGCCGGCGGCCACCGCGGCGCGGAACGGCACCAGTTCGCGTTCCTGAAGCGTCGTCAGGTCGGCGGTGATGCGGGGGAGGTCGTGGTGGGAGTCGGTGGCGGTGTCGCCGTGGCCGGGGAAGTGCTTGGTGCAGGCGGCGACGCCGGCGGACTGCAGTCCCTGGACGTAGGCGGCGGTGTGCCGGGCGACGAGCTCGGGGGTGGCGCCGAAGGAGCGGACCCCGATGACGGGGTTGGCGGGGTTGGAGTTGACGTCGGCGGAGGGGGCCCAGTTGAAGTTGATGCCGCAGTCGGCCAGTCGGCGGCCGAGTTCGCGGGCGACGGCGTGGGTCAGTTCGGGGTCGTCGACGGCGCCGAGCGCGAGGTTGCCGGGGAAGGAGGAGCCGCCGCGCACTTCGAGGCGGGTGACGTCGCCGCCCTCCTCGTCGATGGCGACCAGCAGGTCCTCGCGGATGCCGCGCAACCGGGCGGTGAGTGCGGCGAGTTGTTCGGGGCTGTGCACGTTGCGGCCGAAGAGGGCGACGGTCGCCAGGCCCTCGTCGAGGCGGTGCAGCAGCCAGTCGGGGGCGGTGGTGCCAGTGAAGCCGGGTTGGAGGACGGCGAGCGCGTCCCGGGTGAGGGTGTCGGCGGAGCGGATGACGGTGGCCATGGGCTATCCCTTCACTGCGCCGGAGGTGAGACCGCCGACCGCCTTGCGTTGCAGGAACAGGAAAAGGATCAGGATCGGGACGGCGAAGAGGGAGGCGGCGGCCATGGTGGCTCCCCAGTCGTCGCCGAACTGGGTCTGGAACTGCGAGAGCCACAGCGGCAGGGTGCCGGCGCCGGGCTCCTTGTTGAGCACCAGTACGAGCGGGAACTCGTTCCAGGCCGTGATGAAGCCGAAGAGGGAGGTGGCCATCAGGCCGGGGGCCAGCAGCGGCAGGACGACCTTGACGAACGCCTGGCGGCGCGAGCAGCCGTCGACCATCGCGGACTCCTCCAGCTCCTTGGGCACCGCGGCGACGTAGCCGCGCAGCGTCAGGAGGGTGAAGGGGAGCACCATCAGCATGTAGAAGAAGGTGAGCGGCAGCAGGCTGTTGAGCAGGTCGGCGTCCCGGACGATCATGTAGATCGAGATCACCATGACCTCCCAGGGCGCCATCTGGGCGACCATGAAGGTCAGCAGGATGCCCTTGCGGCCCTTGAACCGCATCCGGGCGATGGCGAACGAGCCGCACAGCCCGATCACCAGCGACAGTCCGACGGCGACCACGGTGACCAGGACGGAGTTGCCGGCCAGCCGCCAGAAGTTCGGGGCGTCCACGGCCGTCGCGAAGTGGGCGAAGGTGCCGTGGAGCGGGAACCACACCGGGTCCTCGCTGAGGATGTCCTGGGTCGGCTTGAAGGCCGTGGCGAACATCCAGTACACGGGGAAGACGAACAGCAGCGCGAGGACGGCGGCGGTCGCGTTGGGCCAGATCCGGCCGGCGAGTGAGCGCTTCACAGCGCGTCCTCCTCTTGCTTGAGCGTCAGGCGCAGGTAGTACGCGGTGAGGGCGAGCAGCACGACGATGGTCAGGACGGAGATCGCGGCGCCCATGCCGAAGTGGAGGTTGCCGACGCCCTCGGTGAAGGCGTAGATCGGCAGCGTCTCGGTGAGCCGGTCGGGGCCGCCCTGGTTGATCGCGAAGATCTGCGGGAACGCCTTGAAGACCCAGATGACTTCGAGGAACGTCGTGGCCATGAAGAAGGGGCGCAGGAAGGGGAAGGTGACGGAGGTGAAGATCTTCCAGGTGCCGGCGCCGTCCATCCGGGCCGCCTCGTAGAGCTCCTTGGGGATGGTCGTGGTGGCCGCGTAGAGGTTGAGGGCCACGAAGGGCAGCGACTGCCAGACGATCAGGAGGGTGATGACGAAGAAGGTGGAGAGCTGGGTGCCGACCCAGTCGTAGTGGGCCATGGCGTGCCAACCGAGGTGGTCCAGCAGCCAGTTGACGACACCGTAGCGGGAGTCGAAGAGCCACTGGAAGACGGTGGTGGCGGCGATCGACGGCATCGCCCAGGCCAGCACCAGCGCCATCGACAGCACCAGGCGCATCGTGGTGCCGAGCCGGGCCAGCAGCAGTCCGAGCAGGGTGCCCAGCACCATGATCAGGACGACGTTGGCGGCGGTGAAGGTGATGGTGCGGGCGGTGACCCGCCAGAACTGCTCGCTGCCCAGCACCTCCTGGTAGTTGCCCAGGCCCCGCCAGTCGGTGAGGTGCTGGATCAGCTCCTTCATGTTGAGGTTCTGGAAGGAGAGCACCAGGTTGCGGACGAGGGGCCAGCCCAGGAAGACCGCGGTGGCGAGCAGGGCCGGGAGCAGCAGGAGGTAGGGGGCGGCCCGCCGGCCGCCGGGGCCGCTCGGGGCGGGCGGTGCGCCGCCCTTGCCGGTCCGCGGCGCGGTCCTCTCCGCCGCTGCGTCGAGCTGCACTGCCATGAGCGTGTGGTCCCCTCGTTCCCGTGGATGCGCCGGGTGGTGCGGTGGAGGCGGCCGCCGGCCCCGCGGGGTGCCGGCCCGGCGCGGTGGCGGCGGCCGCGGTCACTGTCCCGGGCGTACGGGCGGGGCCCCGGAGGGCCGCCCGGGCCGTACGCGTCCGGTGGCCGGCTACTCCTTGGCGAGCCGGGCGTTGATCTCGGACTCGATGTCCTTGGCGGCGTCGGCCGGGGCCTTACCGTTCAGGACCGCGGTCATGTAGTTCTTGATCGGGTTCGGCACGTTCTCGACCGCGGCCCACTGGGGGATCAGCGGGGTGGTGCCGCCGGACTTCTCGGCGGCCGGGGCGGCGGCCGCGGCGGCCGGGTTGTCCTTGGCGGCGCCGGCCAGGGCCGGGGACTTGGGCGTCCAGCCGGATTCCCGGACCATCTGGGCGTCGTTGTCCTTGGAGAGCGCGACCTTCAGGAATTCCTTGGCGAGTTCCTGGTTCTTGCTCATTCCGGCGACCGCGAAGTTGGAGCCGCCGAGGAAGACGCCCTCGGGCTTGGCGGCGGTCTCCCCCGGAATGGTGAAGAATCCGATGTCGTCCTTGATCTTCGGATTGGCCTTGACGGCGGTGGCGGCTTCGTAGCCCATGGCGATGAGGGCACCGGTCTTCCCCTTGGCGAAGATTTCGGCCTGCTGCGGGGTGGCCTCGTCCTTGTTCTTGGGGGCGGTGCTGAACGCCATGTACTGCTGGTAGATGTCCATCGCCTTGCCGACCTTGGGGTCAGCGAAATTGGAGACCCATTTGCCGCCTTCCTTCTTCACCAGTTGGGCACCGGTGCCGATGGTCAGGCCGTCGAGGAAGTACCAGTTCTGGCCGGGCAGGTAGAGCGGCTCGGCGTCGGTCTTCCGCTTGATGGTGTCGAAGTCGTGGAACAGCTCGGCGCGCGTGGTGGGGGTCTTGGCGATCCCGGCCTGGGCCCAGATCTTCTTGTTGTACATCACCACGCGGTTGCCGGCGAACCACGGCAGGGCGTACTGCTTCCCGTCCGCCATCGCGGCCTTGTTGAAGGCGTCGTTCCAGTCGGCGCCGATCTCCTTCTTCAGGTCGCCGAGGTCGACCAGGGCACCGGCCTTGGCGTAGGCGGCGGTCTGGGTGTTGCCGATCTCGACGACGTCCGGCGGAGTGTCCTCCGAAAGGGCGGTGCTCAGCTTCTGCTGAATGCCGTTCCACTGCTGGACCTTGAATTCGACCGTGGCGCCGGTCTTCTTCTTGAATTGATCGGAGACCTGCTTGGTCCATTGTTCCGGATTGGAACCGGACATCACCCATACGGTCAGCTTCTGGCCCTTGAAGCCGTCGGCGCCCGCATTGCTTTTGCCGCTCGACCCACAGGCAGCGACACTCACCAGCATTCCCGCGACCGCGGTCGCCGCTATGAGCCCACGCTTCATCGCGCTCTCCCCACTCAAGGACGGGTGTGGCTTTAATGGTTTAGACCAGTTCCCGCAGCTTGGCCTAGACCTTTAGGGGTGTCAAGGGTGTATAAGAGTCGCTGTCAGGTCCGTTACCGGACCGACATCTGGCGGGCCAGGACCCGCGTGGGCGCATGGGCACCCCGTCCGTGCCACGATGTGAGCCGCTACGTACGGAGGAGCCGGTGACGGCAGCACGACAGGCATCGGAGAGGCGGGTCATGGACACCGAGGCGGGCAGCGCCGAGAGCGGCGGCAGCGCCACACGCACCGCCCGGGTCCCCAAGTACTACCGGCTCAAGCGGCATTTGCTGGAGATCACCGAGACCCTGCCGCCGGGCACCCCGGTGCCGCCCGAGCGCACCCTCGCCGCCGAGTTCGACACCTCCCGCACCACGGTCCGCCAGGCCCTCCAGGAACTGGTCGTCGAGGGCCGCCTGGAGCGCATCCAGGGCAAGGGCACCTTCGTCGCCAAGCCCAAGGTCTCCCAGGCACTGCAACTGACCTCCTACACGGAGGACATGCGGGCCCAGGGCCTGGAACCGACCTCCCAGCTGCTGGACATCGGCTACGTCACCGCCGACGACCGGCTGGCCGGGCTGCTGGACATCACCCCCGGCGGCCGGGTGCTGCGCATCGAACGGCTGCGGCTGGCCAGCGGGGAGCCGATGGCCATCGAGACCACCCACCTTTCGGCCAAGCGGTTCCCGGCGCTCCGCCGCAACCTCGTCAAGTACACCTCCCTGTACACCGCGCTGGCCGAGGTCTACGACGTCCGGCTGGCGGAGGCCGAGGAGACCATCGAGACCTCGCTGGCCACCCCGCGCGAGGCCGGTCTGCTGGGCACCGACGTCGGCCTGCCGATGCTGATGCTCTCCCGGCACTCGCTGGACGCCCAGGGGCAGCCGGTGGAGTGGGTCCGCTCGGTCTACCGCGGCGACCGCTACAAGTTCGTCGCCCGCCTCCAGCGCCCGACGGACTGAACACCACTCCCGACGGACCGGACGCCACGCCCGGCGGACCGAGGTCCGCATCCGACGGACCGGGCCCGCCCGGCCGTACGGATTCCGGGCGGCCCGCCGCCCGGCCACCGCACCGTCCCGCGAGCCCCGGCGCGGCCCGCCTTCGGTCAACTCCCCCTCGGTAACTGCCTCGTACCGATATGCGGACAGCTAGTGACGCGTGCCGCGACCCTGGCTTAGATTTCCAGCCGGTTACAAAGGAGTTCACCAGGACGGGAGCCACGGTCATGGCAGAGAAAGCCGCACCACCGGAACGCAGACCGGTCGTCACACCCACCCGGGTGGTGGCCGGATTCTGTCTGGTCGCCCCGTTCATCGCGATGCTGTGGGTGAGTTCGTACGCCAGGATCGAGCCGACGCTGATCGGGATCCCGTTCTTCTACTGGTACCAGATGGCGTGGGTGCTGATCTCGACGGCACTGACGATGGTGGCCTACAAGCTGGTCCAGCGTGAGCAGCGCGCCCGCAAGGGCGGTGCGGCCTGATGACGACCCCGGTCACGACACTCGCCGCCGCCTCCCAGGGCGTCAACGGCGTGGCGCTCGCCGTCTTCATCTTCTTCTTCCTCGCCGTCACGGTCATGGGCTTCCTGGCCGCGCGCTGGCGCAAGGCCGAGCAGTCCGCCAACCTCGACGAATGGGGCCTGGGCGGGCGCAGCTTCGGCACCTGGGTGACATGGTTCCTGCTCGGCGGCGACCTCTACACCGCGTACACGTTCGTGGCCGTCCCGGCGGCGATCTACACGGCGGGCGCGTCCGGCTTCTTCGCCGTCCCGTACACCATCCTGGTCTACCCGCTGATCTTCACCTTCCTGCCCCGGCTGTGGTCGGTCTCGCACCGGCACGGCTACGTCACCACCTCCGACTTCGTCCGCGGCCGCTTCGGCTCCAAGGGCCTGTCGCTCGCGGTGGCGCTCACCGGCCTGCTCGCCACGATGCCGTACATCGCGCTCCAACTGGTGGGCATCCAGGCCGTCCTGGACGTGCTGGGCGTCGGCGGCGGCGAGCACGCCAACTGGTTCGTCAAGGACCTGCCGCTGCTGATCGCGTTCGCCGTGCTGGCCGCGTACACCTACTCCTCGGGCCTGCGCGCGCCCGCGCTGATCGCGTTCGTCAAGGACGGACTGATCTACCTCGTCATCGTGGTGGCGATCATCTACATCCCGATCAAGCTGGGCGGCTTCGGCGAGATCTTCCACTCGGCCAAGGACGCGCTCGCCGTGCACGGGCCGACCGGCAAACCGCGCGGTGAACTGGCCAGCGGCCCCAACGCGCAGTGGGCGTACGCCACGCTCGCGCTCGGCTCGGCGCTGGCGCTGTTCATGTACCCGCACTCGATCACCGCGACGCTCTCCTCGCGCAGCCGCAACGTCATCCGCCGCAACACCACGATCCTGCCGCTCTACTCCCTGATGCTGGGCCTCCTCGCGCTGCTCGGCTTCATGGCGATCAAGGCCGGTACGGACACCCACGGCAATGCGCAGCTGGCGATCCCGCAGCTCTTCGAGGACATGTTCCCCAGTTGGTTCGCGGGGGTGGCGTTCGCCGCGATCGGCATCGGCGCGCTGGTGCCCGCGGCGATCATGTCGATCGCCGCCGCCAACCTCTTCACCCGGAACGTCTACAAGGACTTCCTGAAGCCCCACGCCACGCCCGAGCAGGAGCACAAGGTCGCCAAGCTGGTCTCCCTCCTGGTCAAGGTCGGCGCACTGGCCTTCGTCCTCACCATGGACAAGACCGTCGCCATCAACTTCCAGCTGCTGGGCGGCATCTGGATCCTGCAGACCATGCCGGCGCTGGTCGGCGGCCTCTTCACCCGCTGGTTCCACCGCTGGGCACTGCTGGCCGGCTGGGCGATCGGCATGGTCTACGGCACCCTCGCCGCGTACGGGGTGGCCAGCCCGACCCAGAAGCACTTCGGCGGCTCCAGCGCGGAGATCCCCGGCATCGGCCAGATCGGCTACATCGGTCTCACCGCCTTCGTCCTCAACGTCGTGGTGACGGTCGTCCTGACGTTCGTCCTCAAGGCCCTCAAGGCCCCCGAGGGCACCGACGAGACCGCCCCCGCCGACTACACCGCCGACGTCGGCGACGAAGGCGTCACCGCCGACCTGCCGCCGGCCACGGCGGGCTCCCCGGCCGGGCACTGAGGGGCGTCGACTACGGCGCAGGGCCGTCGCGTTCACTTGGAACGCGACGGCCCTCCGCATGCAGCGCGGCATCAGCGCCGGTCAGTGGACCCAATCCTTGAGCGGCGTGGTGTCGAGCGTGATGCCCACCGGGTCCGGAAGGTGAAGGGACCTGCCGAACGGCACGGTGTGCACGTTCTCGTAGCACTCACCGGCAGGCTCGCTGTACAACGACACCTGGCAGGACTTCCGGTCGATCATCAGGTAGAGCGGAATGCCCGTTTCGGCGTAGGCCCTGGGCTTCTCCACCCTGTCGCGTTGCTCGGTGTCGGAGTCGTACGAGGTCACCTCGACGGCCATCAGCACGGAGGCGGGGTCGGCCCATTCACCCTGGCCGACGAAGGCGTCCATGGGAGCGAGCGTGCCGTCCGGCCGGGCGCGGCCGCTACGGTACGACTGCACCTTGATGCCCTGCGCAGGGTCGAGCCAGAGCTCGGGGCGGTACTGCATGCAGATACGCGTGAGCCACTGGATGATCCGCCCGTGATCGCCGTCCGGCGTCGGCTTGCTCTTGACCTTCCCATCGATGAGTTCCAACCGCGCACCCTCTTCCAGGCGGGCGAGTATCCGGGCGGCCTCTTCAAAGTGCTCGGGAGTCATGATGTGCGGCGGGTCGGCGAGCGCGGTCATGGCGCCTTCTCCTTGCTGTCGGACCAAGCAGGGAACTGAGACCGACGATAGTCGCCCCCCCCGACAGTCACACGATGGCGACCATTCGTCATCTCGGCCCTGCCGGCGGGCGGTCGTCGGTGGACGGGGCGGTGCCGGGGCGCACGGGCGGCGGAGCGGGACTGGGATCCGGTGCCCGGCATCACCCTGTGGGCGTTCGCCCGCGAGCTGGCCTGAGCCGCCTTCGGGACGCTCCCCGAAGGCTTTTCCGAGGCGTTCCGAAGGGGGCCGGGCGACCCGGCCCTTCGCACGCCCGGGGGAATGGTATGCGGCGGCGACACAAGATGTGGGGGTGCGTGCGGGGAGCGACACAAGATGTATGCTCTTCCTCGCTGTCGCCGCAGGGGAATCCGGTGTGAGTCCGGAACTGTCCCGCAACGGTATGAGAGCGCAGCCCACGAGCCGTTTCCCATGGATGCGGGCCCGGCGGCGCGCTCCCGAGTCCGAAGACCTGTCGACGGTACGTCCGCGCCGCCATCGGCGCGGCGTCGATACGTCCGGGCCCCGAGGGATGGGCCGATGGACGCCGCGCGGCCGACCCGCGCACCCCCGGTTCGCCGCGGGGTGCCGCGCTGCCCGCACGGCTCCCGTCGCACCGCCGCCCCTCCCGGCCCCCGCCGAGTGAGGGAGAGCATCAGGTGACCATCGCGCCAACGGAGCCCGCGTCAGACGCCGAGGTCGTGCAGCCCGTGGTGGCCGCGCCTCCCGTGCATGAGGACGGGCCGGGCGTCGCCCTGCTGCGGACGCTGACCGAGCTGACCGCGGACCTGCCCGCGACCGACCCCGGCAAGGTGGCCGCCGCCGCGCTGCGCGGCCGGCACCCCGGCTCCGACGCGGCGGAACTGCGCTCGCTGGCGACCGAGGCCGCGGCCGGACTGATCGGCGACGAACCGCAGTACTCCAAGCTCGCCGCGCGCCTGCTGACCCTCGCCATCGCCGAGGAGGCCGCCGGCCAGGGCGCCACCTCCTTCTCCGCCTCGATCGCGGTCGGCCACCAGGCGGGGCTGATCGCGGACGTCACCGCGGAGTTCGTCGGCAGCCACGCGGAGCGGCTGGACGCGCTGGTCCGCGAGGCGCAATCGGAGGGGCGTGAAGCGCCTTCCACCGAGGGTGGTGGCGGGCGACGGGTGGGCGGCGCCGACGACCGGTTCGGGTACTTCGGGCTGCGCACCCTCCAGTCGCGCTACCTGCTGCGGCACCCCACCACCCGCCGGGTGATCGAGACGCCCCAGCACTTCCTGCTGCGGGTGGCCTGCGGCCTCGCCGAGGACGACTCCGCGCGGGCGCTCGCGGACGTCGCCGAGCTGTACCGGCTGACCAGCACGCTCTCCTACCTGCCGTCCTCCCCCACGCTCTTCAACTCCGGCACCCGCCACCCGCAGATGTCCTCCTGCTACCTGTTGGACTCCCCGCTGGACGAGCTGGACTCGATCTACGACCGCTACCACCAGGTGGCCCGGCTCTCCAAGCACGCCGGCGGGATCGGCCTGTCGTACTCCCGGATCCGCGCCCGCGGTTCGCTGATCCGCGGCACCAACGGGCACTCCAACGGCATCGTGCCGTTCCTGCGCACGCTGGACGCGTCGGTGGCGGCGGTCAACCAGGGCGGCCGCCGCAAGGGCGCGGCCTGCGTCTACCTGGAGACCTGGCACGCCGACATCGAGGAATTCCTGGAGCTGCGGGACAACACCGGCGAGGAGGCCCGCCGGACCCACAACCTCAACATCGCGCACTGGATCCCGGACGAGTTCATGCGCCGGGTGGAGGCGGACGCGGACTGGTCGCTGTTCTCCCCCTCCGACGTGCCCGAGCTGGTCGACCTGTGGGGCGCGGAGTTCGACGCCGCCTATCGGGCGGCGGAGGCCGCGGGCAAGGCCCGCAAGCAGGTCCCGGCCCGGGTGCTGTACTCCCGGATGATGCGCACCCTGGCGCAGACCGGCAACGGCTGGATGACGTTCAAGGACGCCGCCAACCGCACCGCCAACCAGACCGCCGAGCCCGGCCGGGTCGTGCACTCCTCCAACCTGTGCACGGAGATCCTGGAGGTCACCGACGACGGGGAGACCGCCGTCTGCAACCTGGGGTCGGTCAACCTCGCCGCGCATCTGGGCGAGGACGGCGAACTGGACTGGGAGCGGCTGGACGCCACCGTCCGCACCGCCGTGGCCTTCCTCGACCGGGTCGTGGACATCAACTTCTACCCGACCGAGCAGGCCGGCGCCTCCAACTCCCGCTGGCGGCCGGTCGGTCTGGGCCTGATGGGCCTCCAGGACGTCTTCTTCCGGCTGCGGCTGCCGTTCGACTCGGCCGAGGCGCGGGAGCTCTCCACCCGTATTTCCGAGCGGATCATGCTGGCCGCCTACGAGGCGTCCGCCGACCTCGCCGAACGGCACGGCCCGCACCCGGCCTGGTCCGCGACCCGTACGGCCCGCGGTGTGCTGCACCCGGACCACTACCCGAACGCCGAGCCCCGCTGGGCGGACCGCTGGGCGGCGCTGCGCACCCGGATCGCCGCGACCGGGATGCGCAACTCGCTGCTGCTGGCCATCGCGCCGACCGCCACCATCGCCTCCATCGCCGGCGTCTACGAGTGCATCGAGCCGCAGGTCTCCAACCTCTTCAAGCGCGAGACGCTGTCCGGCGAGTTCCTCCAGGTCAACACGTATCTGATCGAGGAGCTCAAGGAGTTGGGCCTGTGGGACGCGCGGACCCGGGACGCGCTCCGGGAGGCCAACGGCTCCGTCGCGGAGCTGGAATGGATCCCCGCGGACGTCCGGCACCGCTACCGCACCGCCTGGGAGATCCCCCAGCGGGCCCTGATCGACATGGCCGCGGACCGCACGCCGTTCCTGGACCAGAGCCAGTCGCTCAACCTCTTCATGGCGTCGCCGACCATCGGCAAGCTCAGCTCGATGTACGCGTACGCCTGGAAGCGCGGCATCAAGACCACGTACTACCTGCGCTCCCGCCCGGCGACCCGGATCGCCCAGTCGGCCCGCGCCGCATCCGTCCCCGCCCAGCTGCCGGTGGCCGACCCCGACGCGGTCGCCTGCTCCCTGGAGAACCCCGAGTCCTGCGAGGCCTGCCAGTAATGACCACCGCGCCCGAGAACACCGCCGCCGGCGACCGCCCCAGCCGTGCCAAGAACCTCCTCGACCCCGGCTTCGAGCTGACCCTGCGCCCCATGCGCTACCCGGACTTCTACGACCGGTACCGGGACGCGATCAAGAACACCTGGACGGTGGAGGAGGTCGACCTGCACTCCGACGTCGCCGACCTCGCCAAGCTCTCCCCCGGTGAGCAGCACATGATCGGCCGGCTGGTCGCGTTCTTCGCGACCGGTGACTCGATCGTCGCGAACAACCTCGTCCTCACCCTCTACAAGCACATCAACTCCCCCGAGGCGCGGCTGTACTTGAGCCGTCAGCTCTTCGAGGAGGCGGTGCACGTCCAGTTCTACCTGACGCTGCTGGACACCTACCTCCCCGACCCGGACGACCGCGCCGCCGCCTTCGCGGCCGTGGAGAACATCCCGTCCATCCGGGAGAAGGCGCAGTTCTGCTTCAAATGGATGGACCACGTCGAGCAGATGGAGCGGCTGGAGACCAAGGCCGACCGCCGCCGCTTCCTGCTCAACCTCATCTGCTTCGCGGCCTGCATCGAGGGCCTGTTCTTCTACGGCGCGTTCGCGTACGTCTACTGGTTCCGGTCGCGTGGCCTGCTGCACGGTCTGGCCACCGGCACCAACTGGGTCTTCCGGGACGAGTCGATGCACATGGAGTTCGCCTTCTCCGTGGTGGACACCGTCCGCCAGGAGGAGCCCGAGCTCTTCGACGACGCGCTCCAGCAGCAGGTCACCGACATGCTCAAGGAGGCCGTCGAGGCCGAGCTGCAGTTCGCCCACGACCTGTGCGGCGACGGCCTGCCCGGGATGAACACCGCGTCGATGCGCGAGTACCTCCAGTGCGTCGCCGACCAGCGGCTGCGCCGGCTGGGCTTCCCGGCCGTCTTCGGTTCGGAGAACCCGTTCTCCTTCATGGAGTTGCAGAACGTCCAGGAGCTGACCAACTTCTTCGAGCGGCGCGCCTCGGCCTACCAGGTCGCCGTCGAGGGCTCGGTCTCCTTCGACGACGACTTCTGATCCCGGTCGTCCGACCCGCCGACCCGCCGCCCCACCGGCCGTCCGGCCGCCCGCCGAATGTGAGCGTTCGATTAGCGGGCGGCCGGAGCGGCAACCGGAGCCCCTGCCGCCGCATCTACGGAGTCATGGAGGGCAGGAAGAAAAGTCGCCGGTACATCGACTACCCCCGCCTGGGCCGGAAGGGGGTGCGTCGTTGGCTGCCGTCATGGCGCCTGTGGCTGGGTACGTTCACGTTCGTCCTGGCTTGTCTGGCCGGGCTGTTCGCGTTCGTCTACGCGAAGATCGACATCCCCAACGAGAACGCGCTCGCCGCCCGGGAAGCCACCGTCTACTACTGGGCGGACGGCAGCCAGATGGTCAGCGTCGGCGCCGTCAACCGCCAGAACGTCACCCTCGACAAGGTGCCCAAACACGTCCAGAACGCGGTGATAGCGGCGGAGAACGCCACCTTCTACGAGGACCACGGCGTCTCGCTCACGGGCATCGGCCGGGCCGTGCTGAACATGGTCTCCGGCGGGGACACCCAGGGCGGTTCGACCATCACCCAGCAGTACGTGAAGAACACCTATCTCTCACCGGACCAGACCGCGACCCGCAAGGTGAAGGAATTCATCATCTCGCTGAAGGTCAACAACCGTAAATCCAAGCCGGACATTCTGCGCGGCTATCTCAACACCAGCTGGTTCGGCCGCGGTTCGAACGGCATCCAGGCGGCTGCGCACGCCTACTACGGCATCGACGCCAAGGACCTCGACCCCAGCCAGGGCGCGCTGCTGGCCGCCCTGCTGAAGGGCTCCGAGCAGTACGACCCGGGGCTGAGCAAGGCCAACCACGCCCGCGCGGTGGACCGTTGGAAGTGGATACTCGACCGGCTGGTCGCCACCGGCGCGATGAGCAAGGAGGAGCGGGCGCAGTACCGTGAGTTCCCCGAGCCGCGCCCGGTGGCCAAGCCCACCAGCCAGGCCGGCCAGATCGGCTATCTCGTCGACATCGCCAACAAGTTCGTGAAGGCCGCAACCGGCCTGACCGACAAGGACCTGGCCCGCGGCGGCTACCGCATTCACACCACGTTCGACAAACAGCGCACCCGCCGACTGGAAAAGGCCGTCGGCGACGTCCGCAAGAAGAGGCTCGACCCGAAGAAGCGCGCCGAGGACACCTTCGTGGAATTCGGTGCCGCCTCGGTGCGCCCCGGAGACGGCGCCATCGTCGCGCTCTACGGCGGCGCGGACGCCACCCGGCACTTCAGCAACAACGCCGACACCACGGCGGTCCCGGCCGGCTCCGCCTTCAAGCCGTTCGTCCTGGCCACCGCCCTCCAGCAGGAGGCCGAGCAGTACGGCGACCAGCCGCGCCCGGTGAACAGCACCAGCCGGTCCGACGCGCTGCTCGGCGCCCTGATGCAGGGCTCGAACGTCCCGTTCGTCCAGGCCGGGAAGGAGCTCGGACTGGAGCAGATCCGGGACCTGACGCTCGGCCTGGGGCTGCGCAAGGAGAGCCTGGCCCAGCTGGAGCAGACCTTCCCACTGGGCACCTCGGCACCCAGCGCCGTCCGGCTGGCCAGCGCGTACACCACTTTCGCCAACGGCGGGCGGCACGCCGAACCGTACGCCGTCACGAAGATGACCTACCAGGGCAAGGCGATGACCGGCTTCGAGCGCGCCGAACCCCAGCAGGTGGTCACCCCGGAGGTCGCGCAGACCATGACCAACATGCTGTCGGGGCTGGGCTGGCGCGTCCTGTCGCCGGGCGACAGGACGGTGAAGCAGCCGCCCGCGGCCGCGGCCACCGAGCCGGGGGACCGGATGAAGTCGGCGTGGTTCGTCGGCACCCCGCCGCCGGCCGGCGCCACCGTCTGGGGCGCGGGGCTGCGCCCCGGGGCGGCCGCCGGTTCCGGTGTCCGCGCCGACCGGGCTCCCGGTGGCGGGGACGGCGCCGAGCCCACCACCGCGATCACGCTCTTCCGGAACAAGCCGGGCGCGCCTCAGCTGCTGCCCCTGAACGGCGTCGGTGGCCCCGACACCGGGCTGGGAACCTCGCTCCCGCCCCAGGTCTGGGCCACCTTCCAGAACGCCGCGTAGGGCCGTACAGGGCCGGAGCCCCGCTCGACCGCCGCCTCAGTCGTTGGGGACGACGGGGTAGCGGGGCTCCCGCTCGGCCATCTGCTTCAGCGCGTCCTTGCGGTCGCGCTTGGAGAGCCGGTCGATGTAGAGGTAGCCGTAGAGGTGGTCGGTCTCGTGCTGGAGGCAGCGCGCGAAGTAGCCGGTGCCCTGCACCACGATCGGCTCGCCCTGGGCGTTCCGGCCGCGGACCACCGCGTAGTCGGGACGGGCCAGCTCGGCGTACGCGCCGGGCACGGACAGGCAGCCCTCGTTGGAGTCGTCCAGCACCCGGCGCCCGGCGGGCAGCTCGTCCAGGACGGGGTTGCAGACCGCGCCGACGTGCCGGACGCCCTCGTCGTCCAGGCAGTCGTAGACGAAGACCTTGAGGTCCACGCCGATCTGGTTGGCGGCCAGGCCGACGCCCTCGGCGGTGCGCTGGCTGGCGAACATGTCGTCGATCAGCTGCGCCAGCTCGGCGTCGAACGCGGTGACGTCCTTGCACTCCTTGTGGAGGACCGGGTTGCCGACCACGGTGATCGGGCGGGAGGTGCCGCGCTCCCGGTGGGCCTCCTCGCGCTCCTTGGCGTCCGTGACGTCGTCGACGAACTCGACGCTCTCCTGCTGATCACTGTCCTGCTGGGCCATCTCCGCCGTACGCCTTCCTGCAAAACCCTCGGGGAACGCCCTACAGCCTACGGGGACGCGGTCTCCCGCTCAGCAGACCTCTTCAAGATCGCGCCATTCCCGGGTGTCCGGGCTGTCCGCGACCCAGCCGTCCAGCAGGCCCCGCACCAGGGCCGCGGGCGCCGCGATGCCGCACTCGCGCTCCGGGGCCCAGAGCGAGCCGGAGCCGGCGGTGCGGTGGCCCAGCGGCCCGGGATGGCCCGGTTCGCTGTGGTCGTGCGGGTCCAGGTGCTCGCCGTCGCCCTCGTCGCTGGGCATCCGGCTCTCGGAGCAGGTGCGGCACAGCAGCCGCACGGACGACGACCAGTCCTCGGCGGCGAAGCCGGCGTCGGCCGCCAGCTGCTCCAGCGCGTCCCGGTCGGCCTCGGTGGCGGCCTCCAGGAGCACCACCCAGGTGGGCACCGGCGAGGGCGCCCACAGCTCGATCTCGTCGAAGACCGGGAACGTGCGGGTCTCGCCGGCGGCCCCGGTGGTGGTCCGCTCGCCGTGCGGGACGCCGTCGTGCAGCACCACCTCGCCCCAGCGCCGCCCGGAGGACGGCAGCGGGATGGAGAGCACCTCGATCCGGGCCGGGTCCAGCCGGCGGCCCCAGACCACCTCGGCCTCGCCCTCGGGCGAGAGCCGGACCGCGGCGCTGCCCAGCGCCATCCCCAGCGGCTCGCCGGTCGGCGACCCCTCGCCGGGGACCTTCAGGCCGTACGCCTGCCAGGCGCGGCGGGCCAGCGGCCAGTCCTGGAGGGCGGTGGCGGCGATGCCGACGTTCCACCAGTCGGGCGCCCCGGTCTCGCGGTCCAGCAGCGCCACCGCGCGCAGCCCGGCGGCCCGGGCCTGCTCCCAGTCGTGCCGGAACTTGTGCAGCAGCGCGAGGTTGAACCAGGACTCCGACAGCCACGGCTCCATGTCCGCCGCGCGGGTCAGCAGCGCCCCCGCGTCCTCGTAACGGCCGTCGCCGATCAGCGTGAAAGCGCGGTCGGTCGCCTGCCGCCATGAGGCGGAGGGCCGGTGCCGTACCTTGCCGAAGATCCTCACGATTCCCGCCTGCTGGTTGCTCTTGTGCCGCTCCGGAGGAGTCCCGGGCGGTTACCCGGGGCCTTCTGGGGGCCCACTCGACAACCTGCCACAGATTGCCGTCGGGTTCAGCCCGGTGTGCTGCGCCCCCGTGCGGCTCATGCCCTGCGCCGACCCCCTGAACCCCCCTTCAGGGGGCTCCCTTCGCATCCAACCATGCCCATCTCGCGGGGCGCTCATTACCCATGGGTTCCCCGGCGGTGGACGGGCCGGGAACACTGCGCGACGGGGGTGCGCGGGGCCCTCGCCGGGGGCGTGCGAACGGGCTGAGCGCCCCGGCGCACCAGGGCGCTCAGCCCGCCCGGCCCCCGCGCGCCAGGACCCGGGCCAGCGCCTCGACCACTCGCGGCTCGTGGTCCCGGGCGGTGGCCAGCCGCAGCCGTTCCAGGGCGCGCAGCCGCCCCGCGGGTCCGGCGGCGCCCGCCACGAGGTCGTCGTAGGCGTTGACGGTGCGGACGATACGGGCCGTGACCGGCTGCTCCCGGTACGGATCGGCCTGCCGCTCGACGATCACCGCGACCTCCGGCGGGGCTCCGGTCTGCCGGGCCACGGCGCCGCCCAGCAGGGCGATCCGGCGCTGCTCGGCGGGCGGCAGCGGGGCGGTGGCACCGTCCGGCACCGGGTCGACCAGCGACAGCTGGCCGATGTCGTGCATCAGGGCGGCGTGTTCGAGGACGTCCAAGTCCGGCCCGCCGAGGCCGAGTTCCCGCCCCACCGCGCGGCTGAGTCCGGCCACCCGGCGGGCGTGGCCGGGCGGGGTGCAGCCGGCGATCTCGGTGGCGCGGGCCAGCGAGGCGATGGTCTGGCGGTAGGTGGCGCGGACCGCCGCGTACCGGCGGAGGGCGATCTGGGTCAGCAGCAGCGGCAGGCAGAACACCGGCAGCGCCCACAGCCCGGCGACCGCCACGCCCAGCGCGATGACCACGCCGGTGGCGCAGATGGCGGTGCCGATGCCGGGCAGCGCCCGCAACTCGTCGCGCAGCAGCGGCCCGTACGGCCAGCCGGTGCGGGCCCGGGCCAGTGCGGCCGCCAGCACCGCGTCGCAGAGCGCGGTCAGCGCCAGCAGCACGGCCAGGAAGAGCGGGCCGACCGGGCCGGCCGCGGCCCAGGCGGGCAACGCCCCGGCGCCGTACAGGGGTTGGCAGCAGATGGCGGCGAACCCGACGGTCAGCACCCGGCGGGCGAACGGGTCCAGCACCGGCCCGCCGCCGCGCGCCAGGTAGGGGACGAGCCCCACCAGCCCGGCCGCCACCACCACCGCCACGGTCTGCGGCACCCCGTGCGCGGCCGGCCGCCCGCCCGCCTCGCCGAGCAGCGCGTAGCCGAGCGCCCCGGCCGCCCCGAGCGGGGCCCCCTCCCGCAGGCCCGGCAACGCCGACGCCGCCCGCGGGGACCCGCCGGGCCGCGCCGGGGCCCGGCGCATCGACGGGACGGCGGCCGCCCCGGGGTGGCGCCCGTGGGGCGGGGCGGACCCGGGGCCGACCGGGTGGACCGGGACCCGGCGCACCGCCTCGCCCACCGCGATCAGCGCCCCGAAGGCCAGCGCGGTGCGCGGCGCGGTGATGCCGTGCCACAGGGTGTGGCCCAGGCCCCAGCAGGCCAGCGCGGCGGCCGGCCCGTGCACCCAGACGGCCGTGCGGCGGCTCATCGGGCGCCGCCCGGCCGGTGGGCCCCGACCGGAGGGACCGCGCCGCGCCCCACCGGGGCCGGGTCGGGCTCCCGCTCCTCCCCCGCGGTGACCTGCTCCGGCCGCCAGCCGTGCTTGTCGAGGGCGGCGGCCAGCGCCCGGACCATCCGCGGGTCGAACTGCGTTCCGGCGCACCGGCGGAGTTCGGCGACCGCGGCGGGGACCGGGCGGGCCCGGCGGTAGGAACGGGTGGAGGTCATCGCGTCGAAGGCGTCGGCGACCGCCACCACCCGCGCACACTCGGGAATCTGATGTTCCGTCAGTCCGTAGGGGTAGCCGCTGCCGTCCACCCGCTCGTGGTGGTGCAGGATCGCCGCCCGCGCCTCGCCCAGGAAGCCGATGCCGCGGACGATCTCGTGCCCGTACTCGGGGTGCAGCTCGATGACCCGCCGCTCCTCCGGGGTCAGCGGCCCGTCCTTGCGCAACAGCCGGGTGGGGACGCCGAGTTTGCCGACGTCGTGCAGGATCCCGGCGAACCGCAGCACCTCCAGCCGGTCCCCGGCCATGCCCAGCTCCCGGGCGATCAGCACCGAGGCCCGCCCGACCCGCTCGCTGTGCCCGCGGGTGTAGCGGTCCTTGATGTCGACGGCCTGGACCAGGGCCCGGACGGTGGCCTGGTGGGCGGCGCGCTCCCGCTGGTACTGCGCGAACGCCCAGCAGGACAGGTGCACCGGGAGCAGCACCAGCAGCGCCGCGGGCGGCCCGTAGGCGCTGTGCCAGAGGACCGCCATCATCAGCCCGGTCAGCCCGTGGACGAGGTGCGGGACCGGCAGTCGGGCCGCCGGGCCGCGCCAGGCGGTGCGCGGCGGATGCCGTTCGGCGAGGACCAGCACCCCGCCGCCGAGCCCGGTGAGCACGGCGCAGAAGGCACCGGCGGCGGCCAGGGCGGGCGGCAGCAGCTCGGGGAGCGGGGCCGTGGCCGCGGCGACGGGGGCGGCGGCCCGGAAGACGAGGGCGGCCGCCCAGGCGGCAAGGGCGAGTTCGGCGGTGTGCCAGAGGCGGCGGGCGGCCGGCCAGGGGTGGGCGGCCGGGGCGAGCAGGGCACCGGGGACGGCGACCAGGACGGCCAGCGGCGGCGGCAGCAGGAAGGATCCGGCAAGGACGACGGGGGTGGCCCAGCCCGGAGGAAACGTTCCGGGCGAGGCGTCGGAGCCGGTGGCGCGCCCCGCCGGGCCGTCGGTCAGCGGGCAGCGGCGGATCCGTTCGCACAGGCCGTGGAGGGCGCCGAGGGCCAGCACGCCGGTCCAGGGGGCGGCGGCGCCGAGCCGTACCGCGGGGGCCGCGCAGAGCGCCGCGGCCAGGGCGGCGCAGCCGATGTACACCCGCGCGGCCGTCGGAAGTTCCCGCATCGCGCCCTCCTCACCGTGCCCGACGCACTCCCCGTCACGGCGGATGGCCGTGCACCGCGGGGGTCCGGCGAGAATAGAGGGGCCGCGGCGCCCGAGGGGGCGCATCGACGGATCGGGTAGGACGGATCGTCCCGCCCCTCACTCTCAGGGGTGAAGGGGGCGCGCGCCTGTTCGGCGCGCGGGCGGGTCGGCCGGGCGGCAGCGGGCCGGTACGGGACCGGGCCCGCGCTGGGGCGGCCCTACTCGGCGTGCGCGCCGTTGCCGGCCGCGTCGGCCTTCGAGGGCGCTCCGGCGGCGCCCCCGGCGTCCGCCGCGCGCTCCCGCTCGGCCTGCTCGTGCCGGGCCTGGTCCAGGACGCTCACCTCGGGCACGGTCTCCCCGGCCCGGATCAGGTCGATCCGGCCCATGACCTTGGACCGCAGGTCCGCGGGGACGTCGTCGTGCCCGCAGCAGCGCTTGACGAGCTTCTTGACGGCCTGCTCCAGGCCGTACTTCTCCAGGCACGGCGAGCACTCGTCGAGATGGACCTGGAAGTCGGCGCACTCCCCGGCCGGCATCTCGCGGTCGAGATACTCGTAAAGGTGGTCAAGGACCTCTGAGCAGTCCTTCTCGTGCGGCTCTCCGCAGCTCATGATCCCGAGCCTTTCCGGTCGTGCGACTCCGGTGCCTGCGCGGACTCCGGCTGGGCGGACGCGCCCGCCGGGACCAGCCCGCGCTCACGGGCGTAATCCTCCAGCATGCCGCGCAGTTGGCGCCGGCCGCGGTGGAGACGGGACATCACCGTGCCGATGGGTGTCCCCATGATGTCCGCGATCTCCTTGTACGCAAAGCCCTCGACGTCCGCGAGATAGACGGCGATCCGGAATTCCTCGGGGATCGCCTGGAGCGCGGCCTTCACGTCCGAGTCGGGGAGGTGGTCGAGCGCCTGCGACTCGGCGGAGCGCAGACCCGTCGACATGTGGGACTCGGCGCGGGCGAGCTGCCAGTCCTCGATCTCGTCGGCGGCGCTGCGCTGCGGCTCACGCTGCTTCTTGCGGTAGGAGTTGATGAAGGTGTTGGTGAGGATCCGGTACAGCCACGCCTTGAGGTTGGTGCCCTCCCGGAACTGGTGGAAGGACGCGTACGCCTTGGCGTACGTCTCCTGCACCAGGTCCTCCGCGTCGGCCGGGTTGCGCGTCATGCGCAGGGCGGCGGAGTACATCTGGTCGAGGAAGGTGAGGGCGTCCCGCTCGAAGCGCGCGTTGCGCTCGACGTCGCTCTCCGTCCGACCCGCGGTCTGCTCCGCAGCCGGGCCGTCGGTCCCTTCGTCGGTTCCGGTGACCGGACCCACCTCCTCCAACACCGTGGCGGTTCCCGCGGCTGCCGACGCCACAGGCCCTCTCGATTCGGAGAATAGACGACGATCAGGTGCCGCCGCCGCTCCAGCCAGGGCTGACTGCGTCACCTGCATCTGCGGCCACTGCAGGTCGGCGGCCGGTCGGGCCGGGCAAGCGATTCCCATGCGGCGGACTCCCATTCCTCGTGCGCGCTGGCTGTGCTCCATTGCCTACGCATGGCACAACAGCGGCACCGGGCCGGATCATTCCCGGCCGGAGCGGCCGGATTGTTCGCGCGGTCCGGCAGGTCGGCCCGGCACCCCCGCGCCGCCCGGACCGGTCAGCCGAACATCCCGTCCAGCCACGCCACCACCGCGTCGGTGAGCGCCGCCATCGACTCCGCCTCGGTCACCCCCGCCGACTTCGGCACCGCGAAACCGTGGTCGCCGTGGGCCACCTCCGTGAGCTCGGTGCCCGCCGGGAACTCCTCGGGGCGACCGAACGGGTCCCGGCCCCCCTGGACCACCAGGGTCGGCACCCCGGCGCCGGTCAGCTCGTCGGCCCGGGACTTCTCCGGCTTCCCCGGCGGGTGCAGCGGGAAGCTCAGCGCCAGTACGGCGTGGGCGCCCAGCTCGCGCGCCGTCCGGCAGGCCACCCGGGCACCGGCGCTCCGGCCGCCCGCGACCACCGGCAGGCCGGGCTTCTCCAACGCCGGCCAGAGTGCGGTCCATCCGGTGTCCAGGGTCTTGGGCGCGGGCGCCACCTTCTTGCCCGCCACCCGCCACGGCTGCTCGACCAGCGCCACGGTGTAGCCGCGGGCCGGCAGCACCGCCGCCAGGGCCACCAGGTCGCGGGCCTCGATGCCGCCGCCCGCCCCGTGGCTCACGGCGACCACGGCCCGGGCCGGCTCGGCGTCGCGGTACCAGGAGATCCGGGCGTCGCCCGCCGGCGTCGCGACCGTCTCGCTCTCGTTCGCCCTCGTCCTCATACGCCCATCCTGCCCGTGCCGCGCCGGGGAGGGCAGCTCGGCCCGCCCGGCCGGTCAGAACAGCGTGCCGACCTCGGGCCCGTCCAGTTCGGTGACCAGCTCCGGCCCGTTGTTGCGGACGTTGCTGACGTCGGTCGGGACCGGGTGGGCCCGCATCAGTCCGGTCGGCGGCGGGGCCAGCAGCGCACGGAGGTCGTCGGGGTCGGTGCGGGCCGGGTCGAGCCAGGCGTCCCAGCGGTCCGGCGGCAGCACCAGCGGCATCCGCGGGTGGATGTCGGCGAGGGCCTGCGGGCCCTCCCCGCCGGTGGCCCCGGCCAGCGGGGTGGTCTCGGCCTCGGTGGTGACGACGGTGCAGGTCACCCACCAGGCCAGCGGGTGGTCACCGGGCAGGGTGCGGTCCCGCCAGAACTCGTAGAGCCCGGCCATCGCCATCACCGAGCCGTCCGCGGGCGTCACGAAGTACGGCTGTTTGCGGGGGCGCTTCTTCCGGCCCTGCTCCTCCAGCTGCCGCTCGGCGGAGCCGGTGACCCACTCGAAGTAGCCGTCGCCGGGGATCAGGCAGCGGCGGGCGGCGAACGCCTGCCGGAACGACGGCTTCTCGTGCACCGTCTCGGACCGTGCGTTGATCATCCGCGCGGCGCCCTCGGGTGATTTCGCCCACGCCGGGACCAGGCCCCACTTGAGTGTCCGCAGCTGGCGGACCGGACCGGGCGGGAAGGCGGCGGCGGCCTCGCCCTTGAGGGGACGTTCCAGTACCACCCGCACGTTGTCCGTCGGAGCGACGTTCCAGCTGGGCGCCAACGACTCCGTGGGCTCCCACTGCTGGACGCCGAAGACCCCCACCAGTTCCTCGGGCTGCCGGCTCGCTGCATACCTACCGCACATGCATGCCACACTGCCATGCCACACGAAGGGGAGACATGGACACCCACCACATCACCGACGTCTGGGACCGGGTCTTCTCGGCCCAGCCCGGCCCCTCGCTCTGGCTGGTGATAGTCACCGGCGTGCTGGCCCTGGGCGCCGTCGTCCCGCGCACCGCCTGGCACCTGTCGCGGAACGCCGTCACCATCGCCCACGAGGGCGGCCACGGGTTGATCGCCCTGCTCACCGGCCGCCGCCTGGACGGGATCCGGCTGCACTCGGACACCTCGGGACTGACCGTCTCCCGCGGCAAACCGCACGGTGTGGGCATGATCCTGACCGCCGCTGCCGGCTACCTCGCCCCGTCGCTGCTGGGCCTTGCGGGCGCCGCGCTGCTGGCCGCCGGGCACACCACGGCCCTGCTGTGGGGGGCCACCGCGCTGCTGCTGGTGATGCTGGTGATGATCCGCAACGCGTACGGCGTGCTCACCGTCGTCCTGTCGGGCGGCACCTTCCTGCTGGTGTCCTGGCTGACCGCGCCCGAGGTGCAGGCGGCGTTCGCGTACGCGGTGGTGTGGTTCCTGCTGCTGGGCGGGGTGCGGCCGCCGTTCGAGCTCCAGGGGAAGCGGCGGCGCGGCGGGGCCGTGGACTCCGACCCCGACCAGCTGGCCCGGCTCACCCACGTCCCGGCCGCCGTGTGGCTCGGGTTCTTCCACGTCATGACGGTGTGCTCCCTGCTCGGCGGCGGGCGCTGGCTGCTTGGCATATGAATTCGGCATATGAAGGAGCAGCGGATGTCCCTACCGGTGGCATCCGGTAACCCACATTCCGTATGTCGGTGTCGCCCCTGTTGCCCCGGAGAGGCCCGCTGCCTGCGGTTGCACCACGAGAGCCGTGTTTCGCACAGGTTGCGACGCTTTTGATCAAGATCGGAACCCTTGTCCAGCCATTAAAGTAAGGGCATGACCGAGAGCCCCGCCCTTCCTGCCCTGTGGCCCGCCCCCGTCGCCCCGGGGGCGGTCGATGCGACCGTCACCGTGCCCGGCTCCAAATCGGTCACGAACCGCGGCCTGGTCCTGGCCGCCCTCTCCTCCGAGCCCGGCTGGCTGCGCCGCCCGCTGCGCTCCCGCGACACCCTGCTGATGGCCGAGGCGCTGCGCGCCATGGGCGTCGGCATCGAGGAGACCGTCTCCTCGGGCTCCGCCGGCACCTCCGGCGGCGAGGCCTGGCGGATCATCCCCGCCGGCCTGCACGGCCCGGCCACCGTCGACGTCGGCAACGCCGGCACGGTGATGCGCTTCCTGCCGCCGGTCGCCGCGCTCGCCGACGGCCCCATCCGCTTCGACGGCGACCCGCGCTCCTACGAGCGCCCGCTGGGCGGCGTCATCGACGCGCTGCGCGCCCTCGGCGCCCGGATCGACGACGACAACCGCGGCGCCCTGCCGATGACGGTGTTCGGCGGCGGCGCCCTGGAGGGCGGCGCGGTGGAGATCGACGCCTCCTCGTCGTCCCAGTTCGTCAGCGCCCTGCTGCTGTCCGCGCCGCGCTTCAACCAGGGCGTCGAGGTCCGGCACGTCGGCGCGGCGCTGCCCTCGATGCCGCACATCCGGATGACCGTCGACATGCTGCGCACCGTCGGCGCCCAGGTGGACACCCCCGAGGCGGGCGGCGAGCCGAACGTCTGGCGGGTCACCCCCGGTGCCCTGCTCGGCCGCGACCTGGTCGTCGAGCCGGATCTCTCCAACGCCCAGCCGTTCCTGGCCGCGGCGCTGGTCACCGGCGGCCGGGTCACCATCCCGGACTGGCCCGAGCACACCACCCAGCCCGGCGACGCACTGCGCGAGATCTTCACCGCCATGGGCGGCTCCTGCGAGCTGACCGACCAGGGCCTGACCTTCAGCGGCACCGGCCGGATCCACGGCATCGACGTCGACCTCGGCGAGGTCGGCGAGCTGACGCCGGGCATCGCCGCGGTCGCCGCGCTCGCCGACTCGCCCTCCACGCTCCGCGGCGTGGCCCACCTGCGGCTGCACGAGACCGACCGGCTGGCCGCGCTCACCAAGGAGCTCAACGAACTCGGCGGCGACGTCACCGAGACCGCGGACGGACTGCACATCCGCCCCCGGCCGCTGCACGGCGGGATCTTCCACACCTACGAGGACCACCGGCTGGCCACCGCCGCCGCGATCATCGGCCTGGCCGTCGAGGGCGTGGAGGTGGAGAACGTCGCCACCACCGCCAAGACCCTGCCCGACTTCCCCGGCCTGTGGACGGACATGCTCGATCCGTCGTCCGCCCCCGCCCGGCGAGCCTGAGGGTCGCCGCACCATGCGCCGCTACGGGAAGAACCCCGATGAGGACGACGTCCGCGTCCGCCCCAACCGCAAGGGCAACCGCCCGCGGACGAACATCCGCCCCAAGCACGAGGACGCCTGCGAGGGCCTGGTCCTGACCGTCGACCGGGGCCGGCTGACCTGCCTCATCGACGACCGCATGGTCACCGCCATGAAGGCCCGCGAACTGGGCCGCAAGAGCGCGGTGGTCGGCGACCGGGTCGCCGTGGTCGGCGATCTGAGCGGCGCCAAGGACACGTTGGCCCGGATAGTGCGGGTCGAGCCGCGCAGCTCCACGCTGCGCCGCACCGCCGACGACGACGACCCGTACGAGCGGGTGGTGGTCGCCAACGCCGACCAGCTCGCGATCGTCACCGCGCTCGCCGACCCGGAGCCCCGGCCCCGGTTGATCGACCGCTGCCTGGTCGCCGCCTACGACGCCGGGCTGGACCCGCTGCTGGTGCTGACCAAGTCCGACCTGGCCGCGCCGGACGCGCTGCTGGAGTCCTACGGCGCGCTCGGCGTCCCGTACGTCGTCACCAACCGCGAGGAACTGACCGACGGCAGCGCCGCCGAGCGGATCCGGGAGCAGCTGACCGGCCGGATGACGGCCTTCGTGGGGCACTCCGGGGTGGGCAAGACGACCCTGGTCAACGCCCTGGTACCGGCGCGCCGCCGGGCCACCGGGCATGTCAACGCGGTCACCGGCCGCGGCCGGCACACCACCACCTCGGCGCTGGCGCTGCCGCTGCCCGGCGACACCGGCTGGGTCATCGACACCCCGGGCGTGCGGTCCTTCGGGCTGGCGCACATCGACCCGTCCCGGGTCATCCACGCCTTCCCGGACCTGAAGCCGGGCACCGACGGCTGCCCCCGGGCGTGCAGCCACGACGAACCGGACTGCGCGCTGGACGCGTGGGTGGCCGCAGGGCACGCCGATCCGGCCCGCCTGTATTCCCTGCGCCGGCTGCTGTCGACCCGCGAGCGACGCGAGGGCGACTGATCACCGCAAACCCCTGCCACCCGTCCGAGGCGCGGGCATAATCACCCACGTGGCAGGACCGGTCCGGTCTGGTCCCGTCCGGTCGGAAGTGGTCGCCTGGCTGAAGCGGTCGCGGAGCTGACGGAGGCAATGGGATATGGCGTGGCTGCTGGTCGTGGTGGCGGGGCTGCTGGAGACCGGCTTCGCGGTCTGCCTCAAGCTGTCGCACGGCTTCACCCGCCTCTACCCGACCATCGCCTTCGCGGTCTTCGCACTCGGCAGCTTCGGCCTGCTGACGCTGGCGCTGCGGAAGCTCGACGTCGGCCCGGCGTACGCGGTCTGGACCGGCATCGGGGCGGCCGGCACCGCGATCTACGGCATGGTCTTCCTGGGCGACCTGGTCTCCACGCTGAAGCTCGTCTCCATCTCCCTGGTCATCGTCGGGGTGATCGGGCTCCAGCTGTCCGGCTCGGCGCACTGATGTCCGCGGGGGCGCCCGGATCAGCCCGTGAGCCCGGCGAAGGCGCTCCGGACGAGCCGGGAGACCGCCTCGGTCTCGCCGTCGGGCTCCCGCCGCGTCCGCTGCCGCGGCACCGTCACGCGCACGTCCGCCGGTGACCGGACCGGGTCCGGGGCCCGCTCCGGACCTGCCGGAGCGACCACGCAGGACAGGGTCAGCCGGGCCGCGGTCTCGCAGGCGGCGTCCAGGGCCGGCAGCTCCTCCCGGGGCCGGCCGGGCGCCAGCGCCGCCACCGCCCGTTCGCGGAACCGCCCGACGAGCTCGGCGGGCCCGGCCTGGCAGGCCGGCAACCGGTCCCCCCAGCAGCCGGTCAGTGCCGCCCTGACCAGCGGGTTCGCTCGGGCGGTCCGCAGCGTCCAGGTGGCCGCAGCGGTCATCCGGGCGGCCGCGTCGTCCGCCGGTCCGGCCGGTCCGGCACCACCCGGAGCGAGCGCCCGCTCCACTCCGGCCAGATAGGTCTCGGTCTCCCGGCGGACGAGAGCCCGGGCCAGCCCGGCCTTGCTGCCGAACGCGTTGTAGAGCGTCTGCCGGGACACCCCGGCCGCGGCCGCCACCTCCACCATCCGGACGTCCGCCCAGGCCCGGGTCAGCAGCGCCGCGTAGGCGGCGTCCAGCAGGGCCTCGTGCGCCGAGGGCATCCGCCACCTCCCTGGCTCCGCCCGAACCGCGGACCGTGCACAGAATTGACGTGCCGTCAGGGGCTGTCAAGACCTGCCGCGGGCACCCCTCCGGGGCGGGGCCGGTGGTAATCCGCGGGCAGACCACCCGGAGGGCGCGGCATGGCCGTGTGGCTCCCGCGTATACCAGTGGATACTGTTCGCACATGCCCGACTATCACGATGATCTTCGCCTGGCACACGTCCTGGCGGACGCCGCGGACGCCGCGACCATGGAGCGGTTCAAGGCCCTCGACCTCAAGGTGGAGACCAAACCGGACATGACTCCGGTCAGCGAGGCGGACAAATCCGCCGAGGAGCTGATCCGCGGTCAGCTCCAGCGCGCCAGGCCGCGGGACGCGGTGCTCGGCGAGGAGTTCGGCAGCGAGGGCACCGGGCCGCGCCGCTGGATCATCGACCCGATCGACGGCACCAAGAACTACGTCCGCGGGGTGCCGGTCTGGGCGACCCTGATCGCCCTGATGGAGCGCGGCGAGGGCGGTGACCGCCCGGTGGTCGGACTCGTCTCGGCCCCGGCGCTGAACCGCCGCTGGTGGGCCGCGGAGGGCCTGGGCGCCTTCAGCGGCCGCAGCCTGACCTCGGCGTCCCGGCTCCACGCCTCCGAGGTCGGCCGCATCCAGGACGCGTCCTTCGCGTACTCCTCGCTGACCGGCTGGGAGGAGCGCGACAAGCTCTCCGGCCTCCTCGAACTCTCCCGGGACTGCTGGCGCACCCGGGCCTACGGCGACTTCTGGCCGTACATGATGGTCGCCGAGGGGACGGTGGACATCTGCGCGGAGCCCGAGCTGTCGCTGTGGGACATGGCGGCCTGCGCGGTGATCGTCCAGGAGGCCGGCGGGCGCTTCACCGGTCTGGACGGCCGGCCTGGCCCGCACAGCGGCAACGCGGCGGCCTCCAACGGCCTGCTCCACGAGGAGCTGCTGTCGTACCTCGGCGACAGCCGGAGCTGACCCGCCACCGCGCGGACGGGACCGGATTTCCCACCGGATAACCCCCGCCGACCTGCACAGGGGCAGATGTTCGGACTGGTGTCCAACATCTGCCCCTTGTTGTGCGCCCGAGAGCATGTGAACATGAGAACCCCCCACTTTGTGAACTTGTGAATCGTTTCGCATATTCACATGCAACCAAGGAGGTGGCTCTTCTCCATGCCCATGCTCGTCAAAGACGCCATGAGCACGGTGGTCCTCACCATCGGGCCCGCTCACACCCTCCGCCAGGCGGCGCGACTGATGGCGGCCCGCCGTATCGGCGCGGCCGTCGTCTTCGACAAGGACACCTACGGCGTCGGCATCCTCACCGAGCGCGACATCCTCAACTCCCTTGGCGCGGGCGAGAACCCCGACCGGGAGACCGCACAGAGCCACACCACGTCCGACGTCGTCTTCGCGGCCCCGGACTGGACCCTGGACGACGCGGCGGGCGCCATGGTGCGCGGCGGCTTCCGCCACCTCGTCGTCCTCGACGACCTGGAACCGGTCGGCATCGTCTCGGTCCGCGACATCATCCGCTGCTGGTCCGACGTCTCCGAGCGGGCGGCCGCGGCGGCCTGAGGGGCGCTCCGCGCCCCGGCGCGACACCCGCCTCCCGAGGGCGCGCGGGCGGGCGTATGCCGGCACGCATACGCACGAAGAGGCCGGAGCCCCATGGCATCCGGCCTCTTCGGCATGTACGGCAAGCGGCGGTCGGTCGCCCCGCGGACGGCCGCCGCCACGGGGGCGGCGGCCGGACCGCGCGGGACCGCTAGCCGCGCAGGGCCTGGACCGCGGCCTCCAGCCGCTTGCCGTAGTCCGCGTCCGCCTGGCGGAAGTTCTCGATCGCGCGCTGCGCGATGTCGTCGCGGGAGACCTTGGCGATGAAGCCCGCCAGGTTGTTGATCAGGCGCTCCTTCTCCGCCTCCGACAGCAGGCGGTAGAGGTTGCCGGCCTGGACGAAGTCGCTGTCCTCGGCGTGCGAGGGCGCCGCGGTCTCGCCGGTCTCACCCGACACCGGGAACGGCTGCCACAGCGCCCGGCCGGTCTCGGTCGGGCCGCCGAAGCTGTTCGGCTCGTAGTTCTTCTGGCGGCCGTGGCGGCCGTCGTAGAGCACGCCGTCGCGGCCGTGGGTGCGCGCCTCGGTGGCGTGCGGGCGGTTCACCGGGAGGTGGTCGGCGTTGATGCCGACGCGGTAGCGGTGCGCGTCGCCGTACGCGAAGAGGCGGCCCTGGAGCATCTTGTCGGGGGACGGGCCGATGCCCGGCACGAAGTGGTGCGGGGAGAAGATCGACTGCTCGACCTCGGCGAAGATGTTCTCCGGGTTGCGGTTGAGCTCCAGCTTGCCGATCTCGATCGGCGGGTAGTCCTCGTGCGGCCAGACCTTGGTCAGGTCGAACGGGTTGAAGCGGTAGTCGGCCGCCTCGGCCGCCGGCATGATCTGCACCTGGACGGTCCAGGTCGGGAACTCACCGCGCTCGATGGACTCGCGCAGGTCCCGCTGGTGGCTGTCCGGGTCCTCGCCGGCGAGCTTGTTGGCCTCGTCCTGGGTGAGGTTCTTGATGCCCTGGTCGGTCTTGAAGTGGTACTTGACCCAGAAGACCTCGCCCGCTTCGTTGTTCCACTGGAAGGTGTGCGAGCCGTAGCCGTTCATGTGGCGGTACGTGGCGGGGATGCCGCGGTCGCCGAACAGCCAGGTCACCTGGTGGGTCGCCTCGGGCGACAGGCCCCAGAAGTCCCAGACGTTGTCCGCCTCCTGCGAGCCGGAGTACGGGTCGCGCTTCTGGGTGTGGATGAAGTCGGGGAACTTGATGGCGTCCTTGATGAAGAACACCGGGGTGTTGTTGCCGACGAGGTCGTAGTTGCCCTCCTCGGTGTAGAACTTCAGCGCGAAGCCGCGCGGGTCGCGCACCGCGTCGGCCGCACCGAGGTTGCCCGCGACGGTCGAGAAGCGCAGGAACGTCTCGGTCTGCTTGCCGACCTCGGAGAGGAACTTCGCGCGGGTGTACTTCGTCACGTCCGCGGTGACGGTGAAGGTGCCGTACGCGCCGGCCCCACGGGCGTGGACGATGCGCTCCGGGATCCGCTCGCGGTTGAAGTGCGCGAGCTTCTCGATCAGAAGCTGGTCCTGGATCAGACCGAGACCGCCGACACCGGCCGTCTCGCTGTTCTGGTTGTCCGCGACCGGAGCCCCGGTCTCCGTGGTCAGCGGTCCGGTGGTGCTCTCTACCGACACGTGCGCCTCCTGATGTCTCGTACACCTGCCCTTGGCTTTCGCCCAAGCCGATCCTACATTGGACATTGTCTAAGTCAAGAAGCATCCGAAACTCGTACTTGATCCGATGATGGACGACCGCTGCTACCCTGGTGTCTATCTGACTGATAGGTGATTGGCATGAGTGACCTGCTGGAACGACTCCGGGGACGCGGCTGGCGGCTGACCGCACAGCGTCGCGTCGTCGCCGAGGTCCTGGACGGGGACCACGTCCACTACACCGCCGACGAAGTGCACGCCAAAGCGTCCGAGCGCCTCCCCGAGATCTCCCGCGCCACGGTCTACAACACCCTCGGCGAGCTGGTCTCGCTCGGCGAGGTGATCGAGGTGAGCACCGACGGCCGCGCCAAGCGCTACGACCCCAACGCCCATCACGACCACCAGCACCTCGTCTGCTCGCGCTGCGGCACGATCCGCGACGTGCACCTCCACGGCGACCCGCTCTCCGCGCTGCCCGAGCCGGAGCGCTACGGCTTCGAGGTCTCCGAGGTCACCGTGACCTACCGGGGCATCTGCCCCACCTGCAGCACCCAGCCCTGACCCGGGCCCGGGCCCGTCCCGGGCCGCGCCCATGGGCCGCACACCCCGCTGCCGCCACCCCCGGGCCCCCACCCCGGGCCGCACCCCGCGCGGCCGCCCCTTCAGGGCCCGGTCCGCCGAGCCGACCGCCTCCCGGGCCGCGTCCCTTACGGCGGACTGCCACCCGGACCGCGCCCGGCCGCCGACGCACCCCGCGTACGCGCCATACCGCCACCCGCGAACCAGCCGTTCCACGGGCCTCCGGCGTCCCCGGCATTCCCGCGCACCTCGGCTCACCAGCGCCCCGTGGATCTCCCGCGCCCTACGAACCTCCCGCGCCCCACGGACCTCCCGCCCCACGCCCCTCCGGCGGCGACCGGGCCTCCGGCACCGCACCGCATATGCGGAGCGGTCCGCAGGAAACGCCCACGGAGCGGCGGCACACCGCGCGAACCCCCGCACCGCAAGCCCCTTGCCCATATCTGACGGTCCGTCATATCGTCGGCGCGCCGCGTTTTTCGGCCATCGGGACCGACCGTGCCCCGGGCCTCCCGGGAACGCCCGGCCGGCGCCCCGGCGGCACGTTGTCCGCACTCCGCAAGGAGCACCCCGTGGGAGAGCCGCACCCGTCCCCCGCCCCGACACCCAGACCACCCGCAACGCCCCCACCCTCCAGATCAGCCAGACCACCCACACCACCCGCGCCTCCAGCCACCCCGGACACCACCCCACCACCCCCGCAAGCCGCCCGATCCACGCAGGCCCCACACCCCCCAGCCCTCCAAGCCCGCGCGCTGGCCCGGTCGTTCGGGCGGGGCAGCAGGGCGCTGGCCGCGCTCGGGCCGGTGGACGTGGCGATCACGCCCGGCGAGTTCGTCTGCGTCGTGGGGCCGTCCGGGTGCGGGAAGTCGACCCTGCTGCGGATCGCCGCGGGGCTGCTGCGGCCCAGCGCGGGCGAGTTGGAACTCCGGACGAGCGGCGACCGCCCGGCCGCGATGATCTTCCAGGACTACGGCATCTACGACTGGAAGACCGTCCTGGCCAACGTCCGCTTCGGGCTCGACATCCAGCGCGTGCCCCGCAAGGAGGCCGACCGGCGGGCCCGGTCCTGGCTCGCCCGGATGGGGCTCGCCGACTTCGCGGCCGCCTACCCCGCCGCCCTCTCCGGCGGCATGCGCCAGCGCGTCGCCATCGCCCGCGCGCTCGCCGTCGAGCCAGGGATCCTGCTGATGGACGAGCCGTTCGCGGCCCTGGACGCCCAGTTGCGGACCATCCTCCAGGACGAGTTGCTCGCCCTCACCCAGACCACCCGCACCACCACCCTCTTCATCACCCACAGCCTCGAAGAGGCCCTGGTCCTCGGCGACCGGGTCCTGGTGATGTCCGCCCGACCCGGCCGGATCATCGCCGAACGCCGCCCGCCGTTCGCCCGCCCGCGCACCGGAGAGGTCCGCGCCGCCCCCGAATTCGCCGCCCTGAAGGCCGAGTTGTGGGAACTGCTGCGCGGTGAGGTCGCCGGCCGGACCACCACCGACCCCGAGGGGGCCGCACCCGCATGACCACCGCCCTCCACAAGGACAGACCCGGCCCCGACCGCCTCCTGGTCCGGCGCCCCGGCCCCCAGGAACTCCAACCGGAACGCGCCCACCGCCGCCGACGCACGCTCGAAATCTCCCTCGCGGTCGCCGTGCCCCTGCTGCTGGTCCTCTTGTGGCAGCTGGCCGCCGCGCGGTCCTGGATAGACGCCCGGGTCTATCCGGCGCCCTCCACGATCCTGGCCGACGGCTGGCACCGCGCCCTGGCCGGCGAACTCTGGCCGGACGTCCGGGCAACGCTCCAGCGCGTCCTGGCCGGCTACGCCGCCGGGACCGTCAGCGGCTATCTGCTGGGCCTGCTGATGGGCTCCCTGTCACTGGTGCGGGCCGCCCTGGAACCGCTCCTGGACGCCCTCTACGTCGTCCCCAAGCTGGCCCTGCTGCCGATCTTCCTCAACATGTTCGGGCTCGGCGAGGGCCCGCAGATCGCCCTGGTGGCGGCCACCGTCTTCTTCTTCGTCTGGATCTCCACGATGGCGGCGGTGCTCGCCGTGCCCGCGGGCCACCGGGACGCCGGCCGGGTCTTCGGCGCCGGCCGCTGGCAGATGTTCCGGCACGTCCTGCTGCCCGCGTCACTGCCCGCCGTCCTCGTAGGCGCCCGGATCGCCGCGGGCGTCGCCGTCCTGGTGATCGTCGCCTCGGAACAGATCGCCGCGGCCGACGGGCTCGGCCACCTGATCTTCGATTCCCGGGCGCTGTTCCAGAACGACGTGATGTTCGTCGGCATCGTCTGCGTGGCCGTGCTCGGCGTGGTCTTCTCCGAACTGGTGCGGCTGGCGGGGCGGTTCCTCACCCCCTGGGCACCCCGCGACCGCGGCCGCGCACAGAACTAGAGGCCGGCCCGCACACCGGCCCGCACCCACCGTCCCAGGGCACCCCCAGGCCCCCGAACCCCCGGCACACCGGCCCGTACGGAGGTCCCATGCGCACTCGCCCCCGCCCCCGCTTTCGGCCCCGCGCCACCGCCGCCGTCGCCGCCCTGACCGCCGCGCTCGCCCTCACCGCGGGTTGCGCCGCCGGTCCCGACCCCGCCGCCCCCGCCAAGCCGCGCACCATCAAGGCCGTACGGGGCTGCGGCGCCCCCTCCTGGACCGACCCCGCCGACCTCTCCCCCGGCCGCGCACCGGCCCGCTGCGCCAAGGGGACCCCGGCTCCCGCCCCCCTCACCAGGCACCGCACCCTCACCGTCGCCACCGGCACCCTGAGCGCCGAGTACGTCGCCCCCCTGCGGGTCGCCCTGGCCAAGGGCGAGTTCCGCAAGGAGGGCCTGGACGTCCGGCTGAAGGTGCTACCGACCCCGGACGCCCTGCCGCTGCTGGCCAAGGGCGACCTGGACGCCCTCTGGGCGGCGCCGGAAGCCGCCGTGGTCAACGGCGTCAACGGCGGCTTCGACATCCGCTGGGTGGCGGGGAACTTCTCCCCCGGCCCGAAGTCCCGGAGCGGCCTGTGGGTGCGGCTCAAGAACGGGCAGAACGCGTCCTCGGCCTCCCTCAAGGGCACGACGCTGGGCACCATGATCGGCAAGGGCTCGGTGATCATGTACCCGATGGACCGGGCGTTCGCCGCCCACGGCGCCGGCCTGGACTCCGTCACCTTCCAGCAGCTCGGCTCCGCCGACGTCCTCACCGCGCTGACCGGCGGAGGCGTGGACTCCGCCTGGCTGCTGGACCCGGTGTGGCGCCAGGTGGACGGCAACCCGCAGTACGCCTTCCTCGGCGGCCAGCCGCAGGGCGAACCGCTCGGCGGCGCGCTGTACGGCCCGAACCTGCTCCAGAAGGACCCGGACGCCGGCGTCGCCTTCCTCCGCGCCTACATCCGCACCGTCAACACCTACTTCGCCGGCGACTACAAGGCGGACCGGGCCTTCGTCACGGAACTGGCCGGGCTGCTGAAGGTGGACCCGAAGATCCTTGAGTCGGTACCCCCGCTCCGGATGGACTGGGAGATCAGGAAGGGCACCACCGACCGGCTCCAACGGGCCTACCGTGACGCCGGCGTCACCAAGGGGGCGCCGCTGCCGGAGAACAAGCTCGTGGACCGCGACCTGTACGCGGAGGCGGTCGGGCACCGCCCGTAGCCGGATACGCCGGATACGCCGAAGGCCCGGATCCTCAAGGATCCGGGCCTTCGACTTGCAGTAGCGGGGACAGGATTTGAACCTGCGACCTCTGGGTTATGAGCCCAGCGAGCTACCGAGCTGCTCCACCCCGCGTCGTTGTGGGTTTACTGTAACCCCACCGCGACGACCAGCGCAAATCCCTTCCGCCCCGCCCGGGAACAGGGCCCGGGACCCGGTCCGCTCGACCGCGTCCCGGGCACCGGAGCCACCGGCCCCGCCCGCCGGCGTCAGGCGCTCAGCTCCTCCTGGAGCGCCGCCCGCAGCCGGGCCGCCCGCTCCGCCACCTCCGGCGGACCAAGTTCCACGGCCCGCGCGCACCAGCGCTGGGCCTCCGCGAGCGCCCCACGACGGGCGGCGATCAGCGCCAGCCGCAGCGCCGCCCGGCCGTGCCCGCTCTCGGCGGCGCGCTGCCACCACAGGGCGGCCTCGGGAAGGCTGCCCTCGCGGGCCAGCAGCAGCCCGAGGTTGAAGGCGCCGTTGCGGCTGCCGGCCTCGGCCGCCTCGCGGTACCAGGCCGCCGCCTCGACGGCGTCCCCGCGAGCCGCCGCGAACATGCCAACCCGGACCTGAGCGCGGCGGTGACCCTGCCGGGCGGCCCGCTCGTACCACTGCCGGCTCTCTTCGTCCCCGGACCGCTCGCCGTCCGCCTCCGCGGACCGGCGGTCCAGGAGGTCGGCGAGCCGGAAGGCCGCCTCGGCGCTGCCGCCGCCGGCCGCGCAACGCAGGTTCCGCTCCGCGTCCGGGAGGTCGCCGTCGCGCAGCTGCGCTATGGCGACCTGGAGCGCCGCCTCGGTGTGCCCGGCGGCCGCCGCCCGCTCGTACCAGGAGCGCGCCAGCCGCTCCTCGCCGCGCCCGGCGAACAGGATGCCGAGGTTGAACGCGGCGTCCACGCTGCCGGCTTCGGCCGCCTTGGAGAACCACGGCTCGGCCCCGGAGGCGTCGCCGCGCTGGAGCAGCAGGATGGCCAGCGCGTTGGCGGCCTCGCGGTGGCCGGCGTAGGCGGCGCGGCGGTACCACTGCTCGCCCTGGCCGGCCCGGCCCTGCTCGGCGCAGAGCAGGCCGAGGTTGTAGGCGCCGTTGACGTCCCCGGCGTCCAGCGCGGCGCGGTACCAGCGCTCGGCGGTCTGGAGTTCACCGCGGTCGGCATGGAGCGCGCCCAGGGCGTTGGCGGCGTTGCCGTCGCCGTCCTGGGCCGCCCGCCGCCACCACTCCGCGGCGCTCTCCTCGTCCCCCGCGTCACGCAGCAGGAAGCCCAGCGCGCAGGCGGCACGGGCCTCG
Organism: Streptomyces sp. CB02959; assembly: GCF_002803155.1. Classification (GTDB taxonomy): domain Bacteria; phylum Actinomycetota; class Actinomycetes; order Streptomycetales; family Streptomycetaceae; genus Streptomyces. The sequence continues at coordinate 595,775 of NZ_NNBP01000001.1, forward strand.
CCGTCCTTGGCCGCGGAGAGGTACCAGCGGCCGGCCTCCTGGATGTCGCCGCGCTCCTCCAGCAGCGCGCCGAGTTGCAGCGCGGCCCGCCGGTGGCCGCGGGCGGCGGCCTGCCGGTACCACTGCTCGGCCTCGGCCTGCTGGGTCAACTCCCCGTAGGCGGGCACCGCCCGGCGGTCGGCGTCGCGGCCGCCCTCGATGACCCGGGCGAGCCGGTACGCGGCCTCGCGGTGACCGCGCTCGGCGGCGGCGCGGAACCAGCGCTCGGCGCCGATGTCCCCGCGGTGCTCCAAGAGGTCGGCGAGGGCGTACGCGCCCAGGTAGTGGCCGGACTCGGCGGACTGGCGCAGCCAGTACTCGGCTGCCGGTTCGTCGCCTCGCTCGCGGTAGTGGCGCCCCAGGGCGTGCGCCGCGGCGGCGGATCCGGCGACGGCGGCGATCCGCCACCAGCCGGCGGCCTCGTCGGCGTAGCCCCGCTGGTGCAGGAGGACGCCGAGGTTGTTGGCCGCGGCCCGGTCCCCGGCGGCGGCCGCGGAGCGGAGATACGGCTCGGCTCCGTCGAGGTCGGCGCGGCGCAGCAGCATCGCACCCAGTGCGCTCATGGCGGCGGTGTCGCCCGCCTCGGCGGCGCGGCGGTACCCGGTCTCGGTCACCGCGTCGGACGCCTCGGCCGTGCTGTCGGCCTCCATCGCGTCCATCGTCATCTCGGAATCGCGCCCCTCATCGGGCGCCTGCACAAACCTGTCCGTCTCCAACAACCTTGCCTTGTCCCCCATAAGAACCATCGTCGCATCACCTGTAACCCGCGTACACCTGGTATACCGCAGCCGGTGAGGTCACTTCAGCGGTTTGTCGACTTCCCGACACGGCGACATGCCAAACTCAAGCACACAGCTTTCCCCCATGGGTTTTCCGACCCGCCCCTGACGAGCTTTGACCCGAACGCATGACAAAGGCCCGGATTCTCAAGGAATCCGGGCCTTGGTCTTTCAGTAGCGGGGACAGGATTTGAACCTGCGACCTCTGGGTTATGAGCCCAGCGAGCTACCGAGCTGCTCCACCCCGCGCCGTTGTGACTCCAACGTATCACGCCACGGGGGCCACTCTTGACACACGGGCCCCGGTGGCCGCCGGTTCGCACCGGCGGCCACCGGACCTCGGTCCGCGGCAGCGGCTCAACTGCCCGACTTGCCGCCCTTCTCGGACGCCTTGGCCGCCCGGTCCAGCGCGGCCTTCAGCTTCTTCTGGGCCTCGCCGTACGCGCCCCAGTCGCCGGCCACCCGTGCCTTCTCACCGTCGTCGTACGCCTTCTCGGCGTCCGAGAGGGCCTGCTGCACGGTCTGGCCGGACGGCGGCGGCTGCTCGCCGGTCTGACCGCCGCCGGGCGGGGTCTCCGAGCCCGTGCTCGGCGCCTTCTTGCCGAAGACGACGTCGAGCGCATCCTTGAGGCTGTTCTCCAGGACGGGCTTGCTGTCGCCGTAGCTCACCAACACCTTCTTCAGGAGCGGGTAGTTGGTGTTGGCGCCGCGCAGGTAGACCGGTTCGACGTAGAGCAGCCCGCCGTCCAGGGGGACGGTCAGCAGGTTGCCGTACTCGATCTCCGAGTCGCCGAACTTCTTGAGGATGTTCAGCTCGTTGGCGATCGTCGGGTCGGAGTTGAACTTCGACTGGGCCAGCTGCGGGCCCGGCACCGGTGTCTGCGCGGGCAGCTTCAGCAGTCTGATCTTGCCGTACTCGGAGCTCGTCGCATCGGCGTCGACCGCCATGAAGGCGCCCAGGTTGTCCTTCTTGTTGGGCGTGAAGGTCGTCGTCAGCGAGAACGCCTGTTCCTTCTGGTCGGGCATCTTCATGCTCAGGTAGTACGGCGGCACCGCGTTGCCCGACTTGGTGGTCGGGTCGCTGGGGATCTGCCAGCGCTCCGAACCGGTGTAGAAGGTGCCCGGGTCGGTGACGTGGTACGTGGTCAGCAGCTGGCGCTGCACCTTGAAGAGGTCCTGCGGGTACCGCAGGTGGGCCTCCAGGTCCGGGCTGATGGAGCTCTTCTTCTCGACCGTGCCGGGGAACGCCTTCATCCAGGTCTTGAGGACCGGGTCCTTGGTGTCCCACTGGTAGAGCTTGACCGTGCCGTCGTACGCGTCGACCGTCGCCTTGACGGAGTTGCGGATGTAGTTGACCTGGTTCTGCTGGGCCACCACCGCCCGCTGGCCGTCGGTGAGCGAGTCGGCGGTGCTGTCCCCGAGGGTGGTGCGCGAGGCGTATGGGTAGCCGTTGCTGGTGGTGTACGCGTCCACGATCCACTGGATCCGGCCGTCGATCACCGCCGGGTAGGCGTCGCCGTCGATGGTCAGCCAGGGGGCGACGGACTCGACGCGCTCCTTGGGCGTGCGGTTGTACAGGATCCGCGAGCCGTCGCCGATCGCGCCGGAGTACAGGATCTGCGGCTCCCCGAACGCCACCGCGTACGCGGCGCGGTTGATCGGGTTGGACAGGCTGACCCCGCTCTTGCCCTGGTAGCGGTAGCTCTTCTCACCGCTGTCGTCGGAGTAGTCCAGCTCCTGCTGCGGCCCGCCCACGATGGAGTACTGGGTGGTCTTCTCGCCGTAGTAGACGCGCTGTTCGTGCGGCGGGAGCTGCCCCTTGGACGGCAGGTCCGACTCGGTGTACTGGGGGCCGCCGCCGTCGGCGATCTCGGTCCCCTTGGCGGTGACCGCGCCGTAGCCGTGGGTGTACTTGAAGTGGTCGTTGATCCAGTTGCGCTCGGGGATGCCGGCGATGTTCAGCTCGCGCAGGCCGATGACGGTGTCCTGCTCCTTGCCGTCCTTGTCCTTGTACCGGTCGACGTCCAGGGTGGACGGGAACTGGTAGTAGGCCCGCACCTGCTGCTGTTGCTGGAAGGCCGGCGAGACCACGTTCGGGTCCAGCAGGCGCATGCTGGCGGTGGTGTCCGCCTCGTCCCGGAGCCGCTGGCTGTCCTCCTTGGTGGCCGGCTTGTTGTTGCCCTTGTAGGGCGTCACCTCGGAGTCCTGGATGTCGTACGCGTCCCGGGTCGCCTTGATGTTCTGCTTGATGTACGGCGCTTCCTTGGCCTGCTCGTTCGGCTGGACCTGGAACTTCTGGACGATCGCCGGGTAGAGCCCGCCGATCAGCACGGCGGAGAGCACCATCAGGCCGAACCCGATCACCGGCAGCTGCCAGGTGCGCCGCCAGAGGGTGGCGAAGAACAGGACCGCGCAGATCGCCGCGATGAAGAACAGGATGGTCTTCGCCGGGAGATAGGCGTTGGCGTCGACGTAGCGCAGACCGGTCCAGTTGTCGGCCGATTTCAGGCCGCTGGACTTCACCGCCAGGCCGTACCGGTCGAGCCAGTAGGCGATCGCCTTCAGGGAGACGAAGATGCCCAGCAGCACCGAGAGGTGGCCGGTGGCGGCGGCGGTCGCCCGCGAACCGGGGCTGGTCAGCCGCAGCCCGCCGTAGAGGTAGTGGGTGAGCGCGGCGGCCACCAGGGACAGCACCGCACAGGCGAAGCCGAAGCTCAACAGGAAGCGGTACCAGGGCAGATCGAAGGCGTAGAACGAGACGTCCTTGTGGAACTGCGGGTCCGTCGTGCCGAACGGGACGCCGTTGACCCACTGGAGCCACGTGCGCCACTCACCGGAGGCGGAGGCCCCGGCGATCAGCCCGATCACCGCGGTGACCGCGACCAGCGCCCACTTCTTGAACGGGGCGACGCCCATGCGGTAGCGGTCCAGGCTCTGCTGCTCCATGGACATCGCGCTGAGCGGCGGCCGCAGCCGGTGCGCCAGCCAGATGTTGACGCCGACGGCGACCGCCATCACGACGCCGAAGGCGAAGAACAGACCGATCTTGGTCCGCAGGGTGGTGGTGAAGACCGAGGAGAAGTGGACCGACCGGTACCAGAGCCAGTCGGTCCAGAATCCCGAGAACATCACGAAGAGCATGGCCAATACGGCCAGCACGCCCAACGTCATGAGCAGGGTCCGCAGCCGTCGCGACGGTCGGCCGACTCTGATCCGTGGCCCGGTGGGGCCTCCGCCGCGGTCCGGCATCTGGAAAGCCAAGGTGCGCACCTCGAAGTTCGCTGTCGTGTGGGGCGGGCCCGGCGATAGTAGGACCCAGTGATGCAACTTACGACGGCTTTACTCGGTTCCCGATTTCCGGGGTTCACAAGGCACGATGTTGGGCATGACCAACCTCCCCGTTGACGGCACCCCGCTCGCCGCCGACCCGCTGACCCGTGCGGTACTCGAAATCGACGAGTACACCGCCGGGCTCGGCTGGGATCAGCCCGCCCGTTTGTTCGCCCTCGTCGACACCGCCAAGCTCCTTGCGCAGGAGCCCTCGCTCGCCGCCCAGCTGGGCATCGACGAGTCCGCCGACGCCTCCCTGACCCCCATCGAGCAGGACGAGATCCCGGCCGGCGCGCCGCTGGACGAGTTCCTCGCCACCATCGCCTGGCCGGACGCCGTCGTCGGCTGCGCCTTGACCGTGGAGCGCCTGATGCTCCCGCCGTCCGCCGAGAAGGCCGAGCCGGCGGGCATGTCCGAGAAGCAGCTCGCCAAGTGGGTCGCCGAGCACCCCGAGCGCCAGGAGGTGCGGATGACGGTGGCCGTCCTCCGGGACGGCGCCCGCGAATCGGCGCTGCGGCTGCGCGAGAAGGACTCCACGTCCGAGGTGCTGACCGGCAAGACGCTGGTCCCCGGCCTCGCGGACGCGCTGGCGGCGACCTTCGAGGAGTAGCCGCACGGCGGGCCGGACGGCCCGCCGGTCGCCCCCCGCTAACGGCCTGCCGGGCTGCAGCTCGGCAGGCCGGCGGTGTCGTTCTTGCGGATCTTCTCCAGCGCCTGCACCGCGTCTCCTATGGTGCTGACCTTGACCAGCCGGAGCCCGCTGGGGGTGTCCTTCGCCGCGGCCGCGCAGTTCTCCTTGGGCGTCAGGAAGAACTCCGCGCCCTTGTCCCGCGCGCCGATCGTCTTCATCGAGATGCCGCCGATCGGGCCGACCTTGCCCTGGTCGTCGATCGTGCCGGTGCCGGCGATGAACTTGCCGCCGGTCAGACCCCCGCCGGGCGTGAGCTTGTCGACGATGCCGAGCGCGAACATCAGGCCGGCGCTCGGGCCGCCGACGTCGGCGAGCTTCACGTCGATGGGGAACGGGAAGATGTGGTCCACCTGGGCCTGGATGCCCACCACCGCACGGCCGCCGTCCGCCGCGGTGGCGATCGTGATCTGCTTGCCGGGGCCCTCGGGCCGCTTGCCCTGCTTCTCCGCCGCGGCCGCCTCCTTGGCGGGGATGACGGTGAAGACCACCTTCTCGCCCGGCTTGTGCCGGGTGACGAACTTGGCGACGTCGCCGCTCTGCTGGACGCTCTGGCCGTCCACCGCCTTGATCACGTCACCGGCGTGCAGCAGCCCGTCGGCCGGCTTGTCCTTGACGACGGCCCCCACGACGGTCTGACTGGCGACCGGGATGTGCAGCTGCTGGAGCGCGGCGGTCTTGGCGCTCTCCTGGGACTGAGTGAACTCCTCGGCGTTCTGCTGATCGGCCTGCTCGGCCGTCTGGCCCTCCGGGTAGAGCGTCTTGTGCGGCACCACCGCACTGCTCGGGTCCAGCCAGCCGTAGACCGCCTCGAAGAGGTTCATGTTGTAGTCCGGCCCGGTGACCCGGACCGTGGTCATGTTGAGATTCCCGGTCGTCGGATAGGTCTTCCGGCCGGAGATCTGGAGGACCGGCTCACCGTTGTGGTCGCCGAGGGTGTTGACCGTCGGGCCCGGCGACATCTCGGAATACGGAACGGGGATCAGCACCCCGGCACAGAGCAGCGCGATCAGCATCAGGGTCGAGGCGAGCAGCGTCGCGGTGCGGCGTGGCATGGAACGACAGTACGGGACGGGTATGACAACCGGCCCGCGGGGCCGTCCGTACGGGGACCGGCGGCCGCACCGGACCGGGCACCGGAGACGTCAGGCCGGTTCCGAGGCGTGCTCGGGGGCGGGCGCGGCCGAGGCGGGAGCGGCGTGCTCCTTCTCCATCGCGGCGCGGAACCGGGCGTAGCCCGCCAGCTCGGCGACGTCCCCGGACCGGCGGTTGCGCATGGCCCAGCTGCTCCACAGCGCAGCGATCAGCCCGGCCAGCACCGGAATCAGCAGCCAGAGCAGCGCTCCCATGGCGACCTCCCTACCCCTTGCGCGCCCGCGATCGACAAATAAGCAGATTAACCATCTGCCAGGTCAACGCTGGTGCCGGGGAGCCGGTTACGCAACCGGAACCCGGGGTACCGGTTCGGCCCCGGAAGACGGCGCTACGCGCCGACCCACTCTTCCGTCCCGTCCGAGAACGTCTGGTGCTTCCAGATGGGGACCTCGTGCTTGAGGTCGTCGATCAGCTTGCGGCAGGCGGCGAACGCCTCGGCGCGGTGGGGGCAGGAGACCGCGACGACCACGGCCAGATCGCCGATGGCCAGATCGCCCACCCGGTGGACGGCGGCCAGCGCGCGGACCGGGTAGTCGGCGACGACCTTCTCGGCCACCCGGCGCAGCTCCTCCCCGGCGGTCGGGTGCGCGGAGTAGCCCAGTCCGTCGACGTCCGAGCCGCCGTCGTGCGAGCGGACGGTGCCGACGAAGAGTGCGGTGCCGCCCGCCGCCTGGTCCCCGACGGCCGCGAAGACCTCGTCCACGGACAGCGCGCTGTCGCGGATCTCCAGGAGCCGGATGGGGTCCGCGGCGCCCTGCTCACCAGGGTGGTCGCGGCCGGTGGACGGGCGGGTGTGCGTGCCAGACATGGTCCCATCGTGCCGTACCGGGGGCACCCCGGGGAATGGCCGTTTCCACCGGGGGTCCGGCGCCCCGTATGGAGGCTCGTACAGTCCACGGCCCTGGTGCCCGACCCCACCGGCCTACGGGACGGCCCACCGGACGGTCACCGGTCGGGCGGCCCCGGTGGCGTCAGATGCGGCGGCGGGCCTTGCGGGCGCGGCGGACCAGGGCCGCGGTGCCCAGGAGGGCGACGGTGGCACCGGCCGCGCCGGCGGCGGTCGCGTCCTTGCGGCCGAGTCGGCGGCCGGCGACCGTGTGCCGTCCGGCGACCTCCTCCAGCAGCTCGGCGAGGACCTCCTCGTTGGTCCACCGGGGCCGCCAGCCCGCGTCGTGCAGTCGGCTGCCGCTGACCACCCAGGGGTGCATGGTGTAGGCCAGGTCCCCGGCGGGCGACGGCGTCAGGCCGATCCGGTGCAGCCGGGCGGCGGCGCCCAGCGCCACCGAGGACGGCAGCTCCATGCGCCGGATACCGGAGAGCTCCTCGACCTCCTCCTGCTCCAGCCAGCCGTCGCAGCCCACCGCCAGCTCGCCCTCGACCTTCTCCAGGGCGGCGTGCTCCAGGGCGCTGACCAGGTCCTCCACGTGACAGAACTGCCAGGCCGGGCGGGATCCGGCGACGACCAGGAGGCGCGGCGACTCGAAGTAACGGGTCAGTGCGGTGTCGGTGCCGCCCACCAGGACGGCGGGGCGCAGCACGGTGACGTTCAGGCCCGGGTGGGCGCGCGGGGCCCGGCGCGCCAGATGCTCGATCTCCAGGAGGTCGCCGACCCCGGTGGCGTCCGCCGTGGCGCGCAGTTCGGCGTCCTCGGCGAGCGGGACGTCGTTGTCGGGCAGCGCCCCGTAGACCATGGCGGAGGTGCACAGCACCACCCGGTGGACGCCGGCGGCCGCGGCGGCGGTCAGCACCGTCTGGGTGCCGCGCACGTTGTAGGCGGTGCGGGCCGTGGCGTCGGTCTCCAGGTCGAGATCGAGGGCGAGATGGACGACAACGTCCGTTCCACGCAGTTTGTCGGCAATGGCGGGGTCGCGTACGTCCAGCACGTGCCACTGCGCCTCGGGGACGTCGCCGGGCCGTTCGTCGATGGCCACCACCTGCTTGACCTCGTCGGACGCGACCAGGGCACGGGTAAGCAGCGCGCCGACCCCGGAGGCGGCTCCGGTGACGGCGACGACGGGGCGGCGCAGCGGCCGGTCGGCGTCGACCGGGGTGCGGTCTGCCTGTTCGGCTGTGGCGGCAGCGTTTCGCGCTGCGCGAACGGTTGGATCTGGGGAACTCACCGGGCGTCTCCAGCGGTTGTCTTCAGTACGGGCGCGTCGGACGCGCCCGTACCAGGTGGCATCCATCCTGCCGCAGCCACCGGGACAGCGAAGCACCGAGCCCCAGGGCGGAGCGAGTGTCTACGCTGGAGGTGATGTCGGGCAGCCGCCGTCGGCGTAGGGCCGGCGGCCCTACGAGCCGAGGAAACCCGTGAGTGACACCCCATTTGGATTCGGCCTTCCGCCGGAGGAGCCGGAGGACGGCGACAACGGCAAGCAGAAGGGCGGCCAGGGAGGTAGCCAGGGCCCCGCGAACCCCTTCGGGTTCGGCGGCGGGAGCGGTGGCGCGGACAATCCGTTCGCGGCGCTCTTCGGCGGCATGGGGGGACCCGGCGGCCAGATGAACCCTGGCGACCTCGGCGCCGCCTTCCAGCGGCTCGGCCAGATGCTCTCCTACGAGGGCGGCCCGGTGAACTGGGAGATGGCCAAGGACATCGCGCGGCAGACCGTCGCGCAGGGCGCCGAGGACGGCAGCAAGGACGCCAGCGTCTCCCCCGGTGAGCGGTCGGCCGTCCAGGACGCCGTACGGCTCGCTGACCTGTGGCTGGACGGGGTGACGTCGCTCCCGTCGGGCGCCGGCACCGTGGTGGCCTGGAGCCGCGCCGAGTGGGTCGAGGAGACCCTGCCGGTGTGGAAGGACCTGGTCGACCCGCTCGCCGAGCGGGTCGGGGCGGCGATGGGCGATGTGCTGCCCGAGGAGATGCAGGCCATGGCGGGCCCGCTGCTCGGGATGATGCGCTCCATGGGCGGCGCGATGTTCGGCACCCAGATCGGGCAGGCGCTGGGCGTGCTGGCCTCCGAGGTCGTCGGTTCGACCGACGTCGGGCTGCCGCTGGTCCCGGCCGGAAAGGCCGCGCTGCTGCCGGCGAACGTCAAGGCGTTCGGCGCCGGTCTGGGCGTCCCCGAGGAGGAGGTGCGGCTCTATCTCGCCCTGCGCGAGGCCGCCCACCAGCGGCTCTTCGCCCATGTGCCGTGGCTGCGCTCGCATCTGTTCGGTGCCGTCGAGGGCTACGCGCGCGGCATCAAGGTCGACACGACCAAGCTGGAGGACATGGTCGGTCAGATCGACCCCCAGCACCCGGAGGAGCTGCAGAACGCCCTGCAAGGGGGCATGTTCCAGCCCGAGGACACCCCGGAGCAGAAGGCCGCGCTGGCCCGCCTGGAGACCGCGCTGGCGCTCGTCGAGGGCTGGGTGGACGCGGTGGTGCACGCCGCCGCCAAGCCGCACCTGCCGTCCGCGGACAAGCTCCGCGAGACGCTGCGGCGGCGCCGGGCCACCGGCGGCCCGGCCGAGCAGACGTTCTCCACGCTGATCGGTCTCCAGCTGCGTCCGCGGCGCCTGCGGGACGCCTCGCGGCTGTGGGCCTCCCTGACGGACGCCCGGGGCCTGGACGGCCGCGACGGCCTGTGGGAGCACCCGGACATGCTGCCGACCGCGGCCGACCTCGACGACCCGGACGGCTTCGTGCACCACGAGCACGCCGACTTCTCCGAGCTCGACAAGATGCTGGGCGAGGCGGCGAGCGGCGGCGGCCCGGACCTCACCAAGCGGGCCGCGGACGGCGCCGCGGAGGGCTCCGGGGACGGCCCCGCCGAGCGCGGCCCCCAGGGCGAGGGCAAGGACGAGGGCAAGGGCGACGGCACCAAGTGAGTCTGCATGCGGACGCGGCGCGGGTGCTCAAGGAATGGCCCGCGCCGTCGGCTGATCAGGAGCAACTGCGGCTGGCCTATCTGGACCACCTGGTGGCCCATCAGGACGGCATGTGGAAGCCGTGCAAGGACGGGCACATCACGGCCAGCGCGCTGGTGATCGACCCGGTCGGCGGGCGGGTGCTGCTCACCCTGCACCGCAAGCTGGAGATGTGGCTCCAGATGGGCGGCCACTGCGAGCCCGAGGACGCCTCGTTGGCCGATGCGGCGCTGCGCGAGGCGCGGGAGGAGTCCGGGATCGCGCACGGGCTGAGGCTGCTGGGCGCCGCACCGGTGCGGCTGGACCGGCACCGGACGCCCTGCGCGGTGCATCTGGACGTGCAGTACGCCGCGCTGGCGCCCGCGAACGCGGTGGCGGCGATCAGCGACGAGTCACTGGACCTGCGGTGGTTCCGCTACGACGAGGTGCCCGCGGTCGCCGACGCGTCGGTGGTGCGCCTGGTGGAGGAGACCCGGGCGCTGCTGTCCACGGATTCCTGACGCATCATCACGTCCGGCGCCCGCCCCTCCTCGGGGCGGGCGCCGGACGCATGTGTACAGCGGGGCGGCGCGGCGGTCGGCCGCGGCCGCACCGGTCAGCGGCCCCGGTGCGGGTCGCCCTGCGGCGCGCCGGGGGCTCCCGGAGCCTCGGGCCGGTGCCACGGCCCCGTACCGCCGTCCTCGGGGAGGGGCGCGCCCTGCCCCGGATACGGGGCGTACGGGGCCCCCGGGGGCTGCTGGCCCGGCTGGCCGTACTGCGGTGGCGGCGGGAGCGGCGCGGGCGGGCCTTGGGGCGCGCCGTATCCACCGGGCGGCGGGGGCTGTTGGCCGTACTGCGGCAGTGGCGGGGGCTGCTGACCGTAGGGGGGCGGCGGAGGCGGCTGCTGCCCGTAGTGCGGGGGCGGAGGCGGCTGCTGGCCGTACTGCGGTGGCGGCGGGGGCTGCTGACCGGCCGGGAAGCCGTCGGGCACCTGGCCGTACGGCGGCGGGGGCGGCGGGGGCAGTGGTCCCTGCGGGCCCGGTGGCGGCGGCGGAGGCGGCGGAGGCCCCTGCACTCCCGGCGGCGGGGGCGGCCCCTGGACACCCGGGGGCGGCACCGGGCCGCCGGGCGGGAACATCGGCGCAATGACCGTCGGCGCGCTGTGGATCTGCGCGGCGGCGGGCTGCGGGGACTGCGCAACGGCCGGCTGCGGCAGCGGGGGCGGGGCCGGCTGCGGGTGGTGCGGCGCGGGCTCGCGCGGGTCGGGGACGGCGGGCACGGGCGGGGCCGGGGCGGGCGCGACGTCGGCAGGCGGCACCGGGACCGGGACCGGGGCGGGCCCCGGGGCCGGCGGCGACAGCGTGAAATCGGGCCCGCCCTGCGCGGTGGCCGGCGGCGCCGGTGCCTCCCCGGCGGCGTCCTCCTCCAGGACCTCGCCGCCGAAGTTCGTCAGCAGCGCCTCCAGTCCGCCGTCGAAACCCTGGCCGACCGCGGCGAACCGCCAGACGTCCTTGACGTAGAGGTCACCGAGCATCACGGCGCGCTCGGTGCTGAACTCGCCGCCGGTGAACGGATACCGGGCGACCTCCTGGCCGCCGGCCACGATCCGGAGGCAGCCGGGGCCGATCTGCGCCATCTGCCCCTCGCCGTCGAGGGCGGCGGTGAAGGTCAGCTTCCGGATGTGCGGTGGAAGGCGGTCGAGCGCGATGTGGAAGGACCCGGTGTCGCCGGCCTGCGGGCCGAGCAGGCGGACCGCCTGCTCGGGGGCCTCGGGCTGGTTGTAGAAGACGAAGTAGCGGTCGTCGGAGAGCCGCTCGTCGGCGTCCAGACCGAAGCAGCTGATGTCGAAAGCCAAGCCGGGGCCGGCGATCTGCACCCCGATGTACAGGTCCCGTTCCGCCGTCAGATCGACCAGCCTGGCCTTGTGGCCGCGCTGGAATTCCCTGGCCATGTGCAACGCCCCTCCCCCGCTCTCGCCTTGAGTCCCTACCCACGCCAGGCTAACGGCTGACACCGACGGTCCGCGGCGGCGGGGCGCGCCGGGGCACGGCCGGCGCGGTCAGCGGCGGCGGGCGGCGGGCAGGTGCGGCAGCCGGTCGGCGGCCACCACGCCTTCGAGGTAGCCGCGGGCCCGCTCCGTGCGCGGATAGGGCTCCAGCAACCGCCAGAACTCCGGTCCGTGGCCGGGGACGAGGAGGTGCGCCAGCTCGTGCAGCAGGACGTAGTCGATGACGTACTCCGGCATGCCCTGGAGGCGGTGCGACAACCGGATGCTGCCCTCGGCGGGGGTGCACGATCCCCAGCGGGTGTTCTGGTTGGTGACCCAGCGGACCGACGCCGGCCGGGCCCGTCCGTCGAGGTACTGCCCGGACAGCCGCTCGGCCCGTTCGGCCAGGTCGCCCTCGCCGAGCATCCGCTTGCTCTCCTGGGCGGCGAGCTTGTCCAGCATGACCGACACCCAGCGCTGCTCCTCGGCCTGCGACATCCGGGCCGGGATCAGGACGATCGTGCGGTCGCCCTCGCGGTACGCGGAGACCGTCCGGCGCCGCCGGGTACTGCGGCGCACTTCCACCGGGCGGGCCGGCGGGCTCGGTTCGGCCCGCCGCGGGCGGTCGGCGGCGCGGCGCAGGGGCGTCTCCCCGGAACCGCGCGGGGAAGGGTCGGCGGGCACGCGCCCGACGTTACCCGCTGGCACTGGGGGAAGTCCCGACCCGCGGACGGTTCGCCACCTGAACGCCCCCGGCGTGCACCGCTTGTACGACTCCGGGCCGGTGCCTGTGGATAACTTCCGTGTCCGGCGCCCGACCAGCGCATGCTGGAGGCCGGACGAGACGGAACGGGGGGCGGATGACATGCATCCGATGCTCAAGCCCGCGCTGCGGCGCGGCTGGCGGGACCGGGAGACGGTGCGGTTCGGCGTGGCGCCGGCCCATGCCCGGGTGGTCGGCCCGGTCGACCTCGCCACCGGCTGCTTCATCGAGCTGATCGACGGCACCCGCTCGCTGCCGCAACTGGTCGACGCGGCGGCGGCGCTGGATGTCGCGCCGGAGCGGGCGCGCGGCGTGGTGGAGCGGCTCGGCGCGGCCGGGCTGTTGGAGGCACCGGCGGCGGACGGGCCGGCGGACGGCGCCGTGCGGGCGGACGCAGCGGCCGTCGAGCGGCTGCGGGCGGATCTGGCCGCGCTGTCCGTGCGGCAGCGCCCGGCGGCGGCGGGACCGCTCGCGCAGCTGGGGGCGCGCCGCGCGGTCCGGGTGAAGGTGAAGGGGGCGGGGCGGGTGGGCGCCCAGATCGCGGCGCTCCTGGCGGCCTCGGGGATCGGCCGGGTGGATGTGGTGGACGGCGGCACGGTCGCGCCGTGGGACGTCGTTCCGGGCGGGCCCACGGCCGGTCAGATCGGCGAACGGCGGGGCGAGGCCGCCCGCAGGCTGGTCCGGGATTCCTCCCCGTGGAGCCGCCGGCCCCCGTCCGGCGGCCCGGTCACCGAGGCCGGTGAACCGGGCATCTCCCTCCTGGTGCTCGCCCCGCGCGACGGCCTCGGTGCCTACGCCCCCGATCCGGTGCTCGCCGCACCCCTGCTCACCGCCGGCATCCCGCACCTCTACGCGGGCGTGCTGGAGGGCACCGGAGTGGTGGGCCCGCTGGTGGTGCCCGGCGTCTCGGCCTGCGCCGGCTGCGACCAACTCCGCCGTACGGACGCGGAACCGACCTGGCCGCGGCTGCTCGCACAGTGGCGTTCCGGGCGCGGTACGCCCGCGGTGCCGGCCTGCGACGGCGCACTGGCGGCGGCGGTCGCGGGGCTCGCCGCAGTCCAGGCACTGGCGTTCCTCGACGGCGAGCCGCCGCCGTGCACGGGGGCGCGGATGGAGCTCCCGCTGCCGTGTGCGAGCGTGCGGACGGTGCGGATCGCCCCGCATCCCGACTGCGGCTGCGGTGCCGCCGTGATACCGGACGTGGCGGACACCTCGGATCCTCGGCCGCGACACGCAACAATGACCGGGTAACCCCGGTTGGGGACAGTGTGAGTTGGAGGGGCGCATGTCTGATCTTCCCCGCAAGGCGGTCACCCGGACCGCCAAGCTGGCCGCGCTGCCACTGGGGTTCGCCGGCCGTGCCACCTGGAGCCTGGGCAAACGGCTCGGCGGCCGGTCCGCCGAGATCGTCGGCCGGGAGCTCCAACAGCGCACCGCGGAGCAGCTCTTCAAGGTGCTCGGCGAGCTGAAGGGCGGTGCGATGAAGTTCGGGCAGGCACTGTCCGTCTTCGAGTCGGCGCTGCCCGAGGAGGTCGCCGGCCCCTACCGCGCGGCCCTGACCAAGCTTCAGGAAGCGGCCCCGCCGCTGCCGACCAGCACCGTGCACTCCGTACTGGCCGAGCGGCTCGGCGCGGACTGGCGGGAGCTGTTCGAGGAGTTCGACGACAAACCGGCCGCGGCGGCGTCGATCGGGCAGGTGCACCGGGCGGTGTGGCACGACGGCCGCGAGGTGGCCGTCAAGGTGCAGTACCCGGGGGCCGGTCCGGCGCTGCTGTCGGATCTGACGCAGCTCAGCCGGTTCGCGCGGCTGCTCGGGCCGCTGATCCCGGGCATGGACATCAAGCCGCTCATCACCGAGCTGCGCGACCGGGTCTCGGAGGAGCTGGACTACGCCCTGGAGGCCGAGGCCCAGCGGGCGCACGCCGCGGAGTTCGCCGGCGACTCGGACGTGGTGGTGCCGGCCGTGGTGCACCAGAGCGACCAGGTGCTGGTGACCGAGTGGCTGGAGGGGGTGCCGCTGTCCGAGGTGATCGCCCACGGCACCGAGGAGGAGCGCGACCGCGCCGGGCAGTTGCTGGCGCACTTCCTCTTCTCCGGCCCGGCGCGTACGGGCCTGCTGCACGCCGACCCGCACCCGGGCAACTTCCGGCTGCTGCCCGACCGGACGCCGGACGGGCCGGTGGCCGAGTGGCGGCTGGGCGTACTGGACTTCGGCACGGTCGACCGGCTGCCCGACGGGCTGCCGCCGACGATCGGCACCTCGCTGCGGATGGCGCTGGGCGGCGAGGCGGACGCGGTCTACCGCATGCTGTGCGAGGAGGGCTTCGTCAAGGAGTCCATCGAGCTGGATCCGGACGCGATGCTGGACTACCTGCTGCCGATCATCGAGCCGGCGCAGGTGGAGGCGTTCACCTTCACCCGGGGCTGGATGCGGCGGCAGGCGGCCCGGATCGGCGATCCGCGCTCCCCTGCGCACCAGTTGGGCAAGCAGCTCAATCTGCCGCCCGCCTACCTCCTGATACACCGTGTGACGTTGAGCACCATCGGGGTGCTGTGCCAGCTGGGGGCCACGGTGCGGCTGCGCGACGAGCTGGAGGCGTGGATGCCGGGGTTCCTGCCCGACGGAGCGGACGGGGCCGCGGCAGAGGCGGACGCGACAGAAGAGGCGGCGAGGGACGCCGCCGCGGAGCAGGCGGACACGGAGAGCTCCGCCGGCAGCCCGGCCTGACCCTCACCACCAGCTGGAGTCCAGCCGGCCCTCGATGGCACGGATGTTGTCCCGGGCGCAGCGGTCGCAGAAGTACCGGCGCTCGCCGTTCTCGACCGAGCAGATCCACGTCGGCGGGGCCTCCTCGGCCACCGCGCCGCAGCGCGCGCACACCGTGCCGTCGGAGGCCAACTCCGCCTGTTGATGCGTCTTCTGGTCCACGATCCGACGATATCCCCACGGGCCCTGCGAAACGGGACGCAACGCACCACGGGGCCCGTCCGGTGGGACGGACCCCGTGGTGGCGGCGGATCAGTGTGCAGTGCGGGTGTGCCCGGTCACTGCATCACGGCCATGGCCAGCGCCCGGCGGGCACGCAGCGACGCGCGCTCGGCGCGCCGCTGCATCCGCCGCGCGGCAGCGAGCCGATGTCCTCTGCGTTCGGACTCGGCTTCCGACAGGCGTTGTTCCATATGGGCCCTGGCCAGGGCTTCTGGCATGAGTTGCATGGCGAGGTTCCTGTTCTGACGCGATTCGATCGCGCCGAAGTTCGCGGGGGCGGTGGTCTCGGTCAAAGTCGGGTTCATCGTGGGGTCCTGCTTCTGGGGATCCCGTGTGACGGGATGGTCGATCGTTCCTGTGCGCGCGGTGTTCATGCCATGACCGGGTTCTTGCGCGGACGGCCCCGCGGACGCTTCCGCGGCACGACGACACCCTGGACGAAGAGCTCACCGCCCCAGACGCCCCACGGCTCGCGGCGGTCCTTGGCGCCGGCCAGACAGGCCTCGCGCACCGGACAGGTCTGGCACAGCGTCTTGGCGTACTCGACGTCGGCCGGCGACTCCGCGAAGAAGACCTCGGGGTCATAGGTGCGGCAAGGGACGGCGGTGCCGAGGCGGTCGATCTCTTCGTCGAGCTCGGTGAGGGGCAGCAAGGAGTTCTCCTGGGGGTCGGGCGGAGGGATCAGGTCGGTGTCGGACGGGGTGTGCGTCTGGAGTTGCACGGTGGTGTGTTCCTCGTCTGTTCCGGCCCGGCTGGTGGCGGGCACGTTGGGCAAAACAAAAGGACCGCGGATCCCGGTGAGGGTTCCGCGGCCCTGGAAGGTGCCGACCTGATCGCCGATCAGGCTGGATCTCTCCAGGATTCGAGGCCGCGGTAGGCCCACATGTCATGCTGCGACTGGTACTTCCGGGATTCGGCACCATTGGCGGCCGTCGCGAGGGCAAAGGCATTCGCCGTTGCCGTCACCACCGCTGCCGCGGGTGCCTCGGTCGGTCGCGCGACGCGCTCGCTCACCGTCAGGACGGCGAGGGCTTCGGGACGCGCGACCTCGGTACCGGACGGACGGCCGAAGCCGGACAGACCGGTGCCCAGGAGCGAGAAGCCGAGAGCGCAGGGGGCGACGACCGAGAGATCGGTCATTTTGTTGGTCTCGATGAAGCTGATCACTGGGCTCGCCTCCTCTCGGCGTCTAGGGGATCGGGAAAACCCGAACCGGGATGTTCAAGTACAGCACGGAACCCTCGGAACCCGGAAGTTCCGTGTTTCCGCTGCTTCCGAAGGCTATGGGGATGCGCTCCACGCGCGCAAACTATTTTTCCGACGAGTTTTCCGCGGCGTCGCCGGACCCGTCCGCACCGTCCCCGCCGGGCTCCCCAGCAGGCTCCTCACCGGCGCAGATCGCGAGCACGTCGGAGCCGAAGCGGTCAAGCTTGCGGCGGCCCACGCCGGGGATGACGGCCAGCTCCTCGGCGGTCGCCGGGACGACCTCGGCGAGGGCCATCAGGGTCTTGTCGGTGAAGACGCAGTAGGCCGGCTGGCGGGTCCGCTCGGCCTGCTCGGCGCGCCAGTCCCGCAGCCGCTCGTAGAGCCCCTCGTCGAGCTCCGAGGGGCAGTCCTCGCAGCGCATCAGCTTCATCTCGCCGGGGTCGGTCAGGGTGCGGTTGCAGACCCGGCAGCGGGCCGGGCTGCGGTGCGTGCGGCGCGGTCGGCCGGGGGCCGCCGGGGCGCTGCCGCCGCGCTCGACGCCGCCGGCGAGCAGGCCCGCGGTGCGGCGGCGGGCCGCCCCGCCGGTGCCGGGCCGGAGGCCGTCGAGGAAGCGGCTGGCGCTGCGCACCGGCCGCCCGCCGGGCGAGCGGGCCAGCGACCAGGACAGCGCCAGGTGGCGCCGGGCGCGGGTGATGCCGACGTAGAGCAGCCGGCGCTCCTCCTCGACCTGCTCGTCGGTGCGGGCGTGGTGGATCGGCACCATGCCCTCGGTGAGGCCGACCAGGAACACCGCGTCCCACTCCAGGCCCTTGGCGGCGTGCAGCGAGGCGAGGGTGACGCCCTCGACGGTGGGGGCGTGCTGGGCGGCGGCCCGCTCGTCCAGCTCGGCGACGAGGTCGGCGAGGGTGGCGGTGGGGCGGGCCCGGACGAAGTCCTCGGCGAGCCGGACCAGGGCGGCGAGCGACTCCCAGCGGTCGCGGGCCGCGCCGGAGCCGGCCGGCGGCCGGTCGGTCCAGCCCATGTCGCTGAGCACCGCGCGCACCTCGGACGGCAGGTCCGCCGCGTCGGCGAGCAGGGTGTCGTTGCCGCCGAAGCGGGCCGCGCCGCGGAGTTTGACGCCGGCCTCGCGCACCTCGGGCCGCTCGAAGAACCGCTCGGCGCCGCGCAGCTGGTACGGCACGTCGGCGTCGGCGAGGGCCTGTTCGTAGACCTCGGACTGGGCGTTGATGCGGAAGAGGACCGCGATCTCGCTGGCCGGGACGCCGGCGGCGATCAGGTCGCGGATCCGGCGGGCGGTTCCCTCGGCCTCGGCGGGCTCGTCGGCGTATTCGGTGAAGACCGGCTCGGTGTCCGGCTCGCGCTGCGAGACCAGCTCCAGGCGGTGCTCGGCGGCGCGGCCCCGGGCCCGGGAGAGCAGGCCGTTGGCGAGGTGGACGACCTGGGGGGTGGAGCGGTAGTCGCGGACGAGCTTGACGACCGTGGCGTGCGGGTGGCGGACGCGGAAGTCGAGGAGGTGGTCGGGGGTGGCGCCGGTGAAGCTGTAGATCGTCTGGCTGGCGTCGCCGACCACGCACAGGGTGTCGCGGTCGCCCAGCCACAGTTCCAGCAGCCGCTGCTGGAGCGGGCTGACGTCCTGGTACTCGTCGACGACGAAGTGCTGGTACTGGGCGCGGACCTGCTCGGCGATGTCGTGCCGGTCCTGGAGCACACCGACCGTGAGCAACAGCACATCCTCGAAGTCGATGGTGCCGCGGTCCCGCTTGAGCTGCTCGTAGGTGGCGTATATCTGGCCGATCTCGGCGGGGTCGCGGGGCGCCTCGCGGCCGGCCTTGGCGACCGCGGCCGGATAGTCGGCGGGCACCGTCTGGGTGACCTTGGACCACTCGACCTCGCCGGTGACGTCGCGCAGCTCGTTGCGGTCGAGGCGGAGGCGGCAGCGGGCGGCGGCCTCGGCGACCAGCGGGCCCTTGCGGTCCAGCAGCCGCGGCAGCTCGCCGCCGACCGCCCGGGGCCAGAAGAACTGGAGCTGGCGCAGGGCCGCGGAGTGGAAGGTGCGGGCCTGGACGCCGGCCGCGCCGAGCTGCCGGAGCCGCCCGCGCATCTCGCCGGCGGCGCGGGCCGTGAAGGTGACCGCGAGCACACTGGCGGGCTGCAGGATCCCGGCCTGGACGCCGTAGGCGATGCGGTGGGTGATCGCGCGGGTCTTGCCGGTGCCGGCGCCGGCCAGGACGCACACCGGCCCGTGCAGGGCCGTGGCGACCTCGCGCTGCTCGGGGTCGAGCCCGTCGAGCACCGCGTCGGCCCCGCTGGGCGGAATCGCATGGGGAGAGCCGCCCGGAACCTGCGGGAAGAGAGTGGCGTCCGTTGCTGCTGTCACTCCGCCAATGCTGCCAGGTCCGTCGGCGCACCCGGGAAACCGTCCACACCGCCCGGGGACCGGTCGTACCGGTGTGCCCGGCTGGGGACGGCCGGGGGCTTGCGGCGCCCCGCGGCGGGCCGCCGGCGGGTGGCCGGGAACACGCTCGGGGTGGCCGGGAATGGTCCGGGCCCGGTGGGCGTTGTGCAGATCGGTGCCACGGCGTCGGAGTGACGCGCGTGGCACATGATCACGTTCGAGACCGAGCTAAGGAGCGCGGGACGCATGGCGGGCACTGTGACGATGTACAGCACGACCTGGTGCGGTTACTGCCGTCGGCTGAAGGGCCAGATGGACCGCGAGGGCATTGCCTACACCGAGATCAACATCGAGCAGGACCCGGAGTCCGCGGCGTTCGTCGAGAAGGCCAACGGCGGCAACCAGACGGTGCCGACCGTGCTCTTCGCCGACGGCACGACGCTGACCAACCCGTCCCTGGCGCAGGTCAAGGAGAAGGTGGCCGCGGCCTGAGGG
Organism: Streptomyces sp. CB02959; assembly: GCF_002803155.1. GTDB lineage: Bacteria > Actinomycetota > Actinomycetes > Streptomycetales > Streptomycetaceae > Streptomyces. The sequence continues at coordinate 615,429 of NZ_NNBP01000001.1, forward strand.
CCGGGCGCACCGCCGAGGCGGGGCCGTCGGCCGGTCCGTGAGGGAGCCGGTCGACGGCCCGTGCTGTGCGAGGCCCGGACCACGGTGACGGTGACGTCCGTGGTCCGGGCCGCAGTGCTGTCCGCGGTCAGGGCCGCGGTGCTGTCCGCGGCCCGGGGCACGGTGCTGTCCGCGCCCCGGGGCACGGTGCTGTCCGCGCCCCGGGCCGCGGGGGTCACGGCCTGGGCAGCGGCTTGCCGTACCAGCGCTCGATGAGCCGCGCCGCGATCGAGATGCCGTAGGGCGGGAGGATCTCGCCGGAGGCGAAGGCGGCGGCGAGGTCGTCCCGGGAGAACCACCGGGCCTCCTCGATCTCCTCGCCGTCCACCTGGATCTCGGAGGAGGTGGCGCGGGCCATGAAGCCCAGCATCAGGCTGGAGGGGAAGGGCCAGGGCTGGCTGGCGACGTACTCCACGTCGCCGACGACGACCCCGGCCTCCTCGTAGACCTCCCGGGCGACCGAGTGCTCGATGGACTCGCCCGGCTCGACGAACCCGGCGAGGGTGGAGAAGCGTCCCTCGGGCCAGTGGACCTGGCGGCCGAGGAGGGCGCGGTCCTGGTCGTCGGTGACGAGCATGATCACGGCCGGGTCGGTGCGCGGGTAGTGCTCGGCGCCGCAGGCCGGGCAGCGGCGGATGTGGCCGGCCGCCGCGATGACCGTCCGCTCGCCGCAGCGGGAGCAGAAGCGGTGCATCCGCTGCCAGTTCTCCAGGGCCACGGCGTGGACGAGGAGGCCGGCGTCCCGCGGGGAGAGCAGCAGACCGGCCTCGCGGAGTCCGGCGGCGCGGGCGGACTGGTCCAGCCGGCCAGGCAGGGCGTCCTTCTGGAGGGCGAAGTAGCTGACGCCGTCCTCGTCGGTGCCGAGGTAGTAGCGGTGGGCCTCGGTCAGCGGCGCCTCGAAGGAGGGCGTCATGATCAGTTCGGTGCGGCCGTCGGGGGTGTCGTCGATCAGCGCCTGGCCCCCGGACACGACGAAGACGCGCGTCGTCGGGTGGCTCCACGCCGCCGCCAGCCATGCCTCGTCCTGGCGGTGGTGGGCGGAGCGGTCGATTCCGCTCGGCGCGCTGAAGGTGATCGGCCGGTCGGCCGTGCGGTCGGTCCAGATGGTCACTGCTGTTTCCAACTCCCCCTGTGGCGTGGGTGATTGCTGCGTGTGGGCGCGGAGCGGTACGGCGGCGGGCGCGGGTCAGGCCGGGCGCCAGGCGTCCGCCAGGTCGCCCCAGAGGTAGGCGGCGGTCTCGACGCCCTTCATCAGCAGGTCGAGTTCGACCTTCTCGTTCGGCGCGTGCCAGCCGTCGGAAGGCACCGAGATGCCCAGGAAGAGGACCGGTACGCCGAGGACGTCCTGGAGGTCGGCCGCCGGACCCGAACCGCCCTCGCGGGTGAAGCGGATCTCCGTCTCGAAGGCCCGGCCCATGGCGCGGGCGACGGACTGGAGCGCGGGGTGGTCCAGCGGGGTGAGGCAGGGGCGGGTGGCGCCCCACCAGGTGATCTCGTGGCGGATGCCGGCCGGGAGCCGGTCGGCGACCCAGGCGCCGACCGCCCGCTGGACGGCCTCCGCGTCCTGGCCGGCGACCAGGCGGAAGGAGAGCTTCAGCTGGGCGGAGGCCGGGACGATGGTCTTGCCGCCGGGGCCCTGGTAGCCGCCGCCGATGCCGTTGACCTCGGCGGTGGGGCGGGCCCAGACGCGCTCCAGGGTGGTGGCGCCGGCCTCGCCGAGGGGGGCGTGCGAGTGCGCGGTGCGCAGCCAGCGCTCCTCGTCGAAGGGCAGCTCGGCGAAGAGCTCCCGCTCGCGGTCGGTGAGTTCGATCACGCCGTCGTAGAAACCGGGGATCGCGACCCGGCGGTCGGCGTCGTGCAGCGCGGCGGCGAGCCGGGCCGCCTCGGTGGCCGGGTTGGGCACCGCGCCGCCGAACGAGCCGGAGTGGATGTCCTGGTCGGGACCGTACAGATCGATCTGACAGTCCGTCAGTCCGCGCATGCCGGTGCAGACGGTGGGCGTGTCCTCGGCCCACATACCGGTGTCGGAGACGATCACCGCGTCGCAGGCCAGGCGGTCCGCACGCGCCGCGACCAGGGCCGGGAAGTTCGGGGAGCCGGACTCCTCCTCACCCTCGATGAGCAGCTTGAGGTTGACGGCGGGGGCGGTGCGGCCGGTCGCGGCGAGGTGGGCGCGGACGCCCAGGGTGTGGAAGAAGACCTGGCCCTTGTCGTCCGCGGCGCCGCGGGCGTAGAGCCGGCCGTCGACGGTCACCGGCTCGAAGGGGTCGGTGTGCCAGCCGTCCTCGCGGGCGGCGGGCTGGACGTCGTGGTGGCCGTAGACGAGCACCGTCGGGGCCGCCGGGTCCCCGGAGGGCCACTCGGCGAACACCGCGGGCAGCCCCTCGGTCTCCCACACCTCGGTCACCGGGAAGCCGGTCTCCGCGAGCTTGGCGGCGAGCCAGTCGGCGCTGCGGCGCACGTCGGCGGCGCGGCCGGGATCGGCGGAGACGGAGGGGATGCGCAGCCACTCCGCGAGGTCGTCGAGGAAGGCGTCGCGGTGGCCGGTGAGGTACGCGCGGACGGCGTTGTCCGGGGTGGTGCTCATACGCCCGAGCCTATCGGCCTTCTGGGGGATACCGGCCGGGGGTCTCGCCCAGCAGGATCCGTTCGAGTCCGGCCCGGCCGGGCAGGCGGGCGGGCCGGACCACTTCTCCGGTGCGGACGAAGAGGAACGCGGCACCGACCTCGGAGGGCGCCAGGCCGTACCGCTCGGCCCAGGCCAGGCGGTAGACGGCCAGCTGGAGGGGGTCCGCGCCGCCGGCGCCGGAGGGGAGGTTCCGGCCGGTCTTCCAGTCGACGATCTCGAAGCGGTCGCCGTCCGGGCCCGGCTCCTTGTAGACCGCGTCGATGCGGCCGCGGATCACCCGCCCGGCGAGCGTCATCCGGAACGGGACCTCCACCCGGAACGGGGTCCGGTGCGCGTACGGGGTCCGCGCGAACGCCTCCTTCAGGGCGGCCAGGTCCTGCTCGTCGGCGATCTCCGCGGCCTCGCCGGGCTCGGCGCCGGGCAGCTCCTCCGGGCCGAGCAGCGGCAGCGGCAGCTCCTCGAAACGGGACTGGACCCAGGCGTGGAACCGGGTGCCGCGGCGGGCCGCGGGCTGCGGCGGGCGCGGCATCGGACGGGCCAGCTCGCGGGCGAAGCCGTCCGGGTCGGCGGCGACCTGGAGCAGCTGGGTGGCGGTCAGCGAAGCCGGCAGCGGGACGTCGCGGACCCGGGCGCGGGAGCTGCGCAGCTCGGTGGCGAGCGCCTCCAGATCGCGGTCCCAGGACGCCACGGTGCGGCGCTCCTCGGGGGGCAGCGCCGGGGACCGCCGGCCCTCGGGGTCTTCGGGGCCGGAGCCGGGGCCGGGGCCGCCGGTGAGGGTGGCCGGGTCGGGTTCGGCGGAGCGCTGCGCGATGAGACGGGGGCGCGGGGCCGGGGCGTCGGCTCCGGCTCGGGGTGCGGTGTCTTCCTCGTACCTGTACTCGTACTCGTGAGCGTCGGACGGAGCGGGCTCGTCGAACGCGTCGTCATACGCGTCGCGGGACGCATCGCCGTACGGGGCATCGCCGTACGGGGCATCGCCGTACGGGGCCTCGTCGTACGGGGCATCGCCGTACAGGGCGTCCTCGTACGGCGGGTACGGCGCGTCCTCATAGAGGGCCGCCCAGTCCTCGTCGTCCGGTGGGGGCGGCCACTCCGGGTCGTACCCGGGGGACGGGGGCGGCGCCGCGGAGTCCGGGGCGGTGTCCGGTGCGTAGCGGGTGAGGTGGGCGCGGACGGCGGCGGCGGCCGAGCGGCGGTGGGCCATGGCCGTCGGGTCCAGCGGCAGCGGCCAGGGGCGGTCGGCGGCGGCCTCGGCGAGGGCCGGGTTCTCGGCGCCCTCCTCGGGCGGGTCGGCCCAGACCTCGATCTCGCCGTGGCCGGCCTCGCAGTGCTCGCGGAGCGCCTCCAGGAAGGCGGACGGGCCGCGGGGACGCTTCTGGCTGGGGCCCCACCAGTGGCCGGAGCCGAGGAGGAGGGAGCGGGGGCGGGTGAAGGTGACGTAGCCCAGGCGGAGCTCCTCGGTCTCCTGGTGCTGCCGCATCGCCTCCTTGAAGTCCTTGACGCCGCGGGCGGTCCACTCCGCCACGTCGGGCAGGGTCGCGGCGTCGCCGCGGAGGGCGTGCGGCAGGACCTTGGCGCGGCTGATCCAGGACTCGCGGGCCTGCTCGCTGGGGAACTGCTTGGCCACCAGGCCCGGCACCGCGACCACGTCCCATTCCAGGCCCTTGGACTTGTGGGCGGTGAGCACCTTGACGGTGTTCTCGCCGCCCGGGAGGGAACCGTCAAGGCCCTTCTCGTACTGGACGGCGGTGCGCAGGAAGCCGAGGAAGGCGAGCAGGGTCGCCTCGCCGTCGAGGGCGGCGCCGCCCTCCTTGGCGGCGAACCCGGCGGCGATGTCGAGGAAGGTGCCCAAGGTCTCCCGGCGGCGGGCGGCGAGGGCGTGCGGCGAGGCGGACAGCTCGACCTCCAGGCCGGTGACGGCGAGGATCCGGTGGAGCACGTCCATCAACGGGTCGGCGAGCGAGCGCCGCAGGTCGCGGAGTTCGGTGGCCAGGCGGGCGAAGCGGACCGCGGCCTCCGGGGAGAACGGCAGGCCGTCGTCGGACCCGCCGGACTCCAGGAAGGTGTCCAGCGCGTCCGCGAGCGAGACCGTCTCGGCCGGGTCGACGCCCTCGACGGCCGCGGCGAGGCGCTGCTCGGGGTCGCCGTCGGGCGAACCGTGGGAGGAAGGGTGGGCCAGCGCGCGGGCCCGGCGGCCCAGCAGGGCCAGGTCGCGGGAGCCGATCCGCCAGCGGGGGCCGATCAGCAGGCGGACCAGGGAGGCGTTGGCCGTCGGGTCCTGGAGGACCTCGCAGGTCGCCACCAGGTCGGCGATCTCGGGGAGGTGGAGCAGCCCGGAGAGCCCGACGACCTCCACCGGGATGTCCCGGGCGACCAGCTCGCCCTGGATGCCGGCGAAGTCGGCGGCGGTGCGGCACAGCACCGCGATCCCGCCGGGCGGGGTGCCGGTGCGGACCAGGTGGGCGAGGGAGTCGGCGAGCCAGGTGAGCTCTTCGCCGTGGGTGGGCAGCAGGGCGCAGCGGACCACGCCGTCCCGTTCGGCGCCGGGCGCCGGGCGCAGCGCCTCCACGCCGGCGTGCATGGCGCGCAGCGGGGCGGCGAGGCGGTTGGCGAGGTCCAGGAGGCGGCCGCCACTGCGGCGGTTCTCGCTGAGGGCGAAGCGGCGGGCCGGGGTGCCGTCGGCGAACGGGAAGTGGGCGGGGAAGTCGTCGAGGTTGGCCACGGAGGCGCCGCGCCAGCCGTAGATGGCCTGGCAGGGGTCGCCCACGGCGGTGACGGCATGCCCGGTGGCAGTCCCGGTGGCGGTCCCGGTGCCCGTCCCGGTACCGGCGCCGAAGAGGCCGGAGAGCAGCAGCCGCTGGGCGACGGAGGTGTCCTGGTACTCGTCGAGGAGGACGACCCGGAACTCGTCGCGGAGCAGCGCGCCGACCTCCGGGCGGGTGGTGGCCAGGGTGGCCGCGAGGGCGATCTGGTCGCCGAAGTCCAGCAGGTCGCGGCGGCGCTTCTCGCGGCGGTAGGCGCGGACCAGGTCGAGGAGTTCCAGCCGGCCGCGGGCGGCCTCGGGGACCTTGCGCAGATCGGCGTTGCTGAGCTTGGCGCCCTCCAGAGCGGCGAGCAGGGCGGTGTCGTGGTCGAGCAGGCCGGCCGGGTCCACCAGGTGCTCGGCCAGCTCGCCGTCGAGGGCGAGCAGGTCCTCCACCAGAGTGGGCAGCGAGGTGGTGAGCGACGGATACGGACCGGGGGCGGCGCGCAGGGTGCGGGCGGCGAGCTGGAAGCGGGTGGCGTCGGCGAGCAGCCGGGCGCTGGGCTCCAGGCCGATGCGCAGGCCGTGGTCCTTGAGGAGCTGGCCGGCGAAGGCGTGGTAGGTGGAGATCCGCGGCTCCCCGGCGGGCGTCTGCGCACCGGCGGCGTCCTCGGCGGGCCCATGCGCGGCGCCGCCGACCGGGGCGAGCGCGTCGGGGTCGGTGACACCGGCCGCCAGGAGGGCCGCGCGGACGCGCTCGGCCAGCTCCCCCGCCGCCTTGTTGGTGAACGTCAGCCCGAGGACCTGCTCGGGGGCGACCTGGCCGGTGCCGACCAGCCACACCACCCGCGCGGCCATCACCGTGGTCTTGCCCGAACCGGCTCCGGCCACGATGACCTGCGGCGCGGGCGGGGCCGTGATGCACGCCGTCTGCTCCGGGGTGAACGGAATGCCGAGCAGCTCCTTGAGCTGCTCGGGGTCGGTGATGCGGGCTGACGGAACTGACACATCGGACACCGTAACGGCCGCCGCCGACAATCCCGCCCCGGCCGATGTCCGCGCAGGTCAGCGTGGTGCAGGGGCCACGGGTCGGGTCATTCCACGATCTGCCGGCCCTCCGGCAGCGCGCTGCACGAGGCCCGGAAGGAACAGTGCGTGCAGTGCGCGCCGGTGGTGGGCGTGAAGCGCTCCTCCAGCACCCGGCCGGCGGCGGTGGCGAGCAGATCGCCGACCCAGTCGCCCTCCAGCGGCGGCTGCGCCTGGACGGCGGGCAGCGCGTCGCCGCCCTCCTTGCGGGGCGCGCCGAGCCGCAGGTGGACGAGTTCGGCGCCGCCCGGTTCCGGCCGGGCCCCGTCGAAGGCGTCGTCGAGGGCGCCCTCGCGGACCGCGAGCTGGTAGACGGCGAGCTGCGGGTGGCGGGCGACCTCGGGGCCGGTCGGCTTCTGCTTGCCGGTCTTGAAGTCGACGACGTAGGCGCGGCCCTGGGCGTCCCGCGCCACGTGGTCCATGCTGCCGCGGATGCGGACCTCGTAGGCGCCGGCGTCGAGGGTGACGTCGAAGCCGTGCTCGGTGGCGACGGTGTCCCGGCCGAGCGTCTCGCGCTCCATGACGTGCCAGCGCAGGAAGCGCTCCAGGGCGGCGCGGGCGCTGTCCTTCTCCTGGCGGGACTTCCAGGGGGCGTCGAAGGCGAGCGCGTCCCACACCGAGTCCAGCCGCGCCATCAGGACGGACAGGTCGGCCGGGGTGCGGCCGGAGGCGACCTCGTCGGCGAGCACGTGGACGACGTTGCCGAAGCCCTGCGCGGCGGTGGCCGGGGCGTCCGCCTTCACCTCGCGCCCCAGGAACCACTGGAGTGCGCAGCTGTTCGCCAGTTGGTCGAGGGCGCTGCCGGAGAGCACCACGGGCCGGTCGCGGTCGCGCAGCGGGACGGTGTTGTGGGTGGGCTCGTGCAGGCCCCACCAGCTGTCCGGGTGCGCGGCCGGCACCAGCGGGTACCCGTCGTCGTCGCGCAGCGCGGCCAGCCTGGCCAGCCGCTGGGCGGCGGCCTCGCGCAGCGCCGGCCCGGCCTCCGGGTCGACGGTGGTGGCGCGCAGCTCCGCGACGAGCGCGGCCACCGTCAGCGGGCGGCGGGGGCGCCCGGTGACGTCCTGGGGGGTGACGCCCAGCTCGGTCAGGAACCGGGACGGCTGGTCGCCGTCCTCGGCCGCGGCCTGCACGGCGGTGACCACCAGGCGCTCCCGGGCCCGGGTCGCGGCCACGTAGAACAGCCGGCGCTCCTCGGCGAGCAGGGCGGCCGGGGTGAGCGGTTCGGCCAGACCGTCCCGGCCGATCCGGTCCGCCTCCAGGAGCGACCCGCGCCGCCGCAGGTCGGGCCAGAGGCCCTCCTGGACCCCGGCGACCACCACGAACCGCCATTCCAGGCCCTTGGCGCGGTGCGCGGTCATCAGGCGTACGGCGTCGGGGCGGACCGTCCGGCGGGTGAGGGTGTCCGCGGCGATGTCCTGGGCGTCCAGCTCCTCCAGGAAGTTCCGGGCGCCGCGGCCGCCGGTGCGCTCCTCGGCGCGGGCCGCCGTCTCGAACAGCGCGACCACCGCGTCCAGGTCCCGGTCGGCGTTGCGGCCGGCGGCCCCGCCGCGTCGGGCGGCCCGCTCCAGCCGCCCCGGCCAGGGGGTGCCGTCCCAGAGCTCCCACAGCGCTTCCTCGGCCGTCCCGCCGCCGGCGAGGAGTTCCCCGGCCTTGCGCAGCAGCAGGCCGAGCCGCTGGGCACCGCGGGCGTAGCGGGGGTCGTGCGCGACCAGGCGCTCGGGCTCGGCCAACGCACGGGCGATCAACTCGTCGGACGGCGGCGGCAGCGGCCGGCCGGCCGCCCGCTCCTCCTCGCGCAACGCCCGGCCCAACCTGCGCAGATCGGCGGCATCCATGCCGCCCAGGGGGGAGGTGAGCAGGTCGATGGCGGTCTCGGGGTCGATCCGGAGGGCGGTCGAGCGGTCCGGTGCGTCGTCGTGGGCTGCCGGTGCGGGTACGTCGTCGTCGGTCGCCGGTGCGGGTACGTCGTCGTCGGTCGCCGGTGCAGGTACGTCGTCGTCGGCTGCCGGTGCGTCCTCCTGGGCCGCGGGCGCGTCCGTGCCGTCCGGAACCGCGTCGGCGGCAGCACCGGGCGTCTCGGAAGCAACGGGGGCCTCCTCGGTCCCGGATGTGTCACTGGCCTCGGACAACTCGACGGCCTCCGCAGCCTCCATGGCCTCCACGGCCTCCGCAGCGTCAACGGCCTCAGGAGTGTCAACGGCGGTGCCGCGGCCGTCGGTGGCGGGTCCGGCCGGTGCCCCGGCGGCCACCCGCAGGGCGGTCAGCAGCGGGCCGACCGCCGGTTCGTGGCGGAGCGGCAGGTCGTCGCCGTCGATGTCGAGCGGGACCCCGGCGGAGGTGAGGGCCCGGCGCACGGCGGGGATCGAACGCCCGCCGGCGCGCACCAGTACGGCCATCTCGCGCCAGGGCACCCCCTCCTCCAGGTGGGCGCGGCGCAGCAGGTCGGCGATGTTGTCCAGCTCGGCGCCGGAGGTCGGGTACGTGTACGCCTCGACCCGGCCGCCGTCCCGTACGGGCGCCGGTTCGCGGTGGGCGCGGACGGCGTCGGCCGGGAGGCGGGTGAGCGGCATCCGGCGGGTGATCAGGCGGGTGGCGGCAAGCAGGGCGGCGCCGGAGCGGCGGGAGGTGCGCAGGACGGCCACCGGGGCGGGGGTGCCGTCGGCGCGCCGGAAGGTCTCGGGGAAGTCGAGGATGCCGTTGACGTCGGCGCCCCGGAAGGCGTAGATCGACTGGTCGGGGTCGCCGAAGGCGAGCAGCGTGCGGCCCGGGGAGCCGGCCGCGGCCGGCGCGCCCTGGTGGCCGGCGAGCGCCCGCAGCAGCCGCACCTGGGCCGCGTCGGTGTCCTGGTACTCGTCGACGTAGACCGCGTCGTAGGCGCCGGCCAGTCGGGCGGCGGCCTCCGGGCCCTCGGCCAGCAGCACCGCGCGGTGCACCAGCTCGGCGTAGTCCAGCACCCCCTGGGCGTCCAGGACGTCGAGGTACTCGGCGAGGAAGGCGGCCGCGGCCTGCCAGTCGGGGCGGCCGGTGCGGCGGGCGAAGGCGCCCAGCGCGGCCGGGCCCAGGCCCAGCTCCCGGCTGCGGGCCAGCACCGCGCGGACCTCGTCGGCGAACCCGCGGGTGGTCAGGCAGGCCCGCAGCTCGTCCGGCCAGCTCACCCGGGCCCGGCCGGCGCCGGCCAGCTCCGCCTGGCCCTCCAGGAGCTCGCGGACCACCAGGTCCTGCTCGGGGCCGGACAGCAGCCGCAGCGGGTCGGCGAAGAGGTCGGCGTCCTGGTGGGCGCGGACCAGGGCGTAGCAGAAGGAGTGGAAGGTGGTGGCCTGGGGGACGCCCGCCCGGTGGCCCCCTGGATGCCCCGCCGGCGGCCCGTCCGGGTCGGCCAGGCGGGCGGCCAGCCGGTCGCGGAGGGCGACCGCGGCCTTCCGGCTGAAGGTGAGGACGAGGATCCGCTCGGGGTCTCCGCCCTCCCGGATGCGGCGCACCACGGATTCCACCAGGGTCGTGGTCTTGCCCGTCCCCGGGCCGGCGAGGACCAGCAGCGGCCCGTTCCGGTGCGCCACCACGGCGCGCTGGGCGGCGTCCAGGACGGGTGGCGCGGTCCGCTCCGGCGGGGTGCGCACCAGTCGGTACGCGCCGGGGGCGCCCCGCCGCGCCGCCTCGCGGGGCTGCGTCGGCGGAACGGCCGGAAGGGAGGAACTCACGTGGATCGCCGGTCCTGGGAGGGAGGTGCTGGTCGTGGTGCGGAGGGTGCCGGACGGTGCCGGCGGTGCCACCGGGCCGTCCGGGCCGGCGGGGTCGTCCGGGCGCCCGCGGCCGGTCGCGTCCGGAACGGCAGTCTTCGACCGTACCGGGTCGAGGAGCCGAACCCGGGGCCCGGCCCGGTCCGGCCCTGGTCCGGCGGACCGGCCCCGGGCCCCGGTCGAAGGCCCCGTCTAGGCCCCGTCTAGGCCCCGTCGCCGCCGTCCCACCGCGCCCGGCGCATGTCGATCCGCGGTATGTGGCCCTCGGACGCCGCCGGGGCTCCCTTCAGGGGCGTGCCCTCGTCCCGGTAGTGGGTCAGGGCGCGCAGTTCGCTCCCGGGGAGCAGGACGCCGTCCGCGCGCACCACCCGCCACCAGGGCACCGCGCCGCCGTAGAGGGCCATCACCCGCCCCACCTGCCGGGGGCCGCCCGGCGCCGGCCCGTGCGGGTGCTCCTCGTCCTTGAGCCACTCGGCGACGTCGCCGTAGGTCATGACCTTGCCGGGCGGGATCAGCTCGGCGACGCCGAGGACCCGCTCCGCGTAGTCGGGCAGCTCGACGGCGGCGCCCGGTGTGTCGTCCGGCGCGGCACGGTCGTCGGCGGCGTCGGCGCTGTCCGTGCTGTCCGTGGATCCGGTCCCCTTCATTGGGCCCATCCTGCCGCACAGCACCGACAATGGGCTTGGACGCCCGGTCCGCCGGCCGGGAGAGGCCGGGAATGCGGCGGAGACCTTGTGCGGTGGCTGTGGTTCCACTTCCCGTGGCCCCCAAATGCACCCTGATGCCTCCCCGGATCGGACGGCCGTGCCACCATCTTCCGGACGGTGACTGGTGATACGAGATCAAGAAGAGACGGCCGAGCAGCAGGGTGCGGCGCCTCCCCGGGAGGCGGGCGCCCCTGATGTGCTGGTCACCGGCACCACCCCGGAACCGACCGCAGGGACCGCGCAGCCGCAGGGGCCGCGGGCGGCCGAAGAGGGGACGCATCAACGGGAGCCGACCAGGGCCCCCGCTACCGAAAAGGCGAGCACGATCGAGAAGGCCGAACGACCCGAGGCGTCCGCGAGGCCGGGACGGCCCACGGCGCCCGAGCCACCCGAGCGGCACCAGCCCGTCCGGCGGACGAAGGAGAGCGACCAGGGCGACCGGCAGCCGGAGGAACGGCTGGAGCACCACAAGACCGCCGACGACGCGCCCCCCACGGGCGCGCACCGCTGTGAGGACGGCTCCCCGGGCACCGGCCAGTTCCCCGTCGACCGGCTCGCGGTGGACGAACCGCTGGTGCCCGCGCGGGTGCACCGCCCCGCCGACCTGCTGCGGCTGCTGCTCGGCATCGCCGGGATCGCGCTGGTGCTGGCGCTGGCGACCTTCGCGCACGGCACCACCCAGGGTCTGAAGAACGACATCGGGCAGGGCGCCGGGGCGGCCCCGCCGCTGCTGATCAACCTGGCCGGGCTGGCGTCCAGCGTCCTGGTGCTGATCGTGCCGGTGGCGTTCGCCGTGGAACGCCTGATCAAGCGGGACGGACTGCGGATCGCGGACGGTGTGCTGGCCGCCGTCCTGGCGCACGGGGTGTCGCTCGCCACCGACCTGTGGGTGGCCGAGGCCGCCCCCGCCTCGATCCGCAGCGCGCTCACCCAGCCGCTGGCCAACGGGGCGCTCTCCGCACCGGTGCACAGCTACCTGGCACCGGTCATCGCCTACATGACGGCAGTGGGGATGTCCCGGCGCCCCCGCTGGCGGGTGGCGATGTGGTGCGTCCTGCTGCTGGACGCCTTCGCGGTGCTGATCGGGCGGTACACCACCCCGTTCGCGATCGTGGTGACCGTGCTGATCGGCTGGACCGTCGCCTTCGGCACCCTCTACGCCGTCGGCTCGCCCAACGTCCGCCCCACCGGCCAGAACCTCCTCGCGGGCCTGCGCCGGGTCGGCTTCCGGCCGGTCAGCGCGATGCGCGCGGAGGACATCGCCAACCCGGACCAACCCGAGCACGCCGACCGGGGCCGCCGCTACCTCGTCAGCCTGGAGGACGGCCCGCCGATCGACGTCACCGTCGTCGACCGCGAGCAGCAGGCGCAGGGCTTCTTCTACCGCGTGTGGCGGCGGCTGTCGCTGCGCGGGATCAACCAGCGCCGCAGCCTCCAGTCCCTGCGCCAGGCCCTGGAGCAGGAGGCGCTGCTGGCGTACGCGGCGATCGCGGCCGGGGCCAACGCGCCCAAGCTGATCGCCACCTCCGAACTGGGCCCGGACGCCGTGATGCTGGTCTACGAGCACATCGGCGGCCGCAGCTTCGACGCGCTGGCCGACGAGGAGATCACCGACGAGCTGATGCACAGCGCCTGGCGGCAGGTGGCCGCGCTGCAGTCGCGGCGGATCGCGCACCGGCGGCTGGTCGGGGACGCCCTGCTGGTGGATCGTTCCGGCAACATCGTGCTGACCGATCTGCGGGGCGGCGAGATCGCCGCCGGCGACGTGGTGCTGCGGATGGACATCGCCCAGCTGCTGGCCACCTGCGGACTGCGGGTCGGCGCCGAGCGGGCGGTCGCCGCGGCCGTCGAGGTGCTCGGCCCGGACGCGGTCGCCGACAGCCTGCCGCTGCTCCAGCCGATCGCGCTCAGCCGCACCACCCGGGCCACCCTGCGCCAGCTGGCCCGCGAGCGGTCCAAGCGGGAGCGGGAGGCGGTGCTGGCCGCCTCGCAGGCCGCCAAGGAGGCGCGGGAGGCCCGGGAGGCCAACGGCCCCCAGGACCGCAAGGCCCAGCGGGCGATGCGGAACGCCGAGAAGACCGCCGAGAAGCGCGCCCTGGAAGAGGCGTCGGAGGAGGCCCTGGAGGAGGATCTGCTCGCCCAGATCCGCCGGCAGGTGCTGCTGATCCGGCCGACCGCGGTGATCGAGCCGGCGAAGCTGGAGCGGCTCAGTCCGCGCATCCTGATCAGCTGGATCGCCGGTGCCTTCGCGGCGTACGTGCTGCTGTCGCAGCTCACCAACTTCAACCTCGGCGATGTGATCAACCAGGCCCGGTGGGTGTGGGTGCTGGTGGCGGCGTTCTTCTCGGCGCTGACCTACGTCGCGGCGGCGATGAGCCTGCTGGGGTTCGTCACCGAGAAGGTCTCCTTCGTACGGACGCTGCTCGCGCAGGTCGCGGGCGACTTCGTGAAGCTGGTGGCGCCCACGGCGATCGGCGGGGTGGCGCTGAACACCCGCTTCCTGCAGCGGGCCGGGGTGCGGCCCGGTCTGGCGGTGGCGAGCGTCGGCGCGTCCCAGCTGTTCGGGCTGGGCAGCCACATCGTGCTGCTGCTGGCGTTCGGCTATCTGACCGGCACCGAGCACGCGCCGCAGATCTCGCCGTCCCGGACGGTGATCGCCGGTCTGCTGACGGTGGCGGTGCTGGTCCTGGTCGTCACGGCGGTGCCGGTGCTGCGCAAGTTCGTGGCGACCCGGCTGCGGTCGCTGTTCGCCGGGGTGGTGCCGCGGATGCTGGACATCCTCCAGCGGCCGCGGAAGCTGGTCACCGGCATCGGCGGGATGCTGCTGCTGACGGTGGCGAACGTGATGTGCCTGGACGCCTCGATCCGGGCGTTCGGCGGCGCCGACCAGATCAGCTACGCCGGTATCGCGGTGGCCTTCCTGGCGGGCAACGCGCTGGGCTCGGCGGCGCCGACACCGGGCGGCGTGGGCGCCGTGGAAGCCGCGCTGATCGGTGCGCTGACCTTCGGCGGGCTGCCGGCCGAGACGGCGCTCCCGGCGGTGCTGCTCTTCCGGCTGATGGTCTTCTGGCTGCCGGTGCTGCCCGGCTGGATGGCCTTCACCTTCCTCAGCCGCAAGGGCGAGATCTGAGCCGACCCGCTCCGGCACGCACGCCGGTACGCACGAAGGCGCCGGTCCGTATCGCACGGACCGGCGCCTTCACGTGTCACGGGGCGGAACCGCCGCCCGGTGGAACGGTCAGTAGACGGGCTTCTCGGGCTCGACGGTGTTGACCCAGCCGATGACGCCGCCGCCGACGTGCACCGCGTCGGCGAAGCCCGCGGACTTCAGGACCGCGAGGACCTCGGCGGAGCGGACGCCGGTCTTGCAGTGCAGGACGATCTTCTTGTCCTGCGGGAGGTCCTGGAGGGCGGTGCCCATCAGGAACTCGTTCTTCGGGATCAGCCGGGCGCCGGGGATCGAGACGATCTCGAACTCGTTGGGCTCCCGGACGTCGATGATGTCGATCTTCTCGTCGGCGTCGATCCACTCCTTGAGCTGCCGGGGAGTGATCGTCGAACCGGCCGCCGCCTCCTGGGCCTCCTCGGAGACCACACCGCAGAACGCCTCGTAGTCGATCAGCTCGGTGACGGTCGGGTTCTCGCCGCAGACCGCGCAGTTGGGGTCCTTGCGGACCTTGACCTGGCGGTACGTCATCTCCAGCGCGTCGTAGATCATCAGGCGGCCGACCAGCGGGTCGCCGATGCCGGCGAGCAGCTTGATGGCCTCGTTGACCTGGATCGAACCGATGGAGGCGCAGAGCACGCCGAGCACGCCGCCCTCGGCGCAGGACGGCACCATGCCGGGCGGCGGGGGCTCCGGGTACAGGCAGCGGTAGCACGGACCGTGCTCGCTCCAGAACACCGACGCCTGGCCGTCGAAGCGGTAGATGGAACCCCAGACGTACGGCTTGTTCAGCAGCACACAGGCGTCGTTGACGAGGTAGCGGGTGGCGAAGTTGTCCGTGCCGTCGACGATCAGGTCGTACTGCGCGAAGAGCTCCATGACATTGGTGGATTCCAGGCGCTCTTCGTGGAGGTTGACCGTGACGTACGGGTTGATGCCGAGCACCGTGTCCCTGGCGGAGGCGGCCTTGGAACGGCCGATGTCCGCCTGGCTGTGGATGATCTGGCGCTGCAGGTTCGACTCGTCGACCTCGTCGAACTCCACGATGCCCAGGGTGCCGACGCCGGCCGCGGCCAGGTACATCAGCGCGGGCGAACCCAGGCCGCCGGCGCCGACACACAGCACCTTGGCGTTCTTCAGCCGCTTCTGCCCGTCCATCCCGACATCGGGGATGATCAGGTGGCGGGAGTACCTGCGGACCTCGTCGACGGTGAGCTCCGAAGCGGGCTCGACCAGGGGTGGCAGCGACACGGGGACTCCGTTGGTCGGTCTCGATGGGGTTCCCCCGCCCCGGCCGGAACCGGTGGAGAGGGTTCTTCCCGTAACACTGCCACGCCCTTCTTCATTCCGAGACACCTGGTCCGATGCGCGAGACGAATGTGTCCCAGCAGCCGGGCAGCGACTCCCAGGCGGCACCGCCGCCGCGGTCGCCCCGGTGGTCTGACGGGCGGTGGGGCGGAGACCCGCCTGGCCGGGGGGCGGGCATCCCGTTCCCCGGCCAGGCGTCCCAACAGGCGGACATCCGTCTCACGGATCCGTGCGCTGACCGGGAGGCCGGGGCGGGCCGGGCCGGGCGCCGGTCTCCGCAGGAGTGCTCAGATCCGGCATGCGGCCTCCATCCAGATGTCGGCGAGGGACTCCTCCAGAACGATCCGCGGGCGCCAGCCGAGCCGGTCGCGGGCGGTGCGCACATCGGCCTGCTGCCAGGTGCCGCAGCCGTCCGGATACGGGTAGGCGGTGAGCGGCGCGCCGGCCGCTTGCCCTTCGGCGGCCGGGGCCGGGATCACCAACCGGGCCGGCGGCGAGTCGAGTTCGTGCAGCGAGCCGCCGAACCCGGCGACCCGCGCGAGCACCGCGGCGGCCTCGCGCAGCCGCACCGCGCGCCCGGTCCCGATGTTGACCACGCCCTGCGCGGCGGAGAGCGAGGCGGCGTGCACCGCCCGGGCCACGTCCCGGACGTCGACGAAGTCCCGCTGCACACCCAGGCCGCCCAGCTTCAGCTCGCTGTCCCCGGACTGCATGGCGCGCCGCATCGCCTCGGCGAGCCGGCCCAGCGGCGACCCGGCCGGGGTGCCCGGGCCGACCGGTGAGAAGACCCGCAGCACCACCGCGTCGAGTCCGGAGCCCAGCACGAGTTCGGTGGCGGCCAGCTTGCTGACCCCGTACGGGCCGCCGGGGCGCGGCACCGCGTCCTCGGCGGTGGACGAACCGGGCTGCGAGGGCCCGTACTCGGAGGCGCACCCCAGGTGGACCAGGCGGGCGCCGCAGCCGCTGCGGCGCAGCGACTCGCAGATGGTGGCGACCGCGACGGTGTTGTGCCGGGTCAGCTCCCGGGCGCCGCCGCGGGTGGTGCCGGCGCAGTTGACGACCACGCCGGGGTGGACCGCGTCGAGGAAGCGGGTGAGCGCCCCGGGGCTGCCGGTGGCGAGGTCGAAGCGGACGTCGGCGTCGTCTCCCCGGCCGAGGGCGGTGAGCTGGACGGCGGGGTCGGCGAGCAGGCGGTCGGCGACGTAGCGGCCGAGGTACCCGTTCGCGCCGATGAGCAGCACCCTCATCGTGCGGCCCCCCTGCGCGCGTGCCGTGTGGTCGGGTGGACGTTCATGTGTCGACTCCTCATGCGGATCGAGGGAAGCGGGCGAATGCCTCCGGCTCCGGTCGCGGGTTCGGCGTCCGCCCCTGGGGGCGGGGGCCGGTGGGGGGTGGGGTCCGCGGCGCGGTGGCCGGGGCGGGCGGGGCGGCGGCATCGGGGCGCCGCGCCGCGGGGGGTACGGAGTACGGGGGCCCGTACGGGCCGGTGCGGCGGCTCATGACCGGCGGTCCTCCGCCGGGTCGGTGGCGGGGGTACCCCCGCGCCGGTCGGGCTCGGGGGAGGGCGGGTGCGCGCAGGCGCCGGTGAGCGCCCGCAGGCCGTGGACGAGGAGGCCCAGCGCGGCGAGGGCGCCGGCGAGGGCGGGGACCGCGGCCGGTCCGGCGGCGCGGACCAGGACCTCCACGGGGGTGCCGAGCCGCGCCAGGCCGGGGAGCCGGGCGGCCAGGACGAGGGCCGGGGCCGCCGCTTCCAGGGCGGCGGCGGTGCCGAGACCGGCCGCGGCGGCCGTCGGGAAGCCGTGCGCCGAGAGCAGCCGGGCGAGGAAGAGCAGCACCGCCAGCGCGCAGACCGCCGCGACGGCCGTCCGGCCGCCGGGGCTCCCCGCGCCGGCGAGGAGCAGTCGGGCGCCGAGCGCCAGCGCCGCCGCGGCGACGAGGAAGAGCAGCGTGGCACCGACCAGCAACGGCCTTACCCGGGAGGCGAGTTCGGACAGTGCGCGACTGGTGGCCAGGCCGCGTCGGGCGCGGACCGCGAACCAGTGGGCGCACCCGGCGGCCGGGGCGAGCGCGCAGGCCAGCGCCACGGCGGCGGCCACCGCCGCCCGGGGATGCGGGCCGGGCACATCGGGTCCGCCGGAGAGCAGCTGCGTCAGCAGCCAGTCGCCGTAGACCGCGTAGCCGACCGCCCAGGCGGCCCACAGCACCGCCGCCCGGGAGCCGGGGCCGCGCCGCAGCCGCAGCGGCCCGTGCCGCAGTGCCAGCCGCACCGCGAGGACGGTGAGCAGCAGTCCGGTCGCGTCGACCGCCGTCAGGACGTGCCCGGTCGGGGTCCTGACGGAGGCGTGGGCGGCGACCGTGGCGAGGCCGATCGCGCCGGGCAGCAGCTGCACCGCGGCGCGGGCGACCCGGGAGAGGGGAGCGGGCGCGGGGGCCACCGGGGGCGGGTCCGCGCCCGGCTCCTCCGCCGCCGCCCGCTCCGGTTCGTCGGCGCGCGGGACACGGGCGTAGAGCTCCTCGGCCAGGGAGAAGACGTCGCGGTGCCGGAACCGGGCGGCGGCGCGGTCGGTGACCCCGTGCGCCTCCAGGCCGGCGGCGATCTCCAACGGGTCGACGGCCCGTTCGCACAAGGTGCGGTGGCGGTGCATCAGGATCTTGACGGGGTCGGCGGGGCCGTGCCGCGGGGCCGGCCGGGGTGCGGGCGGCGCCGCGGTGCCGCTCTCCGGGGCGGTCATGCGCCGTCTCCTCTCCCCCGGTCCCGGGAACAGGGGTCGGCGGCGCGGACGCCGCGGGCGGGCAGCGGGAGCCCGGCGGGCGGGCGGCCCCACCTCCGGGCCCCGGCCCGGCTTCCCTCGTGCGCCACGTCCGCCCTCCCCGTCACCAGGGCCGTGCCCACCACGCCCACCGCGCAGAGCACCTCCAGCACGACTGTCACCACTGCGGTCTCCCTCACCCTCACCACACCTGCCCGGCGGCCGGTTCGCCGGCCGCCCCGTACCGTGTGCGCCGGGCCCGTCCGCCCGCCCGGTCGGCCCGCGCCCAGGTCGGTGTGGTGGCGCCCACCGGCGACGGCCCGCCGGGCATCCGGGACTCCGCGGGCCGGGCGAAGGGCCGCGGGACGCCGTCCCCGGCCGTGGCGCCGCACCCCGCCGGACCGCCCGGGGCCTGTGCGATCAGCTCCAGGTAGATGCCGCGAAATGCCGCGATGTTCTGCTCGACGGTGAAGAGTTCGAGGGCCCGGGCGCGGGCCGCGGCGCCCAGCCGGGCGCGCCGCTCCGGGTCGGTGAGCAGCGCCCGGCAGGCGTCGGCCAGGGCGCGGGGGTTGCGCGGCGGGACCACCAGCCCGGTGCCGCCGATCACCTCGCAGACCGCGCCGGTGTCGGTGGACACCGTGGCGCGGCCGCAGAACATCGCCTCCACCAGGGAGCGCGGGAACCCCTCGACGGCGCTGGAGAGCACCACCACCGTCGCCGAGGCGTAGGCGTCCGCCGGGGTGGGCGCGGTGGGGTCGCCGAACTCCTCGAAGCTGACCGGGTTCTCCCCGGCGGACCGGGCGTCGGCGGCCTCGTCGGGGAAGAGCTGGGCGGCCAGCGCCCGGCACTGGGCGCGGTATCCGGCGGCCTCCGGGTGGGCGCCGAGGCCGCCGATGATCCTCAGGGTGGCGGCGGGGACGGCCCTGCGGAGTTCGGCGAAGGCGTGCAGCAGCCCGATCAGGTCCTTGTCCGGGGTGATGGCACCGGTCCACACCAGGGTCGCGGAATCGTCCGCGGCGGCGTCCGGGACCGCCGTGAAGGGGCTGGCCTCCCTGCCCGGGTAGACGGTGCGCAGCCGGGCCGGGTCCGCGCCGCAGCGCTCCTGCCAGCGGCGGGCCCGGGTGCCGCCGGGGGTGATCAGCGCGGCCCGGGCGTAGGTCTCGGCGGCGAGGGCGCGCCGGAAGGCGGTGAGCAGCGCGCGGACCGGCGCGGTCCGCGGCGCCGCGGGGTGCGCGAGGTAGTGCTCGCGCAGCCGCACGCCGTGCTCGGTGACCAGGAGCGGGGTCCCGAAGAAGCGTTTGGCCAGCAGTCCCGGGAGCGCGGCGGCGCCGGCCGAGGTGGCGTGGCAGAGGTCGACCCCGGCGAGTCCGGCGTCGCCGTACCAGTCCAGGGCGAGCGGGCGGAGCGCCGACTCCAGCTCCGCCGCGACCGCCAGCAGGTCGGTGACCTGGGCACTCTGGAGGACGGACGACGCTCCGGGGCCGTGGCAGACGGCCTCCAGGACGCGGACGGCGTCCTCGGAGCGGAGCAGGGCGGGCAGCGCGGCACCGGCGCGGGCGAGGTCGGCGAGTCCGTAGAGGCCGCTGGCGAAACGGTCCGCCCGGCCGGCCGCGGCGCCGTCCGCACCGGCGGCCCGCTCCCCCGCCGCCAGCGCCGCGCAGGCCGCCACGAGGTCGCCGAAGTGCGCGGCGAAGCGGCGCCGGGCGCGGCGGCCGGCGGTCCGGCGGTGTGCCGAGGCGTCGCCCCACAGCGGCGCCTGCCCCGTCAGCCGTGCGTTGGGGGGCAGTTCGACGGGGCCGCAGGCCTCCTGCCGGGGGTGCGTGGTCAGCGCGTAGAGCGCGAAGTCATGGCCGGCGAGCCCGCGGACGAGCCGCTCGCACCATCCGTGCGCCTCACCGGACGCATAGGGATAGCCACCCTCGGTGAGCAGTCCAATGCGCACGACGGCACCCCCGTCCTCCCATATCGGCGTCCTGGCGCGGTACGCCCCCGCCACGTGCAGGAAGAAGCTACGCAAAGGGGCCGGTGGCGCGATGGACGGTTGTCCGTCGCGCCACCGGAAGGGGTGAACACGCGTGACTTTCCACCCCTCAGGGCGTTTCGCCGCGCTATGGGGGCGTTGGGCGGGGAGGTCCGGCGGCCGGGCCGGACCTGATGCGGCGGACCGGCCCTAGGCGACCGCCCGCAGCTCCCTTTTCCCGGCCGCGAGCTGGGGATCCAGCGCTGGGACGGCCGCCAGCAGCCCCTGTGTGTAGGGGTGTTGGGGACTGTCGTACACCCGGTCGACCGGCCCCTCCTCGACGATCCGGCCGGCCCGCATCACCGCCACCCGGTCGCTGACCGCCCGGACCACCGCCAGGTCGTGGGCGATGAAGACCAGGGCGAGGCCCAACTCCCGGCGGAGTTCGGCGAGCAGGGCCATGATCTGCGCCTGGGTGGTGACGTCGAGCGCGGAGACCGGTTCGTCGCAGACCAGCAGCCGGGGCGCGGGCGCCAGGGCCCGGGCGATGCCGACGCGCTGCCGCTGGCCGCCGCTGAACTCGTGCGGATAGCGGTGGTACCAGTCCGGGTCGAGGCCGACCCGCTCCAGCAGTTCCTTGGCCCGCCCGACGATCCGCGCCTCGTCCGACCCGCCCGCGGCGCGCAGCGGGTCGGCCACCGACTCCCCGATGGTGCGGCGCGGGTTGAGCGAGGACGAGGGGTCCTGGAAGACCATCTGCACCTCGGCGCGGAGCGGCCGCAGTCGGCGCTCGCCGAGCCGGCCGATCTCCCGGCCGCGGTAGCGCAGGCTCCCGGCGGTGGGCTCCAGGAGGCGGACCAGCATCCGGCCGAGCGTGGTCTTGCCGCTGCCGGACTCGCCGACCAGGCCCAGCACCTCCCCGGCGGCGACGGTCAGCGAGACGTCGTCGACGGCGGTGGTACGGGCCGGTCCGCGGCCGAACTCCCGCCGCAGACCGACGGCTTCGAGCAGCGGCTCGCCCGGGGCGGGGTCCGCGGCGGCCGCCCCGGGCGGTGCCGGGCTCCGTACGGCGTCCACCCGGGGCACCGCCGCCAGCAGCTCCTTGGTGTACGCGGCGCGCGGGGTGCCGAGCAGCTCGGCCGTGGGGCCGCGTTCCACCTCCCGGCCGTCGCGCAGCACCAGCAGTTCGTCCACGCTGCCGGCGGCCACCCCGAGGTCGTGGGTGACCAGGACCAGGCCCAGTCCGCTCTCCGTGCGCAGTTCGTGCAGCAGGTCGAGGATCTGCGCCTGGACGGTGACGTCCAGCGCGGTGGTCGGCTCGTCGGCGATCAGCAGCCGCGGCTCGCAGGCCAGTGCCATCGCCAGCAGCGCGCGCTGCCGCATCCCGCCGCTGAACTCGTGCGGCCGGGCCCGGGACCGGCGGGCCGCGTCCGTGATCCCGACCCGGTCCAGCACCTCGACGGCCCGGGCCCGGGCGGCCCGCCGGGAGGTGCCCGGCCGGTGCACCCGGTGGACCTCGGCGATCTGGTCGCCGATGGCGTAGTACGGGTCCAGGGCGGAGAGCGGGTCCTGGAAGACCATCGCGGCGGTGCCGCCGCGCAGTCGGCGCAGTGCGGCGTCGGGGGCGGCGAGGACGTCCTGCCCGTCGACCCGGACCGTGCCGGCCACCCGCGCGCCGGTGCCGCGGTGCAGGTCGAGCAGGGCCGCGGCGACGGTGGACTTCCCGGAGCCGGACTCGCCGACGAGGCCCAGCGCCCGGCCGGGCGCGAGGCGGAACGAGACTCCGTCCACGGCGCGGACGTCGCCCGCCGCGGTCGGGAAGTCGACGGTCAGGCCGGCGACCTCGACCAGCGGGTCGGTCGGTTGCGCGGTCACGTGAGGGTCACCCTTCGGTCGGCGAGCGCGTACAGGACGTCGGCGGCGGCGTTGGCGACGACCACCGCGGCGCCGATGCCCAGCACCGTCCCGACCACCACCGGCAGGTCCACGGTGCGGACCGAGTGGACCATCAGCTGGCCCAGGCCGGGCAGGCCGAACAGGGTCTCGGTGAGCATCGCGCCGCCGAACATCGTGCCGAGGTCGATGGCGTTGAGCGCGATCACCGGCGGCAGGGCGCCGCGCAGCGCGTGCCGGCCGATCACCGAGCGCTCGCGGAGCCCGTAGGCGCGGAAGGTGCGGATGTGGTCCTCGGCCAGCGTCTCCAGTGTGGCGGAGCGGGTCAGCCGGGCGTATTTGGCGGATTCCAGCAGGGCCAGTGCCGTCCAGGGCAGCAGCAGGTTCCAGGCCCACTGCTCGGGGTCCTCGGTCAGCGGGACGTAGGACGGGAACGGCAGCCACTGGAGGGAGGCGCAGAACAGCATCAGGAGCAGCAGCCCGGTGATGAAGACGGGGGTGGCGGTGCCGGTGAGGGTGAGCACCGTCAGCACCCGTTCGGTCGGCCCGCCGCGGCGCAGCGCGGAGAGCAGTCCGGTGCCGACGCCGAGCAGCAGCCACAGCACCATCGCGCCGCCCGCGAGGGAGGCGGTGACCGGCAGTCGGTCGGCGAGCAGTGCGGTGACCGGCTGGTCGTTCTGGTACGACAGGCCGAAGCAGGGCGCCTGGCAGTGCAGGACTCCGGTCCCGGTGGAGAAGTCGCGGCCGACGGCGATGGCCTGGAGGAAGTGCAGGTACTGCGCCACCAGGCTTTCGTTCAGGCCGAGTTGTTCGCGCACCTGGCGGATCTGGCCGGCGTCGCAGCGGGGTCCGCAGGCGAGCCGGGCGGGGTCGCCGGGGGCGACGTAGAAGAGCAGGTAGACGACGACGGACAGCAGGAACAGGACGATCAGTGCGCCGCCCAGCCGGCGCAGGAGGTAGCCGGTCATGCGGTGGCGCTCCTCTCCCGGCGGATCCGCCGCGCGCCCGTGGTGCCGATCCGCAGCCGGGACCGCTCCCGCGGGTCGAGCGCGGCGCGGACCGCGTCCCCGAGGACGGTCAGCGCGAGGACCGTGACGAAGAGGAACGCGGCGGGCAGCAGGACGTACAGCGGATCGGCGCGGAACCACGTGGTGGCCGTGGAGAGCATCTGCCCCCACGAGGAGGTGGGCGGTTTGACGCCGATGCCCAGGAAGGACAGCGACGCCTCGACCACGATGTTCGTCGGGACCAGCAGCGCCGCGTAGGTGATCACCGGGGCGGCGAGCGCGGGCAGGAGCTCCCGGCGAGGAGCTCCCGGCGGGCCACCCGCCAGGGCCCGGCCCCGCCGAGCCGGGCGGCGGCCACGTGGTCCAGCTTCTTCAGCGAGAGGGTCTGGGCGCGCACGATGCGGGAGGTGCCGCCCCAGTTGAGCAGCCCGATGACGACGACCAGCAGCAGCGGCCGGGGGAAACCGGCCGGTACGACCGAGGTCAGGGCCACCCCGCAGACCAGCATCGGCAGCGCCACCAGGACGTCGGTGAGGCGGGACAGCACGGTGTCGGCGAACCGGCCGCCGAGTCCGGCGGCCAGCCCGACGGCCACCCCGATGAGCACCTGGACGACGGTGGCGCCCAGCGCGACCAGCAGGGAGATCCGGGCGCCGTATAGCAGCCGGGCGAACAGGTCCCGGCCGGTGCCCGGTTCGACGCCCAGCCAGTGGTCGCCGCTGATCCCGCCGTACGGGCCGAGCGGCACCCCGCCGCGGGCCGAGTCGATCAGGTCGTCGTGGTACGTCGTGGGGTCCTGGCCCTCCAGGGCCGCCAGCAGCGGGGCGGCGAGGGCGAGCAGGGCGAGCGCCGCGAGGACGGCGGCGGCCGCCGCGGCACCCGGCCGGTCCCGCAACCGCCGCCATACACCCACTTCTTGACGGTTCGTCAGTTGACCGAGACCTGCGAGATGTCGAGGACGCCGTCCCAGTCGCTGATCACGACGTCCTTGATGTCCTTGCCGTAGAGCCGCTTGTAGACCGGGTGGAAGAGCGGCACGGACACCGCCTGCCGGCCGATGGTGCGGTCCAGGGCGCCCCACCGCTTCGCCGCCGCGGTCAGGTCGGTCAGCTTGTTGATCTCGTCGATCTCGTGGTTGACCGCCGGGTCGTCGAGCTGGGCGTGGTTGAAGTTGTAGGCGTCCTTGACGATCTGCCGGCCGTCGAAGATCGGCGCGAGGAACGGGCCGCCGGACGGCCAGTCGGCACCCCAGCCGCCGATGAACAGGCCCGGCTCGTCCGTGACGCTGTGGACCTTTTCCTTGTAGGAGTTGTCCTCAAGACCGGCCAGTTTGACGGTGATTCCGGCTTTCTTGAGGGATTCCTGGACGGCGGTGGCGACTTCCGGACTGGTCGCGAAGTTCTTGGCGGTGGAGTGGGTGAGGGTGATTGTCAGCCCGTTGTCGTAGCCGGCTTCCTTGAGGAGTTCCCGGGCCTTCTCCGGATTTCCGGTCCGCCCGGCCGGGAAGGGGTCGTACGGGGTGTAGCCGAAGGATTTCTGGTTCGGCAGGAAGGTGGTGGCGGGTTCGGCGAGCGAGGAGCCGCCGGCCGCGTTGACCACGCTCTGCCGGTTGACCGCGTAGGCGATGGCCTGCCGCACCTTCGGATTGTCGAAGGGCTTCACCTTCGGGTTGAAGGCGAGGTAGTTGGTGTAGCCGAAGTGGCCGGTGCCGACCCGCTTCTTCAGCTCCGGGTCGCCCGCGATCTGGGCGAGTTCCGCGGGTCCGAGGTTGGTGTCGGTGGTGACCGCGGCGGCGTCGGCGCCCGATCCGGTCGACAGCCGCTGGTTGATGACCGCGGGGTCGAGCCCGGATTTCACGTCGATGGTGTCGGGATAGGCGTGCCGCTGGTCGTCGGTCTTCTCCGACCAGTTCTCATTGCGCTTGAGAACGAGGTGTTCGCCGTCCCCGGTGTTCGACACGACCTTGTACGGCCCCGAGGAGACCGGATGCTCCTCGTATTTCGTGCCGGTGTCCTTGCCGCGCGGCACCGGCGCGAACTGGGTCTGCGTGGCCAGCAGCGGGAATTCCCCTTCCGGCTTGCGCAGGTGGAAGACCAGGGTCTTGTCGTCCGGGGTCTCGATGGATCTCAGCCCGGATTTGGAGGTGTCCTTGTACGGGCCTTCATAGGTGTCGCCGCCGACCAGCCAGTCCCGCAGATAGGGCGCGCCGCCGGAGAGTTCGGGGGCGAAGGAGCGCTCGATGCCGTATTTGACGTCGGCGCTGGTGATCGGGGTGCCATCCTCGAACTTCAGGCCGTCCTTGAGGGTGTAGGTCCACACCGTGGCGTCCTTGCCGGGCCGTCCGGTGTCGGTGGCGAGGTCCGGGACGACCTTGGTGCCGGCCGCGCCGTCGGCCCGCTTGCGGGTGGTCAGGGTACGGAAGACCAGGGTGGGCACCTTGCCGCCGCCGGAGGTGTAGAGCCGGGCCGGGTCGAAGTTGGTCTGCGGCTCGGAGTTGAGGACGGTCAGCGTGCCGCCCTTCGCGGGCGCGGCGTGTGCCCCGCCGTCCGCGCCGGCGTCCTTGGGGCCGCAGGCCGCCGCGCCCCCGGCGAGGACGGCTGCGACCACGGCGGCGGCCACCCGGTTCGCGGTGCGGGACGGGTGGCGGGAGGGGACCTGCTCGGCCATGGGAGAGGTGCCTTTCACGGCAGGAGGCATCCGCACGGGACGGCAGGAGGGCGCGGTGGCGCGCGAGGCCGCCCCTGCGGACACGTCAACGGAGTGGAATCACAACGGAGTTGCGTGGCGACGCGGGGGAAACGCCCCGGTCCGGGAGGCATCCGTGCCTCGACGGGACCGGGCGGGCCTCAGCGACAGTCGATGTCGGCCACGCTCTGCACGGACACGCCGATCAGCGCCAGCTGGAGAGCGGCGCGGTCGGTGGCGTGGCGGTGCGGCATGCGCTGATGATGGAACGGAGGTTCGGTTCCTGGCAAGGCGTCTCGGAGTGCGAGACGAGGTGTCTCACGCCTGCCCGCCGAAACGCCCCGTTCCCGCCCACCGAAACGCCCCACACCCACCCGACGAGGCGTCACACCCCGGCCCGAACAGGCGCCTCACGCACGACCAGGCACCTCACGCCCGACCGGCATCCCACGCCCGCCGGGTGCGGCTCACTGCCCCGTCGGGTACGGCCAGGAGTTGGGCCGGCAGGTCGCCCCGTCCGTGGTCAGGAACTTCGTCTGCTGCATCATCACCGGGGCGAGCGCGCCCGACCGCGAGCAGGCCTCGTGGTTGTGCCCGAGCCGGTGCCCGACCTCGTGGTTGATCAGCATCTGCCGGTAGGCCAGCATCTTGTCGGGGCCGTAGGTCTTGGCGCCCTGCGCCCACCGGTAGGCGTTGATCATCACGCGCTCGGTGGCCGCCGAGTCGCAGGAGACGTTGTCCTCGGTGGTGTCCAGGCCGGACTTGGCACACCACGCCGCGGTGGTCCCGGGGCTCGCCAACGAGATCACGAAGTCCGCGTCGCCGGACCCCACCCGCTGGAAGGTCCGCTGCCCGCCGTGCGCCCAACTCCGGTCGTCGTTGAGGGTCTTGTGCACCGCCTCGGCGAACAGCCCGCCGTCCAGCGGCAGTCCCTCCTCGACGTCCACCCGGTAGCGCAGCACCTTGCCGTGGCCGGGCGCCCCGGCGTCGCCGCCGACCGGCCGGAACCGGCCGCTGGCGGTCAGCTTCGGGTCCAGCGGGAAGACCTGCGCCATCAAGGTGGCGTAGTCGGCGGGTTTGGCGTCCTGACCGGCCCGCACCTCGGAGCGCGACGCCTGGTCGGTGCCGCCGTCGGTCCGGTCGTCACCACTGCGGGCCTGCGCCCCGCCGTCGTCCCGGTGCTGGTCGGCGACCTGGCCCGCGATGACGACGGCGAGCGCGGTGGTCACCGCCGCGGCCGCCGCACCGGTGATCGTCCGCACCTTGGTCCCCTTCCGGGCCGTGCGCGCCGCACCCTCGGGCCCGGCGGCCTCCTCGACCTCGGTCCCGATCGCGTCGCCACCGCCCCGACCGGCGGCCGGAGCGGCGAACACCGCGCCGGACGCACCGCCAAAAGCCCCGTCCACGAAGGCCGCGGGCCCCTCGTCCGGGAGGCCCGCGGGGAAGTCGGCGGCCGCGGGGCCCCGCACGCCCGGCCGGCCCGGCCCGCCGAACGCCTCCAGATACTCCCGCCGCGGCCCCGGCCCACCGCCCGGCGCCATCACCGGCGCGCCGAACACCGGCGTACCGGCCGCGGGCGTACCGAAGGGCGGCGTACCGGAAGGGCGCCCGTCGGGCTCGGCGGCCCGCGGCCGGGGGATCCTCGGCGCGGGCGGAGCACCCGGTGCGTACGCGGAGGCGCCGGGGGCGCCCGGCTCGGGGAACGCGCCCCAGCCGCCGCCCGGCTCGTGCTGCTCGGGATGGCCGCCGCGGACCGTCCCGCCGCCCTCCGGGGGGCCGGTCATCCGGCGGCGGCGCCCCGTCCCCGGGGTGTGCGGCGTACCGCCGGCGGTCTCGGCTGCGTCACCGGACGGGCGCTGCGGCCCGCCCCGGCGGCTGTGTCGTCCCACCGGCCCGTCAGCTCCCGCCCACAGCGGACTGCGCGGCATCGGCCGCCCGGGGCGCGCCGGTGCCCGCACCTGGGGTTCCGGACCCGTCCGCGGCGGAGTCCACCAGGTCGCGGACGGCCCGTGCCACCGCCTCGGGGTACTCCATCATCGCCACGTGTCCCGCCTCCGGAAGTGTCAGCAGCCGCGAGCCGCGGAACGCCGCGGCCGCCCGCCGCGCCATCCGGATGGAGACCAGGCGGTCGCGTCCACCGTAGACGAGGAGGGTGGGTGCCAGGACCCGTTCGGCCTGACGCCACAGCCCGTGCTGGCCGCCGAGCGTGTAGGCGTTGACCACCCCGCGCGCCGAACGCTCCATCACCTCCCAGAAATAAGGGAGTTCGAGCCGCCGTGCGTACTCCTCGACCGCGGAGGCGAGGCCCTCGGGGGTGACCCGGGCCGGATCGCCGTAGCAGAGCGCCAACACTTCGCGGGTGCGCTGCTCGGGCGTCCATTCGCGGGTGAGCCGGCCGAACAGCCGGGCCACGCCGGGGACCGCGAGCAGCGCGGTGGGCACCGCCGTCCGCTGCGGCCGGAGTTCGGGCAGCGCGGGCGAGATCAGGGTGAGGGTGCGGATCAGATCGGGGCGCAGCGCGGCGACCCGGGTCGCCGCCGCGCCGCCCATGGAGTTGCCGATGAGGTGGACGGGGCCGCGCTCGGCCGCGTCGAGGTGGCGGATGACCGCGCGGGCCTGCGCGGAGACCGAGTAGTTGCCGTCGTCCGGCGGCGGCGACTCGCCGAAGCCGGGGAGGTCGATCGCCTCGCCGGCCAGCCGGTCGGCGAGCAGCGGCATCAGGGCCGACCAGTTCCGGGACGAGCCGCCCAGGCCGTGGACGTAGAGGGCGGGTTCGCGGTCCCGGCCGGCGGCACCGGCCGGCTCGCCCGGGGTCCGGACGGCCATCGTCAGCCGCGGCGGCGACGCCAGCGACACCCACTCGACCGCCTCGTCCACGGCGCCCGGGGCACCAGGTCCGGCCGGCGGCACCGGGAAGGCGGCGGCTGTCGCGGTGTCCGGCGACTCGGTCGAAGACATGCCGTCGATGTTACGAGACGATCACGCCCCCGATTGTGTGTTCGCGGTCACACACCGCATCGCGCCGGCGCAACCGCTCTCCTAGGCTCGTATCTAGGGCGGCCACCCGCGGACCACGGCCCCCGCACGCACCGGACTAGGGAGCCACCATGCACGTCGACCCGACAGATCCCGACACCTTCGAGGAAGCGGCGAACGGCCCGGCCCTCGCCCAGATCGACGTGGAGGCACCGGAGGCCGACGCCGCCGAGCAGCACGCCGAGCTCGCACCGCAGCGCGACGAGACCATGACCGGCAGCGAGTTCTCCGCGAACGAGGCGGACCGCGCCGAGCAGGCCCGGGTCGTCGAGCTCAACGAAGACGAATACCGATGACCTGGGGCCTTATGTCGGCTTCGGGGAGTGGCGCCGGGCAGAATTTCTCCCCCCGGACCGCACACAGCCCCGTTACCCAAAAGTACGATGACGGCCGCGGTGCACCACCTTGTACGGACCGCAAACGGAACGATTTCTGGGAGGCAGCGTGAGCGCCATCGAGCAGACCGAGGCGGCACGCCCGCGGGGCACGCGCCTGCCACGCCGAGCCCGGCGCAACCAGCTCCTGGGCGCGGCCCAGGAAGTGTTCGTCGCGCAGGGCTACCACGCGGCCGCGATGGACGACATCGCCGAGCGGGCCGGCGTCAGCAAGCCGGTGCTCTACCAGCACTTCCCCGGCAAGCTGGAGCTCTACCTGGCACTGCTGGACCAGCACTGCGAGGCCCTGCTGCACTCGGTGCGCACGGCCCTGGCGTCGACCAGCGACAACAAGCAGCGGGTGGCCGCCACGATGGACGCCTACTTCGCGTACGTGGAGGACCCGGGCGGCGCCTTCCGGCTGGTCTTCGAGTCGGACCTGACCAACGAGCCGGCCGTCCGCGAGCGGGTGGACAAGGTGTCCCTGGAGTGCGCCGAGGCGATCAGCGCGGTGATCGCCGAGGACACCGGGCTGTCGCGGGACGAGTCGATGCTGCTGGCCGTGGGCCTGGGCGGGGTGTCCCAGGTGGTGGCGCGGTACTGGCTGTCCTCCGAGAGCCAGGTGCCGCGGGAGACCGCGGTGCAGCTGCTGACCTCGCTCGCCTGGAAGGGCATCGCCGGATTCCCGCTGCACGGCACCGACACACACTGACCGTGTTCGCTGCTGGCGTGGTCGGCGACGTCCTGTGCGTCCCCGTACCGGGCTAATGTGTGCTGCGTACCGCGCGGCTGGCCGCGCACCCTCCCCCGGCTGACGCTCGGGGGACCCCCAGACCGTCGGAGGGACAGTAGCCGTGGAGGTCAAGATCGGCGTGCAGCACGCGCCGCGCGAGATCGTTCTGGAGAGCGGGCAGTCTGCCGAGGAGGTCGAGCGCGCGGTGAGCGACGCCCTGACCGGCAAGGCGGAGCTGCTGAGCCTGGTGGACGATCACGGCCGCAAGGTCTTCGTCGCGGCCGACCGGGTGGCCTACGTGGAGCTCGGCGAGCCGACCGCCCGCAAGGTCGGCTTCGGCGCGCCCTGAGCGGCGGGACCACGCCGGCGCCGAGGCGCCGTCACTGACGCAGGGCGGCGGCCCGGAGAGCCACTCTCCGGGCCGCCGCCCTGTGTCGTCCCCGCTGCCGGGTGCGGCCCGGGAATCCGCCTCCGAAATCCCTTGCCCGATGGCCGGACGGAGGCGCACGCTGACCGGACAAGCGGGCCCCGGCCGGAGGGTTGTCTCCGGCGGCCCCTGGGTACGACCGCCTACGACCGATTTGTTCGTCCGATCGGCCTCGTCACGCGGGAGGGAACAGCATGATCTGGGAAGCGCTCGGCGCCGTGATCGTCGGATTCGCCATCGCCCTGTCCGCGCGGCGATGGCTGCCCGAGCGGTTCCCCGACCGCGTCCTGACGCTGGCCACCGGGCCGGTCGCGGCGCTGCTCGGCGCGCTGCTGACCCGGTCGATCCTGGGGCCCGGCCACCCGGTCCAGGTGATGGTCGCCGCGTTCGCCGTGGGCGCCGCGCTGCTGTCGGTCCTGGTGCGCCCGCCGCGCCGCCGGCCCCTCCCCCGGCTGTCGCCGGGAGGTGCCCCCAGCCCGGCCGCCCCGCTGAAGGGCCACCGGACGGCCTGCTGACCGTCCGGCGCCCCGTTCGAGGCCGGTGCGGAACGCACCCCGCCCCGGTGCCGTCAGGCCGCGAGGCCCAGCGCGGCCATCCGCTTGGTGTGCGCCTCGGTGATCCGGGAGAACATCCGGCCGACCTCGGCCAGGTCGAAGCCGTCGGCCAGCCCGCCCACCAGCATCGTGGAGAGCGCGTCGCGGTCCGCGACCACCCGCTGGGCCTGCGAGAGCGCCTCGCCCATCAGCCGGCGGGCCCACAGCGCCAGCCGCCCGCCGACCCGCGGCTCGGCCTCGATGGCGGCCCGGACCTTCTCCACCGCGAAGGTGGCGTGCCCGGTGTCGTCCAGCACCGCGAGCACCAGGTCGCGGGTGTCGGCGTCCAGCCGGACCGCGACCTCGCGGTAGAAGTCGCTGGCGATCGAGTCGCCGACGTACGCCTTGACCAGGCCCTCCAGCCAGTCCGACGGCGCGGTCTGGCGGTGGAACTCGTCCAGCGCCGCGGCGAACGGCTCCATCGCCTCGTTCGGCTCCGCCTCGATCTCGGCGAGCCGGTCGCGGAGCCGCTCGAAGTGGTGGAATTCCGCCGAGGCCATCTTGGCCAGTTCGGCCTTGTCGTCCATCGTGGGGGCGAGCTTGGCGTCCTCCGCCAGGCGCTCGAAGGCGGACAGTTCGCCGTACGCGAGGGCGCCGAGCAGATCGATCACAGCGGCCCGGTACTGCGGGTCAGCGGATGCCCGGGCCCAGTCCTGGGCGGCGATTCCGGTGTGTTCTTGCGCGTCAGCAGCAGCGTTGTCAGGCGTCTCCATGACCGGCACAATAGCCCGCCCGAGGGGCCTGGGAAGGCCCTGGTCAGCCATGGCTCGACCACCCGTTCGCGTGATCGCTTGGACCGGTGCGGCGCGCCGTGATGAATTCCTCAGTCATACACGCCTTCGGATTCACACGCGATATCCGGGGTACAGTGCTAAAGGACCCGCCGAGTATCGGTGGGTCGTTCCACGAAAGCGGATGCCCGGTCGGTGGCCCGATCGGCTCCACCCGACCGCCCTCCCCCGCGGCGCGTACGCGACGTGCGCACAGCAGGAGGGATACCGCTCGCGGCAGGAGTGCCTGAGCGTTGGCAGTGGTCCCGCGCCGTCCGGCCCATCGGGCCGGCGCCGTACGAACCCGTACGACGGTGCGGTACGACCCCCTTCGCCGCCTCTCGCCGCGTCTCACAGAAGAGGCAAGACTCTGTCTACGACGTTCCGAGATCTCGGGATTTTCCCCGAGACCGCCGAGGCCCTGGAAGCCGTCGGCATCGTTTCCCCCTTTCCCATCCAGGAGCTGACGCTCCCCGTCGCCCTCTCCGGCAACGACGTCATCGGCCAAGCCAAGACCGGCACCGGCAAGACGCTCGGCTTCGGCCTGCCGCTGCTGGAGCGGGTCACCGTCCCCGTCGACGTCGAGGCCGGCCGCGCCACGCCCGAGCAGCTGACCGAGGCGCCGCAGGCCCTCGTGGTCGTGCCCACCCGCGAGCTGTGCCAGCAGGTCACCAACGACCTGCTGACCGCCGGCAAGGTGCGCAACGTCCGGGTCCTGGCGATCTACGGCGGCCGGGCGTACGAACCGCAGGTCGAGGCGCTGAAGAAGGGCGTCGACGTGGTCGTCGGCACGCCCGGCCGACTGCTCGACCTGGCGGGCCAGAAGAAGCTCAGCCTGTCGCAGGTGCGCACCCTCGTCCTGGACGAGGCCGACGAGATGCTCGACCTGGGCTTCCTGCCCGACGTCGAGCGGATCATCCAGCTGCTGCCGGCCAAGCGGCAGACCATGCTGTTCTCGGCGACCATGCCCGGCCAGGTCATCTCGCTGGCCCGCCGCTACATGTCGCAGCCCACGCACATCCGCGCCACCGCCCCGGACGACCAGGGCGCGACGGTCGCCAACATCACCCAGCACGTCTACCGGGCGCACTCCATGGACAAGCCGGAGATGGTCGCCCGCATGCTCCAGGCCGAGGGCCGCGGGCTGGCCATGGTGTTCTGCCGCACGAAGCGGACCGCCGCCGACATCGCCGACCAGCTCGCCCGCCGCGGCTTCGCGTCCGGCGCGGTCCACGGCGACCTCGGCCAGGGCGCCCGCGAGCAGGCGCTGCGCGCCTTCCGCAACGGCAAGGTCGACGTTCTGGTCTGCACCGACGTCGCCGCCCGCGGCATCGACGTCGAGGGCGTGACGCACGTCATCAACTACCAGTCGCCCGAGGACGAGAAGACCTACCTGCACCGCATCGGCCGCACCGGCCGGGCGGGCGCCAAGGGCACCGCGGTCACCCTCGTCGACTGGGACGACATCCCGCGCTGGAAGCTGATCAACAAGGCGCTGGACCTGCCGTTCGACGAGCCGGAGGAGACCTACTCCACCTCGCCGCACCTCTACGAGCAGCTCGACATCCCCGAGGGCACCAAGGGCGTGCTGCCGCGCGCCGAGCGCACCCGGGCCGGGCTGGCCGCCGAGGAGCTGGAGGACCTCGGCGAGACCGGCGGCCGCGGGCGCGGCCGGCGGTCCGGGGCGCGGGCCGAGCAGGAGACCCGGGAAGAGCCCCAGCGCACCCGCACGCCGCGCCAGCGCCGCCGCACGCGCGGCGGGGCTGCGCTGGACGAGTCGGCCGCCGCGGGCACGCCGGAGGCGGCGGACACCGCGGTGCGCACCGCCGAGGGCACCGAGGCCGCCGCGGCACCGCGGACGCCCCGGCGCCGGCGCCGCACCCGTGGCGCGGTGGCAGCCGCTGCCACCGAGGCCGCCGTGGCCGAGGTCCGCGAGACCGCGGCCGGTACGGTCGCCGAGGCCGTCACGGTGCCTGCCCCCGCGGCCGGTCCGGACGCCGAGGCGGACCGCGAGCCGGCCGCCAAGCCGCGCCGCCGCCGGACCCGCAGTGCCGCCAAGACGGCAGTGGAGGGCACGGCGTCGACCGCTCCGGTGGAGCCGGTGAGCCAGGCTGCGGAGGCGACCGCTCCGGTCGTGGCCGAGGCCGAGGCCGCCGTGGCGACGGCCGAAGGTGCCGACGCCGCCCCGGAGAAGCCCAAGCGCACCCGCAAGCGGGCCGCGGCCAAGAAGGCGGCGCCCGCCGAGGCCGCGGAAGCCGCCGTGGACGCGGCGGAGGGCACCGCGGTGACCGCCGCCGTCGCGGAGACCGAGGCGCCGGCCAAGCCCAAGCGGACCCGGACCCGGAAGACCGCCGCCGCGCAGCCCGCGGCGGAGGCCGAAGCCGCCGTGGCGACGGCCGAGGGCGCCGACGCCGACGCCGCCCCGGCCAAGCCCAAGCGCACCCGGAAGACGGCCGCGGCCAAGACCACCGCCGCCAAGGCCGCCGCCAAGCCCGCCGCGGCCGAGGCCACCGACGGGGAGGCGCCGGCCAAGCCCAAGCGGACGCGGAAGACCGCCGCCGCCAAGGCCGCCGAGGCCGCCCCCGAGGCCGCTGCCGCGGAGGCGGTGGACGGCGCGGAGGCCAAGCCCAAGCGCACCCGCAAGCGGGCCGCCACCAAGAAGGCGCAGCCCTCGGAGGCACCGGCCGAGAGCTGATCCCGCCCGGCCCGACGGCACCTGACGACCCGGCCCCGCCTCGTGCGGGCGCCGGGTCGCCGGCTTTCCGGGCCCCGGCGGCGCCGGCGTCCGGGGCGGGATTTCCCCGGCCGTCCCGATAGCCTCGGCCCATGAGCAGGCCGCCCACCCTCACACTGCCGCCGTGCGCCCGCGCGTACCGGCTCGACACCGAACGCGGCGCGTTCGCCGCACACGACGCCCGCCCCGACGGCGCCCCGATCGGCACCGCCCTCCTCGTCCCCGGCTTCACCGGCAGCAAGGAGGACTTCATCGCGCTGCTGGCGCCGCTCGCCGCCGCCGGGTTCCGGGCGGTCGCGGTGGACGGCCGCGGACAGCACGAGTCCTTCGGACCGCGCGACCAACAGGCTTACGGACAGCGTGAGTTGGCGCTCGACGTACTGGCCCAGGCGCAGGCCCTGAGGGAGCCCGGCGACGGCCCGCTGCACCTGCTGGGGCACTCCCTCGGCGGGTTGGTCACCCGGGCCGCGGTGCTGCACGACCCGGCGCCGTTCCGTTCGCTGACCGTGCTCAGTTCCGGGCCGGCCGCCATCGACCCGGCCCAGCGGACCCGGGTGCGGATGCTGATCGAGGCGCTCGGCACGATGGGCATGGAGCAGGTGTGGGAGGCGATGCGGGCGCTGGACGCTCCCCCGGCCGACGCCGGGGGCACCTCCGATCCGGCCGCGCACGACGCACTACCGCCGGAGATCGCCTCGTTCCTGCGGCAGCGTTGGCTGAACACCGTCCCCGAGCAACTGATGGCGACCGGGCGGCAGATGCTGACCGAGCCCGACCGGGTCGCCGAACTCGCCCGCACCGGGCTGCCGTTCCACGTCGTCTCGGGGGCCGTCGACTACGCCTGGCCGGTGCCGCTGATGGACGCGATGGCCCGCCGGCTCTCCGCCCGGCGCACGGTCGTCGAGGGCGCCGAGCACTCCCCCAACGCCGAACGCCCGGAAAAGACCGCCGGGGCGCTCGCGGGTTTCTGGAGTGATGTCGCCTGATCCTCGCCGCCGGGGCGCTCGCGGGTTTCTGGAGCGACGTCGGCTGACCCTCGCCGCCGCCGGAGCAGCGCCCTTGGAAGCCGGAAGCCCCCCGAGAAGACCCTAGAAACGCCCCTGGACGTGGTCCCAGAACCCGTCGCGCAGCACCCGCCGCAGATCGGCGTGGCCGCGCAGGGAGTGCTTCAGCAGCGCCTCCGCCGCGGTGAGCAGCTCCTGGTCGACGGCGCCGGGGAGGTACGGATGGCCGGGCAGCAGTTCGGCCATCCAGGCCGGGCCGCGCTCCGACAGCCACTGGGCGGCGACCCGCGCCCCCACGAACCGGACCTCCTCGCGGGTCGGCGCCGGCCCCTCGCCGGCGCCCGGCTCGGGGCACTCGCCGGCCGTCCGCCGGGTGACGTACGGCTTGCAGAAGTCCAGGTCGAAGGTGCGCGCGCTGTCCACCTCCCACATCAGCGGCTCGGCCTGGTTGCGGCCGCCCGGGGCCTCGATGCCCCACAGGTGGACCCGGGCGCCGTAGCCCTGGGCCGCCTCCACGGCGGAGACCAGGTCCTCGTCGCCGCCGATCAGGACCGCGTCGGTGATCGCCCGGTGCCTGGCCAGCGACTCCAGGTCGGTGCGGATCAGCGAGTCGACGCCCTTCTGCTGGTTGTGGGCGTTGAGGTTGCCGAGCCGGACCTTGACGTCGGGCAGCTCGGCGATCCGCTGCTGCTCCTGGGTGTGGATCCGGCGGCGGGCGCCGTCGTACCAGTAGACCCGCAGCAGCCGGCTGTCCGGGAAGATCGTCCGGGCCTTGTCGATGAACGCCTCGATGATCCCCTCGGCGTCCAGCTCGAACGCCTTGCGGTCCTCCGTACCGGCGACCAGCCGCCCGGTGGCGGCGTAGACGTAGCCCGCGTCGGCGAAGACCGCGTGGGTGGACGGGGTGGTGGCGACCTCCGCGAGGACCCGGGTGAGCAGCTCGTTGGTGCGCTCGATGCCGGCGGCGAGCGCCGTGAGGTCGGTGGTGCCCGTGGGCTGGGGGTTGCTCATTGCGGGATCCATTGTCCTGGCGGGCGCTCGACGGGCACAACCACTCCCCTCCCCGCACACGCATTCCTTAGACCATCAAAACTTTTCGTTAGCGTAGGGAATCATTTCAGCTGTAGGCTCGTTGTACCCATACGGAACGCCCGGCAACGAAGCCGGGCAAGTCCTGTCAAAGAGTTCTCCTCAGGAGGATCAGACGAAGGGAGAAGCCGCATGCGCTTCGAGATCATGCGCCTGGACGACGTCGACGGCGCCGCCGTGGACAGCACCGTCGTGGACGCCGCCTCCGTCAACCAGATCGTGCAGCAGGCCGCCGCCATAGGGCAGCGCATCTACATCCGCCCGGCCGACACCGCTGCCGTCTGCTGAGCGCCGACACCGCCGACCCGCGCTCCGACGACATGACGAAGACGCGCGAACGCCCCCGTACGGACACGCCGTACGGGGGCGTCTTCGTATCCGGAGTCGCTCAGGACGCCTGGATCACCTGCGTCACACCGTTGATGATCTGCTGCACGGCGAGCGCGGAGAGCATCATCCCGGCCAGCCGGGTCACCAGCACCACCCCGCCGTCCTTGATCACCCGGATGATCACCAGCGAGAACCGCATCACCAGGTAGAGCACCACGTGGATGGCGGCGATCGCCGTCCAGACCGCGACCTGCGACGCGACGCCGTCGGCGTGCTGCACCGCGAGGATCACCGAGACGATCGCGCCCGGCCCGGCCAGCAGCGGCATGCCCAGCGGCACCAGCGCGACGTTGACGTCCTTGGTCTGGGTCGGCTCCTCGGACTTGCCGGTCAGCAGGTCCAGCGCCACCAGCAGGAGCAGCAGCCCGCCGGCGATCATCAGCGCGGGCGTGGTGATGTGCAGCCGCCCGAGGATCTGCTTGCCGAAGAGCCCGAAGACGGCGATCACGCAGAACGCGACGGTGGCCGCCTGCCAGGCCATCCGGCGCTGCACCTTGGCCGGGCGGCCGGAGGTCAGGGCGAGGAAGATCGGGGTGATGCCCGGGGGGTCCATGATCACAAAAAGGGTGACAAAGAGGGTACTGAAGACGGCGACGTCGAACACGGTGCTGGCCTTGCGGTGGTATGGACGAAGGAAGGGAAGACGCACGGGACCGGACGCGGCACGACCGGGGTACGGCCCGTGGGAAAGAGGGGGGCGCAGGCCCGCCCCACTCGGGGGAGCGTGCGGTACGGCGACCGGCCGGAGGGCCGGTGCCCGCGGACTCAGCCGCCGGCGCCGGGGACCGGGAAGGCGCCGGTGGCCCGGCGCACGATCTCCCCGTAGATCTCGGGATCGGTGGTGCAGTCGCCGAGACCGCAGGTCTTGCGGCTGCCGTGGTAGTCGCTGGAGCCGGTGGTCAGCAGTCCGAGGTCGGCGGCCAGTCCGCGCAGCCGGGCGCGGGTCGGGTCGTCGTGGTCCATGTGGTCGACCTCGATGCCGTCCAGTCCGGCCGCGGCGAGTTCGGCGATCGCGCCCTCCGGGACGCAGCTGCCGCGCTTGACGGCGAGCGGGTGCGCGAAGACCGTGACCCCGCCGGCCGCCTTGACCAGCCGGATCGCGTCGAACGGGTCGAGC
Organism: Streptomyces sp. CB02959; assembly: GCF_002803155.1. Lineage (GTDB taxonomy): Bacteria > Actinomycetota > Actinomycetes > Streptomycetales > Streptomycetaceae > Streptomyces. The sequence goes on from NZ_NNBP01000001.1 coordinate 653,406, forward strand.
TCGTGCTTCTCCACGTAGGCCCGGCCGTCATTGGCCAGCCACTCGGAGGTGAAGGCGTCGGAGACCGAGCCGACCACGCCCAGCTCGACCAGGGCGGTGGCGATGTGCGGCCGCCCCACGGCGCCGTCGCCGGCGATCCGCGCCACCTGCTCCCAGGTGACCGGGACGCCCAGCTCGCGCAGCTTGCCGACCATGGCCCGGGCGCGCGGCACCCGGTCGTCCCGGACCAGCTCCCGCTCGCGGGCGAGCTCCGGCTCGTCAGGGTCGAAGAGGTAGGCGAGCATGTGCAGGCTGACCCCGTCGAGCCGGCAGGACAACTCGGCGCCGGTGACCAGCGTCAGCCCCTCGGGCAGCGCGGCGCGCGCCTCGGCGTACCCGCCGACGGTGTCGTGGTCGGTCAGCGCGACGACGTCCAGACCGGCGGCCGCGGCGTTGCGCACCAGCTCCGCGGGGGTGTCCGTGCCGTCGGAGGCCGTGGAGTGGGTGTGCAGATCGATACGCACGGCACAGGCTCCAGACTGCTGAGGGACGGACACGGCGGTGGACCCGGGGTCCGGGCACCGCACCGCGGGGCACCGTAAGGACTACAGGGCACTTCCACGGACTACAGGAAGGATACCGGGCGCCCGAACATGCGCCCGCCAGGCGGACCCCGCTCCGGACCGAGGAACCGAAGTCGCGGCGCTCTCGTCAGCTGAGAATCCTCGGCGACAGCGCCCCACAGGGCAGCAGATCCACCTCGGCACCGGCCTCCCGCAGATCCGTCAGCACCAGCTCGTCGTACATCAGCAGCCCGGACTGCTCGGGCCAGGCGATCGCCCACAGCCACAGTCCGCGGGCCTCACCCGCGAAGACCGCACGGTCCGCCGGGGCGCCATGGACCTGCCACATCGGGGTCGGGCGGCCGGCGGCCAGCACCTTGGCGTTCGGCGGCTTGCCGACGCTCAGACGGGGCCCGGGGTCGGGACCGTCGATACCGGCGTAGCGGGAACCGAGCCCGACGCCGAGCTCCTCGGCGATCAGCAGGAGTTCACCGGGGCCGCCGAGCGGGCCGGGACCGGAGCAGGCGACCGCCGTCGCCCGGCCGCCGCTGCGGTCGTCGCCGGCGCAGGCCACCCCCGTGAACAGCCAGCCGACCGGCAGCGGCCAGGGCATCCACACCGGCACCTGGGCCCGGTGCACGACAACGCCGAGCGCCTCGACGCTCGGCGGGACGACCGGCTGGAGCGGGTGCACGGTGCCGTGGGCGGCACACTGCCAGCTATCGGAAAAGAGACCGGGCGCCCGTACCCGGCCTCCGCACTTCGGGCAACTGGGTTCGCCCCTCATAACGACCAACGGTCCTCCTGGGCCGCCGTCCCGTCAAGGACGATCACCCGACCGGTGTGCCCCGAATCACGTACCGCACCGCACACTTGACCGCTTCCCGCCGCCGCACCGAACCCCCCGAATATTTAGTTGCAGCTTGCACCTTTCAGGGGTCCGGCCCATTATGTGTAAACAGCAACGATTATCGGCGAACGCACCGGAGCAGGAAGGGGAACCCCGGCATGCACAGCAGTGGCCGCGGCGGCGGCACCCACGACGATCCCTTCGGCGACCCCCTGAGGGCATCGCACGGCGACTCCGCCCGGGGCGGTGGCGGGCGAGAGGCGGGCGGCCCCTCGCTCCTCCGCCAGCCGATGGCGGTCTGGGCCACCGCGGGCGCCTCGGTCGTCGCCTTCATGGGCATCGGCCTGGTCGACCCGATCCTCCCGTCCATCGCCAAGGGCCTGAACGCCTCCACCAGCCAGGTCTCCCTGCTCTTCACCTCCTACTTCCTGATCACCGCCGTCGCGATGCTGGTCACCGGCTTCGTCTCCAGCCGCATCGGCAGCCGCAGAACGCTGCTCACCGGACTGGCCCTGGTGGTGGTCTTCGCCGCGCTGTCCGGCACCTCGTCCTCGGTCGGCGAACTGGTCGGCTTCCGCGCCGGCTGGGGCCTGGGCAACGCACTCTTCGTCTCCACCTCGCTTGCGGTGATCGTGGGCGCGGCGCATCCCATAGGGGCGTCGCACAGCGCTTCCCCCACGGGCGGTGGCGGGCGAGCGGCCGGCGGCGGCGCGGCGGCGATCCTGCTCTACGAGTCGGCGCTCGGGCTCGGCATGGCCTGCGGCCCGCTCCTGGGCGCGGTCCTGGGCGACATGAAGTGGCGCTACCCCTTCTTCGGCACCGCGGTCCTGATGGCCATCGGGTTCCTGGCCATCACCGTCTTCCTCAAGGAGCAGCCCCGGCCGGCCCGCAAGACCTCACTGCTGGACCCGATCCGGGCGCTCGGCCACGGCGGGCTGGCCTCCGCCGCCGCCTCCGCGTTCTTCTACAACTACGCGTTCTTCACGGTGCTGGCGTTCACCCCGTTCGTGCTGAACATGTCCCCGTACAATTCGGGCGGGGTGTTCTTCGCCTGGGGCGTGCTGCTCGCGATCTTCTCGGTGCTCCTCGCGCCCCGGCTCCAGAAGCGCTTCGGCTCGCTGCGGGTGCTGGGCGGCTCGCTGCTGCTGCTCGCCGTCGACCTGGGCGTCCTGGGCTACGGCGGCCACACCATCGCGGTGGTCTGCACCGTCCTCTCCGGCGCCTTCATCGGCCTGAACAACACCGTCTTCACCGAACTGGCGCTGGGCGTCTCGGACACGCCGCGCCCGGTGGCCAGCGCCGGCTACAACTTCGTCCGGTGGTTCGCGGCGGCGGCCGCGCCGTTCCTGGCCCCGAAGATCGCGGAATCGACCGACCCGCACATCCCGTTCGTGGTCGCGGCGCTGGCCGCGGCGGTCGGCGCCGGCATCGTCGCGGTCCGCCGCCGGGCCCTGGCCCTGCCCGCCGAGGAACCGGAACCCCGGCACACGACCGGGGACGGGGTCCCGGCCTTCGCCAACTCGTAGGCACCACCCAGGAACTCACGCCCCGTCCGCAGTGCCGCGCGGGCGGGGCGCCGGGCCGTGCCCGCGGTCCGGTCAGTCCAGCGCGACGCCCGTGCGCAGCGGATCGCGCAGATCGGTCCCGCGCTCCAGCCAGCGCGCCTGGAGCGCCTCGGCGCCGTGCACCCGCTTCCAGGCGGCCTCGTTCGGCGTCATCGGCAGCAGTGGCAGGAATCTCACCGACTCCCTCGGCTCATCCAGTTCCAGGTCCTCGACGAGGCCGCCGGGCGCCCCCACCAGCACCGAGGTGAACGGCGCCCCGGGCCACAGCGGATCCCCCACGTCCAACGACGCCCCGGAGGCCACGACCACACCCTCGACCTGCGGTGACGCGGCGAGGACGGCGAGCGGCCGGAGCACCTTGTCGGTGTCCGCGCGGCCGGCCCGCACGGAGAGCAGGAGCTCGGCCCGCGGGCCGCGGAGGGGGTCGGCGACCACCGCGGTGGGGTCGGCCATCGGCTGGGCGGACATCCCGAGGGTGGCGTAGCGGAGCACGTCCCCGTCCACGAAGCGCAGCACCTCGATGCGGTCGGTGCCGAGGAAGGTGACGGCGGCACGCGCGTCCGGTTCGCCCAGCGCCGTGCGCAACCGGGCCTCGACCAGCTCAAGAACGTCAGACATGGGCCGAGCATAGGTGTCGGCCCCGCACCCGGATGCCTCCCCCCGGGCAGTCGGCGACCAGCGGCTTCGCACTGCGTTTCGTATGGAACGTGCAAAGGCGCGCCTGAGCGCTACGGACGGCTGATAGCCTTGCCGTCTGCTCAGGGAATGACGTCGTCCCCCAACGGGGACCGGCCGGAGGAGGTGGGGCTGCGGTGGATCCGAGTCGACCGTGCAGTACCGGCAGTTCTCCCGTCTTTCTGTTCCCGCAGCGAACCTTCTGATCCGAGAGCTTCCGTACCCAGCCGCAACGCGGCGAAACCTGTGAAGTTCTCCTGCTCCGGACGCAGATGACGGAAGAGCGCCTTCGACTCTTACTTCCGTGATGTCAGCGAACTGCCGTCAGTAGCCCCCGCACCGAGCGCCGCCCGCTTTGCGGACGTACGGCCAACGCCGCCTCGTACGTCCTCGTTCCGGGCCGCGTTGCGCCCCGCGCCACGGCTCTGACGGCCGGCCCGAAGGAGCCTGCCATGTCGATGATCCGCGACCTGCGCGCCGCCGTCCGCCCGGCCCGGCGCCGTGACGATTCCCCGTACCGCACCGAGTCCCCCGCCCCGGCCTGCGCCAACAGTGCCGTCGTCGACTGCGGTGTCTACCGCGACGGCCACCGAATGCCCGGCCACCTCTCCCCGGCCGAGGCGATCGCCGGCGTCCGGGACGAGGGCGGTTTCGTCTGGATCGGCCTGCACGAGCCGACGGAGGCCGAATTCGCCGGTATCGCCCAGGAGTTCGGGCTGCACCCGCTCGCCGTGGAAGACGCCGTCCACGCCCACCAGCGACCCAAGCTGGAGCGGTACGACGACACCCTGTTCACCGTCTTCAAGACCGTGCACTACGTCGAGCACGCCGAGCTGACCTCGACCAGCGAGGTGGTGGAGACCGGCGAGGTGATGTGCTTCACCGGCCCGAACTTCATCGTCACCGTCCGGCACGGCGGCCAGGGCTCGCTGCGCGCCCTGCGGCACCGCCTCCAGGAGGACCAGGAGCGGCTGGCCAAGGGCCCGTCCGCGGTGCTGCACGCCATCGCCGACCAGGTCGTGGACGGCTACATGGCGGTGGCCGGCGCGGTCCAGGACGACATCGACGAGGTGGAGATCGACGTCTTCAGCTCCGGCACCAACGGCAAGGGCGCCGGCGGCAAAGGGGCCGGCGGACCGGGCACGGCCAAGGGCGGCGACGCCGGGCGGATCTACCAACTCAAGCGCGAGGTACTGGAGTTCAAGCGCGCGGTGTCCCCGCTGCTGCGGCCGATGCAGCTGCTGAGCGAGCGCCCGATGCGGCTGGTGGACGCCGACATCCAGAAGTACTTCCGGGACGTCGCCGACCACCTGGCGCGGGTCAACGAGCAGGTGCTGTCCTTCGACGACCTGCTGAACTCCATCCTCCAGGCCAACCTCGCGCAGGCCGCCGTCGCGCAGAACGAGGACATGCGCAAGATCACCGCCTGGGCGGCGATCTTCGCCGTCCCGACGATGATCGCCGGCATCTACGGCATGAACTTCCAGTACATGCCGGAACTGCACTGGAAGTACGGCTACCCGGCGATGATGCTGGTCACGGTCAGCATCTGCCTGGGGATCCACCGCGGCTTCAAGCGCAACGGCTGGCTGTGACCCGGCCCCTCGGGGACGCGCCGGCCGCGCGGAGTCTCACCGCCTGGGCGCCCCCGGGCCCCCACCACCGGGCCGATTAGGCTGAGGGCCATGACGGAGGAGACCGTGTCGCAGGCCCTGCTGGATCAGGCGCTCGTCGAAGAGGCCACGAAGAAGTCCGGCCTGATCTGGGTCCGCGGGGCGACCGGCCCGGCGCGGGCGCTGTGGCACGTCTGGCACGACGGAGCGGCCTGCCTGGTCGGGGACTCGGCCGCCGAGGACCCGGAGCGCGGAGCCGGCGCGCGGCGCACCGGCAGTGGTGAGCAGCCGCTGGCCGCGCTGGGGCTGGTCGACGGCGGCACCGCGACGGTCACCGTCCGCAGCAAGGACAAGGGCGGCCGGCTCGTCGCCTGGCCGGCCGAGGTCCGCGAACTCCCGCCCGGCAGCGAGGAGTGGCAGACCACCGTAGAGGAGCTGAAGGGCAAGCGGCTCAACGCACCGGACGCGGACACCATCGCCGAGCGCTGGGCCCGGGAGTGCCGGGTGCTGCGGCTGACACCGGCCGGCGAGGCGGTGCAGCGCCCCGGCCTGATGCCGGACGACTCGCACGCCGCGCCGCCGGCGGCCTCGCCCGCGATCACCCGCCGGCCGGCCCCCGCCGCGCTGCCCAAGCTGCTGCGCCGGGGCCGCAAGGGCTGACCCGCCCGTCCGGGCCCGCGGCCGTCAGCCGGTGCCGGTCCGCGAGATCTGCTTGCCGTAGTCGACGACCTGGTCCTGGTCGGGGGCCTTGAGGTCCACGGCCTTGCCCCAGTCGGCGAGTTTCAGTTCACCCGCGCCGCCCGCGCGCTGGAGCCGCAGCGGGTACGGCGTGCCCTCCAGGGAGACGTCGAGGGTGCCGCCGGAGCCGGCGCCGGCGGCCACCTGGACGGTGCGGACCCCGCCGACCGTCGTGTGGTTCCCGACCGTCAGCTCGCCGTGCAGGCCGAGCAGTCCGGCGAGCAGGGTGTCCTTGTCAGTGAAGCCGCTGAAGCGCTGGTAGACCGGGTCGGCGGCGGGCACCTTGACGTACTTGTCGCCGAGTTTGGCGGCGGTGGTGTCGGGGCCGGCTCCCGCACCGGCCTTCTCCCCGGCCCAGAAGGCCGCGTCCGCCTTCAGGTAGAGCGCCCCGCCGACCCGCAGCAGCTGGAAGGAGGCGGCCTTGGTGGACAGCTCGCCGCGGGCGCCGTCCTTGGCCAGCCGCATGTCCAGGGTGTAGGTGCTGCCCTGGCTGACGACCTTTCCGGAGAGCCGGACGGTGTCGGTCCTGGCGGCGGCGGCCCGCGCCTTGGCCTCGATCTGCTGGGCGGGCAGCTTGCCGACCCCGTTGGTGCCGGCGTCCGGATCGTCCGCGGCACAGCCCGTCACCGTCGCGGCCAGTGCCGCGCACACCGCCGCCACCAGCGCCGCCCGCCCGGCGCGTCGGGCCTTCGCCGGCGGTCGGCGGGTGGTGTCCGGGGGGATGGCGCTCACGTCGGCTCTGCCTCCTGATGCGGGTGATCTCGACAGCTCACGGCAGCGTACCCGGGGGGCGGCGGCCCGTCGGCCGGATGCCGGACGGCCGCCGGACAGCCACCGGACGGCCGCTTCCACCGGGGCGCGGCCCACCCCGACGGGTTAGCCTGAACCCGAGCCAATGCATTGTTTTCCGGTCAACAGTGGAGCAATAAGGACGGATAAGGAGAAGGGCGGCGCTGTCCATGGCGGTGGTCACTCCCCGGATCTTCGTCTCCCACCTCTCCGGCGTCGCCGTGTTCGACCCGAACGGCGACCAGGTCGGGCGGCTGCGGGACCTGGTCGCGCTGCTGCGGGTCGGTGACCGCCCGCCGCGGCTGCTGGGGCTGGTCGTCGAGGTGGTCAGCCGGCGCCGGATCTTCGTGCCGATGACCCGGGTGACCGGCGTGGAGTCCGGCCAGATCGTCACCACCGGGGTCGTCAACATGCGGCGCTTCGAGCAGCGGGCCTCCGAGACGCTGGTCTTCGGCGAACTGCTGGACCGGCGGGTGCGGCTGGTCGAGACCGGCGAGGAGGTCACCGTGCTCGACATCGGCATCATCCAGCTGCCGGCCCGCCGCGACTGGGAGATCGACAAGGTCTTCGTCCGCCGCGGCAAGGGCGGGGCGCTGCGCCGCAAGGGGGAGACGCTGACGGTCGAGTGGTCGGCGGTGACCGGCTTCTCGCTGGAGGAGCACGGGCAGGGCGCGGAGAACCTGCTCGCCACCTTCGAGCAGCTGCGCCCGGCCGACCTGGCCGGCGTGCTGCACCACCTCTCCCCCAAGCGGCGCGCCGAGGTCGCCGCGGCCCTCGACGACGACCGGCTGGCCGACGTCATGGAGGAGCTGCCGGAGGACGACCAGGTCGAGATCATCGGCAAGCTGAAGGACGAACGGGCCGCCGACGTCCTGGAGGCGATGGACCCGGACGACGCCGCCGACCTGCTCTCCGAGCTGCCCGAGGACGAGAAGGAGCGCCTGCTGACCCTGATGCGCCCGGAGGAGGCGGCGGACGTCCGGCGGCTGATGTCCTACGAGGAGCGCACCGCCGGCGGCCTGATGACCACCGAACCGATCGTGCTGCGCCCGGACGCCACCGTCGCGGACGCGCTGGCCCGGGTGCGCGACCCGGACCTCTCCCCCGCGCTCGCCGCCCAGGTGTACGTCTGCCGGCCGCCGGACGAGACTCCGACCGGCAAGTACCTGGGCCTGGTGCACTTCCAACGGCTGCTGCGGGACCCGCCGTTCACCCTCGTCAGCTTCATCGTGGACAGCGATCTGCCGGCCCTGCGGCCGGACACCCCGCTGCCGGAGGTGACCGGCTACCTGGCCGCGTACAACATGGTCGCGGCGCCGGTGGTGGACGAGGGCGGGGCGCTGCTCGGCGCGGTCACCGTCGACGACGTGCTGGACCACCTGCTGCCGGACGACTGGCGGGAGGCCGGGCTGCACGGCCACACGAACACCGGCGGCACCGTCGGACCGCAGGGGAAGACCGCCGATGGGCGCTGAGGACCGGGAGAACCCCAGGGAACGGCGGATGCACGGCGCCTCGGCGCTGCGCCGCGGCGGCGCCGGCGAGCGGCACCGGGGATCCGAGCCGCGGCCGCGGGTGCGGCTGGACCTGCCGCGCGTGCCGCGCCGGACGTTCTTCCCGGAGTACGACCCGGAGGCGTTCGGGCGGATGTCCGAGAAGATCGCCCGCTTCCTGGGGACCGGCCGCTTCATCGTCTGGATGACGGTCACGATCATCCTGTGGATCGCCTGGAACGTCACCCTGCCCGGCAATCTGCGGTTCGACAACTACCCGTTCATCTTCCTGACCCTGGCCCTCTCGCTCCAGGCGTCGTACGCGGCGCCGCTGATCCTGCTGGCGCAGAACCGCCAGGACAACCGCGACCGGATCACCCACGAGCAGGACCGCAAGCAGAACGAGCGCTCCATCGCCGACACCGAGTACCTGACCCGGGAGATCGCGGCGCTGCGGATGGGCCTGGGCGAGGTCGCCACCCGCGACTGGATCCGCTCCGAACTCGAAGATCTGCTGCGGGACCTGGAACTGCGCCAGACACCCGACGGCGAGCGACCGGAGCGTGACGAACGCGACCGCTGAGAGCCTTTCCGGAGGCGCCCTCGGCCGCCGTACCATCGGGTCATGGCAACAGACACGCCCCAGCCCGACGGCTCCGCACCGAGCGAGGACGCGATCCGCGAAGCGCTCGCGACGGTCAACGACCCCGAGATCCACCGCCCCATCACCGAATTGGGGATGGTCAAATCGGTGGAGATCGCCGCGGACGGTTCGGTGGCGGTCGTGGTGTACCTCACGGTCTCGGGCTGCCCCATGCGGGAGACGATCATCAGCAGCGTCCGCGAGGCCGTCGAGCGGGTCCCCGGCGTCACCCGCGCCGGGGTCGAGCTGGAGGTCATGAGCGACGAGCAGCGGCGGGAGCTGGCGACGGCGCTCCGCGGCGGCACCGCCGAGCGGGAGGTGCCCTTCGCCAAGCCCGGTTCGCTGACCAGGGTCTACGCGGTGGCCTCCGGCAAGGGCGGCGTCGGCAAGTCCTCGGTGACGGTCAACCTCGCCGCCGCGATGGCCGCCGACGGCCTCAAGGTCGGCGTGGTGGACGCGGACATCTACGGGCACTCGGTGCCCCGGATGCTCGGTGCGGACGGGCGTCCCACCCAGGTCGAGAACATGATCATGCCCCCGTCGGCGAACGGCGTGAAGGTCATCTCGATCGGCATGTTCACGCCGGGCAACGCCCCGGTCGTCTGGCGCGGCCCGATGCTGCACCGCGCCCTCCAGCAGTTCCTCGCCGACGTCTACTGGGGCGACCTGGACGTGCTCCTGCTGGACCTGCCCCCGGGCACCGGCGACATCGCCATCTCGGTGGCCCAGCTGGTGCCGAACGCCGAGATCCTGGTGGTCACCACCCCGCAGCAGGCCGCCGCCGAGGTCGCCGAGCGGGCCGGTTCGATCGCCGTGCAGACCCACCAGAAGATCGTCGGCGTGGTCGAGAACATGTCCGGGCTGCCCTGCCCGCACTGCGACGAGATGGTCGACGTCTTCGGCACCGGCGGCGGTGAGCGGGTCGCCGAGGGCCTGACGAAGACCACCGGTACGCAGGTCCCGGTGCTCGGCTCCATCCCGATCGACGTCCGGCTGCGCGAGGGCGGCGACGAGGGCAAGCCGGTGGTGCTGACCGACCCGGACTCCCCCGCCGGTGCGGCGATCCGCGCCATCGCGGGCAAGCTGGGCGGCCGTCAGCGCGGTCTGGCGGGCATGTCGCTGGGGATCACCCCGCGCAACAAGTTCTGACGCGTACGGGCCGGCCCTGGCCTCGTACGCCACCGGAAAGGGCGGATCCATCGCGGTCCGCCCTTTCGCGCACGGCGCGTGCGCCGCCCACAGGGGCGCACGGCCATCCATACACGCCCCCCATATGGCGGCGGGCGCTCAGCGCTCGTAGGCGCCCAGATCCTTGATCACAGTGAAGCCCAGGCCGTAGGCGCTCATCCCGCGCCCGTAGGCGCCCAGGTGGACCCCCTCCGGCCCGCCCTCGCCGGCGGACCCGGCGAGCACCCAGCCGTACTCGGACTCCCGGTAGCAGAACGGCGTCGGCACCCCGTCCACCGGGAGCATCAGCTCGCTCCAGGTCTCCCCGCCGAGGTCGTCGGCCAACTCCCAGGCGAGCATGGTCTGCTGGTCCAACCAGTCCTGGCGCAGCGTCCGGTCCATCTGGGTCGGCCAGGTGTGCGCGAGCAGACCGGATCCGGCGAGCCAGGCGGCGGTCGAGACCGAGGTGGCCTCCAGGACGCCGGTGCCGTCCGCGCTGCGCCGTACGGGGCGGCTGGCGACCGTCACCACCACCGCGAACCGCTCGTCCTCGGGGTTCTCCACCTTGATGGTGGGCTCCACGCCATGACCGGTCGCGCCGTGCTCGACGGTGCCGTCCGCGGCCGAGCCCACCTGCATCAGCCAGCGCGGTCCGGTGAACGCCTCATCGAGGCCGTACCACGGGAACCCGGCCAGCAGATAGCCGTCGACCTTCCGGCCGGTACCGGCGGCCACCTGGTCGGTGGCTGTCCGACTCGTCGTCTCCATCTGCGCGGAGCCTCCTCGTTGCCCTGCGTCGTGGGCGGCCCGCCCCCCTCAGGCGACCTCACCCCGGACACCGGGAGCATAGCCAGTGGGGTCAACACAGCCGGGCATACGAGATTCTCAGGTCGCGTCGGCGTCGAAGGGCGGCGGCTCACGGCGGGACGGGTCCGTGGCCTTGGTGAACATGTCCGGACGGCCGGCGGAAGCGGCCGGGGACTCCTTGGACAGGCTCAGGGGGGCGCCATCGGCGGACGCGGCGGGAGCGGCGGGCGCGGAGTTAGGCGCGGTGGAATCCCGCACCGCCTCGGTGACCTCGGCCATCTCCTTCTTCAGGTCGAAGCCGTCGCGGATCTCCGCGAGATCCCGCAGGCCGTACTCGTCCTTCTCCAGGACGTGCTTGCGGACGAAGTTCCGCGGCTTGAGGTCCTCGAACTCGAAGTCCTTGAACTCCGGGCCGAGCTCGTTGCGGATGTCTTCCTTGGCGTTGTCCGAGAACGCCCGCACCTTGCGGATGAAGCCGGTGACGTCCTGGATGACCTTGGGGAGCTTCTCCGGTCCGAAGATGAGCACCGCGAGGACCACGATCGCAACCAGCTCTAGGGGTCCTATGTCGAAGAACACCTTGCAGCTCCTTGGGGTATCCGCGGCCTTCGGGGGCCTTTGGGCCAAGGCCACCTCTCACGGTACCTGGCCACGGGCGTCGGGCGGGAGTCGCCCGTGCCAACACCGTGAAAACGATCAGTTCCGGGCTGAGGAACCCAGTGTCAACCGGACGGACCGCTCCGCGCCGTCGCGCTGGACCGTCAGCGTGAGCGTGTCGCCCGGCCGGTGGCTGCGCACCTTGATGATCAGCTCCTCGCCGCTGTGCACCGGCGCACCGTCCACCTGGGTGATCACGTCGCCCGGCCGGAGGCCCGCCTTGGCGCCGGGCCCGCCCGGGGTGATCGGCTGCGCGCCGGCCTTGCCGCCCTCGGTGACCCGGGCGCCGTCGCCGGCGTACTCCATCTCCAACGTCACCCCGATCACCGGGTGGGTGGCCCGGCCGGTGTTGATCAGTTCCTCGGCGACCCGCTTGGCCTGGTTGATCGGTATGGCGAAGCCCAGCCCGATGCTGCCGCCCTGCCCGCTGCCGCCGTCCAGTCCGCCGCCGCTGCCGCCGCTGCTGTCGCTGCCGCTGCCGCTGTCGCTGTCGGCCGCCCGGATCGCGCTGTTGATCCCGATCACCCGGGCCTTGCCGTCCACCAGCGGCCCACCCGAATTGCCGGGGTTGATGGGTGCGTCGGTCTGGAGCGCGTCGACGTACGACACGTCGCTGCCGTCGCCCTTCTTGCCGCCCGCCGTGATCGGGCGCTGCTTGGCGCTGATGATCCCGGACGTGACGGTGTTGGCCAGGTCGAAGGGCGCGCCGATCGCCACCACCGGGTCGCCGACCTGTGCCGCGTCCGAGTCGCCGAGGGTGAGCGGGTGCAGCCCGGTGACGCCCTCGACCTGCACCACCGCGAGGTCGTAGCCGCCGTCCCGACCGACGACCTTCGCCCGGGCGGTCTGCCCGCCGCTGAACGTCACCGATATCTCGCCGCCGGCCCCGGCCGATTCGACGACGTGGTTGTTGGTGAGGATGTGGCCCTGCCGGTCGAGCACGAAGCCGGTGCCGGTGCCCTGCTCGGCGTTGCCGCGGACGTGCAGGGTCACCACACCGGGCAGCGCCGCCCGGGCGATCCCGGCGACGCTCTCCGGGCTGCGGCTCCCCTCGCCCCCGGCCACCTGCGGCAACTTGATGTCGTCGATGCCGCCGTACCGCTCGATGTACGCCCCGGCCACCCCACCGGCACCGCCCGCGAGCAACGCCAGCGCCACGGCGGCGAAGACCAGCGCGGGGCGCCGGCCGCGCCGCCGGGGCGCGGGCAGCACGACCGGTCCGGCGGACGGGGGCACGCTCCAGGGGTCGTACTGCCGCCAGGCGGCCGGCGCGGCCGGGGGCGCGGGGCGGGGGCCGCCGTCGCCGGGGTGCGGGACGAAACCGCCCTCGGCGGGCTCGGGGGCGGGCGGCGGCGGTCCGGCGGCGGGCCCGACGGCCGCTTCCGGGGCCGTGGAGTGGCCCACCGGGGCGTCCGGCGCCCCGAAACGACCGGCCGGGGTGTGTGGACCGGCGGGTCGCCGTTCGGCGTCCTGCGGGGCGGCGGGGGCCGCCGGCGCCCCACCGGGTGCCACGGCAGCCGGAGCGGGCGGCAGCACGGTGCCGTGGGCCGGGGTGGCCGTCGGCCGCTGGACGAGCGGGGCGGGCGCCCACGGGCCCGGGCCGCCGTACGGGGGCGTGCTGTACGGGTCCTCGGGGTGCAGCGGCTGCTGCCGGGGCGCGGTGGGGGAACCGGCCGGCGGTTCGGTGCGCGGGTCGGGCCGGGTGCCACCGGTCGCGGCCTCGGCGTCCGGGCCGGGCTGCCGCTGCGCGCCGGCGGCGGGCACCTGACCGAGCGTCATGGTCGCGGCGGGGCGCTCCGGCGCGGCCGGCGCGTCCTCGGCCGGGGGTGCACCGGCGGGCTCCACTGCGGACGCCGGCTCCGCGGGCGCGGCCGGCGCCGCGGCCTCCGGTACGGGCGCCGCCCCGGGTATCTCCACCGGCGCGACGGCCGACTCCCGGGCGGCACCGGCCGGTTGGGCATCGGCGACCGCTCCGGAGTCACCGGCGAAGGCGGCAGTTCGGGGGTCGCCGGCAGCACGGGGGGCTCCGGCGGGCGGAGCCGCACCGGCCGCGGGCCGCGGCGGGCTGACGACCCAGTCGCCGGACTCCTCCGCGCCGGACGCGCCGGACGCACCGGACGCACCGGACGCACCGGACGCGCCGGACGCACCGGCCTCCGGTCCGCCGGCCGCCGTCCGGGCGGGCTGCCCGGGCCCCGGACCCTGCTCCGGGCGGCTCCACCACTTCAGCTTGGGCCCGGCGGCCTTCGCGTCGTCCATGCTCTCCCCAACAATTCGCCCGCGGCCCTGTGCGGGCCGCCACCACCACCTGGGGCCTGTCCGGCGACAGACCCGTGCGGTACGCGCCCCGGGCAGGGGCGCACCGCCCGAGAAGGGATTCAACCAGTTCCGGGCGGGGGCGCGCAGAGCCCGGTCAGTGCGGGCCGGCGGCGGACTGACCGGTGGGTGCCGGTGAGGCGAGCAGCGGCCGCATGGGCTCCAGCGGCGGCAGCGGGGGCGGGGTGCGCCGGATCGGGTCGTTGCCGCTGGTGGCGGCGAGCGGGGCGAAGCGGAACTCCGTCGCCGGGCCGGTGGCGGCTATCAGGGGCGAGAGGCCGAAACGGCCGGGCGCCGGGCTGAAGGCAGGCACCGCGTCCGTCGGCCGGGCACCGCCCGGCACCAGCAGCGACATCGGGCTGGGGGCGGGGGCCCCGGTCGGGTTGCTGGCGGAGGGCCAGGTGTCGGGACGGGGCTCGTGCGTGGCCCAGAACCCCGCGCCGCGGGAGAGCGCGAGGGAACCGGCCGCCGGATCGGCAGCGAGCGGGGTGACGGCGGTGCCGCTGCCCTCGGCGCGGGGACCGGGAGCGTCGACGGCCGCCTCCAACGGGAGGGCGCCACCGAGCGCGAACGCCGCCAACGAGACCGCCCCGGCCGCCGCGAACGCGAACCGGCGCCGCTGCGGCACACCGCGCTCCGGCAGCTGCACCCGGAAACCGCGGGCCCGCGGCTGGGCGGGGACGGCCGTCATGGCGCCGCCGAGGTGGTTCTCCGTCGGGACGTAGCCGAAGGCGCCGTCGCCGCCGGCGAACGCGCCGCGGCCGAAGGCGCCGTTGCCGAGCCGGCTGCCGGGCCCGTCGGAGTCACCGCCGGGCAACTGCTGAAGACGCGCCAGCAGCCCCTCGGACGGGCCGGGGGACAGCGCCTGCGCGAACACGTTTTTCAGCCGACGCTGCGCGTCGGCCTCCGCCTTGCACCTCCCGCACGTCGCGAGGTGCGCCAGCACCCGCTCTCGTGCGTCGTGCCCCAGTTCACCGTCGACCAGGGCTGCGAGGCGGTCGCCGAGATGGTGCTCGGCGGGGGACGGACCGCCACTGCCGCTCACGCGATTCCGACCTCCCTGCTGGGCACCACGGACAGGGTCCGCTGCTGCTGCCGCTGCTCCTGCCGCTCTTCGGCACGGGCCTCGGGGGAGCGGTGCTTGAGCGCCTTGCGCAGGTGCGAGCGGCCCCGGTGGATCCGGCTGCGGACCGTGCCGAGCTTGACGCCGAGGGTCGCGGCGATCTCCTCGTACGACAGGCCCTCGATGTCGCAGAGCACCACGGCGGCACGGAATTCGGGCGCGAGGGTGTCCAGCGCGTGCTGCACGTCCGCGTCGAAGTGGGTGTCGTCGAACTGCTGCTGCGGCGCGGGCTCCCGGCTGGGCAGCTTCTCGGCGGCGTCGTCACCGAGCGCGTCGAAGCGGATGCGCTGGCGGCGGCGGACCATGTCCAGGAAGAGGTTGGTCGTGATGCGGTGCAGCCAGCCCTCGAAGGTGCCGGGGGTGTACGTCGACAGCGAGCGGAAGACGCGGACGAACACCTCCTGCGTGAGGTCCTCGGCGTCGTGCTGATTGCCGGTGAGGCGGTAGGCGAGGCGGTAGACCCGGGCACTGTGCGTGCTGACGATCTCCTCCCAGGTGGGCGGAGTCCACGCCTGCACGTCCGCGTCGGCGGCGAAGGTCGCGGTGGGCGCGTCGGCGATGGGGGCCCCTCCCCTGGCCTTGGAGCTGTGGGAGCGGAAACGGTCAGCGGTGTTGGTCACGGATTTCGGCCCGGAGAACGACCGTCGCAAGCGCCTGCGCACTCTTCGGTCACCCGCCGCAGCCGCACCTCCCCTGGTGGCTCTGGTGGTGTCCAGTAGAGCCCCTACCATATCCACCTCGCCCGTTAGCTCCGGATAAGCAGTTTTGACCAGCATTTGGTGTGGCTTCTCGTCCTGCCGTGGCTCTCGCCCGGCCTCTTGCGCGGTATCCACCGGTGCGTCCCCCCGTCTCTCCCCCTTGCCTCTCCTAACGCCCGGTCCCATCTGCGGGTTCCCGCGCACAGCGGATACAGTCACGGTTGCGTCAACTACGGGGACAGGAGAGGGCCATTACCGGCAACCGGCAGACGAGCTTGGCATTCGCCGAGGCGTACGGCGCCGGGACCATCGACGAAGCCGCCCACGCCGCCCTGCTCTGGTGCCGCGACCGCGCCCGGGAGGTCGGTGTCCGCGCGGTGACCGCCGGCACCGGCGCGGCCCTGCGCATGCTCGCCGCCACCGCGGACGCCAAGGCGGTCGCCGAGATCGGCACCGGCACCGGAGTGTCGGGCATCTACCTCCTGCACGGCATGCGCCCGGACGGCGTGCTGACCACCGTGGACCTCGAACCGGAGCGGCAGGCCTTCGCCAAGCAGGCGTTCCGCGCCGCGGGCTTCGCCGGCAACCGCGCCCGCTTCATCCCCGGCCGGGCCCTGGACGTCCTGCCGCGACTGGCGGACGGCGGCTACGACCTCGTCTTCTGCGACGGCGACCTCCTGGAGTACCTGGAGTACCTCGCTGAATCGTTGCGTCTGCTGCGCCCCGGCGGCCTGGTCTGCTTCCAGGGCGTCTTCGCGGACGGCCGGACGGTCGACTCCGCGGAGCAGCCGGCGGAGGTGCTGCGGGTCCGCGAGCTCCTCCGGACGGTACGGGAGAGCAACGCGCTGGTGCCGGCCCTGCTGCCGGTCGGCGACGGGCTGCTCTGCGCGGTCAAGCGCGGCTGAACCGGCCGCCCCGGCCCGTGCCGGGCCCGGGTCCGCCGGCGGGCGCAGGGGTACGAAACGGCCCCGGCACGTGGCGCGCCTTGTGCTGGCGCGCCGCGTGCCGGGGCCGGGGTTTCCGGCTGGAGGTACTCGGGGTGGAATCCCCGAAAGACCGCAGCGGTTTCTCCGCCCTCGTCAGACGGTGACCTTCTCCAGGGCCTCACCCAGGGCCTTGGCTTCGTCGGGGGTCAGCTCGACGACGAGCCGCCCGCCGCCTTCGAGCGGAACGCGCATGACGATGCCCCGCCCCTCCTTGGTCACCTCGAGCGGGCCGTCGCCCGTCCGCGGCTTCATGGCCGCCATGCTCGTTCCCCTTCCTGAAACCAGCTCATCGCAGCCGGCGGCCTTGATAGGCGCGTGTCACCGGCGTCGAACACATTGCTTCCAGGCCATTATCCCGCATCGAACGACCCGATGACCAACATCAGGGGGGATCCCTTTGGCAACGCGCTCCCGCAAACCCACCCAATTCGGGGAGCGGGCTGCGATACTTCGCCACTCTCCACCATCCGGCACGCCCGCAATCTTTGACGTACGTCACATGCCGACGGTGGATGATCTCCGGCATCCTGAGCGCTGGCTGCCGTTACCGGGCAGTCCAGAGCCGCGACGGAGGGGACTCCACTATGGCCGACACCGTGCTCTACGACGTGACCGACGGACTGGCGACGGTCACGCTCAACCGCCCCGACGCGATGAACGCGATGAACACGGAGGCGAAGGTCGCGCTCCGGGACGTCCTCCAGGAGGCCGCCGCCGACCCGGCCGTGCGCGCGGTGCTGCTGACCGCCACCGGGCGCGCGTTCTGCGTCGGGCAGGACCTCAAGGAACACATCGGGCTGCTGGCCGAGGACCGGGAGACCGGCGCCGGGCGCACCATGAACACCGTGCGGGAGCACTACAACCCCATCGTTACGGCGCTGGCCGGGATGCCCAAGCCGGTGGTGGCCGGGGTCAACGGGGTCGCCGCGGGCGCCGGCGCGGGGTTCGCGCTGGCCGCCGACTACCGCGTGGTCGCCGACACCGCCTCGTTCAACACCTCGTTCGCGGGCGTCGCGCTGACCGCCGACTCGGGGGTGTCCTGGACGCTGCCGCGGCTGATCGGCCACGGCCGCGCCGCCGACCTGCTGCTCTTCCCGCGCTCGATCGGCGCCCAGGAGGCCCGTGAGCTGGGCATCGCCAACCAGGTCGTCCCGGCCGACGAACTGGCCGACGCGGCCGCCGCGGTGGCCCGCCGGCTGGCCGAGGGGCCGACCGCCGCCTACGCCGCGATCAAGGAGTCGCTGGCCTACGGCGCCGGGCACGCGCTCGCCGAGACCCTGGGCAAGGAGGACGAGCTCCAGGTCCGGGCCGGCGCGTCGGAGGACCACCACCGCGCGGTGCAGGCGTTCGTCAAGAAGGAGAAGCCGGTCTTCCTGGGACGGTGACGCCGACGCCCGGCCGCCCCGGCGGACGGCAGGCCCGGCGGACGGCAGGCCCGGCCGGAGCGCCGCCCCGCGTCGGCCGGGCGAGGTCAGCCGGCCGACGCGTCCACCGCCGCCCGCACATGGCAGTCCGCGAGGTGGTCGTTGACCAGGCCGCAGGCCTGCATCATGGCGTACGCGGTGGTGGGGCCGACGAACCGGAAGCCGCGCTTCTTGAGGTCCTTGGCGAGGGCGGTGGACTCCGCGGTCACCGGCTGCACGTCGCCGGTGGTGTGCGGCACCGGGCGGCCGGGCCGGGCCGGGGCGTAGGACCAGATCAGGGCGTCGAGCTCGCCGGGGGCCAGCGCGGCGGCGAGCTTGGCGTTGGCGATCGTCGCGGTGATCTTGGCGCGGTTGCGGATGATCGACTGGTCGGTGAGGAGCCGCGCGGCGTCCTCGTCGGTGAACCGGGCCACCTCGGTGATCCGGAAGCCGGCGAACGCGGCGCGGAAGCCCTCGCGGCGCCGCAGGATGGTGATCCAGGAGAGCCCGGACTGGAACGCCTCCAGGCTCATCCGCTCGAAGAGCGCGTCGTCCCCGTGGACCGGCCGGCCCCACTCGGTGTCGTGGTAGGCGCGGTAGTCCGCCATCTGCTCCGACTCCATCCCCCACGGACAGCGCGGGACCCCGTCGGGAGCCGTCACCACTCCGGTCATGACCGGCCCTCCCCTTCTCCTGGCGTCGTGTCGTCGTCCCCGTGCGCCGGGGCTTCCGGGTCACCGGGCCGCGCACCGCCGTCGCGCGGGTCCTCGGCGTCCGGGCCGGGCCGTCCGGGCTCCCCGGCCGGGGCGGACGCGGGCAGAACCTCGGTCACGAGCCCCGCCCCGCCCATCGCCGAGGCGTGGGCGCCGGCCAGCGCCGCCTCCAGCTCGGCGATCCGGGCGTCCCGCTCGGCCAACTCGGCGCCGAGGCGGTCCAGCACGTCGTCGACGTCGTCCATGCGGTAACCGCGGACGGTGACCGGCAGCCGGACGGCGTCCACGTCGGCCCGGGCCAGCGGGCGGTCCGGCGGCAGCGGGTCGTGGAGCCCCGCGGGCTCGGCGTCGCGCAGTCCGCCGCCGTCCCCGCCGGCGTCACCCCCGCCGACTACGACCAGCGTGACCGCGGCCACCACCACGACCATCGCGATCAGCATGAACCAGAACACGACCAACTCCCCGGACCTCAAGTGCCTGCACCGATCGTGCCATGCGGGTCCGACAGTTAGGGTCGCTCCCGGACCACGGAGAGGGAGTCAGGGAAATGCTGCGGCTGGGAAAACGCGAGTTCGGGGCGCATGAGCCGGTGATCATGGCGATCGTCAACAGGACGCCGGACTCCTTCTACGACCAGGGCGCAACGTTCCGCGACGAACCCGCGCTGCACCGCGTGGAGCAGGCGATCGCCGAGGGCGCCGCGATCATCGACATCGGCGGCGTCAAGGCCGGTCCGGGCGAGGAGGTGGACGCCGAGGAGGAGGCCCGCCGCACGGTCGGGTTCGTGGCCGAGGTGCGCCGCCGCCACCCCGACGTGGTGATCAGCGTCGACACCTGGCGGCACGAGGTCGCCGAGGCGGTGTGCGAGGCCGGCGCGGACCTGCTCAACGACGCCTGGGGCGGGGTCGATCCCCGGCTCGCCGAGGTCGCCGCGCGGTACGACGTGGGCCTGGTGTGCACCCACGCGGGCGGCGTCGAGCCGCGTACCCGGCCGCACCGGGTGGTGTACGAGGACGTGATGGCCGACATCCTGCGGGTGACGCTCGGACTGGCCGAGAGGGCCGCCGCGTTGGGCGTCCGGCGGGACGGGATCCTGATCGATCCGGGGCACGACTTCGGGAAGAACACCCGGCACAGCCTGGAGGCCACCCGGCGGCTGGGCGAGATGGCGGAGACCGGCTGGCCGGTGCTGGTCTCGCTGTCCAACAAGGACTTCGTCGGCGAGACGCTGGACAAGCCGGTCAAGGAGCGGGTGCTGGGCACCCTGGCGACCACCGCGGTCTCCGCCTGGCTCGGCGCCCAGGTCTACCGCGTCCACGAGGTCGCCGAGACCCGCCAGGTGCTGGACATGGTGGCCTCGATCGCCGGCCACCGGCCGCCGGCGGTCGCCCGCCGCGGCCTGGCGTGAACCGGGCGGGGTGCCCGGGGCCGGCACGGACCGGCCCCGGGCACCCCGTGCTCAGATCCCGACCTCCTTGGTCACCAGCGCGATGGCCTCGTCCACGTCGTCGCTGAGGTGGAACAGCTCCACGTCCTGCGGCGACGCCTTCCCCTGGGCGACCACGGTCTCGCGCAGCCAGGAGACCAGCCCGCTCCAGTAGTCCGAGCCGAAGAGCACGATCGGGAAGCGGGTGACCTTGCGGGTCTGGACGAGCGTCAGCGCCTCGAAGAGCTCGTCGAGGGTGCCGAGTCCGCCCGGGAGGACGACGAACCCGCGGGCGTACTTCACGAAGCAGGTCTTCCGGACGAAGAAGTAGCGGAAGTCGACCCCGAGGTTCACGTACGCGTTCATGCCCTGCTCGAAGGGCAGCTCGATGCCGAGCCCGACGGAGGTGCCGCCGGCCTCGAAGGCGCCCTTGTTCGCGGCCTCCATGGCCCCCGGGCCGCCGCCGGTGATCACCGAGAAGCCGGCCTTCACCAGCGCCCCGCCGATCCGCACCGCGGCGTCGTACTCGGTGGTGCCGCGCGGGGTGCGGGCCGAACCGAAGACGCTGACGGCCGGGCCCAGCTCGGCCAGCGCGCCGAAGCCCTCGACGAACTCCGACTGGATGCGCATCACGCGCCAGGGGTCGGTGTGCACCCACTCGGAGGGGCCTTCGGAGTCCAGCAGCCGCTGGTCCGTCGTCGTGCCGGTCTGCACCTGGTCGTGCCGGCGCAGTACGGGGCCCAGCCGCTGCTCCTCAGGGACGTACGCTCCCTCGGGGTTGGCCATGACGTGCTCCCTCCGCTGACAGATCGTTTGCCACTTCAGCGTAGATCCGTCGGTGTGAAGCGGAGGGTAACTCGGTAGGTCCGCGAGCGGACACCGGCGGGACCGTCCGGCCCCGGACGGGGCTCCGGCCCCGTGCCGGGCGGCCGTCAGGTAGCCGGGCCGGCGGTCAACCAGGCGCGCAGCCGCTCCTCGCAGTGCAGGATCCGCTCGACCGCGACCCGCTCGTCCTTCTTGTGGGCGAGCAGGGCTTCACCGGGTCCGTAGTTGACGGCCGGGACGCCGAGGGCGCTGAAGCGGGAGACGTCGGTCCAGCCGAACTTGGGCATCGCGCTGCCGCCGACGGCCTCCATGAACGCCTTGGCGGCCGGGTGCGACAGCCCGGGCAGCGCACCCGGGGAGTGGTCGTCGATGACGAACTCGTCCACGGGGCAGTCCGCGAAGACCTCGCGGACGTGGGCCACCGCCTCCTCGGGGGTGCGGTCGGGCGCGTAGCGGAAGTTGACGGTGACGGTGCACGCGTCCGGGATGACGTTGCCCGCCACCCCGCCCTCGATACGGACCGCGTTGAGGCCCTCGCGGTACTCCAGGCCGTCGATGACCGGGCGGCGCGGCTCGTAGGCGGCGAGCTTCGCCAGGATGGGGGCGGCGGCGTGGATCGCGTTGGCGCCCATCCAGCTGCGCGCGGAGTGCGCGCGCTCCCCGCTGGTGCGCAGCAGCACCCGCAGGGTGCCCTGGCAGCCGCCCTCCACCTGGCCGTCGGAGGGCTCCAGGAGGACGGCGAAGTCGGCGGCGAGCCAGTCGGGGTGGGCGTCGGCGACGTGGCCGAGGCCGTTGAGGTGCGCGGCGACCTCTTCGTTGTCGTAGAAGACGAAGGTCAGGTCCCGGTTGGGGGCGGGGACGGTGGCGGCCGTCCGGAGCTGGACGGCGACCCCGGACTTCATGTCGCAGGTGCCGCAGCCCCACAGGACACCGTGCTCGTCGAGCCGGGAGGGGACGTTGTCCACGATCGGCACGGTGTCGAGGTGTCCGGCGAGCAGCACGCGCTCGGCGCGGCCCAGCTGCGTGCGGGCGACGACGTTGTTGCCGTACCGGTCGACGGTCAGGTGCGGCAGGGCGCGCAGGGCGTCCTCGACGGCGTCGGCGAGGTCCTTCTCGTTGCCGCTCTCGGACGGGAAGTCGACGAGCTGAGCGGTCAGCTCGGCGGCGTCCAGCGACAGGTCAAGGCGGGGGTGAGTGGAGCGCTCCATGGCGCCGACCCTATCGGCAGCCCTCGGGTACGTTGTGCTGCGTGTCCGCCCAGCCCGTTTCCCGTGTCCGCCGCGCCCGTCTGTGGCGTACCACCGCGGCGGTCGCCGTCCTCCTCGGGGTGATCGCGTACCTCGTGGTCCAGTACGTCACCAGCGGTCCCGGGGCGCCCCGCTGCGCGGTGCGCATCCAGGGCGGCGGGGATCCGTACGAGCTCAGCCCCGAGCAGGCCGCGAACGCCGCGACGATCTCCGCGGTGGCGACCTCGCGCGGGCTGCCGGAGCGGGCGGTGACGATCGCGCTGGCGACCGCCATGCAGGAGTCCGGGCTGCGCAACATCAATTTCGGCGACCGGGATTCGGTGGGGCTTTTCCAGCAACGGCCGTCGCAGGACTGGGGCACCGTGAAACAGATCATGGACCCGGTCTATTCGTCCGGGGAGTTCTACCGCCATCTGGTGAAAGTTCCCGGCTATTCCCGACTGCCGTTGACCGTTGCCGCACAGAAGGTGCAGCGCAGCGGCTATCCGCAGGCGTACGCCAAGCACGAGGCGGATGCCGCGCTGCTCACCGGGGCGCTGACCGGCCGGAACGGCGACGTGCTGAGCTGCACCGTGAGCCACCCCGTGGACAGCGCCGGCCCGGACGGCGCGGCGAAGGTGCGGGAGAAGCTGGTGCGGGAGTTCGGCGCCGAGGTGCTGCCGGCGACGGAGGCCGGCGGCGGGCGCACCGCCGCGGCCGGCCGCAGCCTGACGGTGCCGGTGCAGCCGGACGGGTACGCGGCGGCGACCGACGATGCCGCGCAGCGCGGCTGGCGGCTGGCGAACTGGGCGCTGGCACACGCCGCCGACCTGCACATCGATCGGATCTCCTACGCCGGGCGGACGTGGACGGCGGCCGACTCGGACAAGGGCTGGCAGGGCGCGGCGGCGGCCGGGGACGCCGCGGGCGCGGTGCGGATCGTCACCGCGCAGTAGTGCCGGTCACCGCCGCCCGGTAGCACGTCGGCCCGCCGGGATCCGGCCGGTCGGGCCGTGTCGGACGACAATCCCCTTTCCAGGTCCGGGTTTTCACCTGGTCGCGACCGTATCCTCGGCCAATTCCCGTGCGTTTAAAGGTCTGTGACGTTTCCGTACGGCTTCGGGGCGCGCACATATTGCTCATCTTTATCCAGGGCAGATTATGTGACACGTTGCCAATTCTTTACCGGAGTTCACCGCAACCTTCGGACTCCTGACGCGGTAATCAGGGCGTCCGTCCGGCCGGCGGACATGGCACATCTGTCAGAAGTACGAGTCCTTCTCCGTAAAAGGAGCACCATGTCCCTCCCCGTTACGCGTCGGATCGCCCGAGCCGCCCTGCTGGTCGCAGCGGGCGCCGCTCCCGTGGTCGCTGCGGCCGGATCCGCGAGCGCCGTGAACCTGCCTCCGTCGGGCAGCGAGATGGGCGGACTGACCACCCTGGACTCCGCGAACACCAGCAAGGCCCTGGACAACACCGCCCGGACCGGCCTCGCGCTCGTCAACAAGACCGGTGCCGAGGCCGCGCAGACCCTCGCCCCCGCCCTGGCGCGGACCCTCGGCCCGGTCGTCGAGGAGGCCGCACCGCTCACCCGGGAGACCGCCCGCAAGGCGGAGAGCGTGGCCCGCCCCGCGGCGAAGAAGGGGATCTCGACCAACTCCCTGGCCACCGACACGGTCAAGGGCCTGCTCGGTGCGCCCCAGGGGCCGAGGACGCCGGTCCACGGCCTGATCGGCGGGATGCCGATCGGCCGCTGAGCCGCCGCGCGCCGCGCAACGCCGTGGGGCCCGGGGATCGTCTCCCCGGGCCCCACGCGCGTCTGCGGTTCAGTGGTTCATTCGGCCAGGCGGCGCACCGCGGCCGCCACCCGCTCGTCGGTGGCGGTGAAGGCGATCCGGACGAACCGCTCCCCCGCGGCGCCGTAGAACTCGCCGGGGGCGACCAGGATGCCGCGCTTGGCGAGGTCGCCGACGGTGTCCCAGCAGGGCTCGTCGCGGGTCGCCCAGAGGTAGAGCGACGCCTCGCTGTGCTCGATGCGGAAGCCCGCGGCCTCGAAGGCGGTGCGCAGCGCGGCGCGCCGGCGGGCGTAGCGGTCGCGCTGCTCGGCGACGTGCGCGGTGTCGCCCAGCGCCGCGACGGTGGCCGCCTGGACCGGCGCGGCCACCATCATCCCGCCGTGCTTGCGGATCTGCAGCAGCTCACCGAGGACCGCGGCGTCGCCCAGCAGGAACGCGGAGCGGTAGCCGGCGAGGTTGGAGCGCTTGGAGAGCGAGTGGACCGCGACGATGCCCTCGTAGGAGCCGCCGCAGACGTCCGGGTGCAGGACGGAGACCGGCTCGGCCTCCCAGCCCAGTTCGAGGTAGCACTCGTCGCTGAAGACCAGGACGCCGTGCTCGCGGGCCCAGGCGACGGTGCGGCGCAGTTCGTCGACGGTGAGCACCCGGCCGGTGGGGTTGGACGGGGAGTTGAGCCAGAGCAGCTTCAGGCCGGTCGGGTCCAGCTCGGTGGGCTCGTCGTAGACGACCGGCTCGGCGCCGGCCAGGCGGGCGCCGACCTCGTAGGTGGGGTAGGCCAGCCGCGGGTAGGCGACCTTGTCGCCGGCGCCCAGGCCCAGCTGGGTCGGCAGCCAGGCGACCAGTTCCTTGGAGCCGACGACCGGCAGCACGTTGGTGTGCTCCAGGCCGGGGGCGCCGAGGCGCTCGGCGGCCCATCCGGTGAGCGCGTCCCGCAGTGCCGCGGTGCCCCACACCGTGGGATAGCCCGGGCTGTCCGCCGCGTCGGTGAGTGCCTGCCGGACCAGCGCGGGCACCGGGTCGACCGGGGTGCCGACGGACAGGTCGACGATGCCGTCGGCATGCGCCGCGGCGGTCGTCTTGTACGGCTCCAGGCGGTCCCAGGGGAAGACGGGCAGCCGGTCGCGGGGCGACGTGCCGGACGGGTGGCGGGAGGAGACTGCGCCCACGGTGCTCTCTTTCTCGTACGGAGTGGCGCGGGGACGTCGGCGCG
Organism: Streptomyces sp. CB02959; assembly: GCF_002803155.1. GTDB lineage: Bacteria > Actinomycetota > Actinomycetes > Streptomycetales > Streptomycetaceae > Streptomyces. The sequence continues at coordinate 678,667 of NZ_NNBP01000001.1, forward strand.
CGAAAACGCCTCGGTCCCGTACGGCGGGTGGGCCGTACGGGACCGGGCGGTGCCGTGCGGCCTTCCCCAGCTCATGCCGGGGCTACCCCGGCGGCCTCGGAGGCACGGGGGAGCGGGCCGGCTCCCCTCCGTCCCTCCGGAGGATCAGTGGTCTTCCTGGTTCTGCGGCGGCAGCGCGGCGATGAAGGGGTGGTCGCGCTCGATCAGGCCGAGCTTGCTGGCACCCCCCGGGGAACCGAGCTCGTCGAAGAACTCCACGTTCGCCTTGTAGTAGTCCTTCCACTCCTCCGGGGTGTCGTCCTCGTAGAAGATCGCCTCCACCGGGCAGACCGGCTCACAGGCACCACAGTCGACGCATTCGTCCGGGTGGATGTACAAGGACCGGGAGCCCTCGTAGATGCAGTCGACGGGGCACTCCTCGATGCATGCCTTGTCCTTGACGTCGACACAAGGCTGCGCGATGACGTAGGTCACGCTGTCGTTCCTCCTCGGTAGGGCCGGCGGACCGATCGGCGGTACCGCCGCTGGGCGCGCGGGAGCGCGGCGTCGTCGATGCCCGCCACCTAGTATCTCCGTTCCCGGGCACGAGACGAACAAGAGGGGCGGTTACAGAGCGATGGAATTCCTCGCCGGCGGACGCGCGGAGGTCCGGATCACCCATGCTGACGTGGGCAAAAGGGTATCCGTCCGGCGCTTGACCGGGGCTCGGAGCGGAGAGCCCGCGTTCACGGACGCGGTCGGAGTTCTCACATCGTGGAACGATGGTGTGCTGAGCATCACACGACGCGGTGGCGAATGCGTACGGATCGAGGAATCCTCGCTGGTAGCGGCCAAGGTCGTGCCGGCGGCGCCGGCCCGCAGAAAGGTACCGGCGGCCACGGTGCGTGAGCTCCAGACGGTCGCGGCCCGCGGTTGGCCGGCCATCGAGACAGAACGTCTCGGGGAGTGGACACTGCGGGCCGCGGTCCAGGAGGTGCCGCGCCAGGAGCGTCCCGGAGGGGCCGAGGCCGGGCGGCGGTCGGGCTTCACCCGGCGGGCCAACTCGGTGCTGCCGCTCGGCGACCCCGGTGTCCCGCTGGACGAGGCACTGGCCCGGGCCACCCGGTGGTACGCCGACCGCGGGCTGCCCGCCCTGGTCACCGTCACCACCGGACGGGCCGACGCCGACGAGCCGCTGGCCGCGGAGCTGGCCGCCCGCGGCTGGTCCGACGAGGCGCACACCTCCGTACGGATCGCGGCCCTGGCGCCGCTCGCGGACACCGACGCGGACACCTCGGGCGTGCGCCTCTCCCGGCAGCCGGACGCCGACTGGCTGACCCTGTACAACCGGGCCGGCACGCCCACGGCGGAGGCGCGGGCGGTGCTGACCGGCGGCCCCTCGGTGTGGTTCGCGCAGGTACCGGCGGCAGACGGCGGGACCGCGGCGATCGGGCGGCTGGTCGTCGACGGGCGCTGGGCGGGCTTCTCGGCGGTGGAGACCGCTGCCGGGCGGCGGCGCCAGGGACTGGCGTCGCTGGTGATGGCGGCCCTCGCCGAGCGGGCCCTCCAGGAGGGCGCCTCCGCGGCGTACCTCCAGGTCGAGGCGGACAACGCGGGCGCCCAGGCGCTGTACGACGGGCTGGGGTTCGTCGAGCACCACGGCTATCACTACCGACGCGGCCCGGCGGGCGGCGCGGCCGGGGCCTGAGGGGGTATCCGTCCGATATGGGTGAGCGAGCGGAGCGCGGGGAACCGGAGCGGGACGCGGCGCGCGAGGAGCGGCGACGGCAGTTCGCGGCGGCGGCCCGCGAGGAGCGGCCGGACCTCGCGCTGCTGTGCCTGCTGATCGGCGCCGAGGCGGATCCGGCCCTGGACCAGGCCGGTATCGACGCGGCGCAGATCGAACTGGACCGGCTGGCCGGCCTGCTGCCCTACTCCCCCGCCGGCGGCCCGGGCGCCTGGGCCCGGAACCTCGCCGAGCTGCTGGGCACCCGGCAGGGCTTCGGCGGCTCGCCCGGCGACTACCGCAGGCTGGAGTCGTCGCTGCTGCACGAGGTGCTGCGGCGGCGCCGCGGGCTGCCGATCCTGCTGTCGGTGGTCTGGATGGAGGTCGCCCGGCGGGCCGGGGCGCCGGTGTACGGGGTGGCGCTGCCGGGTCACTTCGTCATCGGCCTGGGCGATCCGGCCGGGCGGCACGTGCTGGCCGACCCGTTCGAGGGCGGGCGGCCGCTCACCGACCAGGACGCGGCGGTCATCGTCGCGGGCGCGACCGGTGAGGCGCTGTCCCCGGGGATGCTGGCCCCGGCCGGCCCGTTGGAGATCGTCCAGCGGATCCTCAACAACATCCGGGCCTGGGCCCAGGCCCGCCCGGAACACAGCGCGGTCCAGCTGTGGGCGCTGGACCTGGCCCTGCTGCTGCCCAGCCGCCCGGCGCGGCTGCGCCACGAGCGCGCGCAACTCCTCGTCCAGCGGGGCGAGTTCCTGGCGGGGGCGGCCGAGCTGGAGGAGTACGCGCGGGTGCTGGAGCCGGTCCAGCCGGCCGCCGCGACCGCGGTGCGCCGGGAGGCCGGGGCGGCCCGGGCCCGGCTGAACTGAGCGGGCCGCCCGCCCCGGTCAGGCCGCCACGGACCGGGCCGGTGCGGGCGCCGCCTCGCTCACCGGGGTGCGGCGGACCACCAGCAGCGTGGCGTCGTCCTTCAGGTCGCCGTCGGTGAAGTCCTCCAGGTCGGCGCGGAGGGTGCGGGCCAGGTCGGCGGGTTCCAGGTCGATCCGGGCGGCGATCCGCTCGGCCAGGGGGTAGAAGCGGCCGTCGCCGCTGCGGGCCTCGGTGACGCCGTCCGTGCACAGCACCACCCAGTCGCTCGGTTCCGGCTGGATGCGGACGCTCCGGCGGGGCTCCCGGCCGAGCCCGCCGAGCCCCAGCGGGAGCCCGCCCTCGCCGTCGGAGCACTCGTGGACGAGGCCCTCCCGCACCAGGTAGTACGGGATGTGCCCGCAGGACAGGAGCCGGGCCCGGCCCGGACCGCGGACCTCCAGCAGCAGCGCGGTGACGAAGCGCTCGTCGGCGCCCTCCTTGGCGGAGCGGGCGTTGTAGCGGGTCAGGGCCTGCTCCATCCGGCCGGCCACCCCCTCCAGCGACTCCTGGTACTGCGCCGCCTCCCGGAACGACGCCAGCACCTCCAGGCCCGCGCCGATCGCCGGCATGCCCTTGCCCTGGACGTCGCCGATCATCAGCCGCAGCCCGTGCGGGGTGTCGACGGCCTCGTAGATGTCGCCGCCGACCCGGGCCCCCTCCTGGGCGGACACGTAGAAGCCGTACGCCTCCAGGGGGCCGGCCCGGAGCGGCAGCTCGCGCAGCATCGCCCGCTGCACCGTGTCGGCCACCAGGGTGGTGCGGGCGTGCAGCGCCTCGCGTTCGAGCCGGGTGCGGCACAGCACCAGGGCGAAGACACCCACCAGGAACGCCCCGAAGACGCCGACGACCCGGCTGGCGGGGGCCCAGTCGGGCACCGTCAGCAGGTCGACGTAGGTGAGGGAGACGACGTAGACGAGGGCCACCAGCAGTGTGCGGCGGTAGGAGCAGCGCAGCGCGGCGACCAGCGGGGCGATCCCCATGAACGCGGAGATGTGCAGCTCCGGGCCGGTCGTGGCGTCCACCGTAGCGACGACCAGGATGGCGAGGATCAGCAGCACGGGGGCGAGGAGGCCGCCCTCGGCGGGGCGATGGGCTGGCATGACACTTCAAGCCTGCGGGACGTTCCGCGAGCGCGCACAGGGGCGAAGGTCCGCGCCGCCCGTGGCGAAGGTCCCGGAAGCGGGGGTGGGGGCGAGGGCGGTCGGGTGAGGTGGCGGGGCCGGGGCGGCGCCGGTGCCCTAGAGCCAGCCCTTGTCGCGGGCGGTGCGGACCGCCTCGGCGCGGTTGCGGGCGCCGGTCTTCTGGATGGCGAGCGAGAGGTAGTTGCGGACCGTGCCCTGGGAGAGGTGCAGCCCGGCGGCGATCTCGGCGTTGGTGGAGCCGTCGGCGGCGGCGTGCAGCACCTCGCGCTCGCGCTCGGTCAGCGGGCTGGCGCCGTCGGCCAGCGCGGCCACCGCCAGCGCCGGGTCGATGACCCGCTCGCCGCGCAGCACCCGGCGCACGGCGTCCGCGAGCCGGGCCGCCGGGGCGTCCTTGACCAGGAAGGCGTCCGCGCCCGCCTCCATGGCCCGGCGCAGATAGCCGGGGCGGCCGAAGGTGGTGAGGATGACGACCTTCACGCCGGGCAGTTCGGCGCGCAGCCGGGCCGCGGCGTCCAGGCCGCTCAGGCCGGGCATCTCGATGTCCAGCAGCGCGACGTCGACGTCGTGGGCCCGCGCCTGGTCGAGGACCTCGTCGCCGCGTGCCGCCTGGGCGACGACGTCGAGGTCGTCCTCCAGGGACAGCAGCGCCGCCAGCGCCTCCCGGACCATCGACTGGTCCTCCGCCAGCAGCAGTCTGATCATGCCGGCCAGCTTACGGCCTGACGCGGCCGCGGCGGCCGGGACCGGGAGCCCGCGCAACCGCTTGCCGGGGACGGTCCCGGCGCAGCGGTGGCCCCGGGTCCTGTCGTCACGCTCCTGGTCGTCGATCGGCACCCGGCGCACCGGGAGCACGCACCGAACACCGCCCGGCCCGCCCTCCCGGCGCACGACGGGACTTTGCGGACACGGCCTAGACCGGCCCGTTCACCGGTGGCCCGGTCACCGGCTCCGGGGAGGTGTCCGACCCGGGTATCGGATCCTCCGGGGACGCGGCCGGGGTGGTCCTGGGAACGTATGCGCGCAGGGCGAAGCCCCGGGAACCGGGGGTCTGGCCGGTCTCCAGACGGCCGTCGGCGAGGGCCAGCCGCTCGCGGAGGCCGGCGAGGCCGTTGCCGTCGTGCCGGCCGCGGAGCGGGCCTTCGCCGTCGTCGTTCACCGTGAGGCGGACGTAGTGCCGGTCGTCGGCCTCCCACTCCTCGGTGAGCAGCAGTTCGCAGTGGCGGGCGCCGCTGTGCCGGACGACGTTGGTGACCGCTTCGCGCAGCGCCCAGGCCAGCGCGCCCTCGGTGTCGGCGGTCAGCCCGCGGGGCTCGCCCTCCAGGGCCGGGTCGGCGGTGAGCGCGATACCGGCGGTGCGCAGGGCGGCGCGGGCGCCGGCCAGCTCCACGGCCAGGCGGGGACGGCGGTACCCGGTGACCGCCTCGCGGACGTCCACCAGGGCCTGGCGGCTGACCTGCTCGATGTCGGCGACCTGCTTGGCGGCGTCCTCGGGGCGGTCCGGCAGCATCCGCCCGGCCAGCTCGCTCTTGAGGGTTATCAGGGAGAGCGAGTGGCCCAGGAGGTCGTGCAGGTCGCGGGCGAGCCGCAGCCGCTCCTCGTTGGCGGCGAGGCGGGCGACCTCCTCCCGGGCGACGCGGAGTTCCTGGCTGGTGCGGACCAGGTTCTGCACGCCGATCATGACGAATCCGCTGCCGAGGGCGGGGAGGGCGTAGGCGAAGAGGTAGTAGTTGCGGATCTCCGCATAGCGGGCGCCGACCGCTATCAGCACCACGGTGATGAGCGGGATGGCCCAGCGGGAGCGCTGCCAGGGCAGCACCACCGCGGAGGCCACGCTGGTGAAGATGAACAGCACCAGCCAGGAGGAGCCCAGCGTCCAGGTCAGGGCGACGGACAGCGCCAGCATCGCGGCCAGCGGGCTGTACCGCAGCGAGACGGGCGGCCTGCGCCACATGTGGCGGACGATCAGGATGATGTAGGCGAGGACGAAGAGTGCAAGGCCGACGAAGCCCCAGATCCGGTCGGCGGTGGTGACGCCGTGGCCGGTCAGCTCGCCCACCGGGCCGGCGAGGTAGAGCAGCCAGATGCCGATCCACATCGACTTGCGGAGGGCCTGGCGGCGACTGTGCGGGCGCTGCCCGATCAGCACCGGGTTCCGGTCGTCGGGTGCGCTCTTCGTCTCCACCGGTCTCATGCCTTCCGAGTGTCCTTGCGGTACAGCCAGGCCGCACCACCCACGAAGACGACGAGGTAGCCCAGCAGGATCGCCATGTCCTTGACGTGCGGCGCGCCGCCGGCCTCGACGGCGGTGCCCAGCGCCGCGTACGCGTGCGTCGGCAGCCACTCGGAGATGTTCTGCACCCACTGCGGCAGCAGCGTCATCGGCATCCACAGGCCGCCGAGGAAGGCCAGCGCGAAGAAGCAGAGCATGGAGACCGGGCGGACCGCATCGCCACTGGCGAGGTAGCCGATGGCGACGCCCAGGGCGGCGAAGACGAAGCTGCCGAGCCAGGTGCCGACGGCGATGGCGATCCACTGCCAGGCTTCGAGGCGGACGCCCTTGACCGCGGCGGCGGCGATCATGACCAGCAGGATCGACGGCAGGCTGACCGTGGCCGCAGCGGCTATCTTGGCGGCGACGTAGCCGCGGCCGGGCAGTGCGGTCAGCCGCAGCTGGCGCACCCAGCCCTGCTCGCGCTCCTTGGCGATGCGCTCGCTGTTGCCCAGCAGGACGGCGGTCATGGCGCCGAAGGCGGCCATCGAGACCATGTAGTACAGCCCCATGTCGAGGCCGGTCCCGGGGATCGGCTTGCTGTCCGCGCCGCCCGCGATGATCAGGTAGAGGGCCGGCGGGTAGATCACCGAGAAGAACATGAACTTCTTGTTGCGCAGCGCGCGGAGGATCTCAAGCTTGATCAGGGTGGTCATCGGGCCGCCTCCTCGGCGGTGGTGATGGCGATGAACGCCTGCTCCAGGCCGAGGCCGGAGACTTCGAGGTTGCGCGGGTAGAGGCCGAGGCCGTAGAGGGCGTGCACGGTGGCGTCGGCGTCCTGGGACTGGATGCGGACGGTGCGCGCGGTGCCCCCGGCGGAGCCGCTGTTGGACACGGTCAGGGAGGTGAGGTGCGGCAGCGCCTCCAGGGCGCCGCGGTCCGCCAGCTCGTCCAGGTCGAAGGTGATCCGGCGGGCGCCGGCCCGGGCCTTGATCTCGGCGGAGGTGCCGTCGGCCAGCACCCGGCCGCGGTGCAGCACGATCACCCGGTCGGCGATCTCGTCGGCCTCTTCGAGGTAGTGCGTGGCGAAGAGGACCGTGCGGCCCTCCTGGGCCTGGCGGCGCATGGCGCCCCAGAAGGTCTGCCGGGACGAGACGTCCATGCCGGTGGTGGGCTCGTCCAGCACGATGAGGTCGTTGGCGCCGGCGGTGGCGAGGGCGAACCGCACCCGCTGCTCCTGGCCGCCGGAGAGCTTGCCGACCACCCGGTCGGCGATGTCCGTGATGCCGGCGGAGGCCAGGATCTGGTCCACCGGATAGCCCTGCGGGTGCAGGTCGCGGGCGAGCTGGACCAGCTCCCGGACCTTGACGCCCTCCATCAGGCCGCCGCTCTGGAGCATCGCGCCGACCCTGCCCAGCTGGATGGCGCGCTGCGGAGTGGTGCCGAAGAGGGACACCGACCCGGTGTCGGGGGTGCGCAGGCCGAGGAGCAGGTCGAGGGTGGAGGACTTGCCGGCGCCGTTGGGGCCGAGGAGGGCGACGGTCTCGCCGGGGTGCAGCTCCAGGTGCAGGTCGGCCACCGCGCGCACCGCGCCGTAACTCTTACTGACCCCCTGGAAGCTGACCACCGGGGCCCGTCCCGCGTCCTGCGCGGGGGTGGCTGTGGTGGTAGCTGTCTTCGTCATGGCATTCAGCTTCCTGGATCGTCGCGTCGTCCGGCAGTGTCAGGTGTCCGCAAGGCGGCATGACAGATGTCATGGGTGAGGCCCCCTAGGGGAATCCCGGAGGACTCGCCCCAGAGGGCCTCTGACCTGCGCTTTCCGTAGTGTACGGCGGCTGGACGGGAAGCTTTGGCGTCAGCTGCCGTCGGTCGCGATGGTCTGGACGCGCTCGGCGGGGGTCGTGCCGACCAGCGCCTTGCCCACCGCGCCGGCCACCTCCTCGACGCTGACCGGGTGCTTGCTGCCGTCGCCCTTGGTCACCAGGACTTTGTCGAAGGTGGTGCCGTAGAGCTCCTTGAGGGCCGGCCGGTCGTAGTAGGGCACCAGCTGGCCGTCGATGATCTTGAAGGACAGGAACTTCGGGATGGACTTCTGCGGGCTGAAGGAGACCGCGTGCTGGGCGTCCGTCCGGACCGTGATCAGCCCGGACATCGCCGGCTCGGCGAACTGTTTGAGCGCCTTGTCCACCGCGGCCTTGCCGACCTTGGGCTGCTGGGTGGTGGCGGCGAGCACCACGGGGGTGTCGCCACCGGTGCTGACGCGGTTGAGGTACGCCTCAGCGATCTTGTTCTCGGAGGCGGCGACGTCGATCGCCTTGTGCGGGGCGCCGTAGTGCGGCACCGCCTTGCCGTTCTCGAACGTGATCCCGCCGTCCGCCTCGGCGTCCGCGGGCCCGGTCACGCCCTGCAGCGCGACCCCCAGCTTCTCCTTGTCGGTGATCACCGCCGGCTGGGCGGTGCGCTTGACGCCGAAGAGCGAGCCGACGACGGAGATCGGGTTGTAGTCCCGACCGGCCGCGTTGCGGACCGTGGCCTGGAGGTCGACGTCCAGCCCCGCCCGGGCGGGCAGCAGGGTCTCGGGCTTGCCGTCGACCGTGATCTTGAGCGGTGCGGTGCGGCGGTCCTTGAGGGCGGTCTCCAGCTTCTTGACCGCCTCGTCCTTGGAGCTGCCGCCGATCTCCACGCCGAGCGCGGTGGTGTTGTTGGGGACGTCGGCGTGGTCGAGCAGCAGCCCGGCACCGTAGGCCACGCCCGCCAGCACCACGACCGCGACACCGGCGAGCACCAGCTTGCTGCGGCCCTTCTTGGGCGGGTTGATCGGCTCGGGGATCTTGGGCCGCGGCTTGGGGGCCGCCGCCGCCTCGTCACCACCGGGCACCCCGGTGAACGGGGTGGCGGCCGCCGGGCCGTCGTTCGCGGGCACCTTGGGGATCCCGCTGACGAGGGTGTCGCCGGACACCCGGCCGCCGGGGCCGCCGCTCTTCGGGCCGCCCTTGGGGCCGGACCCGGCGCCCTTGCCCTTCCGGCCACTGGTCAGGCCGCCCGCGATGCCGCCGGTCACGCCGAGGCCGCCGGCGGGCGGCGCCGCGGGCTGCGGGGTGAGCTCGGCGGTGTCGTCGCTCATCCGGCCCGCGGCGCTCTTGCCGGCGCTGGGGTCGCTGAAGCCGGGCGGGAGGTCGAGGGCCGAGTCGCCGCGCGCCGGGCCGGCCGTCGGGCCGCTGGGGGCCGGGCCACCCGCCGGGGCGTCGAACGGGTTGCGGTCGCGGGCGGGCTGCGCCGGCGCGTCGAACGGCGAACCGTCGCGCGGGCCTCCGTCGAACGGGGATGCCGCGCCGCGCGGACCGCCGTCGAACGGGGAGGGGCCGGTCAGCGGGTCGCTCCCGAGGGGGTCGCCGCCCAAGGGGTCGCTGCCGAGCGGGTCACCACCCAGGGGGTCACTGCCCAGAGGGTCGCCGCCGAGGGGCTTGCCGCCCAGCGGATCGCTCCCCAGGGGGTTGCCGCCCAGCGGGTCGCTCTCATAGGGCGAAATGCTCCGCCCGTGGCCGCCGCCGCTCTGCGGGGCCGGCGCGGAGGGCGGCGGGGCGTCCGAGAAGTACGGGAGGTCCGGGCGCTGCGGGGCGGTGCCGCCCGTCGCGCCGGGCTCCGCCGGCGCCGGGGAGGCGCCGGCGGCCGGCGGCTTCCCGGGGGTCTGGCCCTGCGGCTTGCGCGGCGCGAACCAGTCGCTGGTCGTCTTCTCCTTCGGGGCGGCGGGTGCCTCGTCCGCAACCGCCTCCGGCCGCGGCGTCTCCGCCGTGCGTTCGGCGGCCCGCTCACCTCCGAAGGCCGGACCGGACGTCCCCGTGGAACCGGACGAGCCGGCGGAACCGCCGGGTGCAGCCGATGCGTTCATGCCGGACTCCTCACCGACGGGCTTGCGCACGACGACCGGCGGGATGGGGCGGGACCCCGGAATGTTGATCTTGATCCGCGTCGTCAGCGTGGTCTCGGTCTTGGGCTCCTCCGGCCGGTCCGCGGCTCCGGTACCCGGCGCCTCGCCGGCCTCTCCCCTGGGCGAGCCGTAGGGCGGTGTCCCCGACGGGTACACGGCTCCGCCACGGCCCCGGGGGCCGGAGGACGAACTGTCAGATTCACGACTCAAAGCAGGTTCTCCCGGTTGGCTCCGCCGCTCGTCAGAGATAATCCCCGGCCTCAGGCCGGCAGGTGCCCCCAGGGCGGCGCGGCGGCGCGCACCACCATACTGGCCGCCGCCGGCCGACACCCTGGGTGCGCGGGAACACCGCCCCGCCGGCCGCCGCTCCGCCACCGCGGCCGGCACCCCGGGAACCCGCGGCATCCGTCCTGGTATGAACCACGTCATCCGCCAACTCGGCCCCGGGGCACGCCGGCAGCGCGCAGCTGGTTCCCGGTGGCACAGATCACAGCGATCACGATGCCGCCCAACAGGAAGGCGTACGAGCCGAGCCCCGGCCCGAACAGGAAGTCGCCCTCCGGCCGGACATCGCTGAGCAGCAGGAACACCGTCACCAGCCAGGCGGCGCCGGGCACCAGGACCCCGCCCGCGGTGCCGGTGGCCCGGGCGCCCCCGTAGAAGAGACCGCCGAGACCGGCCAGGGCCAGCAGCAACCCGCCCGGGAACCATGCCGCTTGGAGGAGCGTTCCGGCCAACGCGACCAGGACGGCCACGACCAGCAGCAGGACGTACAGGCCCACCCGGCCCGGCGTCAGCGGTGCACCCGGTGCGGGCCGGGCCGCCGGCACACCCGGGGTGCCGGCGCCGGACGCGGCCGGGCCGCCGCCGGACGCCCGGGTCCGGCGGCCCTCGTCCGCGTCGGCGCCGCCGTTCCGGGCGCCGCCCTTGCCCTTGGGCGTGCCGCCCTTGGCCCCGCCGCCCTTGGGCGTGCCGCCACCGTTGGACGTCGTCATTCCGCCGCCTCCTCACTGCGGGCACGTCGCTCCGTGCCCGTCGAACCGGCCGACTCCCCGACGCCGGCGAAGAGATCGTCCTCACGCTGCCCGTCGGACGCGCCGGGCGTCCCCTGCACCAGCCGGTAGTGCTCGGTGCCGAACAGCGGCTGCCCCAGGTCGTTGGAGAGCGCGAAGAACGCCCCGTCGACCACGATCTGGGTCACATGTGCGCGCATCGCCGCGGTCTTCGCGTCCGCGTACCCGCCGGCACCGGCGATCGTCGTGGTGACCGTGTCGTCCGGAACCACACCCGGCACGTCGTCCACCGCCGCGACCCCGGCGAAGCCGTGCCCGGCCGCACGCACCGCGGCGAGGCCCGCCTCGACCTCCGAGCGGGGGTTGCAGTTCCAGTAAATCTTTTCGATCGCATACGCGCCGCCGAGATCCGGGCGGAAGTCCGCCCGTGCGGCCAGCTCCGCGGCCCGCACGGCAACGCGGTGGGCCTGGATGTGATCGGGGTGGCCGTATCCGCCATTCGGGTCATAGGTGACCAGGACCTGGGGGCGGACCTCGCGGATCACGGCCACCAGGTGGGCGGCCGCCTCGTCCACGGGGGCCTGCCAGAAGGAGCCCGACTGGTCGTTCTGGGGCGCGCCCATCATCCCGGAGTCGCGGTAGCGGCCGGGGCCGCCGAGGAAGCGGTGGTCGGTGACCCCGAGGGCGGTCATCGCCGCGGCCAGCTCATGGATGCGGTGCGGCCCCAGGGTGTCGTCGCGGTCCGGCGTCAGATGGGCGAGCTCGGGCGGGATGACCTCGCCCTCCTCGCCTCGGGTGCAGGTCACCAGCGTGACCAGCGCGCCTTCGGCCGCGTACTTCGCCATGGTGGCGCCGTTGTTGATCGACTCGTCGTCCGGGTGCGCGTGCACCAGGAGGAGACGGCGGGCGGGGAGGTCACTGCGCCGCGCTGGGGGTCCCCCCGGACGAAGCCTGGGGGAGCCTCCGCCCGCGGCGGCCGGGGCAGGGTGGGACGTCATGCAGACAGCCTACGAGCCGCCCCGCGCGCTCCCCGCAGCCGATCGGGGCGGCCGCCCGGACGCCCCGCGGGAGGGCGGGGCGGGGGCGGCTCGGGCCGACCGGGGCGCGATCAGAACTTGATGCCGCCGAGCATGCCCGCGACATTGGTCGTCAGGCTCTTGATCGTCGGGGCGATGGACGAGCTGGCCAGATAGAAGCCCAGCAGCATGCAGACGAATGCATGCACCGCCTTCAGCCCGGACTTCTTGACAAGCAAGAAGACGATGATCGCCAGCAGCACCACCGCCGAAATCGAGAGTGCCACGGCGGTTCACCTCCAAGTAGTCATGGTCCGGACAGAGTTGACGGTACGTGAGCCGACGGGCCGGCGCCACGTACCCGGGTATGCCAAGGGCTCTTTACCCCGCACCCGCCCCGCGCAAGGGATCATAACTTTCCGTGCTTGCGCATAAGTCGGTGCACCGGAGCACGACGGGGGCGCACGCCGTTTTCCACAGTCCCGCGCCGGCCGGCCGGTCCCGCCGTAGGCTCGGCGGGATGACCGGACAGCTGCCCTTCCCCCGGCACTACGCGCGCACCCAGCGCTTCACGCTCGGTACCCCGCGCGACTTCGCCCTCGCCCCCGACGGCACCCGCGCCGTCTTCCTCCGATCCCGTACCGGCACCGACCGCAGCCAGCAGCTCTGGGTCCTCGACCTGGACGGCGGACGGGAGTTCACCGCCGCGGACCCGCGCGCCCTGCTGGCCGGCGCGGACGAAGAACTCCCCCCGGAGGAGCGGGCGCGCCGCGAGCGCAGCCGGGAGGGGTCGGCCGGCATCGTCGGCTACGCGGTCGACGCCGCCGTGGAGTTGGCCGCCTTCGCGCTCTCGGGGCGGTTGTTCGTCTCGGAGCTGCGCGCCGGCACCACCCGTGAACTCCCCGCGGCCGGGCCGGTGGTGGACCCGCGTCCGGCCCCCGACGGGCGCCATGTGGCGTATGTGGCCAACGGTGCGCTGCGGGTCGTCGCGGCGGACGGCGGTGACGGCGGCGCCGCGGGCCCGGACCGGGTGCTGGCGGAGCCCGACGGCCCCGATGTCACCTGGGGGCTGGCCGAGTTCATCGCGGCCGAGGAGATGGACCGCCACCGGGGCTTCTGGTGGTCGCCGGGGAGCGACCGGGTGCTCGCCGCGCGGGTCGACGACGCGCCGGTGACCCGCTGGTGGATCGCCGACCCGGCACACCCGGACCGGGAGCCCGCGCAGGTGCCGTATCCGGTGGCCGGCAGTGCCAACGCCGAGGTCACCCTGGCGCTGTTCGGCCTGGACGGCTCCCGGACGGACGTCCGGTGGGACACCGTGCGCTACCCCTATCTGGCCCGCGTCCACTGGTCGGCGGCGGGCCCGCCGCTCCTCCTGGTCCAGACCCGGGACCAGCGCGCCCAGCGCTATCTGAAGGTCGACACGGAGACCGGCGCGACCACCCTGGTGCACGAGGACCAGGACGACGTGTGGGTCGAGCCGTCCCCGGGGGCGCCGGCCTGGACGCCGGACGGGCGGCTGGTGCGGATCGCCGACGAGGGCGGCGCCCGGAAGCTGTTCGTCGGCGACCGGCCGCTGACCGGTGAGCCGCTGCACGTGCGGGCCGTCTTGGACATCGGCGAGGACGACGTCCTGTTCTCGGCGAGCGGCGCGGACATGCACGACATCGGGGTCTACCGGGCGTGGTTCCGCGGCAGCGGCGACCAGGGCGGCTGGGAGCGGGTCGGCGAGCGGCCGTATCCGACGGTCTCCTCGGCGGTGCGCGGCGGGGCGCTGACGGTCCTGACCCAGGCGTCGCTGGAGCAACCGGGCGCCCGGTCGGAGGTGGTGCGGCTGGATCCGGACGGCGGCGAGAAGGTGCTGGCGGTCATCGGCTCGTATGCCGAGACGCCGGGTCTCACCGCCCGGCCGCGGCTGGTGCTCGCCGGCGAGCGCCGGATCCCCTGCGCGGTACTGCTGCCGACCGGCTATCAGGACGGCGACGGTCCGCTGCCGGTGCTGCTCGACCCCTACGGCGGTCCGCACGGCCAGCGGGTGGTCGCCGCGCACAACGCCCATCTGACCTCCCAGTGGTTCGCCGACCAGGGCTTCGCGGTGATCGTGGCGGACGGCCGGGGCACCCCGGGCCGGTCCCCCGCGTGGGAGAAGGCGGTCTCCCGGCAGATCGGGCCGGTGGCCCTGGAGGACCAGGTGCACGCCCTGGAGGCGCTGGCCGATTCCTTCCCCTTGGACCTGGGGCGGGTGGCGATCCGCGGATGGTCGTTCGGCGGCTATCTCGCGGGACTGGCCGCACTGCGCCGGCCGGACGTCTTCCACGCCGCGGTGGTGGGGGCGCCGGTGACCGATCTGCGGCTGTACGACACCCACTATCAGGAGCGGTACCTCGGCCACCCCGACGAGGAGCCGGCGGTCTACGCCATCAACTCCCTGGTGACGGACGACGGGCTGTCGGGGGCGGTCGAACCGCACCGCCCGATGCTGATCGTGCACGGCCTGGCCGACGACAACGTGGTGGTGGCGCACTCCCTGCGGCTCTCCTCGGCGCTGCTGGCCGCGGGCCGGCCGCACGAGGTGCTGCCGCTGTCCGGGGTGACGCACATGGCGTCCCAGGAGCAGGTGGCGGAGAACCTCCTGCTGCTCCAGGTGGACTTCCTCAAGCGGTCGCTGGGAATGCGCTGAGGCCGGGCGCCGTCCGCCCGGCTCACCGGCCGGGCGGCGGCGCCGCGGACGGCGGCGCGGTATGCCGCGGGGGCGCCGCCTCCGGCCCATTGCCGTATGCCACGGGCCGACGTCCGCCCGCGGGGGCGTCCGGTGCGCCGGGCAGGCCCGCGGCGGGCGGGCCGCCGGGGCCGACGAGGCCGACAGGGGCCGCCAACGCGGTTGTGAGTCGACCGGCACCCAGGAGGGCGTCAGGTGCCCGGACGCGCCGGGACGGCCGCGAGGACGACCGCGGCCCCGCATCGGACGGCAAGGGCGGCCGCGGGCCCACCCGCTGCCGGCAGCGGGTCGTATACGGAGGCCGCGCGCCGCCCCGTCACCCCGGGTGCCGCGCCGAGCGGCCCTGTCACCAGCCCGGTCGGCCGCGCGAGGGCGGCCGGGCCCCGGACCGGCCGGACCGCACCGTCGCGGCGAGCGGCGGACAGGTCGTGACGGCGGCACGGCGCGCACCTCTGGCGAGACGAAGCGACCGCACTGTGGACACGGGCCTTCTCCGGCCGCACGAGTGGCCCACGGCGCGCACAGCACCTCCGCATTCGTGAAGGCACTACCGAAGGCCTACTCCAATCTCGGCCCGCGGACAACAGACACGGAGGGAGCGGGGCGCGAAACACCGACAAAACGGCGGTCGGCCGGGGCGCCGCTGGCGTCCCGGCCGACTTACGGCACCCGCACGGCCGTACGTTGCCCAGCATGACGCGTCCGTATATCGGTGTTGCGACAGTCAAGTTGCCACCACGTTAAGTGGTGGTGGGTGATTTACCCCTGTATGCCGTACATGGCAGCCGCATGTCAAGCACGCCTAAGCGTCAATCTGCGCAATCTTCGCTCAAGAAGCGGGCGACCTGTGCACGAGCACACCGCATGCCCTTGACTCCGCCGTAAATCACTTGCGAAAGTCGCGCTCATCCAGCGGTGCGACCGGTGCCGCTTCACGTTCCAAGAGAACTCGGCGCGGGGGCACTTCGCGATGACTAGTCCATCCCAGACCGCGGCAGGCAAGTCCGATACCCCGGGACTTGCATCCAAGGGTCTGAAGAAGGAAAAGAAGGGCAAGGGCGGTGAGCTCGTCGGCCGTTCTCCCGGGCAGTTGATGTGGGCGCGCTTCAGGCGCGACCGCACCGGCATGATCTGCGGGATCGTCGTGCTCGCCTTCTTCGTCATCGCGGCACTGGCCCCGGTGATCGCCTCGATCTACGGCAAGAATCCGTACACGCTGTACGGCAGCGATAACCCCGGACTGCTGGACGAGTTCGGTTATCCGATGGGGGCCAACGGCGGAATCTCCGGCGATTTCTGGTTCGGTATCGAACCGTCACTTGGCCGTGATCTCTTCACCCAGCTGCTCTACGGCATGCGGACCTCACTCGGAATCTCGTTGGCGGTGACCATCCTTGTGGTCATCACCGGCACCATCCTCGGTGTCACCGCGGGATATCTGGGCGGCCGCACCGACTACTGGCTCGGCCGGGTGATCGACTTCCTGCTCGCCTTCCCCAGCCAGCTGACGTTCGTGGCGTTCATGCCCGTCGTGGTGGCGCTCTTCGTGCCGCCGGGCGACGAGACCCCGACCTACATCCGGGTGATCGCGCTGATCCTCGTGCAGTGGGCGCTGGGCTGGATGGGTCTGGCCCGACTGCTGCGCGGCCAGGTGCTGTCGCTGCGCGAGCGGGAGTTCGTCGAGGCGGCGAAGATCACCGGTGCCTCCCCCTGGCGGATCATCACCAAGGAACTGCTGCCGAACGTGGTGACTCCGATCCTCGTGCAAAGCACCTACATGCTCCCGCTGTTCGTTACGGCGGAGGCCGGCCTGTCCTTCCTGGGCGTCGGCATCATGGAGCCGACCCCGGACTGGGGGCGGCTGTTCCACACGGCCGGCATGGTGTACGAGAACGACCCGACTTTCCTGCTCTTCCCCGGCGCCGCGATGGTCATCTTCGTGCTGTGCTTCAACCTGCTCGGGGACTCGGTCCGGGACGCCTTCGACCCCAAGTCCGGTCGCTGATCGTCCACTTGACGGGGGGAGCTGTCACCCCCGCGCCGGTCGCGTACCGGATGCGTCAGACAGCACATCTGGGACAACGACTGACAGGCAGGTGCTTGGATCCTCATGAACGCACTCACTACGCGTAGAGCCCGTGCGGTACTCGTGGCCATGGCGGCCGGTTCGCTCGCCCTCACCGGCTGCAGCAGCGGCGGCGCCACGGGCAAGGACAAGTCGCAGACCGACAAGGACGCCGCGGCCCAGGCCAAGGCGGTGCCGCTGGGCAACGCCGCCCAGTCCACCGGTCCGGCGGCCCCCGTCGCGGGCGCCCAGCCCGGCGGCACCATCACCGTCTACCAGCGGGACAGCTACAACCACCTGGACCCGGCCCAGATGTACGTCAGCGACATGGGCGACCTGTCGAAGCTGATCTTCCGTGGCCTGACCACCTTCAAGCAGGACGACAAGGGCAACAAGACCGTCGTCGGCGACCTCGCCACCGACTCCGGCCAGATGTCCGACGGCGGCAAGACCTGGAAGTACACGCTCAAGGACGGCATCAAGTTCGAGGACGGCAAGCCGATCACCTCGAAGGACATCCGGCACACCTTCGAGCGGCAGTACGCCAAGTTCATCACCGAGGGCCCGACCTACGTCCAGCAGTGGCTGTCGGGTGACGGCACGACCTACCGCAAGGCGCTGCCGGACGGTCCGTACAAGGGCGACCACCTGCCCAAGTCGGTCCTGGACACCCCGGACGACCACACCGTCATCTTCCACTTCCAGAAGCCGCAGACCCAGCTGCCCTACGCGCTGACGATGGCGGGCTACAGCGTCGTCCCGGACAGCGACAAGGACACCAAGGACAAGTACGACGTCGCACCGGTCTGCTCCGGCCCGTACAAGATCTCGGACTTCAAGGCCGGCAAGTCCATGACGCTGGTGAAGAACCCCAGCTGGGACGCGAAGAGCGACCCGATGCGCCACCAGTACGTCGACGGTTTCAGCATCACCTTCAACCACCAGGCGTCCGACTCCACCAAGCGGCTGATGGCCGACAAGGGCGTGGACCAGACCGCCGTCAGCTTCACCAACGCCGTGGAGCCGACGCTCACCAAGCAGGTGCTGGACGACGCCAGCGCCAGCAAGCGCCTGATCCAGGGCTACCAGCCCTACGTCTGGCAGATGAACATGAACATGGACCGCATCAAGGACAAGAAGATCCGCGATGCGATCACCTACGCCATGCCCAACAGCCAGATCGTCCGGATCAACGGCGGCAGCTACGGCGGTGAGATCGCCGGCGGTCTGTTCGCCCCGACCGTCGCGGGCTACAAGAAGGGCTACGACCCCTACGGCAAGCTCGCCAAGCCCAACGGCGACCCGGAGAAGGCCAAGCAGCTCCTGAAGGAGGCCGGCAAGACGGGCATGAAGCTCGTCTACGCCTACTCCAACACCGAGATCCGGCAGAAGGAAGCCGTCGCGATCGCCGACGCGCTCGGCAAGGCCGGCTTCAACGTGCAGAAGAAGGAGGTCGACGCGGCCTCCTGGTACCAGCAGATGGGCAAGGTCGACAACGGCTTCGACATCTACATGACCGGCTGGGGCCAGGACTGGCCGGACGCCTCCACGGTGATCCCGCCGTCCTACGACGGCCGGCAGATCCAGGACGGTGCCGCCAACTACTCGCACGTCCGCGACCAGCACATCAGCGACGAGATCGACCGCATCAAGAAGATCACGGACATCACGCAGCAGACCGCCGAGTGGGAGAAGCTCCACCAGTACATCGTGGAGAAGGTCAACCCGGCCGCCCCGGTGTTCTACACCAAGATGCTCCAGCTGTACGGCTCGAAGATCGGTGGCGCCCGCTACAACACGGACGTCAACTACATCGACCCGACCACGCTGTTCATCAAGAAGTAAGCACCGCATGAAGGCACTCCGGAGCGCGCGCACGGCGGGGCGCGCCTCCGGGGCCTTCCCGCACCCCTCACCCCACTGCAGCCGCCGTCCTGAGAGCAGCGAATTGCCATGCTTCCCTTCCTACTTCGCCGGACGTTCGGCGCGGTCGTCACCCTCGTCCTACTGAGCGCCGTCACCTTCTTCGTCTTCTTCTCCGTGGGCGACCCCGCGATGATGGCCTGCGGCAAGAACTGCACCGCGGACAACATCGCCCTGATCCACCAGAACCTGGGCCTCGACAAGCCCCTCCCGACGCAGTACTGGGACTTCCTGGTCGGCGTCTTCGCCGGGCGTGACTTCACCCTCGGCCACTGCAGCGCCCCCTGCTTCGGCTACTCCTTCGCCACCAAGCAGGACGTCTGGTCGACGATGATGGACCGGCTGCCGACCACCGCCTCGCTGGCCATCGGCGGTGCCGTGGTCTTCCTGGTGATCGGCCTGGGTGCCGGCCTGCTGGCGGCCTGGAAGCGCGGCACGGTGCTCGACAAGACGGTCACCGGCGCGTCGATGGTGCTCAGCTCGGTGCAGATCTACATCCTCGGCCCGGTCGTGCTGGGCATCTTCGTCTACAGCGGCCTCATGGCGGCGCCCAAGTACGTGAACCTCACGACCAGCCCGGCCGGTTGGTTCATGGGCCTGCTGATCCCGTGGCTGGTGATGTCGACGATCTTCACCGCGCAGTACACCCGTATGTCGCGCTCGACGATGATCGAGCAGCTCCAGGAGGAGCACGTCCGCACCGCCAAGGCCAAGGGCATGCCGGCGCGTTACGTCTTCATGCGGTACGCCTGGCGCGGTTCGCTGATCCCGATCGTCACCATCCTCGGCATGGACCTGGGTTCGCTGTTCGGCGGCGCGATGATCACCGAGTTCACCTTCCAGCTCGCGGGGCTGGGACGGTTGGCGATCGACTCCGTGACCACCCTCGACCTGCCCATGGTGCTGGGCGTGCTGGTCTTCAGCGCGGCCCTGATCCTGGTGTTCAACATCATCGTGGATGCGGCGTACGCGTTCATCGACCCGCGCGTGCGCCTGTCCTAGGAGAACCTGACGTGACCACACCCACCAAGACCGAGGAGACACCGGTCCCGAACGGATCCGGTAGCGATTCCTTCCTCTCCGTCCGCGACCTGCATGTCCGGTTCTCCACCGAGGACGGCATCGTCAAGGCGGTCGACGGCCTCTCCTTCGACCTGGAGCGCGGCCAGACCCTGGGGATCGTCGGTGAGTCGGGCTCCGGCAAGTCCGTCACCAACCTCGCCGTGCTGGGGCTGCACAACCCCAAGTCCACGGAGATCACCGGTGAGATCCACCTGGAAGGCCAGGAGCTCACCGGCGCCAAGGAGAAGACCCTGGAGAAGCTCCGGGGCAACAAGATGGCGATGATCTTCCAGGACGCGCTGACCGCCCTGTCGCCGTACTACACCGTCGGCCGGCAGATCGCCGAGCCGTTCATCAAGCACACCGGCGCCAGCAAGCGCGAGGGCCGGCAGCGCGCGATCGAGATGCTCACCAAGGTCGGCATCCCGCAGCCCAACCTGCGGGTGGACGACTACCCGCACCAGTTCTCCGGCGGTATGCGCCAGCGCGCCATGATCGCCATGGCGCTGGTCTGCAACCCGCAGCTGCTGATCGCCGACGAGCCGACCACCGCCCTGGACGTCACCGTCCAGGCGCAGATCCTGGACCTCCTCAAGGACCTCCAGCAGGAGTTCGGCTCCGCGATCATCCTGATCACCCACGACCTGGGCGTGGTCGCCAACACCGCCGACGACCTGCTGGTGATGTACGGCGGCCGGGCGGTGGAGCGCGGTTCGGTCCGGGAGATCCTCACCGAGCCCCGGCACCCGTACACCTGGGGCCTGCTCAGCTCCATGCCGCGGCTCTCCTCGGACGTCGACGAGGAGCTGCACCCGATCCCGGGCTCCCCGCCGAGCCTCCTCAACCCGCCGTCGGGCTGCGCCTTCAACCCGCGCTGCGCCTTCACCGCGGAGGTCGACGGCGGCCTGTGCACCAGCGAGCGCCCGACGCTGGCACTGGGCCGGGCCGCCGCCTGCCACCTGAGCGCCGAGCAGAAGCAGACCTTCTTCACCGAGCAGATCAAGCCCCGGCTGGGCTAGGGAGCTACCACCATGGCCAAGAACGACACCCTGCCCGCGCCCGAAGCCGCCGCGCGCCCCCAGGGCGAGCCCCTGCTCACCGCCGAGGGGCTGACCAAGCACTTCCCGATCTACGGCGGTTTCCCGTTCAAGCGGAAGGTCGGCGCCGTCCAGGCGGTCGACGGGGTGGACCTGACCGTCCACGCCGGCGAGAGCTTCGGTCTGGTCGGCGAGTCCGGTTGCGGAAAGTCGACCACCGGCCGGCTGCTGACCCGGCTGATGGAGCCCACCTCCGGAAAGGTCACCTACGCGGGTCAGGACATCACGCACGCCAACCGCAAGCAGTTGGCGCCGATCCGCTCCGAGATCCAGATGATCTTCCAGGACCCGTACGCCTCGCTGAACCCGCGGCAGACGGTCGGCACGATCATCGGCGGCCCGATGGAGATCAACGGGATCAACCCGCCCGGCGGCCGGGAGAAGAAGATCCGGGAGCTCCTGGAGACCGTGGGGCTCAACCCCGAGCACTACAACCGCTTCCCGCACGAGTTCTCCGGCGGTCAGCGGCAGCGCATCGGGGTGGCCCGCGCGCTCGCCCTGAACCCGAAGCTGATCATCGCGGACGAGCCGGTCTCGGCGCTGGACGTCTCCATCCAGGCGCAGGTCGTCAACCTGCTCCAGGACCTCCAGCGCGAACTGGGCATCGCGTTCGTCTTCATCGCCCACGACCTGGCGATCGTCCGGCACTTCAGCGAGCGGGTCGCGGTGATGTACCTCGGCAAGATCGTCGAGGTGGGCACCCGCGACGAGATCTACAACCGGCCGCGCCACCCGTACACCCACGCCCTGCTGTCGGCCGTGCCCGAGCCGAAGCTGACGGAGGACGGCGAGGAGGACCGCCAGCGGATCCGGCTCGCCGGCGACGTCCCCTCCCCCGTCAACCCGCCGTCCGGCTGCCGCTTCCGCACCCGCTGCTGGAAGGCGCAGGAGAAGTGCGCGACGGAAGAGCCGCCGCTGGTGCAGATCGGCGGCAACGGGGACGGTCACCTGACCGCCTGCCACTTCCCGGAGGATCCGACGACCCACGGCGCGGACATCGTCCTGGACCCGGCGCTGGCGGCGATCGAGGAGACGGCCGGCACCGACGCGGCCGAAGGGGCGGACGGCTCGGCGAGCTGACCCACCCCGCCCGTAGTACGGCAGCGCCGGAGCCCGCTTCCCCCTGGGAGGCGGGCTCCGCCGCGTTCCGGCGCCCTACTCGCTCGGCACCACCCGCCGCTCCTCCGCGAAGTGGCAGGCCGAGGCGTGCCGCGCCGGGCCCTCGGTGTCGTGGAACGCCGCCGGGACCGCCAGCGGCGGCTCGACCCGGGCGCACAGCTCCTGCGCCTTCCAGCAGCGGGTCCGGAAGCGGCATCCGGACGGCGGGTCGGCCGGGGACGGGACGTCGCCGCTGAGCAGGATGCGGTCGCGGTGCGCACGGGCGTCGGGGTCGGGCACCGGGACGGCGGAGAGCAGCGCCTGGGTGTACGGGTGGGTGGGGTGGTCGTAGATCTGCTCGCCGGTGCCGAGTTCGACGATCTTGCCGAGGTACATCACCGCGACCCGGTCGGAGAGGTGGCGGACGACGGACAGGTCGTGCGCGATGAAGACGTAGGACAGCCCGAAGTCGTCCTGGAGCTGGGCCAGCAGGTTGACGACCTGGGCCTGGACGGAGACGTCGAGGGCGGAGACCGGCTCGTCCGCGACGATGATCTCCGGGCGGAGGGCCAGGCCGCGGGCGATCCCGATGCGCTGGCGCTGGCCGCCGGAGAACTGGTGCGGATAGCGGTTGACGAACTCGGGGTTGAGCCCGACGACCTCCAGGAGTTCCTGGACCCGGCGCCGGCGGTCCCCCTTGGGCGCCACCTCGGGGTGGATCTCGTAGGGCTCGCCGATGATGTCGCCGACCGTCATCCGGGGGTTCAGCGAGGTGTAGGGGTCCTGGAACACCATCTGGATGTTGCGGCGGACGGCCTTCATGGCGCGCCCGGACAGCTGGGTGATGTCCTCGCCGCGGTACCGGATGTGACCGGCCGTCGGCCGCTCCAGCCCGACCAGCATCCTGGCGACGGTCGACTTGCCGCAGCCGGACTCCCCCACGATGCCGAGGGTTTCGCCCTGCCGGAGCTCGAACGAGACCCCGTCGACCGCCTTGACCGCGCCCACCTGCTTCCTGATCAGTACGCCGCCGGTGAGCGGGAAGTGCTTGACCAGGTCGCGGACTTCGAGGAGCGGTTCACCGGGCGCCATCGAGCGTCTCCTTCCAGAAGTGGCAGGCGCTGGCCCGGCCCGGTCCGGCGTCGTAGAGCGGCGGGCGGTCGGTGCGGCAGATGTCGCGGGCCAGCGGGCAGCGGGGGTGGAAGGCGCAGCCCGGCGGGATGGCGGTGAGGTTCGGCGGCAGGCCCTTGATCGCGTGCAGCTGCTGCCCCTTGTGTCCCAGGCGGGGCACGGATTCCAGCAGGGCGCGGGTGTACGGGTGCGCGGGCGCCTTGTAGAGCTGGTGGACGGAGGCGGTCTCGACGACCCGGCCCGCGTACATCACCGCGATGGTGTCGGCGACGTCGGCGACCACGCCCAGGTCGTGGGTGATCAGGATCAGCCCCATCCGGTATTCCCGGCGCAGCTCCGCCAGCAGGTCCATGACCTGGGCCTGGACCGTGACGTCCAGGGCGGTGGTCGGTTCGTCCGCGATGATCAGGTCCGGCTCCAGGGCGAGCGCCATGGCGATCATGATGCGTTGGCGCATCCCGCCGGAGAACTGGTGCGGGTAGTCCCCGACCCGCGCCCGGGCCGCCGGGATGCCGACCCGTTCCATCAGCGCCACGGCCCTGTCGCGGGCGTCCTTGCGGGACGCCCCGCTGTGCACCCGGAACATCTCGCCGAGCTGGGCGCCGACGCTGAGCACCGGGTTCAGGGCGGAGAGCGCGTCCTGGAAGATCATCGCCATCTTGGCTCCGCGGATCCTCCGGCGCTCCTCCTTGCCCAGGGTGAGCAGGTCGCGGCCCTGGAAGAGGATCCGGCCGCCGGTGACGAAGCCCGGCGGGGTGTCGAGGATGCCCATCACGGCCTGGGCGGTGACGGACTTGCCGGAGCCGGACTCGCCGAGCACCGCCAGGGTCTGGCCGGCCGCCACGGTGTAGCTGACGCCGTTGACGGCCTTGGCCACGCCGTCCCGGGTGCGGAACTCCACCCGCAGGTCCTGGACGTCGAGCAGCGGCTCGGCCGGGGGTGCGCCGCCGTTGGTCATCTGACGCCTCCTCAGTGCAGCTTGGGGTCGAGGGCGTCGCGCACCGCGTCGCCGAGCATGATGAACGCCAGCACCGTGATGCTGAGCGCGCCCGCGGGCCAGAGGAGCATGTGGGGCGCGTTGCGGATGTGGGTGGAGGCGGCGGAGATGTCGATGCCCCAGGAGACGGTGGGCGGTTTGAGGCCCGCGCCGAGGTACGACAGCGTGGCCTCCAGGGCGATGTAGGTGCCCAGGGCGATGGTGGCGACGACGATGACGGGGGCGATGGCGTTGGGCGCGATGTGCCGCAGCAGCATCCGCCCGTTGCCGGCGCCCAGTGCCCGGGCGGCCTGGACGTAGTCGTTCTGTTTGGCGGTGACGACCGAGCCGCGGGCGATCCGGGAGATCTGCGGCCAGCCGAGCAGCACGATGAAGCCGACCACCGGCCAGACGGTGGTGCTGGTGACCACGGACAGGAAGACCAGCCCGCCGAGCAGCACCGGGATGCCGAAGAAGATGTCGGCGAGCCGGGAGAGCAGGGTGTCCCACCAGCCGCCGAAGAAGCCGGCCAGGCCGCCGAGGAGGCTGCCCAGGAGGGCGGCGCCGGCGGTGGCGCAGGTGCCGACGGTGATGGAGGCGCGGGCGCCGTAGACGACCCGGGTGTAGACGTCCCGGCCCTGGGTGTCGTAGCCGAAGGGGTGGCCGGGCGCGGCGCCCTGCTGGGCCTTGGACAGGTCGGCGCGGTACGGGTTGCCGGTGGCGATCAGCTGCGGCCAGAGGGCGATGACCACCAGGAAGACGATGACCAGCGCGGAGACCACGAAGACCGGGTTGCGGCGCAGGTCGTGCCAGGCGTCGCTCCACAGGCTGCGGGGTTTGCCGGTGGGTTCGCCGCCCGGGGGCGGGGGCCCGGCTCCGGGGGCGCGGGACAGGGATTCGGCCTCGCCGATGGCGAGCGCGGCGGTGCCGCCGTCGCCGTGGCCGATGGCTTCCTGGGGGACGTGCGGCTCACTCATAGCGGATCCTCGGGTCGAGGACGGCGTACAGCAGGTCGACCAGCAGGTTGGCGATCAGGAACACCAGCACCAGGATCGTCACGAAGCCCACCACGGTCGGCGAGTTCTGCCGGAGGATGCCCTGGTAGAGCTGGTATCCGACGCCGTGGATGTTGAAGATCCGCTCGGTGACGATGGCGCCGCCCATCAGCGCGCCGATGTCGGTGCCGATGAAGGTGACCACCGGGATCAGGGAGTTGCGCAGCAGGTGGCGGGTGATGACCCGGTGCCGGGGCAGCCCCTTGGCGATGGCGGTGCGGACGTAGTCGGCGCGGGCGTTCTCGGCGATCGAGGTCCGGGTCAGCCGGGTGACGTAGGCGAGCGAGACCAGCGCCAACACCAGGCCGGGTAGCAGCAGTTGGCCCAGTGGCGCGTCGATGGCGACGGTCGGCGCGGCCCATTCCCACTTCACGCCGAAGACGAACTGGAGCAGGTAGCCGCTGACGAAGGTCGGTACGGAGACCACGACGAGGGTCAGGACCAGCACGGTGGTGTCGATGCCGCGGCCGCGCCGGAGTCCGCTGAACACGCCCAGTGCGATGCCCACCACCATCTCGATGACGACCGCGACCACGGTGAGCCGGAGGGTGACGGGGAAGGCCGAGGCCATCAGCTCGGTGACCGGCCGGCCGTTGAAGGCGATGCCGAAGTTCCCCCGGAAGATCTGGCCCATGTAGTGCGGGTACTGCTTCCACAGCGGTTGGTCGAGGTAGAGGTCGTGGCGGATCTGCGCCGCGGTGGCGGGGTCCGGCGCGCGGTCGCCGAACATCGCGGCGACCGGGTCGCCCAGTGCGTAGACCATGAGGAAGATCAGAAAGGTGCTGCCGATGAACACCGGGACCATCTGGAGCAGCCGCCGGATCACATAACGTCCCATGAGCGCCTGCCTCCGCGGTCAGCCGACCGTGATCTCGTTGTAGACCGGCACGCTGAACGGGTTGAGCCGCACATTGCTGATCCGGTCCGAATAGCCGCCGCTGCCGTTCTGGTACCACAGCGGAATGGACGGCATCTCGCGGGCGAGGATCCGCTCCGCGTCCTGGAATTTCGCCACCGCCTGCCGGGTGTCCGGGGCGGCGTTCGCCTGGTTGACGAGTTTGTCGAATTCGGGGTTGCTGAATTTCCCGTCGTTGGAGGAGGCGTTGGTGAAGTACAGCGGCTGGAGGAAGTTCTGGATCAGCGGGTAGTCCATCTGCCAGCCGGCCCGGAACGGCCCGGTCATCTGCCTGGCGCTGATCTTGTTGCGGAAGTCCGCGAAGGTACCGACGGGATTTCCCACGCACGCCTTGTCGTTTCCCAGCGTCTTGTTGATGCTGTTGCAGACCGCGTCGACCCAGTCCTTGTGCGAGCCGGTGTCGGCGTTGTACGTGATCGTCATCCGGCCGCCGGGGAGTCCGCCGCCGTCCTTGATGGCCTGGCGGGCCTTGGCCGGGTCGAAGACGCAGGCGTCGCCGCAGACCCCCGACTGGTAGCCGCCCTTGACCCCCAGGACCGGGGAGGTCCAGTCGGTGGCGGGGGTGCGGGTGTTCTGGAAGATCTCCTTGGTGATCTGGTGCCGGTCGATCGCCATCGACACGCCGCGCCGCACCTGCTCCATCCCGGGCTTTCCCCAGTGCGGGTCGTACATGGGGAAAGTGAGGGTCTGGATGATGCCGGCCGGCTGGTTGATGTAGCGGTTGCCGAGGTCGGACCGGACGTTCTTCAGCTGGGAGGCCGGGATGTCGTCCACCAGGTCCAGGTTTCCGGCCTGGAGGTCGGTGTAGGCGGTGTCGTTGTCGGTGTAGACCCGCAGGTCGATCCCGCCGTTCTGGGCCCGGTCCGGACCCGGGTACCTCTTCCATTTCCGCATCTTCAGCACGCTGCCCTTGGCGTACGAATCCACCAGGTACGGGCCGTTGCCGATCGGCTTCTTCAGCCAGCCGGCGTGGTCGTGGAAGAACGTCTGGGGCAGCGGCATGAACGCCGAATAGCCCAGGGTGTCGGGCCAGCTTGAGAATTTCTGGTTCAGCGTGACGTCGAAGGTGTGGTCGTCCTTCAGTTGGAGTCCGGAGAGGGTTTTCGCGGTGGGCGAGCCCTGGTCCGGGTGCACCTTGTCGTAGCCGTCGATGTATTGGAAGAAGGGTGCGTTCCTCTGCTTGTTGTCCAGCAGTGCGCCGTAATTCCAGGCGTCCACGAAGGACTTGGCGGTGACCTTCTCGCCGTTGCTGAAGGTCCAGCCGCGCTTGACGGTCACGGTGTAGTGCCGGGCGTCCCTGGACTCGATCCGCTCGGCCAGGACGTTCTGGGCGGCGCCGGTCTTGGGGTCGTAGCGCTTGAGGCCGCGCAGCAGCATTTCCAGGACCTTGCCGCCCTGCACCTCGTTGGTGTTGGCCGGCTCCAGCGGATTCTGCGGGTCCCCCCAGGAGGCGCTGACCACGGCGGAGCCGCCCGGCCCGGCGGTGCCGCCCCCGCATCCGGTGGCCGCGAGGGCCGCGGCCGCCACGCAGCCGGCCCACTTCGCGCGCACGGCTCCGCGCATGGCGCCTCCTTACGGTCCGGACTCCGGGTCACCCGTGGCCGCCAGGACCACGCGTAGCCCACATCAGAGCCCAAACCAGGCCATAGCGCACCCCGGCACCGGCCGCCACTGCTCCGAACCCCCGGGAAAACCCTCGGATGACCGACGCCGTGCGGGCATACGGCGGCGCCCCGCCGGACCGTGTCCGACGGGGCGCCAGTGAAGAGCCGTGGTGGCGTCAG
This sequence comes from Streptomyces sp. CB02959, assembly GCF_002803155.1. Taxonomy (GTDB): domain Bacteria; phylum Actinomycetota; class Actinomycetes; order Streptomycetales; family Streptomycetaceae; genus Streptomyces. Next base: position 706,415 of record NZ_NNBP01000001.1, read on the forward strand.
CCGTGCTTGGCGCGCGAGGCGCTGCGGCCGCGCTCCTTCTGGTCCAGGACGACCTTGCGGATGCGCACGGCCTCCGGGGTGACCTCGACGCACTCGTCGTCGCGGCAGAACTCCAGGGACTGCTCCAGGGAGAGCTTGCGCGGCGGCACGATCGCCTCGAACGAGTCGGCCGACGAGGACCGCATGTTCGTGAGCTTCTTCTCCTTGGTGATGTTCACGTCCATGTCGTCGGAGCGCGAGTTCTCGCCGACGATCATGCCCTCGTACACCTCGGTGCCGGGGTCGGTGAACAGCACACCGCGCTCCTGGAGGTTGGTCATCGCGAAGGCGGTGACCGCGCCCGAGCGGTCGGCGACCAGCGAGCCGTTGTTACGGGTCGTCAGGGTGCCGAACCACGGCTCGTGGCCCTCGTGGATGGAGTGCGCGATACCGGTGCCGCGGGTGTTGGTCAGGAACTCCGTGCGGAAGCCGATCAGACCGCGGGAGGGCACGACGAACTCCATGCGGACCCAGCCCGAGCCGTGGTTGGACATGTTGTCCATCCGGCCCTTGCGGACGCCCATGAGCTGGGTGACGGCACCCATGTGCTCCTCGGGCACGTCGATGGTCATGCGCTCGACGGGCTCGTAGGTCTTGCCGTCGACGTCCTTGGTGACGACCTGCGGCTTGCCGATCGTCATCTCGAAGCCCTCACGGCGCATCTGCTCGACCAGGATGGCCAACGCCAGCTCACCGCGGCCCTGCACCTCCCAGGCGTCGGGGCGCTCGGTGTCCAGGACGCGCAGCGAGACGTTACCGATCAGCTCGCGGTCCAGGCGGTCCTTGACCTGGCGGGCGGTGACCTTGCGGTCCTTGACCGCGGCCTTGGCGCTCGCGCCCTTGCCCGTGCCACCGCGGCCGACCAGCGGCGAGGTGTTGGTGCCGATGGTCATGGAGATCGCCGGCTCGTCGACCGTGATCAGCGGCAGCGCGACCGGGTTCTCCGGGTCGGCCAGGGTCTCGCCGATCATGATGTCGGGGATACCGGCGACCGCGCAGATGTCGCCCGGGCCGGCCTTCTCGGCGGGCTTGCGGGTGAGCGCCTCGGTCATCATCAGCTCGGTGATGCGGACGTTGGAGATGCTGCCGTCACGCTTGATCCACGCGACGGTCTGGCCCTTGCGCAGCTCGCCCTGCTCGACGCGGAGCAGCGCGATACGGCCGAGGAAGTTGTCGGCGTCGAGGTTGGTGACGTGCGCCTGGAGCGGCGCCTCCTCCTCGTACGTCGGGGCCGGGACGTGCGCCAGGATGGTGGAGAAGAACGGCTCCAGGTTGGTGCTGTCCGCCGGGACGGTGCCGTCCTCCGGCTTGGTCAGCGAGGCGATGCCGTCACGGCCGCAGGCGTAGACGATCGGGAACTCGATCTGGTCCTCGTCCGCGTCCAGGTCCAGGAAGAGGTCGTAGGTCTCGTTGACGACCTCGTCGATCCGGGAGTCCGGGCGGTCGGTCTTGTTGATGCACAGGATGACCGGCATCCGGGCCTGGAGGGCCTTGCGGAGCACGAAGCGGGTCTGCGGGAGCGGGCCCTCGGAGGCGTCGACCAGCAGCACGACCGCGTCCACCATCGACAGACCGCGCTCGACCTCGCCACCGAAGTCGGCGTGGCCGGGGGTGTCGATGATGTTGATCGTGATGGGCTCCCCGCCGTCCTTGGGGTGATACTTCACCGCCGTGTTCTTGGCGAGGATCGTGATGCCCTTTTCACGCTCCAGATCGTTCGAGTCCATCATGCGGTCGTCGAGGGACTCCGCGGCGTGCGCCGCGAAGGCGCCCGCCTGCTTGAGCATGGCGTCGACGATGGTCGTCTTGCCGTGGTCGACGTGGGCGACGATGGCGACGTTGCGGATGTCGTGGCGCGTGGCCATAGTGCGGCGCTTCTCCCGGAATCGTGGATGGCATCGCGTACGGTCCGGCACGCGCGCCCTGCCGGGCTTCACGACGCCACGGCCTCACCCCATGGTACGGGGCTGCGGCGGCAACGGCCGCCTCAGCCCGTACGCAGCCCCGCTGACCTGCGGTTTCTCACCGAAGATTAGCTCTGGCGTGGCCTTTACTTCGTGTAACCGATGTCCTGGAAGCGGGGGGTGGCGAAGCCGAACGCGCCGATATTGGAGAGCGTCTTCCGGGTCGCCACCAGCTCCGGCCGCTGGTACAGCGGGATCGACCCGGCGGCGGCCCAGATACGGGCGTCGGCCTGCTCGACCAGGGTGCGCGCGGCGTCCCCGTCCAGCTCCGAGGCGGCCTGGTCGAAGAGCTGGTCGATGTGGTCGGTGCCGACCCGGGTGTAGTTCTGCTCGACGGTCAGCGAGCCGTCCGGGGCCGGCTGCGGCTTGGCGAAGATCGGCCGGGCGTCGGTCGCCGGGAAGGCGGTGCCGGGCCAGGAGTACAGCGCCAGGTCGAAGTCGCCGGAGGCGATGTGGTCCTGGAAGTAGCCGGCGTCCGGGACCCGCTGGACGGCGGTCTGCACCCCGATCCGGTTCAGCATCCCGGCGATCCGCCGCCCCACGGTGCGCAGCTGCTCCGAGCCGGGCCCGTCGGGGAGGACGAAGCGCAGCGCCAGCGGCCGGCCGTCCTTCCTCATCACCGGCGCCCGGCCGGGCGCCCGGCCCGCGGCCGCCGCCGGGGAGTGCCCGGTGCCGGCCTGCCGGACGTGGAGCGGGCCGGTGCCGGTCCGCAGGGCGGCATGGCCGGCCGCGGCCCCCGGCAGGTGCGGGGCCTGCCCGGTCTCGATCAGCTCGGCGGCGCCCAGCGTCTGCGCGGCCCGCTTCTTGTAGCGCCGGTACTTCGCGTACGCCGAGGACCCGGTGTCGCCGGCGGCCGCCGCCTTCTCCGCGGCGGCCTCGGACTTGTAGAGCGCCGCGCTCTGCCGCAGCAGGGCGGACTGCTGGACCTCTGAGCCGACCGCGCCGGCGAAGGACAGCGGCGCCTCGGCGGCGGCCGGGCGGGCGCCGTCCCGGTCGGCGGCCGCGCCCGGCCGGTGCGGGTTGCGGCCGTCGGACTCGTCCGCGCCGTCCTCGTCGCCGTCGGCCCGGTCCGGCGTGACCGCGCGGCCGGCGCCGGCCCGCTCCTCCTCCGCCGGCGGCGGCACGGCCGGGCCGGACGGCTTCCAGCCGGCGTCGGCGAGCAACTTCTTGGCCGCGCCCTCGTCCGGGTCGCCGAGCGCGTCGCTGTGGTCCTCGTAACCGTGCTGCCCGGCCATCAGCAGATGGTTGCCGAGCGGTTCGGCGGGCAGGTCCAGCGGCTTGAGGACGGAGTCGGCCAGCGCCTGCCGGTCGATGGCGCGGGCCACCGCGCGGCGCACCCGCTGGTCGGCGAGCGGCCCGGCGCTGCCGTTGAGGGCCAGCTGGGTGTAGGCGGGCTCCAGGGCCTTGCGGAGGACGTAGCCGGGCAGCGCGGACTTCCGGGCGGCGGCGCCCTCGGCCTTGGCGTCCACGCCCTTGGCGGTGGCCGGCGCGGCGGCCTGGGCGACCTGCTTGGCGGCGGCCTGGTCGACCGCGGCGACGTCGACCGACCCGGCGGCCAGCGCCGCGGACCGCTTGTCCCGGGGCAGCGCGGTCAGCACCAGCCGGTCGAGCTTGGCCCGGTCGCCCCACCACGCGGGGTTGCGGACGAGGGTGACGGTGCCGCGGGCGGCGTCCCGCTTCCGCACCAGGAACGGGCCCGCCCCGACCGGGAGCTTCTCCCGCGCAGCGTCGTTGAAGGCGTTGGCCTCCCCCATCACGCTCTTGGGGTAGAGCGGGGTGAAGAGCGACTGCCAGTCGGCGTACGGGCGGGCGAAGGTGACCTTGACCTGGTGCGGTTCGGCGCCCGGCTCGACCTTGGCGATCCGGTCGTAGCCGGCGTTGCGGGCCGTCCAGTACGCGTTGTCCTTGCCGCGCAGCGCGTTCCACTGGGCGAGGAAGTCCGCGGCGCCGATCGGGCGGCCGTCGCTCCACCGCGCCTTGGGGTTGAGCTGGTAGGTGACGACCTGCCGGGGCTCTCGGGCGCTGATGTCGGCGGCGGTGAGGTAGTCGGCGTTGCGCTGCGCCCGGCCGCCGGCGTCGAGGGTGAACAGGCTGGGCAGGACGGCCCCGGTGACCCGGGTGGTGGCCGCGTCGGCGTCGCTCTGGAAGGCGTTGAAGGTCCTGGGCAGCGTGTCGATCGCCCAGCGGACCGTGCCGCCGTCCCTGACCGCCCCGCGCGGGGCCGGCGCGATGTCCTGGGACTGGGCGACGGAGGACGCGGTGTCACCCTGGCCGCAGCCGGCCAGGACCGGCAGCGGAAGCAGCACCCCCACCGCGACGAGCGCGGCACAGCGGCGCCTCCGGCACACCGCGCCGCCCGAGCTGACGTGGTCGGTCATGACTGTTCCCTCCGGCTCGCCCGCGCCGCGCCGAGTCGCAGTAACACGTCCGGCCGACTTTGCGGCTCATCACATCTATGGGCTCCCTACTGAAGGTGACCCTCCGCTTCCGGGCGCCCCGACACGTCGACGACCCGCCGAAGGCCACCCGCCCGGCCCAATCCAGGCCCCGCGGGCCGGCGGACCAGGGGGCGCACCGGCCGCGTCGCGCGCCCGCGAACCCGTTCCACTCGCACCCGAGTTCGACGCTCCGTGGGGTGAAGCGGGTCCGGAACGCACCGGTTCGAGTCGTACTCGTGCCTGCCCCCTTCCCAAGCCCTACTGTGACGCGCGACACTCTCGGGCGCATGAGATCGCCCACCACACGTCACGAAGTGAGGGCATGTGATGTCCGTACAGGACGACTTGACGGCGGTTGAACGCAGCCTGGACGCCCTGGTCCAGGCGGTCGGAAAACTGGAGACGCGGATCGGCGGCGGGCTGGACATCCGCCGGGTCCGCAGCGACACGGACCACCTGCGGGAGAGCCTGGCGCTGCTCAAGCAGAGCCAGGCCGGCGCCCCGCCCGGCCGGCCCGCCGGGCCCGCCAAGAACGAGGACGAGATGGTGCCGGTCCCCGACACCCCCTACAACGCCGCGCTCTGGACGGACGCCGAGGACGAGGGCCTGGGCGCCAAGGACCGGCACGCGCCGTAAGGACGGAGACGTAACGTTGGCCACTGGCATCGAACCCGCTCCGCAATCGGGCGCAACCGGCGTGCACGATGCCTCGCGCGCCGCCATCCCCGCCCGCCACCTGCGCACCGACCGCTGGTGGCTGGCGCCGGCCGGCACCGCCGCCGGACTGCTCGCGTTCGTCGTCTACTCGACCTGGCGGGCGTTCGCGAACGCCGACTACTACCACGCCCCCTACGTCTCGCCGTTCTACTCGCCGTGCCTGGCGGAGAACTGCCACACCATGCGCGGCGGCCCCAACTGGGACCTCTTCGGCAGCTGGTGGGGCCTGTCCCCCGCGCTGCTCATCCTGATCTTCCCGCTGGGCTTCCGGCTGACCTGCTACTACTACCGGAAGGCGTACTACCGGGGCTTCTGGGCCTCCCCGCCGGCCTGCGCGGTCGCCGAGCCGCACAAGAAGTACACCGGCGAGACCCGCTTCCCGCTGATCCTCCAGAACGTCCACCGCTACTTCTTCTACTTCGCGGTGCTGGTCGCCGGCGTCCTCACCTACGACACCGTGCTGACCTTCCGCGACGACCACTACCGCTGGGGCCACATGGGCCTGGGCTCGCTGGTCTTCCTCGCCAACATCGTGCTGATCTGGGCCTACACCCTCTCCTGCCACTCCTGCCGGCACATCGTCGGCGGCCGGCTGCGGCACTTCTCCAAGCACCCGGTGCGCTACCGGATGTGGGGCTGGGTCAGCAGGCTCAACGCCCGCCACATGCTGCTCGCCTGGTCCTCGCTGATCAGCGTGGCGCTGGCGGACTTCTACGTCTTCCTGCTGGCCAGCGGCGCGTTCGAGGACCCGCGCTTCTTCTGACGCACGGCGGCCGAGGAAATCCAAGGGACCCCGAAGAACCCGAGAGAACCGAAGAGACCCGAGGGAAGGTGTGCCGCTGATGGCGCATGTGGACCGGCAGACCTGGGACGTGGTCGTGGTGGGCGCGGGCGGTGCCGGGCTGCGCGCCGCCATCGAGGCCCGCGAGGCGGGCATGCGGACGGCGGTGATCTGCAAGTCCCTGTTCGGCAAGGCCCATACGGTGATGGCCGAGGGCGGTATCGCGGCCAGCATGGGCAACGCCAACGAGCACGACAACTGGCAGGTGCACTTCCGGGACACCATGCGCGGCGGGAAGTTCCTCAACCACTGGCGGATGGCCGAGCTGCACGCCCGCGAGGCCCCGGACCGGGTCTGGGAGCTGGAGACCTGGGGCGCGCTCTTCGACCGCACCCCGGACGGCCGGATCTCCCAGCGGAACTTCGGCGGCCACGAGTACCCGCGGCTGGCGCACGTCGGCGACCGGACCGGCCTGGAGCTGATCCGCACCCTCCAGCAGAAGATCGTCTCGCTCCAGCAGGAGGACGAGCGGGTCTCCGGCTCGTACGAGGAGGGGCTGAAGGTCTTCCAGGAGTGCACGGTCACCCGCGTGCTGAAGGCGGACGGCAAGGTCGCCGGCGTCTTCTGCTACGACCGGGAGTCGGGCCGCTTCTTCGTGCTGGAGGCGCCGGCCGTGGTGCTGGCCACCGGCGGCATCGGCAAGTCCTTCAAGGTGACCTCGAACTCCTGGGAGTACACCGGCGACGGGCACGCGCTGGCGCTGCTGGCCGGCGCGCCGCTGATCAACATGGAGTTCGTCCAGTTCCACCCGACCGGGATGGTCTGGCCGCCGTCGGTCAAGGGCATCCTCGTCACCGAGTCGGTGCGCGGCGACGGCGGGGTGCTCCGCAACAGCGAAGACAAGCGGTTCATGTTCGACTACATCCCGGACGTCTTCAAGGAGAAGTACGCCGAGACCGAGGCCGAGGGCGACCGCTGGTACGAGGACCCCGACCGCAACCGCCGACCGCCCGAGCTGCTGCCCCGCGACGAGGTGGCGCGGGCCATCAACGCCGAGGTCAAGGCGGGCCGCGGCTCCCCGCACGGCGGGGTCTTCCTGGACGTCTCGACGCGCATGCCGGCCGAGGTGATCACCCGCCGGCTGCCGTCCATGCACCACCAGTTCAAGGAGCTGGCGGACGTGGACATCACCGCCGAGCCGATGGAGGTCGGCCCGACCTGCCACTACGTGATGGGCGGGGTGGAGGTGGACCCGGACACCGCGGCGGCGACCGGGGTGCCGGGGCTGTTCGCGGCCGGCGAGGTGGCCGGCGGGATGCACGGCTCCAACCGGCTGGGCGGCAACTCCCTCTCGGACCTGCTGGTCTTCGGCCGCCGCGCCGGGCTGTACGCGGCCGAGTACGTCAGCGGGCTGCGGGCCCGGCCGGCCACCGAACCGCGCGGGATCGACGCCGCCGAGGCGGAGGCGCTGCGCCCGTTCAGCGCCGAGGACGGCCGCGGCCCGGCGGAGAACCCGTACACCCTGCACCAGGAGCTCCAGCAGTCGATGAACGACCTGGTCGGCATCATCCGCCGGGAGGGCGAGATGGCCGAGGCGCTGGAGCGGCTGGCGAAGCTGCGGGCGCGGGCGCGGCGGGCCGGGGTGGAGGGCCACCGGCAGTACAACCCGGGCTGGCACCTCTCCCTCGACCTGCGGAACATGCTGCTGGTCAGCGAGTGCGTGGCGCGGGCGGCCCTGGAGCGCACCGAGAGCCGGGGCGGGCACACCCGGGACGACCATCCGGAGATGGACCGGCGCTGGCGCAACGTCAACCTGGTCTGCGAACTCGCCGACGACCAGACCGAGTCGGGCGCGGCGGACCCGGCGCTGGGCCAGATCCGGCTCTCCCGCCGCGAGACCCCGCCGATCCGTCGCGATCTCCTCGAACTCTTCGACAAGGACGAGCTGGTGAAGTATCTGACGGACGAGGAGCTGAGCCGGTGAGCGAGCGTCAGGCGGAGCAGCGGTCCGGCGCCTACCAGGCGCACTTCCGGGTGTGGCGGGGCGACGCGGACGGCGGCGCGCTGCGGGACTTCGAGGTGGAGGTGCACGAGGGCGAGGTGGTGCTGGACATCATCCACCGCCTCCAGGCGACCCAGGCGCCGGACCTCGCGGTCCGCTGGAACTGCAAGGCCGGCAAGTGCGGTTCGTGCAGCGCGGAGATCAACGGGCGGCCGCGGCTGATGTGCATGACCCGGATGTCGGTCTTCGGGCGCGCCGAGACCATCACCGTCACCCCGATGCGGACCTTCCCGGTCCTGCGCGACCTGGTCACCGACGTCTCCTTCAACTACACCAAGGCGCGCGAGGTCCCGTCGTTCGTACCGCCCGCCGAACTGGGGCCGGGCGAGTACCGGATGCGGCAGGAGGACGTGAACCGGTCACAGGAGTTCCGCAAGTGCATCGAGTGCTTCCTGTGCCAGAACACCTGCCATGTCGTACGGGACCACGAGGAGAACAAAACGGCCTTCGCCGGCCCGCGGTTCCTGATGCGGATCGCCGAGCTGGACATGCACCCGCTGGACGCCGCACCGGCCCGCGGACTGGACCGCAAGGTCAGCGCGCAGGACGAGCACGGGCTCGGCTACTGCAACATCACCAAGTGCTGCACGGAGGTCTGCCCCGAGAACATCAAGATCACCGACAATGCGCTGATCCCGCTGAAGGAACGCGCCGCGGACCGCAAGTACGACCCTCTGGTGTGGCTCGGGAACAAGATCCGGCGACGGACGGAATGACCCGCCTCGCGCCCGAGTAGCCCTACTTGCAGTATTTCTGACGCAGCATCACATGGCTGGAAACCTCCTTACGGCGAATTCGAACAGCCGCGGTATAAGAACGGAATGAATCTTCCGAAATTGAACCGGCGACGGGTGCTGGCCGGCCTGGGCACGGTCCCCCTGGCCGCCGCGGCCGGCTTCCCCGCACTCGCCCAGGACCGCCCAGACCGCCCGACGGAGGCACCCGGCCGCCGCCGGACCACCCTGCTGCGCGGCGCCGACCTGGTCCTCACCATGGACCCCCGCGTCGGCGACGGCCCGCTCGGCCAGTTGGAGAACGGCGTCGACGTGCTGCTCCGGGACGGCACCGTCGCCGCCGTCGGCCGCGCCCTGACCGCCCCGGCCGACGCCCGCGTGCTGGACGCCCGCGGCAAGATCGTGCTGCCGGGCTTCGTCGACCTGCACAACCACCTGTGGCAGTCCAGCATCCGCGGCGGCTGCGCGAACGAGGACCTCTACGGCTGGCTGGGCGACTGCAACCGCGTCGCGCTCCCCAAGATCGGCCCCCAGGACATGTACCGCTTCGTCCACCTGGCCGCGCTCGACGCCCTCCAGGCGGGCGTGACCACCCTCGTCGACTGGGTGCACCCCATCCCGTACGACACCAGCGAGCGCTACATCAAGGCGCTGGACGACTCCGGTCTGCGCTTCGTCTACGCCTCGACGCAGAGTGCCGCCGACGCCCACCTCATCCCCAGGATCAAGAAGGACTTCCTGGACCCGCTGCCGCTGGCCTCCGTCCAGGTCTCCGCGCACGCCGGGATGGCGCAGATCAAGGACCTGCGCACGCTCTACGCGGTCGCCCGCGACCTGGGCGTGATGTTCAACTCGCACGTCCTGGAGAACAAGGGCGACCGCAAGGACGACCCGATCCGCTCGCTGCGCGAGATCGACGCGTTCGGTCCGAACCTGCTGATGAACCACGCGATCCACCTCACCGACGAGGAGATCGCGCTGGCCGGCGCGCACGACGTGCGGATCGCGCACTGCCCGCTGAGCAACATGCGGTTGGCTTCCGGCATCTGCCCGCTGCCGGCGTTCCACCAGCACGGCGTCAAGGCCGGGCTCGGCCACGACGGCGGGACCAACGACACCTCGGACATGTTCAACGTGATGAAGGCGGCGGTCGGCCTCCAGCGGGCCCGCCACGAGGACGCCGGGATCCACCCGACCATCCCGGCGGTGCTGCGGATGGCGACCCTGGGCGGCGCGGAGGCCATCGGGATGGCGGACCGGGTCGGTTCGCTGACCCCGGGCAAGCGCGCCGACGTCGTCGTCCTGGACCCCGGCACGCTCAACTTCGCCCCGCGCTTCGACTGGACCAGCCAGATCGTCCTCAACGGCCAGCCGCCGAACGTCAGCGAGGTCTTCGTCGACGGCCACCTGCGCAAGTCGCAGGGCCACCTGCTGCACGTCGACCCCGAACGCGTCGTCCGCGAGGCCGAACTGGCCGCCACGCACCTCCGCGACGCCTGACCCGTCCCACCGCGCCCGGGTCCGTCCACCCGGGTTCCCCGCCTCAGAACAGGCTCAGCAACGCCTCCGCCGGGTCCATCGGCGTCGCGTCGCCGTCCGGCAGGGCGAGCTCGAACCAGACGGTCTTGCCGCGCGGCGTACGCCGGCTGCCCCAGCTCTCGCTCAGCAGGCCGACGAGTTGCAGACCGCGGCCGCCCTCGTCGGTGTCCCGGGCCCGCCGCCGCCGCGGCTGGGCGAGATCGGCGTCCCAGACCTCGCAGACCAGCGTCCGGTCCAGCAGCAGCCGCAGCCGGATCTCCCCGTGCCCGTGCCGCAGCGCGTTCGTCACCAGCTCGCTGACCAGCAGCTCCGTGGTGTCGACCAGGGCCTGCAGCCCCCAGTCGGTGAGCTGGTCGCGGGCCAGCTCCCGGGCACGGGCGACCGAACGCGGCTCGGGCGCCAGGCTCCAGTCGCCCACCGCGTCCTTGGGCAGCCCGTGCACCCGGGCCATCAGCAGCGCGATGTCGTCCTCGCCGTGCGAGGTGTCCAGGGCGGACAGGACGTGGTCGCAGACGTCCTCCAGCGGCCGGCCGGCGTCCGAGAGCGCGCGGCGGAACGCCTGGAGCCCCTCGTCCAGCGGATGGTGCCGGGACTCCACCAGGCCGTCGGTGTACAGCGCGAGCAGCGCGCCGTCCGGCACCTCGACCTCGATCTCCTCGAACGGCTCCCCGCCGACGCCCAGCGGCATCCCCGGCGGGACGTCCAGCAGCAGCGCCTCCTCGCCCTCCTCGACCAGCACCGGCGGCAGGTGCCCGGCGTTGGCGAAGGTGCACATCCGGGTGATCGGGTCGTAGACGGCGTAGACGCAGGTGGCGAGGTAGACCTCGGAGAGGTCCGCGGTCCGGGCCGAGCGGCCCTGGGCCGGGCCGCCCGCCGGGGCCCCCGAGCGGCTGCGCGCGGACCGCGCCATGGCCCCCCGGTCGCCGCTGTCGCCCAGCCCCCGCGCGATCTCGTCCAGCGCCCCCAGGACCTCGGCCGGCTCCAGGTCCAGCAGCGCCAACGTGCGGACCGCGGTGCGGAGTTCGCCCATCGCGACCGCGGCGCGCAGGCCCCGGCCCATGACGTCGCCGACGACCAACGCGGTGCGGTGGCCGGGGAGTTCGATGACGTCGAACCAGTCGCCGCCGACCTCGGTGGCGGTGGTGCCGGGAAGGTAGCGGCAGGCGATGTCGAGGCCGGCCGCCTCCGGGTCGCCGGGCGGCAGCAGGCTGCGCTGCAGTATCAGGGCGCGCTCGTGCTCCCGGCGGTAGAGGCGGGCGTTGTCGATGCAGACCGCGGCGCGGGCCGCGAGTTCGACCGCCAGCGCGGTGTCCCGCTCGCCGAACGGTTCGCTGCCCTTCGTACGGGAGAACTGCACCAGGCCGACGACGGTGTCCCGGGCGACCATCGGCACCGCGAGCGTGGAGTGCACCACCGCGCCCAGCTCCGGCCCCTCCTCGCTCTCCCGGCCGGGGATGATCTGCGCCTGGGCGGTCCGCAGGGCGGCCGCGCACGGGGAGTTGAACGGGTAGCGGTGGACGGCGCCGACCGCGACCGGCGTCTCCTCGGGCGCCCCACCGGGGAGCGGGGCGTCGGAGACCGCGCTGGCGAAGGCGACCCGGCGCAGCTCCGCACTGCCGTCGCTCATCCCGGGCTGCGCCTCGTCGCCGGCCAGCAGCCCCTGGTAGAGGTCGACCGACGCCAGGTCGCAGAACTGCGGTACGGCGACGTCGAGCAGGGTGCGGGCGGTGGTCTCCAGGTCGAGGGAGTTGCCTATCCGGGCGCCGGCTTCGTTGAGCAGCGCGAGGTTGCGGCGGGCGTTGGCGGCCTCGCGTTCGGCGCGGCGGCGGCCGGTGACGTCGGAGGCGAGCGCAGCGACGCCGATGGGGCGACCGCTGGCGCCGTGCAGCCGGTAGAGCGAGATCGACCAGCGGCGGCGGTCGTCCTCGCCGGGGACGTGGCCGACCAGTTGCATCTCGCTGACGGGTTCGCCGGTCTCCAGGACACGGCGCAGGGCGACGGTCATCCGCTCGGCCTCGGGGCGGGGCAGGAAGTCGTGCGGGGTGCCGCCCCGGTACTTGCTCGCCGGACCGCCGAAGACGGTGGCGAAGCGCTCGTTGACCCGCAGCAGCTTCAGGTCGGTGCCGAACAGGGTGAAGCCCATGGGGGATTGACCGAAAACGGCCTGCGCGGCCGCGAGATCGGTCTCGATGCCGCGGAGCGCCCGGACGTCGACGACTAGACAAACCGCGCCGCGTTCGCCGTCCTCGTTCTCGGCCGGCATGACGTAGATCTCGGCGAGCCCGTCCACCGCGCCGTCCGCCTCCCGGCGGTAGGGCACCAGACCGGTCCACTCCCGACCGTCGAGGATCTCGGAGACCTTGCGGCGCCCGGTCTCGCGGAACTCGCTGGGGACGAAGGCCTCGACGGGGTCCTTGCCGAGGGCGTGGCGGGCGGGGATGCCGAGCATCTGCGCGGCCCGCTCGCTCCACTGGTCGACGCGTCCGTCGGGGCCGAGCGAGAACGAGGCGACCTTGATGTAGTCGTAGATCGATCCGGGCCGACTGCTCTGCCACACGGGCGCGCCCTGCGGCTCGCGGGCATGGCGATGTCCGCCTGGGTCCACCGGGCCGTACGTACCGTCCCGGCCACCGTTCTGCGCAGGTACCACCCCGCCAGATGACTTCTCGCTCACGAGCCCCGTCCCCTCCAGCTCATCGTGCCCGGACCGGACCTGCCGAGTATTCCAGCACCTCGGCTATCCGGAACACGGTCTTCACGATCACAGCACAGTCTCGATCGCAGGCCATCTACAAAATGTCGATGAAATGGCAACGATCAGGACCCCCCCATGAGTCCTAACCAGCCACAGACAGCTCGAACCACACTGTTTTGCCACTCTTTCCCTGCCGGGTGCCCCAGCGCCGCGAGGTGTGCGCGACCAGTTGGAGCCCGCGTCCCCCCTCGTCATCGGGGGCGGCGGTACGGGTCCGCGGCGGATCGGGCAGCGGATCGGAGACCTCGACGAGCAGCGCCCCGGCGCCGAGCAGCACCATGCGCACGCCGATGGGGCCGCTGGCGTACCGCAGGGAGTTGGTGACCAGTTCGCTGACCAGCAGCACGGCGACGTCGGCGCCACCGTTCAGTCCCCAGTCGGCGAGCACCTGACGGACCATGGTGCGGGCGGTGCGCACCGCGCCGGGATCCGCCGGAAAGCTCCATTCGGCGCTCGGCGCACCGGACGTCCTGCCGCGCCTGCGGACTTCGGGGGGACCGGGTTCCGGGGCCTCTGCCGCTGCGCTGTCGCTCACGCCGATCACTTCCCAGGCCGAGGGGTCCCCCGTCGTACCCGACCCCCGTTGAATGGGGCCAATCAGGACATACCCGGTATCGAGCGGCAAGTACCGCCTTCAACCGTGCACTGTGGCACAAATGGCGCATCTCGCAGCGAACCCGGGGCATGGTGGGCACACCCGGCGAGCGGGCGGACATCGGCGACCGGCCCGAGCCTTCGCGCGACCCGCGCGCCCACCAGGGGCGCACGCCCGCGTCCGGGCCCTACAGCCGCGCGCCCGGGATCCCGACCGCCGGCCTGGAGCCCAGCCGGCGCATCACCTCGGCGACCGCCGGACGGTCCTGGTCGAGCCAGTCGACCTCGCGCTCCTCGCCGGGCCGCAGCCAGCGCAGCTCGTCGTGGTCCTGGAGCGGCTCCGGGCGGCCGGAGACCAGCCGCACGGTCCACACCTGGAGCACGTAGCCGGGCCGCAGCACCCACTCGCCCGGGATCCGCTCCACGGGCACGGCATCGACGCCCAGCTCCTCGTGCAACTCGCGGGCCAACGCCTGCTCCGGCGTCTCGCCGTCCTCCACCTTGCCGCCGGGCAGCTCCCAGCGGCCGGCCAGCGCGGGCGGCGCGCTCCGTCGGGCGGCCAGCAGCCGCCCTCGTTCGCACACCGCGCCGCCCACCACTACGCGCACCGTCGTCATGCGCGGCAGCCTACGTCCCCCGCTCGCCTCCCGCTCCCCGCTCCGCTCCCCTCGGCCCTCTCCCTACGCCGCCCCCTGCCCGACCCGCTCCACCGCGTAAAGCCGCTGATTGCCACGGGTGTCGAGGCGTTCGGCGACCCGCTCCGCCTCCGCCCGGGTGGCATAACGGCCGACGCGATAGCGGTTACCGCCTTCGTCCTGGCGGATGACGAGCCAGGGCAGCGCGGCCTCGTTGTCGGTCATTGCGCCCCTCCGTCCGCCACGCAGCGCGCTGTTGCGCGCCCCTCCTGTGCTGATGCCGAAATCGCAATCCGCATATGCCCGAGCCTACGCCCGACCTTTACGCACCGGATATGGAATTACACAAAGAGAGACCGAACCGGCCACTCGCGGGACCTGGAACACCAGGATCGACCCGCGAGCGGCCGGTGGAGCCCGGAAGGCCGGGCGGTGGTACGTAGACGGGAGCGCGCCGCGAACGGGCGCTCAGGAGCCGGTCGGAGCCTTCTCCTCCGCCGCCTCGCGGGCGCTCTCCTCCGCCGCGAGCTCGGCCTCGACCGCGACCAGCGAGGGGTTGCGCCAGGCGCTGCGCACGCCCCAGAAGTAGAAGGCCAGCGCGATCAGCGCGACCACCACGAGGTCGACGCCCGGCGGCAGGTAGCCCTTGCCGCCGAACTCCTTGCCGCCCAGGTAGGAGACGGCCGCCATGGCGAGCAGGTAGACGACCATCCAGGCACCCGCCTTCAGGTGCGGCACCAGCTCGCGCAGGTGGCTGCGGCCCCGCCGCCACGGCCGGACGATCTCGTACCAGGCCCAGACCGGGAGCCCGACGGCCATGATGAAGATGACCTTGCCGGTGAGCGGCCACTTGCCCCAGTACAGGACCAGCGAGCCGAAGATCATCGCGACCGGCGCGATGACCGGCATCGCGCGCAGCTTCACCGGCCGCTTCATGTGCGGCGACAGCCGCCGCAGGCCCATCACGGCGACCGGACCGGTGATGTACGAGATGACGGTCGCGACCGAGACGACCTCGGCGAGCGAGCCCCAACCGCGGAAGACCGCGAGGAACAGGAACGCGACACCGAGGTTGAGCACCAGCGCCGGACGCGGAATACCGGTCTTGGCATCCACCTTGCCGAAGATGCCCGGCAGGTGGCCGTTCTCCTGGACGCCCTGGATCATGCGCGAGGTGGTGGCGGCGTAGATCATGCCCGTACCGGACGGCGAGACGAACGCGTCCGCGTACAGCAGCAGCGCCAGCCAGTTCAGGCCCCAGGCGAGCCCCAGCTCGGCGAGCGGGGAGTGGTACGAGAGACCGCCCCAGCCCTTGCTCAGGTCCCCGGCGGGCACCGCGAAGAGGAAGGCGACCTGCAGCGCGAGGTAGATGACCAGTGCGATGACGATCGAGAAGGCGACGGCCTTGGGCAGCGAACGGCCGGGGTTGCGCGCCTCGCCGGCGAGGTTCAGCGGCGACTGGAAGCCGTTGTAGGCCCACACGATGCCGGAGAGCGCCACGCAGCTGAGGACCGCGCTCCAGCCGTTCGGGGCGAAGCCGCCGCCGCGCTGGATGTTGCCGGTGTCGAAGTGGGACAGGATCAGCGCGCCCGCGGTGAGGATCGGCACGACGACCTTGAAGACCGTGATCGCGGTGTTCGTCTTGGCGAACATCGAGACCGCGAACCAGTTCATGAAGAAGTAGAAGACCAGCAGGACGCTGGCGACCGCGACGCCGGAGCCGGTGAGCTCCGTGCCGTCGAAGAGCGCCTTGGCCCAGCTGAAGTCCCAGCTGCTCATGTACTGGACGGAGGCGGTGGCCTCACCCGGGATCACCGAGACGATGGCGATCCAGTTGGCCCAGGCCGCCAGGTACCCGGCGAGCGAGCCGTGCGAGTACTGGCCGTAGCGGACCATGCCGCCCGCCTTGGGGAACATCGAGCCGAGCTCGGTGTAGGTCAGCGCGATGGTCAGGGCGACGACCGCGCCGATGACCCAGGCGAGGATCGCGGCCGGACCGGCGATGGCGGCGGCCCGCTCGGCCCCGAAAAGCCAGCCGGAACCGATGATGGACCCGAGACCAGTGGCGGTCAGGGCGATGGTCCCGAGGGACCGACGGTAGTTCGAGTGCGAACCCTGCTCCGCGCTCGCTGTCTTTGTCGTGCTCACGTGCTGGTCTCCTGGTCTTCCCCCGTGCCGTGCACAAACTTCGCCATCGTATGAGCGAATCCGAAGATCCGGTTCCAACACCGGTTAAAAAAACCCGCCGAGTTGAGCCTCTGTGAGGTTTCCAACACCGATATACGGATGACATTTCTCAAAAAACCCACCCAAACCGGACGCAAATCTCGGCCGGATTTTCTGGCCATCGAACGCTACGAATCCCGCAGGATCCCCACACAGGGCGTCGACTTGGCGAACACGGGGAGTTCGCGTCACCCCTACTTCACCGGCAGGTGGTAGGCGACCCGGTGGCGCGCCGCCAGCGCGATCACATCCGCCGTCTCGACCGGGCGGCCGCCCGCGAAGTACGTCCGCGAGACGACCAGCACCGCATGGCCGGGCACCCCGCCCAGCGCCATCGCCTCCTCCGCCAGCCCCGGCCGCGCCCCGACCTCCTCGACGACGTTGTCCACCACCACGTCGATCGCGGCCATCCGCTCCACCACCCCGCGCCCGGCCAGCGGGCCCTCCTCCGGCAGCATCACCGGCGTCCGCCCGGTGATCTCCAGCGGCTCCCAGGAGGTGGAGAGCATCGACGGCTCCCCCTCCGCACGGAAGACGTAGCGGGTCCGCATCACCCTGGCGCCGACCGGGATCCGCAGCCGGGCCGCCACCGCCGAACCGGCCGCCTCCTGCTCGCTGTTGGACTCCCAGGTGCCCCGCACCCGTTCGTCCGACTGCTCCTGGCGGAACGGCGTGCAGCCCCGGCTGTGGAACCCGCCGCGGGCGATCCGGCGCGGCACCGGCTGCTCCCGTACGTACGTCCCCGACCCGGACCGCCCCTCCACCAGGCCCTCGGCCATCAGGACCTTCCGCGCCTCCAGGGCGACGGTGTCCGAGACGCCGTACTCCTCGCGGATACGGGCCTGGGAGGGAAGTCGGGTGTGCGGGGCCAGCACCCCGTCGACGATCTTCTGGCGCAGGTCGCCGGCGACGCGGAGGTACGCGGGCTGCTCACCGAAAGGCACGTGCCCTCCCAACAGCTTGACAGTCAGCAACAGGGTGACAACCGCGCGTGGCCGACCGCAAGCCAAGACCAGACATTCACTCAAAGTAATGAACGCAGCTCATCCACTGCCCGCACCGGACCCCCGACCCCACCGGAACACCCGTTCCACCACGTTCCGTGTCCGACCGTGTCACCATCGTCACCGAGTAGAAAGGGGCCGCGATGCCGACCGAGAACGCAGCCGTCAGCTCTCTCCACCCGATGCCCGACGACTGGCGGCGCGCGCTGGCCGTCGTGGCCCACCCCGACGACCTCGAATACGGCGCCGCGGCCGCCATCGCCGAATGGGCCGACGCCGGCCGGGAGATCCGCTACCTCCTGGTCACCCGCGGTGAGGCCGGCATCGACGGGCTCGCGCCCCCCGAGTGCGCCGCGGTCCGCGAGGCCGAACAGCGCGCCGCCGCGGCCCACGTCGGCGTCCGCACCGTCGAGTTCCTCGACGGCCACCGGGACGGCGTCATCGAGCCCGGTCTGCGGCTCCGCCGCGATCTGGCCGCCGCGGTCCGCCGGCACCGCCCCGAGCTGCTGATCACCCTCAACCACCGCGACACCTGGTTCGGCACCCAGTGGAACACCCCCGACCACCGGGTGGTGGGCCGCGCCGTCCTGGACGCCGCGGCCGACGCCGCCAACCGCTGGATCTTCCCCGAACTCGCCGACAGCGAGGGCCTGGCCCCCTGGTCCGGCGTCCGCTGGACCGCCGTGGCCGGCTCGCCCCGCCCCACCCACGCCGCCGAGGTGGGCCCCGGCATCCCCCGCGCCGTCGCCTCCCTGGCCGCCCACACCACCTACATCAAGGCCCTCACCGCCCCCGATCAGGACCCCCACGGCTACGCCCGCGACTTCCTCGACCGCGCCCTGCGCACCGGCGCCACCCACCACCGCGGCCGCCCGGCGGTCCTGTTCGAGGTATTTCCGCGGTAGCCGAGAGCAACCATGACGTAGCATCAACCCCCGCCCTTCGACGGTCACTTACTTCAGCAAGGCGGTTCCCATGTCAGGAAGCGGGACACCACCTGCGTCGCCGCCACCCACTCCCCCATCGGGGAACGGCGGCCAGTCCGGCACTCCCAATGACGACGAGCAGTCGGCAGGAACCGGGCAGCACCGGCCGTCCGCTCCCTCCTTCCTGGACGACGTGATCGAGGGCGTCATGCCGGAAGCGGCGGACCCGAACTCCCGCCGGCGGAACCGCAAGGTCCTCATCAGGCTGGGCTGGACGGTCCTCGCCGCGCTCGTCGCGTTCGTCGTGACGAAGGGCACCGACTGGCTGACCTCGGAGCACGACGCGCGGGTCACCAACGAGGCCGACGACAAAGCCGACCGCGCCGGCCCCGCGTTCTCGGCCTCCGTACGCCTCGACGACCAGTACTCCGAGGCCCATGTCTTCGACGCGCCGTTCTCTCCGCAGGACAAGCAGACCCTCCTCGGCATGACACCCCAGGGCGATCCGCTCACCCCCTTCTACGCGGCTCACCACGGACGGGGCGTCTCCTCCACCGACGTCCACCACCCCGCCATGAAGGTCAAATCCCCCGGGTACTCGGAGGAATGGCTCATCGACATCCTCAGCGACCGGAAGGCGAGCCTCGTCATCACCGGCCTGCGCATCAAGGGACTCACCTGCACGGCCGCCAAGGCCGACACGATCATCTCGGTGAGAGGACAGGCCGGCGGCAGCTACGAGGGCATGCTCTTCGACCTGACGCGTTCCACCACCACCCCGCTCATCACCGGGGACGAGGAAAAGCACTACGGAGACCCGTTCTTCAAATACAAGAAGATCGACCTCGGAAACGGCGCGACCCCCGAAGGGCTGCGCGTACAGGTCACCTCGGGAACGCAGGACTGCTCCTGGAAGGCATTCGAAGCCACCTACGTCGATTCGGACGGGGAACACACCCAGGACATCACGAACAACGGCAAGGGCTTCGCCGTCCACGGCTTCGTCGCACACCCTCGGCAGGCCTTCGAGGTCCGCTCGTACGGAAAGTTCGTCAGGGAATGCAAGGTCCTCGACGGGGGGCGCTACGCCTGCTGAGAAGGGCCCGCCGTCTTGAGATAGGCCCGCCGCCCTGGGAGAGGCCCGTCGTTGAATTCCGGCGATCGCGCCCGGGGCAGGGGCAGGGGAATGCGCAAGGGGCCGACTCCGGAGGGGTCGGCCCCTTGTGGCAGGCGGCGGCAAAGGCGTGCGGGGCCGGGGGACCTCCGAGACGTCATCCGGCTCACAGACGGTGCTCGTCCATCAAGCGCATCAGGTTCCTCTTGCGTTTCTGGGCGGTACGCAGGGCTGTGGCGTACTTGGTGAACTCCTCGGGCGACTCCAGGCGGCGGTGGCAGTCCCGGATGCTCAGCAGCAGGCTGACGAGCTGCTCGTAGACCGTGTTGCCGGTCTGTTTGGTCAGCGGCTCCGCCAGGCGCAGGTAGACGCCGAGCGCGTCGGCGGGGCGGGTGGCACGGGCCTGGTCGGCGAGGGTGAGCCACTGCCGGTCATGGGCGCCGGCCTCGGTGGCTGCCTGCCAGGCGGCGTCTACGTCCTTGTCGTCGAGCAGGGCGTCGACCAGGACGGGACCGCCGTACCAGCCCTGTTGCCGCTGCCCCGCGGCGGCCCGCAGCAGCGCCAGCGCGCCCTCGCGCTCGGCCGGCCAGCGGTCCGCGGCCCGGGCGGCGGCACGCAGCTGCTGGTAGGTGAGCAGGGTGCGGCGGGCGCCGAAGTGGTCGCGGCGCAGGGCGACGGCGTCGGCGAGCCGGTCCGCCTGCGCGTAGCGGTCGCAGAGATGATCGACGAGGGCGGTGTCGACGGCGGCGAGGTCCCGGGCCTCCCGGACGCCGCGTTCCGCCCAGCTCAGGGCCTCGTCGGAGCGCCGGGCGGTGTCCAGCTCGCGAGCGATGACCAGGTGCGTGTGGCCGTCCGGCGAGAGGTCGGCCGCATGCACGGCGATCACCGCGTCGACATCGCCTCCCGCCTTGGCCAGACGCTCCACCAGGTACTTCTCCGCCCAGCCGCGGCGGTTGCCCTGCCACGCCTCGACCGCCAGCTTCCGCAGGACGGCCATCCCCTCTTCGCCGAGAACGTCCTCGTAGTCGAGCGGATCGACGTCGGTGAGACCGTCGTCCAACTCGCCGAGCGCATGGCCGACCAGCCAGCGCGCGAGCTCCCGCGGGTCGGGGCGCGCCGCACGGCACGCGTCGAGGTGGGCGTCGGCGAGGGCGGTGCCCACCAGGCCGAGCCATCCGTCGGAGTCGTCGACGCTCTCCACCGCCTGGGCCAGCAGCTTCATCGCGTCCGCCGCCAGGACGACCGCGTCGGCTGCCCGTCCGGAGCCGGTGAGCGCACCGATGGCCGATACCGCCTGCCCGGCCTGGTCCGCGTAGGCACGGGCATCGGCGTACTCGACGTACCCGTACCGTGCGAACGGGCCGATGTCGAGCAGTTCACGGATACGGGCCCGGATCGCGGCCAGATCCCCGCGGGCGCCCGCGGCCCGCAGCTCCAGGCGGCGCCGCAACTGCCGGTCCGCGCCGAGCAGTTCCCGCACCAGAGCGAGCAACTCGTCCTTGGACCGGGCGGACAGCCACCCGTCGAGGCCCTGCGCCCGGTCCCGCGCCGCCTTCCGCTGCCGCGGCAGGCTCTCCGGCCGGGCGAGCACCGTCAGGCCGAGAGCGACCAGGTGCTTGCAGAAGTTGCCCTCAAGGCCATAAGGGCAGTCGCACTCGCCGGACAGCCCGCCGGGCCCGTCCAGGGTCAGCTCCGCCTCGTACCGTTCCGTGCCGTGGACGCTCGCGCTGATCCATCCGTCACCGACCTCGACCCCGGACACCGCATCCACGTACCCGCGCCCACGCTCGAAGGAACGGACACCGGCCAACGTTTTGAGCTTCGCCTCGGTGAAGCCGCGCACGGTCTCTTTCGCCCTGCCCCTGGTCCCGTCCGTCACGGCCGCCAGCTTATGACTGCCGGACGGACCGATCCGTCGGTCCAAGGGAAAGTCCACTTGATCGCGGTCTGAAGGAGGCTGGTGACCATCCTCGTGCGACCGCACACGGTACCCGCGGCAACGGCGTCACCCCGCTTCTCCCTGACTCTCCCTGCGGCACTCGGGCCGGCTCGCAGGAGCGCCGACACGCCCCGGGCCGCAGTCACCGCGGCATGGGGGCGGGGATCCGCGTGCCGGGGCCTGTCACCAGGAGACCGAGACGCACTGCCGGGGCGGCCCGGGTCCGCCCCGATGGGGTGGGCCGTGGACGGAGCCGTGTCGTTCGGCGCGACCTGGTCAGGTCTCGCCGAACGACACGGCCGGTCAGGTGCCCCGTTGGGTTTTACTGCTTGACGAGCTTGCCGACGGCGTTGGCTTCCCGTACCTGGTTGGCGAGGTAGTTCCAGGAGAGGTTGATGTATCCGTGGTCGCCCCAGTCGGTGCCCCAGGAGTTCTCGACCCGCACACCCTTGCTGTTGTAGCCGACGATGGTGATCGCGTGTCCGCCCGCGAGCTGCTCGCCGGCGGCCGGGTAGTACGTGTAGGCGGCGGCCTGCTGCGGGGTCAGACGGAAGAAGCTGTTGTACACCGGAATCGCGATGGTGACCGGCTCACCCTGGGCCAGAGCGGCCTTCACGTCGTTCTTGATCTGGTTGCCGGTGTGCAGCGGGGTGTAGCCGGACAGCTTCCACTTCGCCGCGTTGGCTCTTTCGTGGGCGGTCGGCTGGGTGGTGTAGTCGAAGTCCCCCTGCGAGTAGTCGGACTTGGAGTCGACGCCTTGTGAGGTGGCTATCTTGAAGTGCTGCTCCGCCGAGGTGCCCATGTTCCGTCCCTTGACGATCTGGGCGTAGGTGTACATGGGCGCCTGGGGTCCGCCCTTGATCCCCTGCTCGTTCTCCAGGACGCTGTAGGCGGAGTAGTCGATGGCCCACGCGACACAGGCACCGACCCGGCCCTGGTTGCCGGGCTTGGCCGCGAACTTGGTCAGGTCGACGCCGGCAGGAAGGCTCTGGAGACTCGTCGTGTTCGGCTTGGCAGCGACGGACGTCGGGCGGAGAGCGGTGGCCGCCAGCCTCGGCTGAACCGACTTGCGCAGCACGGACTTGCGCCACGCCGACTTGGACGGCACAGCGCCGAGGCCGAACGGGTGCTTCCTTGCGCCGAGAGCCTGTGACGACTGGCTGGGTGCTTGGCCGTGACCGGGCACGGCGGGGCTCGCCGTGGAGACCCCGACGGTCACGGCTGCGACCACTCCTGCAGTGCCGAGTGCGATGGCGGCGCGTGACTTGCCGCTGACGGCCTTCCACTTGTGGGATGCGCGAGTCATGAATGAACTTCCTTGAATTGTCAGGGGCCTGACAGGATCGCCGAGTCGTCAGACGACTCCCTCAGGCCCCGGATGAGCCGGTCAGGACGGATGCCCTAGTGCCGGGTTGCGTGTCGCAAGGGCCCGCCTCGTGCAGGCGCGTTGCGCGCCTGTGGACCGGAAACGGGATTCCTGGGCTTTGGTCGGCTGCGGGAAATCTCTGGCGCCAGTCGAAGAATTGACGGCTACCGCAGCTCTCGTGAACTGGACGCTTTCGAAGGCATGTCCAATCGGCAACGGAAGCTAGCCGAACCACGCGCACCGAAGCAAGCCCGAGTGTCAGTGATCACAAATTCGCCGTCGAACCGGAGGGCATAAGGGGCCCGGCGCAGCATGCGGCTCCCTACGGCCTCACGGCACCCTCTCCCGCGTCTCCACGCCATGGGGAATCGTGGTGAACCGCCTCGCATCGGCACAGGCCACATGCCGCGTGCCAGTCCACGGCAGTCCGCGCCACGGCCCGCCACGAGGTGCTGGCAACTGCGCGGAATGCCGCCGGCGAACTCGCCGCACCATCAATGCCATTGACGGTCGACGTCTTTGTCGGCAGCGCGCAGCAAACCCGCCCGATGACCTAAATGTCCGTACAGTGACGTCAATGTGGCGCTGATACGGCGGAATGACGGAACTCGTCGAGGGGCCTGGAGAAGCTCAGAAAAAAAATTCTCCGAGTTTCTGTTATCCGTCCTGCCCTGGCAGGGTCTCCCAGGCATCGAAGGCATGCAGACACGTCAGCGACAGGGAGCGAGGAAGGACATGAGCCCAGAGCATGAGGCCGCGGTCATCGCGACCGCGCAGACAGGGAGCCAGTGCGCGCGGGACGAGTTGGTCGCCCAGTATCTGCCGCTGGTCTACAACATCGTCGGACGCGCACTGCACGGTCACGCCGACGTCGACGACGTGGTGCAGGAAACCATGCTCCGCGCCCTCGACGGACTGACCGGCCTGCGCAAACCCCATCGGTTCCGCGCCTGGCTGGTGGCCGTGACCATGAACGAGATACGCCGGCACTGGCGCGGCAAACAGGCATCCGCTTCCGATACCGGGATCGACGAAGTGACCGAACTGGTCGATCCCATGGCTGACTTCGTCGATCTGACGATCATCCGGCTGGGGCTCTCGGGTCAGCGCCGCGAGGTCGCCGAAGCGACGCGCTGGCTGGACGAGGACGATCGCGCGCTGCTGGCGCTGTGGTGGCAGGAGGCCGCGGGCGAGCTGACCCGGCCCGAGATGGCCGCCGCCCTCAAGCTGCCGTCGCCGTACGTCGCGGTACGGGTGCAGCGGATGAAGGCTCAGCTGGAAGCCGCCCGGCTGGTGGTGCGCGCGCTGTCGGCCACGTCCCGTTGCCCGAGACTGAAGCCCGTCGTGGCGCGCTGGGACGGTGCGCCCTCTGCGCTGTGGCGCAAACGCATATACCGCCACGTCCGTGACTGCCGGGCCTGCTCAGGCCGAGGCAGCGGCCTGGTACCGGCGCAAAGCCTCCTCGCCGGCATCGCCCTGATCCCACCGACCGCCTCTCTGGCCTGGTACGCGGCCCAAGCAGGCCACGGCGCCGCAGCCCTCAACCCCGCAGCCGGACTGGCCGGTTCAAGCGTGACCAACGCCAATCCCACGCCCCTCACGACGGCACGGCACGCGGCACCCCCACCGCACAGCCTGGCTCGCGGACCGATCGGCGGCCACCACCGTCCGCGGTTCCGGCCCCGAAGCACGCACATACTCGCCGGCGGCGCCGCCGCAACGGCAGCGGCCACGGCGATCTCCGTCATGCTCGGCTCACCGGACAGCGCCCCGAAGACCGACTCCTCGGTCCCCACCCGGCCAGTACTGGTGAAGGCGGCACCGATATCCAGCCCGCCACCCCATACCCCTTCCCCTTCCCACCCGCCCACGGCCTCCCCCAGCCGGACACCGACCGTCGAACCGTCGCTGGCCCACCCGGTCCCCACCCCCTCGAACACCCCGACCCCGCAGACAGCCGCCGCCCCCGACGCGGTCGAGCAGGTCCTCGACGTGATCAACCAGGCACGAGCCGCCCACGGCCTACCGCCCTACACCCTCACCACCGGCCTCACCCGCAGCGCGACCGGACACAACACCGCCATGAACAACGGATGCGGCCTGTCCCACCAATGCCCCGGCGAAGCCCCTCTGGGAGACAGAGAAACCGCCGCAGGCGTCCACTGGGGAACCGCGGGCGAGAACATAGGCCGAGCCTGCGCAGGACCGGGGCCCCGACAGACCGCCACCGCCGCCGTCAACCTCACCCAGGCCATGCTCGACGAGAAGCCACCCAACGACGGCCACCGCCAGAACATCCTCAGCAGCACCTTCACCCACATCGGCATCGCCATCTACCGGAACCCCAACGGCACCGTCTGGCTCACCCAAGACTTCTCCGACTGAACACCGCCGAGAGGAAACATCCTTCTACCGCACCCGGGACCGCCAACCCCTGACCGACGTCCGCAACGCCTTCCGCGAACTCTCCTACGGTTGAGCACGACGCACGGAAGACCGATCCAGAGGAGCACTCGCGCCACGCCAGCTGCCCAACGAAGACGCGCGCCGGAATCCTGAAGAGCCAGGGCCTCATCGGCGCAAGCCTTGTCCTCCTGGGCCCTGGATTCGATCGTCCAGGCCGCCGAAAGCGTCGTGCCAGAGCTGAGGAACAACGCCGTGGCCCATACCGACACGGCCGCCGTGGGGGTGTCCGTGACACGGATCACCGCGACCCGCGTGCGCCTGGTGGTGACCGACAGCTCCCCCCGTCCGGCCCCACGCGCAGGCGCCCGGCGATGACGACGAACACGGCCGCGGCCTGCTGATCGTCGACGCGTTCGCCGCCTGCTGGGGCGCCGACCGGGTGCTCGGCGGAAAACGGATGTGGGCCGAGCTGGAGGTGCCCTGTGGATGATCGGCTGCCTGGTGCGGGTGATCTGGTGCTCTACGCCGAGTCCGGCGACTCCAAGTGGGTCGTCCACGACATCGCGCACAAAGGGCGACCGACGGCCGCATGGACGCTGCGCCCCCTCTACGGCGGCGGCGCGGACGGGGAACGCAGCCGCACAGTACCGCGGTCCGCAGTCTCCTCAATCGCGATCATCCGCCGCCGCGGCGAGTGGACGCAGCCGTGAGCGGAGCAAACGGAGGTGACGGCACCACCGCACCCCGCTCAAGCCCCAACCACCCCACAGCGCCCCGTCCACAACGGAATGCGTATTCGGAAGCACCCCGATCCAGCAACGGTACGGATGAACAGGGATGACGACAGCTGACGATACGTCAGGCCATCCAGCACGGATCCAGCACCCGGCACGACAACGGGGCCGACCCCATCTAGGGCCGACCCCGCCTGACCTGCACATTTGCCAGATCGCTACGCCGATGCCATGACGCGCATCACACGTTGAACC
This sequence comes from Streptomyces sp. CB02959, assembly GCF_002803155.1. Lineage (GTDB taxonomy): Bacteria > Actinomycetota > Actinomycetes > Streptomycetales > Streptomycetaceae > Streptomyces. Next base: position 732,643 of record NZ_NNBP01000001.1, read on the forward strand.
GGAACTCCACCACGTCCCCGTCCTGCATCACATACTCCTTGCCCTCCATGCGGGCCTTGCCGGCGGAGCGGGCCTCGGCTACGGAGCCGGTGTCGACCAGGTCGGCGAAGGAGATGACCTCGGCCTTGATGAAGCCCTTCTGGAAGTCGGTGTGGATGACACCGGCGGCCTCGGGGGCGGTGGCGCCCTTCTTGATCGTCCAGGCCCGGGTCTCCTTGGGGCCGGCGGTCAGGTAGGTCTGCAGGCCGAGGGTGTCGAAGCCGACGTGGGCGAGGGTGGCCAGGCCCGGCTCCTCCTGGCCGACGGACTGGAGGAGCTCCAGGGCCTCCTCGTCGTCCAGCTCGGCGAGGTCGGCCTCCAGCTTGGCGTTGAGGAAGATCGCCTCGGCGGGGGCGACCAGGGCGCGCTGCTCGTTCTTGAAGTCGTCGTCGGTGAGCTCTTCCTCGTCGACGTTGAAGACGTAGAGGAAGGGCTTGGTGGTGAGGAGGTGGAGGTCGTGCAGCAGCTCGGTCTTCTCGGTGCCCTGGACGAGGCCGGCGGCGAAGAGGGTGCGGCCCTCCTCCAGGATGGCCTTGGCCTCCTCGACGGCCTTGACCTTCGGGGCGACGTCCTTCTTGATCCGCGACTCCTTCTGGAGGCGCGGCAGGACCTTCTCGATGGTCTGGAGGTCGGCGAGGATCAGCTCGGTGTTGATGGTCTCGATGTCGCTCTTGGGCGAGACCTTGCCGTCGACGTGGACGACGTTCTCGTCCTTGAAGGCGCGGATGACCTGGCAGATCGCGTCGGACTCGCGGATGTTGGCGAGGAACTTGTTGCCCAGGCCCTCGCCCTCGGAGGCGCCCCGGACAATGCCGGCGATGTCGACGAAGTCGACGGTGGCGGGGAGGATCTTCTGGGAGGAGAAGATCTCCGCGAGCTTGGCGAGGCGGGGGTCGGGGACGCCGACCACGCCGACGTTCGGCTCGATGGTGGCGAACGGGTAGTTGGCCGCCAGCACGTCGTTCTTGGTCAGGGCGTTGAACAGGGTCGACTTGCCGACATTGGGCAGACCGACGATTCCGATCGTGAGCGACACGGTGGCGACTTCCCGGAGCTGGAGGTGGGCGGAGGGCGGGCCGCTTCCCGGGGGCCGGCCGGTCGGACCGGGCCGGCCGGGTACGGCCGATCCACCAGTCTACTGGGCGGGTCCCACCGCACCGGGCGGGCCGGACCCGGCCCCGGGGACGGCGCCCGTCGCCCCGCGCGCTCCCGTGGCGTGCGCCGGGCCGCCTAACGGAGCCCCCAAGGTAGGTCAAAGTGCGTGTCCCATGACCGATTAATCCCACTTAGCGGCCTACCGTTGCCGAGTGGAGCAACACGTGGAGGAACACGAAGCGCGCACGTCCCCGCACGGCCGGCCGCCCGGCGGCGGCCCGGACGCGGGGCAGGACGCCCGGCTCCCGCGCCCCGCGGAGGCCCTGGCCCCCGAACCCGACGACGCCTTCCTGTCCGCGATGCGGGCGTCCGGCTACGCCTCCGTACCGGCGGGCACCGAGGTCACCGCCCGCGGCTACGCGCCCGTGCCGGCCGAGTTCCGGGCGCCGGTCCGACCACCGGTGGTGGGCGCGGGCGGGCGGATGCCGCGCCGGGCCGCGGGGCCGCCCGCCGAGGGCGAGGAGGTCGCGGCCGTCTACCGGGCGGGCCCGCGGCGCCCGCCGGCGCCCGCCCCCGTGGCCGGTCTGGTCCGCCGGTTGCCGGCCGCCAAGCTCACCGGGCTGGGCTGCGGGCTGCTGGCCACCACCGCGCTGCTGGCCTTCGGCTTCCTGGACCGCTGGCTGTTCGGCGGGGCGCAGACCGCGTACGGCGTCTTCTTCCTGCTGGTGAGCGTGGCGGCCGGGGCGTGGGTGCGGCCGTACGACCTGATCGCCGCGCCGGTCGCGCTGCCGATCGCGTTCGCCGTCGGCACGGTGCCGGTGCAGCACGGTCCGGCGGGCTTCACCGGGCTGCTGATCGGCATGTTCACCGTGCTCGCGCTGAACGCCGGTTGGCTCTACGGGGGCACGCTGGTCTGCGCGCTGCTGGTGCTGGTCCGCAAGGCGCTGCTCATCGCCCGGCGTCGGGCCAGCCGACCTGTGAGTCGACAACGGCGTCCGGGGCCCGGTCCGCGGGCGACGGCCCCTCGGCGGGAGGAATCCGTGCCCCGGACACCGAGCGGCTCGCGGCCGGGGAGCCGTCAGCGGCAGGTGGCCCGCCAGTAGGGCGCGCGGCGCCGGCCGGGCCGGTGGGACCGGCGCTCGCACCGGAGACCTGCGTGGCCATCGCGGCGCCCACGATGCCCGCGTTGTTCTGCAGCCGCGCCGGCACGATCTCGGCCCTGATCCCCTCGATCAGCGGCAGGAACTTATCCGCTTTGCGGCTCACCCCGCCGCCGATCACGAACAGGGCGGGCGAGAAGAGCATCTCCACGTGGGCGAGGTACTTCTGGACCCGGTGCGCCCACTGCTGCCAGTTCAGCTCCTCGTCCTCCTTGGCCTTGGTGGAGGCGCGCTTCTCGGCGTCGTGGCCGTGCAGTTCCAGGTGGCCCAGCTCGGTGTTGGGGATCAGTCGGCCGTCGGTGAAGACGGCGCTGCCGATGCCGGTGCCGAAGGTGAGGACGACGACCGTGCCGGTTCGGCCCCGGCCGGCGCCGAACCGCATCTCGGCCAGGCCCGCGGCGTCCGCGTCGTTGAGCAGGGTGACCGGGCTGCCGCCCGCCCCGCCGCCGATCCGGCCGCTGAGCAGCGCGGCGGCGTCCGTGCCGATCCAGCGCTTGTCGACGTTGGCGGCCGTGCGGGTGATCCCGCCGGTGACCACGCCGGGGAAGGTCGCGCCGACCGGGCCGGTCCACCCGAAGTGGTCCACGACCTCCTTGACGCCGTCGGCGACCGCCTCGGGGGTGGCCGGATGCGGGGTCAGTACCTTGTAGCGCTCCTCGGACAGTTCGCCGCGCTCCAGATCGACCGGGGCGCCTTTGATGCCCGATCCGCCGATGTCCACACCGAAGACCCTCATGGGAAAAGGCTAGGCGCGGACTTCGCCCGCCGCCCCCGGTATGGCGGAGACGGCGGGCGGTGGACGTCGGCCTGGGCTGCGGTGGGCGGTCAGTCCTCGACGGCGGCCTTGGCCTCGGCGCGCAGGTCGCGGCGGAGCTCCTTGGGGAGCGAGAAGGTGATGGACTCCTCGGCGGCGGTGATGGTCTCGACGTCGTCGTAGCCGCGGGCGGCCAGCCATTCCAGGACGCCGTCGACCAGGATCTCGGGGACCGAGGCGCCGGAGGTGACGCCGACGGTGGTCACGCCGTCGAGCCATGCCTCGTCGATCTCGTCGGCGTAGTCGACCAGGTACGACGCGGTGGCGCCGGCGCCGAGGGCGACCTCGACCAGGCGCTTGGAGTTCGAGGAGTTCCGCGAGCCGACGACGATGACGAGGTCGGCGTGGGCGCCCATCTGCTTGACCGCGATCTGGCGGTTCTGGGTGGCGTAGCAGATGTCGTCGCTGGGCGGCGAGAGGAGGTTGGGGAAGCGGCCCTTGAGGGCGTCGACGGTCTCCATGGTCTCGTCCACGGAGAGCGTGGTCTGGGAGAGCCAGACGACCTTGTCCGGGTCGCGGACCTCGACGTTCTCGACGTCCTTGGGGCCGTCGACGAGCTGGATGTGCTCGGGGGCCTCGCCGCTGGTGCCGATGACCTCCTCGTGGCCCTCGTGGCCGATCAGGAGGATGTCGTAGTCGTCGTCGGCGAAGCGGACGGCTTCCTTGTGGACCTTGGTGACCAGCGGGCAGGTCGCGTCGATGGTGGCGAGCTTGCCGCGCTTGGCCTCGTCGTGGACGACGGGGGCGACGCCGTGTGCGGAGAAGATGACGATGTTGCCCTCGGGGACCTCTTCGGTCTCCTCGACGAAGATCGCGCCCTTCTTCTCCAGGGTCTTCACCACGTACTTGTTGTGGACGATCTCGTGGCGCACGTAGACGGGGGCGCCGTACTGCTCGAGGGCTTTCTCGACGGCGATCACGGCGCGGTCCACGCCCGCGCAGTAGCCGCGGGGGGCGGCGAGGAGGACCTTGCGGCTGGGCTGCGGACCGGGAGTAGCAGACATGGGTCCCATCGTAAGGCCGTGCCCCGGCGGGGCGTGATCGCGGCGGTGACCCAGACTGATGGGGACCACGGACGAGGAGGCGGGATGCCGGGCACGGACGGCGCGACCGCAGGTGAGGGGGCGCGCGGCGGCACCGGAGCGCTGCGCCGGACGCTGTCGTTCCGGGACCTGGTCGTCTACGGGCTGCTCTTCATCGCCCCGATGGCGCCGGTGGGGATCTTCGGCACCCTCCAGGCCGCGTCGCACGGCGCGATCACGGCGGTCTACCTGGTCGCCACGGTGGCGATGGCGTTCACGGCGTACTCGTACGCCCAGATGGTGCGGGTCGCGCCGCGGGCCGGGTCGGTCTACGCCTATGCGCGGGTCGGCCTGGGCGAGGGCGCGGGGTTCGTCGCCGGGTGGATGGCGATGCTGGACTACCTGCTGATCCCGGCGGTGGCGTACCTGTTCTCCGGGATCGCGCTGCACGCCCTGGTGCCGCAGGTGCACCAGTGGGTGTGGACGGCGGTCGCGGTGGTGGTCACCACGCTGCTGAACCTGTGGGGGGTGCGGACCGCGGCGGTGGTCGGGTTCGCGGTGCTGGCGCTGGAGATCGCGGTGCTGGTGGTCTTCGTGGTGGCGGCGGTGTGGGCGCTGGCGGCGCACGGGGCGCAGCGCGGCTGGGCGGTGCCGCTGACCGGGGAGGGCGGCTTCTCGCTCGACGCGGTGCTGGCGGCGGTGTCGGTGGCGGTGCTGTCGTACCTGGGCTTCGATGCCATCGCGTCGTTCGCGGAGGAGGCGTCCGGGGGATCGCGGCTGGTGGCCCGGGCCGTGGTCACGTGCCTGGTGGTGGCCGGGGTGCTGTTCGCCGCGCAGACGTATCTGGCCGCGCTGCTGGCCCCGATGAGCGCCGCGGAGCTGGCCGCGAAGCCGGGCGAGCAGGGGGCCGCCTTCTACGTGACGGTGGACTTCGCGGTGGGCGGCTGGCTGCACGACCTGGTGGCGGTGAGCAAGGCGATCGGGGCGGCGTTCGCGGCGCTGGCCGGGCAGGCCGCGGCCGGCCGGCTGCTGTTCGCGATGGCCCGGGACCGGCGGCTGCCGGGGGCGATGGCGAAGGTGGACGCGGGCAGCGGGGTGCCGCGCCGGGCGCTGCTGGGGGCGGCGCTGGTGACGCTGGTGGCGGCGGTCTGGGCGGCCACCCGGGACGACGGTCTGGACCGGTTGTCGTCGATCGTGAACGTCGGCGCGCTGACCGCGTTCGCGCTGCTGCACGCCTCGGTGATCGGATGGTTCCGGATCCGCCGGCAGGCGGCGGTGCCGAGCGTGCTGCGGCATGTGGTGGTGCCGCTGGCGGGGCTGGCGGTGGTGGTCGCGGTGGTCGTCGAGGCGTCGCCGACCGCGCAGGTCGTGGGCGGGGTCTGGCTGGTGGTGGGGCTGGTGGTGCTGGCGGTGCAGTACGCGAAGGCCGGTTCCCGCGCCGGTTCCCACCCGTCCGGCGACTGAGAGCCGGGGGCGGAGGCCGGGGCGGCGCCGCCCCGTGCGCCGGCCCCGCACCCGTGCGGCGTGCGGGATCGGCGGCGAGCGGACCGGCACTGTCGGTGGCCGCCGCTACTCTCGCTCGTATGGCTGTCTCTACGTCTCCGGAAGCGCCGATCCCGGTCGGCGAGGTGTCCCGGCTCATCGGCGGGTGGATCGACCGGCTCGGCGCGGTCTGGGTCGAGGGGCAGATCACCCAGCTCTCGCGGCGGCCCGGGGCCGGGGTGGTGTTCCTGACGCTGCGCGATCCGTCGCACGACATCTCGGTGAGCGTGACGTGCTACCGCCAGGTCTTCGACAAGGTCTCCGAGGTGGTGACCGAGGGCTCCCGGGTGGTGGTGCACGCCAAGCCGGAGTGGTACGCCCCGCGCGGTCAGCTGTCGCTGCGGGCCGCCGAGATCCGCCCGGTCGGCGTGGGCGAACTCCTCGCCCGGCTGGAGCAGTTGAAGCGGACGCTGACCGCGGAGGGGCTGTTCGCGGCGGAGCGCAAGCGGACGCTGCCGTTCCTCCCGCAGCTGATCGGGCTGGTCTGCGGCCGGGCCAGCGCCGCCGAGCGCGACGTGCTGGAGAACGCCCGGCACCGCTGGCCGGCGGTCCGCTTCGAGGTGCGCAACGTGCCGGTGCAGGGGGTGCACGCGGTGCCGCAGGTGATCGCGGCGGTGCAGGAGCTGGACGCGCTGCCCGAGGTGGACGTGATCATCGTGGCGCGTGGCGGCGGCAGCGTGGAGGACCTGCTGCCGTTCTCCGACGAGCAGCTGGTCCGGGCGGTGTCCGAGGTGCGCACGCCGGTGGTCTCGGCGATCGGCCACGAGCCGGACAGCCCGCTGCTGGACCTGGTGGCCGATCTGCGCGCCTCGACGCCGACGGACGCGGCGAAGAAGGTGGTCCCGGACGTGGGCGAGGAGCTGGCCCGGGTGCAGCAGATGCGGGAGCGGGCCCGGCGCGCGCTGGGCGGCTTCCTGGACCGCGAGGAGCGGGGTCTGGCGGCGGCGCTGCACCGCCCGTCGATACAGCATCCGCACCGGATGGTGCAGGAGCGCGAGGAGCAGGTCACCGCCCTGCTGGAGCGCGGCCGGCGGACGCTCGGGCATCTGCTGGACCGGGCCGACTCGGAGCTGGTGCACACCCTGGCGCGGGTGGTGGCACTCTCCCCCAAGGCGACGCTGGAGCGCGGCTACGCGGTGCTCCAGAAGCCGGACGGGGCGGCGGTGCGCGCACCGTCCGAGGTGGCGGTGGACGAGGAGTTGCGGGCCAGGGTGGCCGAGGGCGAGTTCCGGGTGCGGGTGGCCGCGGTCCCGGACGACGCCGATTCCGGGCGGCCGATGCCGCCCCGGGCGGACTCATAGGGTGGGAGACATGGCGAAGACGGATGACGTGGTGGACGGCGCGGCCGAGGTGGCGCCGGTGGACTCCACCCTCGGTTACGAGCAGGCGCGGGACGAGCTGATCGAGGTCGTCCGCCGCCTGGAGGCAGGCGGCACGACGCTGGAGGAGTCGCTGGCCCTCTGGGAGCGCGGCGAGGAGCTGGCGAAGGTCTGCCGCCGCTGGTTGGACGGGGCCCGGGCGCGGCTGGACGCGACGCTGGCGGAGGGTTCGGCGGAGGACGGTGCGGCGGAGCAGGGCTAGCGGCGCCCGGCGCCGCCCCCGCCCGCCCCGTGAGCGGCCTTCCGGATGACGAAAGGCCGCTATCAACCAGTGAAACCCCTCACACTTCCCACCCGTTAGTTGAACTTTAATCTATCGGGGTTACAGTGGTTCCCGTAGACAGCGAAGTCTTCGAAGATCTGTAATCCACCTGAAGCCCCGAGGTGCCCCTGATGTCTCTCGCCCTTGACGCCGCCGCTCAGGACCTCCTGTTCCGCGAGGCCCAGACCGCCAACACGTTCACGGACGAGCCGGTGACGGACGAGCAGGTCCAGGCCATCTACGACCTGGTGAAGTACGCCCCCACCGCCTTCAACCAGTCCCCGCTGCGGATCACCCTGGTCCGCTCCGAGGACGCCCGCAAGCGCCTGATCGCGCACGCCATGGGCGCCAACGGCCCCAAGACCCTGGCCGCGCCGCTGACCGTGATCCTCTCCGTCGACCTGGACTTCCACGAGAAGCTGCCGCAGCTCTTCCCGCACGCCCCGGGCGTGAAGGACGCCTTCTTCTCCGAGGCCACCGCCCGCGAGGCCGCCGGCACCCAGAACGCCACCCTCCAGGCCGGTTACTTCATCCTCGGCATCCGCGCCGCCGGCCTGGCCGCCGGCCCGATGACCGGCTTCGACTTCACCGGCGTCGACAAGGAGTTCTTCGGCGACGGCAAGCAGAAGTCCTTCCTGGTCATCAACCTCGGCAAGCCGGGCGCGGACGCCTTCTTCCCGCGTTCGCCGCGCCTCTCCTTCGACGAGGCCGCTGCCACCGTCTGAGCCGCCCCCGGCCCGACGTACGACGAGGCCGCCGCACCCACCCGGGTGTGGCGGCCTCGTCGTGCCCCCGGTGAACGGGGCGGGCCGACCGCTCGGCCCCGTATCGCTGCTCCTCAGCCCTTCTTCGTCACCAAGGCCGCGGCCAGGTCCGCGAGCCGCCCGTACGGCGCGGTACCGGTGACGATCGTGGTCACCCCGGGCTCCTCGTGGACCAGCGCCCGGTAGGTGCTGCCCTGGTAGCGGTCCCACTTCTTGCTGCCGACCGCCTGCTGGCCCGCGACCTTGTCGGCGCCCAGCGTGACGTCCTGTATGAACTGCTTGGCCGGTGCGTCGCTCTGCTCGATCGCCGCGTACTCCTGCTCCGGGTCGAGCATCCCCAGGTGCCAGGCGCCGCCCTTGCCGTCGTCACTGGCCTTGTAGGAGACGGAGGTGGGCCGCCAGGTCTTGGGCAGGCCCTCGGGCGCGGCGACCGGGTACGGGGCGGCACGTCGGGCGGTGATGATCTCGACGCGGGTGTCGACGGTCTGGACCGCGCTCTTCTCCGCGTTCGCACTGTCGTCGTGCGGGATGAAGTAGTAGATCGCCCCGACCAGGACACCGATCACCGCCAGCGACAGAACCATGTCCGCCACTCTTTGCCTGCCTCGCATACCAGCCACGTCCCTATGGTCCCCTATGCCCGCCGGCGCCCGGACGCGCCCCCCTGGGACGCCACCCACCTGGGCAAACGGTTCCGCGGTCGACGACCGCCCGGCGCGGGCGTCACCCGGCCACCCGCTTGCTCATGCGAAGGCCCCCCTGCTCATTTTCGCGACCTACCGATAAAGTCATGAGCATCCTCATCAATCCGGCCGTCGCCGTACAGAAAGGTGCGCTCGATGTCCGAGCATCATCTGCCGTCCCAACTAGAGGTCAGCCCGGAAGCCCCGGACCGCAACCTCGCCCTGGAGCTCGTCCGGGTGACCGAGGCCGGCGCCATGGCATCGGGCCGCTGGGTCGGCCGTGGCGACAAGAACGGCGCGGACGGCGCGGCGGTCAAGGCCATGCGCGCCCTGATCCACACCGTTTCGATGAACGGCGTCGTGGTCATCGGGGAGGGCGAGAAGGACAACGCCCCGATGCTCTACAACGGCGAGCGCGTCGGTGACGGCACCGGCCCGGAGTGCGACGTGGCCGTGGACCCGGTGGACGGCACCACCCTGACCGCCAAGGGCATGGCCAACGCGGTGTCCGTCATGGCGGTCGCCGAGCGCGGCTCGATGTTCGACCCGTCCGCGGTCTTCTACATGGACAAGCTCGCCACCGGCCCCGAGGCGGCGGACTTCGTCGACATCAACGCCCCGGTGGCGGTGAACATCAAGCGGATCGCCAAGGCGAAGAAGTCCGCCGTCGAGGACGTCACCGTCGTCATCCTGGACCGGCCGCGCCACGACGGCCTGGTCAAGGAGGTCCGGGAGGCCGGCGCGCGGATCAAGTTCATCGCCGACGGCGATGTCGCCGGCGCGATCATGGCGGCCCGCGAGGGCACCGGCGTGGACCTGCTGCTGGGCATCGGCGGGACGCCCGAGGGCATCATCGCCGCCTGTGCGCTGAAGTGCCTGGGCGGCGCCTTCCAGGGCAAGCTGTGGCCCAAGGACGACGAGGAGCGGCAGCGCGCCCTCGACGCCGGCCACGACCTCGACCGGGTCCTGCAGATCGAGGACCTGGTCCGCGGCGACAACGTCTTCTTCGTCGCCACCGGCATCACCGACGGCGAGCTGCTGCGCGGCGTCCGCTACCGCGCCGAGACCGCCTACACCCAGTCCCTGGTCATGCGCTCCAAGTCCGGCACCATCCGCCAGATCGACTCCCAGCACCGCCTCTCCAAGCTGCGTGCCTACAGCTCGATCGACTTCGAGCGCCCCAGCTGATCCGGTCCGGCCGGACCGGACCCAGCACGCGTCTCGCCCCCGTCGGAAGCGACTTCCGGCGGGGGCGGGACGCGTGCGGATGCCGCGGCGTCCGGACAGGCCCGTGCTGTGGTCAACCGGCCGCGGGCATCGCGGCGGCCCGCTGCAACTCGCTCTCCCGGCGCCGGCGGCGGGTCAGCACCACCCGGCGCTCGGCCGCGGTCAGCCCGCCCCAGACGCCGTACGGCTCCGGCTGGAGCAGGGCGTGCTCCCGGCACTCGACCATCACCGGACAGCGGGCGCAGACCCGCTTCGCGGCTTCCTCCCTGGCCAGCCGTGCGGCGGTGGGCTCCTTGGAGGGGGCGAAGAACAACCCGGCCTCGTCCCGGCGGCACACCGCCTCCGAATGCCAGGGGCCGGCCTCGTCGCGAGCGTGCCCGCGCTGGGACGGAACGACAGCGGCATCCTGCAGGGGCTGATGCGGTAGCAGCACGGTCTACTCCTGACGACGGCTTCGGCGAGAGAAATCACCCTTGCCCGTCTCGCTGCGCACGGCCTTTTCGCACCCCGCAGCCGTACGAGAGACGATGCACCAGCCCTACCCGCTGTACGCGGGCTTATGCACACCGTGTCGATCGAGGAACATCGAAGAACGCCGCGGCAGGGGCCGAGGCGGCCCCTGCGGCTGCGACCGGACGCGACCTAGCCGAATCGGCGGCGCCCCCGGCGATCGTGGCGCTCCGCCCGCAACTGGTCGATCCGGTCCCGGCGTTCGGCCCGGAGCTCGTCCATCCAGTGGTGGTGCTCGGCCCGCAGCTCCTCCATCCGCTCCCGCCGCTCACCGCGCAGCCGGTCCCGCAGGTCGCGGATCCAGGCGCCGCGCTTGGGCTTGGCCTCCACGCTGCCCAGCAGCGCGAAGCCGTTCACGTCCACCTCGGGCGCGTCGCCGTCCGCCGCCTCGTGCGTCTCCACCTCGAAGCTGCCCAGGATGCCGGAGCCGCTGCTGCGCAGCGTGATGTTCTCCGGCACCCGGACCTCGACGCTGCCGAAGACGGAGGTGACGTTGATCTGCACCCGCTGCTGCGGGAAGACCGCCTCGGTCAGGTCGATCTCCACGCTGCCGAAGATCGCGACCGCGTTGATCCGCGGCGGGACCCGCCAGCGGCCCTTGCGGTTGGCCGCGCTGAAGATCGCGACGAGGTTCTGGTCGGCGAGCCCGGCGGGCCGGTCGTACGCGTGGGGCGCCGGGTCCGGCTGCGGTCGGCCGCCGGCGCCCGGGAGGTCCCGGACGACGGGCTCCAGCTCGCCCATGGTCTTGGCGCGGTAGACCGCGTCGATCCGCTCGGCGTGCTCCTCGGCGTCCAGCCGGCCCTCGGCGAGCGCCTCCCGCAGGATCTCCGCGATCCGGTCGCGGTCCGCGTCCGAGGCCCGCATGCCTCCCCCCGCGGCCGGCGGGGGCGCCCCCGCCTCCGTCACCGGCTTGGCCTGCGGTGCCGCCTCGTCCTTGGTCAGTTTCACCACCTGCTCGTCGCGCTGCTCGGCAAGCGGTCCGGGCGGGGTCTCGGGGCCCGGTCGTCCCCCGTTTCCTGAAGCGTCCACGGCCCAAGGGTACCGAAACGCGATAGATCGCGACTAGGGGATCCGCGGCGCGTCTCGAACGGACTGAGCCCTACCTCACAGCAGCGGCCCGGCACGGGGGTTCTACGCTGTTCAGGCGCTGCCGTAGAAGCCAGCCCACACCCCTCCGAGTAAGGAATTGCCCCCAATGCCGGAATTCGCCTACACCGACCTGCTTCCCACCGGCGAGGACAACACCCCCTACCGCCTGGTGACTTCGGAGGGCGTCAGCACCTTCGAAGCCGACGGCCGGACGTTCCTCAAGGTCGAGCCGGAGGCGCTGCGCAAGCTCGCCGCCGAGGCGATGCACGACATTGCGCACTACCTGCGCCCGACCCACCTCGCGCAGCTGCGCAAGATCCTGGACGACCCGGAGGCCAGCGCCAACGACCGCTTCGTCGCCCTGGACCTGCTCAAGAACGCCAACATCGCCGCCGCCGGCGTGCTGCCGATGTGCCAGGACACCGGCACCGCGATCGTCATGGGCAAGCGCGGCCAGCAGGTGCTGACCGAGGGCGGCGACGAGGAGGCCCTCTCCCGCGGCATCTACGACGCCTACACCCAGCTCAACCTGCGGTACTCGCAGATGGCGCCGCTGACCATGTGGGAGGAGAAGAACACCGGCTCCAACCTCCCGGCCCAGATCGAGCTGTACGCGACCGACGGCGGCGCCTACAAGTTCCTCTTCATGGCCAAGGGCGGCGGCTCGGCCAACAAGTCCTTCCTCTTCCAGGAGACCAAGGCCGTCCTCAACGAGGCGTCCATGATGAAGTTCCTGGAGCAGAAGATCCGTTCGCTCGGTACGGCCGCCTGCCCGCCGTACCACCTCGCCATCGTCGTCGGCGGCACCTCGGCCGAGTACGCCCTGAAGACCGCCAAGTACGCCTCCGCGCACTACCTGGACGAGCTGCCCGCTTCAGGCTCGCCGACCGGCCACGGCTTCCGCGACAAGGAGCTGGAGGAGAAGGTCTTCGAGCTGACGCAGAAGATCGGCATCGGCGCCCAGTTCGGCGGCAAGTACTTCTGCCACGACGTCCGCGTCGTCCGCCTGCCCCGGCACGGCGCGTCCTGCCCGGTCGCCATCGCCGTCTCCTGCTCCGCCGACCGCCAGGCCGTCGCCAAGATCACCGCCGAGGGCGTCTTCCTGGAGCAGCTGGAGACCGACCCGGCCCGCTTCCTCCCCGAGACCACCGAGGAGGAGCTGACCGAGGGCGCCGGCCCCGACCTCGACGCGGTCAGGATCGACCTCGACCGGCCGATGGCCGACATGCTCGCCGAGCTGACCAAGCACCCGGTCAAGACCCGACTCTCGCTCACCGGCACGCTGGTCGTGGCCCGCGACATCGCCCACGCCAAGATCAAGGAGCGGCTGGACGCGGGCGAGGAGATGCCGCAGTACCTCAAGGACCACCCGGTCTACTACGCCGGTCCGGCCAAGACCCCCGAGGGCTACGCCTCCGGCTCCTTCGGCCCGACCACCGCGGGCCGGATGGACGCCTACGTCGAGCAGTTCCAGGCCGCCGGCGGCTCCAAGATCATGCTCGCCAAGGGCAACCGCTCCCAGCAGGTCACCGACGCCTGCGGCACGCACGGCGGCTTCTACCTGGGCTCCATCGGCGGCCCCGCGGCCCGCCTCGCCCAGGACTGCATCAAGAAGGTCGAGGTCCTCGAATACGAGGAACTCGGCATGGAGGCCGTCTGGAAGATCGAGGTCGAGGACTTCCCCGCCTTCATCGTCGTCGACGACAAGGGCAACGACTTCTTCCAGGACCCGGCCCCGACCACCCCGACCTTCACCAGCATCCCCGTCCGCTCGTCGTGACCTTCCGCGGCCGCCGTCCGCAGCGCGCGGGCGGCGGCCGTCGGCGTTCCCGCAACGGGGCGGCGGCCGCTCGCGCATGAGGACGCGGCGGCCGCCCGTTTCTGCGCCCGGGCCGGCTCCGCCGCCACCGCTCTAACGGCGCCGGTGGCGGGGGCACGCGCACGGCGGCCACGCCTGGGAGAGGCCGTAGAGGTCGAAGCGGTCGCCGGCGACGACGTGGATCTGGGCGCGTTCCTGGGTGACGGCTCCGTCGGGCGTCGCGGTGTAGACGCGCAGGGTCATCAGCGATTGCCGGGATCGCGGGCCCGGTGAGGTGTGGCCGGCGCTCGTGGCCATGGTGACACTCCTGTTCGGTGGGCGGTGTTGGCGTTGTCCCGTTAGTGGCGAGGGCGGCTCCCCGGTTTCGTCGTGGGATCCCCTGGACTTCCAGCGGATCACTACGTTCCGTGTTCCCATCGTCACCCTCCGCCGTAACCTTGGGAAGGAGTGAGAGCTGATTCCTACAGGCGTAAGAATGGGAAGTGAGGCTGTGGCCAAGGACATTGACGTGGCGTCATCCGGTGTGGCGCCGTTCGGGACGCGGCCGCGGAAGCTCCGTCCGGACGCCGAAGCGCCCTGTTCCGGGGGCAGTTGGCGCAGCCACGCGCGGCCGCCGGCCCGCCGCGCGACCCGCCGCGGGTCCGGCTGCCGCGCTCGGGCCGGTGGCGACCGCGGCGAGGCGGCCGGCGGTCGGTCCGGGGTCGGCCCCGGGCGGGCCGGCGGGGAGCCGGAGGGACCGGTGCGGGGTTTCCCACCGGGCGCCCGGACCGCGTTCGGCGCGGGCCGGCGGGCCGACGCGCGGGCCGGCCGGGCGGCGGGGGCGCAGCCAGGTGACATACGCCGCGGGCCGGGAACAGATCCGGGCCCGCGGGCACTGTCATAGGCATGAGCGAAAACAGCGCATTCAGGATCGAGCACGACTCGATGGGCGAGGTGCGGGTGCCCGCGCACGCCAAGTGGCGGGCCCAGACCCAGCGGGCGGTGGAGAACTTCCCCATCTCCGGGCAGCGGCTGGAGCGGGCGCACATCGAGGCGCTGGCGCGGATCAAGGGAGCGGCCGCCAAGGTCAACGCCGAGTTGGGCGTGCTGGGCAAGGATGTCGCGGAGGCCATCGCGGAGTCGGCCGCCGAGGTGGCCGAGGGGCGGTGGGACGAGGACTTCCCGGTCGACGTGTTCCAGACCGGGTCCGGGACGTCGTCGAACATGAACGCCAACGAGGTGATCGCGACCCTCGCCAGTGAGCGGCTGGGGCGGGAGGTGCACCCCAACGACCACGTCAACGCGAGCCAGTCGTCGAACGACGTGTTCCCGTCGTCGATCCACATCGCGGCGACGTCGGCGGTCCTGGGCGACCTGATTCCGGCGCTGGAGCACCTGGCGGCGGCGCTGGAGCGGAAGGCGGCGGAGTTCGCCGAGGTGGTGAAGTCGGGGCGGACGCATCTGATGGACGCGACCCCGGTGACACTGGGGCAGGAGTTCGGGGGGTACGCCGCGCAGGTGCGGTACGGGATCGAGCGGTTGCAGGCCTCACTGCCGCGACTGGCCGAACTCCCGCTGGGCGGCACGGCGGTGGGGACGGGGATCAACACTCCCCCGGGGTTCTCGGCGGCGGTGATCGCGGAGGTGGCGCGGGCGACGGGGCTGCCGCTGACGGAGGCGCGCAATCACTTCGAGGCGCAGGGGGCGCGGGACGGCATCGTCGAGACGAGCGGGCAGCTGCGGACCCTCGCGGTCGGGCTGACGAAGATCGCGAACGATCTGCGGTGGATGGCTTCGGGGCCGCGGACCGGGCTCGCGGAGATCGCTCTGCCGGATCTCCAGCCGGGCTCGTCGATCATGCCGGGGAAGGTCAATCCCGTTATTCCGGAGGCGGTGCTGATGGTCGCCGCGCAGGTCACCGGCAATGACGCGACGGTGGCGACGGCCGGCGCGGCCGGCAATTTCGAACTGAACGTGATGCTGCCGGTGATCGCGCGCAACGTACTGGAGTCGGTGCGGCTGCTGGCCAATGTCTCGAGGCTGCTGGCCGACCGCACGGTGGACGGCATCACCGCGAATGTGGCGCGGGCCCGCGCCTACGCCGAATCGTCGCCGTCGGTGGTGACTCCGCTGAACAAGTACCTCGGTTACGAGGAGGCGGCGAAGGTCGCCAAGCAGTCGCTCGCGGAGCGGAAGACCATCCGGGAGGTGGTGGTCGAGGGCGGTTACGTCGAGCGCGGGCTGCTGACGGAGGAACAGCTCGAC
The DNA here is from genome assembly GCF_002803155.1 of Streptomyces sp. CB02959. Taxonomy (GTDB): domain Bacteria; phylum Actinomycetota; class Actinomycetes; order Streptomycetales; family Streptomycetaceae; genus Streptomyces. Next base: position 748,292 of record NZ_NNBP01000001.1, read on the forward strand.
GAGGCGCTGGACGTGTTGCGCATGACCCGTCCGTAACCACCGGCGCGGCGCATGTCACCGCACGCGTAACGCGACGCCCCTAAGATCTGCGCATGACAGCGGACATGGTGGAGACGACGGAAGGCGAGACGGCCGACGGGCCCGCACCGGCGGCCGGGGCGGGGCGGACGGCGGCGGAGCCGGGGCGCTGGGCCCCCGGGGACCACATCCTGTGGCGCTACCGCGACAACGCCGATCCCCGCCGGTTCCACATCTGTCGTCCGATGACCGTTGTCCAGGACACCGAGGAGCTGCTCGCGGTGTGGATGGCGCCGGGCACCCCGTGCGTCAAGCCGGTGCTCGCCGACGGCACGCCGGTGCACCGCGAGCCGCTCGCCACCCGCTACACCAAACCGCGGCGGACCTTGCGCGACCAGTGGTTCGGCACCGGTGTGCTGAAGCTGGCCCGGCCGGGAGATCCGTGGTCGGTCTGGCTGTTCTGGGAGAGCGGCTGGCACTTCAAGAACTGGTACGTCAATCTGGAGGAGCCGCGCCGCCGTTGGTCCGGCGGAATCGACTCACTCGATCATTTCCTCGACATCTGCGTCTATCCGGACCGGCGCTGGGAGTGGCGGGACGAGGACGAGTTCGCGCAGGCCCGGCGGGACGGTCTGGTGACGGACGCCCAGGCGGACGACGTCAGGTCCGCCGGACGCGCCGCGGTCGCACAGATCGCGGCGTGGGAAGGGCCGTTCGCCGACGGCTGGGAGGACTGGCGGCCCGATCCCGCCTGGGACGTTCCCGCGCTTCCGGAGAACTGGGACCACCTGCCTGATCGTTTGCTGCAGTGAGACAGCAAACGTGAAAAGAAGAGAATGAAGAGAGTGAAGGGGGCGAACGGTGGAAAGGTGCGCCTATGGGCAAAGCTGTTTCCAGCCGCGTTCCCCGGGGGTTCCCGCCGGGCGGGAAGCCGTAGCCAGCCCCCTTGCTGCGCCCTGGGCCTTCAAACGTAGGATCGTCCTCCGCAAGACTGCACAGGCGCAACTCCAGAACGAGAAAACGAACTTGACAGCGGTCGCAGGAGGGGCGAAGTCGTGAGCGCGACAAGCTACGACGCGTACGAGGGCCTGAACCGGTTAGCACTCGACCGGGCCGGACAGGCCGAAGCGTTCGACGCGATCGGTGACCAGTACGAAACGGCTTTTCCGCATAAGGAAGGTCAGATCGCCTCGGGCGCATGGCTGAGCGGGGAACTGCCGGCCGGTGCCCGGGTCCTCGACGCCGGGTGCGGCACCGGACTGCCGACCGCCCGTCAACTCCACGACGCCGGGCACCGGGTCGTGGGAATCGACCTCTCCCCCGGGATGGTCGCACTCGCCCAGGGCAACGTCCCGGGCGGCGAATTCCACCGGCTGGACATCGCCGATCTGCGCGGTGGCCGGCTGGGCGGTCCCGGTTCCTTCGACGGAATCACCGCCTATTTCTCCCTGTTGATGATGCCCCGTGCGGAAATCCCGTGCGCCCTGGGCATGCTGCACGACCTCCTGCGACCCGGCGGGTTGATGGCCCTGGCAATGGTCGAGGGCGATATCGACGACTTCCCCATTCCGTTCCTCGGCAGCACGATCCGGGTATCGGGATATCTGCGGGACGACCTGCGCCGGGTCGTGCGCGACGCGGGTTTCGACATCGTCGGGGAGGACTCGTATGCGTATGCCCCGTCGAGTACGGATGTACCACCCGAAATCCAGCTCTTTCTGCACCTGCGACGCGCTTGAGACGCACCGCGTCAGGCGCGTCCGCTCGGGCGACGCGCACCGAACGCGGCGCGCCTGCGCCAGCCCCGGACGGATGGAACCCCACGCGTGACGGAGCATCCCACCTCCCACGAAACGCGGCAGTCGGCCCCGACCGCCGCGTCCTCGGCATCCCCTGCTTCGGGGACGGCCGGGACGGCGCCGCTCGGCGGCGTCCCCGACCCGCGCAGCGCCCTCCAGCAGCCCGCCGGCACCGGTCACGAGCCGGGGACGGGGACGGGGTTCGCGGTGCGCGGGGGTGACGACAGCGGCCTCGGCGGCGAGGCCGGTGAGCCCACCGCCACGGCCTCCGCGGGACCGCCGGCCGGGCAGGGCGACGCCGAGCCGGCCGCCGACCACGGCCCGGCCGGCGACGGGGCGCGGGCGTACGGCGCCGCCCGCGCATCCCGCGACAGTTCCTACGGCGGATACACCGGGTCGTACGAGGGCTCGTACGACCCGTACGGGGAGGTGGCCATGCCCGCGGAGAGGCGGCCGGACGGGGAGCCGGGCGCGGAGCGCGCCGCGGTCCGCACGGGCCGGCCGGTGGCGCAGGGCGCGGTGGACCGCGCCGGGGCGCCGGAGCCGGGTGAGGAGCCGGGGCATGCGCAGCCGCGGCCCGGCGGCGAGGGCATCGGGCGGCCGCGGGAAGGCGGCCCGTCGTCCTGGACGCACGGCGGAGGGTCGGGCCCGGGCGGGCTGCCGCCGGGGCCGCCGCCGGGCGTACGGGGCGGCGGACCGTCCGGTGCGGCCGGGGCGGAGCTGCCGCCTCCGGCGGGGCCGCCGCAGCCGCCCGCGGTGCCGCCCGCCCGGTCGGCGCATCCGGGCGAGAACGGCGAGAGCCGGGAGGCGGCCGCGGCCCGGCAGGCGAGCGGTGACCGGCTGCGCTTCATCGGGGCGGCGACCCGGCGGATCGCCCGCGGGATAGACCTGGACGAGATCGTGCTGGGGCTGTGCCGGGCGACGGTGCCGACCTTCGCCGACGCGATCCTGGTGTATCTGCGCGATCCGCTGCCGGTGGGCGACGAGCGGCCGACCGGCCCGGTGGTGCTGCGGCTGCGCCGCACCGACCGGATCCCGGAGGAGCCGGACACCAACGGGCTGCGGCTGCCGGTGCTGCCGGCGCAGCCGGATCTGGGGCCGGCGATGGGCGGCAGCGCCGCGGAGCTGTCGGAGGTGCGCCCGGGCGGGCCGCTGGCCGAGGTGCTGCGCGGGGTGCGGCCGCTGTTCGGGGAGGCGCAGGCGGCGCGGACCGCGCTGCCGGAGCTGCTGGGGCCGGACACCCGGCTGCCGGGCGGCCACCGGGTGATCCTGGCGCCGTTGCGCGGGCGCCGGCGGGTGATCGGCGCGGCGGTGTTCCTGCGCCGCCCGGACCGGCCGGCGTTCGAGCCGGACGATCTGCTGGTGGCGGCCCAGTTGGCGACGCACACCGCGCTGGGCGTGGACAAGGCGGTGCTCTACGGCCGCGAGGCGTACATCGCCGACGCGCTGCAGCGCACCATGCTGCCGGACTCGTTGCCGCAGCCCACCGGTGTGCGGCTGGCCAGCCGCTACCTGCCGGCCGCGGAGACCGCCCGGGTGGGCGGCGACTGGTACGACGCGATCCCGCTGCCGGGCAGCCGGGTGGCGCTGGTCGTCGGCGACGTGATGGGCCACTCGATGACCTCGGCGGCGATCATGGGGCAGCTGCGGACCACCGCGCAGACCCTGGCGGGGCTGGACCTGCCGCCGCAGGAGGTGCTGCACCACCTCGACGAGCAGGCCCAGCGGCTGGGCTCGGACCGGATGGCGACCTGCCTGTACGCCGTCTACGACCCGGTGGCGCACCGGATCATGGTGGCCAACGCCGGGCATCCGCCGCCGGTGATGCTGCACCGCGGCGGGCGCGCGGAGGTGCTGCGGGTGCCGCCGGGCGCGCCGATCGGCGTCGGCGGGGTGGACTTCGAGGCGGTGGAGCTGGACGCCCCGGCGGGCGCCACGCTGGTGCTGTACACCGACGGTCTGGTGGAGTCGCGGATCCGGGACGTGTGGACCGGCATCGAGCAGCTGCGCGAGCGGCTGGCCGAGACGGCCCGGCTGACCGGGCCCAATCCGCCGCCGCTGGAGCCGCTGTGCGACGAGGTGCTGGACATGCTGGGGCCGGGCGACCGCGATGACGACATCGCGCTGCTCGCGGCCCGGTTCGACGGCATCGCGCCGAGCGACGTCGCGTACTGGTACCTCGACCCGAAGGCGCAGACCGCGGGGCAGGCGCGCCGGCTGGCCCGGCGGGCGCTCGCCCGCTGGGGCCTGGAGGAGCTGTCGGACCAGCTGGAGTTGCTGGTCAGCGAGGTGGTGACCAATGCGGTGCGGTACGCCGAGCGGCCGGTGACGCTGCGCCTGCTGCGGACCGACGTGCTGCGCTGCGAGGTCGGTGACGACGTGCCGCAGTTGCCGCGGCTGCGGCAGGCCCGGCCGTCCGACGAGGGCGGGCGGGGGCTGTACCTGGTCAACCGGATGGCCCGGCGTTGGGGCGCGACGCGGTTGAGCATGGGCAAGGTCGTCTGGTTCGAGCTGTCGATGCCGCCGGGGGCGCGGCGCTGAGGCCCCGCGTGTGAGGGGACCCCGTCCGGGACCGGGCGGGGTCCTTCGCGTGTCCGGACTCGACCGGGCGCCCGGGGCCGTTGCCGACATGCCGTCGGCCGTCTTGGCTGCTTGGGTGGGGCAAAAGGGATCAACGGGACCAGCTGCCCTCGGATGGGACTGACGGACCCCGCCCACCCCACCGCCAGTCATCGAACGGGAGGCACTCCCCCATGGCCAGCACCGCGCACCACGTCCCGCACACGACGACCAACACCGGTGTCCCGGTGGAGAGCGACGAGCACTCGCTCACCGTGAGCCCGGACGGCCCCATCCTGCTCCACGACCACTATCTGATCGAGAAGATGGCCCAGTTCAACCGCGAACGGGTCCCCGAGCGGGTGGTGCACGCCAAGGGCAGCGGCGCGTACGGCTTCTTCCAGGTCACCAACGACGTCAGCCAGTTCACCAAGGCGGACCTCTTCCAGCCCGGCAAGGAAACCGAGATGCTGGCCCGCTTCTCGACCGTCGCCGGTGAGCAGGGCTCCCCGGACACCTGGCGCGACCCGCGCGGCTTCGCCCTCAAGTTCTATACCGAGCAGGGCAATTACGACCTGGTGGGCAACAACACCCCGGTCTTCTTCGTACGGGACACGATCAAGTTCCAGGACTTCATCCGCTCGCAGAAGCGCCGTTCCGACAGCGGGCTGCGCGACAACGACATGCAGTGGGACTTCTGGACGCTGTCGCCGGAGTCGGCCCACCAGGTCACCTGGCTGATGGGCGACCGCGGCATCCCCAGGACGTACCGGCACATGAACGGGTACGGCTCGCACACCTACATGTGGGTCAACGCGGGCGGCGAGAAGTTCTGGATCAAGTACCACTTCAAGACCGACCAGGGCATCGACTTCCTCACCCAGGCCGACGCCGACCGGCTGGCCGGCGAGGACGCCGACTACCACCGCCGGGACCTCCACGAGGCCGTCGAGGCCGGCAACGCCCCGTCGTGGACGCTGTACGTGCAGGTCATGCCGTTCGAGGACGCCCCGGACTACCGCTTCAACCCGTTCGACCTGACCAAGGTGTGGCCGCACGGCGACTACCCGCTGATCGAGGTCGGCCGGATGACGCTCAACCGGAACCCGGAGGACTACTTCATCCACGTCGAGCAGGCCGCGTTCGAGCCGTCCAACATGGTGCCGGGCATCGGCCCGTCCCCGGACAAGATGCTGCTCGGCCGGCTGTTCTCGTACCCGGACACCCACCGGTACCGGATCGGCCCGAACTACGCGCAGCTGCCGCCCAACCGGCCGCACGTCCCGGCCCACTCGTACGCCAAGGACGGCCCGATGCGGTTCGACCCGGCGCGGACGGCCCGGCCGTACGCCCCGAACTCCTACGGCGGTCCGGCGGCCGACACCGTGCGGTACGGGGAGCCGGCGGGCTGGGAGAGCACCGGCGCGATGGTGCGCGAGGCGTACACGCTGCGCCAGGACGACGACGACTTCGGGCAGCCGGGCACGATGGTCCGCGAGGTGCTGGACGACGCGGCCCGCGACCGCCTGGTCGGCAACGTCTCCGGGCACCTGCGCAGCGGGGTGAGCCGGCCGGTGCTGGACCGGGCGCTCCAGTACTGGCGGAACATCGACAAGCGGCTCGGCGACCGGATCGCCAAGAAGGTCAACGGCGGCTGATCCGTACGGGGAGCACGGCGGCCCGCACCCCTTTCCGGGGTGCGGGCCGCGGTGGTGCCGGGTGACCGGGCGGGTCAGCCGCCGCCGAAGTTCGGCAGGTTGTTGCCGCCGTTGGCGTTGGTGCCGCCCGGCTGGCCGCCGGGGCCGCCGGTGCCGCCGCCGGTACCCGTGGCGCCGCCGGTGCCGGTGGAGCCGCCGGGGCCGCCGCCGGTGCTGCCGTCCGGCGGGGTGGAGCCGCCGCCGGGCGGCGTGGGACGGCCGCTCGGACGGCCGGAGACGCTGTCCGACGGGGTGGTGGACGGCGTCGGGCTGGCCGGCGCGGAGTGCGTCGGGGTCGGCGTCGGGGTGACCGGCGCGGACTGGGTCGGCGTCGGCGGGGCGGGCGGCGGCACCGCGGCGCCCATGTCGGTCTCCAGGTCGAAGTCGCCGCCGGTGCCGCCGTCGAGCGCGGCCTGGGTGTAGTCGGCCCAGACCCGCGCCGGGTAGCCGCCGCCGTTGACCCGGCCGCCGCCGCCGGCGCCCTTGAGGGTGACCTGCTTGCCGCCGGTGGGCGACTCGCCGAACATGCCGACCGCGGTGACCAGGTTGGGCGTGTAGCCCACGAACCAGGCCGACTTGTTGTCGTCGGAGGTGCCGGTCTTGCCGGCCGCCTTGTAGGAGGTGTTCTTGACCGACTCCGAGGCGGTGCCGTCGTTGACCACGCCGGTCAGGACCGAGGTGACGGTGTCGGCCGTGCGGCGGGAGAGCACCTGCTCGCCGATCGGGTTCTTGAGCGGGACCTCCTTGTCGGAGCCGTCCTTGCTCTGGACCGCCTTGACGACCATGGTCGGGGTGACCTTGACGCCGTGGTTGTCGAACGTGGCGTACACCCCGGCCATCTGGAGCGGGCTGGCGCCCATGGTGCCCAGGGTCATGGCCGGCTGGACGTCCATCTTGGAGCCGTCCATGCCCAGGCCGACCGCGGTCTTCTTGGCCTGGTCCAGGCCGACGTCGGCGCCCATCTGCGCGAAGACCGCGTTGACGGAGTTGTTGGTCGCCGTCTGGACGGTGATCTTCCCGTAGGTGTGCTCGTCCTCGTTCGGCGGCGCGAAGGGCTTGGTGCCGCCGACGACCGGACGGCGGTTGCGGCCGTCGTAGATCGCGTTGGGGGTGATCGGGACACCGCCCTGGGTCATCGCATGGTTCTCCATGGCCGATGCCAGGATCAGCGGCTTGAAGGTGGAGGCCGGCTGGTAGTCGGAGCGGGTCGCGTTGTTGGTGTAGTGCTGCGGGTAGCCCGCGCCGCCGTACAGCGCCACCACGTGGCCGGTCTTGGGGTCCACCGAGGTGGCGCCGAGCTGGACGTCGCGGTCGACCGAGCGGCGGTCGGGCGAGAGGTCGTCGGTGAGCTTCTGCTTGACCGCCGCTTCCAGCGCCTTCTGCCGGTTCTTCTCGATGCCGAGGGTGACGGTCCAGCCGCCGGCCTCGAACTCGCTCTCGTCGACGCCCTGGGCGAAGAGTTCCTTCTTGGCCGCGGCGATGATGTAGCTGGCCTGGCCGGTCAGACCGGGCAGCGGCTTGGGCGGCTTGGGCACCGGGAACTTCTGCTTGGCGCGCTCCTCGGGCGAGATCCACTTCATCTCGACCATGTTGTTGAGCGTGTACGCCCAGCGCTCCTGGACCCGCTGCTTGCCGGCGTCGGACGCGATGGCCCAGTCGTACTGGTTGGGCGCCTGGAGCAGCGAGGCGAGGTAGGCGCCCTGCGCGACGGTGAGCTTGTCGGAGTCCACGCCGTAGTACGCCTGCGCGGCGGCCTGGATGCCGTAGGCGCCGCGGCCGTAGTAGCTGGTGTTGATGTAGCCGGCGAGGATGTCGTCCTTGCTGAACTTCTGGTCCACCTTCAGGGAGATGACGATCTCCTGGAGCTTGCGGGAGACCGTCTGCTCCTGGCTGAGGTAGTAGTTCTTGACGTACTGCTGGGTGATCGTCGAGCCGCCCTGCTTGCCCTTGCCGCTCAGGGTGTTGATGACGCCGCGCAGGGTGCCCTTCAGGTCGACGCCGGAGTCGTTGTAGAACGTCTTGTTCTCGGCGGCGACGAAGGTGTGCTGGACTTCCTTGGGTATGCGGCTGAGCGGGACCGTCTCGCGGTTGACCGCGCCGACCCGCGCCATGACCGAGCCGTCCGCGTACTTGAAGACGTTGCTCTGGAGCTTGGCTTCCTTGTTGCCCGCCGGGACGTCCACGTAGAGGTAGAGCCCGACGAAGCCGAGGATCCCCAGGAGGCATACGCCGAGGAAGGCCCCGACGACCTTCTTCCAGGTGAAGAAGCGGCGTATGCCGGACTTCTTCTCGTTCTTTCCGGCCCGGCGGGCGCCGTCCTGCCGCGCCCGCCTCGCGTCCGCTCGGCCCATCGCTCGTGCAACTCCAGTCGTTCAGCCTCCGGCATAACTCAGCTGTTGAAGCTAACACCGCATCTGTCAACAAATACTCATCGATCAAGGCTTTTCCGTACGTGACAAACAGCACGGGAAATCTGCGCAACCGTCCCGGCATCGGACCGCACCACTCTGGACCGCAGCAGGCCAGCGCGTTAAAGTGATATCACTTTGCTAGACCAGCGAAAGCACACACTGCGGCGCACATCACGCACCGCGCCGCACGTCGGCCACGAAACGGGGACCCCATGACCGATACGACAACCACCGCCGCCGACTCCGCGGACGCCCCGGAGATGCCGGCGCCACAGGTCCGCGAGCGGGCCGCGCACAGCATCCCGGGCGGGCTGGCCCTGCTGCTGACCGTCCTGGGCGTCGCCCTCGGCATCGCCGCGATCATCGCCGGCGGCGTCGCGGGCAACAGCGGCAACAACGCCCTCGCCGTGCCCGTGGTGCTCGCCGGGATCCTGGTCCTGGCCGGCTCGGTCTTCTGCATGACCGGCGTGAAGATGGTCGCGCCCGGCGAGGCCCGGGTGATCCAGCTCTTCGGGCGGTACGTCGGCACCATCCGCACCGACGGCCTGCGCTGGGTCAACCCGCTCACCTCGGCCCGCAAGATCTCCACCCGGGTCCGCAACCACGAGACCTCGGTCCTCAAGGTCAACGACGCCTACGGCAACCCGATCGAGCTGGCCTCGATCGTGGTCTGGAAGGTCGAGGACACCGCCCAGGCACTCTTCGAGGTCGACGACTTCCTGGAGTTCGTCGCCACCCAGACCGAGGCGGCCGTCCGGCACATCGCCATCGAGTACCCCTACGACGCCCACGACGTGGACGGCCTCTCGCTGCGCGGCAACGCCGAGGAGATCACCGAGAAGCTGGCCGTGGAGCTGACCGCCCGGGTCCAGGCCGCCGGTGTGCAGATCATCGAGACCCGCTTCAGCCACCTCGCCTACGCCCCGGAGATCGCCTCCGCGATGCTCCAGCGACAGCAGGCCGGTGCGGTCGTCGCGGCCCGCCAGCAGATCGTCGAGGGCGCGGTGGGCATGGTCGAGTCGGCCCTGGAGCGGATCAACGAGCAGGGCATCGTCGAACTGGACGAGGAGCGCAAGGCCGCCATGGTCAGCAATCTGATGGTGGTGCTGTGCGGCGACCGGGCCGCCCAGCCGGTCCTGAACACGGGCTCGCTCTACCAGTGAGTGCGGACGCCCCCCAGGAGTCCGGCGCGGACCGCGAAGGGCCCGCCGGCCGCCGGCCGCAGCAGCGCAAGCAGGTGCTGCTGCGGCTGGACCCGCTGATCCACGACGCCCTCGGCCGCTGGGCCAACGACGAACTGCGCAGCACCAACGCCCAGGTCGAGTTCCTGCTCCGCAAGGCACTGGCCGACGCGGGGCGCCTACCGCGGGGAGCGGGCGCGCCGCCGCGCCGGGGGCGGCCGCCCAAGCGGCGGGAGCCGACCGAGGGGCCGGCGGCGGGGTCGACGGAGAAGTCGGCGGAGACAGCCGAGGGGGTGTCGGACGGCGGGTGACATCGGACGAGGGGTGACATCGAGCCACTAGAAACTCCATCTATACACCGTGTGTATACACCTCATGTAGAGTGCTGGGCATGTCCCTGGGTCGGCGCTGCCTTTACCGCGCCCCACCTTCGCCATGCCCCGTCCGCACTCCCGGAGGCCCTCGTATGACCCCGGCCGGTCCCCTGCTCGAAGCCCGCGCGCTGCACAAGGCGTACGGCCCCACGCCCGCGCTCGACGGCGCGGACTTCACCCTCCACGCCGGCGAAGTGGTCGCCGTCATGGGCCCCTCCGGCTCCGGCAAGTCGACGCTGCTGCACTGCCTCGCCGGGATCATCCGCCCCGACTCCGGCACCGTCCGCTACGGAACACACACCCTGACCGAACTGGGCGACGCCCAGCGCAGCGCACTACGCCGCACCGACTTCGGTTTCGTCTTCCAATTCGGCCAACTCGTACCGGAGTTGACCTGCCTGGAAAACGTCGCCCTGCCCCTCCGCCTGAACGGCACCAAACGCAAGGAAGCCGAACGACGGGCCCGCGACTGGCTGGAGCAACTGGAGGTCGACGGCATCGCGACCCGGCAGCCCGGGGAGGTCTCCGGTGGCCAGGGCCAGCGGGTCGCGGTCGCCCGCGCACTGGCCGCCGAGCCCCGGGTGATCTTCGCCGACGAACCCACCGGCGCCCTGGACTCCCTCAACGGCGAGCGGGTGATGGGCCTGCTGACCGACGCCGCCCGGAACACCGACGCCGCGGTGGTGCTGGTCACCCACGAGGTACGGGTCGCCGCGTACGCCGACCGCGAGGTCGTCGTACGGGACGGCATCGCCCGGGAGACGGCGGGCGCGGCATGAGCGGCGGCACCACGACGACCACCGGGGGCGGGCCGCGCGGCTGGGCCCGGGACCTCGGCCTGGGGGTCCGGTTCGCGGTCGGCGGAGGGCGCGAGGGGTGGATCCGCACCCTGCTCACCGCACTGGGCGTGGGACTGGGCGTGGCGCTGCTGCTCGCCGCCTCGTCTCTCCCGGCCATTCAGGCGCACCGGGCGGAGCGCCGGCTGGCCGCGGCGGTGACGTCCAGCGACCGGGCGCTGCCGCCGACGGAGGCGACGCTGGTCGCGGCCGACCTGCGGACGCTCTTCCGAGGCCGGCCCCTCACCGGACTGATGCTGCGGCCGGACGGCCCCAAGGCGCCCACCCCGCCCGGCGTGGACGCCCTGCCGAAACCCGGCGAGATGGTGCTCTCCCCCGCGCTGCGGGAGCTCCTCGCCGACCCGGGGAGCGCACTGCTGCGGGAACGGCTGCCGTACAAGGACGCCGGCACGATCGGGCCGGCCGGCCTGATCGGCCCCGACGACCTGACGTACTACCTCGGCAGCGCCACGCTGACCCCGGACACCGGCGGGCACCGGGTCGCCGGATTCGGCCTGCCCGGCAAGAGCGAGCCGCTGGACCCCGTACTGCTGGCGCTGATCATCGTGGCCTGTGTGGTGCTGCTGATGCCGGTGGCCATCTTCATCGCGACCGCCGTCCGGTTCGGCGGGGAGCGCCGGGACCGCCGGCTGGCCGCGCTGCGGCTGATCGGCGCCGATGCCCGGATGACGCGGCGGACGGCGGCCGGCGAGGCGCTGTTCGGGGCGCTGCTGGGGCTCCTGGTGGGCGCCGCGCTGTTCCTGGCCGGCCGGCAGCTCACCGCCGGGATCACCTTCTGGAACGTCAACGCCTTCCCGTCCGACGTGACCCCGGACCCGTGGCTGGCGGCGCTGATCGTGTGCGCCGTACCGCTCTCCGCCGTCGTGGTCACGCTCCTGGCGCTGCGCCGGGTCAGCATCGAACCGCTGGGCGTCGCGCGCAGCACCAGGGGCCGCCGGCGCCGCCTGTGGTGGCGGCTGCCGTTCCCGCCGGCCGGGCTGGCGCTGGTGTTCGCCAACGGACGGGTCGGCGGCGGCAGTTCCACCGTCAACCCGTACCTCATCGCGGGCGGCGCGACGCTGTTCCTGCTCGGGGTGACCCTGCTGCTGCCGTGGGCGGTGGACGCGGCGGTGGCGCGCTTCCGCGGCGGGCCGGTGCCCTGGCAGCTGGCCGTGCGGCGGCTCCAGCTCAGCGGGGGCACCGCCGCCCGCGCGGTCAGCGGGATCACCGTGGCGGTGGCCGGGGCGATCGCGCTCCAGCTGCTGTTCACCGCGATCCAGAGCGACTTCATGAAGGTCACCGGGCAGGACGCCAAGCGGGCGCAGCTGCAGGTCTCGCTGCCGACGCACGACATCGGCACCATCCGGAAGATGACCGCCGAGTTCCGGCGGACCCCGGGCGTCCGCGGTGTCATCGCCACCATCGAGGCCAGCGCGAACCGGCCCGGCCCGCTCCGCAAGGGCGAGCCGTTCGTCCCGTCCACGTCGGTCACCGTCGGCGACTGCGCCACGCTGGGCGAACTGGCGCGCACCGGTCCGTGCAAGGACGGCGACGTCTTCATCGTCCGGGACCACACCGGCCAGGTCGAGGACTCCTACATCGGCAAGACCGCGCGGCCCGGGGCCACGGTGGACTTCGCCTGGTCCGACCGCGCCGGGCGGACGCCGCCCCGCCCGCGGCTGTGGACCCTCCCGGAGAACGCCCGCACCGTCGAGTCGCGTCCCGACCCCATGGGCGTGTCGTCGTTCGGCATCTTCGCCACTCCGGGCGCGCTGGACGCGAAGCTGCTGGACGACCCGCAGGGCCGCGCCATGATCAAGATCGACCCGCACTTCCCCGACGCCGTCGAGCACGCCCGGAACACCGCGGCCCGGATCGACCCGCTGACCTCCGTGCGCGCCCTGCAGAACGTCGAGCGCGACAACCAGTACACGAGCGTGCGCACCGGCCTGCTGGTCGCCGCGACCGCGACCCTGGTGCTGATCGCCGCCAGCATGCTGGTGACGATGCTGGAGCAGCTGCGCGAGCGCCGCCGGCTGCTGTCCGTCCTGGTCGCCTTCGGCACCCGGCGGGCCACGCTGGCCTGGTCGGTGCTGTGGCAGACCGCCGTCCCGGTGACCCTGGGGCTGGGCCTGGCGGTGGCCGGCGGCATCGGGCTGGGCCTGGCGCTGCTGCGGATGGCCGGGAAGACCGGCTTCGCCTGGTCGGCGGTCTGGCCGCTGACCGCCGCCGGGGGCGCCCTGGTGCTGGTGGTGACGCTGCTCAGCCTGCCGCCGCTGTGGCGGATGATGCGGCCGGACGGGCTGCGCACGGAATGACCGCACACCAAGCGGGCGGTGGCCGGCGGGAAACCGCGGCCACCGCCCCGCACCGCCATCGACCAGGGCGTTCCCCTCTCGCCCGACAGATGTATACAACACGCGTATACACCGGCATTACACCCCCGAGTAAGGTGGTCCGCATGTCAATCGGTCATACGCTGCTGGGCCTCCTGGAGTCCGGCCCCCGCCATGGCTACGACCTCAAGCGGGCCTTCGACGAGCACTTCGGGCAGGACCGCCCGCTCCATTACGGGCAGGTCTACTCCACGATGTCCCGGCTGCTGAAGAACGGCCTGGTCGAAGTGGACGGCGTGGAGGCCGGGGCGGGCCCGGAGCGTAAGCGGTACGCCATCACAGACGCCGGGATCACCGACGTCGCGCAGTGGCTGGCCCGGCCGGAGAAGCCCGAGCCCTACCTCCAGTCCACGCTCTACACCAAGGTCGTACTGGCTCTGCTGACCGACCGGGACGCCGCCGAACTCCTCGACACCCAGCGCGCCGAGCACCTGCGCCTGATGCGCGGCCTGACCGAGCGCAAGCGCACCGGGGACCTCGCCGACCAGCTGATCTGCGACCACGCGCTGTTCCACCTCGAAGCCGACCTGCGCTGGCTGGAGCTGACCGCCGCCCGGCTGGACAAGCTGGCGGAGGCGGTCGGCGGATGACCCCCGAGGGATCCCTGCTCGCCGCGGAGGGTCTGCGCAAGGCGTACGGGCCGACGCCCGCGCTCGACGGCGCGGACTTCTCCGTCCACCCCGGCGAAGTGGTCGCCGTCATGGGCCCCTCCGGCTCCGGCAAGTCGACGCTGCTGCACTGCCTCGCCGGGATCATCCGCCCCGACTCCGGCACCGTCCGCTACGGAACACACACCCTGACCGAACTGGGCGACGCCCAGCGCAGCGCACTGCGCCGCACCGACTTCGGCTTCGTCTTCCAATTCGGCCAACTCGTCCCGGAGTTGACCTGCCTGGAGAACGTCGCCCTGCCCCTCCGCCTGAACGGCACCAAACGCAAGGAAGCCGAACGCCGGGCCCGCGACTGGCTGGAGCAGCTGGAGGTCGAGGGCGTGGACAAGCAGCGCCCCGGTGAGATCTCCGGCGGCCAGGGCCAGCGGGTCGCGGTCGCCCGCGCCCTCGCCACCCAGCCCCGGGTGGTCTTCGCCGACGAACCCACCGGCGCCCTGGACTCCCTCAACGGCGAGCGGGTGATGGGCCTGCTGACCAACGCCGCCCGGAACACCAACGCGGCCGTGGTCCTGGTCACCCACGAGGCCCGGGTCGCCGCCTACTCCGACCGCGAGATCGTCGTCCGGGACGGCCGCGTGAAGGACATGGCGGGCCGAATATGACCATGCTCCGCTCGCAGCCCGAGGGCGAGCGGGACACCGCCGTACCCGCACCGCCGCCCGCGCCCCCGCGCAACGGACCGGTCACCTGGGCCCGCGACCTCGCCATGGGCATGCGGTTCGCGGCCGGCGGCGGCCGGGAAGGGTGGATCCGCACCGCCCTGACGGCCGCCGGGGTCGCCCTCGGCGTGGCGGTCCTGCTGCTCGGCGCCTCCGTACCGACCCTGATGAACGCCTGGCACGGCCGGGAGAAGGCCCGCGAGAACCTCGGCCAGGCGCACCCGCCGCCGCGCAGCGACCGCACCCTCCTCTACGCCACGGTGGACACCACCTTCCGGGGCACCGACATCCGCGGCCGGCTGGTCCGCCCGGACGGCGCGCATCCGCCGGTGCCGCCCGGCGTACGGCAGCTCCCCGGTCCGGGCGAGATGGTGGTCTCGCCGGCCCTGAAGGAGCTGCTGGCCGCCCCCGGCAGCGCACTGCTGCGCGAGCGGCTGAGCAGCTACCGGATCGTCGGCGTGATCGGCGACCAGGGGCTGCAGGGCCCCCGGGAACTCACCTACCTCGCACACACCGCCTCCTTCGGCGAACGCGGCGGCTACCGCATCGACCACTTCGGAAAGAACTGGGACCCACAGCCGCTGAGCACGCCCGCCCTGGTCCTGGTGACCATGACGTGCGTGGCGCTGATGACGCCGGTGATGGTCTTCATCGGCACCTCCGTGCGCTTCGGCAACGAACGCCGGGAACTCCGGCTGGCCGCCCTCCGCCTGGTCGGCGCCGACGTCCGCACCACCCGGCGGATCGCGTCCGGCGAGGCGCTGTTCGGCTCGCTGCTCGGACTGCTGGGCGGCGGGGCGCTGTTCCTGCTCGGCCGCCTGCTGGCCCCCTCCATCACCCTGTGGGACATCAACGTCTTCTCCTCCGACGTCAGCCCCGCCCCTCTCGCCGCACTGCTGATCGCCGTCCTCGTCCCGACCGCCGCGGTCCTGGTCACCCTGGTCGCCCAGCGCGGCATCACCATCGAACCGCTCGGCATCATCCGCAAGCGCACACCGGTCCGCCGCCGGCTGTGGTGGCGCGTCGCGCTGCCGCTCGTCGGCGCGGCCCTGCTGGTCCCGATGGCCCTCCGGCCGCGCCCGACCGACAACCCGCTCGAAGCCGCCCGGCTCGCGGCCGGTTCGACGCTGCTGCTGTTCGGCGTCACGGCGCTGCTGCCGTGGCTGGTCGAGCGGGTCGTCGGCCGGCTGCGCGGCGGGCCGGTCCCGTGGCAGCTGGCGGTCCGCCGGCTCCAGTTGAGCAGCGGCCCGGCGACCCGCGCGGTCAGCGGCATCACCGTCGCGGTGGCCGGCGCCATCGCCATCCACATGCTGATGACCGGCTCGCAGGCCGGTTTCGCCGCCGCGTACGCCAAGTCCGGGCAGGTGCCGCAGGTCAGCCTCTGGGGCTACGCGACCGGCTGGCAGCAGACCGAACGGGCGCTGGGCGCGCTGCGCGCCACCCCCGGGGTCAGCACCGCCCGCGGCCTCGTCAGCGCCAACACCGGCCGGATGCCCGCCCCGGGCCACGACACCAGCCGCGACCTCCCCGGCATCATCGCCATCGGCACCTGCGCCGAGCTGCGCAGGGTGGCCGAGCTGCCGTCCTGCCGGGACGGCGACGCCTTCGTCACCGACGCCCGCGCCTCGCGCGCGCAAAGCGGCATCACCCCCGGTGCCACCATCGACCTCAACCCGGCGCAGGGCTACGGCGAGCCCAGCAACGCCCCCCACCCCTGGCCGGTCCCGCCGTCCGCCCGCGCCGCCCGCCTCCTCCCGGTCGAGGACGGCCACCGCATCTACTACGACCTGCTCCTGACCCCCTCGGTCCTCGACGCGTCCCGGCTCAACAGGCCCGACATGGAGATCGTGGTCCGATTCGACCGCGACACCCCCGACGCCGTCGAGCACATCCGCAACACCGCGGCCCGGATCGACCCGACGATGCACGAGGGCTCGTCCATCGACAACCCGCACGACCGGCAGTACACGAGCGTCCGCAACGCGCTCTTCATCGGCGCGGTGATCACCCTGCTGCTGATCGGCGCGGGCCTGATCATCTCCACCGTCGAGCAGCTCTACGAACGCCGCCGGCTGCTCTCCACCCTCGACGCGTACGGCACCCGCCGCGCCACCCTCGGCTGGTCCGTCCTGTGGCAGACCGCCCTGCCGGTCGCGCTGGGTCTGGGCCTGGCCCTGGCCTGCGGCCTGACCCTGGGCTCGCTGCTGCTCGCCGTCATCGGCAGCGGGGTGGTGGTCGACTGGCCGGTGGTCGCCGGCATGGTCGCCATCGGCGGCGCCGTGATCCTCTTCGTCACCGCCCTGAGCCTGCCGCCCCTGTGGCGCATGATGCGCCCGGACGGCCTGCGGACGGAGTAGGCGTCACCGAACGGGTGAACGCTTGTCGTACGAGACGCGTGCGAGCGCCTCTGCCTACGATGATGACCTCGACACCAGCCCATGGGAGGCACGCAATGTCCGCAGCAGCTGTCGAGCGTCCGCACGGGCCTGCCCACGAGCCGCCGATGCTCCTTGCGCAGGCCGACCGGCTCATGGAGCAGCTTCCGGGCTACCGCGTCGAGATTCTCGGAGGCGACCTCACCGTGACCCCACCCTCAGACTTCGGCCATGCGAAGGGGCTGTCCAGCCTCCGCGACACCTTTGCCTCGGCGGGATTGAACCGCGGCGAGACGCTGGTCCTTGAAGCCGTCGGGCTGTGGCTGCCGGACGGCCCGGAGAACTTCGCCATCCCCGACCTGGCCGTAGTGGACGCCGATGCCGAGGAACACGTCGCCGAGTACGAGTGCGTCGACCCCGCCGCTTTCCGGATGGTTCTAGAGATCACGTCCGGGAACTACGCCAACGACCTGCGCACCAAGGTGGCCGCCTACGGCGCGGCGAAGGTACCCGTGTATGTGATCGTCGACCGCAAGCACGAGCGCCTCCACGTCCTCACCGAGCCCATCGAGGACGGCTACGCCATGCACCACATCCATGTCCCCGGGGCGAAGGTCACCCTCCCGGAGTCGATCGGCGCTGAGGTCACTCTGGATGTCACGCGGGTTCTGGACGATTCCCGGCGCATCACCCCTCGCCGCTGACCCTCACGCCCGCGCGATCCGCACCGGCAGCCCCCGCAGCGCCCCCCGCAGGGCCGCCGCGAACTCCTCGAACTCGGGCTGCCGGGCCGAGCCGGCGCGCATCGCCAGCGCGATCCGCCGGGACGGGGCCGGGTCGGCGAAGTAGCCCGTGGCCAGCTGGTCGTTGCGCGCCGTCTCCACCCGCAGTGCGGTACGCGGCAGCAGCGTCACGCCCAGTCCGCCGGCGACCAGTTGGACGAGCGTGGAGAGTCCCGCCGCGCTGGTCGTGACCGGTGTGTTCTCGTCCCGGCCCGCCTCCCGGCAGATGTCCAGGGCCTGGTCCCGCAGGCAGTGGCCTTCGTCCAGGAGCAGCAGGTCGAGCTCCTTCAGGGCCGCGCGGGGGATGTCGCCGCGGCCGCCGAGCCAGTGCTCCTTCGGGGCGACCAGCACGAAGTCCTCGTCGAACAGCGGGATTTCGGTGACCTGCGGGGCGCCCAGCGGCACCGCGAGCAGCAGCAGGTCCAGCCGGCCGTGCGCCAGACCGTCCAGCAGGGAGGCGGTCTGCTCCTCGTGGACCTGGAGGTCCAGTTCCGGGTAGGTGTCGTGGACCAGGCGCAGCACGGCGGGCAGCAGATACGGGGCGACGGTCGGGATGACACCGAGGCGGAGCACGCCGGTGAACGGCGCGCGGGCCGCCTCCGCCTCCTCCATCAGCGCGCCGACCGCGTCCAGCACCGCACGGGCGCGGGCCGCCACCCGCTCCCCCGCCGGCGAGAGCAGCACCTTGCGGGTCGTACGCTCCAGCAGCTGCACACCGAGGGTTTCCTCCAGCGCGGAGACCGCGCCGGAGAGCGCGGGCTGGCTCATGCCGATCTCGGCCGCCGCCTCGCGGAAGTGCAGGTGCTCGGCGACCGCGGCGAACGCCCGCAGCTGGGCCAGGCTGGGCTGGCGGGGCCGCCCGCCGGGGCTCACAGGGGAAGCCACTGATAACCACCTCCGATCAACAGCCACAAGTCTAGCTATTTCCCTGATCAATGCCTCCTGTGGCACCGTGTCACCCGTCCAAGCCTCAAGGAAAGACCCGAAAGGCCCCCACAAAGGGACTTTCTTGCAACAAGGAGAGCGCGTGCTCACTGTCGGTGACAAGTTCCCCGAGTTCGACCTGACCGCCTGTGTCTCGCTGGAGAAGGGCAAGGAGTTCGAGCAGATCAACCACAAGACCTACGAAGGCAAGTGGAAGATCGTCTTCGCCTGGCCCAAGGACTTCACCTTCGTGTGCCCGACCGAGATCGCCGCGTTCGGCAAGCTGAACGAGGAGTTCGCCGACCGCGACGCCCAGGTCCTCGGCTTCTCCGGCGACTCCGAGTTCGTGCACCACGCCTGGCGCAAGGACCACCCGGACCTGACCGACCTGCCCTTCCCGATGCTCGCGGACTCCAAGCACGAGCTCATGCGCGACCTGGGCATCGAGGGCGAGGACGGCTTCGCGCAGCGCGCCGTCTTCATCGTCGACCAGAACAACGAGATCCAGTTCACCATGGTGACCGCCGGCTCCGTCGGCCGTAACCCCAAGGAGGTCCTGCGGGTCCTGGACGCCCTGCAGACCGACGAGCTGTGCCCCTGCAACTGGAGCAAGGGCGAGAACACCCTGGACCCGGTCGCCCTGCTGGCCGGTGAGTGACACCCATGGCTCTCGATGACCTCAAGTCCGCGGTTCCGGACTACGCCAAGGACCTGAAGCTGAACCTCGGTTCGGTGATCGGCAACAGCGACCTGCCGCAGCAGCAGCTGTGGGGCACGGTGCTCGCCTGCGCCATCGCCTCGCGCTCCCCCAAGGTGCTGCGCGAGCTGGAGCCCGAGGCCAAGGCCAACCTCTCCCCCGAGGCGTACACCGCCGCCAAGTCGGCCGCCGCCATCATGGCGATGAACAACGTCTTCTACCGGACGCGCCACCTGCTCTCCGACCCGGAGTACGGCACCCTGCGCGCCGGTCTGCGGATGAACGTCATCGGCAACCCGGGCGTGGACAAGGTCGACTTCGAGCTGTGGTCGCTCGCGGTCTCCGCCATCAACGGCTGCGGCATGTGCCTGGACTCGCACGAGCAGGTCCTGCGCAAGGCCGGTGTCGAGCGCGAGACGATCCAGGAGGCCGTGAAGATCGCGTCCGTCCTGCAGGCCGTCGGCGCCACCCTCGACGCCGAGGCCGCCCTCGCCGAGTAAGGCCGGGCACGGCGGGCAGCGTTCGCCCCCGCACCACGCAACGCGGAACCCCCGCGGACCTCGTGTCCGCGGGGGTTCGGTGCGTTGGCGGGCGGCTCCGGCGGACACCCACCGGAGCCGCCGGCCGTCATTCCTCCGCCGGGGGCTCGCCGCGCCGCGGCGGCCGGGTCGGTGCCACCGCGAGCGCGGTCGCGCCGCGCGGCGGCACCGTCATCCGCAGCGCCTGCTCCCGGGAGTACGAGCGGAGGTAGCCGACGACGGTGTTGGTGACGGCCACCAGCGGGACCGCCACCACCGCACCGCCGATACCGGCGGTCAGGCTGCCCGCGGCGACCGAGAGGATCACCGCCAGCGGATGCACCCGGACCGCCCGGCCCAGGATGAACGGCTGGAGCACATGGCTCTCGATCTGGTTCACCGCCAGCACCACCGCCAGCACCAGCAGCGCCGTGAAGACGCCCTGGGTGACCAGCGCGACCACGCACGCCAGCGCGCCCGAGACCACCGCGCCGATCAGCGGGACGAAGGCGAACAGGAAGATGAAGACGGCGAGCGGGACGGCCAGCGGCACATCGAGGAAGTAGAGCCCGGTGCCGATGAAGAACGCGTCGATCAGGGCCACCAGGACCGTTCCGCGGATGTAGGCGGTCAGCGTCCGCCAGGCGCGCGGGCCGGCGCCCGCCACCCCTTCGCGGGCCGGGCCCGGGACGAGCTTGAGCATCCACTCCCAGATCCGCCGGCCGTCGTAGAGCAGGAACAGCGTGGTGAACATCGCCAGCAGGATGCCGGTGAACATCTCCAGGACGACCGTGACGCCCTCCAGCCCGGCCGAGGTGATCGCCTCGGTGTTGGCGCCGACCGCGTCCTGGAGGTTCTTGGCGATGTGGTTGATCTGGCTCTCGGTCACGTGGAACGGACTCTTGAGCAGCCAGCCCTTCAGCTCGGTGATGCCCTCCTGGATGCGGCTGGACACCGAGTCGATGTTGTCCTGAACCTGCCACACGACGAACCAGCCGACCAGGCCCATCACCACGAAGCCGCCGATGAAGGTCAGCGCGGTGGCCGGCCCGCGCGGCACGTTGCGCTGGCGCAGCCACGCCACCGTGGGCTGGAGCAGCGCCGTGATCAGCAGCGCCGCGACGAAGGCCAGCACCACCAGCGAGATCGTGGTGATCACCTTCGCCAGCACCCACAACGTTCCGGCCAGCACCAGCAGCCGCCAGCCGGCCTCGGCCGCGACCCGGACTCCCCAGGGCACCGCCGCCACCGGATCCGGCGGGGCCGCGACGGCCGGTGCGTAGGTCGGCGGGGCGGGCACCGAATCGGGCGGCCGAACGGCGGCCGGGGCCGACTCCTCCGGCAGCTCGGGCTCAAGGGGAGCCGGGGGCCGCTCCGCCGACGCCTCCGGCCGGCGCCGCGGCGCCGCCTTCGGGGTGTCGGCGGCGTCCACGATCGCCGCGGCGTCCGCGGCGGCCATGGCGTCCGGCCCCCAGGTGGCCGTCGCGGCGCGGCCGCCCGGCACGCTCTCCGCCGGCGCCCCGTTCACCGGGACCCGCAGGCCGTACCCGTCCAGGCCGGACGCGCGCCCGGCACGCCCCGGCCCTTCCGGGTCACCCGCCTCCGCGGCGGCCTCCGCGCGGCGGCGCTGTTCCTCCAGCCGCTGCGAGAGCCGGGTCAGACCGGCGCCGAGGCCGCCGACCCACTGAGGCAATCTGGACATTCTGCTTCCTCTTCCCCGCCCTTACCGCCATCTGACGCCCCGACGTTACCCGTGCCGGATGCACGAAACCCCCGAACGCGACGCGTTCGGGGGTTTCGGAGCACGGTGGCGCGGCCGCCGGGGCCGCGCAACGGCCTAGTACCAGCTGTTCGCCTGCCAGAACGACCAGGCACCGCAGGGGCTGCCGTACCGGCTGTTCATGTAGTTCAGGCCCCACTTGATCTGGGTGGCCGGGTTGGTCTGCCAGTCGGAGCCCGCGGAGGACATCTTGGAGCCGGGCAGCGCCTGCACGAGACCGTAGGCGCCCGAGGAGGCGTTGGTCGCCTGGTAGTTCCAGGTGGACTCGTGGTTCACGATGTTGCTGAAGCACTGGAACTGGCCGGACGGGACCATCTGGCGGGCGATCGCCTGCGTCTCGGCAACCGTGTAGGAAGCCTTGGCGACGAAGTCGCTGGCGTCGCGGACGGCCGAGCGGGAGGCGGCCAGCGCCTTCTCGCGGTCCTTGGCGTCCTTCTCTGCCTTCGCCTTGTCGGCCGCGTCCTTCTTGCTCTGCGCGGTGTCCGCGGCTGCCTTACGGGCCGACTCCTGCGCGGACTTCAGCGCAGCCGTGTCCGCCTGAGTGGACGCCGTGTCCGCCTGCTGTGTCAGCGAGGCGGTCTGCACCTGGGCCTGCTGGCCCGCGGGGATGTCAGCAATCGTCGCGTCGGCCGCGGTGGCCTCGGTGTTGCCCACCGCTGCCTGGCTGCCCGATGCGACGCCGACGACGGCGCCGACGGTGGTGACCGCGGTGGCGGAGGCCACTGCGAATCCCCGGACCGAGATCCGGCTCACACGCTTTCCTTCCAGCATCGCCCGCTTAGGTGACCTCGCGGACGCAATCGTGCCCCTGGCGCTGGCCTCCCCTTGTTCCGGCACCTGTTGAGCGGTGGGCACCGGCTGGTCACGGGAGGCACGGGCCCGGTACGTCCCCCTCGGGGGTCCGCGTGGTGCTCGGGCGGCATACGGCAACTCGCTATGAAGTTCGGTTCGTCCATACACCCCGGAGGGTGCGTCTGGGCCGTATGCGGGGCCTGACAGGACCCAGACTCTGCCCGAACGGGCTACAGGTAAGCAATTCTCTGCCGGGTGTGAAAGCTCACACCTCGTTTACCCCCCAGATTTTCCGGATATTCGAGCGCATGCCAGCGCCGCCCGGCTAAGCTCCTGCGCTTCTCCGGGCGGCGCGTCGTTTCACAACCGGTCAGATCCGGCCGTCCTCCAGCATTTCGGTCACCAGCGCGGCGATCGGCGACCGCTCCGAGCGGTTCAGCGTGACGTGCGCGAAGAGCGGATGCCCCTTCAGTTTCTCGACGACGGCGACCACTCCGTCGTACCGGCCGACCCTGAGGTTGTCGCGCTGGGCGACGTCATGGGTCAGTACGACCCGGGAATTGGCCCCGATCCGGGACAGAACGGTCAACAGGACGTTCCGTTCCAGCGACTGGGCCTCGTCCACGATCACGAACGCGTCGTGCAGCGACCGGCCGCGGATGTGGGTCAGCGGCAGCACCTCCAGCATCCCGCGGGCGACCACCTCCTCGATGACGTCCTTGGTGGTCACCGCGGACAGCGTGTCGAAGACGGCCTGCGCCCAGGGGCTCATCTTCTCCGCCTCGGTGCCCGGCAGATAGCCCAGTTCCTGGCCGCCGACCGCGTACAGCGGCCGGAACACCATCACCTTGCTGTGCTGGCGGCGCTCCAGCACCGCCTCCAGCCCGGCGCACAGGGCCAGCGCCGACTTGCCGGTGCCGGCCCGGCCGCCCAGCGACACGATGCCGACCTCGGGGTCGAGCAGCAGGTCCAGCGCGATCCGCTGCTCGGCGCTGCGGCCGTGGATCCCGAACGCCTCCCGGTCGCCGCGCACCAGCCGGACCGCACCCTCCGGGGTGACCCGGCCGAGGGCCTTGCCGCGCTCGGACTGGAGGACCAGCCCGGTGTGCACCGGGAGTTCCTCCGCGTCCGGGACGTGCGCGGTCTCGGCGGCGAAGAGGTCGTCCACCTGCTCGGCGGAGAGGGCGAGTTCGGCCATCCCCGTCCAACCCGAGTCGGTGATCGCCAGCTCGGCGCGGTACTCCTCGGCCAGCAGCCCCACCGAGGACGCCTTGATGCGCATCGGCAGGTCCTTGGAGACGACGGTGACGTCGAACCCCTCGGCCTGGAGGTTGCGGGCGACCGCGAGGATCCGCGAGTCGTTGTCTCCCAGGCGGTTGTGGCCGTTGAGGAAGGCGGCCGGCAGGAGTCCGGGGTCGGAGTGGTTGAGTTCGACCCGGAGCGTCCCGCCGAGCTCCCCGATGGGGATGGGGGCGTCCAGTCGCCCGTACTGCACCCGGTACTCGTCCAGTCGGCGCAGCGCCTGCCGCGCGAAGTACCCGAGTTCGGGATGGTGCCGCTTGCCTTCCAACTCGGTGACCACGACGACCGGCAGTACCACCTCGTGTTCGTCGAAGCGGGACATGGCGGCCGGATCCGCCAGCAGGACGCTGGTGTCGAGGACATAGGTGCGCCGGTCGCTCTCACGGCGTTTCTTGCTGTTCACCACGGGTGGACGAACCCCCTCGGATGAGGTCGGGGTGCGACGACGTCGCCGGGGACAGGACCGGGTTCTGACCGCGCTGCGCGGGCCGAACGCCGGCCCTCCGCGTCGTCCGTGCTCGATGCACGAGCGTCCGTGATGCGCAAAGGGCCTCCCGGGCGGACGGCCCCATGCCGTCCGCTGAGATCCGGTGCCCACTGGCTTGTTTGTTCCGGGCACCGACCTGCCAGGGATATTCCCTTCAACCCCCGCGCCCATGCCACGGCATATGACACACGCTCGATGAACCTTTGGTTACAGGTGCCCGCTGACCGGCGGAAAGAAGGGCGAAGCACCCACGGGCGCAGGTGGGGCGCCCGGAAGCGCCCCTGGCGGAGGGGCGCCGGAGAGGGCGTCAGAAGAAGCAACGTCAGTCCGCGGAGGGGGCGCGCCGCAGGGCGCGAACCCCGGTGGCGCCCGGGTCCACCCGACGCGCCGTGACCGGAATGCACGCCCGAAAGATGGCCGAATCCATCCCGGTCACATGGCCGAAACCCGCCCTGCCGGAGGGTCGGAACACCCGCCGAACCGCCCGCGGGCGGCCCGCAGGGCCTAGGGCGTGTCCGCAGGCCCTAGCCGCCGAAGCGCCGGTGCCGGGCCGCGTAGTCGCGCAGCGCCCGCAGGAAGTCGACCTTCCGGAACGCCGGCCAGAAGACCTCGCAGAAGTAGTACTCCGAATGCGCGCTCTGCCAGAGCATGAAGCCCGACAGCCGCTGCTCGCCGCTGGTGCGGATCACCAGGTCCGGGTCCGGCTGGCCGCGGGTGTAGAGGTGCTCCGAGATCAGGTCGATGTCGACGACCTCGGCCAGCTCCTCGAAGGTCGTGCCGCGCTCGGCGTGCTCCAGCAGCAGCGAGCGCACCGCGTCCGCGATCTCCTGGCGGCCGCCGTAGCCGACCGCGACGTTCACCAGGACGCCCTTGTTGTCGAGGGTGTCCTGCTCGGCCTGCTTGAGCACCTGCTGGGTCTGGTCGGGCAGCAGGTCGCGGTTGCCGACGTGGTGGACCCGCCAGCGGCCGTCCGCGGCCAGATTGCGCACGGTGTTCTCGATGATCCCCAGCAGCGGGGTCAGCTCGGACTCCGGCCGGTCGAGGTTGTCGGTCGACAGCAGCCAGAGTGTGACGACCTCCACATCCGTCTCCGCGCACCAGCCCAGCAGCTCGTCGATCTTGGCCGCACCCGCCAGGTGGCCCTGCTCGGTGGACAGCCCGTCGGCCCGCGCCCAGCGCCGGTTGCCGTCCAGGATGACGCCGATGTGCTTGGGCACCTGGGTGTGGTCCAGACGGCCCTCCACCCTGCGGGCGTACAGCCGGTAGACAAGATCGCGCAGTGCAGGCGGATACGGGATGCGCATCCCGGAAGATCGCAGCATGTGTGGTCCAGCCCCTCCGTACCGATGGCCATCGCCCCGTCGCCTAAGGGGCCAACTTTACTTCTCGGCTGTCTCAACAGCCCAATCAGGTATGTCACAAGTCCGTGATAGGGAGAGGACCATGACCACTGGCACTGACTACCGCGCCGCGGATTCACGCTATGACTCCATGGAGTACCGGCGCACCGGCCGCAGCGGCCTCAAACTCCCCGCTATCTCCCTGGGACTCTGGCACAACTTCGGGGACGATCGCACCCTCGGCTCCCAGCGGGCGATTCTTCGCCGCGCCTTCGACCTGGGGATCACCCACTTCGACCTGGCCAACAACTACGGTCCGCCGCCCGGGTCCGCCGAGCTGAACTTCGGAAAGATCTTCGCTGAGGACTTCCGCGGCTACCGCGACGAGCTCATTCTCTCGACAAAAGCCGGATATCTGATGCACCCCGGCCCTTACGGCGAATGGGGCTCCCGGAAATACCTGCTCTCCTCGCTGGATGCCTCGCTGAAGCGGATGGGTGTCGATTACGTCGATATCTTCTACTCGCACCGCTTCGATCCGGACACCCCGCTGGAGGAGACGATGGGCGCGCTGGCGTCCGCCGTCCAGCAGGGCAAGGCCCTGTACGTCGGGGTCTCCTCCTACAACGCGGAGCAGACCCGCGAGGCGGTCCGCATCCTGCGCGAGATGGGCGTGCGCCCGCTGATTCACCAGCCCTCGTACTCGATGATCAACCGCTGGACCGAGGACGACGGCCTGCTGGACGCGCTGGACGAGGCCGGTATGGGCTGCATCGCCTTCGCGCCGCTGGCCCAGGGCATGCTCACCGACAAGTACCTCGACGGCGTCCCCGAGGGCTCGCGCGCCGCGCAGGGCAAGTCCCTGGACCCGGGTCTGCTCACCGGCGAGGTCGTCCGCCGCCTCCGCGGGCTCAACGAGATCGCGGCCCGCCGCGGCCAGTCGCTGGCCCAGCTCGCCCTGAACTGGGTCCTGCGGGACACCCGCATGACCTCCGCCCTGATCGGCGCCAGCAGCGTCGCCCAGCTGGAGGCCAATGTCGCGGCCCTGGGCGCCCCCGCGATCACCGAGGCGGAACTGGCCGAGATCGACGAGTTCGCCCGGACCACGGAGGGCGTCAACATCTGGGCTCGCCGCTGAGCCGAGGCGCATCCCATGTGCCGGCATGCGGGGGGAACCAGCCGGGCCGGCGGGATTCGGGGACACCCCCGACGGGGCGGGATCGCGCCGCGCAACGAAAAGCGGGCCGGTCCGTGGGGGGGGTACGGACCGGCCCGAGGGGGGGCTTCCACCATAACCCCGGGGGAGGGGTGCTCCGTGCATCGCGGGGTGACCGGCGTGGCTCGGGCCCCTGAACGGCGGTATCAGCGGGCCGCGGCGGCGCCCAGCAGCAGGCCGCAGAAGGCTCCGACGATCATGAACGGGCCCAGCGGCACGGTCTCCTTGCGGCCCGTGCGGCCCGTCACCAGGAGGAACGCCGCGTAGAGCGCGCCGAGCAGGATCCCCGCCGCGCCCCCGGTGACCAGCGTGGACCAGCCGTACCACCCAAGGGCGACCCCCAGCCCGAGGGCCAGCTTGACGTCGCCGAGGCCGAGGCCGGCGGGGTTGAGGAGGAAGAGCAGCAGGTAGCACGCGGCCAGCGCCAGCCCGCCGAGGAGGGCGCGCAGTGCGGTGCCCGGCTCGCCGGTGAGCCGGCCGACGGCGCCGAGGGCGGCGGCCGCGGCCCCGGCCAGTGGCAGCGTCAGGACGTCGGGGAGGCGCTGCACCCGCCGGTCGATGAGCGTCAGGAGTACCGCGAGCGGCGCCATCAGCAGCCAGACCGCGAGTTCCGGGCGGGCGCCCGTGGCCGCGGCCAGCGCCGCGCAGACCAGTGCGGTGGCCGTCGCGGTCGGCGGCGTGGCCGGCCCGTACGGCGCCCGGCAGTCCGGGCAGCGGCCACGGCCCAGCCAGCCCGACGCCGGTCCGGTGAGCGGATGGCCGTCGGGGCAGTGCGCGCGCCAGTCCTCCTCGGGTGGCACGGAGAACCGGTGCGCGGGCCGCGGTACGAGGAGGCCGGCGGCCGCTCCGTAGGCGGCGGCGAGGGCGATCAGCGTGACGGACACGGGTCGACCCTAGAGCGCGGGGGTTGATACAACGGCGGGCATGGGGAGTTGGACGGACGGTCGGGGTGTTCTGGAGGGCGCGGACACCGAGGTTCCGGTGGAGGTCGCGGCGTCCTATCGGGCGCGGACCCGGGGGTTGTTGGGCCGGGACGGGATCGTGGGGGCGCTGCTGCTGACCCCGGCGAGCGGGGTGCACACGTTCGGGATGCGCTTCGCGATCGATGTCGCCTATCTGAGCCGGGACTTCACGGTGCTCGGCGTCCGCACCATGCGGCCGGGACGGCTGGGCCGTCCGCGGCTGCGGGCCCGGCACGTACTGGAGGCGGAGGCCGGGGAGATGGCGCGGTGGGGGGTGCGCCGGGGGGCGCGGGTCCGCGTGCGGGTGCGGTTGCCGGGGCCCGGCCGATGGGGAGTCAGCCGTCCTTCGTAGCGGCGGCACTTGCCGGGATGCGCGGCGGGACGGTGACGGGCGGGGCGGCGGGGCGGCCGCGGCGCTGGAGGGCGGCGGCCCAGGCCGTGGCGGCGAGGCCGAGGAGGCCGGTGGCGGCGCCGACCCAGGCGACGGAGGGGAAGCCGAGGCCGGCGTCGATGGTGAGGCCGCCGAGCAGCGGGGTGAGGGTGATGCCGACGTTGAAGGCCGAGGTGTTGACGGCGGGGACCAGGGTGGGGGCGTCGGGGGCGAGCCGGAAGACCCGCGACTGGACCACCGGGTTGATGACGTAGGAGGTGAAGCCGAGGGCGAGGACCAGGGCGAGGGTGGCGGGGAGGTTGGTGGCGGTGCGGGCCAGCGCGGCGGAGGCCAGGGTGAGGGCGGTGACGCCGAGGGCGAGGGTGCGCAGGGGGGCGGTGTCGGCGAAGCGGCCGCCCACGGTGACGCCGATCAGGCCGCCGACGCCGTAGAGCGAGAGCACGGCGGGGACCCAGCCCGCGGGGAGTCCGGTCACCTCGGTCAGGAGCGGGGCGAGGTAGCTGAAGGTCACCACGCCGGCGCCGAAGGTCAGTGTGGTGATGAGGTAGGAGAGCCAGAGCTGCGGGCGGGCGAGGCCGGTCAACTCGCGGCGTATGGAGGCGGTTCGGGGCGTGCCGGACGCGGTGTCGGGGGTGGTGTCGGGGGTGGTGTCGGGGGTGGTGCGGCGGGTGGTGGGGAGGGCCGCGAGGAGGGAGAGGGCGCTGAGGACGGTGAGGCCGGCCACGGCCCAGAACGCCGCGCGCCAGCCGGCGTGCTGGCCGAGGACCGTTCCGGCGGGCACGCCCACGACGGTGGCGAGGGTGAGTCCCGTGCCGACCACGGACAGCGCCCTGCCCTTCGCCTGCGGCGGCACCAGGCCCACCACGGTCGCCGCGGCCACCGCCCAGAAGCCGGCGTAGGCGACGGCGCTGAGGATGCGGGTGGCGAGGAGGACGCCGTAGCCGGGGGCCAGCGCGCCGATCACATGGCCGGCGACGAAGGCCAGTTGGAAGGCGACGAGTGCGGTGCGGCGCGGGACCCGGAGGGTGGCGACGGCGAGGACGGGGGCGCCGAGGACCATGCCGAGGGCGAAGGCGGAGACCAGCAGTCCGGCGTCGGGGATGGAGACGCCGAGGTCGGTGGCGATGCCGGGGAGGAGGCCGGAGAGCATGAACTCGGAGGTGCCTTGGGCGAAGATCGCCAGGCCGAGGAGGTGGACGGCGAGGGGCATGGGGTCCTTCTCGGGTCGGGGGGCCGGGGAGCTGGGGAGCTGGGGAGCTGGGGAGCCGGTGCGTAGCGATGTCGCGGTGTCGCGGTGTGGTGCGGGCACGTTTTGGATGGATCAGTTCAAAATGCGGGCAGGGTGAGCCGAGGGCGACCCGTAATGGAGGGGGGAAGGGGCGCCCGCGGCTCCGCACGGGCGCTGGCGCTGACGCTGGCGGGGCGGGACTAGAAGGCCGTCAGGGTGGCGTCCGCCACGCCCTCCAGGGCCGTGCGGCCGACGCCGGCGCGGGCCGAGACGCGGATGCCGCCGATCGAGGCGATGAAGAGGTGGGCGAGGGTGCGGGCGTCCCCGTCGGGGGCGATGTCGCCGTCGCGCTGGCCGGACTCGATCACGGCGCGGATCATCTCCAGGCGCACGCCGTAGTCCCGCTCCAGGGTGGTGGCCACCGAGGGGTCGTGGGACGAGACCTCGATGGCGGTGTTGACGACGAGGCAGCCGCGGCCGTCGGGGTGGCGGATGAACTCCTCGTCGATGATGCGCTGGAGGACGGCCCGGAGCTTCTGCCGGGCGGTGCGGGTGTCGCTGTCGAGCAGCTCGGCGAGTTCGCCGTTCTTGCGCTCCATGTAGCGGGCCAGGGCGCGCTCGAAGAGGTCGTGCTTGCTCTTGAAGGTGTTGTAGACGCTGCTGCGGCCCAGGCCGGTGGCGTCGCACAGGTCCTGGGTGGACGTGGCTTCGTAGCCGGCGGCCCAGAACGCCTCCATCGCGGCGTCGACCGCCCGCTCCTCGTCGAACTTCCTGGGTCGGGCCATACGGGAACGCTAACACTTATTGGATCGGGCAGTCCAATACGGCGGCGGGCCGACCGGCCCTAGCCGCCGTTGCGCGGGAAGCTGACCTCGACGCGGCGGTTCTTCCGGCGGCCGGCCTCGGTGCTGTTGTCGGCGATCGGGTACTGCTCGCCGTAGCCGCGGATCTGGAAGCCGACCGAGGAGCCCAGGTCGACGGCGAGTTCGCGCTGTACGGCGTTGGCGCGCTGTTTGGAGAGGACCAAGCCGTGCGCGGCGGAGCCGAGGTTGTCGGTGAAGCCGAAGACCCGGAGGTCTTTGGCGTGCTGCTTCCTGACCTCGTCGGCGATGGCGCTGATCCGGGCCAGTGCGTCGGTCGAGAGTTCGGCGCTGTCCTTGCTGAAGAGGACCTCGGCCTGGAGCGCGAAGGTGATGTTGTCGTTGGTGTCCTGGCGGCGCTCGGAGCCGTCGTCGGTCTCCACGATGGACTTGATGTTGAGGACCTTGGGCGGGGCGAGCTTGGCGCCCTGGACCATCCGCAGGTTGGGGTTGGCGGGGTCGATGCGGACCGGCGCGGTGGTGTCCTCGGTGATGCCCGGCGGGTCGGCGTGGGCGGCGGGGGCCGTGAGGGCGACGGTCAGCAGGAGCGCGGCGGCGGCCGTGAGAGCCGTACGGGAGGCGGTCATCGCGGGCGGCTCAGTCGGTGATCCGGACGGTGGCCGGCGGCATCGTCGGCAGTTGGAAGTCCACCTCGGTCACCTTGGCGGGCGGGGCCGGGAACTGCGCGAAGACGGGCCGGCTCTGGCCCGGGAGCAGTCCGCTCAGGCCCGTCGTACACAGGCATTCGCCGTTGGTGTCGCGGAGGACCAAGTACCGCTTCTTGCCCGTCTTGTCGACCAGGGTGGCGCCGGAGATGGACGAACGCGACTTGAGTTCGGTCTCGTTGGAGCGCCAGTCGATGGCGTTGAAGGCGCGGGTGCCGCGGTTGGTGACGGTGCCTTCGACGGTGACGAAGCCGCCGGAGTCGCGGACCGCGGAGTGCAGGGTGACCTCGATGCCGTCCGGGCCCTTCATCTCGCCGATGACCTTGTCGGCGTCGGCCGCGGGGGAGCCGGCACTGCCGTCGTCGGGGGTGGCGCTGTGGGCGGCCGGCTTCCTGCCGTCCGGGGTCTGCGCGCCGTCGTCGCCGCCACCACCGCAGCCGGCCACGAGGAGGGCCAGGCCGAGCGCGCTCGCCGTGGCGACCGCTCCCCTGGCGGCCTTCGTGGTGCGCCGAATGCTCATGGATGCGTTCCTTCGCTGAGTGCGGTCGGGAGGTCGGTGGGGGTCACGGGGCGGCGGGGTCGGGGGGTGGGGCGGCGCTCACCGGGCCAGGCGCACGGAGAACAGGTCGGCGGCCGTGGGGAGGTCCTGCGGCCGGTCGGGGTCGAGGGTCCAGCCCTTGCCGTCGCAGATCAGCATGCGGGGGGCGGGCCCGGGGTGCGAGCCGCCGCCGGGGGTGGGGGTGGGGGTCGGGGTCGGGGTGGGGCGGGCGGTGGGTCCGCCGGCGGGCGGGGCGACGGTGCAGCGGGGGGCGACGACCGCCTTCGCCACGGCCGCGGCGTGGGTGCTCCCGGTGCTCGGGATGACCGAATCGCCCACCGCGTGGCGGGTCTTGACGGTGACGGCGAACGACGTCGGCCAGGAGTCCGGGGTGCAGGACGAGACCGCGGCGTCGTTGCGGCCGGCGAACCAGCCGGCGTTCTCGCAGGCCGCGTCGGAGGGGACGCCGCGGCCGTTGAGGAGCTCTTCCCAGGCTGCCGGGTCGGTGGTGTCGGTGCCGTCGCGGAGCCCGGCGAGGAAGCCCTTGCGGAGGTCGTCGCGGTACTTCTGGCCGGCGGCGAGCGCGGCGGCGTCCGCGGCGGTCTGGGCGCCGTTGCGGGTGGCCGCCGCCTGGCCGACGGCGAAGAAGGCGAGCGCGAGGAAGAGCAGGCCCCCGATCGCGACGAGGTAGATCGGCAGGGTCTGCCCGGCGTCGCGCCGGCGGCGTCGCGCGACGGTGGTGGCCGGCACGGGCGGGGTGGTGGGGCCTAGATCCCGACGACGTCGGAAATCTTGTTGGCGATGGCGTTGGCGATCTGACTGCCGAAGTCGGTGGTCGACAGGACCAGGACGATCGCCACGACCACCGCGATGATGCCGAGGTACTCGATCGAGGTCTGCCCCCGGTCGTTCCTCACGATCCGCTTCGCCATCGTCTTCCCCTCCATGGGCGGCCGTTCCGCTCTGGTCCGGCCGGGGTGTCCCCGTGGTGCGCTCGTCCGCGCTCACGACACGAGAAAAGTACGCCGGAGTTGCCTTCCCGGAACAGAGGTTCCGAACCTCCTCCTCGCCCGAAACCACCAACGAGGGATCGGGCGACACGTTTCGGCCACCGCGCGCCACCTCAGCCACCCCCGCTCCCCCTCCGGGATTCCCCGGAGTGCCGCCTGTTGTCGCGGTCTTGCTGCCCATGCGGTCCGGTCGTCGCCCGCACCGTGGTGTGCGGCGGCCGGCCGGCGCCACCACTGTGGCACAACTCGTTGCTCCTGCGAAGACTTTGACGGGAATGCCGACCGCGGACCGGCCTCATCCGGCCGGTCGCCCGGGCCCGTGCACCGGCGCCGCGCCCGAGCAGTCGTAGCCGCCGGAGGGATCGGGCGCGTAGAGCGCCCAGACCCCGAACGCCTCCAGCAGCAAGGGGAGTACGCCCAAGACGAGGACGGCCAGGGCGAGTCCCGAGGTCCGGGTGGCGCCGCGGTCCCAGCCCCGCCGGACCGCGCCGCGGACCAGCGCCGCGTACAGCACCGGCGCGGCGACCCCGCAGGCCAGACCGGCCCATGCGGCGATGTGCATCCGCAAGGACGGGCCGAAGTAGTGGCAGTCGTGGAAGGTGTCGTGGGCGAAGGCGGTGCCCTGGAGGAGGGCGAGCGCGGTACCGAGGACGACGAGGCCGGGCACGCCGAGGGCGGTCCAGCGGCGCCAGGCCGCCGGGGGCCGGACCGGGGCGGGTACGGAGGCGGCGGACGGCGCGGACGGTGCGGGGCGGGTCATGCTCACCTGTCCATCAGGGAGCCGAAGTCGGTGCCGGAGCCGAGGAAGAAACCGGCGATGAGCAGGATCATCGTGGCCGGGACCATGAACGTGGTGACGACCATGGTGGCCTTGGGGACCGCGCGGGCGGCCCGGCGCCGGGCGTTCTGGGCATCCGTGCGGCGCATGTCGTCCGCGATCTGGATGAGCGTCTCGACGATCGGCGAACCCAGTTCCTCGCCCTGCTGGAGGGCGGTGACGAACTGCGCGACCTGTTCGGAGTCGTTGCGTTTCCGCAGCTCCTCGAAGGCGGCGCGGCGGCTGACGCCCATGTCCATCTGGCGCAGGGTGATGCGGAGTTCGTCGGCCCAGGGGCCCTCGTACTTCTCGGCGACCCGGTCCAGCGCCTGGCGGAAGCTCAGGCCGGCGCTCACCACGACGGCCAGCACGTCGAGAAAGTCCGGAAGCGTGCGCTCGATGGTGTCCTTGCGCTGCCGGACGGCCGCCCAGATGCCCACCTCGGTCCAGAACAGGCCGAACAGCACCATCAGGACGCCCAGTACGGGCTGCCCCTTCAGGAACATCACCAGCGCGCCGAAGAAGCCCAGGCCGCCGTAGACCGCGCGGCGGGCGGCGTAGCGGTCGACGGTGAGCCCCCCGGGGTTGCCCGCCAGGTCGATCCGGCGGCGGATCCGCGCCACCCGCTTCTCGCCCATCAGCCGCAGGACGAGCGGGGCGTAGCGCATGCCGGTGCGGTCCACGGCCGAGCCGACGGCGGTGGTCCGGGTCGCGCCGACCTCCAGGGACAGTGCGAGGTCGGGCGGGAGCCGGGCCTCGCGGCGGTAGAGCGCGATCCCGCAGCAGATGCCGGCGACCGACAGGGCCAGGGCCAGGGCCAGCACGATTCCGATTGCCATCAGTCCTTCTTTGGGCAGCTGACGGACGCCTAGACGTCGATCTTGGAGAGCCGGCGGATGAGGAAGAAGCCGAGCGCGTAGAGGGCGAAGGCCACCACGACCGCGAGCTGGCCGAGGAAGGACGACGTCAT
Organism: Streptomyces sp. CB02959; assembly: GCF_002803155.1. GTDB lineage: Bacteria > Actinomycetota > Actinomycetes > Streptomycetales > Streptomycetaceae > Streptomyces. The sequence goes on from NZ_NNBP01000001.1 coordinate 782,547, forward strand.
CCGGTCGATGGCGCCCGGGGCGATGCGGTTCATCAGCAGCAGGGTGCCGATGCCGAGCAGCGGGACCACGTAGGCGGTCACCAAGACCTGGGAGAGCTGGGTGCGGACCTCGCGGCGGGTCTCCTTGCGCTCCTCCAGGGTCTTGGTGAGGTTGCGCAGCGAGCCGACGACGGTGCCGCCGGCGCGGTTGGCGAGGACCAGGGTGCTGACCAGGACGACCAGTTCGCGGGAGGGCAGGCGCGCGGCGAGCTCGCCGAGGGCGTCGTCGATGGAGTGGCCGACGGCGAGCTTGTCGGAGACCTTCGCCAGTTCCTCGCCGGCCGGGGCCTCCAGTTCCTCGGCGGCCATCGCCAGGGCGGTGCGCAGGGCGAGGCCGGCCTGGGTGGCGTTGGCGAGGATCCGGGAGAGTTCGGGGAGTTGGTTGATGAACCGTTCGATGCGCTTCTGCCGCTGCCAGTTGAGGAAGGCGAACGCCGCCCAGACCGCGATCGCCGCGGCGATCGGCCCGAAGAACGGGGCGAGGACGGCCTGCGCGGCCACCCACAGTCCGATCACCGTGGCGACCATGTAGACGAAGAACTCGCCGGGGGTGAGGTCGAGTCCGGTGGCGGTCAGGCGCAGTTCCAGGCGGCGGCCGAAGCGGGTGGAGCGCAGGGTGCGGTCGATGGACGGGAAGCGGCGCCGCCGGCCGGCCACCGGCAGTCCGCGGGCGTCGTCGAGCCGGTCGACGATGGCCTGGCGCTGGGCGCGCCCGGAGGCGTAGGTGCGGACCCCGGCGACGGCGAGCGCGCCGCAGAGGACGGTGGCGCCGAGGGCGAGCAGGGCGAGGGTGCTGCCGCCGGTCATGACGTGGCCTTCCGGGTGGCGAGTTGGTCGTCGGTGGCTGCCACGCCGAAGGCGGGCGGGGTGGGTTCGCCGGTCATGAAGAGGCGTTCGGCGACCCGGCGGGGCAGCGGGAAGTAGCGGAAGGCGCCGTGCACCACGCGGTCGGCGCCCATCGGTTCGGCCTCGAAGCGGCAGACCGTCACGATCCGGTAGTCCTCGTGGCCGCGGGAGTCCAGCAGGGCGATCTCGCTGATCCGGCGGGTGCCGTCGGCGTGCCGGGTGAGTTGGACGAGGCAGTCGACGGCGCTGTTGATCTGGTCGCGCAGCGCCTCGAAGGGGATGGTGACGTCCGACATGGAGGCGAGGGTCTGGAGCCGCATCAGGGCGTCCTCGGCGCTGTTGGCGTGGACGGTGGCGAGCGAGCCGTCGTGGCCGGTGGACATCGCCTGGAGCATGTCGAGGGTCTCGCCGCCGCGGACCTCGCCGACGATGATCCGGTCGGGGCGCATCCGCAGGGAGTTGCGGACCAGGTCGCGGATGGTGATCCGGCCCTTGCCCTCGACGTTGGGCGGGCGGGATTCGAGCCGGATGACGTGGGTCTGCTGGAGCTGGAGTTCGGCGGCGTCCTCGACGGTGATGATCCGCTCGCCGTCCGGGATCAGCCCGGAGAGGGCGTTGAGGAGGGTGGTCTTGCCGGCTCCGGTGGCGCCGGAGACCACCACGTTGAACTTGGCGCGCACCAGCCCCGCCAGCAGCATCAGCATCTGCTCGTCGAGGGTGCCGATGCCGATGAGCTCGGCGAGGGTGTAGGCGCGCGGGAAGCGGCGGATGGTGAGGGTGGCGCCGTTGAGGGCCAGCGGCGGGATGATGACGTTGACGCGTTCGCCGGTGGGCAGGCGGGCGTCGACCATCGGGTTGGACTCGTCCACCCGGCGGTTGACGGTGGAGACGATCCGCTCGATGGTCTGCATGAGCTGCTCGTGGGAGGCGAAGCGGACGGGCACCAGCTCGACCCGGCCGTGCCGTTCGACGTAGACCTGGTCGGGGCCGTTGACCATGATCTCGGTGATCGAGGCGTCCTCCAGGAGCGGTTCGAGCACGCCGAGACCGAGCGCCTCGTCGACCACCCGGCGGATGAGCTGGGCGCGTTCGGCGGTGGACAGGACCGGGCCCTCGCGGCTGATGATGTGCCCCAGGACGCGTTCCAGCCGGGAGCGGCGCTCGGCGGCGGACAGCGAGGACATCTCGGCGAGGTCGATCTCCTCCAGCAGCTTGGCGCGGTAGACGGCGACCAGGTGGCCGTCCTGGCGGTCCCCGCCGGCCGGTTCGGGTGCGACGATCCGGGCTTTCAGGCTCATCGCGGTGGTGCTCCTTCGGGGCGGGGCATGGTGGCGCTGCGGCGCGCGGAGCCGAAGTCCGCGCCGGGGACGATCGAGGGGATCTGCACGGTCGCGGTGGCGCTGACGCTGTCGCCGGAGCCGCCGACGGTGATCGAGGCGTGGTCGGCGACCCAGCCGCTGATCGCGGCCCGGCCGGCGGTCTGCGGATCGGTCTCCTGGTCGGCGCGGTCCATCGAGGCGGTGCGGGCCGCGGCGCGGGCGGCGGTGCCGGCCTGCTGGACGGCGTAGGCGGCCAGGCCCAGTTGGACGGCGGCGAGGGCGACGACCAGCAGGACCGGGAGGATGCCGAGGAACTCCAGGGAGGCGGAGCCGCGGTCGGCGCCGCGGGCGCGCCGGCGGTTCCGGCCGGGGGTGGGGGGCCGCAGGGTCATCGGTCGCGTGCCTCCTTGGCGGCGCCGGCGGTGCCGGTGACCGTCCACGGGAGGTCGCCGGCGCCGGGGAAGAGCACCGGGACCTTGATCCGGACCGTGGCCGTCCACAGTCCCGTGCCGGTGGTGCAGGCGGTGGTGGCGCCGCCCTGCCAGGCGCGGGGCAGCTGGTGGGCGGCGGCGGTGCGGCAGGCGCCGGCGCCGCCGTCCTCGGTGGCGGTGGCGGCCCGCGCGCCCCGGTCGGCGGCGTGCGCGGCCAGTGCGTAGGTGTAGCCGGTCAGCGCGCACTGCCAGAGCAGGGCGAGGACGACGAGGATCAGCGGGAGGAGTCCGAGGAACTCGACCGAGACCTGGCCGCGGTCGCGGTCGCCCGGTGCCCGGCCGGGCCCTGCGGGACGCCGCATCGCTCAGCCCTCCTCGTAGGGCCCGGCCGGGTCGAACGGGCCGGTGCCGCCGGATCCGGTCGGGGCGCCGAACCGGGCGCCGAACCGGCCGCCGGCGCCGGTGCCGGACCCCGGTGCCGCCCCCGGGCCCGTACCCTGCCCCGTCCCGGGGACGGGGGCCGCCCCGGTGGTGAGGGCCTTGCGTTTGCGCCCGGTGAGCATGGGGCGGCTGCGGTGGCCGCCGCGGCCGGGCCGGGCGGCCGGTGCGCCGGCCAGGCCCAGTTCGCCGGCGAGTTCCCACAGGGCGGCGCGGACGGTGGAGCGGGCGTCCAGGTCCTGCATGCGGCCCGCGTCGACGCAGGGCTGGAGTTCCTTGAACGCGGCGGGGACCGGGGTCCGGGCGACATGGGTGCCGGTGGCCTTGGCGACCAGCGACGGCTGGATCTCGGTGTGGCGGGTGAGGCGGTTGACGACGGTGGTGGTGTCCTCGGCCTTGCGGATCCGGAGCCGGTCCCAGAGCCGCACCTGGCGTTTGGCGGCGCGGACGCAGACCACGTCCGGGGTGGTCACCAGCAGGGCCACGTCGGCGAGTTCGACGGCGGCGGCGTTGGCGGACTGCATCTGGGAGCCGCAGTCCACGATCACCACGTCGTAGCGGGAGCGCAGGGCGGTGACGATCTGGCGGGCCGCGCGATCGTCGACCTCCTCGCCGCGTTCGCCCTCCTCCGGGGCGAGCAGCAGGCCGAGGCCGGTGTGGTGGGCGTGCACCGCGTCCTGGAGGACCCGGGCGGAGATGTCCTGGATCCCGGCGAGGTCCACGACCGAGCGGCGGAACTGGACGTCCAGGTAGGAGCCGATGTCGCCGGACTGGAGATCGAGGTCGACCAGCGCGACCCGGCGGCCGGCGGCCTTGGCGGCGAGCGCCAGGTGGACGGCGGTGACGGTGGTGCCGACGCCGCCCTTGGCGCCGGTGACGGTGACCAGGGTGCCGGTCGGCGCGGGCAGTGCGTCCTGGTTGCCCCCCAGGTGGACGCGGACCCCGGCCGCCCACTGGGCCGCGGCCTGCACCCGGGCGGCCAGTTCGTCGTAGCCCAGGGGCAGGGCGACGATGCCGCGGGCGCCGGCGTCCATCGCGGCGGAGAAGAGGGCGGGGCCGGCGTCGGCGGTGATCAGGACGACGCCGACGGCCGGGAAGCGGAGCGCCACTTCGCGGATCAGTTCCAGTGCCGGGACCGGGCCGATCCGCTCGTGGACCAGGACGACCTCGGGGAGTGCCCGGACGGCGGCGGCCGGTGCGCCGGCGGCGGGTCCGGCGGGTGCCGACGGTGTCGCGCCGGGCTGTCCGGCGGCGCCGGCGAGGGCGTTGAGCAGCGCGGTGGCGTCGGCGACGGCGGGCGCCGGTTCGGCGTCCGGCATCTGGTCGAGGAGCGCGGCCAGGGTCCGGGCGGCGTCCGGGTCGCCGACTGCCGGGAGGATGCGGATGGTCACCTGGGCCTCCGGGTCACTTGTCGCCTCGAGGGTGTAGGTGCGCTCGCCCGGCGGGATGGTGGTACGGGTGCCGGGGGCGAGCAGGGCGAGCCGTACGTGGGAGGCGAACGACTCGGCGTAGGCGACCCGTTGGGCGTCCTGGGTGTCCAGGGCGAAGGTGATCGGGACGGCCTGGCCGGGCTGGCGGCTGGTGGCGCCGGTGCTGCCGGGGTCCTTGGCCTCCAGGGGGGACAGCTTGCCGACGTCGATGACCTGGGCGCCCGCGACGATGACCTTGGAGACCGGCTTGTCCTCGGGGCGGCGGCCGTCGAAGGTGGCGAAGATGTTGACGCGGGAGCCGGGGTTGATCTTGCCGGCCACGCCGGTGGCGGCGTCGATCATGATGGCGATCTCCTGCTGGCCGGGCTGGAGCGCCGGCCGGTCGACGACCATGTCGTCCTGGAGCAGCGAGCCCTTCCTCAGCGGGGTCACCGCGATCTTGCCGCTGACCCTGTCCAGGTCGGTCACGGCGGTGGGCGGCAGCCAACGCTCGGGGATCCTCACCTCTTCGAACTGCCCGGGATCCAGCGTTTTATAGGCCGCGACATCCGTTTTGAGCCGGTAGGCGGTCCGTTCCGGTCCGACCTTGGACTCGACGTTCCGGATCACCGACAGCACGCCGATGAAGGCGCCGACCGCACACAGGACGGACAGGAGCAGCAGGATCACTCCGCGGCGCTGGCGTGAGTTCATGGGCGGGGGACCTCGTTCGGGACGGGGGCGGGGCGGTCAGGGCGGGTGGTGGACGGGAACGGGCCGCGGCGCACGGGCGGTTCAGCGCACGTGGGCCACCGCCCGCGCGGCGCCGGGGAGGGTGCGGAGGTCGGGGTGGTCCGGTTGGCCGGGCAGTCCGGGCAGGGCGCGCGGGCCGGGTGGCTGGGGGCCGGTCGGCCGCACTGCCGGACCCGTCATCAGGTCCGGTCCGCGGACGTCGAGTTGCCCGGGTCCGCCGCGGCCGCCGGGGGCGCCGCCGCGGACTCCGGTGAGGCCCGTGACGCCGGGGGCGCCGGTGCCGGGCGGCGCGCCCGCGCCGTGGGGTGCGCCCGTGCCGTACGGGCCGCCGGGGACGTGGGGTGCTCCCGAGCCGTAGGGCGTTCCGGGGGCGGGTGGTGTGCCCGTGCTGTGGGGGACGCCGGTGCCCTGAGGGGTGCCCGGGCTCTGGGGTGGTTCCGTGACGTGGGGCGCGTCGGCCGGGTCCGGCACCGGCACGCCGGTGATGCCGACCACCCCGGGGACCCCGGCGGGCGCCACGGGTGACAGGCCGCGCTGCCGCAGCGGCGAGCCGGCCGGGTCGGGCGCGGCGGG
>NZ_NNBP01000010.1 GCF_002803155.1 Streptomyces sp. CB02959
GTAGGACGCCGCCGAACTAATTGTGGGATGGGCCCCGTACCGTGATGGTGCGGGGCCTGTCTGTTTTTGATGAAGCCTCGTTCCCCGAGTTTCGACTCGGGGAACGAGGCTTTTCTGCGTTCCAGGATCTTTCGATGCGGGTGGGCGGGGTGTGGCACATACGCCTGACGAGCCGCCACGAATGACGGCTCGTCAGAATCCCTCTCTGTGGCTCAGGTTGTTGTCGACGTCCACGTCCCCAGCGACATCTCGGCGGTGATGCCGGGGCCGAAGCCGGCCAGCAGGCCGTGCTGTCCGTCCTGCGCCGACCCTTCGTCGAACATCCGGGCCAGGGCGTCCAGCACCACCGCGCTGGCGATGTTGCCGTACTCGGTCAGTGTCGCCCGGCTGAACCGGAATGCCTCCTGCGGCACTTCGAGGAACCGGCTCAGGTCGTCGAGGATGCGCGGACCGCCCGCGTGGACGATGTAGAAGTCCAGGTTGCCCGCGTCCCACTGGTGCTGCTCAGCGAGGCCGCGGAGCGCCGGTGCGAGCGGCTCCATCGTGCCCGGGACCCGCTTGTCCAGCTGGAAGTGGAATCCCGTGGAGCGCACCGCGTACGAGATCCAGTCCTCGGTGTGCGGGATCAGGTACGAGGCGTTCCGCTCCAGATGGACGCCCGTACCGCCCTTGCCGCGCATCACGGCTGCCGCGACCGCGTCCCCGAACAGGCCGTTGGACAGCAGCGATCCGACTCCGACGTCCTCGGGCTGGTAGCACAGCGAGCAGAACTCGCAGGCGACCAGCAGCACGTTGGCGTCTGGATACGCCCGGCAGAAGTCGTGCGCGCGATTGATCGCGGCACCTCCCGCGGCGCAGCCGAGTTGGGCGATCGGGATCTGCCGGGTGTCCGACCGGAACCCCATGTGGTTGATGAGCCACGCCGTCAGTGCCGGCATCATGAAGCCCGTGCACGAGACGTAGATGATGAGGTCGATGTCCCGTGGTTCCAGCTCGGCTTGGTCCAGTGCTTTGCGTACCACGGCGGGGACGCGAGCCTTGGACTCCTCTTCGTAGATGGCACTGCGGGCGTCGAACCCCGGATGCTCCAGCACCTTGTCGATCGGCTGGATCAGATGCCGCCGTACCACGCCCGTATGCTCGATCAGCCTCAGCACGAGATTCAGCTGTGCATGGTTCGCATGCAGCTCTCGTGCCAGTTCGAGGGTGTCGTCCCTGGTGATGATGTATTCAGGGACCGCGATTGCCGGTTTGCACAAAACGGCCATCGATGCACTCCTTGCAGACTGTGGTCCGCCCAGTGCTGTTCTCGCTCTGCATTTCGCGTAGTTGTCACTTCCGTTGTCGGCCGGCGGAATCTTCGGCGATTCCGCCGGCCTGTATGACACAGACCCCTGGAAGGACGCGAGCGGGCCATCTGTCGAAGACTGAACTCTCCCGGTGCAGATGGGTCATTCCTAAGACCGTACGCCAGCGGGGTGAGTTCCGCATTCCGCGGCCGGGACCGCGGATTTACCGCGGCCCCGGCGCCTCACCACACCACCGGCAGAGCCAGTGGGTAACGCCAGATCGCCGTCGTGTTCCAGCGCAGTTCCTCGGCCGGCTTCGCCAGCTTCAGCTCGGGGAACCGCTTCAGCAGGGTGCTGAGCGCGACCTGGAGTTCCGTGAGGGCCAGCGGGGCGCCCAGGCAGTGGTGCGCACCCCAGCCGAACGTCATGTGACCGGTCGCCTCCCGCGTCAGGTCCAACTCGTCGGGGCGCTCGAACTTCGTGCTGTCCCGGTTTGCCGTCAGGTACGAGACGTGCACGACGTCCCCGGCGCGGATCGTGACCCCGCTGAGCTCCACGTCCTCCAGCGCGACCCGCGGGATGCCGACTCCCTTGCGGAACGGGATGAACCGCAGCATCTCCTCCATCGCCTGCGGCAGCGCCTCGGGCCGCTCCCGCAGCATCGCCAGGTCCTTGGGCCGGGTCAGCAGCGTGTAGGAGAGGTTGCCGATCTCGTAGGTCGTGGTGTCCTGACCGGTGATGAGGAGCACCATGGCCATGACCGTGAGTTCCTTCGCGTCCAGGACCTCGTCCCCGACGCGGGCGGTCGCCAGCGCGCTGATCAGGTCGTCCCCGGGGTCCCGGCGGCGCCGTGCGGTCAGCTCCGTGAAGTACTCCCGCATGTCGGCCTTGGCTCGGACGGCGTTGTCCTTGTTGTCGAGGCTGACGTTCATCATCGTCCGGGCGTACCCGCGCAGCTGTGCGCGCTCGCCGTCGGGGATGTCGAGCACCTCGCAGATCGTCGTCAGCGGCAGCGGCGACGCGAGGTTCTCCATGAGGTCGCCCGGCGCCCCGTTCTCGACCATCCGGTCCAGCAGCTCGTCGACGACGTGCTGCGTGCGCGCCCGCATGCGCTCCACCTGCTTCGGCGCGAACGCCTTGGCGACCAGGCTCCGCAGCCGGCTGCTCGCGGGCGGGTCCATCACGTTGATCGCCTCGGCCTGCACGATCGGCTCCGGCGTCATGCGCGGAAAGTCCCGCCCGACGACCGCATGGCGGCTGAACCGCCGGTCCGTCGTCACGGTCCGCACGTCGTCGTACTTCGTGACCAGCCACGCCTCGCCCTCGCCATAGGGCAGCCGAATACGCGCGACCGGCTCTTCGGTCATGATCCGCCGGAGCGTCGGATCGAACTCCAGCGCCTCGGCATAATCGAATGGGCAGTTCCAGACGGTGCTGTCGGCTTCCTGGGCCATTCGGAACTCCTGGAGTGAGAAGGACAGGTGTTTTCGTCAGTTGGATGAATTCCCGAGAGGGCTGGGCGAATTACCGTCCCCGTATCGGGGGCGGTGGGAAGGCACACCTTCCTTCGCTCATCGGCCGCAAAGGTGCCATTTCATCCTGGATATCGTACGAAGCGGCTTGCGGCCCTGCCTCGGCTGTCTCCGTCCGGTAGCCGGAGTCCGCGACGCACCACGCCCCCGCCTTACGCGCCGTTACCCGCCATCACCCGTCACTTCCGGGGCGGAACACACTCGGTGGCCGCCCACCATTCCCTTGCGCCCCATTACGCCGAATGGGTGGCCGGGGGCTGAATGCTCACTCTGCCGGTCGCATCGCATCCGGTACGGCGACGGGCGCGCCCTGGTGAACACGGATAGGGCGGGTGCTTTGGTATTCCGGCGATTTGCCATTCTGGAGGTGTGAAGGTGTGGCGGTTCGGTGGCTTGCCGGTGCGGGGGTCCGGCGGTGTGGTGACCGGCGGTGTGACTGACTGCAGGTCCGGCACCGGCATCCGGTACCGGCACCGGTATCCGCCCCCTGTCCTTTCGGCCGAGGCGCTCAGTCCGTCTGGTGTGCCGCCCGGGCCACGTCCACGAAGTTCTCCAGCGCCTTCCAGAAGGGGGAGTATGCGGCGTTGAACTCCTCGCGGCAGTTCGTGTCCTCGGCCATCCCTGCCCGTAGCGTTTCGTAGAAGGGCCCGGTCGCCTTCTGCAGGGCGAGTGCCGCGGCTGCGGCGGAGGGCGGGCCCTCCAGCTCCACGATTCGCGCGCAGCGGCGGATCTTCGCGTACTCCGCGGTCTCGCGGTCGAGCAGCGCGTCGAGCCTGGAGGTCCGCGTGTCCGAGGCGGACTCCCGCAGTTCCGCGGAAATCTCCCAGTACAACTCGCCGATCCGATGGGTCTGCTCGATCAGATCCAGGTATGCGGTGCGCCGGCTCTCCCGCAGCTTCTCCGCGCGCTGCGAGCGCGCCGCGGTCTCCGCCTGGATTTTGGCCGCCTGCGTACTGCCGCGACTGGTCACCCAGCTGGCCAGTACCGCCGTCCCACCCGTTAGCGCCGCGATTGCCAGAGTCCACACCGTGCTGTCGCCCACGCGGCGCCACAATACCCATCACGTGTCGTACGGTTCGCCGTTCCACCGGGCCCAGCACCACCCCGCGCCGAGACATGTCGTCGCCCGCTTTTTCCTCCCCGCTTTCGCAGTGCCTTGCTCTCCCACTCCTGCCTCACTCCCGCCCTCCATCGCTCCGCATCCCGAACCCCAACTCCAGCTTCACGGACCGGTGCACGGCCGCTCCCGTGCCCGTCGCGTCCCGCCATGGGAATGCGGCCGGTGGCCGCCCCTCCCTACGACCGTCGGCTGCCGGGTCTTCCGGCGGCGGAGGCCGCCTCGCCGTTGGCCATCGCCGCGTCGGCTCCTTCGTGCACCTGCCCGGCGCAGGGCCCCGCCGTCCCGCACCCGGCCGGGGCGCACACTCCGTCGCCGCCCCGCCTCGCTCCGCATCACCTGACGTGCCTCTCACTCAGAGCTAAAGTCGATATATGGCTACAGGGGACCTCCCTGACGAGCTGGCCGACGTACTGGCCGGAATTCAACGGCTGATCCGGCGGCGGCTCCGCCGCGGCCTGCCCGCCCCCCGGCTGCGCGGTGCACAGGTCGAACTCCTGCGGCTGGTCGCCACCCGGCCCGGCATCCGCGTCTCCGCCGCCGCGAAAGAGCTCTACCTCGCGGGCAACTCGGTATCCACCCTGGTCAACCAGCTCAGCCGGGCCGGTTACCTACGCCGCCAGACCGACCCCACCGACCGGCGCTCGGCCCAGCTCTTCCCCACCCCGGTGGCCCGGTCGCGGCTGCACGACTGGGAGACCCGCCGCAGCGCGCTGGTCCGCGAACAGGTCACGCGCCTCACCGAGGCCGACCGGACGGCACTGGAGGCCGCCCTTCCGGCGCTGCGCCGGCTCGCCCACAACCTGCACCAGCAGACGGAGGGACCATGACCAGCGACGACCCGGGCCGTACCGCGCCGTGGACCGCCCCCGGAGAAGCCCCGGACACCGCAGGCACGCAGCCCGGACGCCCGGCGGCTCCCGCCCTGGACCGGTCCCCTGCCCCTGCCCCGGACGAGGCTCTGGGCAGTGACGCCCTCACCTGCCGCGCCCTCCGCTACGCCTTCGGTGAGACCCGTGCCGTGGACGGCGTGGACCTGGCCGTCCGCCCCGGCGAGGTCTTCGGCCTGCTCGGCCCGAACGGCGCGGGCAAGACCACCGCCATCCGCTGCATCACCACCCTCCTGCCGGTCCCCGTGGGGATGGTCCGGGTCTTCGGGCACGACGCGGCGCGGGAGCGGATGGCCGTCCGGCGCCTCCTTGGCTATGTGCCGCAGCAACTGTCCGCCGACGCCGGACTGACCGGCCGGGAGAACGTCGCACTCTTCGCCCGGGTCTTCGACGTCCCCCGACGCGAGCGCGCCGCCCGCGTCACCCAGGCACTGGCCGCCGTCCACCTCACCGACGCTGCCGACCGACTCGCCAAGACGTACTCCGGCGGCATGATCCGCCGCCTGGAACTCGCCCAGGCACTGGTCAGCGCGCCCCGCCTGCTGATGCTCGACGAACCGACGATCGGCCTCGACCCGATCGCCCGCACCAGCGTCTGGGAGCACATCAACGCGGTCCGCGCCGCCACCGGAATGACCGTCCTGGTCACCACCCACTACATGGACGAGGCCGAGCAGTACTGCGACCGCGTCGCCCTGATGCACCGCGGCCGGATCCGTGCCCTGGGCACGCCCGGGGAACTCCGCGAGGCCCTGCGCGTGCGCCGCGCCCGCGCCGCACGCACCGCGACCGCATCGTCCACGCCCCACACTTCTCCCTCGCCCTCGCCCGCAACCTCGCCCACGCCCGCGTCCTCGCCCTCGTACGACGCGGAGCCGACGCTGGAGGACGTCTTCCGGGACGTCGCCGGCACCGGCCTCGACGAGCAGTCAGGAGACTTCCGCGATGTCCGGAGCACCCGTCGTACCGCAGCCCGAGTCGGTTGAGACCGAAGCCGCCACCCGCCACTTGGACCTCCTGCTGGTCCCACCGCGCGCCCGCGCGGGCTGGCGGGTGCTGCCCGCCAGAGTCGCCGCGATGTGCGTGGTCGAGTTGCAGAAACTCCGTCATGACCGCACGGAGCTCTACACGCGCGCCGTCCAACCCGCCCTGTGGCTCGTGGTCTTCGGCGAGACCTTCACCCGTATCAAGGCCATCCCCACCGGTGGCACCCCCTATATCGACTATCTGGCGCCCGGGATCATCGCCCAGTCCGCCATGTTCATCGCGATCTTCTACGGCATCATGATCATTTGGGAGCGGGACGCCGGCATTCTCACCAAGCTGCTGGTCACCCCCACGCCGCGCTCCGCCCTGATCGCCGGCAAGGCGTTCGCCGCCGGGGTGAAGGCACTGCTCCAGGCCGTGGTGGTGATCGTCATCGCCGCCCTGCTGGGGGTGGCCATGACGTGGAACCCACTGCGCCTCCTGGGTGTGGCCGTCGCCGTGGTCCTCGGCTCCGCCTTCTTCTCCTGTCTGTCGATTTCGATCGCCGGCATCGTGCTGACCCGCGACCGCCTGATGGGCATCGGCCAGGCCATCACCATGCCGCTCTTCTTCGCCTCCAACGCCCTCTATCCCGTTGCCGTCATGCCTGGTTGGCTGCAGACCGTCAGCAAGATCAACCCCCTCAGCTATCAGGTCGACGCCCTCCGCGGACTGCTCCTGGGCACCACCTCCCATCTGGCCCTCGACTTCGTCGTGCTCGCCGCCGCGGCGGTCGCCGGTATCGCCACGGCCTCCTCGCTCCTCGGCCGTCTGGCCCGCTGACCCCTCGCCCACCACGCCCCGGGGAACGATCCGTGCCGCCTCCCTCCCGACGGCCCGGACCTCGCCCGCACCCACTCCCGGCAGTCACTCTCCGTACTCATGCACCCACCGTACGAGATGCCACTGACAACGCCCTCGGCCAGCGCAAACACCCGAACCGCCGCCACCGCGCCCGACCCTCGCGCCGACCGGGCGACCGGGCGGGACGCCGTTACGCGCAGACGATGTGAAGCGCGCCCCCTGGCCCGCACATCGGCCTGGATGAAGCCGGGCGGAGAGCGCCGCCTCCCGCCCCCGCTCCCTTGCCTCCTGTCGCATCGCCGCACCGCACTTGATCCCGCCTACGCAGCGCCTCGGCCCCGCCGCCCCTTACGGGGCCGTTGCCGTGACGAAGCCCACGCCTGAGACGGTGGTGCCGCACGCTCGCGGGTGCCCAGCCCTCGTGCGCTAATGCGCACTCAGGGACGTCTGCACCGCCCAATGCTGAGTCCCTGTCAGGTACTTGTGCATGACCTGCCGGGGTGGCACGGCCGGCCGCCGTCACAAGAGAGGATGAACAGGCATACAGAAACTCGACCCGGCAGATCTGCCGAGGTGTCCGCACTGGTCAGGGCGATGAGGCAGGATGAGAGAGCTGCGCCGCCACGTGTGTCGCAGTCGGCGACGTTTGTAGGTTTATCTCTAGAATCGTGCGATGCACATACCGCAGAAAGCCAGCGCTCCTCTGGGTGAGGTGATTCGGTGAACGGCCCCGATGCCACCGACGAGCAGTGGGAAGGGCTCGCTGAAGTCGTACCGCTACGTGGCGGCCGCGAATGGCCCTCCTGGCCCGACCACCGCGCTCTCCCGGACGACGAACCGACCGAGGAGACCCGGCGGTTCATCGTCATCCGCGTCCAGACCTTCGCGGATGCCCGGGAAGTGGCCGAGTACCTCATGGCACAGCTGCCGGTCCTCTTGGACCTCAGCAGTGCGGACACCGATGTCGCCAAGCGCATCCTCGACTTCGCCAGCGGGGTCGTCTTCGGCCTCGGCAGCGGCATGCACCGCGTGGACACCAATGTGTTCCTGCTGGCGCCGGCCGGAACCGAAGTCGCGGAGCCGGCGGCGGGTACCGTCCCCCATTCGTAGGAAGAGCAGTTGGGCGTAACGGTTCTCCGCGCGGGCGACTGCATAGCGTCCCCGCATGGATACCGACAGCGCACGTCCGGCGGTCACCGAATTACGACTGTCCGCCTTCAAGTCCCATCGTGGCGTCACCCTGCCGCTCGGCCCGTTGACGCTGCTCAGTGGAGACAGCGGAAGCGGCAAGTCCAGCGTGCTCCAGGCCTACGAGATCCTCGCCCGGCTCGGCAGCGGCGACCCGTTGGAACGGGCCGTGGGGGTGGTGGCGGGCGGGGCCTCCGCCTGTGTGCCGGCGAGCGCGCGCCCCGATGACCAAGGACGGCGCGGATTCCGCCTCGGCTGTACGGTCGACGGCTCGATGGGCCCCATCCACCTCGATCTCGCCGTACAGGCCGAACCCGAACTCCGCATCGTCGGCGAGCGGTTGACGGGCTGTGGAGAGACGCTGCTCACCACCGCCCTCACCGACCCCACCCGTTCCGCCGTCCAGGCGGCCTGGCACACCGCCGGCGCGACCCCCGTGACGCGTGCTCCACTGCCCGACGACCGGTTGGCCACCTCCCTCCTCCCGCTGCGAGTGGCGGGCAAGACGGAGGGGCAGCGCCTCGTCCTGGCCGCCGCGGAACAAGTCGTGGTCGCCCTGCGTTCGGCCTTCGTGTGCGATCCGCGGCCGGAGGCCATGCGGGGTCAGGCGGCGGGCGGCGTCGCGCCCGACGGTCGTACGGCGGGCGGCGCGTCCGGCGGGGGAGGCGCGGGGCGCGGCACCGGGGCGCGCGGCGGCGGCCGGGGCGGCGGACCGGGCCGTTCCGGGAAGGGCGGAGGAACCGGCGGTCCCGGAGGGCCGACGGCGGGTCCGCTCGGCCGCAAGGGGATCCGGAACGGCGGTGAGGCCAGTGGTTGGGGCCACGACGAGCGCGATGAGGGGCGGCTGCGGTCGTCCTGCGAAAACCTCGCCGCTGTACTGGAGCGCACCAGCCGCGAATGCGCCCGGCGGCACGCCATCTTGGTCGCAGCCGTACGGGATGCCTGCAACGGGCCGGTCGACGGGCTGCGGGCGGTGCCCTGGCAGCCGGATGCCACGACGGCAGGGGACGCCGTGGCCGTCGGGGGAGCCGGCGACGGTGCGGTGGCGGGTGGGCAGGCGGTGCCGGATCCGCAGGCCGTGAGGACGGTCCTCGACCGCGGCGCCCTGGGGGAGATGCCCGTCGAGCAGCTCGGCGACGGTGAGCTGCGGTTCCTCGCGCTGGCGCTGGTGCTCCTCACCGGCCCCGGAGTGTTGGCCATGGATCCGGTCGGGGAGATCCCGTCGGCGCTGCAGCAGATGACGGTGATGGCCGACGGCATGGACCGCTGTATGGACCGCCAGCAGGCCAGGGAACTGGTGTCACTGGCCGTGCGGATGGCCGAACGCGGGCACGTCCGGCTGCTGGGCACGGTGCGGGACCCCTCGGTCGCGGAGGGGCTGCCCGGGGTGCAGGTGCTACACCTAGGGGTATGAGTGAGGATCTTCATGCCCTGCAGCGACGCCTGGCCGACTTCGCGGCCGCCCGGGACTGGCAGCAGTACCACACCCCCAAGAACCTGGCCGCGGCGCTCAGTGTCGAGACCGCGGAACTGGTTGAGATCTTCCAGTGGTTGACGCCGGAGGAGTCGGCGAGCGTGATGGCCGACCCGAAGGCGGCCGGCCGGGTGGAGGACGAGGTCGCTGATGTCCTGGCGTATCTCCTCCAGTTCTGTCAGGCGCTGGGGATCGACCCGTTGACCGCGCTCGCCGCGAAGATCGAACGCAACGAGACGCGGTTCCCGGCGGTCCGGCAGGCGCCCCCGGACCGGCCGCGGGACGGCAAGTGAGCCCCGGTCGAGCGGGGAGCGGGCATCGCGCGACAGGTTGAGGCCGGCGGGGCGGGGCGAGAGCCTCCGCCCCGTCGGCTTTTCCTTGCCGGGTTGCGGGCCGGCTCGCGCTGTGGACCGCGCTGTGGACCGCGCGCCGGTTCATGCGCCACCGCCGTGGCCGCCATCGTCACTGCCGACACGTGGTGTGCGCTGTGAGACCTGCGTGCCGAGCCGAAAGGCAGGGATCGCAGTGGCTGGTGCGCCAAAAGAACGTTGAGAGTCGTACGTGACCCAATTCATGCTGGGTGATGGACGGGAACAGAGAGGCGCACGAGGGAACCCCGAGGGCCGGAAGTGCTGCCGCGACCGCCCCGAATCCGCCTCTCGTCACTCTATGGAGTCATGGATCTTTCCACAGCGCCTTGGTTGTCCACAGATTTGCGAATTCCTCTGGCGTTTTTGGCTGTTGGGCCTCACTCTGGGTAGTGGAAGGAGGGCGGGGTGAATGCGCATGACGAAGGAAGGAGGGACACAGATGGACGCGGTGCGGATCATCGCGGCCAGTCGGCGCGGTCTGGCGCAGGCGAACACGGTGCATGACGTGGTCGTCGAGGCGTGGCAGGCGCAAGCCTTGGCGGAGGCGATAGGCAGCCATCTCGCGATATTCGGTCCGTACGAAGTGCGGTCCAGAGCCCGAGGGTTGGGCGACGCGGGCGGGCGGTTCAGCGGGGGACTGCTGTGCTCGACAGCGACCACCGGCGGGCTGCGGGCAGTCCAGCTGACCGAGATACGCGACGTCAAGTCGGCCTTAATCGGCCTGTCTCAACTGCTCCGAGAGGTGTGCGAGGCGCTGGTGGGAGTGGTGATCTCGGCCGAGGAGGAGGGGATGTACTGGACCTGTGTGGAAGCCATGGACACCGCAGACGAGTCGCGGGACCACGTCGCCGGGATACTGGAGAAGCTGGAGGTGCGCGACCGGCACCTTGCCTAGCAGCGGGCGGGCCGCCTCCCGACCTGCCCCCTGCGACCACGGTCGGCCCGGCTGGCACCCTATGCCGGCTGACCGCTTGAACCGGCATGTCTGGGCAGAGGCACGCAACCCGCGCCCCTGGCCGGCCATGACCGGAAGCGCGACCGCAGACAGCGCGACCGCCCATGTCCCTTTGGCTTTCCTCCATCCCTTCCTTACTGCCAGCGGCATTCCTTCCCTCCCTTCGCCCCTTCCTTTTGTCGATCCCGCCAGTCGATTCCTCTCCGCTGTTCTCCGCCGCTCCTCTTCGCCCCTCCTCGTTGCTTCCTGCTGCTCCCTGCTTCTCTCTGTTTCTCCCTGCGTCCAGCGGTAACCGGCACGGACCTCGCCGACACCTTCCGTTGCCGTCATCGCCACCGTCAGATCCGTTGCCCTTGTTGCGGATCCTTGGCGGCTCAGGTCTTGCAGCCTGCCGGGAGCCGGGAGCCGGGAGCCGGGAGCGGAGAGCGGAGAGCCGGGAGTTCGAGGCCCGGGGCGGGCGTCGGGGAATCGGTCGGGGCCGGTTCGGGACCGAGGGCGTCGCTCATCGCACCCACCACGCACACGGCACGCGCGGGAAGCGGACTCGTCTGGCGCGACGGTAGGCGCTGACGAGTGTTCCGCTGGACACCGTGCAGGATGGAGGTATGGACCTACGCATCTTCACCGAGCCCCAGCAGGGGGCTTCCTACGACACCCTTCTGACGGTCGCCAAGGCCACCGAGGACCTCGGGTTCGACGCCTTCTTCCGTTCCGACCACTACCTGCGGATGGGGGACGCCGACGGTCTGCCCGGCCCGACGGACGCCTGGATCACGCTGGCCGGTCTGGCCCGCGAGACCAAGCGGATCCGGCTCGGCACCCTCATGACGGCAGGCACCTTCCGGCTGCCGGGCGTGCTGGCCATCCAGGTCGCCCAGGTGGACCAGATGTCCGGTGGCCGGATCGAACTCGGCCTGGGTGCCGGGTGGTTCGAGGAGGAGCACAAGGCGTACGGCATCCCGTTCCCCAAGGAGAAGCTCGCGCGGTTGGAGGAACAGCTGGCGATCATCACCGGCCTGTGGGGCACCGAAGTAGGAAAGGAGTTCACTTACGAGGGGAGCTACTACCAGCTGGAGAAGTCGCCCGCGCTGCCCAAGCCCGCTCAGCGCAAGGTGCCGGTGCTGATCGGGGGACACGGCGCGACGCGCACCCCGCGACTGGCCGCGCAGTACGCCGACGAGTTCAACATGCCCTTCGCCTCGCTCGAAGACAGTGAGCGTCAGTTCGGTCGGGTGCGGGCGGCCGCCGAAGCCGTCGGGCGCAAGGGCGACGACCTGGTGTACTCCAACGCCCTGGTCGTCTGCGTCGGCAAGAACGACGCCGAGGTGGCGCGACGGGCCGCGGCCATCGGCCGCGAGGTGCACGAGCTCAAGGCCAACGGTCTGGCGGGCTCGCCCGCGGAGGTCGTGGACAAGCTCGGCCGGTACGCCGCCATCGGCTCGTCCCGGGCCTATCTCCAGATGCTGGATCTGGATGATCTGGACCACCTGGAGCTGATCTCCGCGGAGGTCCAGTCGCAGCTGGGCTGACGTCGCCAGGTCCTTCGGTAGCCGGGGCGGACGCCTCGTGCCTCGCGTTCGGTTGAGGCGGCGAGCCCGTACCGCGGCGTAGACCTGCCTGCCTGTCTGCCCTCGCTCGTGAGGTGATGTGCGTCATGAGCGGGGGCGTCACGATCTCGGGTGCTGCGGTGTCTACCCGGTGAGCCAGGCGCGGCCGTCGTGCCGTGCCTGCCGGCCAGGAGAAGGGACACGGCATGGAAACCGTGACGATACGACGTGTCATTGCGGCGCCGATCGCCGACGTATTCGAGTGGTGCGCGACGAGCACCCACTACACCCGTTCCCCGTTCGTCCTCAGGGCGCGATTGGCTCGGCCGGGAGCGGGCGCGCCCTACGGGGTGGGTGCCGTCCGGTTGCACACCTGGCTCATCGGCTGGTTCCGGGAGCGGATCACTGCGTACAACGCGCCGTACGACTTCGACTACGTCGTCGACCGCAGCTTTCCGCCGGCCCGGCACGAGCTCGGCCGCATGACCTTCACCGAAGTCGCCGAGGGCACCCTGGTCGTCTGGACGACGGTCTGCCAGGTCCCCGCCCCCTTCGGCGCGGACGCCATCACCCGCGTGCTCGCCAAACCCGTCATCACCCACGTCTTCGGCAACATCCTCGCTGCTGCCGATGCGGCGCTCACGGGAAACCGCACCAGTCGCCGCTGATGTCCTTGGCGGGGAACGGGCCGCCGGCGCGGGCGGTTTCGCCGGGCTGGAGAACCGGCGCGCTCCCCGCCAGGTGCGGGGCCCGCGGAAAATCGGTGGGGGAGCGGCACCGTACACACCGATACTCAGCGTGTGTTTCTGACCATAACCACCACCGGTACGACCGACGGCCCCGCGACGGACCTCGGGTTCCTGTTGCACAAGCATCCCGACAAGGCGCAGCAGTTCTCGACCTCGCACGGCACCGCGCACGTCCTCTACCCGGAGGCGGACGCGGAGCGCTGCACGGCTGCGTTGCTGTTGGAGGTCGATCCCGTTGCCCTCGTGCGTCGCGGGCAGGGGAAGGGGCGCGGCGGGGCTCCGGATTCGGCGCTCGGGCGGTACGTGAACGACCGGCCCTACGCGGCGTCGTCCTTGCTGGCGGTGGCGCTGCGGAGCGTTTTCGCGAGCGCGATGAAGGGGCAGTGCGCGGCCCGGCCGGAGCTGACCGGGCGGCCCATGCCGCTGCGCATCGAGGTGCCGGTGCTGCCCGCCCGGGGCGGTGCCGAGCTGGTGGAGAAGCTCTTCGGGCCGCTCGGCTGGTCGGTGCTGGCCGAACCGCTGCCGTTGGACGAGACCTTCCCCGAGTGGGGCGACTCGCGCTATGTACGGCTGGTCCTGGAGGGCGAGTACGAACTCGCCGCCGCGCTACGGCATTTGTATGTGCTGCTGCCGGTCCTGGACGACGCCAAGCACTACTGGGTGATGCCCGACGAGGTCGACAAGCTGCTGCGCGCCGGCGAGGGCTGGCTGGAGCACCACCCGGAGCAGCGGTTGATCGTCGGCCGCTATCTGGCCCGCCGCTGGTCGCTGGCCCGTGAGGCGATGGCGCGGCTGGAACTGGAGCGGCTCGCCGAGACGGACGACGCGGCCGTCGAGGAGATCGACAACGCGGTGGACGAGGATTCCGACACCGAGGAGAAGCCGGTGCCGCTCGCCGTACGGCGACGGGAGGCCGTTCTCGACGTGCTGCGCTCGGCCGGGGCCGCCCGGGTCCTCGATCTTGGCTGCGGGCAGGGGCAGTTGATCGGTGCGCTGCTCAAGGAAGGGCAGTTCACCGAGATCGTCGGGATGGACGTGTCGATGCGGGCGCTCCACGAGGCCCACCGCAGACTCCGCCTCGACCGGATCTCCGAGCGGCAGTCCCAGCGCGTGAGGCTCGTCCAGGGGTCGTTGGCGTACACGGACAGCAGGCTCAAGGGCTACGACGCGGCGGTGCTCAGCGAGGTCGTGGAGCATGTCGACCCGGAGCGGCTGCCAGCACTGGAGTACGCGGTCTTCGGGGCGGCCAGGCCCCGGACGGTCGTCGTGACCACGCCCAACGTCGAGTACAACGTGCGCTGGGAATCGTTGCCCGCCGGGCAGGTGCGGCACGCGGACCACCGGTTCGAGTGGACGCGGGAGGAGTTCCGGCGCTGGGCGGAGGAGGTCGCCGCGCGGCACGGCTATGCGGTGACGTTCGGCCCCGTGGGGCCGGAGGACCCGGAGGTCGGGGCGCCCACTCAGCTTGCGTGCTTCACCTGCGAGGGCGGTGGTGCCCGTGGGGGTGGTGACACCCGCGCGGACCGTAAGGGCGGCAAGGAAAGCAAAGAAAGCAAGGGGAGTGAGGGGAGCAGGGGGAGCAGGGGCGGCGAGAAAGGCGTAACAGGCGTAGAAGGTAGTAGAGGCGTGAGCAATGTGGATGGCGCTGGTGGTGTCCGTAGTGGCCGTGGCGTCATTGGTGACCATGGCGGCGGTGTTGACCATGGTGGCGGTGGTGTCAGTGGCGACCGGGGTGTCCGGGGTGTCAGTGGTGTCGGTGGCGGGCCGGTCGATGGGAAGGGGGCAGTGGCATGAGTGACGGGAACGGTGCGTCGCAGCCGCAGGCGCGACCGCAGTCGCGGCCGGAGGCGCAGGCCGGGCGGCAGTCGGTTCGTGCGCCGCGCCCGGCGGCGGGTTCGCTGGCTGTGCCCGATCTGTCGCTGGTGGTGCTGATCGGCGCGACCGGCTCCGGCAAGTCGACCTTCGCCGCCCGGCACTTCAAACCGACCGAGGTGATCTCGTCGGACTTCTGCCGGGGGCTGGTCAGCGACGACGAGAACGACCAGGCCGCCAGTGGCGATGCCTTCGAGGTCCTGCACTTCATCGTCGGCAAGCGGCTCGCGGCCGGGCGGTTGACGGTGGTGGACGCCACCAACGTGCAGGCCGAATCGCGCGCCCGGCTGGTGCGGCTGGCCCGCGAGCACGATGTCCTGCCGGTGGCGATCGTGCTGGACGTGCCCGAGCACGTCTGCGCCGAGCGGAACGCGGCGCGCGCCGACCGGGTCGGGCTGCCGCGTCGTGTCATCCAGCGGCACCAGCGCGAACTGCGGCGCTCGGTGGGGAAGTTGGAGCGCGAGGGGTTCCGGAAGGTGCACCTCCTGCGTGGCGAGCGGGAGATCGAGGCCGCGGAGGTCGTCAGGGAGCGGCGGTTCAACGACCTGCGGCACCTCGCGGGGCCGTTCGACATCGTCGGCGACATCCACGGTTGCCGCTCCGAGCTGGAGACCCTGCTGGGCCGGCTCGGCTACGAGCTCGCCCGGGACGGGCAGGGGCGGGCCGTGGACGCGGTGCACCCCGAGGGCCGTACGGCGGTCTTCGTCGGTGACCTCGTCGACCGGGGGCCGGACAGTCCGGGCGTACTGCGCCTGGTGACGGGAATGGTGGCGTCCGGTCACGCACTGTGCGTATCCGGGAATCACGAGAACAAGCTCGGGCGTTATCTCAGTGGTCGCGCGGTGCAGCACACGCACGGCCTCGCTGAAACCGTCGAGCAGTTCGAGAAGGAGGACGAGGCGTTCCGCGCCGGGGCCGCGGAGTTCATCAGGGGGCTGGTCAGTCACTACGTCCTGGACGGGGGTGGATTGGTGGTCTGCCATGCCGGGCTGCCGGAGAAGTACCACGGCCGTACGTCGGGCCGGGTGCGGTCCTTCGCGCTGTACGGCGACACCACCGGCGAGACCGACGAGTTCGGCCTGCCCGTGCGCTATCCGTGGGCGGAGGAGTACCGCGGCCGCGCCGCCGTCGTCTACGGCCACACGCCCACCCCGCGCGCCGGCTGGCTCAACAACACCATCTGCCTGGACACCGGCTGCGTCTTCGGCGGGAAGTTGACCGCGCTGCGCTGGCCGGAGCGTGAACTGGTCGACGTACCGGCCGAGCGCGTCTGGTACGAGCCGACCAAACCGCTGGCCACGGAAGCGCCGGGCGGGGCGGACGGTCGCCCGCTGGATCTCGGCGACGTGGCCGGCCGGCGGATCGTGGAGACCCGCCACATGGGCCGCCTCGCCGTGAAGGAGGAGAACGCCGCGGCCGCGCTGGAAGTGATGAGCCGCTTCGCGATAGACCCGCGGCTGCTGCCGTATCTCCCGCCGACCATGGCGCCCTGCGCGACCGCCAGACCGTCCGAGGAGGCGGACGCACGCGACGAAGGCTTCCTGGAGCACCCGCTGGAGGCGTTCGCCGAGTACCGCGCGGCGGGCGTCCGCGAAGTGGTGTGCGAGGAGAAGCACATGGGTTCCCGGGCGGTGGTGCTGGTCTGCCGGGACGAGGCGGTGGCCCGTGAGCGCTTCGGGGTGACGGGCGAAGACGTCTCGGGTGCCCTGTACACCCGCACCGGACGGCCGTTCTTCGACGACCGGGAGACGACGGAGCGGATACTGCGGCGGGTCCGCGACTGTGCGGACCAGGCCGGGTTGTGGGCCGAGCTGGACACCGAATGGCTGCTGCTGGACGCCGAGTTGATGCCGTGGTCCCTCAAGGCGACGGGTCTGTTGCGGACGCAGTACGCGGCGGTCGGCGCGGCGTCCGGGGCGGTGTTCCCGGGGGCGCTCGGCGCGCTGGAGGCGGCGGCCGCCCGCGGGGTCGAGGTGGCGGCGCTGCTCGACCGGCAGCGCGGGCGGGCCGCCGATGCCGCGGCGTTCACCGACGCGTACCGGCGGTACTGCTGGCGGGTCGGGGAAACGGCACCGACTGCGGCCGACGCGCAGCCGGGGCCGACCGTACCGGCTGGACCGACCGGGCCGACTGGACGGACCGGGCAGGCGGGACGCGGCGGGCTGGCCGGGATCCGGCTCGCGCCCTTCCAGGTACTCGCCGTTGAGGGGCGCAGCCTGGCCGCCGTGCCGCACACCGAGCAACTGGCCCTGATCGACCGGCTGATAGCGGCCGATCAGGCGCTCCCGGCGGGGGCGTGGGAAGACACGGCGGCCCACGACGCCGGGACGCCCGGCGTACTCGCTGCGCCTGGCGCCGCAGCGCCCGCCGCCGACCGAATACGGCTGCTCGCGCCGACCCGGCGGCTGGTCGTCGACACCGAGGACGAGGCGTCGGTCGCGGCGGGTGTCGCGTGGTGGCTGGATCTGACCGCCGGCGGCGGTGAGGGCATGGTCGTCAAGCCGGTCCGGGCGCTGGTCCGGCAGCCGGACGGCCGGCTCGTCCAGCCGGGCATCAAGTGCCGTGGCCGGGAGTACCTGCGGATCATCTACGGTCCGGAGTACACCCGCCCGGACAACCTGCGGCGGCTGCGCATCCGCCACCTCGGCCACAAGCGTTCGCTGGCCCTGCGCGAGTACGCACTGGGGCTGGAGGCGCTCGACCGGCTGGCGGACGGGGAACCGCTCTGGCGGGTGCACGAAGCGGTCTTCGCGGTGCTCGCGCTGGAGTCGGAGCCGGTGGACCCACGGCTGTAACCGGCCACGGCGGGTCCGCAACCGGCCGCGGGTCCGCCGCGTCCAGGGCTCGGCGTCGGCGGTTCACGCCACCGGTGCCACGGGTGCCCCCGATGGGACAGGGGCTCCCGATGGGACAGGGGCCACGGGTGCCACGGGTGCGACTGATGCCACCCGTGCCGTCCGGTACGTCCGCCGGTAGTCGACCGGGGGCACGCCCATCGCCCGGGTGAAGTGGCGGCGGAGGTTGGCGGCCGTTCCCAGGCCGGCGACCTCCGCCACCCGGTCCACTGGCAGATCGGTGCTCTCCAGCAACTCGCGTGCACGGGCGATGCGTTGGGACTGGAGCCACTGCATCGGCGTGGTCCCGGTCGCGGCGTGGAAGCGCCGGACGAGGGTGCGCGGGCTGGTGTGCGCGTACCGCGCGAGGTCGGCGACGGTCAGCGGTTCGCGGAGCCGTTCGGCGGCCCAGTGCAGCACCGGCGCCAGGGAGTCGTCGCGGCGTTCCGGCAGCGGCGTCTCGATGTACTGCGCCTGGCCGCCGGGGCGGTGCGCGGGCGCGACCAGCTGCCGGGCGTAGGAGTTGGCGACGCCGGTGCCGAAGTCCTCGCGGATGAGGTGCAGGCAGACGTCGATGGAGGCGGTGGCGCCCGCGCCGGTGAGCACATCGCCGTGGTCGACGTAGAGGACCGACGGGTCCACGGTGACCTTCGGATAGCGCTCGGCGAGCAGGGCCGCGTACATCCAGTGGGTGGCCGCGGTCCGGCCGTCGAGCAGTCCGGTCGCGGCGAGGGTGAAGGCACCGGAACAGAACGAGACCAGGCGTGCGCCGAGCCGATGGGCCTCGCGCAGCGCCGCGACGAGTTCGGCCGGCGGGTCGCCGTGGACGTCCGCGGACGCCGGCACGATGACCGTGTCGGCGGAGATCAGGTCCTCGATGCCGTGCGGGGTCCGGGCACTGAACCACGGCCCGGCGAGCGGCGCTTCACCCTCCGTGCCCCCGATCGCGCACACCCGGAGGTCGTACCAGTCCGGAGGCGGCTGGAGCCGGTCGAAGCCGAAGATGTGGCAGGGGACGGAGAGTTCGAAGAACGGCATGCCGTCGGTGACGGCGATCGCGATCGAGGGCATGGCGCGAGTGTGGCAGAACGGGTGGCAGGAATGTAGCGGGTGGTGGCAGGGCTGCCACTCGTGACGGGGGTGCCTACGGCCGATGCTTGAGCGACATGACCACTCCTCTTCCGGGAAGCCCGGGGACGGGTGCGCCCACCGGCGCCACCCCCGCTACCCGCCGACCCGACGACAACGGGCACCCCTGCGCCCCGGCCACCGGCCCGCAGCCCCGCACCTCGACGACCGTCGCGCGGCCGTCAGTCCGTGCCACCGGCCGACAGGCCGACGCCTCCGCCGACCCCGCGGCAGCCCGCGTAGAACCCGGCCCGCGCGTGGCCCCCGCCCCCCGGGCAACTTCCGACCGGCCCGCAGCCTCCGACCGGCCTGTAGCCTCCGACCGGCCCGCAGCCTCCGGCCCCGGCGATGCGCCAGAGCCTGGCGATGCGCCCGACCCCCGCCGCTGGCTGATCCTGACGATCGCCTCCGCGGCGCAGTTCCTCGCCGTACTCGACCTGATCGCGGTCACCATCGCGTTCCCGGCGATCGGCCAGGACTTCGCACCGGCACCCGCCTCCGCGCTCTCCTGGGTGCTCAACGGCTACACCGTCGTGCTCGCCGCGCTCCTCGTACCCGCCGGGCGGCTCGCCGACGAGGCCGGGCGGCGGCGCTGCTTCCTCATCGGCATGGTGCTGTTCGGCCTGGCATCGGCGGCCTGTGGGGCGGCGCCCACACTCACCCTGCTCGTCGTGGCGCGCGTGGTGCAGGGCGCGGCCGCCGCCGTGCTGATCCCCACCTCCCTCTCCCTCGCGCTGCCCGCCTTCCCGGCCCGCGAGCGGGCGACCGCGGTCGGCGCGTGGACGGCGGTCAGCGCCGTGGCCGCGAGTTCCGGGCCGGTGATCGGCGGGCTGCTCGCCGCCTCCGACTGGCGGCTGATCTTCCTGATCAACGTTCCGGTGGTGCTGCTCGCGGTCGGCGCGGGCGTCC
Organism: Streptomyces sp. CB02959; assembly: GCF_002803155.1. Classification (GTDB taxonomy): domain Bacteria; phylum Actinomycetota; class Actinomycetes; order Streptomycetales; family Streptomycetaceae; genus Streptomyces. The sequence goes on from NZ_NNBP01000010.1 coordinate 19,686, forward strand.
GACTGCTGCCCCGCTCGGCACGCGGGCCGCGGCAGGCGCTCGACCTGCCGGGGACGGCGTTGGTGCTGGTCTGCATCGGTGCGCTGGTGACCGCGTGCGTCCAGGCCCCCGAGTGGGGGTATGCCGCCCCGGTCACGCTCGCCGTCCTCGCCGCCGGTGTACTGGCCGGTGTGCTGGGCGTGCGCCATGTCCGACGGGCCGCGCAACCCATCCTGCACCCGGTGCTCTTCCGCACCCCCGGATTCACCCCGGCCACCCTGGGGCTGCTCGGCTACTTCGTCGCCTACGGGGCGATGATGCTCGCCGCCAGCCTGTTGTTCACCGACGTCTGGCACTACTCGGTACGGACGGCAGGGCTGGCGATGGCGCCCTGGCCGCTGACCGTACTGGTGGTCTCCGCGGTCTCCGGCCGGATCGTCGGGGCGGTCGGTGGCCGGGGGACGGCGGTGATCGGCGCGCTGGGGTTCGTGGCGGCCGCCCTGTGGTGGATCGTCCTGGCCGGCGACGGGAGCGGGGGCACGCACTACGCGGTGCGGTTCCTGCCCGGGTTGATCTTCGCGGGGATCGGCACCGGGCTGTACCAGCCGGTGATGTTCGCCGCCGCGGGGTCGCTGCCCAGTAGCCAACTCTCCCTCGGTTCGGGGGTCCTGATGGTCTCCCGGCAGGCCGGAACCGCGCTCGGCGTCGCCGTACTGGTCGCCACCATGGGCGGCCAGCAGCACCCGGAGTTCGGGGCGCTGCGCGGCGGCTGGATCATCGCGGCGGTGATGTCGGCGGGCGCGGTGGCCGCGGCGCTGAGGTTGCGGCGGTGCTGATCCCGGGGCGGTAGATGGGGAGCGCGAGGGAGACGGGCTGCCTGGGGGTGGGGGTGGGAGTGGGGGTGTCGGAGCGGGGGCTCGGGGGCGGGTGCGGCGCCCACCAACACCCCCCGACATCCCCGACTCCCGACGTCGCGCGCTCCGAGCCGACAAGATGGGGAGATGGGATTCCATGTCGACTCAGAGGCCGGGCGGCTGCGCCGGGTGATCCTGCACCGCCCCGATCTGGAACTGAAGCGGCTCACCCCCTCCAACAAGGACACCCTGCTCTTCGACGACGTGCTGTGGGTCCGTCGGGCCCGGGCCGAGCACGACGGGTTCGCGGACGTGCTCCGCGACCGGGGCGTCGAGGTGCACCTCTTCGGGGATCTGCTGGCCGACAGCCTGCAGATCCCCCAGGCGCGCACGCTGGTCCTGGACCGGGTCTTCGACGAGAACGAGTACGGGCCGCTGGCGACCGACCACTTGCGGGCGGCGTTCGAGGAACTGCCGGTGTCCGAACTCGTCGAGGCGCTGGTCGGCGGGATGACCAAGCGCGAGTTCCTGGAACGCCACCCCGAACCCACCTCGGTCCGCTTCCACGTGATGGACCTCGACGACTTCCTGTTGGGTCCGCTGCCCAACCACCTCTTCACCCGCGACACCTCCGCCTGGATCTACGACGGGGTGTCGATCAACTCGATGCGCTGGCCCGCCCGGCAGCGCGAGACCGTGCACTACGAAGCCATCTACCACTACCACCCGCTCTTCCGCGACGAGTCCTTCCACGTCTGGTCCGAGGGCCAGGCGGACTACCCCTCGACGATCGAGGGCGGCGACGTCCTGGTGATGGGGAACGGCGCGGTGCTGATCGGCATGAGCGAGCGGACCACTCCGCAGGCGGTGGAACTCCTGGCCCGCGGGCTGTTCGAGGCGGGGTCCGCGCAGACGATCGTGGCGCTGGACATGCCCAAGCGACGGGCGTTCATGCACCTGGACACCGTGATGACCATGATCGACGGGGACACCTTCACCCAGTACGCGGGTCTGGGCATGCTCCGCTCGTACACCATCGAACCGGGCGCGGGTGCGCAGGACCTCAAGGTCACCGACCATCCGCCGGAGCACATGCACCGCGCCATAGCGGCCTCCCTGGGCCTCTCCGACATCCGGGTGCTCACCGCGACCCAGGACGTGCACGCCGCCGAACGCGAGCAGTGGGACGACGGCTGCAACGTGCTGGCGGTGGAGCCGGGCGTGGTGGTGGCCTACGAGCGGAACGTCACCACCAACACCTTCCTGCGCAAGCGCGGCATCGAGGTGATCACGATCCCCGGGAGCGAGCTGGGCCGGGGCCGCGGCGGACCGCGCTGTATGAGCTGCCCGGTGACGAGGGACGCCGTGCCGGGCGTGGGCTGAGAGGGGCGTGGGCTGAGAGGGGCGTGGGCCGAGCCGGCAGGACGGTCCGGGTGGGCGGGCCCGCCGGGTCCGTGTCACGGTGGGGTGCCGGGCCGCGGCATCAGTCCAGGCCCGGCCCCACCGGGCCGCACCAGCCCCCACCGAACCGCACCAGCCCCCACCGAACCGCACCAGCCCCCACCGGACCGCAGCACACCGCACCGCACCGCATCGGGTTGGAGCACGCTCATGGGGGAAGACTCCGTATAGAGATACGGCACCTCGTATACACTTCCAGTGTTCGAGCGCGATCCGATCCACCCATCGGATCCGTCCGATCCGCCCACCGGGACTGGTCCGACCCTCGGCCCGGCCCCGGTATCGGCCCGACGCCGACCGCAAGATCCGACGCCGACATCGGCCCGCCCCCGCTTGCGGCCCGCCCCGGCATCGGCCCCGCTCCACCCCGCTCCACCCCATCCATCCCGACCGCCGCGAACCAGGAGCCCACCCATGGCGATAGACCTCACGGGCCGCCACTTCCTCAAGGAGCTGGACTTCAGCGCCGAGGAGTTCCGCCGACTGATCGACCTGGCCGCCGAGCTGAAGGCGGCCAAGCACGCCGGTACCGAGGTCCGCCGCCTGAACGGCCGCAACATCGCCCTGATCTTCGAGAAGACCTCGACCCGGACCCGCTGCTCCTTCGAGGTCGCGGCCGCGGACCAGGGCGCCACGACCACCTATCTCGACCCGACCGGTTCGCAGATCGGGCACAAGGAGTCGGTCAAGGACACCGCCCGCGTCCTGGGCCGGATGTTCGACGCCATCGAGTTCCGCGGCAGCGCCCACGCCGACGTCGAAGAACTCGCCGCGCACGCCGGGGTGCCCGTCTACAACGGGCTCACCGACGACTGGCACCCGACCCAGATGCTCGCCGACGTCCTGACCATGATCGAGCACGGCGGCGGCCGCCCCCTGGAGGAGACCGCCTTCGCCTACCTCGGCGACGCCCGCAACAACATGGGCAACTCCTACCTCGTCACCGGCGCCCTGCTCGGCATGGACGTACGGATCGTGGCGCCCCGGAAGCTCTGGCCCGAAGAGGCCGTCATCGCCCGGGCGCGGGCGCTCGCGGAGACCAGCGGGGCCCGGATCACCCTGACCGAGGAGGTCGCCGAGGGCGTGCGGGGCGCCGACTTCGTCGCCACCGACGTGTGGGTCTCCATGGGCGAGCCCAAGGAGGTCTGGGACGAGCGGATCGCGCTGCTCGCCCCGTACGCGGTCACGATGGACGTGCTGCGCGCCACCGGCAAGCCCGGGGTGAAGTTCCTGCACTGCCTGCCCGCCTACCACGACCTCGGCACCGAGGTCGGCCGGGAGATCCACGCCCGCCACGGCCTGACCTCGCTGGAGGTCACCGACGAGGTCTTCGAGTCGGCGCACTCGGTCGTCTTCGACGAGGCGGAGAACCGGATGCACACCATCAAGGCCGTGATGGTGGCGACGCTGGCCGGCTAGCCGGGCGGCTCCTCCCTGCCGCCCGTCGGGGCACCGGGCAGGGCGCAGCCGTCCGCCCCATGCGCGGTCAGGCGGCCCGGATGGTTACCATCGAGCCGCTCACGGGGTCCGGACCCACCGGTTCGGACCCCGCTGCGCGCCCGGCCCACCCGCGCCGCGCGCCTCGCACCACCAGAGAGAGAACCACCCATGCCCCGCTCAGGCGCGTCCGGACTGCGCATCAAGTCCCCCGACCTCCTCATCGCCGAATCCGGAGCGGACCTCCACGGCCACGGGCTGCGGCGCAGCATGGGCCTCTTCCAACTGGTCTGCTTCGGCATCGGTGCCGTCGTCGGCACCGGCATCTTCGTCGGGCTCTCCGACACCGTCGCCCAGGCCGGTCCCGCGGTCGTCGTCTCCTTCGTCCTGGCGGCCGTCACCTGCGTCTTCACCGCCTTCTCCTTCGCCGAGCTGGGCGGCGCGATCCCGGTCTCCGGCAGTTCGTACTCCTACGCCTACGCCACCCTCGGCGAGCGCACCGCCTTCCTCGTCGGCTGGTGCCTGCTGCTCGAATACGGCGTCTCGGTCTCGGCGGTCGCCGTCGGCTGGGGCCAGTACCTCAACCAACTGCTCGGCAGCCTCACCGGCTGGCAGCTGCCCGCCGCGCTCGCCAACCCGCCCGGCGACGGCGGCGTCGTCAACCTCCCGGCCGTGGTCGTGGTGCTGCTGGCCGCGCTGCTGCTGGTCCGCGGCGTTCGGGAGAGCGCCCGCGCCACCGCGGCGATGGCGGTGCTCAAGCTGGCGGTCCTGGTGCTGTTCTGCGTGATCGGCTTCGGCGCGTTCCGCAGCGGCAACCTCTCCCCGTTCGCCCCCGAGGGCCTCGCCGGGATCACCTCCGGCGCCTCCGTCGCGTTCTTCTCGTACATCGGCTTCGACGCGATCACCACCGCCGGGGAGGAGGCGCGCAACCCGCGCCGGAACATCCCCCTCGCGATCCTGATCTGCATCGGTGTGGTCACCGTCCTCTACTGCCTGGTCGCGCTGGCCGCCATCGGCGCGCTCTCCTCCGGGCAGGTCGCGGGCCGCCCCGCGGCGCTGTCGCTGATCGTCGACCGGGTCACCCAGTCCGGCATCGGCGGCACGGTGATCGCCTTCGGCGCGGTCGTCGCCATCGCCTCCGTGGTCCTCGCCGTGATGTACGGGCAGACCCGCATCCTGATGTCGATGGCGCGGGACGGCCTGGTCCCGCGGGTCTTCGCGCGGGTCTCGCCGCGGACCGCCACGCCCGTCGCCAACACCTGGATCGTCGCCCTGGTCTTCGCCGTCCCGGCCGCGGTCGTCCCGCTCGACATGGTGATGAACCTGAGCAGCGTCGGCACGCTGGCGGTCATGGCGGTGGTCAACATCAGCGTGCTGGTCCTCCGCCGCACCCGGCCCGACCTGGGGCGCCGCTTCCGCGTCCCGCTGTTCCCGGTCAGCCCCCTGCTGGGCGTCGCCTTCTGCGGCTACCTCGTCTACGGCACCGGCCCGGCCACCTGGCTCCAGTTCGCCGGATTCCTCGCTATCGGCGCGGTCGTCTACGCGCTCTACGGGCGCCGCCACTCGCGCCTCGGGACCGGAACCCCCGGCTCCGCCCCGGACGGTGCGGAGGACCTCCCGGAGCCCCGCACCGCGGATGCCCCCGACGCCGCCCCCGTCCCCGGCGAGCTGCCCGCCGGGACAGCCGGCACGTCGGCCGTCACGACAGCCGCGGCTCCCGCAGCGCGGGAAGGGTGAACCACACCGCCTTGCCGCGCGCCGTCCGGCGGCAACCGGCGGCCGAACTGAGCCCCCGGACCAGCCGTAGCCCCCGCCCGGCCGCCGGCGACCGCTGACCGCCCGCGGCCCCGACCCCGGCGGCCCGAAGCCCCGCCGCCCCCGGCCCCCCGGCGACCGGCTCCGCCGCCCCGCACCCCGTCCGCCCCGCCTCGTCCGCCGCCCCGTCCAGCCCCGCCACCGGCGACGGATCCGCGTCGTGCACCTCCACCTCGCAGCCCGCCGTCCGGGCCCGCACCACCAGCTCGACGGGGCCGGGTCCGCGGGTGTGCGCGACGGCGTTGGCGACCAGTTCGGCGGTGAGCAGCACGGCGGTGGCGCGGTCGGCGGTGGTCCGCAGATCCCTCAGCGCGGCGCCGGTCAGGGCGCGGGCCAGGGACACCGCGGACGGGGCGTGCGGCAGTTCGATCCGCCAGCACGAGGGGCCGGACGGCCCGGGCGCGTGCTGCGCGGTCGGTTCCGTGGTCTGCGGTTCCGGCATGCGCCGCTCCCTTCGCCGAGGGCCGGGACCGGCGTCCGGGCCCTGCGGGACGCCTCCACGCTAGGCCGCGCACCGACGCCGGCAGCAGGGTCGGGAGACCGGGCCGGCCGGGACCTACGCCCCGCGAGCGGCAGGACTTCCGGCCCGTCCCGCGCTCCGCCGACCGCCCCGGCGCACCCGACCCGATATCGCGCCATCATGACGACAGTCACAAAGGAGTGATAGCTTCGAAGGGCATTTCGCGCGTCCCGCACCGCCACCGCATCCGCGGCCACCACACGCACCAGCCATCCGGCTGAAGGGGGCAGGCAGACCGATGAGCCCGTTCGCAGGATCCGCCCGAAGCACCGGCGCATGGCAGCACATCCGGGTCACCAGAGAGGACGGCGTCGCCACCGTCACCCTCGCCCGCCCCGAGAAGCTCAATGCGCTCACCTTCGAGTCCTACGCCGACCTCCGCGACCTGCTCGCCGAACTCTCCCGGGAACGCTCGGTGCGCGCCCTGGTCCTGGCCGGCGAGGGCCGCGGCTTCTGCTCCGGCGGCGACGTCGAGGAGATCATCGGCGTCACCCTCGGCATGGACACCGCCCAGCTCCTGGACTTCAACCGGATGACCGGGCAGGTCGTCCGGGCCATCCGGGAATGCCCCTTCCCGGTCATCGCGGCCGTGCACGGCGTGGCCGCCGGCGCCGGCGCGGTGCTCGCGCTCGCCGCCGACTTCCGGGTCGCCGACCCCTCCGCCCGCTTCGCGTTCCTCTTCACCCGGGTCGGCCTCTCCGGCGGCGACATGGGCGCGGCCTACCTTCTGCCGCGCGTCATCGGCCTCGGCCACGCCACCCGGGTGCTGATGCTCGGCGACCCGGTCCGCGCCCCCGAGGCCGAACGCCTCGGCCTGATCAGCGAACTCGCCGAGGAGGGCCGCGCCGACGAGCGGGCCGCCGCCCTCGCCCGCCGGCTCGCCGACGGCCCCGCACTGGCCCACGCCCAGACCAAGGCCCTGCTCACCGCCGAACTCGACATGCCGCTGGCCGCCGCCGTCGAAATGGACGCCGCCACCCAGGCGCTGCTGATGAACAGCGCCGACTACGCCGAATTCCACGCCGCCTTCACCGAGAAGCGGCCCCCCCAGTGGCAGGGAAAGTGACCGGGTCCGCGGGCCCCGACCCGCGGCCGCTGAAGGTCGCCGTCCTCGGCGGTGGCCCCGGCGGGCTCTACGCCGCGGCCCTGCTCAAACGGCTCGACCCGGCCCGCGAGATCACCGTCTGGGAGCGCAACGCCCCCGACGACACCTTCGGCTTCGGCGTCGTCCTCTCCGACGAGACCCTCGGCGGCATCGAACACGCCGACCCGGTCGTCTACCGCGCCCTGCAAGCGGAGTTCGTGCGCTGGGACGACATCGACATCGTGCACCGCGGCCGCACTCTCACCTCCGGCGGCCACGGCTTCGCCGCCCTCGGCCGCCGCCGGCTGCTGGCGATCCTCCACGACCGCTGCCGCTCCCTGGGCGTACGGCTGGTCTTCGGCACCGAGGCCCCGCCGGCCGCCCGACTCGCCCGCGACCACGACCTGGTGATCGCCGCCGACGGAGTGCACAGCACCACCCGCACCGCACACGCGGACGTCTTCCGCCCGCAGCTGACCACCCACCGCTGCCGCTACATCTGGCTCTCCGCCGACTTCGCCCTGGACGCCTTCCGCTTCGAGATCGCCGACACCGGCCGCGGCATCGCCCAGCTCCACGCCTACCCGTACGCCCGCCCCGCGCCCGAGGGCCCCGGTGAACCCGACGGCGGCGCCAGCACCGTCATCGTCGAGATGCGCGAAGAGGTCTGGCGCGCCAACGGCCTGGACACCCACGACGAGTCCGCCTCGGCCGCCTGGTGCGCCGCTCTCTTCGCCGACAGCCTGGGCGGCCGCCCGCTGCGCACCAACAACTCCAGCTGGATCGCCTTCCGCACGGTTGCCAACGAGCGCTGGTCACACGGCCCGATCGTGCTGCTCGGCGACGCCGCGCACACCGCCCACTTCTCCATCGGCTCCGGCACCAAACTCGCCGTCGAGGACGCCCTCGCCCTCACCGCGTGCCTACGGGAGCAGCCCACCCTGCCGGACGCCCTCGCCGCCTACGAGGCCGAACGCCGCCCCGTCGTCGCCTCCACCCAGCGCGCCGCCCGCGCCAGCCTCGCGTGGTTCGAGGACCTCGCCACCTACACCGGCCAGCCGCCGCACCAGTTCGCCTTCAACCTGCTCACCCGCAGCCGCCGGGTCACCCACGACAACCTGCGCCTGCGCGACGCGGAGTTCACCGACGCGGTCGCCGCGGAGGCGGGCGTCCCCACCGGGACACCGCCGATGTTCACCCCCTTCCGGCTCCGCGGACTGACCCTGCGCAACCGCGTCGTGGTCTCCCCGATGGACATGTACGCGGCCGACGGCGACGGCACGCCCGGCGACTTCCACCTCGTCCACCTCGGCGCCCGCGCCCTGGGCGGCGCCGGCCTGGTGATGACGGAAATGGTGTGCGTCAGCCCCGAGGGGCGGATCACCCCGGCCTGCACCGGTCTGTACACCCCGGAACACGAGCGGGCCTGGCGGCGCGTCACCGACTTCGTGCACACCCGGGCGCCCGGCACCGCCCTGGGCGTCCAGCTGGGCCACTCCGGCCGCAAGGGCTCCACCCGCCGGATGTGGGAGGGCATCGACCAGCCGCTCCCGGACGGCAACTGGCCGCTCGTCGCCCCCTCCGCACTGCCCTACCGCCCGGGCGTCAACCAGGTCCCGCACGCCCTGACCACCGCCGAACTCGCCGCGGTACGGGAGCAGTTCGCCCGCTCCGCCGCCGCTGCCGCCCGCGCCGGCTTCGACCTCCTCGAACTCCACTGCGCCCACGGCTACCTCCTCTCCGGATTCCTCTCACCGCTGACCAACCGACGTACCGACGCCTACGGCGGCTCCCTCGCCGGCCGCCTCCGCTTCCCCCTCGAAGTGTTCGACGCGGTACGGGAACAATGGCCGGAAGACCGCCCCATGACTGTCCGGATCTCCGCAACCGACTGGGCGGAGGGCGGCACCACCGCCGACGACGCGGTGGCCCTCGCGGCCGCCTTCGCCGAGCACGGCGCCGACGCCATCGACGTCTCCACCGGACAGGTCGTGCCCCACGAGCGCCCCGACTTCGGCCGCTCCTACCAGGCCCCGTTCGCCGACCGCATCCGCAACACCCTCGGCATCCCCGTCATCGCGGTCGGCGCCATCTCCTCCTGGGACGACGTCAACTCCCTGATCCTGGCCGGCCGCACCGACCTGTGCGCCCTGGCCCGACCCCACCTCTACGACCCGCACTGGACCCTGCACGCCGCCGCCGACCAGGGCTACAGCGGACCGGGCGCCCCCTGGCCGCTGCCCTACCAGGCCGGCAGCCGCACCCCGCCCACCGGCCGTACCGACGCGCCGAAGCCCCGCCTCACGCTGCACTGACGGGGAGGCCGGACGCAGCGCGGGGCGGGGCCGATCCGCGGCGCGGTCCACGCGCCCGCCGTCAGCACAGGTCGGGCAGGCACTCCGGCAGCGGAAGACCGGTGACCCGCGCGTCGAGCAGCGCCCGGCCGTGCTGCTCGACGCACACCGCCACCTCCCGGCGGCCGTCGTCGGCCACCCCGGCGGGCCGGGCCTGCACCCAGCACGGCGCGTCCAGTTCGGCGTACCGCTCGAAGGAGCAGGTCAGCGCGACCGGCAGCGCCCAGTCGGGCGCCGCCGCCCGCGCGGCCTGCCGGGCCGCCTCGACCATCAGCATGCCCGGGACGTGGTCCACCGGGTGGTCGAACAGCACCGGATGCGAGGTGTCCACCCGCAGCCGCCAGCGGTCGGCGCGGTCCGTGGGGGAGAGCACCACGTCACCGGTCCGGTCCCGGCCCACGGCCTGTGGCGCGACCGGCTCCGCCGGCGGCAGCCGCCGGGCGTTGGCGAGCGCCAGATCGCCGTACTCGCCGCGCACCCGGCGGTAGACGGCCGGACTGTGGCAGGAGTACGCCAGCGTCGCGCGGGCCAGCTCCGCGCCGTCGCACACGATGCGGAACTCCTGGCGGATGCTGACCAGTTGCTTCCGCCTGCGGACCACGTCGCGGTCGGTGATGTGCAGCGCGATGTCGGCCGGTTTCAGGGCGGCGCGCAGCGCCTGCGGGCGGAGCGCGTAACGGACCTGCTGCCAGATGATCCGGTGGTCCAGCGGCACGCCGTGCGCGACGTGGCTCAGTAATATCCCCGCCTGCCGCACCGTCTCGATCAGCAGCAGCGGATCGTGCAGCCCGTGCGCCGGCCCGTAGAAGCTGTGCGCGCGGGGCCACTGGGCGGTCACCAGCCAGCCGTCCGACCCGCTCTGCCGCCAGTTGGTCAGGAACACCTCCGACACCGCGGCCCGGTGCACGTACTCCCGGGGCACCGTCGAGGTCAGCGCCCGCGGTCGGTTTCCGTCCCCCCGTCGTCCGTGGATGCCGCCGGACTGATCACATGCGGACGGGGTGAGGGTGGCGCTGGCCATGGAGGTCCTTTCAGAGGGGCGGCGCTCGGCGCTCCGGCGGTCGGGATCCGGTCTCCGCCCCAAGATACGAACCATGCGGTTTGTTTTCCAGTGACGAGCCGACCGTTCCCTCGCCGTGGCGAGTCCTGGTGGAGGGTCAGACGGCGATCTTCACAGATCGGCCGTGCGGGTCCAGATGGCTCAGCGCACCCGGCGACGCCAGGCCCGGCAGCGTGTGCTTCCACAGGGCGGTGACCCGCTCGGGAAGATCGGCCCGATTGGTCGCGGCCCGCGAGAACAGCTGCACGCCCATGTACGCGGCGACGAAGAACTCCGCGGCCCGGTCCGGCGCGACGGCGGGCAGCAGTTCGCCCTTGTCCCGGGCGTCGGTGAACATCGCGGTGATGATGTCGGTCCACGCCTGATACGGGACCAGCGGCTCCTCGCTGAACGTCGTCTCGACCGCGATCCGGGTGCCGGCCTGCAGCAACGGGTCGCTGCGCAGGGCCAGCGCGACCTGATGGGTGAAGTCGATGGCGTCCTGCAGACGGGAGTCGCTGACCGGCGGAACGAACGGTTCGGTCTGCTCCCGGATGACTGCGCGCGCCAGTGCGTCCTTGGAGCGGAAGTGGAAGTAGACGGCTCCCTTGGTGACCCCGGCGCGTTGGATGATCTCTGCCATCGTGGCGGCCTGGTAGCCGCGGGTGCCGATGACGTGGGCCGCGGCTTCGAGAACGGCTCGCCGGGTGCGCACCGCCCGTTCCTGCTTGACCACCGATCATCCTCCGTATGCTCTCGTGGAGTTGTTGAGTCCGGGCGAGACCCGCTGCCGTGGCCGCGCAGTCTATTTCCGCATCATAAAGAAGCCAACCGTGCGGTATTCATGGGCGGCGAGGCGTTTACGGCCGGAATACATGCCCGGTGATGCGGTGCCGCGTGGTACCGCCGAACGCGCAAGGAGCAGACCGATGACCGTCCCCGCCGCGCCCGACCTCCCCGCCGTCCACCGGGAGGTACGGCTCGCCCGCCGTGTCGGCGACGAGCAGGTGACGGAGCGTCACTTCGAGGTGGTCGAGGTCCCCCTGCCCGAGCCGGGACCAGGGCAGGTGCTGGTGCGCACCCGCTATATGGCGGTCACCGCGGCGATGCGGACGCGGATGACCGAGGTCCGGCTGCCGATGCCCTCCTTCGAACCCGGCCGGCCGCTGTGGGGCTCCGCGGTCGGCGAGGTCGTGGCGGCCGCCGGCGACACCCTCGTCCCCGGTGACCTGGTCCACCACCCTTACGGATGGCGGGAGTTCGCGGTCGTCGACGAGAAGCACGCCCGGCGGCTGGACCCCGACGCCCTCCCCTCCCTGGCCGCGCACCTCTCCCAGGGCGCCACCGCCTGGGGCGCGCTGAGCCGGACCGCCGGGGTCCGGCCGGGCGACACCGTGTTCGTCAGCGGCGCGGCCGGCGGGGTGGGCAGCCTGGCCGGCCAGCTCGCCCGCCGGCTGGGAGCCGGCCGGGTGATCGGCAGCACCGGCTCGGAGGCCAAGGCGGCCCGCCTGCGGGCGGAGTTGGGGTACGACGCCGCGGTGGTGCGCGGGGCCGGGCCCATCGAGGAGCAGCTGCGCCGAGCGGCGCCGGACGGCATCGACGTGCTGCTGGACACCGTGGGCGGTGAGCAACTGCGCGCGGCGCTCGCGGTGGCGCGCCCGGAGGCCCGGTTCGCCCTGGTCGGCGCGCTGTCCAGTCAGTTGGGCGCGGGCGGTGGGGTGGCCGGTCCGGTCGAGCTGGACTCGGCACTGATCATCACGCGCCGGGTGACGCTGCGCGGCTTCGGGCTGTACGCGCACCCCGACCTGCCGGAGGAGTGGACCGCGGAGTTCGGCCGGGGGCTGCGGGACGGCTCCCTTGTCTTCCCGCACGCCCTGCTGACGGGGGTCGAGCAGGCGCCGAGGGCGCTCTGCGAGCTCACCCGGGGACGCCATGTCGGAGCGGTGCTCGTGGAGTTGTGAGACCGGTGCGGGGCCGGAGCGGGGTGCGGGCCGCCGGCCGCCGCGGGGCGGGCCGGGCGGTCAGCCGGCCGGGACCTGCGCCGGCGCCGGGATTCCGGCGGCCGCGACCCGGCCCGCCGCGGCCGGCAGCAGCCCCCACAGTCCGGCGACCGCCTCCGCGTCCCACCACATCCGGTCGCCGCCGCCCAGGTGCAGCAGCCCCACCACGATCGACGTCAGCAGCTGGGCGGTGCGCCGGGGCTCGACGTCCGTGGGGTGCGGGCCGGTGAGCTCGTCCCCGAGGTGGACCGGCTCGCCGGTGCCGCAGGTGACCGCCTTGTCGAGGAAGAGCGCGTACCAGCGCTGCTCCAAGGCGTGGATGTCCAGACCGGGCGCGGTCTCGGGGCGCAGCCGCAGCCCGGCGCGCAGCACCGCGTCCGACTGCACCCGGCCGAACAGCTCGACGGCGAAGTCCCGGACGGCGACGGTCAGCGGCTCGGGGGAGCGGAGGAAGCCCTCCTCGACCTCGTTGAGGGTGGCCAGGGCGGCGTCCCGCACGGCGAGGGTCAGGTCGTCCTTGGACGTGAAGTGGAAGTAGAGGGCGCCCTTGCTGAGCCGGGCCCGCCGGCTGATCTCGACCATGCCTGCGGCGGGCACTCCCTTTTCCAGGAACGTCTCGGCGGCCGAGCGGATGAGCGCCTGGCGGCTCTGGATGGCGCGATGCTGCGTGGGCACGTGTCCGTCCCGTCTCTCGTACGACTGCAACGTGTTTGCAGTCTACAGAGAAAACCAACCATGCGGTTCGCTATGGTGGAGGGAAATGGCCGGATCCTCCCCGCTCTGTCGGGAAGTGATCGCTCTGCCTCCTGGTCCGTACCTGGCGCCGGGCGTTGGTGGCGCATATGTCCAGTGTGGCCCGCCCCGGATTGCTTGTCGACCGTCAGGGAGGGGCTAAGGCACATTGACAAACAGCGCAGGCGGTTTTTAAATCTCCGAAGGCGGTAAACGGGACGATCCCTTCCGATGCCGCCACCTCGACGGTCGCGTACCGCCCTTGGACAGCGGTGCGCCACGGCGAGACCGCCTCTGCCGCCACAGTCGTCGACCGCAGGCCCGCCCGACCAGCTGGGCCCGCACAGTCACCCGAGCCCCCGCACCCATCGGAACCCGGAAAGGTCCCCATCCATGCGCGTATCAATGGAAGTCGGCGAACGTCCTGTGATGAGAGGCGCGCGGAGCGCCGGCGGCGAGACGCTCAAGGCCGCCGTCTTCGATCTGGACGGCACCCTCGCCAACACCCTGCCCGCGATCAGCAAGCTGCTGGTCAAGGTGGCCGCGGAGCAGGGCTGTTCGGTCACCGCGCGGCAGGCGGCCACGGCCATCGGCAAGCCCCCGGCCGCCGCGTTCGGCCGGCTGCTGGGCCGGCCCGAGGACGACGGCCGGGTGCAGGCCGCCATCTCCCGCTACCGGGAACTGTTCGCCTACGAGGTCCTGTGCCAGGGGCCGCAGCTGCTCTACCCCGGAGTGACGGCCGGGCTGTCCGCGCTGCGCGCCCACGGCGTCGAACTCGCCGTCGCCACCTCCAAGACCACCCGCAGCGCCGAGGCCCTGCTCGATGTGATGGGCATCCGCGACCTGGTCGGCCCGGTCGTCGGGCAGGACATGGTGCGGCGCGGCAAGCCGCACCCGGAGATGGTGCTGCGCGCGGCCGGCCGGCTGGGGGTCCCGGCCTGGCAGAGCGCTTATGTGGGGGACACCGTGGGGGACATGCGGATGGCGGTGACCGCGCGCATGGAGCCGGTCGCGGTCACCTACGGCAGCGGAACGTTCGGTGAACTCGCCGCGGTCGCCGGCACGCGGATGTGCAGCTCCTTCAAGGACGTGGTGTCGGTGATCGCCGCCGCCCGGCCGCGCCCGGCAGCGGCGGCCGCCGCCGGACCGGTCGTCCGGCCGCGCCGCACCGCCGTCACGGTGGGGGCGCAGCAGCGGCGACGCTGAAACAGGGGGCACGGGGTGCCCGCGGCCCAGGGGGAACACCGGGGCCGCGGGCCGGAGGCGACGGCACGGGGCGTACGAGGAAGCGGGCCGCCTCCCATTCGAGCGGAGTCGAGAATGGGGAGGTTCAGCCCGCGTCCTGGGTGCGGAACGACCCGGCCGTCGCCTCCTGCACGTAACGGGCGCCGGCCGCCCGCAGTTTGCCGTGCAGCCGGCCGAACACCTCCGCCGCGCGACCGCCCGGCCAGTCCGCCGGCAGGAGCGCCGGGGGCAGCCCGGGATCCGCGTACGGCAGATGGCGCCAGGCGTCCAGGGCGAGCAGGTAGTCGCGGTAGGCCGCCTCGGGGGGCAGTGAGCGGCGCCGGGTCCAGCGGTCCAGGACCGGTTCGTGCGCGGCCAGGAAGGCGCGGTGGCGCGCGGCGAGGGCGTCCAGGTCCCACCAGCGCGCCACGGCCTGCGCGGTGGGCGTGAAACCGGCATGGGTACCGGTGAACAGGTCCACGTAGGCGGCCAGCTGGAGCCGCTCCAGGGTGTGCCGGGTCTCCTCGTAGAGGTGCGCGGGGGCGATCCAGACGCCGGGCGCCGCGGTGCCGAAGCCCAGCCGGGCCAGCCGGGAGCGCAGCAGGTGGCGCTTGTGCCGCTCCTCCTCGGGGACCGAGAAGACGGCCAGCACCCAGCCCTCCGCCGGCGGTCGGGCGGGCCGCCCGAATATCCGGCGGTCGCCGTCCTCCAGCAACTGGCGGCCCGCGTCGGAGAGGCCGTACGCGGCGGCGCCCGCGGCCGTGCGCTCCGCGACCAGCAGCCCGCGGCGCTTGAGCCGGGAGACCGCGGAACGCACCGACGGCGGATCCACGCCGAGCGCCCCGAGCAGCCGGATCAGCGCGGCCACCGGCACCGGGCCGGGCGCGCCGCCGGAACCGTCCGCGGCGCCGCGTCCGTAGGCCCCGTAGAAGGTGACGATCAGGGACCGCGGGGTGTGCTGGGCTTGCTCGTCGCTCACCGGGTCACTCTAGATCCCGGTCGCGCAGTCGGAAGCGCTGGAGCTTGCCGGTCGGGGTGCGCGGCAGCGCGGTGTGGAAGATCACCTCGCGCGGGCACTTGTAGGGCGCGATCCGGGCTTTGACGAACGCCCGCAGCGCGGTGACGGTGTCCGCCCCGGGCGGCACGCCGTCCCGCAGCACCACATGGGCGACGACCACCTGGCCGCGGTCCGCGTCGGGCCGGCCGACCACCGCCGCCTCGGTGACGTCCGGGTGCCGCAGCAGGGCGTCCTCCACCTCGGGACCGGCGATGTTGTACCCGGCCGAGATGATCATGTCGTCCGCGCGGGCCACGTAGCGGAAGTAGCCGTCCCCGTCCCGTACATAGGTGTCGCCGGTGAGGTTCCAGCCGTCGCGGACGTAGCCGGTCTGCCGGGTGTCGGCCAGGTAGCGGCAGCCGGTCGGGCCGCGGACCGCCAGCAGCCCCGGTTCGCCGTCCGGCACCGGCCGGCCGTCCGGACCCACCACCCGCGCCTCGAAACCGGGCACCGGCAGCCCCGTCGTCCCCGGCCGGATCGCGTCGTCGGCGGCGGACAGGAAGATGTGCAGCAGCTCCGTGGCGCCGATCCCGTTGATGATCCGCAGGCCGGTCGCCTCGTGCCAGGACCGCCAGGTCGCGGCTGGCAGGTTCTCGCCGGCCGACACGCAGCGGCGGAGCGAGGCCAGATCGTGCCCGGCGAGCTTGGACAGCATCGCCCGGTAGGCGGTCGGCGCGGTGAACAGCACCGAGATCCGGTGGGCCGCGATGTCGCCGAGCAGCCGCTCCGGCCCGGCCCAGTCGGCCAGGTACGCCGAGGCCCCGGCCCGCAACGGGAAGACCACCAGCCCGCCGAGCCCGAAGGTGAAGCCGAGCGGGGGACTGCCGGCGAACACGTCGTCCGGACGCGGCCGCAACACCTGCGCCGAGAAGGTGTCCGCGATGGCGAGCACATCGCGGTGGAAGTGCAGACACCCCTTGGGACGGCCGGTGGTGCCCGAGGTGAAGGCGATCAGCGCGACGTCGTCGGAGGCGGTCGGCACCGCGCGGTACGGCGCGCCGCCGGGCCGCGCGCACTGCGCCAGGTCGTCCGGGCCGTCCCCGCCGAAGGTGGTGATCCGCAATCCCGGGACGTCGGCCCGGACCAGATCGCCGACCGCGGCGGCGTCGCACAGCGCGTGCCCGACCCGGGCGAGCCGGCAGATCGTGGCGAGTTCGTCCGGCCGGTGCGCGGCCAGGACGGTCACCGCCACCGCGCCGGCCTTCATGACCGCGAGCCAGCAGGCGGCCAACCAGGGCGTGGTGGGACCGCGCAGCAGCACGCGGTTGCCCGGCACGACGCCCAACGGGCCGGTGAGGGTACGGGCGATCGCGTCGACCCGCTCCCGCAACTCCCCGTAGGACCACACCCGGCCGTGCGCGTCGCGGAGTGCGGGCCGGTCCGGGCCCAGCCGGGCGATGGTGCCGTCGAGGAGTTCCGCGCCGCAGTTCAGCCGGTCGGGATAGCCCAGGTCGGTGAGGTGCGGCCACTGCTCCGGCGGTGGCAGCCGGTCGCGCGTGAAGGTGTCGGTGTGGGCCGAGGACCGTAGCTCCATGCGGGGTGCGCCCCCTTGGGCCGGGTGGCCGCCGGGCGGCCGGGGAGGGGTGGAGGTGGGGTGTGGGGACCGGGGAGGACTGCCGTACGGATCCTCGTCAGCGTAACGTCTTCGTGACGGCAGTCAACAGACCGCGATAACCGGCCGCCGGGCCGTCGCCGCGTCCGGTACCGCTACCAGGGGAGCCGCTCGTGACCGCATTCGCACTGGGACCGGAGGAACAGCAATGGTGCGCCCGGCTGCGCGCCAGGACGGCCGAACGGCTGCGCCCCCTGGCGGAGAAGGGGGAACCGGGCCGGGTCAACCGGCCCCTGGTCGCCGCCCTCGGCGAACTGGGCCTGCTGCAACGGCTCTTCCCCGACGGCGGCAGCCCGCGCGCACTGGACCTGTGTCTCCTGCGGGAGTCGCTGGCCCAGGAGTGCACCGAGGCGGAGACCGCCCTGGCGCTCCAAGGGCTGGGCGCCTGCCCGATCGTCCAGTCCGGCACGGACGCCCAACGGGGCCGCTGGCTACCGGAGGTGACGGCCGGACGGGCGGTCGCGGCCTTCGCGCTGAGCGAGCCCGGCGCGGGTTCGGACGCCGCGGCGCTCGCCCTGTCCGCCGAGCCCGACGGCCCCGGCCGCTGGCGGCTGACCGGTGAGAAGTGCTGGATCTCCAACGCGCCCGAGGCCGACTTCGCCACCGTCTTCGCCCGCACCGGCGGCCCCGACGGCGCCCGCGGCATCACCGCCTTCCTCGTCCCCGCCGACCGCCCGGGCCTGGGCGGCGAGCGGCTGGACATGCTCAGCCCGCACCCCATCGGCACCCTGGTCTTCGACGGCACGCCGGTGACCGACGCGGACGTGCTCGGTGAGGTGGGCGGCGGGTTCGGGGTGGCGATGCGCACCCTGAACCTCTTCCGGCCGAGCGTGGGCGCCTTCGCGGTCGGCATGGCGCAGGCCGCGCTGGACGCCGCGCTGGCGCACGCCGGCACCCGCACCGCGTTCGGCGGACCGCTCAAGGACCTCCAGTCCGTCGGCCACCGGCTCGCCGAGATGGCCACCCGCGTCGAGGCCGCCCGGCTGCTGGTGTACGCGGCCGCAGCCGCCTACGACCGCGGCGCACCGGACATCGCCCGCCGCTCGGCGATGGCCAAACTCCTCGCCACCGAGACCGCCCAGGACGTCGTCGACGCCGCCGTCCAGATCCACGGCGCCCGCGCCCTGCGCCGCGGCCACCTCCTGGAACACCTCTACCGCGAGGTCCGCGCCCCCCGGATCTACGAGGGCGCCACCGAGGTCCAACGCTCCATCATCGCCAAGGAGTTGTACCGGAACCCCGTCCTCCCGCCGACCGGAACCGGGCATCCGGCACCGAAATCTGGGGCTGAACACCGGCTCTGAGCACCGGAGTTGGACGAGGCGGGCGGGAACCGAAGCCGCATGCGGAGGGCGAAGGGCCGCGGAGTAAAGTCGTGGCCCGAGCCCACCGCGCCGCCCGCAGCGGCACCGCCGCGGGGGCTCCCGTTCCCGTTCCCGGCGCAGGCGCCGCCCGTTCCCGACGCCGTCTCCTGCCCACCGACCCACCCTGGAGCAGGCCGGACATGACGACACCCTTCCAGTGGCTCGCCGCACGAGTCGCCTTCGGGCGGCCGGCCCTCCGAACGGCCGCCGCGGGCGCACTGGCCGCCAGCGTGATGATCATCGTCACCGGCGCCGTGGTCCGCGTCAGCGGCTCCGGCCTGGGCTGCGACCAGTGGCCCAACTGCTCCGCCGACAGCCTCGCGGCCACGCCCGCGCTGGGACTGCACGGCGCCATCGAATTCGGCAACCGCCTGCTGACCTTCGTGGTGTCCGCGGCCGTCGGCTGGCTCATCATCGTCTCCCGACTGCAGCGCGACGCCGTCCCCGCGGTGACCCGATGGGCCTGGGCCCAGTTCTGGATCGTCCTGCTCAACGCCGTCGTCGGCGGCCTGACCGTGCTGGCGCGACTGAGCCCCTACATGGTCACCGCGCACTTCCTCGCCGCCGTGCTGCTCCTGACGGGAAGCACGGTCTCCTGGCACCGGACCCGTACGCTCGACCGCCCCGCCCCACCCGTCACCGCCCCCGTCCGGCGGCTCGCCACCGCCCTGTTCGCCGGCACGGCACTGCTCCTCGTGGCCGGCACGCTGGTCACCGGTACCGGACCGCATGCCGGCGACTCCTCCGACGTGACGCGGATGCCGCTGAACTGGACCGTCATGACCTGGCTGCACGGAGCCGTCGCCGCCGTGGTCCTGGCCCTCGCCACCGCCCTCTGGAACCGCACCCGGACGGACCCCGACCGCACCGCCCACCGCCGCACCACCGTGTTCCTCGCGGTGCTCCTCGCCCAAGGACTGGTCGGCCTGGTCCAGTCCGCCACCGCCCTCCCCGGAGCGGCCGTCGTCCTGCACCTGCTCGGCTCCGCCCTCGCATGGACGGGCGCGGTCCGCGTCTTCCTCGACACCCGCACACCCTCCGCACCACGCCACGAACACCGCGACACCGCACTGGCCCGTTCGTGACCCACGCCCCCTCGGCCTGACCGGGCACGATTCCGACCCAGCCCCGTCCCGCCCCGTCCGCCGAGCGGCGCCGCGCACCTTCCCGGCCAGTGGCGCGCACTTGTCGGAAGGGGTGGGGCGGGGGTGAGGGGTGTTCAGATGTCGCGACCGATCTCGGTCGGCAGTAGGCCCCGTGAGATCTGGCGGGGCCTACTGCCGTGTGGGCCGGGGCCCCTACGGGGCCGTTCAACGACGACCGGCATGTACATCCCTACGCAGCGAACAAACCCTTTGCCGAGGAACGCTGACGAACGGGACAGGGAGAGCATCCTGGTGGGTGGCCAAGAGACAGAGCAGCCGACGGCGACGGGGCTGCCTCGCCCGGTCCAGCACAAGCGGGCTGGACCGGCCGCCCTGATCGCTCCGGCTGCCCTCCGAGATCCGGCTGCGGCGCCGGGCCGCCTCTGGCCCGAACCTTGCCAGTACTCGTTCCTCTGCCATCCGGTGGTGCCTCTGCCTTTGGGCAGAGGCGGGTCGTCCCCAAGGCGCAGGGCGTCCCCGAAGGAAGACCTCGATAATCGGCGTTATGCCGTCCAGTGCTCCACCTGCCACCGAGAACCGCCGTACCCGAGGCCTCCTCGCCGGGCCCGGGGAGAGCGGATGGCAGCTGTTGCGGGCGGCGGGTGAGGCGGTCCTGGCCGGGGTGCTGGTGCTGCTCGTCCACACGGGTGAGTCGGCGTTCGACGCGAGGCTCAAGGACGGAGCGGTGGCCCTGGGGCTCGTGGGCATCGCGCTGGTGCTGGTGCGGCGCCGGTTCCCGGTGGTCAGCGTGCTCGGGCTGGCGGTGCTGATGGGGGTGATGCCCGCCGTGGCGCTGCTGACCGCGGTAGCCGTCTACACCGCGGCCCGGCAGTTGGAGACGTCGCGGCAGCGAGCCGGGCTGTTGCTCGGCGCGGCTGCCGTAACGGTGGCCACCTGCGCGGCGTTCGCGCCCGTGCTGGAGATGGGCAGCAAGTCGTTCGGTCTTGCGCTGAGTGCAGTGCTCGCCACCACCACGGTGGTCATTCCCGGGTTGGTGGGCACCGTCGCAGGGCAGCAGGATCGGCTGCTGCGGGCGTTGCGGGAACGCACGGCCGCCGCCGAGGAGGCGCGGCGACTTGCGGACAGCGAGTCGCGGATGCGCGAGCGGTCGCGGATCGCGGCGGAGATGCACGATCTGGTCGGGCATCGCCTGAGCCTGGTTTCCCTGCACGCAGGCGGGCTGGAGATGGCGCTGTCCAAGGAGGCGCCCGGACTGCAGGACGAGGCCGCCGCGGTGGGCCGTGCCGCCCGGGACGCGATGGAGGAGCTGCGGGAGGTGCTGGGGGTCCTGGGCCTGTTGGGGCGGGACACCGGCACCGACGCACTGACGGATGCGACGGGAACGCGCGCGGATATCGAAGCGCTGGCCGAGGAGTCGCGCGGCGGCGGTATCCCCGTTGATCTGGTCTGGGAGGGGCCGGATCTCGATGCGCGGCCGGCCAGGGTGCGGCGGGCGGTGCACCGGGTGGTGCGCGAGTCGCTGACCAACGTGCACCGGTATGCGGCCGGGGCGCAGGTGACCGTCGCAGTCCGGCACGCCGACGAGCGGGTGGAGGTGCGGGTGCGCAACGGTGTGCCGCCGGTGCCGCCCACCGCCACGACCGGGCTCGGCACCGGGCGCGGGCTGATCGGGCTGCGGGAGCGGGTGGCGCTGCTCGGCGGTGGCCTGGAGGCACACCGGACGCCCGGTGGCGGCTTCGCCGTGGCGGCCGACATCCCCGCCGACCCCGGGCCCGGCGCGGAGACGGCGGGCACGGCGCCGTACGACAGCAGCCCGGCCACCGTCGACGGGCCCGGCAGCGGGCTCTCGGCCCTCCAGCGGCGCCTGGCCGGTGCCGTCACCGGGCTGCTCGGCCTGGTGGGGGTGGGCGTGATGATGCTGTTCGGGGTCGTGCTGGTGGACCACGCACATCACGGTCCCGAGAACCGGACCGCCCAGAAGCCGCGGGTGGGCATGACCAGGGAGCAGGTGAAGCGCGTCGTGGCACCGGACGACCTCGGGGCACGCGCGGCCGCCGCCGGGCGCGAGCCGCCGCGGCCGGCTTCCGCCACGGACTGCCTGTATCCGTACCCGCGCGGGATTCCCAAGGGCGGGCGGCTGGAGATCGTCCGGTACTGCTTCCGGGCCGACATCTTGATTGCGATCGACCGCTTCACGGTCCCCATGGTGACCGAAAAGGCGACCGAACCACCCCGTGGGAGAAAGACGCATGACTGACCGGGCCAACTTCGCCGACTCCGGGGCGGGTTCCGCGATCCGGGTGCTGCTCGCCGACGACGAGGAGATGATCCGGCACAGCGTCCGGCTGATCCTCCAGCACACCGACGGCATCGAGGTGGTGGCCGAGGCGGCCAACGGTGCCGGGGCCGTCCGGCTCGCCGCCGAGCACCGGCCCGATGTGGTGCTCCTCGACATCCGTATGCCCATACTCGACGGGCTCGCGGCCGTCGAAACACTGGTCGCCCTCGACCCCGCGCCGCAGGTGGTCATGCTCACCACCTTCGGCGACGAGGAGAACGTGCTCCGGGCCCTGCGGGCGGGGGCCACCGGCTTCCTGCTCAAGGACGAGAGGCCGCAGGAGCTGATCAGCGCGGTACGCGCGGCGGCAGCGGGGGACGCGGTCCTCTCCCCCGGCGTCACCGGGATCGTCGTCCGGCGGATGCTGCGCGGCGGCGGGGCCGGTGCCGTGGCCGCCGCCCCGGACAGCAGGGTGGCGGGGCTGACGGACCGGGAACGGGAGGTGCTGGTCATGCTGGGGGAGGGGTTGTCGAGCCAGGAGATCGGCAGACGCCTCGGTATCGGTGTGGGGACGGTCAAGACCCATGTCCGATCGATCCTGGCGAAGACGGCGTGCGGTAGCCGGGTACAGGCGGCACTGCTGGCACACCAGGCCGGGCTCATGGGCTGAGCCCCCGGCCTGGGCTTCGGGCCTCTCTTTGGGTAGAGGGGCCATGGTCCGTGAGGGTGACACGGCGCGGCGGATCTGCCCCTCGGTAGGCGGCGTATTCCCGACCCCAGGGCGACGCAGGCGGGGGTGGGCCGCGGCCACGATGGTCGGGAGTTCCGCACCGCACCACCGCGAGGAGTCCCCATGTCGCAGACCACCACCCCCAACCTTGGCCTCCGGGCCCCCTTGGGCGTCGCTGCTCGCGCAGCAGAGCTGACCAAGGTCTATGGCGAGGGCGAGACCCGCGTCGTCGCCCTCGACTCGGTCTCTGTGGAGTTCGGCCGTGGTCAATTCACCGCGATCATGGGGCCGTCCGGCTCCGGCAAGTCGACGCTGATGCACTGCATGGCGGGGCTCGACTCGGTCTCCAGCGGGTCTGCTCGTATCGGTAGCACCGAGTTGTCCGGCCTGGGCGACCGGCAACTCACCAGGCTCCGGCGGGAGAAGATCGGCTTCGTCTTCCAGGCGTTCAATCTGCTGCCCACGCTGGATGCCCTGGAGAACATCACGCTGCCGATGGACATCGCCGGCCACAAGCCCGACCAGCAGTGGCTGAAGCTGATCGTGGGGACCCTCGGCCTTTCCGAACGGCTGCGGCACCGCCCCTCGCAGCTCTCCGGCGGCCAGCAGCAGCGCGTCGCCGTGGCCCGCGCGCTGGCCGGACGGCCGGAGATCGTCTTCGCGGACGAGCCGACCGGCAACCTCGACTCCCGTTCCGGCGCGGAGGTCCTGGGCTTTCTGCGGGAATCCGTACGCGAGTTGGGGCAGACGGTCGTGATGGTCACCCACGACCAGGTGGCCGCCTCCTACGCGGACCGGGTGGTCTTCCTCGCCGACGGGAGGCTCATCGACGATCTGCCCGACCCCACCCCCGAGGCCGTGCTCGACCGTTTGCGGCTCTTCGACACCGAGGGACGGACGAGCTGACGCGTCCCGCTCGCACGGCTTCCCCTCCAGCACGGCTTCCCTCCCGTTCGGCTTTCCTCCCGCACGGCCTCCCTGTCCCGACCGCGTACCTCCAGGACTGGCTCCGACATGCTGCGTACAGCCCTGCGCAACGTCCTTGCGCACAAATCCCGACTGCTCATGACCGCACTCGCGGTCCTCCTCGGTGTCGCCTTCGTCTCCGGCACCCTTGTCTTCGGCGACAGTGTCGCCGGCTCCTTCCACAACGCCGCCGCCAAGAACCTCAAGGGCGTGGCCGCCTCCGTACAGGCCGATGGCGCCTCCGGGCCCGGTGGCTCGGAAGGCAAGCCGATCACCGTCCTTGACACCGAGCTGGCGCGGAAGATCCGCGCGCTGCCCGGCGTCGCCTCGGTGCGCCCCACCGTCAACGGAACGGCCACCTTGGCCGCCAAGGACGGCAGCCCGGTCAACGCCGACAACAACTGGCAGAACCTGGCCACCAACTACCTGCCCGGCAAGGACGGCAAGGACAGCCGCTTCCCGCTGGCAGCAGGCCGCGGTCCCGCAGCCGAGGGCGAGCTGGCGCTGGACACCAGGACCGCCGAGAAGACCGGCTACCGGATCGGCGACACCGTCCGCTTCGCCACCGACGGGCCTGCCCTGACCAAGAAGCTGGTCGGTACCGTCTCCACCGACGACCCGCGGGTCGCCGCCGGCGGCACCCTCACCCTCTTCGACACCCCGACCGCGCAGAAGCTGTTCCTCCAGGCCGGTCAGTTCGACGAGATCACGGTCGCGGCCAAAACCGGTACCGATGAACGTGCGCTGACCGCCCGGGTGCAAACGCTGCTTCCCGAGAAGGGCGCCAGGGTCGTCAGCGGTGCCGACCTGGCAGCCATGCAGTCCGGAGGGGGCGCCGGGGACAGCGGGTTCTTCGCCAAGCTGCTGATGGTTTTCGCCGGCATCGCGCTGTTCGTCGGCGCGTTCATCATCGCCAACACCTTCACCATGCTCATCGCCCAGCGCAGCCGCGAGATCGCGCTGATGCGGGCCGTGGGCGCCTCGCGCCGCCAGGTCGTACGCTCCGTCCTCGCCGAGGCCGCCCTCCTCGGCCTCGGCGCCTCCGCCGCCGGATTCGCGCTCGGCCTCGGCATCGCCGCCGCCATGCGCCCGCTGCTCAACGCGACCGGCGCCGATTTGCCCGACGGGCCGCTGGTCATCACGTCCTCGACCGTTGTCTCTTCGCTCGCGGTCGGCGTCCTCGTCACCGTACTGGCCGCCTGGCTGCCGTCCCGCAAGGCCGCGAAGATCGCCCCCGTCGAGGCGCTCAGCAGCGTCGACCAGGCGCCGCCCACCCGCGCCCTGGTGATCCGCAACGTGCTCGGCACTCTGCTCACCGGGGCCGGGGTACTGGTGATGCTCCACGTCACCACCCTCCAGACCCTCTCCCGGTCCGACCTGCAGATCGCCATGCTCGGCTCCGGGCTGACCATGAGCGGCATGATCGTGCTGGCCCCGCTGCTCTCCCGGCCGCTGATCACCCTGGCCGGCAAGGTCACCACCCGCTGGTTCGGCGTCAGCGGCAAGCTGGCCAAGGAGAACGCGCTGCGCAACCCGCGCCGCACCGCCGCCACCGCATCGGCCCTGATGATCGGGCTCACCCTGATCACCGCTCTGACCGTCGCCGGGTACTCCACCCAACAG
This sequence comes from Streptomyces sp. CB02959, assembly GCF_002803155.1. Classification (GTDB taxonomy): domain Bacteria; phylum Actinomycetota; class Actinomycetes; order Streptomycetales; family Streptomycetaceae; genus Streptomyces. Next base: position 44,921 of record NZ_NNBP01000010.1, read on the forward strand.
GCCATGGACAAGCAGATCGCCCAGGGACTGACCGCCGACTACACGGTCTCCAACAGCTTCCACCGCGGCGGTCTCGAACCGGGCGCGGCCGACAAGGTCGCGAGGGTACCCGGGGTAGCCGCGGCCGTCCCCGTCACCTCGACGGGATTCGGCACCAAGAGCGGGCGCGCCGTCATCACCGGCACCGACCCCAAGGCGTTCGGCAAGACCGCGGAGCTCGACTTCCGCGCCGGATCGCTGCGTGACATCGGCCCCGGGAAGATCGCGGTCTCCGACGAGTTCGCCCAGAAGGCCGGCCTCAAACTCGGCGCCACCCTCGACGTCGGCACAAACACCGGCAAGACCCGGACGAAGAAGCTGACGGTCGTCGGCATCTACGCCCAGACCCGCGCCGTGCAGGATGCGCTGGGCACACTCGCCGACGTCTTCCCGTACTCCGGCACCAAGAAGCTCGACAAGGTACTGGTCAAGGCCGGGCCCGGCAAGGACGCGGGCCTGGAGCGGAAGATCCGTGCCGCGCTCGGCGACAGCCCCCTGCTGAAGGTCGAAAGCCAGGAGCAATTCATCAAGGCGGCAGGCGGGGCAATGACCACGGCACTCAACATGATGTACGGGCTGCTCAGCATGGCCGTCGTCATCGCGGTGCTCGGTGTCGTCAACACCCTGGCCATGTCGGTCTTCGAGCGCACCCGGGAGATCGGGATGCTGCGGGCCATCGGCCTCGACCGCGCCGGAATCAAGCAGATGGTCCGGCTGGAGTCGATCGTGATCTCCCTGTTCGGCGCTGTACTCGGGATCGGCACGGGCATCTTCCTGGCCTGGGCCGGAGGCAGCTTGATGACGTCGTCGATGACGACGTACGAGATGGCGCTGCCGTGGGGGAGGCTGGGGATCTTCCTGGTGCTGGCCCTGGCGATCGGCGTCCTGGCCGCGATCTGGCCGGCCCGTCGGGCAGCCGGCCTGAACATGCTGCGCTCGATCCAGTCAACCTGAGCCATGCGGCGGCACCCCGGCGAACGAGGCCGCGTGGGGGTACGGATCGCCAGGCGTGGAGCCCCGAGCCCGCGGCTCCACCTTGGTCGCCTTGGCCTCCGGGCCGCCGCCGTTCGGTACTCGTCTGGTCCCCGCGGCCGGGGCAACCGGGCGATACGACGAGAGTCACGTCCTGGACTGCGTATACCCGGGCTCCACAGCTGCCTTGAACGACGAGCGGACCTTGTCCGGGCGGCGGTCGTTCACTACACAAATCCAAGACATGGGCTATGGAAGGCCTGGCGTTACATGGCTCGGGGGCGAAGTGATGACTGCATTCAAAGGTCGGCTTGTGGGTCGTGCAGCTGAGTTGGCGGAGCTGTCCAGGCTGGCGGAGTCCACGCTTGCAGGTGTGGGGCACGCCGCGTTCGTCGTGGGTGAGGCCGGTCTCGGGAAGACCGCGGTGCTTGAGCAAGCCGCGGCAGCCGCAGAGCGCAGGGGCCTGCGAGTGCTGCGGGGGAGGGTCCAGGAGCGGTCGGAGGCATTGCCGTTCGCCTTCATCTCAAGCTGCTTGAGGCTGGAGGAGTCTCCCCCGGATGCCTGGCGGGCCCACGTCGCCGAGGTGCTGGATGGCGATGCCTGCTACGGGGTGCCGGGCGCCAAGGCCGAGGCGACTGGAGCCTGTGCCGCGACGAGCGAGGCGATGACCGGACTGGTCGAGGACCTGTGCGCACAGGGGCCGCTGGCGCTGTTCCTCGACGACCTCCAGTGGGCGGACTCGGCAAGCGTGGCCATGCTGCACAAGCTGGTGTGTTCGGTGCATCGATTGCCGCTTCTGGTGGTGGGGGCTCACCGACCCGTGTCCGGAGCCGCGGAGGTCGGCCACCTGTCGGGGAGCCCGATCGCCGGGAATCGCACACTGCTGGAGCTGGCACCCCTCGATACGGAGGCCGTGGCGGCTCTGCTGGCGGACCTGTGCGACCGGCCGGCCGGTCCGCGACTGCGCCGCATGGCCGAGGGAGCCGCCGGTAACCCGCTGTACCTCGCCGAGTTGATCGCCGCGCTGAGGCGCGAGCAGGCCATCGAGACCGGTGAGGCCATGGCGGACATCGCCGCCGGCTGCACGCTGCCGTCGCTGACCGCACTGGTGACGCACCGGCTTCGGTACCTGCGTGATGACGTGCTGCAGGTGCTGCGCGTGGCCTCCGTGCTGGGCGCCGGTTGCACCACCGCCGAACTCGCAGCGGTGGTGGACCTTCCGCTACCCGACCTGCTGGCCGTCATCGCGGAGGCCGAGGCAGCCGGGGTGCTGGGGGACACCGGCCAACAGCTGCGCTTCCGACATGAGCTCATCCGGCACGCCTTGTACGACGCCGTGCCGGGGTCGGTCCGGGCCATGCTGCACATGAGAGCAGCGCAGTGTCTGGCCGAGGCCGGGGCAGCTCCCGAACGCGTTGCCGAGCACCTCCTGAGTGGGCTGCCGAGCCCCGACTTCCTGATCACGTGGCTGGAAGGGGTCGCGGCACGGCTCACCATGCGGGCACCGGACATGGCAATGCGGCTGCTCACCATGGCGCTGGAAGTCGGCGACCCCACGGATGCCGGGTACGCCAACCTCCGTCTCCACCATGCCCTTGCGCAGCTCTCCTGTGGTCTCCTTGCCGAGGCGGAGGAAAGTGCCCGCTGCGCCCTGGCTAAGGCGCCTGACCCCGGGTGGGGACACCTGATGCGCTGGATCGTCATCCAGGCCGCGTTCGCCCGTGGCATGCCTGACCTGGCGCTGGCGGAGGCGCGGGCCGGATGCCGGAGCCCGGACGTACCGGCGATCGAGGCGGTCCGGCTCCAGGCGTTCAGCGCCGCATGCCTCTTCGCGCTGGGCGACCTCACCGAAGCCGGCGTGGTCGCCTCACGTGCCCGGCGCGCAGCCTACAAGGCCGGAGACAACCAGGCCCTGGCCGACGCCTTGACCGTGCTGGCAGCCAAGCGTTTCCTGGAGGCGCCTGACGCCGAGGCGATTGAACTTGCGCGGCAGGCGTTCCGCATCATGCCCGACACGGTGCACCCGGCGCAGTGGATGGGGATGCAACTCGCGCTGGTGAACTACTACATCGCCCTCGACCTCGGGCACGACGCCCGGCGGACCCTCGCCGCCATACGCATCCCGGCGGAGCGCACCGGAGGGATGTTTCTGCCCTGGTACCACCTGGCCTGCGCGCTCCTCGCATTTCACACGGGGCGCTGGGACGATGCGCTGGCGGAGGTCGCCTCAGGTCTCGCCTGCGGAGGCCAGGAGGCGCTGAGCCGGGCGTTGCGAGCGGTGGCGGCATCGATCGCCGTGCACAGAGGCAGGCATCCCCTCGCCGAAGCACATCTGACCGCTCCGCTGCCCGAGGGCGGCAACCCGGCGGTCGCTGCCTTCTACGCGTATCTGCCGTTGCGCGCCGGCGCCCTTCTGGACGAAGCGCAGGACGATGTCCAGCACGCCTACTCCCGACTCGCCGAGGCGTTCGGGAGCGGCCACCCGGGCCGGCGGAACCTCAGCGTTCTGACACCCGATCTGGTCCGCCTCGCCCTGGCACAGGGGGACCTTGCGAACGCGCAGCGATACGCCGCCGCCGCACAACAGCGCGCCGACCACAGCGGCGGCCCCAACCAGCTCGGTGACGCCTACCGCTGCCAAGGCTTGCTGAGCGAGGACCCCGATCTGCTCATGGAAGCGGTCCGCTGCTACCGCAACGCTCCGCGGCCACTCAACGCGGCACACGCCCTTACCGATGCGGCGGAACTGCTGGCCCGTAGCGGGCAGCTGGCCGAGGCCCGCGTCCTGCTCGATCAGGCGCTGGACACCTTCACGCGGATGGGCGCGGTCTGGGACGCGGCCCAGGCGACCTCCCGGCTGCGTGCGGTCGCCGTTCGCCGGGGCTCACACAGGCCCCGAACCGGTTCTCACGGCGGCTGGGAAGCACTCACCCATACCGAACGCGTGGTTGCGGAGCACGTGGCCGAAGGGTGTTCCAATCCCGAGATCGCCTCTCGGCTGTCCATCGCCCGAAGCACCGTCAGCACCCATGTGTCCAGCATCCTCAGAAAGCTGGCGATGACCTCACGGGTCGAAGTCGCCGCGGAGGTGACCCGCCGGCAGAAGCCCGGGGTGCCGCCTCGGCAGGACTGACCGCAGGTCACCACGGCCCGGCGCCCGGAAATCACGAACTATATCCGTCAGTTGGAGGATGTTCCTCCGCTTGCCTGCGCCTACGTTGACGGTGCCGCGGTGGTCTGGGCGCACGGGGTGGACCGGTGCCGCTCGGGGTCACCTGGCCGGCCCGAAGAGCACAGCTCACCGGAACGAGGACCGAGAACCATGACCGCTGAGATGACGCCCCAGAGGCCGGGGTCGCCTCAGCGTCAGGTGGTCGCAGTGCCGGAAGCACGAAGAAAGACGAAAGGGAAATGGCTCATGCCCACTGAACAAGTCCCGCGAAATGCGACACGAAGAATGCCTGCGTTCCTTGCGTTCGCACTCGCCATGCCGCTGTCACTGCTGGCTACCACGCCGGCTCACGCAGAAGACCCCTCGTGTGACAAGGGTTCCAACACCGGGTGCATGACCATCGCCCGCGTGCAGCACGAGGTCACCGGGATGGCGCGGGCCGGGAACCCGAATGGCGCCGTTGATCTGCTGAATGACGGCTCATCGGACAGCAATGACCCCGTCCTGCGGCCCACGGACAAGGGCACGGTGCCGAGCGATCAGTGGAGCTTCAAGCCCAACCCCAACAACGACGGCAGCTTCCAGATCGCCAACAACATCCCCAGCAAGAGCGGCTGCGTCGAAATCGACGGAAATGGCTTCCTCACCATGAACGTCACCTGCGATGCCACAAACCAGAAACAGCTGTTCTACGCCGAACCGGTCACCGGCGTGGCCAACACCTACCTGATTCGGCGCGCCGACAACGACGAATGCGTCTCGTCGTATTGGGACCAGTACGCCTCCCCTTACGCCGGCGGTGCCGCCCTCCAGATGAATTCCCGTGGCTGCACCGCTGGAGCGGGCGCCAGCGGGGGAGACACCACTGAGCAGTGGACCGTGACCGCGGCCCCCGGTGACGGCGCAAGCGGCCCGACCCTCGATGATCTGGCGACGCAGTACGCGCTGACCCAGCGCAACAAGGGATCCGGCGTCATCACGTCGAGTTCGTACACCATCACCGACGACTCCAAGCCCGCCTTCATCGGACCCTACTCACTCGTTTCCACATCGAGTGACCAGGATGGTTCCTCCCCCAGCTGCAAGAACTCCAGTACCGCCGGCGATATGAGCTGCACCTTCAACTGGTCGTCGTCCACAGCGGACACAATCACCGAGACAAGCACCGTCGGCGTCAGCCTCACGCTCGGACCGGGCAAATTCGGTGGCGAGGATCTGAGCCCACTGAAATCCGACGTCCAGGTTGGCTACCAACACACCTGGAGCAGCAATCAGACCAGCACTGATACATCGGGCACCAGTAAGGCATTCCAGATTCCGCCCGGCCAGACAGCGTGGTTGGTGCGAGCCTTGGCGCTCAAGACGACCACCGGCGACTGGACATTCAGCAACGATGTCGGGTCGACGTGGACGCACCACATGACCGTCACCATGCCGGTGGAGGGCGTCGACGGTTTCCACAGCATCACCGCGAAATGCGACACGCTCTCCCAGGAGCCCGAGTGCACGTCCACCAGGCCCGGTGGGGTGTAGTCAGCTGGAGCGAGTCGTTCGTGCGAAGCGGGTCCAGCCATCTATCGGCGGTGAATGCCGCTCAGGCTCCTGGCCCATCCGTACGATCCGTGAACTGAAGGCCGGCTGAACAGGCTGGTTGCGCCTAACGGGCACATGGTCTTTGACCCGGCGGGCTGATTGATCCCGGCTGCCTCGCACATCCGAGGCAGCCGGGATCGGTGTTTGTGAGCCGATTCCCCGAAACGCAGAAACACACCTGGTTCACGCGGAACACGGAGAGCAGCGATACCACGGGCACTCTGAAGCCCGGCGAGGTCGGTTGGGCCGACGAGGTGTCGGTCACCCGGAACGCAAAGGGCAACTGGCACCTCGGCGAATCGGTCGTCTCGCGGGCAGGCTGGCTGGGCCACTCCGACCCCGGGCTCACGCTGCGGAAGTACTCCCACTTCCTGCCCCGCGCGGGCGCGCGGGGCAGCACTGCCATCGACGCGATCTTCGCGTAGCCGCGGACCGGACAGCGCCGGGTCCGGACTGATGAGTCCGTAGGATCCCCGGCTCGATCGCAAAGTCCCAGAGAAGTCCCACGGATGCCGCTGCACCCCTCCCTGACTCGCTAAGCAGCAGGTCAGACGGGGGGCGGCGGCATCCGCGTATCAAATGTCCCGGAAGATCTCGATCTGCGCGCCGATCGAGTTGAGGCGTTCGGCGAGGTCCTCGTAGCCGCGGTTGATGACGTAGACGTTGCGCAGGACCGAGGTGCCCTCGGCGGCCATCATGGCCAGGAGGACGACGACGGCGGGGCGGAGTGCCGGGGGGCACATCATTTCCGCGGAGCGCCAGCGGGTGGGGCCGTCGACCAGGACGCGGTGCGGGTCGAGGAGTTTGACCTGGGCGCCGAGTCGGGTGAGGTCGGTGAGGTAGATGGCGCGGTTGTCGTAGACCCAGTCGTGGATCAGGGTCTGGCCCTGGGCGGTGGCCGCGATGGCCGCGAAGAAGGGGACGTTGTCGATGTTGAGGCCCGGGAAGGGCATGGGGTGGATCTTGTCGAGCGGGGCCTGGAGTTTGGAGGGGCGGACCGTCAGGTCGATGAGTCGGGTGCGACCGTTGTCGGCGGGGTACTCCGCGCTGCGCTCGTGGTCCAGGCCCATCTCCTCCAGGACGGCCAGTTCGATCTCCAGGAACTCCACCGGGACCCGGCGGATCGTCAGTTCCGACTCGGTGACGACCGCGGCGGCCAGCAGGCTCATCGCCTCGACCGGGTCCTCGGAGGGTGCGAAGTCCACGTCGCGGTCGATCTTCGCCACGCCGTGGACGGTGAGGGTGGTGGTGCCGATCCCGTCGACCCGGACGCCCAGTTCCTCCAGGAAGAAGCACAGGTCCTGGACCATGTAGTTGGAGGAGGCGTTGCGGATGACCGTGACGCCGTCGTGCCGGGCGGCGGCCAGCAGCGCGTTCTCGGTGACGGTGTCGCCGCGTTCGGTCAGGACGATGGCGCGCTTGGGGGCGACGCTGCGGTCGACCTCGGCGAGGTAGGTGCCGTCGGTCGCGGTGATCTCCAGGCCGAAGTGCCGCAGTGCGGTCATGTGGGGGGTGACGGTCCGGGTGCCGAGATCGCAGCCGCCCGCGTAGGGCAGTTTGAAGCGGTCCATCCGGTGCAGCAGCGGGCCGAGGAACATGATGACGCTGCGGGTGCGCCGGGCCGCCTCCAAGTCCATGGCGGCCAGGTCGAGTTGGGCCGGCGGCACGATCTCCAGGTCGTTGCCGTCGTTGATCCAGCGGGTGCGGACGCCGATGCTGCCCAGCACCTCCAGGATGCGGTAGACCTCCTCAATGCGGGCCACCCGGCGCAGAGTTGTGCGGCCCGCGTTGAGCAGCGTCGCGCACAGCAGCGCGACGCAGGCGTTCTTGCTCGTCTTGACGTCGATGCTGCCGGACAGTCGGCGGCCGCCGACCACCCGCAGATGCATCGGCCCCGCGTACCCGAGCGAGACGATTTCGCTGTCCAGGGCCTCGCCGATGCGGGCGATCATCTCAAGGCTGATGTTCTGGTTCCCGCGTTCGATGCGATTGACCGCGCTCTGGCTGGTGCCGAGTGCGTCGGCGAGCTGCGTCTGTGTCCAGCCACGGTGCTGCCGGGCGTCACGGATGAGCCTGCCGATGCGTACGAGGTAGTCGTCTGCCATGGGGTGACCGTATCTCAGATATGAGATGGGTGCGGCATTGTCGATCGCGGGTCGTTGTTCTACTAGGATGCGAACAACTGGAGGTTGCCATGATGCGATCCATGCCGTCCGACCCGCCCGTGAACGCTCGTCGGCGGGGCTGGACAGTCGCCTTGCCGTTCATCCTCGTCACCGTGACCCTCGGTGGCATCTACGCATCCGTCGCCGGCCGGCTGCCCGAACGGATCGCCACCCACTTCGGCTTCGACGGCCGACCCGACGGCTACTCCTCGACGCAGGGCTTCCTGTGGGGGTGCCTGCTGACCCTGCTCGTCCTCGGCGCGGGCACCGTCGGCCTCGTCCAGCTCCGGATGCCCGCGCAGAGCGGGCGCCTGCTGGTCGCGACGGGCTACTTCACGGCCGTCGTCCTCGGCTGTCCGGCGGTCGCGATCCTGTTCGGGAACGCCGGTGGGACCGACGTGGCCGCGGTCCGGCTGTCCGGCTGGCAGATGTTCGTGGCGCTGGGGGCGGGCGTCGTCGCCGCCGGGCTGGGGTGGCTGCTCGCCGGCGCCGACCCGGCGGAGCGCCGTCCGGCGTCCGGGCCGGTGCGCCGCCTGGACCTGCCCGCCGGTGTCCGGGCCGGCTGGTCACGGACCATCAGCTCGCCGCCGATGGCCGTGCTGGCCGGTGCGATGGCCTGTCTCGGGGTCGTCCTGGGAGTGTCCGCCGGGTGGGTCGGCGGTGCGGTCATGCTCCTCGGCGGCCTGGCGGTCGCGGTCCACTGCTCCGTGCGGGTGACCGTCGACCGGCGCGGGCTGACCCTCACCCCGACCCTGCTGCCGGTCCCGCTGCACCGGATACCGCTGGGCAAGGTGGCGGAGGCGTCCAGCCGCCGGATCTCCACGCTCGCCGAGTACGGTGGCTGGGGGTACCGCATCCGGCCCGGCGGCAGCGGCCTGCTGCTCCGTTCGGGCGAGGGGGTGGTGCTGCGGCTCACCACGGGCCGGGAGTTCGTGGTGACGGTCGACGACTCCGCAACGGCCGCCGCGCTGCTCAACACGTATCTCGACCGCGAGCGGTCCGGGGAAGGAGGCTGACGTGCTGTTCCGTGTCGACCCGGGCTCGCCGGTTCCGCTCGGCGACCAGATCGCCGCATCGGTGCGCGGCGCCATCGCCGACGGATCGGTCCGGTCCGGTGAACGGCTGCCCGCCGCCCGCGCGCTCGCCGCCTCGCTCGGCGTCAACGTCCACACCGTGCTCCGCGGCTACCAGCGGCTGAAGGAGGAGGGGCTGATCGAACTCCGCCGCGGCCGCGGCGCGGTGGTCACCGGAGCCGCCTCGCCGGCCCGCGCCCGCGTCGGCGAGACCGCCGAGCGCCTCATCGCCGAGGCGCGCCACCTGGGCCTGACCGACGAGGAGATCGTGCGGGTGGTCCGGCTGGGGTTGGAGGGGGGCTGACCCGGCCCGGCCGCCGCGCGGGGGCCGACGGCTTCGGGGCGGACGGCGGTACGTTGCCCGGGCGCGGTGCCGTAAGGCGGTTCGGGGCGGCGCGGGCCGGGCAGGTGGCGGGCACGGAATTCGGGACGGCCGCCGCGGCGGCCGGGACAGGAGGCGGCGATGCGGCCGGCGACGGATGTGTACGAACCGGCACCGCAGGCCACCGCCGCCCTGCTCCGCGCCTTTCTGACCGGACTCCGGGACCGGGTGCCGCTGCGGGCGCTCTGGGCCCACGGCTCGCTCGCCGGCGGCGACTACCAAGAGGGCCGCAGCGACCTCGACCTGATCGCGTTCCTGGCCCGTCCCGCCACACCGCAGGAGGCGGACGACCTGGCCGGTCTGCACCGCCGGCTCGCCGCGACCGGCGGTCCGGCGGCCCGGTCGCTGCACTGCGCCTACCTCGACGGCACCGCGCCGGACGACCCGGCGCATCTCCATCTGGCATGGGCCCACGAAGAGTTGATGCACCGTCAGATCACCCCGGTCACCCGCCGGGAACTCCACACCTTCGGCCGGGTCCTGTACGGCGAGGACCCGGCCGCGCTCCTGCCCCCGGTGACCGACGACCAGCTGACCGCCTTCGTCCTCGCCGACCTGCGCGGCTTCTGGCGGCCCGCGTTGGGCCACCCGGAATACTGGCTGCGGGACATCTGGGTGGACCTCGGGTTGCTGACCCTGGCCCGCGCGACCGTGACCCTGCGCAACGGCACCTTGATCAGCAAGCGCCGCGCGCTGCCCGTGCTGGCCGGGCTGGGCGCGCCGACGCAGGTCCTCGCCGACATCCGGCACCGGCGCTACGGCCCCGCGCCCGCGTCACCGGACGCGCCCCCGTCACCGGACGCGCCCGGGGCGCCCGACGCCCACCGCGCCGACTGGCCGGTCCGGCGCGCCGAGCTCACCCGCGCCTTCCTCGCCCCGGCCATCGACCGGACACTGGCCGCGTACGGGAGCGGCTGAGCCGTCCGGGAACGCGCCGCCCGGATGCCCTCACTCGTCGAGGAACGTCAGGTCCAGCACGGCGAGCCGCACCGGGTCGGCCAGGATGTCGATCTCCACGATCCGCCCGTCCGCGACGGTGAAGCCCATCACGGAGAACGGCCGCCCCTCCCGCATGCTGACCAGCCCAGGCGCCCCGTTGACCAGCGCCGGCCGCGCGGACGACACGACCTTGGAGTACAGCATCGCCTGCTCGATGACCGCCGCCGCGCCGCGGACCAGCTTCGTCATGTCGGGTGCCGCGGCCCCGCCGTCGGCGCGCAGCACCACGTCCGGGTCCAGGACGGCCAGCAGCGCATCGAAGTCCCCGCCGCGCGAGGCGGCGAGGAAGGCGTCCACCACCTCGCGTCGGCGGGCCGGGTCGGTGTCCGGGACCGGCGCGGTGCCCTGGACCCGGCGGCGGGCTCGGCTGGCGAGCTGGCGCGCGGCGGCCGGGGTGCGGTCGACGATCGGGGCGATCGCGTCGAAGGGGACCGCGAACATGTCGTGCAGGACGAAGGCGAGCCGTTCCGCGGGCGTCAGGGTCTCCAGGACGACCAGCAGCGCCAGGCCCACCGAGTCCGCCAGCAGCGCCTCCTGCTCCGGGTCGGGCCCCTCCACCCGGCTCACCACCGGCTCGGGGACGTACACCCCGCCGTCGAACGGGTCCTCGCGCCGGGCCCGCCGGGTGCGGAGCTGGTCCAGGCACACCCGGCCGACGATCGTCGTCATCCAGCCGCCCAGGTTCTCCACCCCGTCCACCCCGGACCGGCTCAGCCGCAGCCACGCCTCCTGGACGGCGTCGTCCGCCTCGCTCAGCGAGCCGAGCATCCGGTAGGCGACCGCCCGCAGTTGGCCGCGCTGCTCCTCGAAGCGGGTGGCCAGCCACTCCCGGTCCGCCCGGTCGCCCGGTTCCTTGCCCGCGGCCGCCGCGGTGTGCTTCTCGTCCATGACCGGTGTCCTCCCTCGCGCCTGCTGCGATCCGGCCCGCCGGCGCTCTCCGTGTGCGGCCCGTTCCCGCTCACCACACTGACGGACGGGCCGCCGCAGATGTGACACGGCCTCCGATCCCGGGGAGCGGAAGAGGCCGGCCCGGCGCCGTGGGCGCCGAGCCGGCCTCTTCGGTGGTCCGTTCTCCTCCGGGAGCCGAGCCGAGCCGTCCGCTCGGCGGGCCGGATCAGTCCGTGCCGAACTCCATCGCGGCGCGGTCCAGCATCTCCTCGTCGTCGGAGACCTCGCCGCGGGAGGCGATGGCCTCGGCGCCGCCCTCCGGCATGCTGCCGATCAGCCCGGTCGCGGCCGCCTGGGCGGCACCGACGGCGGGGTTGGTGGTGCCGATCAGGCCGATCCCGGCGTACTGCTCCAGCTTGGCGCGCGAGTCGGCGATGTCGAGGTTGCGCATGGTGAGCTGGCCGATCCGGTCCACCGGGCCGAACGCCGAGTCCTCGGTGCGCTCCATGGACAGCTTGTCCGGGTGGTAGCTGAAGGCCGGGCCGGTGGTGTCGAGGATCGAGTAGTCCTCGCCGCGCCGCAGCCGCAGGGTGACCTCGCCGGTGACGGCCGCGCCGACCCAGCGCTGGAGCGACTCGCGCACCATCAGGGCCTGCGGGTCCAGCCAGCGGCCCTCGTACATCAGCCGGCCCAGGCGCCGCCCCTCGTTGTGGTACTGGGCGAGGGTGTCCTCGTTGTGGATCGCGTTGACCAGCCGCTCGTACGCGGCGTGCAGCAGCGCCATGCCGGGCGCCTCGTAGATGCCGCGGCTCTTGGCCTCGATGATCCGGTTCTCGATCTGGTCCGACATGCCCATGCCGTGCCGGCCGCCGATGGCGTTGGCTTCCATCACCAGGTCGACGGGGGAGTCGTACTCCTTGCCGTTGACCGTCACCGGGCGGCCCTGGTCGAAGCCGATGGTGACGTCCTCGGTGAGGATGTCGACCTCGGGGTCCCAGAACCGCACGCCCATGATCGGCTCGACGGTCTCCACGCCGGTGTCCAGATGCTCCAGCGTCTTGGCCTCGTGGGTGGCGCCCCAGATGTTGGCGTCGGTGGAGTACGCCTTCTCCGTGCTGTCGCGGTAGGGCAGGTCGTGGGCGAGCAGCCACTCCGACATTTCCTTGCGGCCGCCGAGCTCGGTCACGAAGTCCGCGTCGAGCCAGGGCTTGTAGATCCGCAGGTTCGGGTTGGCGAGCAGGCCGTAGCGGTAGAACCGCTCGATGTCGTTGCCCTTGAAGGTGGAGCCGTCGCCCCAGATCTGGACGTTGTCCTCCAGCATTGCCCGCACCAGGAGCGTGCCGGTGACGGCGCGGCCGAGCGGGGTGGTGTTGAAGTAGGCCCGCCCGCCCGAGCGGATGTGGAACGCCCCGCAGGTGAGCGCGGCCAGGCCCTCCTCGACCAGCGCCGCGCGGCAGTCGACCAGACGGGCGATCTCGGCGCCGTAGGTCTTCGCGCGGCCGGGCACCGAGGCGATGTCGGGCTCGTCGTACTGACCGATGTCGGCGGTGTAGGTGCACGGGATGGCGCCCTTGTCGCGCATCCACGCGACCGCGACGGAGGTGTCGAGGCCGCCCGAGAAGGCGATGCCGACGCGCTCGCCGGCGGGAAGGGAGGTGAGGACCTTAGACATAGGAAGAGTATGCATCCTCGCGCATGGTCATGCAAAGGGGTACCGAAGAAAGAGTGACGAAAAGGGGGGTTCGGGGGTGTCGTTCCGTCGACGGTTCGACGGGAAGGGGGTGGCGCAGCCGCCTCGGGGCATGACCCGGCAGCGGCGATGTACTAGAGTTATCTCGACATCGAGATATCTGCCGGGAGGCGTACCGCTGCCGTACTAGTAAGGGATACCTAACTTAGGTTCACCTTAGCGGATCGGTGACGACCCTGGGACGGCACCGCGCGACGGCAGTCGCATAGTGTGCGCAGCGCGGTGGTACGCGCGAAATCATTGAAGGAGACTGTCGTGTCGGCGAACAGCTTCGACGCCCGTAGCACGCTGCAGGTGGGCGACGAGTCGTACGAGATCTTCAGGCTGGACAAGGTGGAGGGCGCCGCCCGTCTGCCCTACAGCCTCAAGGTGCTGCTGGAGAACCTGCTCCGCACCGAGGACGGCGCCAACATCACCGCCGACCACATTCGGGCGCTCGGCAACTGGGACTCCCAGGCGCAGCCCAGCCAGGAGATCCAGTTCACTCCGGCCCGCGTGATCATGCAGGACTTCACCGGCGTGCCGTGCGTCGTGGACCTGGCGACCATGCGCGAGGCCGTGAAGGAGCTGGGCGGCGACCCGGCGAAGATCAACCCGCTGGCGCCGGCCGAGCTGGTCATCGACCACTCCGTCATCGCCGACAAGTTCGGCACGAAGGACGCGTTCGGCCAGAACGTGGAGCTGGAGTACGGCCGCAACAAGGAGCGCTACCAGTTCCTGCGCTGGGGCCAGACCGCGTTCGACGAGTTCAAGGTCGTCCCGCCGGGCACCGGCATCGTCCACCAGGTCAACATCGAGCACCTGGCGCGCACGGTCATGGTCCGGGGCGGCCAGGCCTACCCCGACACCCTCGTCGGCACCGACTCGCACACCACCATGGTCAACGGCCTGGGCGTGCTGGGCTGGGGCGTCGGCGGCATCGAGGCCGAGGCCGCGATGCTCGGCCAGCCGGTCTCCATGCTCATCCCGCGCGTCGTCGGCTTCAAGCTGACCGGTGAGCTCAAGCCCGGCACCACCGCCACCGACCTGGTGCTCACGATCACCGAGATGCTGCGCAAGCACGGCGTCGTCGGCAAGTTCGTCGAGTTCTACGGCGAGGGCGTGGCCGCCACCTCCCTCGCGAACCGCGCCACCATCGGCAACATGTCGCCGGAGTTCGGCTCCACCGCGGCGATCTTCCCGATCGACGGCGAGACGCTGAACTACCTGAAGCTGACCGGCCGCTCCGAGCAGCAGGTCGCGCTGGTCGAGGCGTACGCCAAGGAGCAGGGCCTCTGGCTCGACCCGGCCGCCGAGCCCGACTTCTCCGAGAAGCTGGAGCTCGACCTCGCCACGGTCGTCCCCTCCATCGCCGGCCCGAAGCGCCCGCAGGACCGCATTGTCCTGGCCAACGCCGCCGAGCAGTTCAAGCAGGACGTCCGCAACTACGTCGACACCGCCGACGAGGCGGGCAAGGAGTCCTTCCCGGCCTCCGACGCCCCGGCGTCCATCGACGGCGTCCCGTCCAACCCGGTCACCGTGACCGCCCCCGACGGCTCGACGTACGAGATCGACCACGGCGCGGTCACCGTCGCGGCCATCACCTCCTGCACCAACACCTCGAACCCGTACGTCATGGTCGCCGCCGCGCTGGTGGCCAAGAAGGCGGTCGAGAAGGGCCTGACCCGCAAGCCGTGGGTCAAGACCACCCTCGCCCCGGGCTCCAAGGTCGTCACCGACTACTTCGACAAGGCGGGCCTGACCCCCTACCTCGACAAGGTCGGCTTCAACCTCGTCGGCTACGGCTGCACCACCTGCATCGGCAACTCCGGCCCGCTGCCGGAGGAGGTCTCCAAGGCCGTCAACGACCACGACCTCGCCGTGACGTCCGTCCTCTCCGGCAACCGGAACTTCGAGGGCCGGATCAACCCGGACGTCAAGATGAACTACCTCGCCTCCCCGCCGCTGGTCGTCGCGTACGCCCTCGCCGGTTCGATGAAGGTGGACATCACGCGCGACGCGCTCGGCGTGGACCAGGACGGCAAGCCCGTCCACCTCGCGGACATCTGGCCGACCGAGGCCGAGGTCAACGACGTCGTGGCGAACGCCATCGGCGAGGACATGTTCAACAAGTCCTACCAGGACGTCTTCGCGGGCGACGCCCAGTGGCAGGCGCTGCCGATCCCGACCGGCAACACCTTCGAGTGGGACACCGAGTCCACCTACGTCCGCAAGCCCCCGTACTTCGAGGGCATGCAGATGGAGCCGGCTCCGGTCGCCGACATCGCCGGTGCGCGCGTCCTGGCCAAGCTGGGCGACTCGGTCACCACCGACCACATCTCCCCGGCCGGTGCGATCAAGGCCGACACCCCGGCCGGCAAGTACCTCACCGAGCACGGTGTGGAGCGTCGTGACTTCAACTCCTACGGCTCGCGCCGAGGCAACCACGAGGTCATGATCCGCGGCACGTTCGCCAACATCCGCCTGCGCAACCAGATCGCGCCGGGCACCGAGGGCGGCTACACCCGCGACTTCACCCAGGCTGCGACCGCCGACGCGGCTCCGGTGTCGTTCATCTACGACGCCTCGCGCAACTACATCGAGCAGGGCATCCCGCTCGCGATCCTCGCGGGCAAGGAGTACGGCTCCGGCTCGTCCCGCGACTGGGCCGCCAAGGGCACCGCGCTGCTCGGCGTCAAGGCCGTCATCGCCGAGTCGTACGAGCGCATCCACCGCTCGAACCTCATCGGCATGGGCGTCCTGCCGCTCCAGTTCCCGGAGGGCCAGTCCGCCGAGACCCTCGGCCTGACCGGCGAGGAGACCTTCTCCTTCACCGGCGTCGAGGAGCTCAACAACGGCACCACGCCGCGCACGGTCAAGGTCACCACCGACACCGGTGTGGAGTTCGACGCGGTGGTCCGCATCGACACCCCCGGTGAGGCGGACTACTACCGCAACGGCGGCATCATGCAGTACGTGCTGCGGAACCTGATCCGCAAGTAAGCGGTACGGCACAGCGCACGAGGGCCGCACTCCCGGGAAGGGGGTGCGGCCCTCGCGTCGTACGCCGTCAGCGGTGCCGGCCGGTCGGGCCGGTCAGCGGGACCGGCCGACGGGACCGGTCAGGAGAACAGCTTGGTGTAGATGTTCCAGCCGGTGCCGATCTGGACGCGCGCCTGGTAGGGGCTGGCGGCGTTGCCCGTGCCGTAGTAGGCGTAGAGGCGGCCGGAGCCGTCGCGGGCGATGAAGTCGGTCTTGCCGTCGAGGTTGAGGTCGCCGGTGGAGACCAGGGCGTTGTAGCCGCCCCAGCCGGTGCCGATCTTCTGGCGGGCCGCGAAGGGCGCGGCGGCGTTGCCGGTGCCCTTGTACAGGTACAGGTCGCCGGTGGCCTTCTCGCGGGCGATGATGTCGGTCCTGCCGTCGCCCGTCAGGTCGCCCTTGCCGGTGATCTGGTCGTAGATCTGCCAGCCGGCGCCGACCTTGGTGCGTGCGGTGACCTTGCCGTCGGGGTAGCCGAGGTAGAGGTAGAGCACGCCGCTGCGGTCGCGGGCGAGGATGTCGTACTCCTTGGCGCCGCCGAGGTTGCCGGGGGAGAGCACCTTGTCGTACGTGTTCCAGCCGCCGCCGATCCGGACGCTGTCCGGGGTCGCGTCGTTGCTGAAGTACAGGTCGCCGGTGGGGTCCCAGAGCCAGACCGCGTCGCCGGAGCCGTCGCCGTCGTTGTCCAGCGCCTGCTGGTTGGCGCGGACGTCGCCGAGGTCGTCGACCTTCTCGCGGGCGGTGAACCCGCCGCTTCCGTTGGGGCCGTAGACGTAGGTGGCGCCCGCGGACTCCACGCCGAAGAGGCCGAAGACCGGGTTGGCCGCGGTCGCGCCGGCGGCGGTGGCACCGGTGGCGCCGGTGAGCGCCTTCGGGGCCTTGGCGGGCGCCTTGGGGGCGGCCTGCACGGTGTTCCGGGCGGCCGTGCCCGGGTTGTCCGCCGCGAAAGACGTGCCGGCTGCGGTGCCGGCGAGCGCGACGGCGATGGCCGCGGTGGCGAGACGGGACAGGGCGCGTCCGCGCTTGCGGCCGAAGGGTATTGCCACGTAGTTCTCCGTGGTTGGGATCGTGATGGGATCCGGTACGACGACGGCGCGCCCCCGTGGGGGCGCGCCGAAGGTCTCCGGAGCTCAGGATCTTTTCACGGCTTCTTCACCTGTCAACTACCTTGCCGACGGCGCCGGAGGCTCCCGTTCCGGCCGTACAACCTTTTCCGCGGAGACGATTCGGGAGTGGTGGTACGAACCCGGCGAACCGATCGGGAAGACCCGAGTCCGGTGGTCCCGGGCGAAGAACCGGCCGGTCCTTCTGTCCGGCTCCACCCGTGTTGTTCCGTCCTGTGATCCTTCCAACACCCGGCCTACGGGCGCTGTGAGCGGCGTGGCTCGGAACATCGGGCGGTAGGTGTGGTAGCCCCAGTCGGCCTTGACGGGCTCGGCGTACGGGGCGCGGGCGTTGCCGGTGCCCTTGTAGGAAACCCGCGTAAATCTGCCGTTGGTCGGACATTGGTGGCGCCATGCCCTATGGCAGGGCATGGCGCGGGATTTATCGATTCCTTGTATGGGGGGTTTATCTGTCAAATGAGGCATCACGCCCTTCGGGCCGCAAAGCACCAACTCAGGGGCGCTGTCCCAGGAGTTCGGTCTCGGCGAGGGTGGCCGGGTGGGGGAGCGTGAGGCGGTAGTGGCGGTAAGTGCCCGGGGTGGCAAGGGCGAAGGGGCGGGTCTGGTGGGACCAGGTGAAGCGCTGGCCGCTCCTGCGGTCCAGTTCGGTCCAGTGCTCGCCGTCGTCGGACCCTTCCAGGATCCATTCCTGTGGGGCGGCCGAGGCGGTTGCCGAGGTGAGCGTGTAGGAGGCGACGGTGGCGCCGGCGGGGACGGTGAAGGCGGCGCGGGAGAACTCCGCGGAGGTGTCGGAGGTGTTGTCGGTCAGCGGGCCGCCGTCCGGGACGGTCAGGTCGGTGGCCGGGGCCGGCACCCTGTCGTCCTTGGTGATCGAGGTGGGCGCGGCGTCCGGCCCGGAGCCCCAGGCGGAGGGGCGCGGCCCCATGGCGAAGTCCAGGGTCCCGCCGCGGGCGAGCAGGGTGTGCGGCAGGGCGGTGCTCTGCCACGGCTTGCCGTTCACCCGGAGGCCCTGCACGTAGACGTTGCGGGCGCTGTTGCGGGGCGCGTTGACGACCAGGTCCCGGCCGTTCTCCAGATGGATCGTGGCCTTGGTGAACAGCGGTGAGCCCACCGCGTACTCGCCCTGTCCCATCACCAGCGGATAGAAGCCCAGGGAGCTGAAGACGTACCACGCGGACATCTCGCCGTTGTCCTCGTCGCCCGGGTAGCCCTGGCCGATCTCGCTGCCGAGGTAGAGCCGGGAGAGCACCTCGCGGACCTTCGCCTGCGTCTTGTAGGGCTGCCCGGCCGCGTCGTAGAGGTACGTGATGTGGTGCGAGGGCTGGTTGCTGTGCCCGTACATCCCCATCCGCACGTCGCGGGCCTCGGTCATCTCGTGGATGACGTCGCCGTAGGAGCCCGCGAACTGCTTGGTGGCGGTCTCCGGGGTGCTGAAGTAGGCGTCCAGCTTCTTCGCCAGGCCGGCCCGGCCGCCGTAGAGGTTGGCCAGTCCGCGGGTGTCCTGCGGGGCGGCGAAGGCGAAGGTCCAGGCGTTGGTCTCGGTGTAGTCGTAGCCCCAGACGCGCGGGTCGAAGCGGTCCGGCGGCAGCCGCCAGCCGCCCTGCGCGTCCTTGCCCTGGAAGAAGCCGGTGCGGTCGTCGAAGAGCCGCACGTAGTTCCGGGCCCGGCCCAGGAAGTACGCCGACTCCTCCTTGTAGCGGGGGTTGTGGGTCTTGGCGTAGAGGGCCTGTCCCATCCGGGCGATGCCGAAGTCGTTGAGATAGCCCTCCAGCGCCCAGGACGCGCCCTCGCGGGTGTCGGTGCTGGTGTAGCCGAGGAACGGCGCGGTCGCCATGCCCTTCCGGCCGACGCCGGAGGACGGCGGGGCGACGGTGGCGTTCTTGACGGCCGCGTCGTAGGCCGCCGCGGCGTCGAACGGCACGCCCTTGACGTAGGCGTCGGCGAACGCGACGTCGGAACTGGTCCCGGTCATCAGGTCCGCGTAGCCGGGGGAGGACCAGCGGGAGATCCAGCCGCCGTCCTTGTACTGCTGGACGAAGCCGTCCGCCATCTTCCCGGCCCGGCCGGGGGTGAGCAGGGAGTAGGCCGGCCAGGTGGTGCGGTAGGTGTCCCAGAAGCCGTTGTTGACGTAGACCGAGCCGTCGACGATCTTCGCGCCGGTGTGCGTGGGGGTGTCCGGGCCGGTCGGCGGCGAGAAGGGACTGGCGTACCGCACTCGCGAACCGACCTGCTCTGCACCGGAGTTGGGGTAGAGGTACAGCCGGTAGAGGCTGGAGTAGAGGGTGGTCAGCTGGTCGCGGCTGGCGCCCTGCACCTCGATGCGGCCCAGCAGCGCGTCCCACTGGGCGCGGGCGCGGTCCCGGACGGTGGCGAAGGAGGTGCCGTCGGGGATCTCCCGGGCGAGGTTGGCCTTCGCCTGGTCGACGCCGATCAGCGAGGTGGCCAGTCGCAGCGTCACGGTGCGGTCCGCGCCCGGTCGCAGCCGCAGGTAGCCGGTGACGTCCTTGCCGCCGCCGCCCGCCAGCCGGCCGCTCGCGGTGACCGGCGCGTCCACCACGCCGTAGACGAACAGCCGGCCGGCGCCGGTCGAGAGCCCGCTGCGGACGTCGGAGTAGCCGGAGATGACGCCGTGCGCGGCGTCCAGGGTCAGGCCGCCCTTGTTGTTGACGTTGTCGAAGATCAGGTTGGCGTCGGCGCCGGGGAAGGTGAACCGCATCGCCGCCGCGTGGTCGGTCGGCGCGATCTCGGTGCGCAGGCCGTTGTCGAAGGCCACCGCGTACTGGTACGGCCGCGCGGACTCGCGCTCGTGGTGGAAGGGCAGCGCGCGCCCGGTGCGCGAGGCGTCCGGAGTGCCGGCCGCGGTGGACGGCATGACCTGGAAGGTCTGCCGGTCGCCCATCCAGGGGCTCGGCTCGTGGCTGGCGCTGAACGCCTGGAGGGTGGGGAGGTTGTCGGCGTTGTTCTTCCGCGCGTACTCGTAGAGCCAGTCGGCGGAGCCGGCGTTGGTCACCGGGGTCCAGAAGGTGAAGCCGTTCGGCACCGCGGTGGCGGGGAAGGTGTTGCCGCGCGAGAAGCTGCCGCTGGAGAGGGTGCCGCGGGTGGTGACGGCGTAGTCGGAGAGGTGGCCGAGCGGCTTCTCCGGCGCCTTGGGGCCGATGGCGAGGTCATCGAGCCAGCCGCGGAAGGCGGGTGCGGTGCGCGGTGCCCGGGGCGCGTCGTAGGCGAGCAGGATCCGGGCGATGGTCTTCCCGGCGGCGACCGCGCCGATCCGCGACTCCCGGTTGTTCCACTGGTTGACGTAGAGCGTCTTGGCGGCGGCCTGGCCCTGCGGGGTCAGCCGGGCCCCGTACTGGTCGGTCGCGGCCGACTCGCTCAGGTACGTCCCGTCGGTGAAGGCCAGGTCGACCGCGACGTGGGTGGCGGGGTAGTCGAGGTCGGTCTCCGCCAGCTCCGGGAAGAGTTTGTACGAGAGCGTGGTGGCGGGGGTGACCGGGATGTGCACGGCGAACAGCTTGTTGTACGAGTAGGCCCGGCCGGCGGCGGTGTGGGTGCCGGCGTAGCGCAGGGCGTGGCCGCCGGTGAATCCGGCGTGCGCCTTCGCGGTGGGGGAGTCGGCGGGGCCGGTGTCGGGCGCGGTGCTCATCCCGGGCCCGGCGGGGGCCGTGCGGGAGACGCCGGAGGTCTTCGGCCGGCCGTCGGGGCCGGTCTCGACGGTGTCGGTCCAGTCCGGTGCGGGCTGGCCCGGTTCGAAGGAGGAGCTGAACTCCACCGCGGTACGCGGTGGTGGTGGCGGCGCCGCCTGGGCCGCGCCGGTGGTGCCCGGCGCGGTGAGGACGAGCAGGGCGGCCGCCGCGAGGGCGGCGGGGCGGGCGATCCCCCGCAGTGGACTGTGCCGGTGTCTGTGCCGCACGCGAGCCCTCTCAACGAGATTGACATCGTTGTCAGTTGCGTAGTGCAGAGATAAGTAAGGTGCGCGGCGGCGCGGGTGTCAAGGGTGTGGCGGCGAGCCGGCGGCGGCCGTGTCGCGGCGGCGTCCGAGGGGCACCCGCGAGGCATACCGGGGAGGTCTCAACTAGGGAAAGACTCCCGGCCAACTCGGTGCCCGATCTTGCCCGTTCGGCCGGAAGTGGACTATACCTATCGGCGTCCGAAACCGGCCGTACGACCGCCAGGCCGGAATCCGGGGGGAAAGCGGGGAGGGACGGAATTCCCCGCATATCCCTAGCTCGCCCGGTGCACATCCCGTACAACTCAGCTTCATCTGACCCGCGGTGCCGGGGTGGCTCCGGTACACCGCCTGAGTCCTGAAGAAGGCGAGGACTTGAGCATGGGATCCACCTCAGAAGTCAACCGTCGCGATCTGGTCAAGCGGGCTGCGGCCCTGGGAATTCTCGCCGTACCGGCCATGGGCACGCTGACGTCCTGTGCCACCGGAGGCGGGGGCGGCTCGGAGGACGGCACCAAGAACAAGGGCGCGACCTCCGCCAAGAATCCGCTCGGCGTGAAGAACGGCGCGCCGCTGGAGACATTCATCTTCAAGGGCGGACTGGGCGACCAGTACGCCAAGGACGCCGAGGCCGACTACAACAAGGCGTACGGCGTGACGGTCAAGCACACCGGCACCCAGCAGATCGGCCCCAAACTCCAGCCGCGCTTCGCCGGCGGCAATCCGCCCGACCTGATCGACAACTCCGGCGCCGACCACCTGGACATGAACAAGCTGTCCGCACAAGGGCAGTTGCAGGACCTCACCGCGCTGCTCGACGCCCCGTCGCTGGACGACCCGAAGAAGAAGGTGCGGGACACGCTCTTCCCCAGCACCATCGAAAAGGGCAAGCACAAGGACGCCTTCGACGTCTTCTACTACGCCTTCACGGTGTACGGCACGTGGTATTCCAACAAGCTCCTGAAGGACAAGGGCTGGGCCTATCCCACCTCCTTCGACGAGATGATCAAGCTCTGCGCCGAGATCAAGAAGGCCGGCATCGCGCCCTGGACGTATCCGGGAAAGTATCCGTACTACGTCCACTTCAACATCTTCGCGGAGATCGCCAAGATCGGCGGCCTGGACAAGTGGATCGCCATCGACAACCTGGAGCCCAACGCCTGGACCTCCAACGACGCGGTCAAGCAGGTCATCGGGCACTACGAGGAACTGGCCGCCAAGGGGTACTTCCTGGAGGGCAGCCAGGGCCTGACGCACATTCAGTCGCAGACCTCCTGGACCCGCGGCAAGGCGGTCTTCATCCCCAACGGCTCCTGGGTGGAGAACGAGGCCGCGCCCACCACCCCGGCCGACTTCG
Organism: Streptomyces sp. CB02959; assembly: GCF_002803155.1. GTDB lineage: Bacteria > Actinomycetota > Actinomycetes > Streptomycetales > Streptomycetaceae > Streptomyces. The sequence goes on from NZ_NNBP01000010.1 coordinate 67,399, forward strand.
ATATGGCCGTCGGCCCGCTCCTCGACGGCGGCAGCGGCGACCGGATGCCGCACGGCACGCTGCGCGCCGAACCCAGCGAACCGTTCATCGTCGCCAAGGGCGGCAAGAACCCCATCGGCGGAATGGAACTGCTGCGGATCCTGGTCTCCAAGAAGCACGCGCAGAATTTCGCCACCAAGGTCAAGTCGCTCACCGCCGTCCAGGGCGCGACCGACGGAATGCAGCTCTCGCCCGGTCTGGCGTCCGCCGCCAAGGCCGTCAAGGAGGGCGGCAAGAACCTCCTGATGATCCAGCTCCAGGAGTGGTACCCGAAGCTGACCGACGAAAAGCTCGGCGGCCTCACCAGCCAGCTGCTCACCGGCGACCTCAAGGCCGCGGACTGGATCAAGAAGGCCCAGCAATACGCGGACGAGGTCGCCAAGGACAGCTCCGTCACCAAGTTCCACCGCGCCTCCTGACCGGGCTTCCCGACCGGGATCCATCCACGTACCACCGCTGACGAGGGAGGGCCGGGGAGCTCATGCGCCACGGCAAGTACCGATTCATCGTGGGGTTCCTGGCCCTGCCCCTGCTGCTCTACGGGATCTTCGTGATCTCACCGTTCGTCCAGGCGTTCCAGATTTCCACCACGGAATGGAGCGGCCTGCGCGGCACCGCCAAGAGCGTCGGGCTGGGCAACTACGGCAAACTGCTGCAGAGCGATGAATTCTGGAATGCGCTCAAACACAACGTCGTCATGCTGGTGTTGGTGCCGATCGCCACGCTGGCACTGGGGCTGTTCTTCGCGTTCATGCTGAACATCGGCGGCCGGTCCCGCCGCGGCGCGGTCGTCACCGGCGTCCGCGGCGCGACGTTCTACAAATTCGTCTACTTCTTCCCGCAGGTCATCTCGATCACCATCATCTCGGTGATCTGGTTCAACATCTACAATCCCGATCCGCACGACGGCATGCTCAACTCGCTGCTGGGCGCGGTCGGTCTGGATTCCCTCCAGAACTCCTGGCTGGGGACCGGGAGCCTGGCGCTGGCCTGCATCATGGTGGTGATGGCCTGGGCGAACGTCGGCTTCTACGTCGTGCTGTTCTCCGCGGCCATGGCCTCCATTCCCCGGGAGATCTACGAGGCCGCGCTGCTGGACGGCGCCGGCCGCTCGCACACCTTCTTCCGGATCACCCTGCCGCTGCTGTGGGACACCGTGCAGACGGGCTGGGTCTACATGGGCATCATCGCGATGGACGCCTTCGCGCTGGTGCAGATCATGTCGGTCAACATGGGCGGCCCGGACGGCGCGACCGACGTCGTCCCGCTCCGCCTCTACCTGACCGCCTTCCGCGACAGTCAGTTCGGCTACGCGGCGGCGATGGGCGTCGCCATGCTCGTCGTCACGCTGCTGTTCGCCGTCCTCACGATGCGTTTCGCGCGTCGTGAGCGGATCGAGTACTAGGGGCAGGGCGCATGACGACACGAACCAACGCGGCACGGCCGCGCCGGACCTCCGAGGGCGGCACGCTCAACGTCTTCTCGCACGGCATGCTCGTCGTGTGGGCGCTGATGGTGGGCATGCCCCTGCTGTGGGTGCTGTGGAGCTCCTTCAAGAGCAGCGGTGACATCCTCACCGCCCCCTGGTCCCTCCCGGGCAAGCTCCACTTCGAGAACTGGATCAACGCCTGGCAGAAGGCCAACATCGGCAAGATGTTCCTCAACACCCTCATCGTGGTGGGCGGTTCGCTCACCGGGACGATGGTGCTGGGCTCGATGGCGGGCTACGTCCTGGCCCGCTTCCGCTTCCCGGGCAACCGCGTCATCTACTACCTCTTCGTCGCCGGGATGTCCTTCCCGGTCTTCATGCTGGTGATCCCGCTGTTCTTCGTGCTGCGGGACTTCCCCGGCGTCCCGCTGCTGGCGACGTACCAGGGCCTGATCGTGGTCTACATCGCCTACTCGCTGCCGTTCACCGTCTTCTTCATGACGGCGTTCTTCCGTACCCTGCCGACGTCGGTGGCGGAGGCGGCGATGATCGACGGAGCCTCGCACGCCCGGACGTTCTTCCAGGTCATGCTGCCGATGGCCAAGCCCGGCCTGATCAGCGTCGGGATCTTCAACTTCCTGGGGCAGTGGAACCAGTACCTGCTGCCGATGGTCCTCAACCAGGACGAGGACAAGTACGTGCTCACCCAGGGCCTGGCCAACCTCGCGCTCCAGCAGGGCTACCAGGGCGACTGGGGCGGGCTGATGGCCGGCATGATGATCGCGATGCTGCCGGTCCTGCTCGTCTACATCATCTTCCAGCGGCAGGTGCAGGCCGGACTGACGGCCGGCGCGCTCAAGTAGCGCCGCGCGCCGGAGGGCGGTTCCCCGAGGGCGGAACCGCCCTTCGCGCATGCCCGGCCGCCCCGATTCCGCCCGGGCTCAACGCCTTGACGAGACTTCCCCGCTGGAGTTCTGCTTAGAGTTCACATGTTGAAATCGGTTGCCGTCCCCCGATGACGCGGGTGCGGCCGGCGGGCAGTCGTCGCACTGTCCGCCCCAGGCGGGAGTGGATGAGTCGATGGAGACTCCGGGGTCGCAGTCCTCGCTGCACCGGGCCAATCTGGAGCGGGTCGTCCGCGCGGTGCGCATGGCGGGCTCGCTCACCCAGGCGGAGATCGCCCGGAGCACAGGGCTGTCCGCGGCCACCGTCTCGAACATCGTTCGCGAGTTGAAGGACGGTGGGACCGTCGAGGTGACGCCCACCTCGGCGGGCGGCCGGCGGGCGCGCAGCGTCTCGCTGTCCGGCGACGCCGGCATCGTGGTGGGCGTCGATTTCGGCCACTCCCACCTGCGGGTGGCGGTCGGCAACCTCGCCCACGAGGTGCTCGCCGAGGAGGCCGAGCCGATCGACGTGGACGCCTCGGCGGCGGAGGGCTTCGACCGGGCCGAGCAGCTGGTCAGCCGGCTGATCGAGCGGACCGGGGTCAGCCCGGACAAGGTCATCGGGGTCGGCCTGGGCGTCCCCGGCCCGATCGACGTGGAGTCCGGCACCCTGGGCTCGACCGCGATCCTGCCGGGCTGGTCCGGGACCAGGCCCGGCGAGGAGCTGTCCGGGCGGCTCGGCGTCCCGGTCTACGTCGACAACGACGCCAACCTCGGCGCGCTCGGCGAGCTGGTGTGGGGCGGCGGCCGCGGCGCGGCCGACCTGGCGTACATCAAGGTGGCCAGCGGCGTCGGCGCCGGGCTGGTGATCAGCGGCCAGATCTACCGCGGTCCGGGCGGCACGGCCGGCGAGATCGGACACATCACGCTGGACGAGTCGGGCCCGGTCTGCCGCTGCGGGAACCGCGGCTGCCTGGAGACCTTCACCGCCGCCCGGTACGTCCTCCCGCTGCTCCAGCCGAGCCACGGCCCCGACCTGACCATGGCGCGGGTGGTCGAGCTGGCCCGTGAGGGCGACCCGGGCTGCCGGCGGGTCATCGCGGACGTAGGCCGCCACATCGGCAGCGGCGTGGCGAACCTGTGCAACCTGCTCAACCCCAGCCGGGTGGTGCTCGGCGGCGATCTCGCCGAGGCCGGTGAGCTGGTCCTCGGGCCGATCCGGGAGTCGGTGTCGCGGTACGCGATCCCCAGCGCCGCACGGCAGTTGGGCGTCGTGCCGGGCACCCTCGGCGGCCGTGCCGAGGTGCTGGGCGCGCTCGCCCTGGTGCTGAGCGAGATGGGCGATTCGACCCTGCTCGACGGGGCCCGGAATGCGGACGCGCCCGCTATAGCGTGAGCGGCTTAAGTTCACGCCCCTAACGCATGGCACCGTTGTCATCTCGTTAAGGATTTACTCCTTGACGGTCGGCTGGCGGCCGAGTTGACTTCCAGCCACCTCGGCCGCAACGACGCGGCCATGTCAGGGAGGCAACCCCCATGAATGTGTGGACGCGTCGCGTCGTCATAGGCACCGCCGCCGTCTCGATGGCGCTCTCCGTGGCCGCCTGCGGCAAGGCCGGCGACGGCGGCAAGAGCGGCGGCGACGGCAAGACCATCGGTCTGCTGCTGCCGGAGAACAAGACCACCCGTTACGAGACCTTCGACCGCCCGCTGATCACCAAGAAGATCGAGGCGCTCTGCGGCGACTGCCAGGTCAAGTACAACAACGCGGACCAGGACACCCAGAACCAGAAGAAGCAGTTCGACGCCCTGATCACCCAGGGCGTCAAGGTGATCATCCTGGACCCGGTCGACTACAAGGCCACCAAGTCCTGGGTGAACCAGGCCGCCAAGAAGGGCGTCAAGGTCGTCGCGTACGACCGGCTGGCCGAGGGCAACATCTCCGCCTACGTCTCCTACGACAACGAGAAGATCGGCCGCCTCCAGGGCCAGGCGCTGGTCAAGGCGCTCGGCGACAAGGCCAAGGACAGCAATGTCGTCATGATCAACGGCTCGCCGACCGACCCCAACGCTCCGTTCTTCAAGCGCGGCGCCCACAGCGTCCTCGACAAGCAGGTCAAGAAGGTCGTCTACGAGCAGGACATCCCGGACTGGTCGTCGGACGAGGCCAACAAGAAGATGGCCGCCGCCATCGACTCGCTCGGCAAGGACGGCATCCAGGGCGTCTACTCCGCCAACGACGGCATGGCCGGCGGCATCATCACCGCCCTCAAGCAGCAGGGCATCAAGGTCCCGGTCGGGGGCCAGGACTCCGAGCTCGCGGGTCTGCAGCGGATCCTCACCGGCGACCAGGCGTTCACGATCTACAAGCAGATCCAGCCGCAGGCCGACACCACCGCCGAGATCGCGGTCCGGCTGCTCAAGGGCGACAAGATCGACTCCCTGACGCCCACCAAGGTCGACAGCCTCAGCGGCGAGGTCAAGGGCATCCCCGCCAAGCTCTACGACGCCCAGATCGTGACCAAGGACAACATCGAGGACACGGTCGTCAAGGACAAGGTCTACCCCGCCAGCCGGATCTGCGCCGACGACGCCAAGGCGGCCTGCGAGGCAGCGGGCATCAAGTAAGGCGGGGAGCGGGTCCCGTCCGGCCCGCTCCCGTTCCGCCCCCGGTCCGGCAGGCGCCCGACAGCCGTCCGGCAGTCGTCCGGCCGCCGCACCGGGGGCCCGCACACCCCCGCACTCGCACCACCATTCCCGCCGTACCGACGGCGGTGAAGGAGATGATTCACGTGTCCGCTCCGCCCGTGCTGGCGTTGCGCGGAGTCTCCAAGCGGTTCGGCGCCGTCCAGGCGCTCACCGACGTCACGCTGGAGATCCACGCCGGTGAGGTGGTCGCCCTCGTCGGCGACAACGGCGCCGGAAAGTCCACCCTCGTCAAGACCATCTCGGGCGTCCACCCGGTCGACGACGGCGTCATCGAATGGGAGGGCGCGCCGGTCCGCATCGCGAAGCCGCACGACGCCCAGGGCCTCGGCGTCGCCACCGTCTACCAGGACCTCGCGCTCTGCGACAACCTCGACGTGGTCGCCAACCTCTACCTCGGCAACGAGCTGAGCACCGCCGGCGTCCTCGACGAGATCGCCATGGAGAAGCGGGCCAAGGAGCTCCTCGACACCCTGTCCATCCGGATCCCCAGCGTCCGGATCCCGGTGGCCGCGCTCTCCGGCGGCCAGCGGCAGGTCGTCGCCATCGCCCGCGCGCTGATCGGCGAGCCGAAGGTCGTCATCCTCGACGAGCCGACCGCCGCCCTGGGCGTCGAGCAGACCGCGCAGGTCCTCGACCTGGTCGAGCGGCTCCGCGAGCGCGACCTCGGCGTCATCCTGATCAGCCACAACATGGCCGACGTACAGGCCGTCGCGGACCGGGTCGCGGTCCTGCGGCTGGGCCGCAACAACGGTGTCTTCGACGTCGCCGACACCTCCCACGAAAAGATCATCGCCGCCATCACCGGTGCCTCCGACAACGCCGTCACCCGCCGCAAGGCGCGCACCGACCAGCTCAAGAAGGAGGCCGGGGCGTGAGCGAGCGCAGCGAGCGAACCATCGAAAGGTGCGCGCCCCGCACATGCGGGGCCGAGCGAAGCGAGGTTTCGGCATGAGCGAGCAGCAGACTGCCGAGGCCACGCCCGGCACCCCGCAGCCGGCCGCCGTCGATCCCCGGCTGCTGGTCCGGGAGAAAGGATTCTCCGGCTACTTCGGCGAGTTCGCGCGCCGGATCCGCGGCGGTGAGCTGGGGTCCCTGCCGGTCATCATCGGCCTGATCGTCATCGCGGTCGTCTTCCAGCTCAAGAACAGCAGCTTCCTGTCCGCGGACAGCCTCGCCAACATCGGCGTCTACACCTCCGGCCTGGGCATCATGGCCGTCGGCATCGTCTTCGTGCTGCTGCTGGGCGAGATCGACCTCTCGGTCGGCTCGGTCGCCGGCGTCGGCGCGGCGGTCTGGGCGGTGCTCAGCGTCACCCACGGCGTCAACGACTGGCTCGCGGTGCTGATCGCGGTGGCCGCCGGCGCCGTCATCGGCGTCCTGCATGGATTCTTTTTCGCCAAGATCGGGGTGCCCGCGTTCGTCGTCACCCTGGCCGGGTTCCTCGGCTGGAGCGGCCTGCAGATCTGGCTGATGGGCAAGGAAGGCTCCATCAACACGCCCAGCGGCAGCCTGGTGGAGAACCTCACCGGCTACTACTTCGAGGACAAGGCCGCCGCCTACGGCCTGGCGCTGATCGCGGTCCTCGGGTACGCGGGCTCGCTGCTGCTGGAGGGCCGGCGCCGCCGGACCGCGGCCCTGCCGTACCGGCCGTTCAGCGAGATCCTGCTGCGCACCGGCGTGGTCGCGGTGATCGCCTTCGCCGTCGCCTACGTCCTCAACGAGCCGTCCGGCGCCCGCGGCCTGCCGCTGGCCCTGGTGCTCTTCCTGGCCGTCCTGGTCATCGCCGACTTCGTGGTGCGCCGCACCGGATACGGCCGGCAGATCTTCGCGGTCGGCGGCAACGCCGAGGCGGCCCGCCGGGCCGGTATCAACGTCAACCGGGTCCGGATCACCGTCTTCGCGATCTCCGGGATGCTCGCGGCCTTCGGCGGCCTGTTCATCGCCAGTCTCTCCGGCGGCGCCACCAAGAACCTGGGCTCCGGAAACACCCTGATGAACGTGATCGCGGCGGCCGTCATCGGCGGCACCAGCCTCTTCGGCGGCCGCGGCAAGATCTGGTCCGCGCTGCTGGGCATGCTGGTCATCCAGTCGATCCAGCAGGGGCTGAACCTGCTCGGCATGGCCAGTGAGATCCAGTACATGATCACCGGCGCCGTGCTGCTGGCCGCCGTGGTGATCGACTCGCTGTCGCGCCGGACCCAGAAGACCGCCGGCCGCACATGACCGCCGCTGTGTCATAGGACGGCAACAGTCTCCGCGGAACGGCGGGATCCGGCCCCCATCGAAAGCCCCCCGATGGGGGCCGCGCCGTGCCCGGTGAGCCGCCACTACGGCCGGGAGGCAGGCGTTCGACCGGCCCTCACCCGAGTGACATACATCGCCGGGCCCGGCCGCGCCGGCGCCGGCCGCGACATTAGACTCATCTGATCGGCAAGCTCGACCTACGGCAGCAAGGAGGCATGGGGTGGCATTGCTGACCCGTATCAAGGGGCCGCGCGACCTGGACCGGCTCTCCCCCGAGCAGCTCACGCAGCTGGCGGGGGAGATCCGTGGGTTCCTCGTCGACGCGGTCTCCAAGACCGGCGGACACCTCGGCCCGAACCTCGGCGTGGTCGAGCTGACCATCGCCCTGCACCGTGTTTTCCATTCCCCCAAGGACAAGGTCCTGTGGGACACCGGACACCAGTCCTACGTCCACAAGCTGCTGACCGGCCGCCAGGACTTCTCCCAGCTCAAGGCCAAGGGCGGCCTCTCCGGCTACCCCTCCCGGGCCGAGTCCGAGCACGACGTCATCGAGAACAGCCACGCCTCCACGGTGCTGGGCTGGGCCGAGGGCATCGCCAAGGCCAACGAGGTCCGCGGCCGGGACGACCGGGTGGCGGCCGTCATCGGTGACGGCGCCCTCACCGGCGGTATGGCCTGGGAGGCGCTCAACAACATCGCCGCCGCCAAGGACCGCCCGCTGGTCATCGTCGTCAACGACAACGAGCGCTCCTACGCGCCCACCATCGGCGGCCTCGCCAACCACCTCGCCACCCTGCGCACCACCGACGGCTACGAGCGCTTCCTGGCGCGCGGCAAGGACATCCTGGAGCGCACCCCGGTCGTCGGCAAGCCGCTCTACGAGACGCTGCACGGCGCCAAGAAGGGCCTGAAGGACTTCATCGCGCCGCAGGGCATGTTCGAGGACCTGGGCCTGAAGTACGTCGGCCCGATCGACGGCCACGACATCGAGGCGCTGGAGTCCGCGCTGACCCGCGCCAAGCGGTTCGGCGGCCCGGTGATCGTCCACTGCCTCACCGAGAAGGGCCGCGGCTACCAGCCCGCCCTCCAGGACGAGGCGGACCGCTTCCACGCCGTCGGCAAGATCCACCCCGACACCGGCCTGCCCGTCTCCTCCGGCGGCAAGGACTGGACGTCCGTCTTCGGCGACGAGATGGTCGCGCTGGGCAACGAGCGCGCGGACATCGTCGCCATCACGGCGGCCATGCTCCAGCCGGTCGGCCTGGAGAAGTTCGCCAAGGCGTTCCCGGACCGGGTCTACGACGTCGGCATCGCCGAGCAGCACGCCGCGGTCTCCGCGGCCGGTATGGCCACCGCCGGACTGCACCCGGTCTTCGCGGTCTACGCCACCTTCCTCAACCGCGCCTTCGACCAGGTCCTGATGGACGTCGCGCTCCACAAGTGCGGCGTCACCTTCGTCCTGGACCGGGCCGGCGTCACGGGCACCGACGGCGCCTCGCACAACGGCATGTGGGACATGTCGCTCCTCCAGGTCGTCCCCGGCCTGCGGCTGGCGGCGCCGCGCGACGCCGAGCAGGTGCGCGCCCAGCTGCGGGAGGCCGTCGAGATCGACGACGCCCCGACCGTGGTGCGCTACTCCAAGGGCGCGGTCGGTCCGGCCGTCGAGGCGGTCGGCAAGGTGGGCGGCATGGACGTGCTGCGGGAGCCCGCCGCCACCGGGCGTCCGGACGTCCTGCTGGTCTCGGTCGGCGCGCTCGCCCCTATGTGCCTGGAGGTCGCCGACCTGCTGGACAAGCAGGGCATCTCCACCACCGTCGTCGACCCCCGCTGGGTCAAGCCGGTCGACGAGGCGCTGCCGGGCCTGGCCGCGAAGCACCGGGTGGTGGTCACCGTCGAGGACAACATCCGTACCGGCGGCGTCGGTTCCGCCGTCGCCCAGGCGCTCCGGGACGCCGGGGTGGACGTCCCGCTGCGCGACTTCGGTATCCCCGAGCGGTTCCTGGACCACGCCTCCCGCAAAGAGGTCATGGCCCAGATCGGGCTCACCGCGCCGGACATCGCCCGTCAGGTGACCGGTCTGGTCGCCAAGATGGACAACCGCGACGAGGACGCCGGAAGCGCCGACCCGGCCGCCGCGGCCGCCGCCCCGGAGGACGCCGCCGAGGTCGTGGCCGAGCCCGCCGAGGCCGCCCGCGACTGACCCGCGCCCCGCACCGCCCGCCCGATGGGCCGGCCGGACGTCCGCACGGATGTTCCGGCCGGCCCATCGGCAACTCCGGGCTTCCCACCCCATCGGGTGAATCCGCGGTTCTGGAAGGCCCGCCGACGCTGACCATTTCAAGACATTGCGGAGACTCGGTCAGTTCAGGAGAGTTGCGAGGGTCGTCCAGGCGGAGGTTCGCCCATGAGCACAGAGCACGGACCACAGGGACACGGACCAGGGGGCCCGCCGCAGGGGCCCCGGAGCGAGACGCGCCGCGACCGCGGCGTCCTGCGAACGAAGAGCATCGAGCAGTCGATCCGGGACACCGAGGAGCCCGAACACGCCCTCAGGAAGTCCCTCTCGGCGCTCGACCTGACCGTCTTCGGTGTCGGTGTGGTCATCGGCACCGGCATCTTCGTCCTCACCGGAAAGATCGCCAAAGAGCAGGCGGGACCCGCCGTCGCGCTCTCCTTCGTCGTCGCCGGCGTGGTCTGCGCGCTGGCGGCGCTGTGCTACGCGGAGTTCGCCTCCACCGTGCCGGTCGCCGGGTCGGCGTACACCTTCTCGTACGCCTCGCTGGGCGAACTGCCCGCCTGGATCATCGGCTGGGATCTGATCCTGGAGCTGGCCCTGGGCTGTGCGGTGGTCGCCGTCGGCTGGTCCGGCTACGTGCGCTCCCTGCTGGACACCGGGGGGCTGCACCTGCCGCCGGTGCTGTCCGGCAGCCACGGCGGGCGGTTCGGCTTCGATCTGCTCGCCTGCATCCTTGTCCTGGTGATCACCGGCATCCTGGTGCTCGGCATGAAGCTCTCCTCCCGGGTGACGGCGGTGGTCGTCGGCGTCAAGGTGACCGTCGTGCTGCTGGTCGTCATCGCCGGCGCGTTCTTCGTCTCCGGGGCCAACTACCGGCCGTTCATCCCGCCGAGCCAGCCCGTCGCCGCCGGCGGCGGACTGGCAGCGCCGCTCTCCCAGCTGATGTTCGGCTTCGCCCCGTCCCACTTCGGCGTGATGGGCATCTTCTCGGCGGCCGCGGTGGTCTTCTTCGCCTTCATCGGCTTCGACATCGTCGCCACCGCGGCCGAGGAGACCCGGAACCCGCAGCGCGACGTACCGCGCGGCATCCTCGGCTCCCTGGCCATCTGCACGCTGCTCTACGTGGCCGTTTCGGTGGTCGTCACCGGTATGGAGAAGTACAGCCAGCTCTCCGTGGACGCCCCGCTCGCCGACGCCTTCAAGCACATCGGGTACCCCTTCTTCGCGGGCCTGATCAGCTTCGGCGCGGCGGTCGGCCTGACCTCGGTCTGCATGATCCTGCTGCTCGGCCAGAGCCGGGTGTTCTTCGCGATGAGCCGGGACGGGCTGCTGCCCCAGGTCTTCTCCCGCGTGCACCCGAAGTTCGGCACCCCGCACCGGTCGACCATCGCGCTCGGCATCGTCGTCGCGGTGGTCGCCGGATTCACCTCCATCGACGTCCTGGCCGAACTCGTCAACATCGGGACGCTCTTCGCGTTCGTCGTGGTCGCCGTCGGCGTGGTCCTGCTCCGCCGTTCCCGCCCCGACCTGCCGCGCGCCTTCCGGACCCCGCTCGTGCCGTACATCCCGCTGCTGTCGGTGCTCGCCTCGCTCTGGCTGATGCTCAACCTGCCCGCCGAGACCTGGATCCGCTTCGCCCTCTGGATGGCGCTCGGGTTCGTCGTCTACTTCGTCTACGGGCGCGGCCACAGCCGCCTCGCCGTCCGGCAGCGGCAGCGTGACGAGGCCGACGCCCGGCCGTAGTTGCGAGAGGGCGGGAGTGCGGCGGTACGGCACCGGCCGGCCGCCGCGGTCCCGCCCGTGCGCGGCCGCGGACGCCGCTCTGACGGACTATGAGGCCCCGCCCCGACCCCTGCCGCCCCGGACCGTCCGCGGGCCCGCCACGCGGGCGCCCAGGGCCTGTACGCGTTCGCGCAGTCCGCGGTCCGCGGTGACCACCAGGCAGTCCCGCTCCGCGCCCTCCTCGGCCACCAGCCGCACCATCGCGTCGTCGCCGCTGCCGTCCGCCGACACCACCCGCACGCCCGGCACCGACGCCACCCCGCGCGCCGCGCCCTCCACCACCAGGACCAGTTCCAGCGGCGGATCGACCAGCCCCGGCAGTCCCGTCCCGGCGTGGCCGACCAACGCGTCCCGCAGCCGCTCGGCGGCGCCGCGCCGGTCCCGCCACCAGCCGTCGGGCACCGACCCGACGACGTTCGCGGCATCGACAATGACCAAGGAATCCATACCGCCAGCCTGCCACGGGCGGGGGGCCGCCGGCCGCCCGGTGGGCGCCGCACGCACGACGCGCGGACCGGCTCCACCGAGCCGGTCCGCGCGTCGAGTTCCGCGGGGCTGCCGTCCGCTACGGGCCCTTAGACGGGCACGCTCGCGATACCCGGGGCCAGGAACTTCTTGCCGGTCACCCGCTCGGAGACGCCCTCGCGGTCCAGGTACGGCGTGATGCCGCCCAGGTGGAAGGGCCAGCCGGCGCCGGTGATCAGGCACAGGTCGATGTCCTGCGCCTCGGCGACCACGCCCTCGTCCAGCATCAGGCCGATCTCCTGCGCCACGGCGTCCAGCACCCGGTCGCGGACCTGCTCCTCGGTCAGCACCGAGTCGCCCTGCTTGAGCAGCGCGGCGACCTCCGGGTCCAGCTCCGGCTTGCCGCTGTCGTAGACGTAGAAGCCGCGCTTGCCGGCCTCGACGACCGCCTTGAGGTTGGGGGAGACCGTGAAGCGCTCCGGGAAGGCGCCGTGCAGCGTCTCGGAGACGTGCAGGCCGATCGCCGGGCCGACCAGCTCCAGGAGGACGAGCGGCGACATCGGCAGACCGAGCGGCTCGACCGCCTTCTCGGCGACGGCGACCGGGGTGCCCTCGTCGATGACGTTCTGGATCTCGCCCATGAAGCGGGTCAGGATGCGGTTGACGACGAACGCCGGGGCGTCCTTCACCAGCACGGCCGTCTTCTTCAGCGACTTGGCGACCGCGAAGGCGGTGGCCAGCGACGCGTCGTCGGTCTTCTCGGCGCGGACGATCTCCAGCAGCGGCAGGATCGCGACCGGGTTGAAGAAGTGGAAGCCCACGACCCGCTCGGGGTGCTTGAGCTTCGCGGCCATCTCGGTGACCGAGAGGGAGGAGGTGTTGGTGGCGAGGATGGCGTGCTCCGGCACCACCGCCTCGACCTCCGCGAACACCTGCTGCTTGACGCCCATCTCCTCGAAGACGGCCTCGATGACGAAGTCCGCGTCGCCGAACGCGGCGGCCTTGTCGAGGTGGCCGGAGACCAGGCCCTTGAGGCGGTTCGCCTTGTCCTGGTTGACCCGGCCCTGGAGCAGCAGCTTGTCGATCTCGCCGTGGACGTACGCCACGCCCTTGTCGATCCGCGCCTGGTCGATGTCCGTGAGGACGACCGGGACCTCCAGGCGGCGGGCGAACAGCAGCGCCAGCTGGGAGGCCATCAGGCCCGCGCCGACCACGCCGACCTTGGTGACGGGGCGGGCCAGCGACTTGTCCGGCGCGCCGGCGGGCCGCTTGGCGCGCTTCTGCACCAGGTTGAACGAGTAGATGCCGGACCGCAGTTCGCCGCCCATGATCAGGTCGGCGAGGGCCACGTTTTCGAGATCGAACAGCGTCTCGGCGTCGAAGCCCTCGCGGGCGGAGCCCGCGTTCTTGGCGGCCGCGATGATGTCCAGCGCGCGGTAGGCGGCGGGGGCCGCACCGTGCACCTTGCTGTCGGCGATGGCCTTGCCGCGTGCCACGGCGGCGTCCCACGCCTCACCGCGGTCGACCTCGGCCCGTACGACCTCGGTCTCGCCGGTCAGCACCGAAGCGGTCCAGATCAGCGACTGCTCCAGGAAGTCCGCGCCCTCGAAGAGCGCGTCCGCGATGCCGAGCTCGAAGACCTGCTTGCCCTTGAGCTGCTTGTTCTGGTTGAGCGAGTTCTTGATGATCACGCTCACCGCGCGGTCCGCGCCGATGAGGTTCGGCAGCAGCGCGCAGCCGCCCCAGCCGGGGACCAGGCCGAGGAAGACCTCGGGGAGCGAGAAGGCCGGCAGCGCCTTGGAGACGGTGCGGTAGGTGCAGTGCAGACCGACCTCGACACCGCCGCCCATCGCGGCGCCGTTGTAGTACGCGAAGGTCGGCACGGCCAGCGACGACAGCCGCTTGAAGACGTCGTGGCCGCCCTTGCCGATGGCCAGCGCGTCCTCGTGGCGCTTGAGCAGCTCGACGCCCTTGAGGTCGGCGCCCACGGCGAAGATGAACGGCTTGCCGGTGATGCCCGCGGCGACGATCGCGCCGTCCGCGGCCTCCTTCTCGACCTGGTCGATCGCGACGTTGAGGTTCGCCAGCGACTGCGGCCCGAAGGTCGTCGGCTTGGTGTGGTCCAGGCCGTTGTCCAGCGTGATGAGCGCGAACCGGCCCGCGCCCTTGGGGAGGTCGAGGTGGCGCACGTGCGCCTGCGTCACGACCTCGTCGGGGAACAGCTCGGCCGCACCCTTCAACAGCTCAGCGGTGGTGCTCATGCCTTGTCCTCGCTTCGCTCGGCCGTGCATGCGCACGGTGCGCACCTCTCCGTAGTTCGCTCGCTGCGCTCGCTCACTTGCCTGCCCCCTCGAAGTGCGGGTTCTCCCAGATAACGGTGCCGCCCATGCCGAAGCCGACGCACATGGTGGTGATGCCGTAGCGGACCTGCGGCTGCTCCTCGAACTGCCGCGCCAGCTGCGTCATCAGACGCACACCGGACGACGCCAGCGGGTGGCCGAAGGCGATCGCGCCGCCGTACTGGTTGACCCGCGGGTCGTCGTCGGCGATGCCGTAGTGGTCGAGCAGCGAGAGCACCTGGACGGCGAACGCCTCGTTGATCTCGAACAGACCGATGTCATCGATCGTCAGACCGGCCTTGGCCAGCGCCTTCTCGGTCGCCGGGACCGGGCCGATGCCCATGACCTCGGGCTCGACACCCGCGAAGGCGTAGTCCACGAGGCGCATCTTGACCGGCAGGCCCAGCTCGCGCGCCACGTCCTCGGCGGCGACCAGCGAGGCGGTGGCGCCGTCGTTGAGGCCGGCGGCGTTGCCCGCGGTCACCCGGCCGTGCGGACGGAACGGGGTCTTCAGCCCGGCGAGGTTCGCCAGCGTCGTGCCCGGACGCATCGGCTCGTCGGTGGTGGCCAGGCCCCAGCCGGTCTCGCCGGCCTCGGCGTTGGTGCGGCGGACCGAGATCGGCACCAGGTCGGCCTGGATCTTGCCGTCGGCGTACGCCTTGGCGGCCTTCTCCTGGCTGCGCACCGCGTACTCGTCGGCGCGCTGCTTGGTGATGTGCGGCAGCCGGTCGTGGAGGTTCTCCGCCGTCATGCCCATGAAGAGGGCCGACTGGTCGACCAGCTTCTCCGACACGAAGCGCGGGTTGGGGTCCACGCCCTCGCCCATCGGGTGCCGGCCCATGTGCTCGACACCGCCGGCCACGGCGATGTCGTACGCACCGAAGGCCACCCCGCCGGCGACGCTGGTCACCGCGGTCATCGCACCGGCACACATCCGGTCGACGGAGAAACCGGGCACGGACTGCGGCAGCCCCGCCAGGATGGCGGCGGTGCGGCCCAGGGTCAGGCCCTGGTCGCCGATCTGGGTGGTGGCGGCGAGGACGACCTCGTCGATCCGGGCCGGGTCCAGGTCCGGGTTGCGGCGCAGCAGCTCCCGGATGCACTTGACGACCATGTCGTCGGCGCGGGTCTCGTGGTAGATGCCCTTCGGGCCCGCCTTGCCGAACGGGGTGCGGACGCCGTCGACGAAGACGACGTCCCTAGCGGTACGAGGCACGTTGGCTCTCCTCCAGGTGCGGGATGGCACTGCTGCGGGCGCGCCCCGGAGGACGCGTCACACGCCCATGCTACTTACGGGTAACCAAGCTGCACACCCCCCTCGCCCGGAGCGGCGAACGTCACACCGCCCGGTGGCCGGAACCCGCCGGCGCGAAGGGCCCGGGGAGCCGGGAGGAAGCCGGGGGACCCGGCGCACGCAAAAGGGCCCCGGCCGCGCGGGGGATGCGCGGCCGGGGCCCTCGGTGGCGTCGGACCGGGCCCGGTCAGGAGCCGTTGGCCACCAGGGTCTCGGTCAGGAGCGGTGCGACCAGCTCGATCTGCCAGGGGCGGGCGCCGTGTGCGGACAGGGCCTCGGCGACCGTCTCCGGGGTCGGGCCGGCCGGCGGCTCCCAGCACAGCCGGCGCACGGTGTCCGGGGTGATGAGGTTCTCCTGCGGGAGGTTCAACTGCTCGGCGAGGGCGGTCACCGCCGTGCGGGCGGCCGACAGCCGGGCCGCGGCGGCCGGGTCCTTGTCGGCCCACGAGCGGGGCGGCGGCGGGCCGTTGAGCTGCTGGCCGGGCTGCGGCAGTTCGCTGTCCGGCAGCCCCCGGGCCTGGTCGACGGCGGTCTGCCACTGCTCCAGCTGACGCCGGCCCATCCGGTGCCCGAACCCGGGCAGCGCGGCCAGCGCGTGGACGTTGGGCGGGAGTTGGAGCGCGGCCTCGATGATCGCGGCGTCGCCGAGCACCTTGCCGGGCGAGACGTCGCGCCGCTGGGCGACCTGGTCGCGCAGCGTCCACAGCTCCCGGACGACCGCCATCTGCCGGCGCCGGCGCACCTTGTGCATCCCGGACGTCCGGCGCCAGGGGTCCTTGCGGGGCGGCGCCGGGGGAGCGGCGGCGATGGCCGCGAACTCCTGCCGGGCCCACTCCAGCTTGCCCTGCCGGTCCAGTTCCTCCTCCAGCGCGTCGCGCAGATCCACCAGCAGCTCGACGTCGAGCGCGGCGTAGCGCAGCCACGGCTCGGGCAGCGGGCGGGTGGACCAGTCGACGGCGGAGTGCCCCTTCTCCAGGGCGTAGCCGAGGACGTTCTCGACCATGGCGCCCAGGCCGACCCGGGCGAAGCCGGCCAGCCGCCCGGCCAGCTCGGTGTCGAACAGCTTGGTGGGGACCATCCCTATGTCGCGCAGACAGGGCAGGTCCTGGGTCGCGGCGTGCAGCACCCACTCGGCGTCGCAGATCGCGCCACCGAGCGTGGCGAGGTCGGGACAGCCGACCGGGTCGATCAACACGCTGCCGGCACCCTCACGGCGCAGCTGGACGAGGTAGGCGCGCTGGCCGTAGCGGTAGCCCGAGGCGCGCTCGGCGTCCACGGCGACCGGGCCTCGGCCGGCCGCGAAGGCGGCGACGACCTCGGTGAGCGCCTCGCCGGCGGCGGTCACCGGGGGGATGCCCTCGCGGGGTTCCAGTAGGGGTACCGGCGCCGGTCGGGAATCCGGAGGCGATTCTCCGGGTGCTCGCAGTGTCGTGTCTGCTGCGGTCTTTTGGGCGTCGGTCACCAGTCAAGGGTATCTGTGTATGCACGTCGCCCGTCGGGGGAATGTTCCCTCGACGGGCGGGACGGGTCAGGAAGCGGGGTTCAGTGGATGATGCCGGTGCGCAGCGCGACCGCCACCATCCCGGCCCGATCGCCGGTGCCGAGCTTGCGCGCGATCCGGGCGAGGTGGCTCTTCACGGTGAGCGCGGACAGTCCCATCGAGACGCCGATGGCCTTGTTGGACTGACCCTCCGCCACCAGCCGCAACACCTCCACCTCGCGCCCCGACAGCTCGCGGTAGCCACCGGGGTGGCCCGGGGCGCCCGGCGGGCGGCGCTGCATCCGGGCCGCGTTGGCGCCGATCGGCGCGGCGCCCGGCCGGCCCGGCAGGCCGAGGTTGGTGCGGGTGCCGGTGACGACGTAGCCCTTGACGCCGCCGGCGAGGGCGTTGCGGACGGCGCCGATGTCGTCGGCGGCGGAGAGTGCGAGGCCGTTGGGCCAGCCGGCCGCCCGGGTCTCGGACAGCAGGGTGAGGCCGGAGCCGTCGGGCAGGTGGACGTCGGCCACGCAGATGTCGCGCGGGTTGCCGACGCGGGGACGGGCCTCCGCGATGGACGACGCCTCGATCACGTCCCGCACGCCGAGGGCCCACAGGTGGCGGGTGACGGTGGAGCGGACGCGGGGGTCGGCCACGACGACCATGGCGGTCGGCTTGTTCGGGCGGTAGGCGACCAGGCTCGAAGGTTGCTCAAGGAGAACTGACACCGGGCCTCCTGGGGAGTGGCGGGGACGGAAGCCGACTGGGGAAAGCCGGAATGATCCGTGTTTGAAGGGTCACTGACCTCTTCGGCAGCAATCCGGCGGGACTTTAGACTTTGATCACGATTTAGTTAGGGGCAATTCGGGCAAATCGGATGCGTGAGCGATCAAGGTGAGCATGGAGTGCACATCGAGGTGATCACAGGCGTACGGAAACGGCGAGATGCCGCGCTTCCGGACATCCCGGACGCGCGGCACCTCGCCGTCGTGTAAGCCCCTCAGCGGGCCTGTGGACCGCGGCGCTGCGGCAGCGCCACCACTCCGCCGCGCGGCACCGGGTCGAGCGGGGCCGGCGGCAGCCCCGCCACCTGGCACAGCAGATCGCACCACGCCGACAGATGGGCCGCGAGGTCCGGCACCCCGCCCGGCCCCTCGGCCGGCGTCCACGACGCCCGGATCTCGATCTGGGTCGCCGGCTCCCGCGCCGCGAGCCCGCCGAAGTAGTACGACCCGGCCCGGGTGACCGTCCCGCTCGGCGCGCCGTAGTGCACCCCGCGTGCCTCCAGCGCACCGGTCAGCCAGGACCACGACACCTCGGGCAGCAGCGGGTCGGCGCCCATCTCCGGCTCCAGTTCCGCGCGGGCCAGCGTCACCACCCGGAACGTGCCCTGCCAGGTCTCGTCGCCGGCCGGCTGGTGCAGCACCACCAGCCGCCCGTCCGCCAGGTCCCGGTCCTCGCCGTCCGGCCCCGCCCCGCGCTCGACCACCGCGGCCTCCAGCGCGTAGGCGTACGGGGCGAGGCGTTTGGGTGCAGGTGTCGGGTCGGTCTCGATCTCCGGCCGCAGCCGTGCCGCGCGGAGCGCCTCGACCGCCTGACGGAAGGGGATCGGGGTCTCGTCCGCGCTGTCCGCGAGGTGTTCTTGAGCCGCAGCCATGCCCGGAAGGGTAGGCGGAAGACGGCGTACATATGGGGAGGACACCCGGTGCGCGCGTCGCCCATTCGGAGGTGCCGACGGGCGCATGCGAAGATTTGCCGCGTGAGCGCCAACGATGCCCTTACGGGCCAGCAGCAGACCGCGACGTACGACTCGGCCTTTCTCAGGGCGTGCCGGCGCGAGCCGGTGCCGCACACGCCGGTGTGGTTCATGCGCCAGGCCGGGCGCTCGCTCCCCGAGTACCGCAAGGTCCGCGAGGGCATCGCGATGCTCGACTCCTGCATGCGGCCCGAGCTGGTCACCGAGATCACGCTGCAGCCGGTGCGCCGGCACGGCGTGGACGCCGCCATCTACTTCAGCGACATCGTGGTGCCCCTGAAGGCCATCGGCGTCGACCTCGACATCAAGCCCGGTATCGGCCCGGTCGTCGAGAACCCCATCCGCAGCCGCGCCGACCTGGAGCGGCTGCGCCCGCTGGAGCCCGGCGACGTCTCCTACGTCACCGAGGCCATCGGCCTGCTCACCCGCGAGCTGGGCGCCACCCCGCTCATCGGCTTCGCCGGCGCCCCGTTCACGCTCGCCAGCTACCTCGTCGAGGGCGGCCCGTCCCGCAACCACGAGCACACCAAGGCCCTGATGTACGGCGACCCGCAGCTGTGGGCCGACCTGCTCGACCGGCTCGCGGACATCACCGCCGCCTTCCTCAAGGTCCAGATCGAGGCCGGCGCCAGCGCGATCCAGCTCTTCGACTCCTGGGTCGGCGCGCTCTCCCCGGCCGACTACCGGCGCTCGGTGATGCCCGCCTCCGCCAAGGTCTTCGACGCGGTCGCCTCCTACGGCGTCCCGCGGATCCACTTCGGCGTCGGCACCGGCGAACTCCTCGGCCTGATGGGCGAGGCCGGCGCGGACGTGGTCGGCGTCGACTGGCGGATCCCGCTGGACGAGGCGGCCCGCCGGGTCGGCCCCGGCAAGGCGCTCCAGGGCAACATCGACCCGGCCGTGCTCTTCGCCCCCCGTGAGGCCGTCGAGACCAAGGCCCGTGAGGTCCTCGACGCCGCCGCCGGCCTGGAAGGCCACGTCTTCAACCTCGGCCACGGCGTGCTGCCCGACACCGACCCGGACGCGCTGACCCGCCTCGTCGAGTACGTCCACACGCAGACCGCGCGCTGAGCGGGACGGGGGAGGGCCGGCTCTGCAAGGGGCGGGCCCGCCCCCGCTCCTGGTCCCTTCCCGGCCGGCGGACGCGCCCTAGCTAGGTCGTGCTCCCGGCCGCTCGCACCGCCGCGTCCGCCTTGCGGGCCGCCACCAGGACCGGGTCCCAGACCGGCGAGAACGGCGGGGCGTACCCCAGGTCCAGGGCGGTCATCTGCTCCACCGTCATCCCCGCGGTGAGCGCCACCGCGGCGATGTCCACCCGCTTCCCCGCGCCCTCCCGGCCGACGATCTGCACCCCCAGCAGCCGCCCCGTACGCCGCTCGGCGAGCATCTTCACGTGCATCGGGCGGGCGCCGGGGTAGTAGCCGGCGCGGCTGGTCGACTCGATGGTGACGGTGACGAACCGCAGCCCCGCCGCGCGGGCCTGGCGCTCCAGCAGCCCGGTGCGGGCGATCTCCAGATCGCAGACCTTGCTGACGGCCGTGCCGACGACCCCCGGGAAGGTCGCGTAGCCGCCGGCCACATTGGCGCCGATCACCTGGCCGTGCTTGTTGGCGTGGGTGCCCAGCGCGATGTGCCGGTGCTCCCCGGTGATCAGGTCGCGCACCTCGATGCAGTCCCCGCCCGCCCAGACGTGCTCCTGGCCGGACACCCGCAGCGCCAGGTCGGTGCGCAGGCCCCCGGAGGTGCCCAGCGGCAGCCCGGCCGCCTCGGCCAGGGCGGTCTCCGGGCGGACGCCCAGCCCCAGCACCACCACGTCCGCCGGGTATTCGGCGTCGTCCGTGACCACCGCGCGGGCCCGGCCGTCCGCCGTGTCGGTCAGCACGCCGGTGACCCGCGCGCCGGTCACCACCTCGACACCCATCCCGCACATCGCGGTGCGCACCAGCGCGCCCATGTCCGGGTCGAGGGTGGACATCGGTTGCGCGCCCTGCTCCAGGACCGTGACCTGGTAGCCGCGGTGGACCAGTGCCTCGGCCATCTCCACGCCGATGTACCCGGCGCCGATGACCACCGCCCGCCGGCCCGACGCCCCCTTCAGCCCGTACAGCAGCGCCTGCCCGTCGTCCAGGGTCTGCACCCCGTACACGCCCGGTGCGTCGATCCCCGGCAGCGGCGGGCGCAGCGGGCGCGCCCCGGTCGCCACCACCAGCTTGTCGAAGCCGGTCCACGCCTCCCGGCCGCCGTCCTCCAGGTCCCGGCTGCGCACCCGGCCCCGGTCCAGGTCGATCTCGGTGACCTCGGTGCGCAGCCGCAGGTCGATGTCCCGGGCCCGGTGCTCCTCCGGCGTCCGGGCGATCAGCGCGTCCGGTCCGTCCACCTGTCCGCCCACCCAGTACGGGATGCCGCAGGCGGAGTACGAGGTGAAGTGGCCGCGCTCGAAGGCCGTGATGGCCAACGCGTCCGGCCCCTTGTGCCGACGGGCCTGTGACGCGGCGGACATCCCCGCCGCGTCCCCGCCGATGACCACCAGCCGCTCCGGCGCCGCCATCCCCGCGTCCTCTCGTCGTGTTCGTGTTCGTGTTCGCGTTCGTGTTCGGGGAGTCCCGCGGGTTCGCGGGTCCCTCGGTTGCGGCTCAGTACTGCCCGGTTCCGACCGTTTCGATGCGTTGCGGGGCCCGTATCGGGCGTCGGTCAGAAGGGGTAGCCGGCCGGGGTGGCGCGCACGGTCGTCCAGCGGGTCTCGGTGAACGCGTCGAGGTTGGCCTCGCCGCCGAAGCGCGAGCCGGTCCCGGAGTCGGCCAGTCCGCCGAACGCCGCCACCGGCTCGTCGTTGACGGTCTGGTCGTTGATGTGCAGCAGGCCGGTGGGGATCCGGTCGGCCAGGTCCAGCGCGCGGGCCGCGTCACGGGTGACGATGCCCAGCGCCAGCCCGTAGGAGGACTCGTTGGCCAGCGCCACCGCCTCGTCCAGGGTCCGGAAGGCGCGGACCGGGGCCACCGGGCCGAAGACCTCCTGGCCGTACGCGGGGGAGGCGCCCACCGAACCCGGCCCGGTGGCGTCCGGGCCCGCGTCGGCGAGGACCGTCGGCCGGTAGAACAGCTCCCGGTGGGTGCCGCCGGCGGCGATCCGCACGCCCGCCGCGGCGCTCTCCCGGACCAGCGCGTCGATCTTGCCGAGCTGCCCGCGGTCGATGACCGGACCGAGGTGCACCTGCTCGCGGAACGGGTCCCCGACGGTCAGCGCGTCGGCCTTCGCCGCCAGCCGCGCCACGTACTCGTCGTAGAGCGAGGCGTGGACGAGGTGCCGGCCCGCCGTCATGCACACCTGGCCCTGGTGGAAGAACGACGCCCAGGCGGCGGTGGACATCGCGGCGTCCAGGTCGGCGTCGGCCAGCACCAGGAAGGCGCTGTTGCCGCCCAGTTCCAGGTGGGCCCGCTTGAGGTGCCGCGCGGCCAGCGCGCCGACGCTGCGGCCGGCCGCGGTCGAGCCGGTGAAGGAGACCACCCGCACCCGCGGGTCCTCGACCAGCGCCCGCCCGGCGTCCGCGCCACCGGGCAGGACGTGCAGCAGCCCCGCCGGCAGACCGGCCTCGGCGAAGACCGCGGCCAGGACGTGCCCGCCGCACACCGCGGTCCGCGGGTCCGGCTTGAGCAGCACGGCGTTGCCCAGCGCCAGGGCCGGTGCGACGGACCGGATCGCGAGCACCAGCGGGACGTTGAACGGTGCGATCACGCCGACCACTCCGGCCGGCACCCGGGTGGTGTACGACAGGCGCGGCGCACCTGAGGGCAGCACCTGGCCGAGCGGGCGGTGGGCGAGCGCGGCGGCCTCGTAGCACTCCTCGGCCGCGGTACGGATCTCGAACTCGGCCTTGCCCCGGACGCTGCCGGCCTCCCGCACTATCCACGCGCCGATCTCCGCGGCGTGCCGGTGGACGAGGTCGCCGGCCCGGCGCAGTACCGCGGCCCGTTCGGCGTACGGCCGACGCGCCCAGTCCCGCTGCGCCTCGGCGGCCCCGGCCGCGGCGTCCGCGACGTCGGCCGGCGCGGCGAGCGTCAGCGCCGCCAGTCCCTCGCCCGTCGCGGGCTCCACCGCCTCGGCCGGACCGCCGCGCAGGGCGAGCCAGTCGTTGGGTTCGAGCAGGGACATCGCGCCAACCTCCGGAAGAACGGGGACAGTTGATGGGTGGACGAGTCTGCCCCATGGAGGTGGCGCGCGCCGGTAGGTCGGCGATCCCGGTCGGACCGCCGGCCGGTCGGACGCCCGCCGAGGGGCGGCCCGGTGGATCACGGCCGGGTCGCCCCTCGCGTAACGGCCTAGCGCTCCAGCACCATCGCCAACCCCTGTCCCACGCCGATGCACAGCGCCGCCAGCCCGGTGCCCGAGCCCTGTGCGGCGAGCTGGTGGGCCACCGCGCCGGCGAGCCGGGCCCCGGAGGCGCCCAGCGGGTGCCCGATGGAGAGGGCGCCGCCGCGTGGGTTGACCGCGGTGGGGTCGAGTTCCGGCCACTGGGCGACGCAGCCGAGCGCCTGGGCCGCGAACGCCTCGTTCAACTCGCAGACCGCCAGGTCGCCGAAGCTCCGCCCGGCCCGCTCCAGCGCCCGCCGGACCGCCTCGACCGGGCCGAGCCCGAACAGCTGCGGCTCGATGCCGGTCACCGCGCTCGACCGGATGCGGGCCAGCGGCTCCCGCCCGGTGGCCCGCAGCCCCTCCTCGCTGACCAGCAGCAGCGCGGCGGCGCCGTCGTTCAGCGGGGAGGAGTTGCCGGCGGTGACGGTGCCTCCCTCGGTGCGGAAGACCGGCTTCAGCTTGGAGAGCGCCTCCAGGGAGGAGTTCTCCCGAATCGTTTCGTCACGGGTGAGGTCCACGCCCGGCAGCGGCACGACCTCCGCGTCGTAGGCGCCGGCCGCCCAGGCCCGGACCGCCTTCTGGTGGCTGGCCAGCGCGAAGACGTCCTGCTGTTCCCGGGTGATGCCGTGCTTGTCGGCGATCAGCTCGGCGCCCTCGCCCAGCGACACCGTCCACTGCGGCGCCATCCGCGGATTGACCATCCGCCAGCCCAGCGTCGAGGAGAACATCTCCTGATGCCCGGCGGGGAAGGCCCGGTCCGGCTTGCGCAGCACGTACGGCGCCCGGCTCATCGACTCCACGCCGCCGGCCACCGCGATCTCCGCGTCGCCGTGCGCGACGGCGCGGGCCGCCTGGATGACCGCCTCCAGCCCGGAACCGCACAGCCGGTTGACGGTCACCCCGGGGACACTGACCGGCAGCCCCGCCAGCAGCACCGCCATCCGCGCCACGTTGCGGTTGTCCTCGCCCGCGCCGTTGGCGTCGCCGAAGTAGACGTCGTCGATCCGCGCCGGATCGAGTTCCGGGGTGCGGGCCACCAGGGCGCGCAGCACATGGGCGGCGAGGTCGTCGGGGCGCACCGCGGCCAGTGCGCCGCCGTATTTGCCGACCGGTGTCCGTACCGCGTCGACGATGTAGACGTCCCGCACGGAGTCCCGTACGTGTGGCTCGGTCATCAGGCTGTGTCCTCGCTGTCTTCGCTGTCCTCGCGATACCGGCTCGGCGGCCGGGCGGTACGAAGATCGCCACCCGCCGACCCGAGTCTTTGCCCGGTACCGCCCGGTGTCAACGGGGCGCCCGGCCACCTTCACCGGACGCGCCGGGCGCCTTGGGCGCATCGGCCGCGGCGGGCGGTTCCACGGCGCTCGGATCCGTCGTGCCCGGTTCCGGCACGCCCGACTCCGTCGCGGCGGAGTCCTTGGCGCCGGAGTCCGTGGCCGTCGGGTCCGCGGTGGTCCGGTCCGTCCCGGTCGGATCCGCTTCGGTCCGTTCCGCGCCGGTCGCTTCCTTGTCGGCCGGTGCGCCGTCGGCCGGTTCCGTCCCGGCCGGTTCCACGGGGCCGGTGTCCGCGGCCGTCCCCTTGAGCCGGCGCCGGCCGGCCGGGCGGATCACCGCCCGGCCGCGGATCGCCCGCCACAGCGCGTACAGGGCCGCCGCCGCGGCCGCGAACGGCAGCGCCGCGGCGAGCGCCACCAGCACCCAGCGCACCGCCGCCGTGAAGGCGTGCCAGGCGTCGGCCAGCGCGTCCCCGAAGGAGGTGCCGTCGTCCGGCTTCGGGTCCGGGGTGGCGCCGGGCTGCCGCAGCAGCAGGGTCACGGTGGCCGTCCCGGTGCGGTCCTTCAGGGACGCGAGTTGGGACTCCAGGGACTCCAGGTCCGCCTCCCGGGTGCCCAGTTCGGACTCCAGGGCGGTGATGTCGCTGATCGACGTCGCGCGGTCCATCAGCGCCCGGATCCGCTCGACGCTCGCCCGCTGGGACTTCACCCGGCTGTCGACGTCCACCACCTGGTCGGTGACGTCCGTGGCGGACACCTCGCGGGAGAGGACCTTGCCCAGCCCGGACAGCCGCGCCAGCAGCGCGTCGTAGTGCTCCGGCGGCACCCGCAGCACGACCTTCGAGCGGTCCCGGCCGTCGGGGTCCCGGTCCGTGGTCTCGTCGGACGGATAGCCTCCCGCGTTCTCGACGGCACTGCGCGCCCTGGTGAGCGCCCCGGCCACGTCGGTGGTCTGCACGGTCAGCGTGGCGGTGCGGACGATCTGCGACCGCGCCGCCTTCAGCGGCGTGCCGGTCCGGGCACCGCCGCCCGGAGTCCGGGCCGTCGAACCCTCCTGGCCGCCGGCCCGCTGCCGGGGTGCCACCGCCGCCTCCCCGGGCCCTGCCGCGTCCACCGCGGCGCTGTGCCGGGCGCCCGCTGCGCCGCACCCGGCGACCGCCGGCGCCACCGCCAGCAGCAGCGCCGCCGCCGCGGCCCCCCGCCGCCCCCGTGATCCCCACATCACAGACTGTTCCCCTTCCGCGTCGTCGGCCGCCGGGCCGCGCGGTATCCGGGCGGCCCGGCCAAGTGGCCGGATCGTGACGCCGGTTCGACGGGGCGGCCCGGGCGGGGGTTGCCGTTCCGGGGTCTCGAAGAGGTCACGGCCCGGACGCGGGGGCGCCGGAGGGGCTCTGAGAGAGTGGAGGGCATGAGCACAGCGCACAGCGGTACGGGCCGGGCGGCCGGTCATGTCGTGGTCGTCGGTGGCGGTATCGCGGGGCTGACCGCCGCGCACCGGCTGCTGGCGGGCGGGGCCCGGGTGACCCTGCTGGAGGCGTCGGAGCGGCTGGGCGGCAAGCTGCTGGCCGGCGAGATCGCCGGCGTACCGGTCGATTTCGGCGCCGAGTCGATGCTGGCCAGGCGGCCGGAGGCGGTGGAGCTGGCGCGGGCCGTGGGCCTGGGCGACCGCCTCCAGCCACCCGGCACCGCCACCGCCTCGCTGTGGACCCGCGGTGCGCTGCGCCCCATGCCCAAGGGGCATGTGATGGGTGTCCCCGGCGACCTGGGGCCGCTCGCCGCCTCCGGCGTGCTCTCCCCCGAGGGCCTGGCGCGGATCGAGGCGGACCGGACGCTGCCGACGACCGAGGCCGGCACCGACGTCGGGGTCGGCGAGTACGTCGCGGCCCGGCTCGGCCGGGAGGTCGTCGACCGGCTCGTCGAACCGCTGCTCGGCGGGGTCTACGCGGGCGACGCGTACCGCATCTCGATGCGCGCCGCGGTCCCGCAGCTGTTCGAGGCGGCGCGGCGCGGCGGTTCACTGATCGAGGGCGTACGGGGCATCCAGGAGCGCGCCGCGGCCGCCGTCCCGGAGGGCCCGGCCGCGACCGGCCCCACCTCGGTCTTCATGGGCATCGCCGGCGGCATCGGGACGCTGCCGGGCGCGGTCGCCGATGCGGTGCGCCGGTCCGGTGGCGAGATCCTGCTGCGCACGCCGGTGCGCGAACTGCACCGGACCGCCGCGGACGGCTGGCGGGTCCTGGCCGGCGACCGCACGTTCACCGCCGACGCGGTGGTCATGGCCGCGCCCGCGGCGGCCGCGGAACGCCTGCTGCGCGCCGACTGCCCGGTCGCCGCCGACGAGCTGGCCGCCGTCGAGTACGCCTCGATGGCGCTGGTCACCATGGCCTTCCGGCGCGCGGACCTGGCCACCGTCCCCAGCGGCAGCGGATTCCTCGTTCCGCCGGTCGACGGCCACCGGATCAAGGCGTCGACCTTCGCCAGCCACAAGTGGAACTGGATCGCCGAGGCCGACCCGGACCTCTTCGTGCTGCGCACCTCCCTCGGCCGCCACGGCGACGAGGCCGACCTCCGGCGCGACGACGGCGAACTGGTCGGGCTCTCCCTCGCGGACCTCGGCGAGGCGGTCGGCCTGACCGCCCGGCCGGTGGCCTCCGCGGTCACCCGCTGGGACGGCGGGCTGCCGCAGTACGCCGTCGGCCACGTGGAGCGGATGGCGCGGATCCGGGCCGCGGTCGCGGACCTGCCGGGACCGCTGCGGGTCTGCGGCGCGCTCTACGACGGCGTCGGCATCCCCGCGTGCATCGGCTCCGCGCGCCGGGCCGCCGACGAGGTCCTCGGGACCCTGGCGGCGGGCTCCGCCGGCGGCGAGTGAGAATGGACGACATGACAGACGCTTCCACCCCCGACTCCGCAAAGACTCCCAACGCCGGCAAGAAGGCCAAGGACCTCAACGAGGTCATCCGCTACACCCTCTGGTCGGTCTTCAAGCTGCGCGACGTCCTGCCCGAGGACCGGTCCGGCTACGCCGACGAGGTCGAGGAGCTGTTCGCCCAGCTCGCCGCCAAGGACGTGGTGGTCCGCGGCACCTACGACCTCTCCGGTCTGCGCGCCGACGCCGACGTGATGATCTGGTGGCACTCGGAGAACTCCGACGACCTCCAGGAGGCGTACAACCGCTTCCGCCGCACCCGCCTGGGCCGCGCGCTGGAGCCCGTCTGGTCGAACATGGCGCTGCACCGCCCCGCCGAGTTCAACAAGTCGCACATCCCGGCCTTCCTGGCCGACGAGCACGCCCGCGACTACGTGAGCGTCTACCCGTTCGTGCGCTCCTACGACTGGTACCTCCTCCCCGACGAGGACCGCCGCCGGATGCTCGCCGACCACGGCAAGATGGCCCGCGGCTTCCCCGACGTCCGCGCCAACACCGTCGCGTCGTTCTCCCTCGGCGACTACGAGTGGATCCTCGCCTTCGAGGCCGACGAGCTGCACCGCATCGTGGACCTGATGCGCCACCTGCGCGCCTCCGAGGCGCGGCGCCACGTCCGCGAGGAGATCCCCTTCTACACCGGTCGCCGCAAGCCGGTCGCCGAGCTGGTCGCCGGTCTGGCCTGACCTGCCGGACACGCCGGTACGCAGACGGACGGGCCGCCCCGCGGAGGGACGGCCCGTGCGTCGTGCGGGTGCCGGGGCGGCTACTTCCCCTTCACCGGAGTGATCGGCGTCTGCCGGGCCCGCCGGAGCGACTGGCCCGGCACCGGCTCGGCCCGCGGGCCGCAGTACACCCGGTGCCCGGGGACCTTTCCGCGCAGCAGGTACGCCTCGACGTAGGAGTTCACACAGGCGTTGTCGCTGAGTGCGATGCCGTGGGTGCCCGCGCCCCGCTCGGTGACCAGCGACGAGCCGGCCAGCCGCCGCTGGAGCTCCAGCGCGCCCGGGTACGGGGTGGCGGCGTCCCGTTCGGCGGCCAGCAGCAGCACCGGCGGCAGCGCGCCGGGCTCGGTGCGGATGTTGAGCGGGCCGTGCGGGCCGCGCAGTGCGTCGTCCAGTTCGGCGTTGGCCGCCTGCTGGTAGGCGGTGAACAGGCCGCCGCCGTCCGCGGAGCCCTTGGCGGCCCGGCCGGTGGCGGTGCGGATCGCCTTCTCGACGCCGTCCGCCGCCGACTCCCGGCGGTCCGGCCAGAAGGCGCACGGCAGGTTCATCCAGACGTTGTCCCAGGTCTCGAACGGCGCGGTGCGGGCGAGGGCGGTGTTGTCCCGGTCCCAGATGCGCCAGTCGCGCGGCCAGGCGGCGTCGTTGCACTCGACGGCGGTGTAGACGGCGTTGGCGTTCTCCTCGGCCTTGCCGTCCCCGGAAGGCAGCGCCTGGGCGATCAACGGTTTGGCGTCGCCGTGCACGAACTTCGACAGCGCCTCCGCCCGCATCGGCCAGAACGCGTCGTTGTAGCCGGTCTTGAGGAAGGCCGCCTGGAGCTGTCCGGGCCCGATCTTCCCGTTGACCGGTGTGCGCCGCACCCGTTGCAGGGCGGTGTCGTAGGCGTGCTGCACGGCCTCCTTGCCGGTCCCCAGGTGGTAGGCGTCGTGGTGTTTGGCGACCCAGCGCAGCCAGTCGTTCCAGCGGTGCTCGAAGGCGGTGCTCTGGTCGAGGTTGTTGCGGTACCAGATCTGCCGGGGCTCCGGGTTGACCACGCTGTCGAAGATCATCCGGCGGACGTGGCCGGGGAACAGCGTCGCGTAGACCGCCCCGAAGTACGTCCCGTAGGACGCGCCCATGAACGTCAGCTTCTGCTCGCCGAGCGCCGCCCGCAGCATGTCCAGGTCCCGGGCGTTGTTGACCGAGTTGTAGAACGGCAGGTCGGCGCCGGCCCGTTGGGCGCAGCCGTGGGCGTACGCCCTGGCCTCCGCGACCTTCCGCCGCTTGAAGGACTCGCTGGGGTACCGCGGGCTGTCCGTGGGTGCCTGGGCGAAGTCCTTGGCGTCCTGGCAGGACAGCGGGGCGCTGCGGCCCACCCCGCGCGGCGCGTAGCCGACGAAGTCGTAGGCGCGGGCGGTCCGCTGCCAGGTCGGCAGCGTCCCGTAGAGCGGGAACTGCATGCTGGACGCGCCGGGGCCGCCGGGGTTGAAGACCAGGGCGCCCTGCCGCGCGCCGGGCACGGTGGCCCGGGCCCGGCTGACCGTCAGCTTGATCTTCTTGCCGTTCGGGCGCGCGTAGTCGAGCGGGACGGTGAGGGTGCCGCATTCGACGGAGGGTGGGAGGTGCTCCACCGCCGCGCACCGGCCGAAGGTGAGGGGGTGGACGGGGGCGGGCGGCGCGGCCGGGTCCCGGACGGCGCCGCCGGCCGGTGGGGAGGCGAGGCCGGTCAGGACCAGCGACCCGAGGGCGCCGTACAACGCAAGTGCTCTCACGAGCCGTCCCTTCGTATGGTGCGCGGTGCGCGGTGCGGGGGCTCCGGGGTGGGGCTCGCCCGCACGAGGCCGCATGGTGGGCATACAAAAGGGATAGTTGGGCCGATTGGTGGCAAAGTAAAGCACCGTACGGCGGTGTCGGGCGCTATGCCCCGGAAGAGTGGAGCGCCGCGCGCAAACCGGGATCGGCGAGCACGGCGGGTCCGTGCAGGGCCAGTCCCGTCAGTCCGGCCGGAGCCGGGGCCGGCCGTCGCCGCCCGCCGTGGTGCTCGTGCCGCAGCCGCGCCGCCCCGGCCTCGGTGGCCCAGTCGGTGTTTGCGGGGGTGTCGGCGCGGGCGATGGCCCAGGTGCCGAGGGTCAGGATCAGCGGGAGCGCGAACCACGCCGGCAGCAGCCCCGCCCCGCCGGACGGTGTCATCCAGTAGGCCGCGCCGGCCGCCAGCAGCACCACGAGGGCGGCGCCCTGCACCTGGCGGATCGCGGAACCGATCCCGGTGCGGACCGCGGCGGGTGCCGCCAGACCGGTGCGGACCAGCCGGTCGGCCAGCCCGCGGACCTCGTCGGTGCTCGACAGCGCGCGCCGTACGGCCGGTATGGTGCGCTGTCCCTCGGGGCCTATGGCGGTGAGCGCGGCGCGCTCGACGGGGTCCTGGCCGACCGGGTCGACGACGGTGGCCCAGCCGGTGTGGGCGAGGTGCAGCCGGCGCTGCTGGGCCATCAGGACGAGCACCACATCGGCGAGTCGGTGCGGGCCGCCGGAGAGGTAGGCCGTCTCGTACAGGGTCAGGCCGCCGTCGGCGCCGTCGGGGGCCGGTCCGGCGTCCGGCGGTGCGTCCGCCGCGCGGTGCAGGGCCTGGCCGGCGGCGAAAGCGGTGCGGCAGACGCGGACGCAGGAGACGACCGCGGCAACCCAGGCGAGCAGGAGGAAGAGGAGCCACATGGCGCTGGTTCTACGGGACGGCGGCCGCCGCTGCCAAAAGGCATCTCACGATGTGGACGGCCTGGTCGGGGTGGTGAATCGTCGAACTTCCGGCGCTGACCTGCCATTTCGATCATCCATCCACGCTGACGGTCCGTCAGTCCCCGCCGCCGCACCCGCCACCACCGCAGCCGGAACCGCCCCCGCAGCCCGAACTCCCGCCGCACGACGACCCGCTGCCGCACGAGGACGCGCCGCAGCCGGAACCCCCACCGCCGTCCGAGGACGCACCGCACCACGCCGAGTCCCCGCCGAAACCGCCCGAGTCGGCGAAGCCGGCGGACCCGCCGTCGGACGACGGCGAGGCCGCCACCGCCCCCTTCGCCTGCACGAAGTGGTCCCGCAGCAGCTCGTCCGCGAGCATCGCGGTACCGCCCAGGGCCACCGCCAGCCCGGCGACCTGCCAGGCCGCCTCGACGTCCCGGAGATCGGCGAGCCGGACGGCCCGGGGCCGGACCGCGGCCAGCGCAAGCCTGCCCGCCCGGGTGATCCGGCGGCTGAACAACCGCCGGCACACCAGGCCGACCAGCAATCCGCCGGCCACCGCCGGGAAGACCCGGAACGCCACCGGCGGCGCCCACGGGCCGCCGCCGTCCCGGACGCCGGCGAAGGACAGGAGCACCGCGACGAAGAACAGCGCGACGCTCGCCTTCACCTGAAGGCCGGCCAGCAGCCGCCGGCCCCGGGTGGCGCGCGGGGCCCGCAGCAGCCCCCGGACCGCCAGCCGGTCACCGACCTCCTGCACGGCCGGGCTGCGCATCACCCGCCCGTGAACGGTGGCCAGCGCCCCGCCCGGCGTGGCGGCGACCGCGTCCAGCACGGCCGCCTCGACCGGATCGTGCGCGACCGGCTGCCGCACCGTCACCACGCCCGGCCCGCCCACCGCCAGCCGCCCGTCCTCGTGCATCACCGCGAGCGCGGTGTCCGCCACCCGCCCCGGCCCGCCGGCCAGGAACGCCAGCTCCCGGAGGTCATGGGTCGGCGCGTCCGCAGGCCGGACCTTCGGCGTCCGCAGCCGCACCACCAGCGCGCCGACGAGCAGCGCCGACGACGACAGGCCGAGCCCCGCATACACCCACTGCGTGAAGGACATGACGCCGCCTCACCTGCGCCGCAGCGCGCGCCGCAGGGTCCGCGCCCGCCCGCCGGCGGCCCGGACGAGCCGCGACGCGGGATGCCCGGACGGCGGCCGCGGCCCGGCCCGGTCGCGCCACCAGCGGGTCAGCCGCTGCCGCGCCGCCGGGTCCACGGGGCGGTCCTGGGCGAGCAGGAACGCCGCGAAGTCCAGGGCGTCCTGGCGGTAGCCGCCGGGCATGGGGCGGTGGTGGGCGTAGTCCAGGAACGCCGGCCGGTAGGCGTCGCCGAGGATCTCCGGCAGCTCGGGCGCGACCTTGGCGACCACCGAGGCCCGCTTGGCGGCCAGCGCCCGGCTCTGCACCCGCAGCCGGGCCCGGTCGAACCCCTCCGGCGCGGGCGTCCCGGCCACCAGCGCCGACAGCAGCGCGGCCTGCGCCAGCGCCAGCCGCTCGCGCGCCGGCCCGGTGTCCGCCGCCGGGAGCCCGGCCCCCGCCGGCACCTCAGGCCGCCGGGACATGGCGCGCCCCCTCCACCACGGCGCGGATCGCGTCGAGTTCACCGGCCAGCGCACCGCCCTCGGGGAAGTCGTCGTCCCGCTCCAGCAGCACACCGGGCGGATCGGTCCGCGCGCACAGCTCCGCGAGGACGTCCAGGACCGGCTGGGTCACCGGGTGGGCGTGGCTGTCGTGCCACACCCCGTCCCGCTCGACCCCGCCCGCGACATGGACGTAGGCGATCGCCTCGACCGGCAGTTCGTCGAGCGCCGCGGCCGGGTCCTCGCCGCGGTTGACGTGGTTGGTGTGGAGGTTGGCGACGTCGATGAGCAGCCGCACCCCGGTGCGCGCGACCAGCTCGGACAGGAACTGCCCCTCGGTCATCTCCTCGCCGGGCCAGGCGAACAGCGCGGCGATGTTCTCCAGGGCCAGCGGCACCGGGAGCGCCTCCTGGGCGATCCGGACGTTCTCGCACAGCACGTCGAGCGCGTCCCGGGTGCGCGGCACGGGCAGCAGGTGCCCGGCCTCCAGCACCGGCGACGCGGTCAGCGGGCCGCCGGCCCGGACGAACGCGAGGTGCTCGGTGACCAACGGGGCGTCCAGCGCGGTGGCCCGCTCGGCGAGGGCCGCCAGCCGCCCGGCGTCCGGCCGGTCCGCGCCGCCGAGCCCGAGCGAGACCCCGTGCGGGACCACCGTCGTGCCGCGCTCCCGCAACTCCCGCAGGGCGTCCGGGAGATGGCCGGGGCAGACGTTCTCGGCGACCACCTCCACCCAGTCCACGCCGGGCAGCGCGGCGATCTCCGCGGCGATCTCCGGCCGCCAGCCGATTCCTGTCCCCAAGCGCCGCACGGCTCCCCCTTCTGCTCCCCTGGTCGGAGTACTCATCACCTCGCACGGGCGGGCCAATCGCGCACCCGTGCGGTTCAGAGGTTGATTTGAGCTTCGATCACCGGGGGCCGGGGCCCGTACGACCGGCCGCGGCGCGGGGGCGTCCGCTCAGCGGGCGACCTCGAACCCGACCGCCGCGCCCAGCGCCACCAGCACCCCGCCGGTGGCCTGGTCCAGCCGCCGCCGCACCCGCGGACGCTGCAGCACCGCCCGCGCCCGGTGCACCGCCAGGGTGACCCCGCCCAGCCACAGCACGCCCAGCACCGCGTGCACGGTCACCAGCAGCATCGTCGTGGCGACCACCGGCGCGCCGTGCGGGATGAACTGCGGCAGCAGGGAGAGGTAGACCACGCCCACCTTGGGATTGAGGACGTTCGTCAGCAGCCCGCCGCGGAACGCCCGCCACGGGCCGCCCGGGACCGCGGGCGCACCGCCGTCCGCCGGTTCGTCCGCCGCGGCCGCGTCCGCGCCGCGCCGGTGCCGGGCACTGCGCAACGCCTGCACCCCGAGCCACACCAGATACAGCGCACCGGCCACCCGCAGCGCGTCGTACGCCGCCTGCGAGGCGGCCAGCATCGCGGTCAGCCCCACCGCCCCGGCCAGCCCCCACACGAAGCACCCGCCGGCTATCCCCAGCGCGGTGCACAGCGCGGCGCGCCGCCCCGAACCGAGCGCGGTCCGCAGGACCACCGCGAAGTCGGGGCCGGGGGAGACGGTCAGCAGTGCGGCCACCACGGTGAAGCCGATGAGGGAGGTCAGCATGGGGCACACGGTACGTCCCGCCCCGTACCGGACCCCCGGCGGGGACCGCACCGGCCGGCAGGGGCGATCGGCGCTCGGGGGCCGGTGCTCAGGATCCTGCGCTCAGGGTCCGGTGTTCAGCGGGCCGACGGCAGCGCCGCGCCGCGCAGCGCCGGATGGTCGGCGACCACCGTGCACGACCCCGGGGCGATCTCGGTGAACCCGGCGTCCCGCACCACGGGCAGCCCGCTGCCGGTCGACGCCGCCCACGCCGAAGGCTCCGCGGTCCGCACGGCCAGTGGGAACCCGGCCGCGCACCAGGCGTCCCGGTCCGCCGCGGACAACGCCCACCACGCCAGCTGCGCCCCGTGCCCGACCTGCGCCATCGCCTTGCCCGCCGACATCTCCAGCTCCGGATTGAGCCACAGCACCGGCGTGCCGTCCGCCGGCTCCCCGGGTGCCTGCGGCTCGTCCAGCTCGGTCCCGGAGACCTGGAGCCGCGCCAGCTCCTTCGGCCAGCCGTCCAGCGGCACCGGCGGGAAGACCCGCACCTCGGCCTCCCGGCCGGTGACCGTGATGCCGGGCAGCGCCGCGGCCCGCCGCCACTCCGCGCCGCGCGCCCGCCGCACCACCTTGCGTATCCGGGAGTCCTGCCAGTCGTGCACCGCCCGGGCCCATTCGCCCGCCCCGACGGCCCGCTCGTCGGAGAGCAGCACCAGCACCGCCCGTGCGGCGGTCTCCAGCGCGTCCGTGCGCCCGGGCGGCGCGGTCTTCTCCACGCGCACCACGAGCGGCAGCACGTACTCCGGCGGCGTCTCCTCGCCGGCGCTCGGCTGCTGGTCGTCGGCCCGGCCGGGCCGGCTCTGCTCGCCGGGCTCGCCGGCGGTCTCGGTCCTGGTCACATGAGGAAGTCTGCCAGCCGCCACCGACAATCCCGCACGGCCGCCCCGGTCGCGGAACCCGCCACCGGACCCGCGCCGCACCCCCCGACCGGCTACCGTCGGCGGCAGCGGGAACCCGGGGGAGCGGGGGACCAGGGGAGCGGGGGAGGTGCGGCCGATGCCGCGGCAGACGGCACAGCGGATGCGGCTGGACGGGGTCGGACGGCGCTACGGCCTGCGCGGACCCTGGGTGCTGCGCGAGGTGCGGCTCGACGTGCCGAAGGGCGCGCTGCTGCGCGTCGAAGGCACCAACGGCAGCGGCAAGTCCACCCTGCTGCGGCTGCTCGCCGGCATCGACCGGCCCACCGTCGGCCGGATCACCGGGCGTCCGCGCACCGCCTACGTGCCCGAGCGGTTCCCGGCCGCCCTCCCGTTCACCGCCACCGGCTACCTCACCCACCTCGGCCGCGTCCACGGCCTGCGGACACCGGAAGCCGCCCGTCGCGCCGCCGAGTGGCTGGCCCGCTTCGGCGCCACCGGGCACGCCCGGACCCCGCTGGCCGAACTCTCCAAGGGGACGAGCCAGAAGGTCGCGGTCGCCCAGGCGCTGCTGGCCGAGCCCGAACTCCTCGTCCTGGACGAGGCGTGGACCGGCCTGGACCCGGCCGCCCGGGACGTCCTGGACCGGGCGGTCGCCGAACGGGTCGCCACCGGCGGCACCGTGGTCTTCGTCGACCACGACCCGCGCCGGCTCGCCGGGGCCGCGGACGCCCGCTACCGCGTCGCGGACGGGCGACTGCTGCCCCCGGACCCCGGGACGGTCGCCGCGGCGGAGGACGACGCGGGCCCGCGCACCGTCATCGAGGCGCAGGGCCCGCCGGGCACCCCGCCGCCGACCGGCCTCCCCGGCGCCCCGGACCTCGTCCCCGGACCCGACGGCACCCTCCGGCTGACCGTCCCGGCCGCCCACTCCGACGCCCTGCTCCGCGCCCTGCTCACCGCGCGCCCGCCCTGGCACATCCGCGCCCTCGCCACCGCCGAGGTGCCCGGCCCCGGAACCCCCGCCCCCGGAGAGAACCCCCGCCCATGACCGCCTCCCTGACCGCCCTGGTCCGCTATCAGGCGGCGCTGCTCACCGGTTCGTACCGCTGGCTGCCGCCGCTCCTCGTCCATGCGGCGTTCCTCGCCGTCGGCGTCCAGACCGGCGGCCCGATCCTGGACGCGTTCGGCTACGCCGCCGGCGGGCTGCTGCCGGTCACCGTCTGGCTGACCCGGATCTGCGTCACCAACGAGCCGCCCGCCGCCCGCAGTTGCGCCGCGGCCGCCGTCGGACCCGGCCGGGCGCACCTGGCCGCCCTCCTGGCCGCGGCCGGCGCCGCACTGGTCCTGGCGCTCGCCGGCACCGCCTTCGTGGCGCTGCTCTCCGACCCGCACTCCACCGGCCACCGGGTCGCCGTCCCGGTGCTGCCCGCGACCGCTGCCGGGCTGCTCACCGCGCTGGTCTGCGTGCTGCTGGGCACCGCGATCGGCGCACTGTGCTCCTGGCCGGTGCTGCGCCGCCCCGGCTGGGGCGTCCCGACCGGGCTGATCGCCGCACTGCTGGTCCTCGTCCTGGGCGCGTCGCCCGCCAACGCCGCCCTGACCGGCATGATCACCGGCTCCGAGCGCGGCGTCGTCACCGTGCCCTGGCTGCCGCTCGCCGCCGCACTGCTGCTCGCGTCCGCCGCCTCGGCCCTGGCCTGCGTCCTCACCGGACGCCGCGGCTGACCGCCCCGGTCCGGCCGGGGGTGCGCCGGGCCGCGCGGCGTAGGCTCGCCCCATGCCGCGCACCGACCCGCAACCAGCCCCCGAGCCGTCCGACCGGAGCCCGGAGGCCACCGGCCCCGCCGCGGGTCCGCCGCGCGCCGACTGCGTCGAGTGCGGCCGCCCGACCGAGTACCCGGCTTCCCGGCCGGGCATCGTCCGCTGCCCGGTCTGCGAGTGGCAGGAGGCCCAGCGCTCGGCCTGCTCGGGCTGATCCGCCCGGCACCCGCCGGTTGCCGCGGACGGCGATCCGGCGGCGCCCACAGGACGAGCATCGTCCGGAGGACCGGCGTCGCGGCCGCAGCCTACGAAGCCAGCGTCTTGGCGTCCCGGGCCAGCGCGGTCAGGCGCGATATGGCGCGGAAGTACTTCTTCCGGTAGCCGCCGCGCAGCATCTCGTCGCTGAACAGCTCGTCGAAGGGCTTGCCGGAGGCCAGCACCGGCACCTCGCGGTCGTAGAGCCGGTCGGCGAGCACCACCAGGCGCAGCGCGGTGGACTGGTCCGGCACCGCCTGGACGTCGGTGAGGCAGACCGCCGAGATGCCGTCGCACATCGCGCCGTACCGGCTGGGGTGCACCGTCGACAGGTGGTCCAGCAGGGACGGGAAGTCGTCGAGCGAGGCACCGGGGGTGCGGTGCGCCGCGCGGGCCACCGTCTCGTCGTCGTACGGGGCGGGCGCCTCGGGCAGGCCGCGGTGGCGGTAGTCCTCGCCGTCGATGCGCAGGGCGCGGAAGTGGGCGCTCAGGCCCTGGATCTCCCGCAGGAAGTCGGCGGCCGCGAACCGGCCCTCGCCGAGCTTGCCGGGCAGCGTGTTGGAGGTGGCGGCCAGCGCGACGCCCGCCTCCACCAACTTGCCCAGCAGGGTGGAGACCAGCACCGTGTCGCCGGGGTCGTCCAGCTCGAACTCGTCGATGCACAGCAGCCGGTGGCCGCCGAGGGTCCGTACGGTCTGCTGGAAGCCGAGCGCGCCGACCAGGTTGGTCAGCTCGACGAAGGTGCCGAACGCCTTGAGTTCGGGCTCTCCGGGGGCCGCGTGCCAGAGGGAGGCGAGCAGGTGGGTCTTGCCGACGCCGTAGCCGCCGTCCAGATAGACCCCGCGCGGCCCCTTGGGGGCGGCGGGCTTCTTCGGCCCCCGGGAGAACCAGCGCCGCTTCCCGCCGGCGTCCGCGTCCGCCCCGCCGTCGATGCCCGCGGCGAAGGTCCGCAGGACCTGCACCGCCTCGGCCTGGCTGGGCTGTCCCGGGTCCGGGAGGTAGGTGTCGAAGCGGGCGCCCTGGAAGCGCGGCGGCGGCACCATCTCGGCGACCAGGCGCTCGGCCGGCACATGCGGTGCGCGGGAGGTGAGCGCGGTGGGGCGCGCGGCGCCGTCCCCGTCGGCCGGGGGCGCGGCTATCGGGGAGGGGGCGGCGGAGGACGAGGGCTGGGAAGGTGACACAGCTGTCCAGCCTAGTCGCTGCGCGGTACCACCCGACCCGGTGAGCGAGGCATGTCACACTGCGCCCATGCGACGCCTGTTCCCCCTCCCCGCCCCGCCCGCACCGGACACCCCGGTGGACGCCGCGACGGCCGCCGACCGGACCGCGGGCAGGGACCTGACCGCCGACCGCGAGTGGACCCTGGACGAGCTGGCCGCGGCCTATGCGTATCCGGCGGCGGACGACCCGGTGCGGTCCGGCCGCTCCGGGTGGCTGCGCGCCAACATGGTGTCCTCCCTGGACGGCGCGGCGCACCACGAGGGCCGGTCGCAGCCGCTCTCCGGGGACGCCGACATGCGGATCTTCGGGGTGCTGCGGGCGCTCGCGGACGCGGTCGTGGTGGGCGCGGAGACGGTCCGGCGGGAGGGCTACCGGCCGGCCCGCGCCCGCGCCGCGTTCGCCGACCGGCGGGCCGCGGCCGGTCAGGGCCCGGCCCCCGCCATCGCGGTGGTGACCGCGGGCCTGGACCTGGACTTCTCCCTGCCGCTGTTCACCGAGCCGCTGGTGCCCACCCTGGTGCTGACCGGGGCCGACGCCCCCGAGGACCGGGTGCGGGCGGCCCGCGCGGCCGGGGTCGAGGTGGTCTTCGCGGGCGAGGGGCGGGGCGTCGACCCGGCGCGGGTGGCGGCGGCCATGGCCGAACGGGGACACACCCGGCTGCTCACCGAGGGCGGGCCGCGTCTGCTGGGGCAGTTCGCGGCGGCCGGGGCGCTGGACGAGATGTGCCTCTCGCTGGCCCCGGTGGTGGCGGTGGGCGATGCGCAGCGGATCATGGACGGGCCCGCCGTCGCGGTTCCCGAGCGGTTCGCGCTGGTGTCCGTACTGGAGGAGTCCGGGTTCCTGTTCACCCGTTACCGCCGGTCCTGACAGGTCCGCTGGTCCGCAAAAGAGCGGAATTATCTGTTCCGCTTAGCTTCGGTTGGGCACACTAAAAGCCGACAGGTCCCGCGTGGCGACGGGGCAGGATGGTTTCTGTGGGCACCGTGGCAGACGGTGCGGAAGAGAAGAAGGGCGTCCTTCGTGTTCACGAGCGTATTGATGATCGAGAAGCCTCTGACGCCCGCCGACGTGGAGTTCGTCACCACTCTGCACGGTGACGATCCGGTCTCCTTCGTGGTCCTCATGCAGCCGCGCGGCAAACAGGACGTCCTGCTGCGGGCCATCGACGACGTCGCGCTCGGAGAGTTCGAGGACGCCGTGCGGGAGGGCGAGGAGCCCGGCGGGGTGAACGCCGCGGTCCCCGCCGGGCGGGGGCTGGCGCACACCCTGGAGGCGCTGCGTGCCGCCGGTTCCGAGGCGGTCGGGCAGGTGGTCGAGGACCATCCGCTGGACCTGCTGAAGTCGGTCGTCGACGAGACCGGTGCGGACGAGGTGATCGTGCTGACCGCCCCGCACTTCGTCGAGGAGTTCTTCCACCGCGACTGGGCCTCCCGGGCCCGCCACAAGGTCGGCGTCCCGGTGCTCAAGCTGTTCTCACACGCCGCCGACGATCTGCCCCGGGAGCCCGGCGAAGCCTGAACCGGAGCGGTCCGCTCCGACCCGTCCGTCAATCTCGCGCCACCTCTTCACTCGAACGGGCCATCTGCAGCGCACCACGATCCCGAATCGGTGCGTTCCTGGTCAGAACGCGGCCCGCAGCGGGCCGCGTCCAGCACAGCCGAGGACCGGCGCATCGAGGAGAACGCGTGCGCCGAGGTCCTCGACGTCGTCTGAGGAGAGTCGAGGAAAGGGGCCGTCATGGCGGAGCAGCGGGAACCGGACGCGGAACGGGAGCGCGGCCGGGACGAGGACCGGGCCCGGGACGAGGAGCATCGCGGGGGCCGGACGAAGCGGGGCGCCCCGGAGGCCGAGGAGGCGAAGTCCGGGGCGAGCGCCCCCGCCAAGGGGCGCGGGGCCGGGAAACCGGGCCTGTTCCCCACCTTCTCGCACCGCGACGACTAGGTCGGTCCGGCAGAGCGCCCACCGGGCATACGGGACGGGCATACGGGACGGGCGTACGGGACGGGCCGGCACCCCCGCCCGTCCCGTACGGGGCTCACACCCCGGCGCCCGCCCCCGTGGTCAGCCGCCCGTCCAGGACCTCCGCCACCGCGTCCACCTCGGTCAGGTGGGAGCGGTCGTGGGTGACCAGCACCGTCGCGGTGCCGCGCTGGTGCGTGAGGTCGGTCAGCAGGCCGAGGACCGCGGCGCCCCGCTCGTGGTCCAGCGCGCTGGTCGGCTCGTCGACCAGCAGCACCGCGGGCTCGTTCATCAGCGCCCGGGCGATGTTGACCCGCTGCCGCTGGCCGCCCGACAGCTGGTGCGGCCGCCGGTCCGCCTGCCCTGTGAGGCCCACCGCCGCCAGCAGCTCCCGCGCCCGGGACCGTGCCGTACGGGGCGAGCGGCCGTCCAGGTGGGCCATCACCTGGAGCTGTTCGACCGCGGTCAGCGACGGCAGCAGGTTCGGCTGCTGGAAGACCGTCCCGATGGTGCTGCGGCGCAGCGTCGTCAGCTCGCCGCGGCTCAGCCCCGCGGTGTCCGTGCCGTCGAGCACCACCTGCCCGCGGTCCGGCCGGATCAGCGTCGCGGCGACCGCCAGCAGGCTGGACTTGCCGGACCCCGACGGCCCGACCACGGCCGTCAGGCTGCCCGCCGGCACGGTCAGCGAGACCGCGTCCAGTGCGGTCAGCCGGCTGTCGCCGTCGGGGTAGGTGAGGGTGACATCGGTCAGTTCGAGGCTCATCGGGCACTTCCCAGGGCGGTCAGCGGGTCGACGGAGGTGATGCGGCGGATGGACAGCGCGGCGCCCACGGCACCCAGCGCGATCATGATCAGGGCCGGGACCAGCACGGTGGACGGGTCGAGCACGAACGGCACGGCGCCGCCCACCGCGGCGCCCACCCCGGCCGCCAGCGCGGTCCCCAGGCCGGTACCGAGCACCAGGAGGACGACGGCCTGGCCGAGGGCGTCCCGCAGCAGGTAGCGGGTCGAGGCGCCGAGCGCCTTGAGCACCGCGACGTCGCCGCTGCGCTGGATCGTCCAGACCGTGAAGAACGCCCCGATGACCAGCGCGGAGATCGCGAACAGGAAGCCGCGCATCAGCTGGAGCGACCCGTTCTCGGCGCTGTACGAGCCGATCGCCGTCAGGGCGTCCGCGGTGTCCACGGTCCGGGTGTCGAGCCGCCGGTCCGCGGCGGCCAGACCGTCCGTCGCGGTGGTGGACAGGGCGAGCACCGTCGCGCCCGGAGCCTGTGTGCCGCCGGGGCTCCCGGACAGCCGGTGCCAGTCGTCCAGCGAGGCCCACACCACCGGCGTGTGGCTGTACATCGCCGCCCCCGACACCGCCGTCACGGCCACCTTCCGGCCGCCCAGCGCGACCCGGTCGCCGGCCCGTACGCCGAGCGCCGAGGCGGCCTTCTCGGACAGCACCACCCCGCCGTCCCCGGGCCCCGAGGACGGCGCCAGACGGGACCCGGGCCGTACCCCGAACACCGACACCGCCGCCGACTTCCCGCCGGCACCCTCGGCCTTCGTGGTGGCGATGCCCAGCGGGTCCGCGCTCCGCACACCGGGCACCTGCGCCCACTCCCGCACCGTCCGCTCCGGTAGCCGGGAGTCGGTGAACGACGGTTTGCCGTCCCCGGCGGGGGCGGAGAAGACCAGGTGGTCGGCGGGCAGCGCGGTGATCGCCGAGGTGTTCTCCCGGCCCAGCCCCGCCGTCAGGCCGGACAGCAGCCCCACCAGCACCGTGATCAGGGTGACGACGGTTCCCATCAGGGCGAACCGGCCCTTGGCGAATCTCAGATCTCTCCAGGCGACGAACACCGGCGCGGCCATCCTCGGATCGATGCCGGGCCTGCTGCCCGGCGACGTGCTCCCACCGTCGCCCGTGGAGGGGGTGCCGGGCATCGCGCCCAGGAGTGGTTCACCGCCGCCGAAAGATGCGGTCCGACCTCCACCTTTGGATGCCCGTGCTCCACCTTTCGATTGATGCCGGGCCCGGCACCGGCCCGTAGCCTGAAGGAGCCGTGACCGAAGAAGCCAGGACCGACCACTCCCTCACCCCCGTGCTGCGCGCGCTGCGCCTGTGCCTCCACCTGATGGTGGCCGCGCTGCTCGCGCTCGC
Organism: Streptomyces sp. CB02959; assembly: GCF_002803155.1. Lineage (GTDB taxonomy): Bacteria > Actinomycetota > Actinomycetes > Streptomycetales > Streptomycetaceae > Streptomyces. The sequence goes on from NZ_NNBP01000010.1 coordinate 109,523, forward strand.
CGCCGTACGCGCGGTCGCCGACGGCAGGCCCACCGCCCCGGCCGTGCTCGCCACCGCCGTGGCCCTGCTGGCGCTCTACGTCCTGGGCCCCGTGCTGCCCCGGGTCCGGAGTTCCTCCCGCGCCGCCGCGCTCTGGCTCGCCGCCGTGGTCGCGGTCTGGATGGTGCTGCTGGCGCTCACCCCGGACGGCGTCTGGCTGGCCTTCCCGCTCTTCTTCGTCCAACTGCACCTGCTGCCGCTGCGCTGGGCGCTGCCCGCCGTCGCGGCCAGTACGGCCCTCGCCATCGCCGGCTTCGCCTGGCACACCCGCACCCTCAGCGTCGGTACGGTCATCGGTCCCGTCCTGGGCGCGGCGGTCGCGGTCGCCGTCGTCCTCGGCTACCAGGCCCTCTACCGGGAGAGCGAGCAGCGCCGCCGCCTCATCGAGGAGCTCACCGAGGCCCGCAGCGAACTGGCCGCCGCCGAACGCGCCGCCGGCGTCCTCGCCGAACGCGAGCGGCTGGCCCGCGAGATCCACGACACCCTCGCCCAGGGCCTCTCCAGCATCCAGCTGCTGCTCCGGGCCGCCGAGCGCGCCGTACCGGAGCGGCCGGAGACCGCCCTCGGCCACATCCGGCAGGCCCGCACGGCCGCCGTCGACAACCTCGCCGAGGCGCGCCGCTTCGTCCGCGCCCTGAGCCCGCCCGATCTGGAGGCCGGTTCGCTGCCGGCCGCCCTGGAGCGGCTGTGCGCCGCCACCGCCCGCACCTCCGGGCTGGCCGTGCACTGCCAGGTCTCCGGCGCCCCCGCCCCGCTGCCCACCCCGCACGAGGTCGCCCTGCTGCGCATCGCCCAGTCCGCGCTCGCCAACACCGTCCAGCACGCCGCCGCCGACCGCGTCGAGCTGACCCTCAGCTACATGGACACCGAGGTGGCCCTGGACGTCGTCGACGACGGCGCCGGGTTCGTGCCCTCCGAGGTGCCGCCGCCCGGCTCCGGGGCCGGCGGCGCCGGCTTCGGGCTGGCCGCGATGCGCGCCCGGGCCCGCGCCCTCCAGGGCACCCTCGCCGTCGAGTCCGCCCCCGGGGAGGGCACCGCGCTCGCCGTCACCCTGCCCTGCCCCGACCCGACCGCCGTCCCCGAGACCCCCCGGGAAGCCGCCCCGTGACCGCACCCGCCGCCCCCGTCCGGCTGCTGCTGGCGGACGACCACCCGGTCGTCCGGGCCGGACTCCGCGCCGTCCTGGAGACCGAGCCGGACTTCGAGATCGCCGCCGACGTCCCGACCGCCGAGGAGGCCGTGGAACTGGCCGGCCGGCTCGACGTCGACGTGGTCCTCATGGACCTCCAGTTCGGCGGCCGGATGCTGGGGTCCCGGGCCACCGCCGAGATCACCGCCCGCCCCGGCGCCCCGCGCGTCCTGATCCTCACCACCTACGACAGCGACGCCGACATCCTCGCCGCCATCGAGGCCGGCGCCACCGGCTACCTCCTCAAGGACGCCCCGCCGGACGAGCTGGCCGCCGCGGTGCGGTCCGCCGCGGCCGGGAAGTCCGCGCTCGCCCCCACCGTCGCGCTGCGCCTCATGGACCGGATGCGGACGCCCGCCACCGCCCTCTCGCCCCGCGAGACCGAGGTCCTCCAGCTCGTCGCCGACGGCCTCTCCAACGCGGCGATCAGCAAGCGGCTCTTCCTCAGCCAGGCGACCGTCAAGTCCCACCTCGTCCACATCTACGCCAAGCTGGGCGTCGACTCCCGCACCGCCGCGGTCGCCGCCGCCACCGCGCAGGGCCTGATCCGCCGCTGAGCGCCCCACCGGGCACTTCGCCGCTCGGGGCACTCCGCCACGGGGTCGCGGACCGCCCCTGTCGGTGCCGGGTGCGAGAATCGTCCGCAGCACGACGTACGACCGGCACGACCGCACCACCCGCACGCCAGCTCGACGATCAGGGAGACCCGCCCATGGCACCCGCCATCCCAGCCTCGATGGAACGGCCGCACTTCATCGGCATCGGCGGCGCCGGCATGTCGGGCATCGCGAAGATCCTCGCGCAGCGCGGCGCGGTGGTGGCGGGCAGCGACGCCAAGGACTCCGCGACCGCCCGGGCCCTGCGCGACCTCGGTGCCACCGTCCACATCGGGCACGCCGCCGAGCATCTCGCCCAGGACGCCACCAGCGTGGTGGTCTCCTCCGCGATCCGCCCCGACAACCCCGAGCTGGCCGCCGCCCAGCAGCGCGGCATCCCCGTCGTGCACCGCTCCGACGCCCTCGCCGCCCTCATGGACGGTCTGCGCCCGATCGCCGTCGCCGGCACCCACGGCAAGACCACCACCACGTCCATGCTCGCGGTCTCCCTCGGCGCGCTCGGCCTCAAGCCGTCGTACGCCATCGGCGGCGACCTGGACGCCCCCGGCTCCAACGCCGAGCACGGCACCGGCCAGATCTTCGTCGCCGAGGCCGACGAGAGCGACCGCAGCTTCCACAAGTACGCCCCCGAGGTCGCCATCGTCCTCAACGTCGAGCTGGACCACCACGCCAACTACGCCTCGATGGACGAGATCTACGCCTCCTTCGAGACCTTCGCCGACCGCATCCGCCCCGGCGGCACCCTGGTCATCTCGGCCGACCACCCCGGCGCCCGCGAGCTGACCGCCCGGCTCGCCGACCGCGAGGGCATCGAGATCGTCACGTACGGCGAGTCCAAGGACGCCGACGTCCGCATCCTCCAGATCACCCCGCACGGCCTGGCCAGCGACGTCACCGTCAGCCTCACCAGCGGCAAGATCCTCACCTTCACCGTCTCCGTCCCCGGCCGGCACTACGCGGGCAACGCCGTCGCCGCACTGGCCGCCGGGGTCGCCCTCGACCTCCCGCCGCACCAGCTGGCCGATGCCCTCGGCAAGTACACCGGCGTCAAGCGCCGCCTCCAGCTCAAGGGCGAGGTCGCCGGCGTCCAGGTCATCGACTCCTACGCCCACCACCCCACCGAGATGACCGCCGACCTGGAGGCCATCCGCGGCGCCACCGAGGAGGCCGGCGGCCGGATCCTCGTCGTCTTCCAGCCGCACCTCTACTCCCGTACCCAGGAGCTGTCCACCGAGATGGGCCAGGCGCTCGCCCTCGCCGACGCCTCCGTCGTCCTGGACATCTACCCGGCCCGCGAGGACCCGATCCCGGGTGTCACCAGCGCCCTGATCACCGACGCCGCCCGGGCCGCCGGCGCCCGGGTCACCCCCGAGTCCGACAAGAGCGCGATCCCGGACCTCATTGCCGGAATGACCGAGCCCGGTGACCTTGTTCTCACCATGGGCGCGGGCGATGTGACCGACCTCGGCCCCGCCATCCTGTCCCGCCTGGGCGCATGAGCTGAGGAGGCCCCCGATGACGTACGAGATCGACAAGCCCGACGAGCAGTGGCGCGCCGAGCTGACCCCGGCCGAGTACCACGTCCTGCGTCAGGGCGGTACCGAGCCCGCCTTCGTCGGCGAGTACACCGACACCAAGACCACCGGCGCCTACTCCTGCCGTGCCTGCGGTGCCGAGCTGTTCCGCTCCGACACCAAGTTCGCCAGCCACTGCGGCTGGCCGAGCTTCTACGACCCCAAGGACACCGACGCCGTCGAGCTCCTGGAGGACCGCAGCCACGGCATGGTCCGCACCGAGGTCCGCTGCGCCCGCTGCGGCTCGCACCTGGGGCACGTCTTCGAGGGGGAGGGGTACCCGACGCCGACGGACCAGCGGTACTGCATCAACTCGATCTCGTTGCGGTTGGTGCCGGACGAGGGCTGACCGGACGAGTCGGCGAGCGGAGCTTTCCTGTCAGCCTGCTCGCGCAGGCGCAGGCTGCCGGTACCGAGACCCAGGTGTGGTGCCCGTCCCGCGGCGACGCGCCCGACCGGGCCTCCGGGATGCCGGGTCACACCGGCATGACGGCCTGGATGCGGGAGAGGGTGAATACCCGTTGGTCCTCGCGAAGGTGGCAGTACGCGGAGAGGAGGGGCGGGTCGAGTTCGAGTTCGCTCACGGTGCGGATGGTCCGGTTCCCCGAGACGGCGAGGTATTCGACGGTGATGGGTTCGTGCTCGTGGATGGCGTGGGCGAGCTGCCGGATGTCCGTCAGATTCAGCGCCTTCGCATAGCAGGCGAGGATCTCTTCGGTGTCGGTCTGGAACGGGATGCCGTGCCCCGGGTCGGGGTGCGGCTCGTGGTCCGGGGCAGACAGCAGGCGGAGTGCGAGTCCGGGGGCAGGGGCGGTGCGGCGGGGGCGCTGTCGGGGGCGGGGGAGGAGCTGCGTGGCACGGGCCTGCTGGGCCCCTTCGAGACGGACTGCTCCGTCCTCCGCCTCGGCCACCGGTGCGTACCCTTCGGCACGCAGTGCGTCCAGCGCCGTGGGCAGTGGGGTGCGGCAGAGCAGGACGGTCGGAGCGAGAGTGCGCAGGCCGAGCCGGGACAGTTTGCGGTGGGCGGCGATCTCGGCGAGCAGTGCTGTGTCGTCGCTGTGGATGGCGCACGCGGTGGTGGCGAGGCGGAGCCGTCCGTGCTTTCGGGCGGTGTCGGCGATCAGGTAGGTGAGGGGTTGGGGGAGTGGACCGTCTGCGGCATCGGAGAGGTCTGCCTGGATCTCGGCCGGTGTGCGGCCCGCGTCCAGCGCCCGGCGCAGCGATGATGGACCGAACCGCCAGACCGACGCCGTGCCATGGACCTCCCGGTCGGCGAGTGAGTCCAGGAGCGCCGCGAGGCGGCTGGTCGGGGTACCCATCACCACCGCGGTGAGGTCCGCTCCGATATGAGCCTTCGACGCGGCGCTCGGCAGCAGGCGCCGGGCATGCGTGCGCAGGAGGTCTTCGTCGTCGTGCAGCAGGGCCGCGCCGAACGGGGACACGGCGCCGTGGGCTAGGACCCCCAGCAGTTCGGCCTCCCGGATCAGGCAGGCGAACGGCGTGGTGTCCTGCGGTAGTTCGTGGGCGAGGGGCCGGTGCCAGGTCACGAGCGGTCCCAGGTCGGCCGGGTCCCGTACGCCGTGGGACTCCGAAAGACCGGCTGTCGCGGTGACCAGTCCGTGGCGGGCAGCCAGGCAACTGGTGCAGGGCGATGTACGCCCCACGGCCGGCAGCGCCTTGCCGTCGTCGTCCCGGGAGCCGGAGGGAGTGCGGCCGAGCAGCCACCAGGCATGGAGGAGAGAAGTGAACTGGTCGGCGGGGTCCTGTCCGGCCCACCCGTCGTACGCCTGCGGTGACCGACAGGGCGCGCTTCTCGTAGGCCATCAGCCCAGTGGCGTACGCGGTCTCCAGCACGAGGCGCACCACCGGTTCGTCACACCCGACGACCTTGCCGAGGCGGGCCAGTTCGCGTGCTCCGACGCCGCCGGACTTCAGCGCGGCCACAGGGCGGGCCGCGCATTCTCCCAGCAGCGCGCCGGCCTGCCCCGTGAAGGACACGGCCGCGGCTGCTGCCTCACCCTCCACGTCGGAGGCGGTGAGAGATACGAGCGGGATCTCGGGCGGCGCCGGATCGAAAGGGGCGTACCAGCCGGGACCGCGCAGGGCGCGTGTCACCTCGGCAGGTACCCGCGCCGGCTCCACCGACCACTTCCGGCCCACCAGCAGGACCCGATCCGACAGCCAACGTTCCGCGGGACTCTCGCTGGCCGAGCCGTACATGACGGGTGTCCGTTCGAGGCGGATGCGCCGCTCCAGGAGGTCCCTGGCCCGTGGTGGCGCGGAGTCGATCAGTACCCGCAGCCGGTCGGGGGCACGATGATGGGCGAGCACCGCGTCAAGGCGCTCCCGCTTCCTGGTGCCGGGGGTGAGGCCGAGCGTCGTCGCGATCCTGCGCAGCTCTTCGGACGTCATGCCGGACAACAGCTCGTCGAGTCCGGGGCCGAGACCGAGGGGTGTCTCCCAGGCGTCACGCAGTGCCGTCGCCATGTGCAGTACGCCGTCCGGGCCGGGCCAGACGAGCGCGTGCGCGCTGAGCGTGCGCAGCGCTGTGTCGAGGCGTGCACTCTCCGTGCCGAGCAGGCTCTCCAGTTCCGTACGCGGGGCGGACGCGCCCAGGGCCGCGAGCGCCTCGGCAACCTGGAGACAGGGGAGTGGCAGGAGTGGCAACGCTCGTGCGACGGACCCCGGCCGCTGCAGCCGGTCGGCCAGCTCACCGAGGGTGCGCGGATCCGGCGCGCACGCGCAGTCGGGGCGTACGTCCAGCACACCCTGCAACCGATCAGTGTCTAGGGTTCGCAGCCAACGCGTCAGCGCAGAGCCGTGGGAGCTGCCGATGACAATCACCTGTTCTGCAAGAGCGGTTCTCCGGGCCCGGCCCTACGGTAACGCCGTCAGCGGACAGGGAACGCGCAGGCTTGACAACTGGCCCGCAGCCTATGGCTCAGGTGCGCCACCGGAAAACGCGTACGAGTAGCGTGAATCCGCGAACCATGAGGGCTGGCCGAGCTTCTACGACCCCAAGGACACCGACGCCGTCGAGCTCCTGGAGGACCGCGGCCACGGCATGGTCCGCACCGAGGTCCGCTGCGCCCGCTGCGGCTCGCACCGCGGGCACGTCTTCGAGGGCGAGGGGTACCCGACGCCGACGGACCAGCGGTACTGCATCAACTTCCTTTCGTTGCGGCTGAATCCAAGCGACGGCCGAGGTCGCCGTCGCCGTTCGACGGCGCGGTCGGCGGTGGACGTGGTGACGTGCTGATGCCCGCGCCCCGGTGAGCGGGGAGCGGGCATCAGGGTCGTTGGGGGGAGTGCCTTACAGGCGGACGATGTTGTCGCATCCCAGGGACGTGCCGATCCTGGTGTGCTGCACGCCCCGCCGGTCCTTCCACCGGTGGCCGTGGCCCAGCAGGCCGTCCAGGATCCCGATCTCGCCGAGTACGTCGACGTTCTTCTCGTGTGCCCGGCATGCGGTGTGCTGCAGGATGACGACCTTGCGGCGGTGCGATCTGCCGTGCTTGTGTCTGCCGCTCGACTGCTGCTGGAAAACGCTGTTGTGGCTCGGCTGGGGGTGGTTGTCGCCGTGGTCCGTCCCGCTGTTGGCGTAGGCGGTGCCCGTGCCGGCGAGGCCGACGCTGCCGAGGACGGCGACCACTACGGCGGCCTTGCGAAGCTTGCGCATGTCATCTCCGAAAATCGATCGGATGCGATCAGTAATAGATCGACTTCATACGGTTAGTGGAGATTAATGCAAAATGTGACGCGCATACCGGGGGGCGCGCCGAATTCCCGCGGCCGTAGCTCACGGGTGCCGCCCGGGCCGTGGACGGGGCTACCCCCGGCTGAAGGGGAGCTTCGCGGTGAGCCAGGTGACCAGCTCGTTGGGGTTGCGGCTCTGGGTCCACAGCCGGCCGGGGCCGGTGAACTCGAAGACGAGGCCCTCGCCGGACTTGAGGGTCTGCATCAGCCCGCGGGTCACCTTGCGCGTGGTGTAGGAGACGTCGTCGCCGAACGCGACCAGATGCCCGGAGTCGAGGACCATCTGTTCGCCGGGCTGCAACTCGACCTCGTCCAGTGCCCCGTAACAGGTGGCCAGAACCTGGCCCCGCCCCTCGGCGCGCACCAGGAAGCCGCCCTCGCCGCCGGCCAGGTTCTTGAATCCGCCCCACTTGGTGTCGAGGTCGATGCCCTCGGACGAGCACAGCCACGCGCCGCGGGCGAGGTTGGCGCCGCCGTCGACGGCGATGGCGGTGACGTCACCGGGAAGGCGCGCGGTGAGATCGACCCAGCCGCCCTCGGTGCCGGCCGTGAAACGGGTGACGAAGAGGGACTCGCCGCCCAGGACGCTGCGCTTGAGCCCCTTGAACAGGCCGCCCTCGGCCTTCGCCTCGACGTCGATCCCCGCGGAGGTGGCCATCATGGCCCCGGGCTCGGCACGGACGACCTCGCCCGCCGCCAGGTGCACCCGGGCGACCGCGAACGAGGGGCTGTGCCGTACTTCGATCCTCATTTCAGCCTCTTCTGACGGAATGGTTCTCAGCGGGTCGCGTGCTACGGGCGGCGCTGCGAGCCGTTCGTCGTCGAAGTCGCCGTGGTGGCGCAACAGGGCATCGGGGAGGGCGAGTTGGTGAGGGGGATCGGTCCGGTGTCCCGTGGGGCGCGGGTGCGGCACATCGCGATCGCCCGGGCGCCGGGCCGGTGGCCGGGTGGGGTGATCGGCGCCCGCCGGGGCCGACCCGCCGGCGGGGGCGCCGGCAGGTGCCCCCGCGCGGGTCGGACGGGTGGCGGGCCGTCAGATCGGCACCGTCACCGCCGTCATCACCAGCCCCGCCCCGATCAGCCACCCGCCGCTGAACTCGGTGAGGCGCCGGCCTTCCACCACCGGGCCGGGCACCAGCAGCCGGGCGGTGAAGGTGGCGTCGGTCGGGTCGAGGGTGAGGTGGGCCTCCTCGAAGCCCAGCCAGCGGCCGGTGAGCGGGTACCACGCCTTGTAGACGCTCTCCTTGGCGCTGAAGATCAGACGGTCCCAGCAGATCTCCGGCTGGTGCGCGCGGAGGCGGGAGATCTGTGCCCGCTCGTCGGGAAGCGTCACGAGGTCCAGGACGCCGGAGTCCTCGATGGGCGCGTGCGGCTCCGCGTCGACGCCCACGGAGCGGACGTCCGTCGCCCGGGCCACGGCGGCGCCGCGGTAGCCGGTGCAGTGGGTCATCGCGCCGACGATGCCGGTCGGCCAGATCGGGGCGCGGCCGGCCCCGGGCAGTACCGGCGCGGGGGCTATCCCGAAGGCGGCCAGGGCTCGGCGGGCGCAGTTGCGGACCGTGCCGAATTCCCGCTGCCGGTGCGGCACCGCCTCCGTCACCAGCGCGAACTCCTCCGGATACATGTCCGAGAGCGGGTCGTCGTGGAAGGACTCGGCGGTCGCTATCGGCGCGGGCAGCAGCTTCTCGATCACGCGGGCACTCCGGTGGTGGCGACGGGCAGGATCTGGACCGGGCGGCCGGGAGAGCCGGAGCGACGCCGCCATTCGCGAGGGTAACCGAGCGACACCTCCTGGTGGGGCACTCCGTCCCACAGGAGCAGCCGCGGGATGTGCAGGTGCCCGTAGACCACCGTGGCGGCGCGGAACCGGCGGGGCCAGTCGGCGGTGGCCTCCGTCCCGCACCACAGGGCGAACTCCGGGTACCACAGGGGTCTGGTGGGCTCGCGGACCAGTGGCCAGTGGTTGATCAGGACCGTCGGCAGGTCCGCCGGGAGGGCCGCGAGCCGGGCCTCGGTCTCCGCCACCCGGGCCCGGCACCACGCCTCGCGGGACGGGTACGGGTCGGGGTGCAGGAAGTATTCGTCGGTGCAGACGACCCCCGCCTTCTCGGCGAGCGCCAGGGCCTCCTCCTTGGAGCCCACGCCGGGCATCCGGAAGGAGTAGTCGTAGAGGAGGAAGAGCGGCGCGAGGGCGACCGGGCCGCCCGCGCCCTCCCAGACGGGATAGGGGTCCTCGGGGGTGACCACCCCCAACTCCCGGCAGATCTGCACCAGATGCTCGTACCGGGCCACACCGCGCAGCTGCACCGGATCCTTGGTGGGGGTCCACAGCTCGTGGTTGCCGGGCACCCACACCACCTTGGCGAACCGCTCGCTGAGCAGGCCGAGCGCCCAGCGGATGTCCTCGACGTACTCCCCGACGTCCCCGGCCACCAGCAGCCAGTCGTCGTCGGATTCCGGTCTTAACCGCTCGACGATGTCGCGGTTCTCGTCGTACCGGACGTGCAGGTCGCTGACAGCCACCAGGCGGCCCTCGCGCGAGGCGGGGGCCGGCGCGGTGGTGGCATGTTCGGCGCCGGGGGTGAAGGTGCGGATCTCGTATGTCACCTCAGCAGTAAAGACGGTGCGGAGGGGAGAGTGAAGCGCCTCCTGGAATCCGGGGGGTGTGCCGTGGGCCCGCCCGCCGGTCCGCGGACGTCCCGCGGACCGGGGGGCGGGCCGTCCGGCGCGGCCGTCAGCGGGCGCCGGGGGAGGGGGCGCCGCCGCGCCGGATGCGGGTGGCCAGCCACAGGTCGAAGCGGTCGTCGGGGTCGTCGAGGTGGCGCCCGGTGACGTCCATCGCCTTGTCCAGGCGGTTGCGCACGGTGTGCCGGTGGACGCCGAGCCGGCGGCTGGTGGCGTCCCAGGCGCCGCCGGTCTCCAGCCAGGCGGCGAGGGTGGCGATCAGCTCCTCGCCGTTGTCGGCCAGGTCCAGCGGGCCGAGCACGGTGTCGGCGTAGCCGTGCAGCGTCCGCCGGTCGCCCAGCTCCAGCAGCAGCCGGGCGGCTTCGCTCTGCCGGGCCTCCGCGGGCGCCCCGCTGGTCCGGCTGACCGCCAGCAGCCCGGTGGCCTGCCGCAGCGACACCCGGACCGCCTCCGGCGCGGTGGCCGGGCCGATGCCCGCCGGGCAGTGCGGCGCGAACCGGCCGAGCACCGCGTGGATGTCCAGCTCCTCGCCCACCACCGCCTCGATCACCGGCCCCGGCGCGGACCCCGGCCCGCCGGTCACCCGCACCAGCCCGCCGGGCATCGCCAGCGCCAGATCGGCGGCCATCTCCTGGTCCGCGCCCTCCGGCAGCCCGGCCCGCGCGGGTGCGCCGCCGGGGCCCCGCGGCCCGGTGGCGGGCGCGGTCTCCACGACGACCGCCCGCACCCGCTCCGCGGACAGCCCGACCGACGCCAGCATGTCCCGGGCCCGGTCCGCCGCCAGGTCCTCGTCCGCCAGCAGCTCGGACAGCAGCGCCGACCGCCGCCGGCGTTCCGGCTCGTCCCGCAGATGGCGTCGCTCCAGCTCCAGGGAGAGCAGCGAGATCAGTCCGGGGACGACGGACCGGGCCGCGTCGTCCGGTCGCCCGGTGAGCAGCAGCAGCCCGCGCAGCCGGCGGGCGCCGAGCGGCTGCACCTCCAGCTGCTCGCCGCCGGCGGTGCTGGTGGCGCTGCCGCGCAGCCCCCGCGCGGCGACCCGTTCGACCAGGTCGCGGGCGTGCGCGAGCGGGGCCCGGGGCTCCTGCTCGGCGGCCGCCAGCTGCCGCCCCATCGGGTCGAGGACGGTGGCGCCGACCCCGGTGGCCGCCGTCCACTCCGCCAGCATCGGTTGCAGCCCGTCGCTGGTGGCCGCGGCCGCGGTCAGCCGCCGCTGGGTGGCGAAGGCCCGGTGCAGCACCTCCTGCTGCTCGGTGGCCCGGGCGTCGAAGACCGCCTTGGTGACCGCGATGAACGGGACCTCGTCCGGCACCGTCAGCAGCGGCAGCCCCGCCTCCTGCGCCGCCGTGACCAGTGGTTCCGGCGCTTCCTGGTACGGCAGTCCCTGCCCCAGTCCGAGCGCCAGGCAGGCCGCGCCGCCCTCGGCCACGTCCCGGACGTAGGCGCGGCAGTCCGCCGGCTCCATCGGCAGCAGCAGCCCGATCGTCATCAGCAGCTCGCCGCCCTGCAGCCACTTCCCCGGGTGCAGGAGGTCGGAGACGGTCGCCGCCTCGATGGTGCGGGACAGCAGCTCCTGCGGTACGTCATAGGTGACGGCCAGATGGAGGCCGGGTCGGGCCAGCAGGTCCGAAATACGCAGTGGCATAGACATAGTGTCCACCACATATCTATTGAATCGACGATCGGGCGATCGAGTCCCGGCGAGCGGGCGCCTAGGTTCACACCACCGCGGAATGCGCAGTCCACACGGGCTGCCCGCGGCACCACCCCCGCACACCCTGTCGCCACGCCCGAGGAGTAACCCATGGATCCCACGGCACCCATGGAAGGCACGAGCGAGGGGCGAGGCTCCCGCATGATCGAGGTCCGCTCCATCGACTACGTCCCCGTCCGCGAACGGCACGGGAAGGTCTGGCACCAGGGTCCGTTCTGGTTCACCGGCAACTTCGTGCTCACCACGATGGTCACCGGCTTCCTCGGCCCGGCCCTCGGCCTGAGCCTGCCCGCCTCCGTGGCCGCCGTGGTCCTCGGCGCCTGCTTCGGCACGTTCTTCATGGCCTTCCACGCCAACCAGGGCCCCCGGATGGGCCTGCCGCAGATGATCCAGTCGCGGGCCCAGTTCGGCATCCGCGGCGCGATCGTCCCGTTCGCCGCGGTGGTCTTCGTCTACGTCGGGTTCAACGTCTTCAACGTCGTCCTGGCCGCCCAGGGCCTGCGGACCGTCTTCCCCGGCGGCACCACCCTCTGGTACGTGCTGATCATCGGCGTCGCCATTGTGCTCGCCGTGGTCGGCCACGACCTGCTGCACCTCGTCCAGCGCTGGCTCACCTACGTACTGATCGTGGTCTTCGGCGTGCTGACCGTCGGCGCGCTGGTCCAGCTCGACCCGCACTCCGCGGCCGCCGCCGGGCACGCCGCGCACGGCTCCTGGACGTCCTTCCTGGTGGTCTTCTCCGCCGCGGCCGGCTACCAGATCAGCTACGCCGTCTACGTCTCGGACTACTCCCGCTACCTGCCCCGCGACGTCTCCGCGCGCAAGGTCATCTGGTGGACCTACGCGGGCGCGGCCGGCTCCGCCGCCTGGCTGATGTCGCTGGGCGCCCTGCTCGCCTCGGCCCTGCCGCACCCGGACGCGATCAGCGGCATCCGCCAGGTCGGCAACGCGATCATCCCCGGCTTCGGCACCTTCGCGGTGGTCGTCTCGTCCGTCGCCCTGATCGGCATCATGGCCGTCAACGCGTACGGCGCGATGCTCACCACCACCAGCGCGATCGACGCCTTCCGCGCGGTCAAGCCGACCGTCCGGATCCGGATCGCCGGCATCGTGGCCATCGGCCTGATCGTCTTCACCGTGGCGATGCTGCTCCCGGAGAACTACCTGGAGAGCTTCAACACCTTCGTGCTGATGATGCTCTACTTCCTGATCCCGTGGACCGCGGTCAACCTGGTCGACTTCTACTGGGTCCGGCGCGGCCACTACGCGGTCACCGCGATCTTCAACCCGGCGGGCATCTACGGGCGCTGGTCCTGGCGCGGCATCACCGCCTACGTCGCGGGCTTCGCCGCGATGATCCCGTTCTTCTCCACCTCCTTCTACACCGGCCCGATCACCAAGGCGCTGGGCGGCGCGGACCTGTCCTTCGTGCCCGGCCTGCTGGTCGGCGGCGGCCTGTACTACCTGCTCACCCGCAGCCTCGACCAGGCGGCGGAGGCGGCGGCGGTCGCCGAGAGCGAGCGCGAGCTGGAAGGAGCCGAGGCGGACGGGCCGGCACCCGCCGCGGCCTCGCACGGCTGACGCACAGGGCGGCGCGGGCCGCCCGGGGCCGCCGCGCACCAGCGGATGAGCCGCCCCCTTCATCCCGCTATGGTCGGTCGGTAGGGAAACATCCCACCGGCCGACCGGCGTTTTCCGGCCATCGGGGCGCCCGGGCTCGGGCCGTCCGGCCATCGGGGGTCCGGCCACCGGGCCCTCGGACGAAGGGAAGTGAGCGCACCATGCAGGTGGCGTTTCTGGTGGCCCCCGCGGGCGCCGAACAGGCCGAGCTGACCGAGCCCTGGCGGGCGGTCACCGCCGCGGGCGGCACGCCCAAGCTGATCTCCACCAGGTCCGGCCGGATCCAGGCGTTCCACCACCTCGACAAGGCCGACACCTTCCCCGTCGACCTGACCGTGGACGCGGCGTCCGTCGCGGACTTCGACGCCCTGGTCCTCCCCGGCGGGGTGGCCGGCCCCGACGCCCTCCGCCTGGACAAGGGGGCGATCTCCCTCATCGCGTCCTTCTTCGAGACCGGCAAACCGGTCGCGGCCATCTGCCACGCCCCCTGGACCCTGATCGAGGCCGATGTGGTCCGGGGCCGCACCCTCACCTCCTGGCCCAGCCTGCGGACCGACATCCGCAACGCCGGCGGCATCTGGGTCGACAAACAGGTCGTCGTGTGCCCCCAGGCCGCCAACACCCTCGTCACCAGCCGCAAACCCGCCGACCTGCCCGCCTTCTGCAAGGCCCTGGTCGAGGAGTTCTCGCGCTGACCCGGCACCGGGACGCCCGAGTCACGTCACCGGGTTCCGGCCGGACGTCCCGAAGGTGCGGACACGGCCCTCAGACCGGTCCGTAGACGGCGGCCCGGGCTCCGGTGCGCTCCCTCGGGTCCAGGGTGACGGACGGGAGCGTCGCCACCTCGGCGAGCGGCTCACCGCACGCCCGCACCGGCACGCCCGCCACCCGAGGATCACTCAGCAGGGGGCCCACCCACCCCCTAGGGAACATCCCCGACCCCTTCCCCCGCCCCCGTCCCTTCCCCCACCCCGGCAAGCACCACCACGGACTCCGCCGGCAGGCGCAGCGCCCCGTCGTCCTCCGGGAGCAGCGGGTGCGGCCAGCCGGCCACCGCCCGGAAGCCTCCCGAGGATCCCGCCGCGCCGGGCGGGGTGAGCGGGATGGTCGCCGGGCCGCTCGGGGCGAGGTTGACGGCCAGGTGTACGGAGCCGCGGCGGAGCAGGAGCCAGCGGGCGTCCTCGTCGTGGGTGACGTGGGTGCGGGACGGGTCGGGGTCGGTCAGCGCGGGGTGGGTGCGGCGCAGGGCGAGGAGCGTGCGGTACCAGGTCAGCAGGGCGGCGTGCGGTGCGGCGGACGGTTCGGCCCAGTCCAGTACGCAGCGGTCGCGGGTGGCCGGATCCTGCGGGTCCGGCCAGTTGGTGCCGAGGCCGTCCCCGTGCGCCGCGCCGCCCTCCTGCGCGGCGAACTCGCGCCGCCGGCCGGCCCGTACGGCCTCCGCCAGCTCCGGATCCGGGTGGTCGGTGAAGTACTGCCACGGTGTGCGCGCGCCCCACTCCTCGCCCATGAAGAGCATCGGGGTGAAGGGGGAGCACAGCACCAGTGCGGCGGCGCAGGCGAGCAGGCCGGGGGAGAGCGCGGCGGTGAGCCGGTCGCCGTGGGCGCGGTTGCCGATCTGGTCGTGGGTCTGGGCGTAGGCGAGCAGTCGGTGCGGCGGGGTCGCCCGCAGGTCGAGCGGCGCGCCGTGGCTGCGGCCGCGGAAGCCGGAGTGGCCGCCGTCGTGGAAGAAGCCGCCGGTGAGGGTCTTGGCGAGGGCGGCGAGCGGCGCGCGGGCGAAGTCGGCGTAGTAGCCGTGGGATTCACCGGTCAGTGCGGTGTGCAGGGCGTGGTGGAAGTCGTCGTTCCACTGGGCGTGCAGCCCGAGCCCGCCCGCCGCCCGCGGTGCGGTGGTGCGCGGGTCGTTGCGGTCGGACTCGGCGATCAGGAACAGCGGGCGGCGCAGCTGGACGGCGAGCGCGTCCACGGCGGCGGACAGTTCGGCCAGGAAGTGCTGGGCGCGGTCGTCGTGCAGGGCGTGCACGGCGTCCAGCCGGAGTCCGTCGACGCGGTAGTCGCGCAGCCAGCCGAGTGCGCTCCCGATGAGGTAGCGGCGGACGTCGTCGGAACCGGGGGCGTCGAGGTTGACCGCCGCTCCCCAGGGCGTGTGGTGGGCGTCGGTGAAGTACGGGCCGAACTCCGGGAGGTGGTTGCCGGACGGGCCGAGGTGGTTGTGGACCACGTCGAGGACCACCCCGAGGCCGTGGCGGTGCGCGGCGTCCACGAACCGCTTCAGCCCGTCGGGCCCGCCGTACGGTTCGTGCACCGCCCAGGGCGCGATCCCGTCGTACCCCCACCCGTGGGTCCCGGGGAACGGGCAGACCGGCATCAGGGAGACGTGGGTGATGCCGAGGTCGGCGAGGTGGCGCAGGCGGTCCGCGGCGGCGTCGAAGGTGCCTTCGGGCGTGTACGTGCCGATGTGCAGTTCGTAGAGGACCGCGCCGGGCAGCGGGCGGCCGGGCCAGGGGTGCCGCCAGGCGAACCGGGCGTGCTCGACGACCGCGCCGGGTCCGCCGGGGCCGTCCGGCAGCCGGGCGGCGCGCGGATCGGGCCGCGGTGGGCCGCCGTCGAGCCGGAAGGCGTAGCGGTCGCCGTCGCCGGCCGGTGCGTCCGCGCGCCACCAACCGGGGCGGCCGGGGGAGCGTTCCAGCGGTACCGGGGGTTCGCCGGACCGGTCGCCGGCCCAGTGGAGGGCGACCCGCCCGGCGTCCGGTGCCCATACCTCGAACAGCACGGTTGTCCTCCTTCGTCGCCCGGCGCGGCCGCCGCGGCCCGGCGCCGGGCCGTTCCCCGACGACGAAAGCACGCCGCCGCCCCGGACGGAAGGACGCCGTGCGGCGGGGCACCGACGTCGCCTGGACACCGACTCACCGCAGGCCGGAGAATTACGCCATGACTTCGCTCCAGTTCCCCGCGCGGCCTTCGGACGCCGATCGGGAACGCGCACTTGAGCTGCTGCGCGAGGGCGCGGCGGAGGGACGGCTGTCCCAGGACACTTTCCTGCGGCGGCTGGAACTCGTCCTGACGGCCCAGCAGCACTCCGAACTCGCCCTGGCCACCGCCGATCTGGAGCGACACGGCAAGGTCCAGGGGCTGCTGCTGCGGATGGTCGGCCGGGTGTCGGCGTTCCACATCCGGCTGCGCAGGGCCTGGCGCACGGAGCGGTTGCCGAAGCTGCTGCTGCCGGTGCCCGGACCGTTCCCGCTGTCGATCGGGCGGGCCCCGGGCGTCGGCCTGCGGCTCAACCACGACACGGTCTCCCGGCACCATGCCGAGCTGCGCAGCGAGGGCACCGGCTGGATGCTGCGCGACCTCGGCTCCACCAACGGCACCTGCGTCAACGGCCGCCGGCTGGTCGGCGAGATAGCGGTCGGCCCCGGCGACCACATCCGGTTCGGCCAGGTGGACTACGTACTGACGGAGCGTCAGGCGCCCACCGAGCGCTGAACGAGCGGGGCCGGGTCCCGGCGCCCGAGGCCCGGTGCGGGCGCGGCCCGGCGCCGGTGCCGGCCGGCACCGGCGCCCCGCTCACCGCCGCCCACGTTGGCTGACGCATCGTCAGTAATGCGCACTGCCGGTACGACACACCGCCGGTACGGCGCACCGTCGGCGCGCCGGCTGTGGCGCTCCACCCGTCGCCCCGCCGCTACTCCCGTACGAGCAGCGCCACCGGCCACTCCGCCAGCAGGCCGTCCACCCCCACCGCCGCGCCGCCCGCCAGCGTGCGGCCGGTCAGCACCTCCCGCCACGCGCCCCCCGACGGCAGCCGCAGCACGGTGTCCCACCAGCCGCCGGTCTCCCGCAGCCGCAGCGACAACCTGGTCACCGCCGTCACCACCCGCCCCCCGCGGACGAACGCCACGCAGTGCTCGGCCGCCGGGCCCTCCGCGGCCAGCGGCTCGTACGACGCGGCGGCACCGAACCACTCCGGGTGCGCCCGCCGCAGCCGCAGCGCGGCGGCCGTCAGGCGCAGCTTCCCGGCGGACGGACCGGTCGGCGCGGCGCCGCCGTCCAGCTCCGCGAGCAGTTCCGGAGCGAACCGCGGGGGCCGCCGGTTGTCCGGATCGACCAGCGCCGTGTACTCCTGCTCGGTGCCCTGGTAGAGGTCGGGGACGCCGGGCAGGGTCAGGTGCAGCAGCGTCGCGCCGAGGGCGTTCGCCCGGATGAACGGGGCGAGTTCCGCCTCCAGCGCGGCCAGCCGACCGGCCGCCGGACCGCACGGCCCACTACGGACGAACTCCGCCACCGCCTCCTCGTACACCGCGTCCGGCTCCGTCCAGGAGGTGCGCAGCCCGGCCTCCCGTACGGCCTTGAGGACCGCGGGCGCCAGCCGCGCCCCGGTGTCGCCGGAAGCCGACCCCGCCGCCGTCGGGTCGCCGGTGGCGGACGCCCCCAGCCCGAACGCGGTCTGCCAGGCCGTCCACGCCACCATCGGATCCACCGGAACCGCGCCGTCCGCCTCCTCCCTCCCGTCGGTCACCGCGCTCAGCAGGTCCCGCCACCGGTCCGGGCACTCCGACAGCACCGCGATCCGCGCCCGCACATCGGCACTGCGCTTGGTGTCGTGCGTGGAGAGCACCGTGCCGCTCTCCGGCCAGTCCCGCTGCATCCGCGCGCAGTACTCGTGGAACGTCCCGGGCCCCAGCGCCGGCTCCCCGGGATCGCCCCCGACCTCGCAGGCCGACAGCAGCACCGGATAGCGGTAGAAGGCGGTGTCCTCCACGGACTTGGCGTGCAGCGCCGACGCGGTCTGGGCGAACCGCGCCGCGAAGCCCGCGACATCGGGGTCCACGGCACCGGGGTCCGGCGCACCGTCCCCGCCGCCCGCGCCGTCCCCGCCGTACGTGAACCGCCCCAGCGCCAGGTCGTGGACCAGATCCACCGCCCCGGCCTCCTCCGGCACCCGGAACGTGGCCCGGGCCCGTTCCGCCGCGCCGCCCAGCATCGCCGCGTCCGCCGCCGCCCGCACGGCGTCCGTGGCGTCACCGGCGTACGGGCGGTAGACCGGCAGCCGCACCAGGAGTTCCCGGACCGCCTGCCGCAGCGCCCAGGGCGCGTGGTCGCCCGGCCGGGGCACCCGCGCGGCGATCCGGGCCGCGGTCCGCACCAGCCGCTCCACCTCCGCCGCCAGGTCGTGTTCGACGACCTCGTAGGCGGCCCGCCGCACCGTCTCCTCCCAGTCGCCGCCCTCGTCGGCCAGCGGGGTGACGAAGTCGCGGTAGTGCGAGAACAGCCGCCCGGCGCCCTGCGGGCAGACGAACAGCCCGTCGATGTGGCGGAGCGCGTCATAGCCCGTGGTGCCCGCGCACGCCCAGCCGTCCGGCAGCCGCTCGGCACCGGTCAGGATCTTCTCCACCACCGTCCAGCAGCCCTTGGTGCCGGCCCGCAGCCGCGCCAGATAGCCGCCCGGATCCACCAGCCCGTCCGGATGGTCGATCCGCAGCCCGTCGACGACCCCCTCCCGGATCAGCCGCAGCACCGTCCCGTGGGTGGCGTCGAACACCTCGGGATCCTCGGCGCGGATCCCGATCAGCTCCGAAATGGTGAAGAAGCGCCGGTAGTTGAGCTCCGTGCGGGCCAGCCGCCACCAGGCGAGGCGGTACCACTGCGCCGCAAGGAGGCGCTCCAGCGGCAGCCGCTCCGTACCGGGACGCAAGGGGAAGACCTGCTCCCCGTAGTGCAGTTCCCGTCCCTCGACCCGGAACCGGTGCAGCTCGTCCCCGATCCGCCCCTCCAGTACGGGCAGCAGCAGCCGCCCGCCGTGCCCGCCGTCCCAGTCGATGTCGAACCAGCGCGCGTACGGCGATGCCGGGCCGTCGCGCAGCACCTCCCACAGCGGTCCGTTGAGCGACACCGGCGAGGGCACCGCCATGTGGTTGGGCACGATGTCGACCACCAGCCCGAGGCCGTGCCCCCGGGCCGTCGCCGCCAGCGCCTGCAGCCCCTCCTCGCCGCCCAGCTCGGCCCGCACCGCCGAGTGGCCGGTCACGTCGTACCCGTGGGCGGACCCCGGCACCGCCTCCAGTACGGGCGAGAGGTGGAGATGGGACACTCCGAGTGCGGCGAGGTACGGGACCGCCCGCTCGGCGGCGGCGAACGGGAAGTCCGGCTGGAGCTGCAGCCGGTAGGTGGCGGTCGGCGACGGACTCGAAGGCTGCGTCATGGGAACACCCGTACCCCGCCGACGGCCCGTTCTGTCATCGGGTTGCGTCATCCCGGGCCGTCCCACCCGTCGTGTTTTCGTCCGAGCCGTCAGGCCGACGGGCGAACGGCCTTCGTACGTACTGCCCGTACGGATCGTGCCGGTGTGCCGGATAGCTTCTTGTGATGACCGCTGCCACCACCTATCGCCGGGTGCTCGCCCTGAGTGGGCCGCTGCTGCCCGTCGTGTCCTTCCTGGGGCGGCTGCCGACCGCCATGTGCCAGCTCGGCAGCGTGCTGCTGGTGGCCGCGACGAGCGGTTCGCTGACCACCGCCGGCCTGGTGGGCGGCGCGCTGGCGGCCGGTCAGACGGTCGCCGGCCCGCTGATGGGGCGGCTCGCGGACCGGCACGGCCAGCGTCCGGTGGTGCTGGTCGCCTGCTGGATCAACGCGTTCGCGGTGGCGGCCCTGGTGGCGGCCGCCGTGGCCCGGACGGCGACGCCGCCGCTCGCCCTGCTGGGCCTGCTGGCCGGGGCGAGCGTGCCGCAGATCGGCCCGCTGGCCCGCACCCGGCTGGTCGCCCTGGCGCACCGCGCGGGGGCCGACGACCGGCTGGTGAGCGCCGCGCTCTCCTTGGAAGGCACCCTGGACGAGGTGTCGTTCGTGCTGGGTCCGGCACTGGTGGGGCTGGCCGCCACTCTGGTGCACCCGGCGGTGGCGCTGGCACTGGCCGCGGTACTGCTGGCGGTCTGCGGCTCGGCGTTCGCCCTGCACCCGAGCGCGGTGGCCGTGCGGCCCGCCGCGGACCGGGCCCCGCGGACCGCCCGCCCGGCCCGCACCCGGATGCCCCGCGCGGTCCACGCCATGCGCCTGTCCACGGCTCTCCAGGGCGCCATGTTCGGCGCCTGCCAGGCCGGCATCACCGCGCTCACCGAACGCCTCCACCAGCCCGCCCAGGCGGGCCTGGTGTACGCGGCGATGGGCGTGATGAGCGCGGTGGCGGGACGCTCGCTCGCGCTGGTACCGGCCCGGATCGGCCTGCCGGCCCGCTGGCGGGCGGCCGCCGTCGGGCTGATCGTGCTGTCCGCGCCGCTGCTCTTCGTCCGGTCGCTGGGGGCGCTCTATCTGGTCGTCGTGGTGCTCGGGGTGGCTTTCGCGCCGCACCTGATCACTCTCTTCGGGCTCACCGAACGGCTGGTGCCCGCAACCCGGCTGGCCGAGTCGATGGCGTTCCTCACCAGCGCGGTGGTCGGCGGCCAGGCCCTGGCACTGGCCGTCTCCGGGCGGCTCGCCGACACGTACGGCCCGTCCGCGGCCTTCGCGGTCGCGGTGGGCGCCGCCGTGCTGGTCCTCGTCGTCGCCCTGGTCACCCGGGTCGGCTCCCGGCCGACCGCGCCCGTGCGCGTCTCCCGCCCCGGGCAGGAGGCCGCGCCGGACCGCGCCCAGACCCCCTGAACCCGCGGCCCCCGCGCTGCCGCGGGGCCGCGCCGGACCGCTCAGGCCGGCCGCTGGAGCACCAGCAGACTCCGCCCGACCAGCGTCAGCCGGTCGCCGCCCTTGACCTTGGCGCCCCGGCCGTCCGCCGCCGCCTCCGGCCGGTCGGTGTCCACCACGACCTGCCACTGCCGCCCCAGGTGCTCCGGCGTGGTGAACTCCTTCTCCTGGTCATGGGCGTTGAACATCAGCAGGAACGAGTCGTCGGTGATCGGCTCGCCGCGCGGCCCCGGTTCGGAGATCGAGCTCCCGTTGAGGAAGACCGTCAGCGACTTGGCGTGGACGGACTGCCAGTCGCGGGTGCCCATCTCCGTGCCGGCCGCGGTGAACCAGGCGATGTCGGACAGCTCGTCATGGGTGCCCTCCATCGGGTGCCCCTGGAAGAACCGCCGCCGCCGGAAGACCGGGTGGTCCCGCCGCAGCCACACCATCTGCCGGACGAACGCCAGCAGCGCCTGCT
Source organism: Streptomyces sp. CB02959 (assembly GCF_002803155.1). Taxonomy (GTDB): domain Bacteria; phylum Actinomycetota; class Actinomycetes; order Streptomycetales; family Streptomycetaceae; genus Streptomyces. The sequence continues at coordinate 130,845 of NZ_NNBP01000010.1, forward strand.
CGTCCGCCCGCTCCGCCGCCGGTGCCTCCGCCGCGTCCGGCGCCGCCCCACCGGCCGCATCGACCCCGTCGACCCCACCGGCCTCTCCTGCTTCGGCTGCCTCGTCTGCCTGGTCCGCCTCGTCCGACCGGTCGGCGTCGAACGCCCCGCCGGCGCCCGCCTCCCTTCGCTCCGGCCACCGCACCCAGGTCAGCTCGCCGTCCTGGCAGTACGCGTTGTTGTTGCCGCGCTGGGTGCGGCCGAACTCGTCGCCGTGGCTGAGCATCGGCACGCCCTGCGACAGCATGAGCGTGGCGAGGAAGTTCCGCATCTGCCGGAGCCGCAGCCGCCGCACCGAGGGGTCGTCGGTCGGCCCCTCGGCCCCGCAGTTCCACGACCGGTTGAAGCGCTCGCCGTCCCGGTTGTCCTCGCCGTTGTCCTCGTTGTGCTTGTCGTTGTACGAGACCAGGTCGCGGAGGGTGAAACCGTCGTGGCAGGTGACGAAGTTGACCGAGGCGAGCGGCCGCCGCCCGTCCTCCTGGTAGAGGTCCGACGACCCGGCCAGCCGGGACCCGAAGTCCGCCAGGGTGCGCGGTTCGCCGCGCCACAGGTCCCGCACGGTGTCCCGGTACTCCCCGTTCCACTCCGTCCACAGCGGCGGGAAGTTCCCCACCTGGTAGCCGCCCTCCCCGACGTCCCACGGCTCGGCGATCAGCTTCACCTGGCTGACCACCGGATCCTGGTGCACCAGGTCGAAGAAGGACGACAGCCGGTCCACCTCGTGGAACTGCCGCGCCAGCGTCGCCGCCAGATCGAACCGGAACCCGTCCACGCGCATCTCCTGCACCCAGTAGCGCAGCGAGTCCATCACCAACTGGAGCACGTGCGGACTGCGCATCAGGAGGGAGTTCCCGGTACCCGTGGTGTCCGTGTAGTACCGGCGGTCGTCCGACAGCCGGTAGTACGAGGCGTTGTCCAGCCCCCGGAAGGACAGCGTCGGCCCCAGGTGGCTGCCCTCGGCGGTGTGGTTGTAGACGACGTCGAGGATGACCTCGATGCCCGCCTGGTGCAGCGCCCGGACCGCGGTCTTGAATTCCAGCACCTGCTGCCCGCGGTCCCCCCAGGACGCGTAGGCGTTGTGCGGGGCGAAGAAGCCGATGGTGTTGTAGCCCCAGTAGTTGGTCAGCCCGGCGTCCACCAGCCGGTGGTCCTGGACGAACTGGTGGACCGGCATCAGCTCCAGGGCGGTGATCCCGAGCTTCGTCAGGTGGTCGATGATCGCCGGATGCGCCAGCGCCGCGTAGGTGCCGCGCAGTTCCTCGGGCAGCTCCGGATGCCGCATCGTCAGGCCCTTCACATGGGCCTCGTAGAGCACCGTCTCGTGGTAGGCGGTGCGCGGCGGGCGGTCGTCGCCCCAGTCGAAGTACGGGTTGACCACCACCGACGCCATGGTGTGCGGCGCCGAGTCCAGGTCGTTGCGCACCTCGGGCCGGCCGAAGTGGTAGCCGTAGACCGCCTCGTCCCAGTCGATCACGCCGCTCATCGCCCGCGCGTACGGGTCGAGGAGCAGCTTGGCGGAGTTGCAGCGATGCCCGTGTTCGGGCTCGTAGGGGCCGTGCGCCCGGAAGCCGTAGCGCTGTCCCGGCATGATCCCCGGCAGATACGCGTGCCGTACGAAGGCGTCGGACTCGCGCAGCTCGACGGCGGTCTCCGACCCGTCGTCGTGCAGCAGACACAGCTCGATGCGCGTGGCGGCTTCGGAGAACACCGCGAAGTTGGTGCCCGCACCGTCATAGGTGGCACCCAACGGATACATCTGTCCCGGCCAGACCTGCATGCGTAGACTCTTCCACTTTCTCTACGGGCGGCGGCGACTCCACGACACGCGTCCGCGGACCGCATCGGAATCCTTCCCAACGTGTCCAAATTGCCGGATAGCGGGAGATTTTCGTGTGAACTCCGCTGAACGGTGGTCGATCTTCGGCGATGTCGGATTGTCCTACTGTGCGCTGATCGTGGGTCGGCGGCCCGTGCGCACGGCCGGGTGCGGGGCGGGGGACTGCTACGGCTACCCCAAAAGCGGCGTCTCTGCCACGGACTACCTCACATGCGTGCAGTTCGCCAGCGGTACCCCGGCCAATCGCGGTGCCCGCGGTCGGCCGGGCTCCCGGCGGCGCTGTCAACGGCCCGCCGCCGGGACACTCCATCGCGTGGGCCGGAAAGCGCCCCCTATCCCCACCAGGGCTATGAATCCGCTCACTCCCCCAGCGCTTTCCGGTCACAACCGGCACTATGGGCAAGGGGAGTTGGCATCCGACTCGATGCATCCTGCTGCACCGCCCCCCGCGCCGCAGTAGTCTGCCTTGATCGTTGGCACGGGGGTTCGGGAGGCGGTGGCAGGTGAGCGGCGGGCTGGAGTTGCCCCCTGGTGACGAGAGTCATGAGGGCCACGAGGCCGGCTCCGTGGACGCACCGCCCGGCACGGTGTCCCTGGCCCGACCGCTGGAGATCGGTGCGGAACTCGACTGGGGCGCCGACGCCTGGAGCGAGGTGCGCACCCGCGCCCGCCGGGCCGGACGCGCCTATATCTGGCTGAATCTCGTCGAGCAGCGCCTACGGGCCGTCGTCGCGGCCGTCCTGCGTCCCATCTACGAGCCGGTGCACGGCGACGAATGGGTCATCGCGGCGGCCGGACCCGCGGGCCAGGAATGGGTCCAGCGCGCGGTCGCGGTCCGCGAGGTCAGCCGCCGCAAGGGCTATCTCCTCGACCCCGCCGACGACAACATCGTCAGCTTCCTGACGCTCCCGCAGCTCCGCGAGCTGATGGTCCAGCACTGGCCCTGCTTCGAGCCCTACGTGGACGACCGGCGCGAGGTCGAGCTGGTCCTCGACGAGCTGGAGGTCGCGCGCAACATCGTCTCCCGCAACCGCGCACTGTCCGAGACCGTCCTGGCCCAGGCCGAGCGGGCCTCCGCCCGGCTGTTGGACATCCTCGGTTCCGGGGCCGGCACCCGTATCTCCGGGCGGCTGCCCATCGACGCCGTCGAGGACCTCGTCGGCGACCGGTACGCCGACGTCGTCGGGGTGCACCCCGACCGGGTGCGGCTCCAGCGCCAGCTGCCCGCGGAGGACCTCTTCGGCGGCGCCCGCCGGCTCGACGCGGTGGGCATAGGACTCAACCTCCTGGTCCAGAACTACTCCGGCCGCCGGCTGGTCCGGCTCGCCGAGTCCGGCTGCCGGGTCCGGCTGCTCTTCCTCAATCCGGCCAGCAGCGCGGTCCGCCGCCGGGAGCGCGAAATCGGCCTGAAGAAGGGCGAGATGAGCCGCGCCATCGAGATGAACATCCTGCACATGCGGCGGGTCCGGGCCCGGCTGCGGGATCCCGGGGCCTTCGAGATCCAGGTCTTCGACGAGACCCCGCGCTTCACCGCCTACCTCGTCGACGGCGACGGGCCCGACGGCCTGGCCGTCGTCCAGCCCTACCTCCGCAAGAGCCGCGGGATGGAGACGCCGGTGTTCGTGCTGCGCGGCGGCGGTCGCGAGGTGGTCCGCCAGGACGCCCGCGACGGCCGGGACGTCGACCACGGGCTCTTCGAGATCTACCGCGAGGAGTTCGAGAGCGTCTGGGCGGACTCGCGGCCGGTCTCCTGACCCGTCCCGGGCGCCGGGGCGCCGGGCGGCCCGGCCCGTTGTCAGTGGTGCGTGGGAGAGTGGTCGAACCACGGGGGAGGCACCACCGAAGGAGGCCGCATGAAGGAGCGCTGCGTGGAGGTCCGAGGGGCCCAAGGCCGCCGGAGCGTCGAGGACAGGCGCGCGCCGCGCGAGTGCGGGGCCGGGCGAAGCGAGGTCTCGGCATGAGCTGGCATCAGGAGCTGCTGGTCGGCTTCGACCTGGAGACCACGGGCACCGACGTCGAGCACGACCGCATCGTCACGGCCGCGCTGATCCGGCTGGAGGGGGACGGCCGGGTGGCCGGGCGGCAGTCCTGGCTGATCGATCCGGGCGTCCCGATCCCCGACGAAGCCGCGGAGATCCACGGCATGTCGACCGCCTACGTCACCGCACACGGCCGTTCGCCCGCGGGCGCGATAGCGGAGATCACCGAGGCGCTGGCCGAAGCCCTCCGCGCGGACATCCCGCTGGTGGTGATGAACGCGCGCTACGACCTCTCGCTGCTCGACCGCGAGTGCCGCCGCCACGGCGTGCCGACCCTGACCGAGCGGCTCGGCCGTCCGCCCGCCCCGGTCATCGACCCGCTCGTCCTCGACAAGCACGTGGACCGCTACCGCAAGGGCAAGCGCGCACTCCAGGCGCTCTGCGGCCACTACGGCGTACCGCTGGACGGCGCGCACGAGGCGGGTGCCGACGCGGCGGCGGCGGCCGGGGTCGCCCGCCGCATCGGTGAGAAGTACCCGGCCGTCGCCCTGCCCGCACCGCGCGCCCTGCACACCCTCCAGGAGCAGGCCGCCGCCGAGCAGGCCGCCTCGTTCCAGGCGTACCTGCGCCGGTCCGGCGACCCGGAGGCGATAGTCGAGGCGGCCTGGCCGCTGATCCCGTACCAGCGCTGAGCGGCCCGGACCGGCGGCCGGGTCACCGCCTCAGAACGGGTACCACCGGACCGCCGCGTCCTTCTCGCGCAGCGAGGCGACCCGGCGCCGGAACTCCTTGAGCGCGGCCGGATTCCCGGGCGCGTGCTGGGAGACCCAGGCGCAACTCGCGGTCTCCCGGGACCCGCGCAGGACGGCGCACCCCTCCCAGTCCCGCACGTCCCAGCCGTACACCGCCACGAAGGCGTCGTAGGCTTCCGCGCCCAGTCCGTAGCGGTCCCGGCTGAGGGCGAGCACGACCAGGTCGTGCTCGCGCAGGTCCGAGGAGAAGGTCTCCAGGTCGACCAGGACCGGGCCGTCGGGCCCGATGTGGACGTTGCGGGGCAGCGCGTCGCCGTGGATCGGGCCGCGCGGCAGATGTGGTTCGAGCGCCGTCGCGGCCAGCGCGAACGCGTCCCGCCGTCCGCGCAGGTACTCCGCATCGGACGCCGACACGGCGTCGCCGGCCAGCCGCAGCCAGCGCTCCACACCGTCCAGCAGCTCGCGCCGGGGGAGTGCGAACGGCGGCTCGGGCAGCGCGTGGACGCGCTTGAGCAGCTCGGCGAGGTCCTGCGGCCGGGCGGGTCGGACGGCCTCCGGCAGCTGCCGCCAGTACGTCACGGGGTGCCCGTCGACGAGCCGGGCGGTCGACTCCGCGGCCCGCACGGCCGGTACGTCCTCGGCCGCCAGCCACTGGGCCACCGCCAGTTCCCGCTCGGCGCGCGCCAGCAGCTCGGGGCTGCGGCCGATCCGGACGACCACGCCGCCCTCGTCCAGGGCGAAGACGGCGTTCTCGCCGAGTGCGAGCAGCCGGGCGTCCGCCGCCGCGGCGGAGTGCCCGGCCGCGGCCAGCACGTCCCGGGCGCGCGCCTCGGTGAAGGCGGGGCTGGGTTCGGTCATCGGAGTGCCTCCTGCGGTGCGTTCTCGCGCCCAGTCTCGCAGGTGCCACCAGCCGCTCCGGAGGCCGTCCGGCCGCCCTCGGAAGGGCGCTTCCCACCAGGGGAGTCGGCACCCACCGGGCCGCGGCGTGGCGACTTTTCACCGTTGCACGATACGTATCGTCTCGCCTAGGGTTTCGAGCATGCCTCAGCATCCTTCGCATATCGCGATGTTCAGCATCCCGGCCCACGGTCACGTCCAGCCCAACCTCGACGTCATCCGCGAACTGGTCGACCGGGGGCACCGCGTGACCTACGCCGTCCCGGCCGCCTTCGCCGACCTCGTCGCCGGCGTCGGCGCCGAACCGCGGCCGTGGACCTCCGTCCTGCCCACCGACGAGAACCCGGAGGCATGGGGCACCGATCTCCTCGACCACCTCGAACCGTTCCTGGAGGACGGCATCCAGGCCCTGCCGCAGCTCGCCGCGGCCTACGAGGGCGACACCCCGGACCTGGTCCTCCACGACAGCGCCTCGTTCCCGGCCCCGCTGCTCGCCCACCGGTGGCAGGTCCCGGCCATCCAGCTGACGCCGCACATCGTCGCCTGGGACGGCTACGAGGAGGAGGCCGGCGAGGGGGTGCGGGCGGAGTTGCGGAGCAGCGAGCGCGGCCGCGCCTACTACGCGCGCTTCCGGGCCTGGTTGGCGGACCACGGTATGGGGGACCTGCCGGAGCCGGACTTCCTGGCCGCCCGGCCCGCCCGCGCCCTCGTCCTGATCCCCCGGGCCATGCAGCCGCAGGCGGACCGGGTCGACGGGGCGGTCTTCACCTTCGTCGGCTCCTGCCAGGGCGACCGCGCCGCGCAGGGCGACTGGCAGCGGCCGGCCGGCCTCGCGCCCGACGCCAAGGTGCTCCTGGTCTCCCTGGGGTCGGTGTTCACCGACGCGCCGGACGTCTACCAGGCCTGCGTCGAGGCGTTCGGCGGGCGGGCGGACTGGCATGTGGTGCTGCAGATCGGGAAGTTCACCGACCCGGCGGTGCTCGGCGAGGTCCCGGACAACATCGAGGTGCGCACCTGGGTCCCGCAGGTGGCGGTCCTCCGGCAGGCCGACGCGTTCGTCACCCACGCCGGGATGGGCGGCAGCCAGGAGGGGTTGGCGAACGGGGTGCCCATGGTGTGCGTACCGCAGGCCGCCGACCAGTTCATGAACGCCGCCACGCTGGAGGCGCTGGGCGTCGCCCGGCAGTTGCAGAAGGGCGAGGTGACCGCGCAGGCGCTGGGGGAGGCCGTGCGCGCGGTGGCCGGCGATCCCGACGTGGCGGCGGCGCTCGGCCGGATCCGCGCGGAGATGGCGGAGGAGGGCGGCAGTCGGCGGGCGGCGGACCTCATCGAGGCGCAACTCCCCGTGGGGTAACCGTCGGTACGCACCTCTTCCGAGGCGCGAGCATGGCACAAGGGGACAGTTGAAAATGCAAACGCATTGTCGGCTGTCCCCCTTCATTGCGTAAACGTAAACGGAGTTGAGTTACTGTCCGTCAACTCCAGCGGTCTGTTTGACCAGTTCTGCGTTCTTTTGCATTTCTGCAGGATTGTTGCCTATCTCACACGGCCTGGCTGGCCTTGAATTGCACTCGTCAATCCGACAGGGTTTCGAACCAGCCCGGTGGAGATTTTCCGGTCCCTTCGGGCTATTCACAAACGCTTCCCCCCACACCACGAACGAGGAGAACCCTCGCCATGGCTCATAAGCGTTCCAGCAAGAAGCGGCTCATCACGGCGATATCCGCCGCTGTGGCCGCCACTGGTATCGCCGCCGTCACAGCGGTCACCGCGGGCGCGTCGCCCGCCGCCGAGGGCAAGATCTACGGCGCCGAGGCCAAGGGCGCCGTCAAGGGCAGCTACATCGTGCTGCTGAAGAAGACCGCCGGAGTGCGCGCCGCCGAGAGCGGCGACCTGGCCGCCAAGTACGGCGGCAAGGTCAAGCGGACCTTCACCTCCGCCATCGACGGCTTCTCGGCCACCGGCCTGTCCAGCGAGGACGCCAAGCGCCTGGCCGCCGACCCGTCCGTCGACAAGGTCGTCCAGAACCACACGTTCCACACCGACGGCACCCAGGACAACCCGCCGTCGTGGGGCCTGGACCGCATCGACCAGGCCGACACCAAGGGTGACGGCAAGTACAACTACCCGGACAGCGCGGGCGAGGGCGTCACCGCCTACGTCATCGACACCGGCATCCACATCAGCCACAAGGACTTCGGCGGTCGCGCGTCGTACGGCTTCAACGCCATCGACAACAGCGACAAGGCCGAGGACGACAACGGCCACGGCACCCACGTCTCCGGCACCATCGGAGGCACCGCCCACGGCGTCGCCAAGAAGGTCAAGCTGGTCGCCGTCAAGGTGCTCGACGGGCAGGGCTCCGGCACCACTGAGCAGGTCGTCGCGGGCATCGACTGGGTCACCAAGAACCACAAGGGCCCCTCGGTCGCCAACATGTCGCTCGGCGGCGGCGCGGACGAGGCGCTCGACGCGGCCGTGAAGAAGGCCATCGACTCCGGTGTCACCTTCGGCGTCGCGGCCGGCAACGAGTCCACCGACGCGGGCCAGGGCTCCCCGGCGCGCGTCAAGGAGGCCATCACGGTGGCCTCCAGCACCAAGGACGACCAGCAGTCCGACTTCTCCAACTACGGCAGCGTCGTCGACCTCTACGCTCCGGGCTCCGACATCACCTCGGACTGGAACAACAGCGACGACGCCACCAAGACCATCTCCGGTACGTCGATGGCGACCCCGCACGTCGTGGGTGCCGCCGCGCTCTACCTGGCCGACCACAAGGACGCCAAGCCGGCCGACGTGGAGAAGGCGCTGACGGACGGGGCCACCCCCGACAAGATCAGCAACCCGGGTCAGGGCACGCCCAACAAGCTGCTGAAGATCGTTCAGTAGTCGATCCGGTCGTTCAGCACCGCACGCCGGCCGTCGCGCTCGCCCCCACGGGGCGCGGCGGCCGGCGTCGTTGCGTTCCGGGCGCCCGACGCACCTTCCCCCGCGTCGAGTTATCCACAGGAGGCTTCCTCCGGAACCGTGGACGGCCGAGCGTGGCTACCGTCAGTGACATGCACGGAGTCACGCCGTTCCTCGGCATCAGCACCATCGTCTACGTAGTGATCGGACTGCTCTGCGCCCTCGTCGGCGCGGGCCGCACGACAGGGGGAAGCCCGCCATGCACACCGTCACCGTCATCGTCCCGGCCCACAACGAAGAGGAGGGACTACCGGCCACGCTGGAGTCCCTCGCGAGGCAAACCGTCCCGCCCGACCGCGTCCTGGTCGTCGACGACGCCTCCACCGACCGCACCGGCGAGGTAGCCGCCGCACACGGCGTCACGGTGCTCCGCCCGCCGCACAACCTCGGCAGCAAGGCCAGAGCGCAGAACTACGCCCTCCCGCGGTGCACCACCGATCTCGTCCTGGCCGTCGACGCGGACACCGTCCTCGCCCCGGATTACCTCCAGCGCGTCCTCCCGGTCTTCGACGACCCCGGTGTCGCCATCGCCGCGGGCACGGTCCGCACCCGGCACACCCGCACCGTGTGGGAGCGGGGCCGGTCCACGGAATACCTCTTCGGCTTCCACTTCCATCGGCCCATCCAGGCACTCGCCAACAGCCCCATGGTCTGCTCGGGTTGCTGCTCGGTCTTCCGGCGCGACGAACTGGTGGCCTTCGGTGGATTCCCCGAGCGCACCATCGTCGAGGACATGGACTACACCTGGTCCCGGCAGATCGCCGGACGACGCGCGGTCTACGTCTCCGACGCCGTCGCCCTGGCCGCCGACCCGGAGAACCTCACCTACTTCCGCAAACAGGTCAACCGCTGGATGGCCGGCTTCTGCCAGAACGTCCGGCTCCACCTCGGCCGGCTGCTGGTCCGCAAACCCCTGCTCGCGCTCTGGGTGCTGCTCGCCCTCTTCGAGATCCTCACCGCGCCCCTGTGGTGGGCCGGTCCGTTCGTGCTCAGCGCGACGAGCGGTGCGTCACCACCGGCCGCCTTCGCCTGGTGGGCCGGGGCCGACCTCCTGCTGACGCTGCCACCCCTGGTGTACGCCGCCCGCCGCCGCAGACTCCCGTTGCGCGGCGTGCTGGTCAACATCCCCTGCGCCTACGCCACCAAGGCGGTCAACGTCGTCTACGCCTGGAAGGCCCTGGTCGTGGAGCTGTTGCTGGTGCCCCTGCATCTGGCGCGGGGCCTGACGGTCTACGAGAAGGGGCGCGCCGACACTCCCGCGGGGCGGGCGACGGTGGTGGCGAGGTGAGCCGGGCGGGCGGTGCCGCTCAGGCGGTCAGGGCCGCCAAGTCGCCCTGGGCGCGGGCCCGGACGGCCTGGTCGTAGCGGCGCAGCAGCAGCCGGGCCAGCTCGGGGGCGGCACCGAGCACCGGGGCGAGGATGTCCGCGCGGGCCTCGCGGGCCCCGGCGGCGATCCGGTCCGGCAGGAACCCCGGCGCGATGACGTACGGGGCGACGGCCACCCGCTGGATGCCCTCGGCCCGCAGGGCCCGTACGGCGTCGGCCGTACGGGGAAGAGATGCGGAGGCGAACGCAGGTCGCACGGCACACCACTCTGCGGTGCGCCGCCACTCCCGCGCGATTTCTGCGATCACTGCGATCGCCTCCGGGTCTGAGGAGCCGGCCGAGGCCAGGACGACCCCGGTCGAGCGGTGGTCGTCCGGCCGCAACCCGGCCTCCTCCAGCCGGCGCTCCAACGCGCTGGTCAGGAGGAGTGACGGGCCGAGCACCTCGGCCTGATGGACGGTCAGCAGGGGCAGCCGCGCGGCGGCCTCCCGCAGTACCGCGGGGATATCGGACTTCGCGTGGAAGGCGCGAGTCAGGAGGAGGGGAAGCGCCACCACGTTCCGTACGCCGTCGGCCTCAAGGCGTTCCAGCACCCGGGGTACCCGGGGCGCGTTGAAGTCGAGATAGCCGACCGCCACGCGCAGCCCCGGACGCAGCTTCCGGACCCGCGCGCAGAGCGCGGTGACGGTCGCGGCGTGCCGAGGATCGCGGCTGCCGTGGGCGATGACGAGGAGAGTGGGGCGTGTGTTCATGGTTTCAGCTCTTGACGAGGAGGCCGCGGCTGCGCAGCACCCGGCGCTCGATCGGGGCGAAGATCAGCAGCTCGATGCCGATGCCGACGATCAGGATCAGCAGGATCGCGGCCAGCACCCAGGACATGTCCTGCAGTTCACGGCCCTGTTCCAGGAGCTGGCCCAGTCCGGTGCCGAGGTCGGGAGCGTTGACGATGAGTTCGGCGGCCATCAGGGACCGCCAGGAGAACGCCCAGCCCTGCTTGAGCCCGGCGAGGTAGCCGGGCAGCGCGGCGGGGAGCAGTACGTGGCGGACACCGGCCAGGCCGGTCGCGCCGATGGTGCGGCCGGCACGCAGATAGAGAGGAGAGATCTGGTCGACACCGGACACCAGCCCGTTGGCGATCGAGGGGACGGCACCGAGCAGCACCACCGCGTAGATGGTGGCGTCGCTCAGGCCGAACCAGATGATCGCCGCCGGGACCCAGGCCACCGAGGGCAGGGACTGCAGCCCGCTCAGGATCGGCCCGATCGCGGCCCGTACGAGCCTGACGCGGGCCACGACCAGTCCGAGCACCGTGCCGATGGCGACCGAGGCCAGGAAGCCGAGGGCGCCGCGGGAGACGCTGGTCCACACGAAGCCGAGCAGGGTGCCTTCGAGCCACTTCTGCTGGAGCGAGCGGAAGACGTCGAGCGGGCTCGGCAGCAGGTAGTGCGGCTTGAGCTGGAAGTGGTAGGCGAGCTGCCACAGCCCCAGCACGATCACGATCGCGATGAGGGGAGGGAACGCCTTTGACAGCAGGGTGCGCAGCCACGGCTGCCGGGCGACCACGGTGGAGTCGAGGGCGTCGAGCCCGGCCTCCAGACCGGCGAGGTCACCGGCGGCGGGCCGGGGTCCCCCGGCGGCCGGTGCGTCGGTGGACGCCCCGGCGGAACGTCCGGCAGCCGCGCCGGCCGGTTCGGCGGTGGTTCCGGTGGCCGCTTCGGCCGGGGAGTCGCCGGCCGAACCGTCCGTGGAGCTGTCCGTCGTGCCGGTGGTCGTGCCGCTGGTCGGGGCGGTGGATGGTCCGGTGGGGTCGTCGCCGGGCTTCCCCGGGGCGGACGAGGTGGTGGTCTCAGTGCTGGCCATGGCGGCGGATCTCCCCACGGAGCTGTTCAGTGATCTCGATGGACAGGTCGGCGACCGCGGAGTCCTCGATGCGACGCGGCTGGGGGATGTCCACCTGCCACTCCCGGGCGACCCGTCCGGGGCGGGAGGAGAGCAGCACGACCCGCTCGCCGAGCCGTACCGCCTCACGGACGTTGTGGGTGACGAAGAGGACCGAGAGGTTGGTGCCCGTGGAGCCGCTGTTGGATTCGGCCCAGATCCGGGTCAGTTCGTCGTGCAGCACGTCACGGGTGATGGCGTCGAGCGCGGCGAACGGCTCGTCCATCAGCAGCAGTTGGCTGTCCTGGGCGAGCGCCCGGGCCATCGCCACCCGCTGGCGCATACCGCCCGAGAGTTCGTGCACCCGCTTGCCGTACGCGCCCTTGAGCCGGACGAGTTCGAGCAGCCGCTCGGCCTCGCCGCGACGCTCAGAGCGCGGCACCCCGCGCATCCGCAGGGCCAGTTCTATGTTGCGGCCCGCGGTCAGCCACGGGAACAGCGCGTGCTCCTGGAACATCAGCGCCGGCCGGCCGCCGGGCGTCTCGATGGTGCCGGCGGACGGCTTGTCCAGACCCGCCACGAGGCTGAGGAGGGTGGACTTGCCGCACCCCGAGGCCCCCAGGAGGCAGACGAATTCGCCGGGTGCGACGTCGATGCTGATGTCGTCCAGCACCTGCTGCTGCGCGCCGGGGCGGCCGAACGACTTCGAGACGTGGTGGATGCGAGCGGCGTACGGGCCGGTGGTGCCGGTGTTCGCCGGGGCGGGCTTGGTGAGCGTACTGGTCGTCATCGGTGTCACCTCCTGGGAGATCGGGGGGCCGGAGTCAGTTGCCGCCGAGGCCGGCGTCGTCGACCGGCGGCTTGCCCTCGGACTTGAGCACCTTGTTCAGCAGGGTGAGGTCGTAGATGCCCTTGAGGTCGGGCTTCTTCAGCAGCCCTGCCTTGACGGCGTGGTCCGCCTCCTCCTGGAGGGTGGCGGCCAGCGGGTCGTCGGTGATGTCGACGTTCTTGAACGCCGGGTCGATGACGTCGTCCGGCAGCGCCTTGCCGCTGATCGTCGGGTCGGCGAGCTTCTCGTTGAGGGCCTTGACCGCCTCGGCGGGGTGCGAGCGGATCCAGGCGTTGGTCTTCACCGAGGCACGCAGCACCGCCTCGACCGCCTTCGGGTGCTCCTTGAGGAAGCGCTGCGAGACGATCATGTTGGTGATGACGAACTTGCCGTCCTTCCACAGCGTCTTCTCGTCCAGCAGCGCCTTGCCGCCGGCGGCGACGAGCTTGGACGCGGTGGGCTCGGGGGCCCAGGCGCCGTCGATGCTGCCCTGCTTGAAGGCGGTGGGAGTGACCTTGTTGTCGGTGCGCTGGACGGTGACGTCACCCTTGCCGGAGGTGGCGTCGACCGAGTAGCCCTTCCCGGCGAGGAAGTTCAGCAGGGCCACGTCCTGGGTGTTGCCCAGCTGCGGGGTGGCGATCGTCTTGCCCTTGAGGTCGTCCAGGCTCTTGATCTTCTTCGGGTTGACGATCAGCGAGACACCGCCGGATGCCGAACCAGAGATGATCTTCAGGCTCTTGCCGTGCGACTTCACATAGCCGTTGATCGCGGGGGAGGGGCCGATCCAGCCGATGTCGATGGCGTTCGAGTTGAGCGCCTCGATCTCGGCGGGGCCGGCGTTGAAGACCGAGGACTTCACCGCGGTGCCGCCCAGTTCCTTCTGGAACCGGCCCGTCTGAAGGCCGATCAGGGGCGTGGCGTGGGTGGTGTTGCCGAAGAAGCCGATCTTGACCTGGTCGAGCCCGTCGACCTTGGGCCCCTTCGGGGCGACGGAGGCCGCGGTGTCCTTCGGGGCCTCGGAGCCGTAGCCGCAGGCCCCCAGCGCGACGGTCAGCAACGGGACGGCGGCGGCGGCCGCCAGGAGGCGATGACGAACGGCAGTCACGGGAGGTGTTCCTCTCGGAGGGCCGGGGGAGCGCGCGCCTCGCTATGGCGCGCCCGGCGACATGGTGGATCTTCGGAAGGAGGACGTGGGGGGTACGGAGTCAGGCATGGTCAGCGCACACATCGACCGACTCCGCCCTGGCCGCTTCCGAGGGCGCCGCTGCCGATGCGGCCGCCTTCCTTGGCAAAGGTCGAGAACATGTCCTTGAGCATGATCAGAAGTCCCACCCCTCGTCGTCCGCCGCACCCTCCGGCGCGGGGTCCGCGGCCGCCTCCGCGAACGCGGTACCGGCCATGCCCGCGGTCAGCGTGGTGCCGTCCGCCGGGTCGATCAGCAGGAAGGAGCCGGTGCGCCGGGAGTCCGCGTAGGCGTCCAGCGCCAGTGGTGCGGCGGTGCGCACCACGATCCGGCCGATGTCGTTGGCGACCAGTTCGCCGGGGGCCGGGTGCTGGGAGAGGTCGTCCAGGGTCAGCCGGGACGGGATCTCCTTGACGAGCGCCTTGACGGTGCGGGTGGTGTGCTTGAGCAGCACCCGCTGCCCGACGGTCAGTGGCCGGTCGGCGACATGGCAGACGGTGGCCTCGACGTCCTGGGTGACCGACGGCGTCGCCGCGGTCGGGGCGATCAGGTCGCCCCGGGAGATGTCCAGGTCGTCGGCGAGCCGAAGGGTCACCGACTGCGGCGCCCAGGCGACGTCCACGCTCTGGCCGAGCGCGTCGATCCCCTCGATGGTGCTCGTCCGGCCCGACGGCAGCACGGTGACGGCGTCGCCCACGTGCAGCACGCCGGACGCGATCTGGCCCGCGTAGCCGCGGTAGTCGGGGTGCTCGGAGGTCTGCGGGCGGATGACGTACTGGACCGGGAAGCGGGCCGGGTCGTCCGACGGGTCGGCGACCACCGGCACGGTCTCCAGGTGCTCCAGCACGGTCGGGCCGCCGTACCAGTCCATGGTGGCCGACGGCGTCACCACGTTGTCGCCGGCCAGCGCCGAGATCGGGATGGCGGTGATCTCCGGCACGCCCAGCGAGCCCGCGTAGGCGGTGAACTCCTCGGCGATGGCCGCGAAGACGGACTCCTGGTAGCCGACCAGGTCCATCTTGTTGACGGCCAGCACGACGTGCGGGACCCGGAGCAGGGCGGCGACCGCGGCGTGCCGCCGGGTCTGCTCGACCACGCCGTTGCGCGCGTCGACCAGGACGACGGCCAGCTCGGCGGTGGAGGCCCCGGTCACCATGTTCCGGGTGTACTGCACGTGCCCGGGGGTGTCGGCGAGGATGAAGCGGCGGCGCGGGGTGGCGAAGTAGCGGTAGGCGACATCGATGGTGATGCCCTGCTCCCGCTCGGCGCGCAGCCCGTCCGTCAGCAGCGCCAGGTCGGGCGCCTCCTGCCCGCGGTTGCGGGAGGCGTGCTCGACGGCCTCCAGCTGGTCGGCGAGGACCGACTTGGAGTCGTGCAGCAACCGGCCGACCAGGGTCGATTTGCCGTCGTCCACGGACCCGGCGGTGGCGAAGCGCAGCAGCGAGGTGGCGCCCGCGTCCACCGTCAGGTCCGTGCGGGCCGTGTTGGTCGTGCTCATGGCTAGAAGTACCCCTCGCGCTTGCGGTCCTCCATGGCGGCCTCGGACATCTTGTCGTCGGCCCGGGTCGCGCCCCGCTCGGTGAGCCGGGACGCGGCGATCTCCGCGATGACGGCCTCGATGGTGTCGGCGTCCGACTCGACGGCGCCGGTGCAGGACATGTCGCCGACGGTGCGGTAGCGCACCTGCCGGACCTCCAGCCGCTCGTCGTCCTTCGGGCCGCCCCACTCACCAGGCGCCAGCCACATGCCGCTGCGGGCGAAGACCTCCCGCTCGTGCGCGTAGTAGATGGCGGGCAGTTCGATCTTCTCGCGGGCGATGTACTGCCAGACGTCCAGCTCGGTCCAGTTGGAGAGCGGGAAGACCCGGACGTGCTCACCGGGCGAGTGCCGGCCGTTGTAGAGCTGCCACAGCTCGGGCCGCTGCCGGCGCGGGTCCCAGCCGCCGAACTCGTCGCGCAGCGAGAACACCCGCTCCTTGGCGCGCGCCTTCTCCTCGTCCCGGCGGCCGCCGCCGAAGACCGCGTCGAAGCGGTTCTTCTCGATGGCGT
Source organism: Streptomyces sp. CB02959 (assembly GCF_002803155.1). Lineage (GTDB taxonomy): Bacteria > Actinomycetota > Actinomycetes > Streptomycetales > Streptomycetaceae > Streptomyces. The sequence continues at coordinate 146,580 of NZ_NNBP01000010.1, forward strand.
CCAGCAGCGGCACGGTCTGCAGCGGGTTGCGGGTGCCGTCCGGGCGCTCGCGCAGCTCGCCGCGGTCGATGAAGTCCTGCACCGAGGCGACGTGCAGGCGCAGGCCGTGCCGCGCCACGGTGCGGTCGCGGTAGTCGATGACCTCGGGGAAGTTGTGCCCGGTGTCGACGTGCAGCAGCGCGAACGGCACCGGCGCCGGCGCGAACGCCTTCAGCGCCAGGTGCAGCATGACGATGGAGTCCTTGCCGCCGGAGAAGAGGATCACCGGCCGCTCGAACTCGCCCGCCACCTCGCGGAAGATGTGCACCGCCTCGGATTCCAGGGCGTCCAGGTGCGACAGCGCGTACGGGTTGTCCAGTTCCTCGGAAAGCGAAGCAACGGTGGTCACGAGGTCTCCCCTTCGTTCTCCCCCGGAATCCGTCCGGTGGCACCCCCGTCTCCGCCCACGCGGCGCAGAGGTGCGGGTATCACGGCCGGCTGCGGGTCGGTGGTCGCCTGTGCGTCGCTCACGCCAGCCCCCTCTCGACGAGCAGCGCGTGCAGCGCCGCCGCGGATTCCTGCACGGTCTGGGTGTGCGACTCGATCCGCAGGTCCGGTGCCGCGGGCTCCTCGTAGGGGTCGTCCACGCCGGTCAGGCCGGATATCTCGCCGGCCGCCTGCTTGGCGTACAGGCCCTTCACATCGCGCTCGGAGCAGACCTCGACCGGAGTGGCGACGTGCACCTCCAGGTACGGGGTGCCCTCGGTCTGGTGGCGCTTGCGCACCGCCTCGCGGCTGTCCGCGAACGGCGCGATCACCGGGACCAGGGCCTTCACGCCGTTGCTGGCCAGCAGTTCGGCGACGAAGCCGATCCGCTGGACGTTGGTGTGCCGGTCCTCGCGGCTGAATCCGAGGCCCGCGGAGAGGAACTCGCGGATCTCGTCGCCGTCGAGCACCTCGACGCGGTGGCCCTCGCCGCGCAGCCGGTCGGCCAGCTGGCGCGCGATGGTCGTCTTGCCCGCGCTCGGCAGACCGGTCAGCCAGATCGTGGCGCCCGTCATCTGTATCTCCAAAAACTCCGCCATCAGTGCAGTCCGCACTCGGTCTTGTTGCTGCCGGCCCAGCGGCCGGCCCGCGCGTCCTCGCCCGCCAGCACCCGGCGGGTGCAGGGGGCGCAGCCGACGGAGGCGTAGCCGTCCATCAGCAGGGGGTTGGTGAGCACTCCGTGCTCGGCGACGTACGCGTCCACGTCGTCCTGCGTCCAGCGGGCGATCGGGGAGACCTTCACCTTGCGCCGCTTGGTGTCCCAGCCGACGACCGGGGTGTTCGCCCGGGTCGGCGACTCGTCCCGGCGCAGCCCGGTCGCCCAGGCGTCGTAGCCGGTCAGGCCCTCTTCGAGCGGCTTGACCTTGCGCAGCGCACAGCACAGGTCGGGGTCGCGGTCGTGCAGCTTCGGCCCGTACTCGGCGTCCTGCTCGGCCACCGTCTGACGGGGCGTCAGGGTGATGACGTCGACGTCCATCACCGCCGCCACCGCGTCCCGGGTCCCCAGGGTCTCCGGGAAGTGGTAGCCGGTGTCCAGGAAGACCACGTCCACGCCGGGGAAGGCCCGCGACGCCAGGTGCGCGACGACCGCGTCCTCCATGGAGGAGGTGACGCAGAAGCGCGGACCGAAGGTCTCCGCGGCCCACCGGAGGATCTCCAGGGCGGGCGCGTCCTCCAGGTCGCGACCCGCCTGCTCGGCGAGTTGCGACAGATCGGTGGTGCTGGTCACGGCGTACCTCCGTCAGGAGCGGAAGGAACTGGAGAAGGGGACGGGGCGGCACCGGCGGTCCCCGGGGCGAGCAGGCCCAGGAACTTCAGCCGGAAGGCCCGGCTGCACGCCCGGCACTCCCACGCTGCGCCCGCTCCGCGGGAGGTTTCCTCCTCGGAGGGCCGCAGGTCCTCGTCCCCGCAGTACGGGCAGTAGAACGGCGCGGCGCGTTCGGTCACTTCAACGCACCCTCTTCGGCGCGCGCCGCCCAGGTGGCGAACCGCTCGCCCTCCTCGCGCTGCTCCTCGAAGTTGCGCAGCACCCGCTCGACGTAGTCGGGCAGTTCCTCGGACGTCACCTTCAGGCCGCGGACCTTGCGGCCGAAGCCCGGCTCCAGGCCCAGCGCGCCGCCCAGGTGCACCTGGTAGCCCTCGACCTGGTTGCCGTCGGCGTCCAGCACCAGCTGGCCCTTGAGGCCGATGTCGGCGACCTGGATGCGGGCGCAGGCGTTGGGGCAGCCGTTGAGGTTGATGGTGATCGGCTCCTGGAAGTCCGGCATCCGGCGCTCCAGTTCGTCGATCAGCGCGGCGCCCCGCCCCTTGGTCTCGACGATGGCGAGCTTGCAGAACTCGATGCCGGTGCAGGCCATGGTGCCGCGCCGGAACGGCGAGGGGTGCACCTGGAAGTCCAGCGCCTCCAGCCCGGCGACCAGCCCGTCGACCTCCTCGGGCGCGACATCGAGAACGATCATCTTCTGCTCGACGGTGGTGCGCAGCCGGTCGGAGCCGTGTGCGGCGGCGAGTTCGGCGATCTTGGTGAGGGTGGCGCCGTCGACCCGGCCGACGCGCGGGGCGAAGCCCACGTAGAAGCGGCCGTCCTGCTGCCGGTGCACGCCGATGTGGTCGCGCCACTTCTGCGCGGGCTGCTCGGGGGCCGGGCCGTCGACCAGCTTGCGCTTGAGGTACTCGTCCTCCAGCACCTGGCGGAACTTCTCCGGGCCCCAGTCGGCCATCAGGAACTTCAGCCGGGCGCGGGTGCGCAGCCGGCGGTAGCCGTAGTCGCGGAAGATGCCGACCACGCCGGCCCAGACGTCGGCGACCTCGTCCAGCGGCACCCAGGTGCCCAGGCGCTCGGCGAGCCTGGGGTTGGTGGACAGGCCACCGCCGACCCACAGGTCGAAGCCCGGACCGTGCTCGGGGTGGACGACGCCGACGAAGGCCACGTCGTTGATCTCGTGCACCACGTCCTGGACGGGCGAGCCGGAGATCGCGGTCTTGAACTTGCGCGGCAGGTTGGAGAATTCCTTGTTGCCGATGTAGCGCTCGTGGATCTCGTCCACGGCCGGGGTGCCGTCGATGATCTCGTCCGCCGCGATACCGGCCACCGGGGAACCGATGATCACGCGCGGGCAGTCGCCGCACGCCTCGGTCGTGGACAGCCCCACGGCCTCCAGCTTCTCCCAGATGGCGGGCACGTCCTCGATGCGCACCCAGTGCAGCTGGATGTTCTGCCGGTCGGTGATGTCGGCGGTGCCGCGGGCGTACTGCTCGGAGACCTCGCCGATGGCGCGCAGCTGGGCGACGGTGAGCCGGCCGCCGTCGACGCGGACCCGCAGCATGAAGTACTTGTCGTCGAGCTCCTCGGGCTCCAGCACGGCGGTCTTGCCGCCGTCGATCCCGGGCTTGCGCTGGGTGTACAGGCCCCACCAACGCATCCGGCCACGCAGGTCGTTGGGGTCGATGGAGTCGAACCCGGCCTTCGAGTAGATCGTCTCAATGCGTGTCCGCACATTGAGACCGTCGTCGTCCTTCTTGAACTGCTCGTTGCCGTTGAGCGGCGTGAAATGGCCAACGGCCCACTGGCCCTCGCCGCGGTGGCGGCCGGCCTTGCGGCGGGGCGTAGCGGTGGGGAGTTCCGGGTTGGCGGCCATGGATTACGTCCTTCTGGGCGGCTCAAAGGGGGTGCGGACGGGTGCGGAGCATCCCCGGTGACCTGCGCGGACGCACCGAAGCGCGGCGCGCGGAAGCGCGTCGGCGGTGGGTGTGCGGGGTCGGGGGTCCAACGCGTCCGCGACGATGGGGACGACGTGCGACGTGGTGATGCTGAGTGCTGTCCGGATACGCAGGGCGGGGCCCTGATCCTGCAGCGTCAGCCTGCCCGACAAATGGCGCTGGACATGCGGCCGAGGTCGACGTGCCGCCGACTCACCAAGGCAATTCCAGCTCTAGACATGACGGAAGCGTGGCACGCGGCTCTCCGGCCAGTCCACCGTCATCCAAAATATGGACATGCTTGTCCCGCATGACGAGATGCTGTGGCGTCCGTCACGTGTGGGAGGGGGTGCGGCCGGATGCGGCGACCGCACCCCGCCGGGGACTGCGGGGTGGGCCACGCCTCAGTTCTCAGCGGCCGGCGCCGGGCCACGGGTCGGCGACCTCGGCCACCGGCTCCTCGGTCACCTCGGTGCGGAACAGCCGGAAGCCGCGCCGCTCGTAGTTGGCCCGTGCATGGGGCCCGTCGTCGCTGCAGGTGTGCAGCCACACCCGGGTGGTCTCCGGCAGCGCCGGCCACCGCTCGGCCAGGTCCCAGGCCCGCGCCGTCCCGTACCCGAGCAGGTGCCCGCCGATCCGCCGTCCCCGGAAGGCCGGCAGCAGCCCGAAGTAGACGATCTCCACCACCCCGTCCGGCTGGGCCTGGAGCTCGATGAACCCGGCGGGCGTACCGCGCTCGTACGCCACCCACGTCTCGGTCCCCGGCTGCGCCAGGTGCTCGGCCCACCGCGCGTACGGCCACTCCAGCCGGTCGGTCCACAGCACGTCCCCGCCGACCGCGGTATAGAGGAACCGGCTGAATTCCGGTGCGGGCACCTCGGACCGGACGATCCGTACGCCCTGCTCGGCGGGGGGCTCCGCGGTGGGCGAGAGGGCCTCGCGCGAGGTCTGGTGGAGGTGCCAGGTGGTGACGGTGTGGCTCATGCCGCCAGCACATCACATCTCGGGAACGGGCAGACGCCGGTCCGGGCGCGGGTTGTCCCCGGACCGGCGCGGGAAGCGGAGACGGCTAGCCGGTCACGCCCGGCCAGTCGCCGTCCGGTGCGAAGACCGCGTCCGCGAGCCGCCCGACCTGGTCCGGGTCCGGCGACCAGCAGTACAGCATCACCTCGTCCGCCCCGATCGCGAGGTGGGAGGCGATCGCCTCGCGGACCGCCGCCCGCGTGGTGAGCAGGCCGTTCACGATGTGGTCGGTGTACGGGGAGTCGCCGTAGTACGCGCGCAGCTCGCGTCGGGCGCGGTCCACGACGGGATCGGGTCCCAGTGCGACGTTCACCTGGGCCAGCAGCCGGGGCCGGCCGGTCCGGCCGGCGCGCTCCCAGGCCGCCTCCACATCACGGAACATCCCGTCCATCTGCTGGGACGGCAGGGCCGCGCCGAGGAAGCCGTCGCCCCAGCGGGCCACCCGCTCGACCACGGCCGGTACGAACCCGCCGAACAGTACCTCCGGCCCGCCGGGCCGCGCCGGGGCGGGCCCCACCGGCCCGACCTCCGCGGACAGCGGCTCCCCGGCCCACAGGCGCCGGAGCGTGGCCAGCTGGCCGTCGAGCCGGCGGCCCCGGGTGCGCGGATCCACCCCCGCGGCCAGATAGTCGTCGGTGCGGGCACCGATGCCGATGCCGAGCGTGAACCGCCCGCCGGACAGCAGATCGAGCGTGGCGGCCTGCTTGGCGAGCAGCGCGGTGCGGTGCAGCGGGGCCAGCAGCACCTCGGTCTGCAGACGTACACGGGAGGTCGCGCCGGCCAGCGCGGCCAGGGTGACCAGGGGTTCGGGGTTGGCGTACACCAGCCGGTCGAGCAGGGCGACGGTGGAGAACGGGGCGGCGTCGGCACGCCGCGCCCAGGTCAGCAGCTGCGCGGGGTCGCCGATGGGAAGGCCGAGACCTACGGACACGGAAATCCTCCAGAAACGGCATGCCACAGGGCATGCGGAAACGCGGATGGTCGTGTCGCCCACTCGTCTGGTCCGGCGCGTCATCCGCGTACCGGCTGCTCCCGTTCTGCGACGTCCTTCTGGAGAGCTGCGTCAGAGTGCGTCCACCGTAGGGGAGAGCGGTGCGCCCGCGCACCGGAATTTCCGGCGGGCGCACCGGCCCGCTCAGACCGCGCCGTGCCCGTCCCCCGGCCGCCTCGCCGCCAGCACCGTCGGCGCCGTCGAGTGCGGCAGCAGCTCCACGGGCCGCTCCGGCAGCCGGAGCTCCACCTCCACCCCGTCCGCGAAGCGGTACGGCCGGTGGGCCAGCACCCCCGCCAGATGGCGCCGCAGCCGGGACAGCTCGGCCCGGACCGTCACCGTCCGCCCGCCGTCGCCGAACAGGTCCTGGGCCAGCTCGGCGGCGCTGCGGCCGCGCGGATGGGCGGCCAGCAGGAACAGCAGCTCGGCGTGGCGCGGGGTCAGCGCGTGCGACCAGCTGCCCGCCGGCCCGGCCACCGTCACCGCCGGATCGGCGGGCCTGCCGAGGTCCAGCACCACCCGGTGCGGCCCCGGCGCCGGCTCCGGCCGGCCGAGCCGGATCAGCCAGCCGCCCGGCAGCGGCTCCAGCGTGCACATCCCGTACCGCGGCAGCCACAGCGGCCCGGCCTCCGGCTCCTTGGGCAGCGCCACCCGGCTCGGCGGGGTCACCCCCGCCACCGCCGCCGTCCAGCCGTTGGCGTCGACGGCCAGCGCCCGCCCGCCGATCCGGGCCAGCACCGGCGCCGCGCTCGACCGCAGCCGCTCCAGGGACGCGTGGTGGCGGGTCCGCAGCTCCCCCTCGGCGAGCCGGGCCACCGCGGAGACCAGCGCCAGCGTCGTCGGATGGAACGAGTGCGCCGGGCCGCTGACGTCCACGGTGCCCAGCAGCCGCCCGTCGCGCGGGTCGTGCAGCGGCGCCGCGGCGCACGTCCACTGGTGGTGGCTGCGCAGGAAGTGCTCGGCGGAGTGCACCAGCACCGGGCTGCGGGCCACCAGCGCGGTGCCGATCGCGTTGGTGCCGACGGTCCCCTCCGCCCAGTCGGCGCCCTTGTCGAAGCCCAGCCGGTCGGCCATCCGCCGGATCGGGGCGCTGCCGTCCCGCCACAGCACCCGGCCCTCGGAGTCGGTGACCACCATGATCTGCTGGGCGGCTTCGGCGGTCGGCAGCAGTCCGCCGCTGAGCACCGGCAGCACCGACGCCAGCTGGGACTTCTGCCGCCGGAACTCCAACTCCGCGACACTCAGGGGGTGTTGGTCGCTGCCGCGCTCCGGGTCGACGCCGCGGTCCAGCGCCCGCCGCCAGGACTCGCCGATCACCGCGCGGGGCGCGTCCCGGGGGGACTCCGCCGGCAGGTGGTCGCCGGCCAGCGCCGCCTCGTGGACCCCGGCCAGCCGCCGCGCGGTCTCCCGGATGTCCTGGGCCGAGCGGACGGCGCTCGCGACCGGTCTCTCGGCCGGTCGGGCGCCGGTCCGCTCGCCGGCCCTGTCGATCGGTCTGTCGCTCACACTGCTCTCCGTTGTGCCCGTGCGTCCGGTCCCGGTGTCCGGTGCGTGCCCATCGTGCCGTCAGCGGCCGCCCGGGGAGAGTCCATTGGCCAGATCGGCTGCAACGGAATGCAACCGTTGTGGCCTATGACTCCTCCAGGGAAACCTGGTCCCAGCGGCCGATGGCGTACCTTCCCGCGCCCTGAGGGTGTGGGGTCATCCGGAGGTTTCGCCGGTCACCCGACGGAGAACCCGCCGGTGCCCGCCGGGATGCAATCGGCCGCCCGCGTCGTCGGCACGGTGTGGGAGGGGGCTCATCATGGTGGCCGCCACCCCGCGTGTCGTGGTGATCGGCGCCGGCGAAGGAGGTCGGCTCGCACGGGCCGCCCGACTGGCCGGGCACTACGGCGTGCCCCGGCTGTCCGCGGTCGACGTCCTGATCAGGCGTCAGCCGCTGCCGGCCACGGGCTATGTGATCGACGGTGCGCCGCAACTCCTCGACCGGGTCGCGCGCTTCGGCGGTCCGCTGCCCGCACCGGCCTTCGCCGACCTCGTCGTGCACCTGCGCGAGGCGGAACAGGACGGCCCGGGTGACGCCTCCCGCGTGATCCGGTACTACGAGGCGCGCGGCGTCCTGGTCGGCTTCCGGCCGGACGTACCGGACGCCGAGATCATCGTGGCCATCGACGCGGCCCTGCGCGGGCGCACCGCGCAGCCGCCGCGATGGCCCTGAAGACCGGGAACGGTGCCGAGTCGGCGCGACACCGCTCCCTGCCCGGCGCGGCGGCGGTTATCCCCTGTCCCGTCCCCCACCCGGAGCCGGGTTGCCGACGGCTTCCGAGGGGGACGTGGAACCGCCGCCGCGCCACTGAAGTCCGGGCGGGCGCGCCCGGTCGCCCGCACTACTCCGCCACCGGCACCGGCCGTGCCCGCTCCACCACCGCCGCCAGGTCCAGCGTGTGCGGCAGCGTGCCGAACGCCGTGCCCGCGTCGCCGCCGAGCCGGGCGGCGCAGAACGCGTCGGCCACCTCCGGCGGCGCGTACCGCACCAGCAGCGCCCCCTGGAGCACCAGCGCCAGCCGCTCGGCCAACCGCCGGGCCCGGGCCTCGATGCCCTCCAGGTCGGCGAGTTCGGTCAGCAGCCCCGTGATCGCCCGGTCCAGCCGGTGGTCGGCGCCCCGCGCGGTACCGATCTCGGTCAGATAGGCATTGAGCGCCGCGGGCTCCTGCCGCAGCGCCCGCAGCACGTCGAGCGCCTGGACGTTGCCCGCGCCCTCCCAGATCGAGTTCAGCGGGGCCTCGCGCAGCAGCCGCGGCAGCCCCGACTCCTCCACGTAGCCGTTGCCGCCCAGGCACTCCAGCGCCTCCGCGACCACCGGCGTGCACCGCTTGGTCACCCAGTACTTGGCCGCCGGCACCGCCAGCCGCAGGAAGGCCCGGTCCTGCGCGGTGCCGCCGTCGTACGCCGCGGCCAGCCGCAGCGCCAGCGTGGTCGCCGCCTCCGACTCCAGCGCCAGGTCGGCCAGCACGTTGCGCATCAGCGGCTGGTCGGCCAGTCGGCGCCCGAACGCCTCCCGGTACGCGGTGTGGTGCAGCGCCTGCGCCACCGCCTGCCGCATCACCGCCGCCGACCCGGTGACGCAGTCCAGCCGGGTCGCCGCGACCATGTCGAGGATCGTCGCCAGCCCGCGGCCCTCCTCGCCGACCCGCCGCGCCCAGGTGCGCCCGTCGAACTCCACCTCCGCCGAGGCGTTCGCGCGGTTGCCCAGCTTGTCCTTGAGCCGCTGGATCCGGAACGCGTTGCGGGTGCCGTCCGGCAGCACCCGCGGCAGCAGGAAGCAGGTCAGCCCGCCCGGCGCCCGGGCCAGCACCAGGAACGCGTCCGACATCGGTGCCGAGCAGAACCACTTGTGGCCCGTCAGGGCGTACTCCCCGGCCGCCGCCAGCGGCTCGGCGCGGGTGGTGTTCGTCCGGACGTCGCTGCCGCCCTGCTTCTCGGTCATCGCCATCCCCGCCAGCGCGCCCGCCTTCCGCGCCACCGGCCGCAGCTCCGCGTCGTAGACCCGCGAGGTCAGCAGCGGCTCCCACTCCGCCGCCAGCGCGGGCTCGGCCCGCAGCGCCGGCACCGCCGCGTGGGTCATCGACAGCGGGCAGCCGTGCCCCGCCTCCACCTGGGTCCACACCAGGAAGCCCGCGGTGCGCCGGACGTGCCCGTGCGGACGCGACCAGGCGTCGGTCAGCCCGGCCGTGACGGCATGGCCGAGCAGCCGGTGCCACGCCGGGTGGAACTCCACCTCGTCGATGCGGTGCCCGTAGCGGTCGTGGGTGCGCAGCACCGGCGGAGAGCCGTCGGCCTGCTCGCCCCAGCGCTGTGCCTGGGCCGAACCGGCCGCCTGCCCCAGTCGGCCCAGCTCCTCCCGCACCTCGCCGAGGTGCTCCCCGGTGACGTACCGGTCCACCCCCTCGGTGAGCGCCGGATCGGCGGCGAAGACGTCGTACCCGGTCAACGGCGGGGGCTGGTTCGTCACGGTATGAGTGGTGGCTGTCATGCCCGATACGGTAAGGAGGTGCAGCCGCCGAACGAACCGACCGAACCGCACGGGCCGCGCCGGGGGCGCCTGACCCGCGCCAGGGTCCTGTACCGCAACGTCTCCAAACGGCGCCTGACGTGGCTGCTGCTCAAGGACATCGTCGACACCTGCATGCGCTACCGCGTCACCGGCCTGGCCGCCGAGGCCGCGTTCTGGTGCCTGCTCTCGCTGCCCCCGCTGATCCTGGGCCTGCTCGGCGTCCTCGGCTACACCGAGCCGTGGATCGGCCACACCACCCTCGACAACTTCCGCTTCCACGTCCTGCGCGCCGCCGGCACCGTGCTGTCCAACCGGGGCGTCGACGAGATCGCCCGCCCGCTGCTCAACGACGTCTTCACCGGCGGCCGCCCCGACATCATCTCGCTGGGCTTCGCCATCGCCCTGTGGTCCGGCTCCCGGGCGCTCAACGTCTTCGTGGACACCATCACGATCATGTACGGGCTGGACGGCCGCCGCGGCATCGTCCAGACCCGGCTGCTGTCCTTCGCGCTCTACGTCGCCGCCCTCGCGGCCGGTGCGATCGCGCTGCCGCTGATGATCGCCGGCCCCGACGCGGTGGTCGGCTGGCTCCCCGCCAGCGGGGACATCATCCGCGCCCTGTACTGGCCGGTCGTGCTGATCCTCTCCATCGCCTTCCTCACCACGCTCTACCACGTCTCGGTGCCGGTCCGTTCGCCCTGGCGCGAGGACATCCCCGGTGCCGTCGTCGCCCTGGCGATGTGGATCCTCGGCAGCTTCCTGCTCCGCCTCTACCTCACCGCGGCCATCGAAGGCCCCACCATCTACGGCTCGTTGGCCGCCCCGGTCGCGGTCCTGCTGTGGATCGGCGTCTCCGCCTTCGCGGTGCTGGTCGGCGCCGCCATGAACGCCGCACTGGACCGGGTGTGGCCGTCCGTCGCCACCGCCGCCGCCCGCGCGGAGAGCGAACGGCGCCGCGCCTCGTCCGCCCACGACGCCGACTGACGCACGGCACCCACCCATTCACCGCACCCGCCCACTCACGACGGCGCCCGGGTCTCGGCGCCAGCCGGCTCAGGGCACCGGCACCGGCAGATAGCGCCCGGCCACCCGCAGGTCGGCCTCGATGGCGACGGCCGTCTCGCGCAGCGCGGGCAGCACGGCGGCGCGGGTGGCCGCGGGTGCCCGGCCGGCCGCGTGGGTGGACACCCCGACCGCGGCCACGGCCCGGCCGGTGCGGTCGCGCACCGCGACCGCCACGGAGCGCAGGCCCGCCTCCAGTTCGTCGTCCACCAGGGCGTGGCCGTCGGCGCGGACCCCGTCGAGGAGGGCCGGGCCGTCGGCCCCGTGGTGAGCGGGCCGGGCCGCCAGGAGCACCCGGCCCGGGGCGGTGGCGTGCGCCGGGGCGCGGCTGCCCGGACTGATGGTGACGCTCATGATGCGGGCGGCGGGGGTCCCGGCGACGTACCGGACGGATGGCCCGGTGCCGGCGGCGTCGGTGGTCAGCACCGCCAACGAGGCCGAGTCCCGCACGCGTTCGGCCGGCGCGGCCAGATGGGGCCGGGTGAGGGCCGGCAGGGTGAGCCCGGAGAGCTGGCAGGCCGGGGGCGAGCACCGCGTCGCGGCCCTCGGTGGGGACGTAGCCGAGCCGGTCGAGGGTGCTCAGGACGCGGTCCGCGGTGGCGCGCGCCAGACCGGTGGCCCGCACCAGATCGCCCACCGCGGCCCGGCCGCCGGCGGCCGTCAGTGCGCGCAGCACCGTCAGCGCACGCATCAGCGGCGCCACCCGCCTCCGGTGGTGGCGCCGGGGTGGGCAGAGCGGTGCGGGCGGACGGCGGCAAGGGGTTCTCCACGGTGCGGGGAGGTGGTCCGGAGTAGTCCGGAACCGTACCGGGCGCACCGTTGACACGGCCGGGGGCCAGGGTCAGACTCGGCGCAGCGCGAACCGTGAACGTCGGTTCACTGGGCGAACAGCCTTCGTCCGGAAGGCAATTGACCCGCCAGGAAGGCCGTGGACGTACCGGCGACCGGCCGGGTCCTGACGGGTGCTCGACAGGACGCCGCGGCTGCCGGGGGTGGCGCTCCGGCGCGCCCCGGTGACCGCCGGGGAAAACGTCGGCACGCTGGACCGCGTCCCGGCGGAGCGGTGTCCACCGCCCGGTCCGTACCCGTCCACCGCAGGGAAAGGGCACCCATGACCGCACCCGCATCCCCCGCCCCGCCGCTCCCGGCCCCGGAACCCGCGCCCTACCGCGGCGCACCGGCGCGCCACCCCCGGCGGCCGCGCCACCCCCTCGACATCCGGACCGACCCCGAGGCCGTGGAGCTGACCGCCCCGGTCTTCGGCCCCGCCGACGTCCACGACCTCGACGCCGACCTCACCCGGCAGCACCCCGGCGAGCCGCTCGGCGAGCGCCTGACCGTCACCGGCCGGGTCCTGGACCGCGCCGGCCGCCCGGTCCGCGGCCAACTCGTCGAGATCTGGCAGGCCAACGCCTCCGGCAGGTACGCCCACCGGCAGGACCGGCACCCGGCGCCGCTGGACCCCCACTTCACCGGCGTCGGCCGCTGCCTCACCGACGACCGGGGCCGCTACGCCTTCACCACCGTCCGGCCCGGCGCCTACCCGCTGCCCGGCGAACGGGCCTGGCGCCCGGCCCACATCCACTTCTCGTTCTTCGGCACCGCCTTCACCCAGCGGCTGGTCACCCAGATGTACTTCCCCGGCGACCCGCTCCTCGCCTACGACCAGATGCTCGCCTCGGTCGCCGACCCCGCCGCCCGCCGGAGCCTGATCGCGGTCTACGACCATGAGCTGTCGCTGCCCGACGGGCCGCTCTGCTACCGCTGGGACGTGGTCCTGGACGGCCCGTCCGCCACCCGGACCGAGGAGGGCCGCTGATGTCCGACACCGCCGCCAGCGGCGGGCTGCTCGCCCCGACGCCCGCGCAGACCATCGGCCCCTTCTTCGGCCACGCCCTCCCCTTCCCCGACGGCGGCCGGATCGCGCCCGAAGGGCACCCCGACGCCGTCACCCTGCACGGCCTGGTCCGCGACGGGGAGGGGGCCCCGGTGCCCGACGCGCTGCTGGAGTTCTGGCAGGCCGGCCCGGACGGCAACCCGGCCGGCGCGCCCGGCTCGCTGCGCCGGGACCCGGCCACCGGCGCGCTCCTCGGCCGGGACGGCGCGGTGTTCACCGGCTTCGGCCGGGTCCCCACCGACGCCGACGGGCACTACGCGGTCCGCACCCTGCCCCCCGCCGGACGCCCGGGCGCCGCGCCCCACCTCGCGGTCTGCGTCCACGCCCGCGGCCTGCTGCACCACCTGTTCACCCGCGTCTACTTCCCCGGACACGGCGCGGCCCGGGCCGCCGACCCGCTGCTGGCCGCACTGCCCGAGGAGCGCGCCCGCACCCTCCTGGCCCGCCCCGACGGCCCCGGCCGCTACCGCTTCGACGTGCAACTCCAGCAGCCGGCGGACGGCAGCTACGAGGAGACGGTGTTCCTTGCCTTCCGCTGAACCAGCGGCCGGACCTCCCGCCGAACCACCGCCCCGCGCCCCGACCCGGACGGCCCGCCCCGCGCGCCCCACGCAGCACCCGCACGCCCCGCAGGAGCCCGTATGACGCCGCCCGCCGCCCCCGCACTGCACCACGCCGCCGACGGCCCGCTCGGCGCCCCGCCGCTCGTCCTCGGCCCGTCCCTGGGCACCGCGCTCTCCGTCTGGGACCCCCAACTCCCGGAACTCGCCCGCCGGTTCCACGTCGTCCGCTGGGACCTCCCGGGCCACGGCGGCACCCCCCTCGACGTCCTGGCCGACCCCGGGACGACCACCGTCCCCGAACTGGCCCGCCTGGTCCTGGACCTCGCCGACGCCCTCCGCCTCGACCGGTTCGCCTACGCCGGGGTGTCGCTGGGCGGCGCGGTGGGCGCCTGGCTCGCCGCACACCACCCGACCCGGATCGCCTCGCTCGCCCTGGTCTGCTCGTCCGCGCGGTTCGGCGAGCCGGCCGGCTGGCGCGAACGGGCCGCCCGGGTCCGCGCCAAGGGCACCGACGCGGTTGCCGACACGGCCGCCGACCGCTGGTTCACCCCCGCCTTCGCCCCCTCGCCGACCGCCACCGCGCTGGTCGAGACGCTGCGCCGGGACGTCTCGCCCGCCGGGTACGCGGCCTGCTGCGACGCGCTGGCCGGCTTCGACCTGCGCACCGCGCTGCCCCGGATCGCCGCCCCCACCCTCGTCGTGGCCGGCCGCGCCGACCCGGCCACCCCGCCCGCGCACGCCCGCGAACTCACCGACGGCATCCCGGACGCCAGCCTCGTCGAGCTGTCCGGCGCCGCGCACCTCGCCGGCGTCGAACGCCCCGCCGAGGTTCTCGCGGCCCTCCTCGCCCACCTCGCCCCGCTCCACACCCGCACCGCCCCAGGAACGGCCCGCTGATGCCCCGGACCCCCGCCTCCCCACCGAGCGGGCCTCCCCGCGACACCACCGTCGGCATCGTCGGCGGCGGCCCCGCCGGACTGCTGCTCGCCCGGCTGCTGCACCGCGCCGGCATCGACTGCGTGGTCCTGGAGGGCCGCGACCGGGCCTACGTCGAGCAGCGGCAGCGCGCCGGCATCCTCGAACAGGGCACCACCGACGTGCTGCGCGCCTGCGGGGCGGGGGAGCGGCTGGACCGCGAGGGACTGGTCCATGACGGCATCGAGCTGCGCTACCGCGGGCGCGCCCACCGCCTGGACTTCCCGGCGCTGACCGGCGGCCGCCGGGTGACCGTCTACGCCCAGACGGAGGTCGTCAAGGACCTGACAGCGCTCCAGCTCGCCGACGGCCCGCCGCTGCTGTTCGACGCCCGGGCCCTCGCGGTGACCGGCGCGGACACCGACCGGCCCCGCATCCACTACACCCACGGCGGCCGCGAACACACCCTCACCTGCGCCTACGTCGCCGGCTGCGACGGCTTCCACGGCGTGGCCCGGCAGGCGATCCCGGAGTCCGCCCGCCGCACCTACACCCGCGGCTACCCCTACTCCTGGCTCGGCGTCCTCGCCGATGTGCCGCCCGCCCGCGACGAGCTGGTCTACGCCCACTCCGACCGCGGCTTCGCCCTGCTCAGCATGCGCACCCCCACCCTCAGCCGGCTCTACCTCCAGGTCCCCAACGGCACCGACCCGGCGGACTGGCCCGACGACCGGATCTGGGACGAACTGGAGGCCCGCGCCGCCGTCGGCACCGTCCCCGGGAGACCGGCCCGCGGCCCGCTCACCGCCAAGGCCGTCCTGCCGCTGCGCGGTTCGGTCACCGAGCCGATGCGCTGGGGCCGGATCCTGCTGGCCGGCGACGCGGCGCACATCGTCCCGCCCACCGGCGCCAAGGGCCTCAACCTCGCCGTCGCCGACGTCACCGTCCTGGCCCGCGCCCTGACGCACCGGCACCGGACCGGCTCGGCGGACCTGCTCGACGCCTACTCCGCCACCTGCCTGCGCCGGGTCTGGCGCGCCGAGCACTTCTCGCACTTCATGACCACGACCCTGCACACCGCCCCGGACCAGAGCCCCTTCGACACCCGGCTCCAGCTCGCCCAGCTCGACCGCATCGCCGGCTCCCGGCACGCCGCCGCCGAACTCGCCGAGAACTACACCGGCCTGCCGCTGTCCTGACCGCCGCCCGGGCCCGGCCGGTCCGGGTCCCGGTGCCCCGTCCGGTACCGCACCAGCAGCATCGCCGCGTCATCGTGCAGCGGTCCCTCCGCGTGGTCGACCACATCCTCCCGGACCGCCTGCAGCGCCGCCTCCGGGTCGGGGTCCTTGAGCAGGTGGGCGCGCTCGTCGAGGGGGTAGAACCAGCCGGCCGAGTCCCGGGCCTCGGTGACCCCGTCGGTGTAGAAGAGCAGCTGGTCGCCGGGGGCGAACGGCACCTGGTGGGGGAGCGGCGCCTCCGGCCCGTGCTCCATCAGGCCCAGCGGCAGCGCGCGGTCCGGCGGCGCCGCGTAGCCGACCTCGCCGGAGGGGCGGACGACCAGGGGCGAGGGGTGGCCGAAGTTCAGCAGCGTGGCGTGCGGTCCGTCGCCGATCTCGGCGAGCACCGCGGTCACGAACCGCTCGCCGGACAGGTGGCGGTTGAGCGCCCGCTCGACCCGGGCGCCGACCGCCGGCAGGTCCGGCTCGTCGTGCGCCGCCTCCCGGAACGCGCCGAGCACCACCGCGGCGCTCTCCACCGCCTCCAGGCCCTTGCCCTGCACGTCCCCGACGATGATCCGCACCCCGGCGGGCGAGGTCACCACCTCGTAGAGATCGCCGCCGATCCGGGCCTCGGCCACCGCGGAGGTGTACGAGACCGCGATCCGCAGCGGACCGGCGCCGCGCGGCACCGGTCGCAGCAGCACCCGCTGGGCGACCTCGGCGATCGACCGCACGCTGGCCAGCTCCGCCTCCCGGCGCTGCCGCATCACCGCGGCCACCACCCCGGCCGCGGTCACCCCGGCCACCGACAGCAGCGCGGTCAGCCCGCGCCGGCTCTCGAACAGCCCGCTGTGCACCCCCAGCCCGACGCAGAGCACCGCCGCCGTCAGCCCGACCAGCGCGGTCCGCCGCCAGCCGCCGACCAGACCGGCGAACGCCGGCCCCAGCGACACCAGGGGCAGAAAGCCGACCTCCGGGCCCGCGGTGAGGTCCACCGCGCTGACCGCGGCCATGACCAGGTACGGAAGCGCGGCCAGCGCACGGGAGCGGGTGCGCTGCTCCCCCTTCTCCACGGCCAAGGTCCACTCCGGCGTTGTGGCGGATCAGGGACCGCCGGGCCGGCGGCCCCTGAGAGGCGATCGCTCGTGGGGGACCGGCCGCGGTCCGTTCGACTGTCCGAAACCGGCCTACGGGCCCCCGACCTGAGCATATGCAACATTTGCCGGGCTGAAGGACGGGGTGTGCGCCCCCGTTATCGAATTGCAGCGGGGTCGGGCGCGGCGGCGCGGGCGGGTCAGCCGAGGAAGGTCCGAGCGCTGTTGACCCGGCCGGGCCGCAGTATCCGGATCGGGCCGCGGTTGCAGTCCGGGCAGTCGGCGCGGGTCAGCGGCGAGGGCACCCGCCGGCCGTGGGTGAAGTAGTCGGCGCGCCGGCGGCCGGCGAGATCGGTGGTGTGCCGGATCTCGTACTCCTCCTCCCACCCGTGTCCGCAGTGCAGGCAGACGAACGAGTACGCCTCGTGAACCGTCTCGGTGTCCCGTTCCATGGTCACCACGCCCTCTCTCCGGGGCCGCCGCGCCCGCGGCGGCGCCGGACGGATCCATGCCGCACCTCCCATTATTGCGCCGCACCCGCGCATCCGCGGCGGTCGGGACGGGCCCTCAGGGCCGGCCGCGGACCGCCGCCAGCGCGGTGTACACCGCCGCCACCAGCGCCCGGCTGCGCGGGTCCTCGCCGCTGGTCCCGCCCCCGAACCGGTTCATGACGTACGCGTACGCCAGCCCGTTCTCCGGGTCCGCGAACGCGTACGAGCCGCCCGCGCCGCCGTGCCCGAAGGCCCGCCGGTTGGGCCCCGCCTGGCCCCGGTCGTTGAGCATGTAGCCCAGCCCCCAGCGGAACGCCGCGGCGGTGCCCTCCGGGGTGAGCGCGCCGAGGGTCAGGTCCGGTTCGTCCGGCCGGCTCTGCGAGCGGCGCATCGCCTCCAGGGTGGCCGGCCCGACCAGCCCGCCGCCGGCCAGCGCCGCGTAGACGGCGGCCAGGCCGCGCGCCGTGGCGTGGGCGTTGCCGGACGGGATCTCGGCGGTGCGGTAGGCGGCGCTGTTGACGTCGCCGGTGGGGATGTACGTCAGCGCCAGCGTGACCGCGGCCCGCGGATGGTCGGCGATGGCGCCCACCGGCGCTTCCGGCAGGTCCGGGAAGCGCGCGCCGAGTTGGCGCGGGCTCAGCTGGCCGACCATGTCGGCGCACCGCGGGTGCTCCCCGGCCGGGGTGCCGATGAACACCGCGGCGTCGAGCGGCCCGGTGATCTCGCTGCGCAGGAACGACCCCAGCGACTGCCCGGTGATCCGCCGGACCACCTCGCCCACCAGATACCCGAAGGTGATCGCGTGGTAGCCCTGCGCGGTCCCCGGCTCCCACCACGGCGGGGTGGCCGCCAGGGCGTCGCAGACGTACTCCCAGTCGTAGGCGCGGCCCTCGGCCAGCGGCTCCCGGGGCGCCAGCATCCCGGCACGGTGGCTGAGCAGCCAGCGCACCGGTATGGCCTCCTTGCCGGCCTGGGCGAATTCCGGCCAGTAGTGGGCGACCGGCGCATCCAGGTCCAACTCGCCCCGATCCACCAGGAGATGGGCGCACAGCGCGGTCATCCCCTTGGCCGTCGAGTAGACGTTGACCAGGGTGTCCCGCTCCCAGGCCCGGCTCCCCGCCGCATCCGCGCGGCCGCCCCACAGGTCGACCACCGGCTCCCCGTCCAGGATCACCGTCACCGCCGCCCCGACCTCGCGGTGCTCGCGGAAATTCTCCTCGAAGGCGCTGCGCACCCCCTCGAAACCCGGTGCGCAGCGGCCGTTGACGGTGGCAGCTTCCACGGTGGCTCTCCTCGCGTCGTCGCGGTGCGGGTCGGGTACCGCGGCCCCACCGCACGCTCGCCCACGCGCGGACACGACGTCGGCACGGCCGTGGAGCACCTACGGATGATCCGCCCGAATCGATGCCTGTGGCAACCATGCCTGTCCGGCCGGAAACATTCCCGCCCGTCCGGCCCAGCGCCGCGGACCGGGATGATGGCCACCATGACCGCCGCGCCGCTCCGCCCCGTCCAGGCCCTCCTCGTCGTCGACGTCCAGTCCGCGTTCGTCTCCGGGGCGGAGGCGGTCCCCGACGCGGCCCGGGTCCTCGACCGCACCCGCGGCCTGCTCGCCCGTGCCCGCGCGGCCGGCGCCCTCGTCGTCCACCTGCAGAACGACGGTGAGCCCGGCACCGTCGACGCCCCCCGCACCCCCGGCTGGGAACTGCACCTCCCCGTCGAGCCCGGCCCCCGCGAGCACGTGGTCCGCAAGACCGAGGACGACGGCTTCGCCGGCACCGGGCTCGGCGCCCTGCTCACCGGGGCGGGCGTGACCGAACTGGCGGTGTGCGGCGTGCTCTCCGAAATGTGCGTCGCGGCCACCGCGCGGACCGCACTGGTGCTGGGCCACCGCGTCGTCCTGCCGCACGACGCGCACGCCACCTACGACATCCCCGCCGCCCCCGGCATCAGCGGCACCGTGCCCGCCGCGATGTCCTCCCGGGCCGCCGAATGGGCCCTGGGCGACGAGGTCGAGATCGTCCCGCACGCCGCCGCCGTCCCCTTCGCCGCCCCGCCGGTGCAGCCGCCCTTCCCCTGGCTCCCCGCCGCCGCGGCCGACCGCCGGCTCAGCCCTGCCGCTCCGCCGCCTGCTCCAGCGCGGTGACGTACGCCGTGATGAAGTGGTCCCGGATGCCGTCCGAGGCGGGGGCCAGCAGATCGGCGGTGAGGCCCCGGCCGCGGTCCAGCAGGCCGCCGATCAGCGGCATGGTGTTGTGCACCGCGCCCCGGGAGTCGATGTAGCGCAGCGCGGAGACATGGCGGAAGACCGGCTCCGGGGGGAGCTGGGGGACGATGTCGTTGTTGTTGACGAAGCGGTACATCCGCTCCGCGAAGGCGCCGTTGAAATCCCGGGCCAGCCCCGGGTCGCAGGTGCGGGGCTGGCCGAAGGTGTAGACGCCGTCGGCGGTCAGCCGGGGGTCCTCGAAGTGCAGCCGGGTGCCGGCCAGCATCGCCAGCGCCCCGCCCAGGCTGTGGCCGGTGAAGTAGAGCGCCTGGTTGTTGTCCCGGAACTCCTTGAGCGTGGTGAGGACCTGCGGCCAGACGGCCTCCAGCGCCTCGGCGAAGCCGTGGTGCACATGGCCCCGGCCGCCGGGGCCGGGCCACGGCGGGGTGGAGGCGTCGGAGAGCCAGTCCCGCAGCTCGGCCGGCTCGGTGCCGCGGAACGCGGTGATGATCATGTGCCGCCCGCCGAGGGTGTACGCCTGGGTGTCCTGGAGCGGGAACGGCGGGCGGAACGCGGTGTGGTGGTGACGCACCCGGTCGAACCCCCACTCCCGGGCGGCGGCATCGATGGTCTGCTCGTCCTGGTACGCGAGCTCGGCGGCGCGCACCATGCACAGCGCCTGGCGGAGGCTGTAGCCGGTGGCGTGCTGGTCGACGAGGGGACTGGTCAACGGTGCTCCTGGGGGGATGTGCGGCCGGCAGGACGACAGGGCGACTACGGAGAGCGCGCTCTGACTACACACCGTAACCCTGCGGTGAGGTGACGAGCAGGTGCGCCCGTTCAAACCACTCGTTCGAGCCTCGGGTCGCCGAGAGCGGGGTGCGGAGCGAGCCTGGAAGCGTCCGGCACCCACAGGAAGGGCCCACAGTGAACAGTGCGGAACAGGCGTCACACGCGGAACACGTATCGGCCGACGTGGTGGTGGAGGTCCAGGGCTGCAAGGCGGCCGACGCCCACGCCATCTTCAGGGTCCTGCACACCGCCTTCCGCTCCGACCGCGCCGCGGACGACGTGCCCCAGGAGACGGCCGGGCCGGGCGCGACGGTGTGGACCTCCACCGTCGACGTCAGCGAGCGCGGCACCACCCCGGAGCCGCGCCGGCTGACCGCCCCCGTCACCGTCACCCTCCAGGGCGGCTACTGGGCCGTGGACCAGCTCTGCGCGGGCCTGAAGGCCGCCTTCGTCGTCCACATCCTCGGCACGGCCGCCGGCGACCAGGAGAAAGAGGTCGAACTGCGGCTGGAGACGCTGCGGCAGCCCGTCACGAAAGGTGCCCCCTGATGCCGTCCGGGGCGGGCCGCCGGGACGACACCGACGGCCCGCGCCGGGTCAACGGCCGCCACTCCGAACTGACCCTCACCGTCAACGGCACCCCGCACGCCCTGACCCTCGACCACCGCACCACCGTCCTGGACATGCTCCGCGAGCACCTCGACCTCACCGGCACCAAGAAGGGCTGCGACCACGGGCAGTGCGGCGCCTGCACGGTCCTCGTCGACGGGCGGCGCGCCAACAGCTGCCTGCTGCTGGCCGTCGCGCACGACGGATGCCGCATCACCACCGTCGAGGGCCTCGCCGACGGCGAGCGGCTCCACCCCCTCCAGGAGGCCTTCCTGGACCGCGACGCCCTCCAGTGCGGCTACTGCACCCCCGGCCAGATCTGCTCCGCCGTCGGCGTCCTGGCCGAGGCGGCCGACGGCTTCCCCTCCCACGTCACCCCGGAGACCGCCCCGTCCGGGGCACCGGTGGCGCTCACCGCCGACGAGATCCGGGAGCGGATGAGCGGCAACCTGTGCCGCTGCGGCGCCTACCCCCGGATCGTCGAGGCGGTCGCCGACGCGGCCGCCGCCGGGGCGGGGGTGACCGGCCCATGAGGCCCTTCGGCTACCTGCGGGTCGACAGCGTCGACGAGGCGGTCCGGGCCGCCGCCGGGCAGCCCGGCGCCCAGTTCCTGGCCGGCGGCACCAACCTCGTCGACCTGATGAAGCTCGGCGTGGAGGCCCCGCGCACCCTCGTCGACATCAGCCGGCTGCCGCTGGACCGCATCGAGGAACTGCCGGACGGCGGCCTGCGCATCGGTGCCATGGTCCGCAACGCCGACCTCGCCGCGGCCCCCGCCGTCCGCGACCGCTACCCCGTGCTGTCCCAGGCCCTGCTGGCCGGCGCCTCCGGACAGCTCCGCAACACCGCCACCACCGGCGGCAACCTCCTCCAGCGAACCCGCTGCACCTACTTCCAGGACACCTCCAAGCCGTGCAACAAACGGGAGCCCGGAACCGGCTGCCCGGCCCTCGACGGCGCCCACCGCGACCTCGCCGTCCTCGGGCACTCCGCGCACTGCGTCGCCACCCAGCCCTCCGACACGGCGGTCGCCCTCGCCGCCCTCGACGCCACCGTGCACCTGCACGGGCCCGAGGGCGAACGCACCGTCCCGGCCACCGACTTCCACCGGCTGCCCGGCGACAGCCCCGAACGGGACACCGAGATCCGGCTCGGCGAACTGCTCACCGCCGTCGAACTGCCGCCGCCCCGCCCCGGCACCCGCTCCCGCTACCGCAAGGCCCGCGACCGCGCCTCGTTCGCCTTCGCCCTGGCCTCCGTCGCCGCCGTCCTCGCGGTCCGCGACGGCGTCGTCGCCCACGCCGCGCTCGCCTTCGGGGGACTGGCCCACCGCCCCTGGCGGGCCCGCACCGCCGAGGCCGCGCTGCACGGCGCGCCCGCCACCGAGGAGTCCTTCGCCCGCGCCGCCGCCGCCGAACTCGCCGCCGCCGCGCCACTGCGCGACAACGGCTTCAAGGTCCCGCTGGCCCATGCCCTCGCCGTCGGCGTGCTCACCGACCTCGCCGCCCGCGCCGCCAACGGGTGACCCCGCCCCCGACCGCAAGGACCCGCGCCATGAGCCACGACCAGTTCCCGCTGGGCCCGCCGCCGCACCCTCTGGGCGACCCCCTGGTCCGCCGCGAGGGCCGGCAGAAGGTCACCGGCACCGCCCGCTACGCCGCCGAGCACACCCCGCCCGGCTGCGCCTACGCCTGGCCGGTCCCGGCCACCGTCGCCCGCGGCCGGATCACCGAACTGGACATCGGCGGGGCGCTGGCGCTGCCCGGGGTGATCGCGGTGCTCACCCACGAGAACGCGCCCCGCCTGGCGTCCACCCCGGACCGCACCCTGGCCCTGCTCCAGGAGGACCGCGTCCCGCACCACGGCTGGTACGTCGCGCTCGCCGTCGCCGACACCCTGGAGGCCGCCCGGGACGCCGCCGAGGCCGTCCACGTCGCCTACGCCACCGAGCCCCACGACGTACGCGTCACCGCGGACCACCCGGAGCTGTACGTGCCGGAGACCGTCAACGGCGACTTCCCCGCGGTCCGCGAACGCGGCGACTTCGACGCGGCGTTCGCCGCCGCACCGGTGAGGGTCGACGCGGCCTACACCGTGCCGCCGCTGCACAACCACCCCATGGAACCGCACGCCGCCACCGCCCAGTGGGCCAACGGCCACCTCACCGTTTACGACGCCAGCCAAGGCGCCACCAAAGTGCGCGAGGACCTGGCCGCCCTGTTCAAGCTCGGAACGGACGAGATCACCGTGATCTCCGAGCACGTCGGCGGCGGCTTCGGCTCCAAGGGGACGCCCCGGCCCCAGGTCGTGCTCGCCGCGATGGCCGCCCGGCACACCGGCCGCCCCGTCAAACTGGCCCTGCCGCGCCGCCAGATGCCCGCCGTGGTCGGCCACCGCGCCCCCACGCTCCAGCGGGTCCGGATCGGCGCCGGCACCGACGGTGTGATCACCGCCCTCGCCCACGACTGCGTCACCCACACCTCCACGATCGCGGAGTTCGTGGAGCAGGCCGCGGTGCCGGCACGCATCATGTACACCTCGCCGCACAGCCGCACCACCCACCGCGTCGCCGCCCTCGACGTGCCCAGCCCCTCCTGGATGCGCGCCCCCGGCGAGGCCCCCGGGATGTACGCCCTGGAGTCCGCCGTCGACGAACTCGCCGCCCTCCTGGACATCGACCCGGTCGAACTGCGCATCCGCAACGAGCCCGACACCGAACCGGACAGCGGGCGCCCCTTCAGCAGCCGCCACCTCGTGGACTGCCTCCGCGAGGGCGCCGAACGCTTCGGCTGGCTGCCCCGCGACCCCCGCCCCGGCGTACACCGCCACGGCGACCTCCTGCTGGGCACCGGCGTCGCCGCGGCCACCTACCCCGTCTACATCGGCGCCACCGAGGCCGAGGCGCACGCCGCCGCCGACGGCGGCTACCTGATCCGGGTCAACGCCACCGACATCGGCACCGGCGCCCGCACCGTCCTCGCCCAGGTCGCCGCCGCCGTGCTCGGCGTCCCCGAGGACCGCGTCCGGGTCGACATCGGCAGCAGCGACCTGCCGCCCGCCATGCTGGCCGGCGGCTCCGCCGGCACCGCCTCCTGGGGCTGGGCCGTCCACAAGGCGTGCACGGCGCTGCTGGCCCGGCTGCGCGACCACGCGGGGCCGCTCCCCGCCGAGGGGATCACGGTCACCGAGGACACCCGCCTGGAGACCGCCCAGCGGTCCCCGTACTCCCGGCACGCCTTCGGTGCCGTCTTCGCCGAGGTGCAGGCCGACCTCCGCACCGGCGAGGTCCGGGTCCGCCGCCTCCTCGGCCAGTACGCGGCCGGGCGGATCCTCAACTCCCGCACCGCGCGCTCCCAGTTCATCGGCGGGATGACCATGGGCCTGGGCATGGCCCTCATGGAGGGCAGCGCCCTGGACCCCGCCTTCGGCGACTTCACCGCCCGCGACCTGGCCGCGTACCACGTCCCGGCCTGCGCCGACGTGCCGGTCGTCGAGGCGCACTGGCTCGACGAGGAGGACCCGCACCTCAACCCCATGGGCAGCAAGGGCATCGGCGAGATCGGCATCGTCGGCACCGCGGCGGCGCTCGGCAACGCGGTGTGGCACGCCACCGGCGCCCGGCTCCGCGACCTGCCGCTGACGCCGGACAAGGTGCTGGCCGCGCTGGCCGCGCTGGCCGAGCTGGCCGCGCGCCGCTCCTGACGGCCGGTACGGGGCTCACCACCGGGGCCCGCAACCGGGGCGGGCAACCCCGACGGGCCACCCCTGTTGCGGACCGGGAACCCCCGGGCCAGCATGGCAGTCAACCCATACGTGACGGATGCTCACTCTTCGTGTTCGGGGTTCGTTGGTCCAACGAGGTGAAAGACGTGAGCCTCGCGGTGAGGAGCCACGACATGACACCACCCGGCGACCGGCACTACACGGTCGAACTGCACGCCTCGGCGGAGCGCGTCCCCCAGATCCGGCGGATCGTCGCCGCGCATCTGCGCCACTGGAATCTCGACCCGCAGATCCCGCCCGTGTGCGAGGGGGTGGCGGAGCTCCTGACCAACGTCCACCGCCATATCGGCCCCGCCGCCCGCTGTGTGGTCGAACTCCGCTGGAGCGGCCGCCATCTGACGGCCTCGGTCGCCGACGAGGGCCCCCGGCTGCCGCGGCTGGAGAGCGCGGGCGGCGGCGGACTCGCCCGGATCGCCGCGCTGAGCGACAGCTGGGGCACCTGCGGGACGCCCGACGGCAAGGTCATCTGGTTCACCCGCCGGATCGAGGCGGCCCGCACCGCCCCGGTGACCCCGCCGGTGCCGCTGCGCAGCGTGCCGGACGTGGTGGAACCCGCGCCCGCGGTGGAGCCCCCGGCCGCCCCCGCCCCCGACCCGGCCCCGGCCTCCGCATCCGGCCCGGCCGTCGCCGCCGACCCGTCCCCGTCGGAGGCGACGCTGGTCTAGCTCCCGCAGGTCGCGTCGCCGGTCGGCGCGCCCGACGGCCCCCGGACGGCCGGCGGGTCACGGCACAACTGCCGTGACCCGCCGGCCGTTCGCCGTGCCGGGGCGCACCCGGCCTGGGAGTTCACCCCCCGTACGGTGAGGTGTCATCTCCGGGACACCCCCCCTTCCCGGACCCTCGTTCCTCTTGGAACACTCTGCTGACCGTTGTTCCCGTACGACCCCTCCGCACCGCGCCCCCGATCAGACACCCCGTCATCCCCCCCCACCGCGAGGTTCCCAGACACATGGCTGACATCAACCGCCGGCGCTTCCTCCAGATAGCCGGTGCCACCGCGGGCGTCACTGCCCTCTCCGGCAGCATCGCCCGCGCCGCCGCCATCCCCGCCCGGCGCAGCGCCGGCTCCATCAAGGACGTCGAGCACATCGTCGTCCTCATGCAGGAGAACCGTTCCTTCGACCACTACTTCGGTTCGCTGAAGGGCGTCCGTGGCTTCGGCGACCCGCGCCCGGTCACCCAGCCGAACGGCAAGTCCGTCTGGTACCAGGCCGACGGCGGCAAGGACGTGCTGCCCTACCACCCCGACGCCGAGAACCTCGGCATGCAGTTCATCGAGGGCCTCAACCACGACTGGCACGGCGGCCACCAGGCGTGGAACAACGGCAAGTACGACCAGTGGATCCCCGCCAAGGGCACCGGCACCATGGCGTACCTGACCCGCAAGGACATCCCCTTCCACTACGCGCTCGCCGACGCGTTCACCATCTGCGACTCGTACCACTGCTCGCTGATGGGTGCCACCGACCCCAACCGCTACTACATGTGGACCGGCTACGTCGGCAACGACGGCACCGGCGGCGGCCCGGTCGTCGGCAACGAGGAGGCCGGCTACGGCTGGACCACCTACCCCGAGCGCCTGGAGAAGGCCGGCGTCTCCTGGAAGATCTACCAGGACATCGGCGACGGCCTGGACGCCGCCGGCAAGTGGGGCTGGATCGACGACGCCTACCGCGGCACCTACGGCGACAACTCCCTGCTCTTCTTCAACCAGTACCGCAACGCCAAGCCCGGCGACCCGCTCTACGACAAGGCCCGCACCGGCACCAACGTCAAGCAGGGCGACGGCTACTTCGACCAGCTCAAGGCCGACGTCAAGGCCGGCAAACTGCCGCAGATCTCCTGGATCGCCGCCCCCGAAGCGTTCTCCGAGCACCCCAACTGGCCCGCCAACTACGGCGCCTGGTACGTCTCCCAGGTCCTGGACGCGCTCACCTCCAACCCGGACGTGTGGAGCAAGACCGCCCTGTTCATCACCTACGACGAGAACGACGGCTACTTCGACCACGTCGTCCCGCCGTTCCCGCCGGCCTCCGACGCCCAGGGCCGGTCCACCGTGGACACCGCCCTGGACCACTTCCCCGGCAGCCTCACCTACGCCGCCGGCCCCTACGGCCTCGGCCAGCGCGTCCCGATGCTGGTGGTCTCCCCCTGGAGCACCGGCGGCTACGTCTGCTCCGAGGTCTTCGACCACACCTCCGTCATCCGGTTCATGGAGACCCGCTTCGGCGTCCACGAGCCCAACATCTCGCCCTGGCGCCGCGCCATCTGCGGCGACCTCACCTCCGCCTTCGACTTCTCGCTGGAGAACACCAAGCCGGCCGCGCTCCCGGACACCAAGGGCTACCAGCCGCCGGACCACAACCGGCACGACAGCTACCACCCCACGCCGCCCGCCAACCCCGTCCTGCCCAAGCAGGAAGCCGGCTCCCGGCCCAGCCGCCCGCTGGCCTACGTCCCGCTGACCGACGGCACCGCGGACGTCGCCGGCGGCCGCTTCTCCCTCACCTTCAGCGGCGGCAACGCGGCCGGCGCCTGCTTCCTGGTCACCGCGCCCAACCGCACCGACGGCCCCTGGACGTACACCACCGAGGCCGGCAAGACCCTCACCGACACCTGGAACACCACCTACTCCAAGGGCAGTTACGACCTGACGGTGCACGGCCCCAACGGCTTCCTGCGCACCTTCAAGGGCCCCGGCAAGAAGCAGACCCCCGAGGTGACCGCCCGCCACGACGCCGCCTCCGGCCACGTCGAGCTGTCCCTCACCAACCCGGGCACCGCCCCCTGCAACCTGACCATCGCCAACGCCTACGGCGGCGCCAAGCAGACCGTCCGGGTCGACCCGGGCGGCACCGTCACCCGGTCCGTCGACCTCACCGCGAGCAAGCGCTGGTACGACCTGACGGTCACCGCCGACTCCGACGCCGGCTTCCTGCGCCGGTTCGCCGGCCACGTCGAGACCGGCAAGCCGGGCGTCAGCGACCCGGCACTGCGCACCGGCTGACCCGGCCCGGCCGGGAGGCGCCCCGCCTCCCGGCCACCCGTCGGCGGGAATGTCGCCTTGCCTTGGAGCGCGCTCCAGCTCCTAGCGTGTGACCCACCACCGACCGAAGGGGAACCGATGCGGTACACACTGTTCGGCAGGACCGGCCTGCGGGTGAGCGAACTGGCCCTGGGCACCATGACCTTCGGCGAGGACTGGGGCTGGGGCACCGCCAAGGACACCAGCGCCCGCATCCTCGACGCCTACGCCGACGCCGGCGGCAACTTCCTCGACACCGCCAACAACTACACCGGCGGCAGCTCCGAGACCATGCTCGGCGAACTGCTCGCCGGCCGCCGGGACCGGTTCGTCCTGGCCAGCAAGTACACCTGCGCCACCGCCGAGGGCGACGTCAACGCCGGCGGCAACCACCGCAAGAACCTCGTGCAGTCCGTCGAGGCCAGCCTCCGCCGGCTGAACACCGACCGGCTCGACGTGCTGTGGGTGCACGCCCGGGACAACTTCACCCCCGTCGAGGAGGTGATGCGCGCCCTGGACGACGTGGTGCGCGCCGGGAAGGTGCTCTACCTCGGCGTGTCGGACTGGCCCGCCTGGGAGATCGCCCAGGCCAACACCCTCGCCGAACTGCGCGGCTGGACCGCTTTCGCCGGTTCGCAGCTGCGCTACAACCTGCTGGAGCGGACCGTGGAACGCGAGCTGCTGCCGCAGGCCCGCGCCTTCGACCTGGCCGTGCTGGCCTGGGCCCCGCTCGCGGCCGGCAAACTCACCGGCAAGTACCGGCGCGGCGAGTCCGGCCGACTGGACACCACCGACCGGACCAGCCACTGGGACCACAACGAGGACGAGACCGTCACCGCCGTCCTGGAGATCGCCGAGAAGGGCGGCTGGACCCCGGCCCAGGTGGCCCTGGCCTGGCTGCGGCAGCGCCCCGGCAACATCGTCCCGATCATCGGCGCCACCAAGGAGAGCCAACTGGCCGACAACCTCGCCAGCGTCGACGTGGCCCTGGACGCGGACGCCGTGGCGCGGCTGGACGCCGCCAGCGAGGTCCCGCTCGGCTTCCCGCACGCCTTCCTCCGCGAACCGGGCATCACCGAGACCGTCTACGGCGACCGCTGGTCCGCCATCGAGGACCGCCGCTCCACCTACCGGCGCACCGCCCACGAGGTGCGCTGACCGCCCCGCGCCCCTCTGCGTCTCCCCGCGTCTCCTGCGTCCCCGTACGTCGAATGCCGCGCCCCGGATGGCCGGGCGCCGGCGGCTGCGATCTAGTGGGGTGGACCGGCGGTCCGCCGGTCCGCCACGGGTGCCGAAGGAGACGTGCGATGAGGAACACCGCCACGACGGCCGTCACCGCGGCCGCCGTCGCCCTGGCCGCGACGGCGGCCGGCGGATGCTCGAACGGGGGTGGCGGGACCGCCCCGCCGCGCTCCCGGACCCCGGCCGGGACCGGCCCGGCCACCAGCGTCCCGCCGACGGCGACCTTGTCGGCGGGGCCGGTCGCGGTGCACGCCCGCTCCGGTCCGCTCGGCACGATCCTGGTCGACGGACGGGGCCGCACCCTGTACCTGTTCGAGGCGGACCAGGGCCGCGAGTCGACGTGCTACGGCGACTGCGCCAAGGACTGGCCGCCGCTGGTGGTGCGCGGCGCCCCCACGGCCGGCAGCGGCGTCAAGGCGGAACTGCTGGGCACCAGCGCCCGCCGGGACGGCAGCCGGGGGGTCACCTACCACGGGCACCCGCTCTACTACTTCGACCAGGACAAGCGGCCCGGCGACGTCTACGGCCAGGGCTCGGACGACCACGGCGCGAGGTGGTACGTCCTGGACCCCGCGGGCAACCGGATCACGAAGCCGGTGCCCAGCGGCAGTCCCGGCAAGAGCCCCAGCGCCAGCCCGAGCGGACACTGACCGTGCGCCGCCCGATGAGCCCCGCCCCGATGCGCCCCGCCCCGACGCGCCGCTCCCTGGCCGCCGTGGTCCTCTGCCTGGCCGCGGCCCTCACCGGCTGCGGGCACTCCGGAGGCGGAGGCACCCCCTCCGCCTCGCCGCCCGCCACCTCCACCGGGACTGCCGCCCCGCGGATCACCATCAAGGGCTTCGCCTTCCGGCCCGCCGCGCTGACCGTACGTCCCGGCGCCAAGATCACCGTCGTCAACGAGGACGACGTGGCCCACACGGTGACCTCCACCGGCGTCAAGACCTTCGACACCGGCGCCGTCGCACCGGGCCGCAGCGCCACCTTCACCGCGCCCGCCAAGGCCGGCGACTACCCCTACATCTGCACGTTCCACCCGAACATGAAGGGCACGCTCACCGTCCGCTGACCCGCCGGCCCCGCCCGACCCACCACCGGACGCCCGGGAGGCGCCGTGTCCCCAGCTTCCTCCGCGCCCCGCGGCGGCCGGTCCGGCCGGGCCGTGCGGGGCCTGGCACGGCTGCTGGCCGCGGCCGGTCCGGCGGCCGACGCCGCGGTCCACGCCCGGCTCGCCGGGCCGTACGACGCGGTCGTCGCGGGCATCAGCCAGGGCGTGCTGTTCCGCGTCGAGTCCGGGCTCGCGGCGCTCGCCGCGCTGCTCGTCCTGGTGTGGCGCCACCCGCGCGGCGACGCCTTCGCCTTGCTGGTGGCGGCGGGCGGACTGGCGGTGCTGGTGCTCTACACCGCCGTGGGGATCGGGCAGCTGGGGCCGGTCCCGGACATGTACTACCCGGTCTGGACCGGCGACAAGAAGCTCGTCGCCGCGTCCCAGATCGTCACCGTGCTCGCCACCGGCTTCCTGCTGCTGACCGGGCGTCGGCGCCCGGCTCCCGGCTACGCGGGGGCGCTCCCGGTTACTTGAGCGCGCTCCGCTGCTGCCACTGCTGCCAGTTCTCCTGCCAGACCTCCAGGCCGTTGCCGACGTCGGTCTTCTTGGTGCTGCTGGTGCCCTTCACCTCGACCGTGGAGCCGACCGGCAGGAAGTCGTAGGCGCGCTTGGCGTCCGAGGTGGTCATGCCGAAGCAGCCGTGGCTGTTGTTGACCACGCCGATGGACTGGTTCCACGGGGCGGAGTGCAGGAACGTCCCGGACGCGGTGAGGTGGGTGACCCACTTGGAGTCCAGCATCCACTCGTTGCCGTGGCCGATGGTGGCGGAGTCCATGGTCTCGGCGGCGTTCTTGCTGCGGACGGTGTGCACGCCGCCGCGGGTCGGGTCCTGCGGGGAGCCCGCGGAGCCCTTGATGGTGCCCACCGCCTTGCCGTCGGCGTACATGGTCAGGGTGTGCGAGGGCACGTCGATGACGGCCTTGTGGTCGGCGCCTATCGTGAAGTCGAAGTCGTAGTCGCGGGCGAACCAGCCGCTGTCGCCGGAGTTGACGCCGCCCAGCCCGCCGCGCACGGACACCTTGGTGCCGGACGGCCAGTAGTCCTTGGGCCGCCAGTCGATCCGGTCCTTGCCGGACCAGTCCTTCACCCAGCCCCAGGCGCCCTCGACGTGCGGCTGGGTGGTGACCTTCAGCGCCTTCTCGACCTCGGCGCGGTTGCCGTTGGCTATCGGGTGGTCGAAGAGGATCGAGATCGGCATGCCGGTGCCGACCGTCTGCCCGTTGCCCGGCATGTTGGTGAGCTTGTTGACCTTGTCGGCCTGCTCGGTGGTGAAGGTCGTGGTGGCGGAGGACTCCTTGCCGCCGGTCGACTTCGCCTTGGTGGCCACGGTGTAGGTGGTCTTCGGTCGGACCTTGCCCTCGGACGTCCATGACGCACCGTCAGCGGCCAGTTTCCCGGGCACCTTGGCGCCCTTGTCGTCCTTGACGTCGACGGTGGTCAGCTTCCCCCCGTCGGCCTTGACGGATATCGGCGAGCCGAGCTTCGCGGCGGTGCCGGCGGCCGGGGTGACGGTCACCTTGGCCGCCGCATCCGCCGCCTTGGTCGAGCCGGCGCCGGTCCCGCACGCGGTCATCAGCAGCCCCGCCGCGAGCGCGGCGGGTATCAACCGGGTGGTGTGGCGACGTGTTCCGGCGTGCACGAGGGTCCCTCCAAAGCTGAACAACGGACGGCGGCGGAGTCGAAGGCATCCGCCGCACACAGAGACGTTTTGTCCGCTTCAGAGGTTGTGTGGTGCATCCGTTTATTAGGACACAGTTCGATATCGAAGCCGGGGGAGTGCAGCGAGTGTCCCGGGCGGGGTGCCGACGCGCCCCGCCCGGGACACTCGTCGCGTCAACTGGCGGTGCCGCCCGGCTGGGCCGGCGTTCCGGGGGTCCCGCCGGGCCCGCCGGGCGACCCGGGGCCACCGGGCTGCTCCGGCGTCGTGGGCCCTGGGGTGCCGGGCTGACCGGGGGCCGAGGGCCCGCCCGGCGTCGAGCCGGGACCCGACGGGGACTCCGGTGTCGTACCGCCGCCCGGGGACTGCGGGGACTCCGGCGACGAGCCGCCCCCCGGTGTGCCGGGGGATTCCGGGGACGACGGCGACGGCGAGAACGGCGACGCGGACGGCGGTGCCGCCGGCTGGTCCGTACTGCCGTCGGCGCCCTTCGGCCGGGTGAAGTACTGCCCGGTGTCGGGGTCCTTGAGGACGAACGACCGCACCGGCTCGGGTGCCGGCCGGACCGTCACCACGTTCGCGTCCCGGAACCCCGGCCAGCGCTTGCCCTGCGTCTTCAGGCCCTGTCCGCCGGTGGTCTGCGGCGGCGTCAGCGGGTTCCCGCAGGCGCAGCGCACCCTCGGCACCCCGTGCGCGTCCACCAGCACCGCCGTGCCCGCCTGGAGCACCGCCTGGTAGCTGGTCGCCTTGCCGTCCTGGTAGCCGTGGTTGGTGACCCAGGTGTCGACCAGCAACTGCACGGAGGTCATGGACCGCAGGTACGCCGGCAGCTCCTCGGGGCGCTTCCCCAGCACGCCGGCGAACGCCCGTTGCTTGTCCGGGCTGGCCTGCAGGTAGCGGATCTGCTTCTCGACGTCGCAGCTGGCCTTGTCGCGGCTGCCGCCGTACAGGCCGGGCGCCGCCCCGGACACGCTGGTGCGCTGGTGGTCGCCGCGCGGCGGTACGGACGGCGTGGCCGTCGGGGACGCGGTGCCGCCCCCGTTGACCGTCGAGGAGGTGTACGGGGCCGGGCCCGACGAGCCGACCGATTCCAGGTGCAGTTCGCCGGCGCCGCCGCCCCCCGGACGGGTGAGCACCACCGTCAGCACCACGGCCACGACCACCGCGGCCGCGGCGAGGGCGATCCGCGGTGCCGACCGCCACCAGGGCCGCGGCCCGCCGCCGCTCGCGCCGCCCCCGCCGCCTCCGCCCCCGCCCCCGCCGCCGTCCCCGCCGTCCGAGGGCGGGCCGGCGCCCGGTGCGGTGGGCTCCCTCGGTTTCTGCCAGGGGCGGGTCGGTTCGTGGGATGGCGCGGAGGGCTCGGAGGGGGAGCCGGACAGCGGACCCGATGGGGGACCGGTCGGCTGGCTTTCCGGTCGGCTGTCCGGTGGCGGTGCAGATGTCACGGGTCCCTCTTCCCGGCGCTGTTGGGCCATCCGGCCATGCGTATGACGCCAGATTTGCTGAGATTTGGCCATATATGGGCCATTGTGTGCCCAGGTTCGGCGTCCTCCGCAAGCGGGGTTGGCACAGCCGTGCGTACCGTGGCCTGGACGGCAGTTCGTCCCCCGCGCCCCGCAGGAGAGAAGCGTGAGCCAGACGCGCGGCCCGACAGCGGCCGGCCCCGAAGTCCCGGCGTCCCACGGTCTTCCGCCCGCCCTCCGCGGCTGGCTGGAGGCGCTCGGCACCGCCCTGGCGGGCCTGGCCACCATGCTGGTGACGGCCGCGCTCGGCCTCTGGGCGGCGGGCGCCGGCGGACTGCCCGGCGGCGCCTTCCCCGCGGTGGTCGCGGCCGCCGTCGTCGCCGCGGCCGGCGGCTCGATCAGCGCGACCGGCGACGCCGGGATCATCGCCGAGGCACGGGCCGCCGTCGACGCCGTCCCGCTGTCGGTGACCCTCGCCGGCTCCCTGGTGACCGCCGTCGTCTTCCTGCGGCCGCTGCGCCACCGCGCGGTCGCCCCGGCCGGCGAACTCCTCGGCCGGATCGCCCGGACGGCGGTGTGCTGGCTGGTCCTGCTGTGGCTGATCGCGCTCGCCGCCCGCCACAGCTTCACCATCACCGTCGGCAACTCCCTCGTCGACCAACTCGGCGCCCTCCTGGGCAGCACCCCCACCGTCGGCTTCCGCGCCGACCTCCCGGCCACCCTCGGCTACGGGCTGCTGTGGGTGCTCGCCGTGCTGGTGCTGGCCTTCCTCGTCTCCCGCAGGGCCCCGCTCTCCCCCCGGCTGCTCCGCTTCCAGGACTCGGTCCGTCCGCCGGCCCACGCGATGCTGCTGACGCTGCTGGCCTACGTGGCGATCGGGCTGGTCGTCGGCGTCGTCGAGCTGATCGCCCGCGGCGACCCGGCCCGCACCCTCGCGGTGCTCCTGCTCGGACTGCCGAACATGGCCTGGCTGGCGCTGGGCATCGGTACCGGCGGCGCCTGGACCGGGCACGTCGACAAGGCGCTCGGCCTGCCGTTGCCGCACGCCCTGGAGCAGGTGCTGCGGCACCGCGGGCAGCGCACCGTCGACCTGGGCTCGCTCGGCGCCCACGACGGGCGGGTCTGGCTGCTGGTGGCGGTGGCCGCGGTGGTGCTGCTCGGCGCCGCGTTCACCGCGGCGGTCCGCGCCCCGGCCCGGACACCCGCCTGGCGGCACGCCCTGGAGATGGCGGTGGCGCTGGCCCTCACCCTCCTCGTCGTCGGCCTGGTCACCCGGATCGACGCCCACTACGGGCTCTCCCTGATCGGCGTCGGCGACCTCGGCGGCGACCTGGGGGGCGCGGTCACCCTGGAGCCGCAGCTGTGGCGGCTGATGGGGGTGGGCGCCGCCTGGGGCCTGGTCACCGGGTTCGCCGGGGGCCTCGCGGCGCGCCGGGTCCGGCACCCCGGCGAGGTCCGGGACGCCCACCGGGCCCCACCACCGGACCACTGACGTCCGCGGACCGGACCGCCGTCGCGAAGACCGGACCGCGCGGTACGGGGTGCCGTGGCCGCCGACGCCCTACGACCCCGGGGTGCCGGGCCCCGGGAACACCGGGACGGCCCAGCGCGGGGGCGGCGGGGGCGCGGCACTGTGCCGGGCGCTCCGCTCCGGCCCGCCGGCGCGGGCGTCGACCCGGGTCGGCGCCCGCCCCGCGGCCGGGGCGTCCGCCGTCGTGCCCCGCCCGGCCGCCCGCAGCGCCGCCACGAACCCCCGGCAGCTCTCGTACCGCTCCTCCGGGGCCTTGGCCAGGGCGCGGGCGAACACCGCGTCCACGGCCGGCGGGAGGTCGGGCCGCTGCCCGCTCGGGGCCGGCGGCGGATCGTACTGGTGGGCCCAGAG
This sequence comes from Streptomyces sp. CB02959, assembly GCF_002803155.1. Taxonomy (GTDB): domain Bacteria; phylum Actinomycetota; class Actinomycetes; order Streptomycetales; family Streptomycetaceae; genus Streptomyces. The sequence goes on from NZ_NNBP01000010.1 coordinate 181,378, forward strand.
CAGCGCCATGTCGTCGTCGCGGCGGAACGGCGGGGCCCCGGTCAGCATCTCGTAGGCGACGCAGGCCAGCCCGTAGACGTCGCACCGGCCGTCGACCGGACGGCCGGAGATCTGCTCGGGCGCCACGTAGTCCAGCGTCCCGACGAACTGGCCGACGCTGGTGAAGCCGGTCAGCGACAGCGACTTCTTGGTCAGCCCGAAGTCGGTCAGGTAGACGTGCTCCGGACGGTCGCTGTCGGTGCCCTCGGCGATCAGCACGTTGCCGGGTTTGACGTCGCGGTGCACCAGGTCGTGGGCGTGCGCGGCGTCCAGCGCGGACGCCACCTGGACGGCGATCCGGCAGGTGGCCGCGAGCGGCAGCCGCCCCTCGTGGTCCAGCAGGGCCCGCAGGTCGCGGCCCTGGACGTAGCGCATCGCGATGTAGAGGAGGCCGTCGGTCTCGCCGGCCTCGAAGACCGGCACGATATGCGGGTGGTCGATCGCCGCGGCCACCCGCGACTCGTGCGCGAAGCGCTGCCGGAAGGTGTCGTTCCGGGCCAGTTCGGGGGCCAGCAGCTTGAGCGCCACGGTCCGGCCCAGCCGCAGGTCCTCGGCCTTGTAGACCACCGCCATGCCACCCCGCCCGATCTCGTCCCCGAGCAGGTAGTCGGCGATCCGGCGGCCGCGCAGCCCGGACGAGTCCGGCACGGTCGACCGCTCCCGGGACCGCCCGGCCGGCTCGGGCTCCGGCTCCTGACCCGCCCCCTGCCCCGGCTCCGGGCCGGCCCGCTCGTCACCCGCCGGCCACTCGTTCACGGCCGGTCACCCGGCCCGCCCACCGACGGCGGGAACGGCGGCGGGAACTCCGCCGCGCCGGGCAGCCCGCCCCCGGATCCCGCACCCCCGTCGGCCCCGCCGTCCGCCGCCCCCACCGCACCGGCCTCCGGCTCCGCCGCGGGCCCTTCCGATGCGGGGTCGTCCGCCGCGGGCGCCTCCTTCGCGGGCCCGTCCGACACGGCGAAGGTCACCAGCGACGCCCCGTCGCAGAAGCACCACCGCTCGTGCCGCGCCTCGTACAGCCACACCGCGTCACCGTCCACCACCGCCCCGACCCGCACCCCCCGCGACCGTTCCGCGAACGCCTCCCGGTCCAACTGCCCGGCCAGCAACTCCTCGACCAGCTGCCGGTAGCGGCCCAGCGCGCCCTCGGCGGCGGCCAGCAGCGGCCGGGGGTCCGCGGTCCGGGCGGCGGGCTGCCCGGCGGCCGGCGGCCCGTGCGGCACCGTCAGCAGCAGCCGCCCGTCCACCCACGCCGACCAGCCGTTGGAGCACAGCGCCAGCGCCCAGTCACCGCGCCGTTCGACGACCCGGACGGGCAGCAGCGGATCGAGCGGCACCAGCGGACGGGCGGCGTCCGGGGCCGCCCAGGTCGCCATCCCGTCCGGCGGGACGACATGACTGGGACGGAACTCCGGCACGGTCACGGGCGGCTCCTCGGCACTCCTCGCGTACGGCCGCGACGCCGTACGCACCAACGGTCCCGGCTACTGGCGCATGATCTCCGGCTCGTGGCGCCGCAGCAGCCGGTAGACGAGGAAGCCGAACACCACCGAGAGCACCACCAACATGCCCATGTCCAGCAGCCACGGCCCCACCGCGTGCCGGAACAGCGGGTCGGCGGTGAGCGGTCCCGGCTGGAGCCGGGGCAGGTCGATGGTGCCCGCCATGGCCGCCAGCGCCCACCGGGACGGCACCAGCCACGCCACCTGCTCCAGCACCGCCGTGCCGGGCAACTGGTGCAGGGCGCCGCAGAACACCACCTGCACGATCGCCAGGAGCACCAGGAGGGGCATGGTGACCTCCTCCTTGCGCACCACCGCCGACACCAGCAGCCCCAGCAGCATCGCGGTGAACGCCAACAGGGCCACCGCCAGCGTGATTTCGATCAGCGGCGGCATCAGCACCCCTTTGCCGCCCGGGGCGTTGAGCTGCACCCCGAACAGCGCCACCAGCGTCAGCACCACCGCCTGGACGACCGTGACGGTCCCCAGCACCAGCACCTTCGACATCAGATACGCCGACCGGGACAGGCCCACCGCCCGCTCCCGCTGGTAGATCACCCGCTCCTTGACCAGCTCGCGGACCGCGTTGGCGGCACCGGTCAGCACCGCCCCCACGCAGAGGATCAGCAGCACCGTCGCCGCCCCGTCGGCGGCCAGCTTCCCGCCGCTGATGGCGTGCGCCATCGCGCCCATCACGAACGGCAGCGCCACCATGATGACCAGGAACGTCCGGTCCGACGACAGCGCTGCCGCGTACCGCCGCACCAGCGTCCACAGCTGGGCGCCCCAGCGCTGGGTCCTGGGCGCGGCCACCGGCTGCCGGGGCGCCGACGGGACGGGCGGCTGCCGGGTCTCCCCGGCGATGTACCGCCGGTACGGCGCCGAGGCCCGGAACTCCCCGGCCCAGTCCCGCCCGCGGTCGTTCTCGAACGCCTCGAACGCCTCCGGCCACTGCGTGAACCCGAAGTACGACAGCGCCTCCTCCGGCGGCCCGTAGTACGCGATGGTGCCGCCCGGGGCCAGCACCAGCAGCCGGTCGCAGACGTCCAGGCTCAGCACGCTGTGGGTGACCACGATGACGGTCCGGCCGTCGTCCGCCAGACCGCGCAGCATGTGCATCACCGAGCGGTCCATCCCCGGGTCGAGACCCGAGGTCGGTTCGTCGAGGAAGAGCAGCGACGGTTTGGTCAGCAGCTCCAGCGCCACACTGACGCGTTTGCGCTGGCCGCCCGAGAGCTTGTGGATCGGCAGTCCGGCCCGTTCGACCAAGCCGAGTTCGCGGATCACCTCCTCGACCCGGGCCGCCCGCTCGGCCGGCGAGGTGTCCTCGGGGAACCGCAGCTCGGCCGCGTAGCCCAGGGCCCGGCGGACGGTCAGCTGGGTGTGCAGGATGTCGTCCTGCGGCACCAGCCCGATGCGCTGGCGCAGCTCGGCGTAGTCCCGGTAGAGGTCCCGGCCGTCGTAGAGCACGGTGCCCTCGTCGGCGGGCCGCTGTCCGGTCAGCGCGTTCAGCAGCGTCGACTTGCCGGCCCCGCTGGGGCCGATCACGGCGAGCAGCGACTTCTCACCCACCGGGAACGACACCCCGCCCAGCAGTGCCCGGCGCTCGGTGCCCTTGCCGACCCGGACGGTCAGCGCCTGCACGTCCAGCGACACCTCGCCGGTGTCGACGTACTCCTGGAGCTGGTCGCCGACGAGGACGAACGCGGAGTGGCCGATGCCGATGATGTCGCCGGGGCGCACCGGGGCGAGTTGGACCGGTGCGCCGTTGAGGTAGGTGCCGTTGTGGCTGCCCAGGTCGGCGAGGACGTAGCCGTCCGGGCCGGCCCGGAGCTCGGCGTGCCGGCGGGAGACCGCGAGGTCGTCCACGACCAGGTCGTTGTCGGGGGCCCGGCCGATCCGGGTGGTGCGCGCCGGCGGCAGCGGCCGGACCGTACTGGGCCGCCGGAAGGTGTGGGTGGCCGCCGGGTGCGACACCGACGACGGCCGGCCGTCGGCCGTGCGGCGGGAGACACCGGTGAGCACCGCGCACGGGCCGTCGGCCGGATTGCCGAAGCGGATCACGCTGCCCGGCCCGATGTCGGACCGCGACACCCGACGCCCGTCCGTGTACGTTCCGTTCGTACTGCCCTCGTCCTGCACCAGCCAGTGGTCCTCGGTGGCCCAGAGCACCGCGTGGTGCCAGGACACCCGGTCGTCGCGGATGACGAGTTCGCTGTCCGGGTCCCGCCCCACGTGGTACGAGTGCCCCGGGCTCATCACCTGCGTGACACCGCCGGACTCGACGAGGAGTTCGGGAGCGGTGGACGCATCAGGCCGCTCAGCCATATTTCAGATTTTACGGCGCATTCCCCGCCCCCGCCCGCGGTTACTCGCGCGGAACGGTAAAGGTCAACTAAGGTGAGCGCCCCGACGAGCCCGCACCTGCGCATTCCATGGAAATACCGGACCTCGGTCCGTCGATCGAAGGATGCCCCGGCGAACCGGGATGCACCGCACCCCGCAGGGCAACGCACCATAGGGCCCGGGTTCCTTCTTATTCACCTACCTCGTGAAGGCAAGGCAGAGATGGCACGACTCGCGCGACAACCCTCTCGGCAGTTTCCCCGGCAGCGGGCCCATCCCGTCGACGAGGTGCTGCCGTTCGGCAAACTCGCCCTCTACGGTTTCCAGCACGTCCTCGCCTTCTACGCGGCCGCGGTCATCGTCCCGATCATCCTCGGCAACGCCCTCGGGCTGTCCCGCGAAGAACTCGTCTACCTCATCAACGCCGACCTGCTGACCTGCGGAATCGCCACCATCATCCAGGCGTTCGGCATATGGAAGATAGGCGCCCGACTGCCCCTCGTGCAGGGCGCGACCTTCACCGCGGTATCCCCGATGATCGCCATCGGACTGGGTGCGGGCGGCGGCACCGCCGGACTGCTGGTGGTCTACGGCGCGGTGATCACCGCGGGTATCGCCACCTTCCTTTTCGCCCCGTTCTTCAGCAAATTGGTGAAGTATTTCCCACCGGTCGTCATCGGCACGATTCTCACCATTATCGGCCTCACGCTCATCCCGCAGGCCCTTCAGGACGCGGCCGGCGGAGCCCAGTTGGCGGGCAAGCCGGAATTCGGCGATCTGAAGAACCTCGGGTACGCGCTCGGCACCCTGTTGTTCATTCTGGCGATCGTGCGGATCGGAAAGCCGCTGCTGAGCAGCGTCGCGGTGCTGCTCGGACTGGTCGGCGGAACGGGCGTCGCCTGGCTGCTCGGTGACGTCGACTTCAGCGGAGTGGGCCACACCGGCTGGTTCGGCGTCAGCACTCCGTTCCACTACGGAATGCCCAAGTTCGAGGCGTTCCCGATCATCGCGATGGTCGTCGTCATGCTGATCACGATGGTGGAGACCACCGGGGACGTCTACGCGATCGGCGAGATCACCGGCAAGCCGGTCGGCAACGACACCGTCGCCCGGGCGCTGCGCGCCGACGGCGTGGCCACCATCCTCGGCGGCATCTTCAACTCCTTCCCCTACGTGGCCTTCGCCGAGAACATCGGCCTGGTGCGGATGTCACGGGTGATGAGCCGGTTCGTGGTGGTCGCGGCCGGCGGTTTCATGATCGTGCTGGGACTGGTGCCCAAGGCCGGTTCGGTGGTCGCGGCCATCCCCCACCCGGTGCTCGGCGGCGCGGCGCTCTCGATGTTCGGCATGGTCGCCGCGGTCGGCATCCAGATCCTCGGCAAGGTGGACCTGCGCGAGGAGCGCAACGCCCTGATCCTGGCGGTCAGTCTGGGCGTCTCGTTCCTGCCCACCGCGGTCGCGCCGTTCTTCGAGCGGATGCCGCAGGACGTCCGGGCGGTGCTCGACTCCGGCATCACCCTGGGCGGCCTGACCGCGATCGTGCTGAACCTCGTCTTCAACGTCCTCACCCGCCGCAAGTCGCTGGAGATCGACTGGGACGAGTTCACCGAGGACGAGGACGAGGGCCCGGTCGCGGGCGAGGCGGGACCGGCCGGCCCCGCGCCCGCCGGTCCGCCGCCGCACCCCCAGGGCGCGTACTGACGCCCGGCCCGACGGGGCGGGACCACCTGGCCCGCCCCGGCCGCCGGCCGCCTCAGTGCACGGAGTTGAACGGCGGCGCCTCGCCCGCCTCGCCGATCAGCTCCCAGAAGTGGTCGACCAACTGCCGCAGGTACGCCGACCGTTCGGCCGCGATCTCCTTCAGCCGGGCGTCGGCGTTCCGCGCCACCACATGCCCCATGTACCGCTCGGAGAACTCCGCGAACTCCCCGTGCATGGTGCGCAGCGCATCGCCCACCCGGGTCCGGTTCAGGCTGGTGATCTCGGTGATCGGCCCGACGTGCGACTTCCAGCGGCCCTCGATCGCCGCCCGCAGGTGCCCGGCCAACTCCTCGACCCGCCCCATCACCCCGATCAGCTTGCGCAGCGACAGCCCCAGCGCCTCCACCAGGGCCTTGGTCTGCCGGTAGTCACCGTGCCACTGGTTGGCCGCCTCCGCCGCCCGGTACGCCTCCGGGGCCATCCCGACCAACTGCGCCAGCCGCTCCGCGCTCAACTGCCGGGCCAGCCGGTGCTCGGCCAGCGACCGCGGCTCCACGCCCATCAGCACCGTGGGCGGGCACCACAGCACATCGGCCAGGGCGAACAGCTGCGGCTCGGTGGGCACCAGGGAGCCGAACTCCCACGCCTCGATCACCTCGGGACGCACCGGTGCGCCGCACGCCGACATGGACTGGGCGACCTGACCGGTGGTCAGGCCCACCCGGGCCCGCGCGGATCGGGCCTGAGCGGGAGAGAACGGAACGCTGTTCACGTACGCGACACCTCGCTGCACCCGGCGAGCAGGGGGTGCTGGGGGGAGGGAAGGGGGCGGACATGGAGGAACATCCAGGGGCGGGAAGATTAACAGATCGGCCAGAGGTACGAACCTCCAGGTCAGAACTCCCGTACCGGGTATAGCCGATGCACCGGTACCTACCGGGCGGTAGCGGGTGAGGAGATCGCCGCGACGGCGCGACGTAATGAAGGTGTTACGTGGATGAAGGTGCGGTGTCACAGTGATCGCCGAGGCTGGCGGGTGCCGATGGGCCTTGCCCGAGCAGAGCCGGTCGGTGTACACCTGGCATCCGGTCCTCCCCCCCACAATCCGATCAGGATGGGACCCCTCATATGCGATACACACTCGACCGCCCCCGTGCGGTCCGGTGCCTGCAGCCCGCCGTGCCGGCCGCGCCCGCCGAGGCCGCGCGCCACCGTGCCGCCGTCCGCTCCGCCGAGAGAAGACGCACTCCGGCGCGCCCGCCGCACGCCACGCTGTCATGCATCTGACAATCACCCGCGTCCGCGGCGCTCACCACCCGACCGCCGCCTGACGCCCGTCTGATCGTCACCGTCCACGCATCGCGCGCCACGGAGCCGCCGGCACCCCACGAGCCGGCGCGCCGGCACCCTGATCAGCCGCCACGGCAGGGCGGTTGCTCAGCCCTGCCCGCGCACGGCCACCGGCCCCGAGGACCGTCGACCGACCGGTCCAGGGGCCCCGCCGCCGGCCTCCGCGTGCCCCGTAGTCAGAAGGGACAACCCCAGGTGCTCACTTCGCACCACGCACACACCCAGGGCTCACCCACGGCCCTCCTCGGCGGAGCGGACCAGCCCACCCCACCCGGCACCCACCCCGCCGGCCACGTCCTCGTCGTCGGCACCCCAGGACCACGCCTGGAACGCCTCACCCACACCCTCCGCACCACCGGCCACGACGTCAGCCACGTCCCGCCCGGCGAAGCCGGCCCCCGCGTCCACCAGGCACCCCCGGACGCCGTCGTCGCCCTCGACGAACCGGGCGCCCGGCACGCCGGAGCCGACGTCATCCGCGAGGTCCGCACCGTCCCCGCCGGCCGCGCCCTGCCCCTCCTCATGGTCACCGGCACCCCCGGACCCGCCGGCGTCGCCGACCTGCTCCGCCAGGGGGCCGACGACTGCATACCCGAGGCGTCCGACCCCGACGAACTCTCCGCCCGTATAGAGGCCAAGCTCCGCCGCGTCCCGGTCCCCGTCGAGCACCTGCTCCGCGACCCGCGCACCGGCCTCTACTCCCGCCCCCACTTCCTCGACGAGGTGGAACGCGAACTCAAACGCCCCGACGCCGCCCGGCACGGCGGCGTCCTCGCCGTCATCGGCGTCGCCGAACTCGCCGCCCTGGAGGACCGACTCGGCCCCCGGGTCCGCCGCGAGGTCGCCGAACGGCTGGCAGGCGTCGCCGAACGCCTCGGCGGCGTCTGCGACCGGCTCGGCCGGGACGAAGACGGCCATCTGCTGATGCTGCTCCCCGGCGTCGACGAGGAGACCGCCCTGCGCGGCCTCCAGGACTTCGCCACCGCCGCCGCCGGCACCCGCTTCGTCGTCGCCGACGAGAACGTCCGGCTCACCCCCGCCGTCGGCTGGCTCCCGCTCGCCGGGTGCACCGACGGCGCCGACGCCGCCGACCAGGCCCGCGACGCGGCCCACGAGGCGCTCCGCCACCGCGACCTGCGCCCCGTCCGCTACGCCCCCTGGATGCGCGACACCCCGCACCGCCACCGCCGGCCCCCGCTGCGCGCCCTGATCCGCCCGGCGCTCTCCGCGCTCTCCCCGGTGCTGGCGTTACTCCTGGGCATCGGCGTGCCGTTCGTCCTCTACCAGCAGGCGTACCTGGCCGGCTGGGACCTCGGTTCCGGCATGTACTGGGCGGTGGTCGCCGGACTGGTGCTCTCCGCGCTGCTGATCGTCCTGGAATGCCTCTACGCGCTGGACGCGCCGTCCCGCCCGCAACGGCCCGGCGCCGCCTACCCGCCGGCCAGCGCCGTGATCGCCGCGTACCTCCCCAACGAGGCCGCCACCATCGTCGACACCGTCGAATCGTTTCTGCGCCAGGACTACCCGGCCGAGCTGGAAATCGTCCTCGCCTACAACACCCCGCACCCGCTGCCCGTGGAGGACACCCTCCGCGAGATCGCTGCCCGCGACCCCCGCCTCGTCCTCCTGCCGGTCGCCGGCAGCACCTCCAAGGCCCAGAACGTCAATGCCGCCGTCACCCGGGTCCGCGGCGAGTTCGTCGGCATCTTCGACGCCGACCACCACCCCGCCCCGCACGCCTTCCGCGACGCCTGGCACTGGCTCTCCAACGGCTACGACGTGGTCCAAGGGCACTGCGTCATCCGCAACGGCGACAGCTCCCGCGTCGCCCGGCTCGTCGCCGTCGAGTTCGAGGCGATCTACGCGGTCAGTCACCCCGGCCGCACCCGGCTCCACGGCTTCGGCGTCTTCGGCGGCTCCAACGGCTTCTGGCGCACCGACCTCCTCGCCCGCACCCGGATGCACGGCTCCATGCTCACCGAGGACATCGACTCCACCCTGCGGTCCCTCACCGCCGGCGCCCGGATCGCCGTCGACCGCACCCTCCTCTCCCGCGAACTGGCCCCCACCACCCTCACCGCCCTGTGGAACCAGCGCTCCCGATGGGCCCAGGGCTGGCTCCAGGTCTCCCTCAAACACCTCTGGCGCGGCCTGCGTTCACCGATTCTGACGATCCGTCAAAAGTTCGGTCTGCTGGTCCTGTTGGGCTGGCGCGAGATCCAGCCCTGGCTGACCCTCCAGATCCTCCCGATCCTGCTCTACGCCACCTGGAAGGCCGGCGGCCCCGGGCACCTCGACTGGGCGGTGCCGGTCTGCGTCCTCGCCCTGCTCCTCACCCTCGCCGCCGGACCCGTCCAGGCCCTCTTCGCCTGGCGGCTGGCGGTCCCCGAAATCCGCGCCCGGCGCGGCTGGTTCTGGTCCTACCTGCTGGTGTCGACCGTCTTCTACAGCCACTTCAAGAACATGGTCGCCCGCCAGTCCCACCTCAAAGAGGCCCTCGGCGACCGGCAGTGGCGGGTCACCCCGCGCGCCCAGGCGGCCAAGGCGGTGACCCGCCGATGACCACCGCCACCGCCCCGCCCGCCCCGCCGCGCACCCCCGCCGCGGCCCCGCGCCGCCGCCTCACCGGCGACATCGACGGCTTCCGCGGACTCGCCGCGCTCAGCACCGTCGCCTTCCACGTCTGGCAGCAGTACACCGCCTACGACGCCCAGGGCAGCCACCCGCCGGTGGCCAACCCCGCACTCGACGCGGTCCTCTCCCTCGAAGTCATCGACCTCTTCTTCGTGCTGTCGGCGTTCCTGCTCACCCACTCCTACGCCCGCGCCGCCCTCGACGGCGGCTCCACCCGGCCGGCCCGCGCCTTCCTCTTCCGGCGCGCCATCCGGATCCTGCCGCTCTACGTCCTGGCCGTCCTGGTCGTCTGGGCCACCCGCAACCCCACCCTCCCCGGCGACTGGCCGGACCTCCTGGAACACCTCACCTTCACCCACGTCTTCGACCAGGACCGGATCTTCTACACCCTCGGCCCCACCTGGTCGCTCTCCCTGGAGGTGCTCTTCTACTTCGTCCTCGTCGGCCTCGGCCCGCTCGCCGTCCGCGCCTGCCGGCGACTGCGCCACCGCGCCGCCCGGGTCGCGGTCTGCGCGGGCGGCTGCCTGCTCCTCTACGCCGTGCCGCTGGCCTGGATCACCGTCGCGCACTACGTCCTCGGCATCCCGCACACCGACTGGGTCGCCTACTTCGGCCCGCAGGCCCGCTTCGGCGGCTTCGCGGCCGGCATGGGCCTGGCGGTGGCCCTGGCCGCGCTCGGCGACCGCGCCCGCCTCACCCCGCGCACCGCACTGCTCCTCACCGCCCTCGCGCTGGCCGGGCTCTTCTGCCTCTCGCTCCAGTCCGACGCGGAGGGCTTCACCTTCACCTACTACCACCCGATCGCCTCCGCCCTGTGGGCGCTGCTGCTCTTCAGCACCCTCCACATCCGCCGACGCACCTTCTGGAACCGCTTCCTGACGGCGCGTTGGCTCACCCCCGTGGGCCTGATCAGCTACAGCCTCTTCATCTGGCACGAGCCGGTCATGCTCCTGCTCCACAACGCCGGACTGCTGCCCACCGGTCAGTCCGGCTTCCCCTGGGCCCTGCTGATCGTCCTCCTCGCCGCCCTCCCGGCGGCCGCGGCCAGCTACTGGCTCATCGAATACCCGGCGAGCCTCCTCGGCCGCCTCAAGGACGCCCACGGACGCCCCCGGGACTTCTACCCGGAACCCGCCCTGCGCTGAGCCTTGCGCCGAGCGGCGGCGGCGATGGGAGTCGCGCCGGGGAGGCGGGTCGGTGGGGCTACGCGAGTGGTTCTACCGGCTCGCCTCCCGGGTTTCCGGGTTTTCCCGGGGTCTTGCCGGGTTCTCCCCGAGCCCGCTCGGGAAGAGCGTCCCCAGTCGGTATTCCAGCGCTTGCCGCGCCTGCGCCAACGACCGCTGGCCGTGCAGCACATCGCCGCCCAGGCCCACCGCGGCCGCCACCAGCAGGTCGGCCTCCAGTCGGACGTCCAGCCCGGGCGCGGTCCGCCCGGCATCCCGCGCCGACGCGAGGATCCCCGCGACCATGTCCTCCAGCGGGTGGTCCCCGGGCAGGAACACCCGGGCCAGCGCCGGATCGGTCAGGCTGCGCGCGTAGTACGCCGCGAACACCCTCAGTGCCGCGGCCCGTTGGGCGTCCAAGGGGAGGAACTCGTCGAGTACGCCCCGCAGCAGCCCCCGCGGATCCGCCGGATCGAACCGGATCCGGGACCGGGCGATCCGCTCGTCCTCCTCGTGCAGCAGTTGCAGCGCCTCCACCAGCAGCCGGTGCTTGTCCGCGAAGTGGTACTGCACCGCCCGCACCGAGACCCCGGCCTCCGCCGCGACCTCCCGCATGCTCGCGGCGTGCAACCCGCGCTCGGCCGCGATCCGCCACACCGCCTCGATGATCCGCAGCCGCTTGTCCGCCGCCGCGCCCCCGGCCGCGCCCGCCGGCCGAGCTGCCTCCCCGGCCCTTACCGGCACCGGCGGATGCTTCCGTCTCCGGTACGCGCGGGCCTGGCAGCTGCGCGAGCAGTAGACCGCGGGCCGGCCCCGCCCGGCCGGCGCCAGTGCCGTCCCGCACACCCGGCACGACGACCCTTTTTCCACACGCCCCAAGCCCATCCGGCACCTCGCAAATACTGTGACGAAAAGCGAATTCGGCAGTGCTGGAGCCTAATACGGCACCTCGGCCGCTGATACGTTCGTAACGTCACTGGGTGGCGTCATGTGGCGGGTCGCCGCCCTGGTGTTCACGTCCACCCACACGTCCACGCACCGGGACGCGGCATCGGCCCCGGCGCCGGGTCTCGACGCCACCACCCGGCCGCGGCCCGGTGCCACGGCCGATGCCAGGACCCGACGCCGGTCCTCAAGTCGGCTTCCGATCCGCAGTTCACGTTCCGGCCCCCAAGTCGGCTTCCGGTCCGCAGTTCACGTTCCGATTGCCAAGTCACCTTCCGAGGAGCGCCATGAAGTACGACGTCCTGCAGATCACCGCCATGGTTCTGGTGGCGGTTGCCGGTCAGAGCGCCGTCCGGCTGCTCATCGACCACGGTGACACCGGTCTGCTCGGCCGACTCGGCGGCGGTTTCCCGGTGCTGCTGACCGGCTACCTCGCCGTCGCCGCCGCCGGTGTGCTGCTCGCCGGCTGGTCGCACACCCGGGCCAAAGCACTCGGCCGCCGGAAGTGATCCGGCGGCCGAGTGCGGGCGGGGGAGCGGGCTGCGTCAGCCCACGTGGACCCGCGGACGCCGCCGCAGGTCCGGCTCCGCGCGGCGGAGCACCTCGCGGGTGACCGGTGCGACCTCCCCGTCGCCGAACACCAGGAACCGCAGCAGATGGCTGAGCGGATGGCCCTCGGTCCAGTTGAAGTAGATGTGCGGCACCTCGCCGGTCCGCTCCCGCAGCCGCATCAGCACCGCCGCGATGGTGTTCGGCACGCCCGCACCCTGCACCCGCAGGATCCGCGTGCCGTACGCCTCCACGCCGTGCACGTGCAGCTCCGCGGTGAAGTCCGACGAGTCCTCGACGAGCACCTCCAGGAACAACACCGGTCCGCGGTCGGGGATGTGGGTCTCCTCGCGCTGGCTGTACTCCTTCTCCCGGTAGTCCGCCGCGTTCCGCTCGTCGGGCTCGTTGGCGATCACCCGCAGCGGCCCGGCCGCCTGGGCCTCCTCGATCAGCCGCTCCGCGGTCTCGTCGAACACCACGTCCGCGGCGCGCAGTTCGAAGGCGCGGTGCACCCGCGAGGCGAACGACGTCAGCAGGATGCCGAGGATGAACAGCAGCGCGATCTTCAGGCCGTCCGGCCGCTCGATGACGTTGGTGACCAGCGTGTAGCCGAAGACCAGGGTGATCGCGCCGAACCCGATGGCGGCCGCCCGGTGCCCGCGGTGCCGGGCGGCGACGGTCGAGGCGAACGAGGCGGAGAGCATCAGCACCAGGACGCCGGTCGCGTAGGCGCCGCTCTGGCCGTCGACGCTGGCGTCGAAGACGATCGTGATCCCGAAGGCGATGGCGAGGAAGATCAGCACCAGCGGGCGCACCGCGCGGGTCCACTCCGGCGCCATGCCGTAGCGGGGCAGGTACCGCGGCACGAGGTTGAGCAGCCCCGCCATCGCCGACGCCCCGGCGAACCACAGGATCGCGATGGTCGAGATGTCGTAGACCGTGCCGAACGCCTCACCGAGGTGCTCGTGCGCCAGATACGCCAGCGCCCGCCCGTTGGCCGCGCCGCCGGGCGCGAACTCCTTCTGCGGGATCAGGATGGTGGTGGCCAGGCTCGACAGCAGCAGGAAGCCGCTCATGATCAGTGCGGCGGTGGTCAGCAGCCGGCGGGTGTCCCGGATCCGGCCGGCCGGCTTGACCGGGTCGTCCGAGGCGTCGCCGTGGATCTGCGGCATCACGGCCACGCCGGTCTCGAAGCCCGACATGCCCAGCGCCAGCTTCGGGAAGACCAGCAGGGCGACCCCGACGATCGCCAGCGGTGAGGAGTGCTGCGCGGTCATCGCGCTCCACCAGTTGCCGATCGCCACCGGGTGGGACAGCACCTGCCAGGCCGACGTGGCCAGCACGACCACGTTGAGCACCAGATAGACGCCGACCAGCGCCACGGCTATCCCGATCGCCTCGCGGAACCCCTTGAGGAAGACCGCCCCCAGGGCGGCGAGCAGCACCAGGGTGATCCACAGGTTCGCGCCGTGCAGCGCGGCCGGGGCGAACGGGTTCTCCACGACGTGCGCCGAGGCGTCCGCCGCCGACAGCGTCATCGTGATGACGAAGTCCGTGGCCGCGAACCCCAGCAGCACCAGCACCAGCAGCTTCCCCGCCCACCAGGGCAGCAGCCGCTCCAGCATGGCGATCGAACCCTCGCCCTGCGGGCTCTCCTTGGCGACCCGCCGGTAGACGGGCAGCGCGCCCAGCAGCGTCAGCGCGATCAGCACGAGCGTGGCGAACGGCGACAGCAGCCCGGCCGCCAGTGCCGCGATGCCCGGTTGGTAGCCCAGCGTGGAGAAGTAGTCGACACCCGTCAGGCACATCACCCGCCACCAGGAGTGGCCCTTGTGCTCGGCGGGTGGCGTGCCGTGCGGCCCGGGGTGGCGGGCACTCTGCTCGCTGAGTCCGTCCAGCAGCCAGGACCGCCACCTCGGTGAGGCGGCGGGGGGCGGCGGAGTGGGGTCCACCTGCGTACTGGTCATGCGGCCACGTCCTGCCGATCGTCGTTCGTCCGCCGACCGCCACTACGGATGGGTCGACTGGTTGGTTGGGTGTGCGTGTGGGGTGGGGGTGGGGCGAGGCGCCGTGCGGGTCGGATCGACCGGCACGAAGGGCGGCCCGGAGTGCCCGGACCGCCTAGCGCATCAAGGGTGTAATACGCCCAACTCGCCGTCTTTCGCCGTTTGTCGCTTTCGCCCCGAGGGGCGTTGTCCGGGAACCTCCGGGCAACGAAGGGCGAGTATGCAACACGCATCCGCATCCGTTCGCCCCAGGGGCGCGTCCGGGACCATCCGGTGTCCATCCCTCCGGCGTCAGGGACGCGTCAGAAACCCCGCACCTCCCGTACACGCGGCGTTAAGTTCCCCGCCGATCCGCGCTCGCGCCCCTTGATCCGCGCACCCTGGCACCAGGCCCCGGCCCCGTGCCGCGCCTTCCGTCCCACCCCCTGTCCCGTCCCCGGGGCAGGCCCCAGGAGGTGTTCCCATGGCCGCCCTCCACCACTCGCTCCCCACCCGTCCCCCGGCCGCCCCTGGGGCCGCACCCGTCCCGGGAGCCGCGCGCACCCGGCGGGCGGTGGCCGGTGGGCGGGCCGTCGGCGCGGCCCCGCCCGCCGACGAACTGGGTCGCGATCTCGCGCTGCCGGTGGGTGCGGCGGTGACCGCGGTCGCGGTGACCGCCCTGCTGGTGACCGGTCAGGCCGGCCATCTGTGGCTTTCGCTCGCCGCGTTCGCGCTGCTGACCGTCGCCATCGCGGCGGCGGCCCGGCCCCGCCTGGTGCCCGCCGTCGTCCTGGTCTCCTGGATGTTCTTCGACGGTTTCGTGGTGCACCAGCACGCGGAACTGGCCTGGCGGCTGACCGACCGGACGAGCCTCTGGGTCCTCGCGGTGGCGGGACTGGCCGGGGCGGTCTGCGCGGCCGCCGCGCGGGGCGCCCGGGCGGCGCGGGCCCGACGCGGCGGCGCCGTGTGACGTCGGCGGACGGCGGGGCTTCGGCGTGACGTCGGCATGACGGCGCCGGTACGGCCCGGTCGACCGGTTCCCTCCACGTTCAGCCGCCTCGTCCGCCCTGCCTGCCTCGTCCGGCCCCCTTCGCCCCGTCCGGGACGTCCGGTCAGCGCCCGCGCAGGGCGCGCGGGAAGGGGCAGCGGCGGGCCCGGCGGCAGCGAGCGGCCCCGCCGTGGCGTCGGGCCCGGGAGCCGCACGGGGCGCTCAGGAAGCCGAGGCCGATGCCGAGCAGCCAGGTGTCCTTGGCGAGCGGGAGGCCCTCCGGGGTGGGGCGGAGGCTGCCCGGCTGGTGCATGCCGGGCAGCCGCAGGTAGAGGCCGACCAGGCCGCCTGCGAACCCGGTCAGGGCGACGCCCGCCAGCCGGGTCGGGACGAACGGTGCGAGCAGCGCGCCGCCGATCGCGATCTCCGAGGCGGCCAACAGCCGGGTGAACCGCTCCGGGGGCAGCTCCGACAGGAACGGGTACGCGGCGGACGCCATGCCGTGCACCGCCTCGGCGGCCTCCCGGTCGGACTTCCACATCGTGAGCCCGGCGTTCAGGATGAACGCGCCGCTGGCCAGGCGAGGGGCGATGTCGCGCGGTTCGGGCACCTGCATCATGAGGGCCTCCAGAGGTCAGATCCGTCAGATCCGGGCCGGGGAGAGGGGACGGCCGGTCGGGGTGCCGTCGCGGGTGCGGGGCCTCGACAGCGCCGCGGGCGCGGGGATGCGGACCGGGCGGGCGGGGCGGACCTTCCGCGGCCTTTCGAACGAGGCTTCCGCGGCCCTTCGAACGAGGTTAGCGAGGGGTGGCCGGGGCTGCATCCGGTGCGTCGGCGCCCCGCCGGTGCGGCCCGCGGGTCACAGCGCCGGTTCGTCCCACTGGTCCAGGAGGGTGTCGATGCCGCCGTCCCCGGGGCCGCCCGCGGGCCGCATCCCGTCGAGGGTCTGCTCGGTCCAGATGACCTTGCCGCTGGGGGTGTAGCGGGTTCCCCAGCGCTGCGCGAACTGGGCGACCAGGAACAGTCCGCGCCCGCCCTCGTCGGTGGTGGTGGCGCGCCGTAGGTGCGGGGAGGCGCTGGTGCCGTCGGAGACCTCGCAGATCAGGGCGCGGTCGTGGAGGAGGCGGACGCGGATGGGCTGGGCGCCGTAGCGGATGGCGTTGGTGATCAGTTCGCTGAGGATCAGCTCGGTGGTGAAGCCGATCTCGTCCAGTCCCCAGGTCTCCAGGGTGCGCATGCAGGCGGCGCGGACGCGGCCGACGGCCGCCGGGTCGGAGGGGACCTCCCATTCGGCGATCCGGTCCGGGGCGAGCAGCTTGGTGCGGGCCACGAGCAGGGCGATGTCGTCACTGGGGTGCTGGGGCAGCATGGCGTCCAGGACGGCCGTGCAGGTCTGCTCCGGTGAGCGGTCCGGGGCGTCGGCGAGGGTGCTGCGCAGCAGTTCCAGGCCGGTGTCGATGTCGCGCTCGCGGTCTTCGATGAGCCCGTCGGTGTAGAGGACGAGGCGGGAGCCCTCGGGCAGGGTCAGGTCGACGGTCTCCACCGGCAGTCCGCCGCCCAGGCCGAGCGGCGGGGAGACCGGTACGTCGGGGAAGGAGACCGATCCGTCCGGGCGGACCAGGGCCGGGCCGGGGTGCCCGGCCCGGGCCAGGGTGACACGGCCGGCGACCGGGTCGTAGATGACGTAGAGGCAGGTGGCGCCGGTGATGCCGGCGCTGCTGTCGCCGACCAGCGCCTCGCCCCCCAGCAGCGTGGTGTCCGGGTCCGGGGACGCGTCCGGGGGCGGCGCTCCGTCCGGCCCCGGCGCCGTGTACGGGCCAGTGCCGCCGGGCGTGCCGTCCGCTGATGCTCCGTCAGTGGTGGTCCCGTTCGGGTGCGGGTGGTCCCTCGGCCGGACCGCCCCTTCGCCGCCGTACTCGTCGTCGGCCCCCATGCCGCCCGTGCGGGCCTCGTCCGTGTCGATGTGGCTGACGAGTTCGTCCAGGTGCCCCAGGAGTTCGTCGGGCGGCAGGTCCAGGGCGGAGAAGTTGAGGACCGCGGTGCGCAGCCGGCCCATGGTGGCGGCGGCGTGCAGGCCGTGGCCGACGACGTCGCCGACGACCAGGGCGACCCGGGCGCCGGGCAGCGGGATGAGGTCGAACCAGTCGCCGCCCACCCCGGCCTGCGCGGGCAGGTAGCGGTGCGCCACCTCCAGGGCGGACTGCTCGGGCAGCGCCCGCGGCAGGAGGCTGCGCTGGAGGGTGATGGTGGTGGCGTGCTCGCGGGTGTAGCGGCGGGCGTTGTCGATGGAGACCGCGGCCCGCGCGGCCAGTTCCTCGGCGAACGACAGGTCCTCCGCGCCGAACACCTCGGAGGTCTCGGCCCGCCAGAAGTTGGCCAGGCCCAGCACCACGCCCCGGGCCCGCAGCGGCACCGCGATCAGCGAGCGGATGCCGTTGTCCAGGATCCGCTGGGTGTCGACCGGGTCCTGGGCCCGCCATGCGTGCTCGGCGCGCAGATCGCGGACGAGGACCGGGCGGGCGCCGGCGATGCCCGCGGTGATGGGGCTGCCGGGGACGAAGCGGATGTGCTCGCCGACGCGGTAGGCCGCCGAGTCCTCCGGGACGCCGCGGACCGCCAGCCGCCGCATCGGGGCGTGCTCCCCGGTGGGCTCGTCGCCGCGCAGCACCGGCTCCAGCAGCTCGACGGAGACCACGTCGGCGAAGCGGGGGACGGCGACCGAGGCCAGTTCCTCCGCGGTGCGGGCCACGTCCAGTGTGCTGCCGATCCGCATCCCCGCGTCGTAGAGCAGCTTCAGGCGCCGCTGGGCGACCTCGGCCTTGCCGGTCAGCGCCTGGAGCTCGGTGGTGTCCCGCAGGGTGACGGCGGTGCCCGCGGGGCCGCCGTAGGGGGCGGTGGGGCGGATGTTGACCGCGAGCAGCCGGTCGCCGGCGGGGTGCACCTCGTCGGTCGCCGCCCGCCCGGAGGCCAGCAGGGCGGCCGTGCCCGGCTCCAGGCCGAGTTCGGTGACCCGGCGGTGCTCGGCGTCGTCGGGCAGGTCGAGCAGTCGGCGGGCCTCGTCGTTGGCGAGCAGCAGCTGCCCGTCGCTGCCGATGATGAGCACGCCTTCGCGGACGGCGTGCAGGACGGCGTCGTGGTGGTCGTACATCCGGGCCAACTCGGCCGGGTCCAGGCCGTGGGTCTGCCGGCGCAGCCGACGGCTCATCAGAGCGACCCCGCCGATCCCGATGACCAGTGCGCCGGCCGCGCTGCCGATCAGCAGCGGGAGTCGTTGCAGCGCCCACTCGTTGGTGCGCTGCACCTTGATGCCGGCGGCGACCAGTCCGACGACCCGGCTGTCGGGGTCCTTGACGGGCACCGTGGTGTCCACGGCGCGTCCGAAGGCCGAGCTGGAGGTGGAGGTGACCTTGCGGCCGGCGAGCGCGGGAGCGTAGCCGCCGGGGACGTGTTTGCCGATGAGTTGCGGGTCGGGGTGGGTCCAGCGGATCCCGGACGGGCTGAACGCGACGAGGTAGTCGAGCCCGGCTTCCTTGCGGGCGTCCTCGGCGCGGGGTTGGAGTCGTGCGGTGGGATCGGCGGACTTCATCGCGGCGGCCGTCCCCGGGGCGTGCGCGAAGGCCAGCGCGGCGACGGCCGACCGTTGTTTGGCCTCTTCCAGGCTGGCCTGCTGGGCCTGGAGGGCGAGCGCGATCCCGGCTGCCACGACCAGCAGCACCACCAGGGCGAGCTGCAACACGAGCACCTGGCCCGCGACGCTGTGCTCGCTCAGCATCGAGCGAAGACGGCGCCCGACATCACGCCTGGAATATCTTTTTCGCCCGAAATTTTCCATCACGCGCCATATTTAGCATTGTGCGCCCCTGCGTAGCGATCAGCTGCGCCGACGTCATAAGCGTTCCTTTCGGAATGACAAAGCGGCTTTATGAGGGCAAATTTGGTCGGATGTGGGAAGCGGTCGGTTGCCTCGTCGGGGCGTCCGGGCGCCCGCCGGTGGACCCTCGGGCCCGATTCCACGCGGGGTAGTGGTCGCGCGACACAAGGTAGTCGCACGGCTATTCGGAGTTGCGGGCGAGGGCGGCGAGCGTTTCCGGCCGGAGGCCCGCCAACGCGCCGTTGCGGGCCGCCGATTCCCGGCCCGACGATCCCGACGTCCCGCATGCCGACCGGCCCCGTCCCGGCCGTCCGGCATGCCTTCGGTCCCGTATGGAGGCTCCAGTGAACGACCGGATGACGCTCGGCCCGGATGCCGCACGGCAGCTCGCGACCACCACCAAGACCGCCCCCCAGATGCGCGGCATCACCCCGCGCTACCTGCTCCGCGCCCTGCCGTGGGTGGACGTCGAATCCGGCGTCTTCCGCGTCAACCGCCGCCGCACCTACGTCCTCGGCGACGACCGCCTGGCCACCTACCAGGACGGCGACACCCACCGCGTCATCCCCGGCGACCTGCGCGAACTCCCGTACCTGCGGGAGGCGGACGACGCCCTGCTGACCGAACTCGCCGGAGCCTTCGTGCCGGTGTCCTTCGACGCCGGGCAAGTCCTCGCGGAGGGCGGCGCGGTGTCGGACCGGCTGCTCGTCATCGCCCAGGGCCGCGCCGAGAAGCGGGCCCGCGGCCGCTACGGCGAGGACGCGCTCCTCGAAGTGATCGGCGACGGCCAGTTCTTCGACCTCGACGCCTGGACCCGCTCCGACCCGATGCCGTACCAGGTCACCGCACTCACCCCCGGCACCGCGCTCTGCCTCGACCGCGTCGCCCTGGCCCGACTGGTCGACCGCGCCCCGTCGCTGCGCGCCGCCATGGACGCCTACCTCGCGGCGGACGGCGTGCTGCCGGGCGGCGAGGTGCCGGTCGACCTCAGCTCCGGGCACGTCGGCGAACCCGACCTGCCCGCGACCTTCGTCGACTACGAGGACGCGCCCCGCGAGTACCACATGAACCTCGCCCAGACCGTGCTGCGCGTCCACACCCGGGTCTCCGACCTCTACAACGGCCCCGTCGACCAGACCCGCGCCCAGGCCAACCTCACCGCCCACGCGCTCCGCGAACGCCAGGAGGACGCGCTCCTCAACCACCCCGAGCACGGCCTCTTCCGCAACGTCGCCCCCGGCCAGCGCGTCCAGGCCCGGACCGGCGCGCCCACCCCCGACGACCTCGACGAACTGCTCACCCGGGTCTGGAAGCAGCCCGGCTACTTCCTCGCGCACCCCCGCACCATCGCCGCGTTCGGCCGGGAATGTACCCGCCGGGGCGTCCCCCCGGTGATCGACACCAGCTTCGGCAGCCCGCTGCTGACCTGGCGCGGCGTGCCGCTGCTCCCCTCCGACAAGGTCCGCTTCTCCGGCGGCGCGGACACCGGCACCACCGAGATCCTGCTGATGCGGACGGGCGAGGCCGAGCAGGGCGTGGTCGGACTGCGCCCGGCGAGCGTCGCCGACGAGATCGAACCCGGCCTGTCCATGCGGAACATGGGCGTCGACAAGAAGGGCATCACCTCGTACCTGATGACCGCGTACTTCAACGCCGCGGTCCTCGTCGAGGACGCCCTCGCCGTCCTCCAGAACGTCGAGGTGTCCCGTTACCATGACTACGCCTGACGTCCTGGGATTCCCGGCGACCGCGCCCGCCGCGACGGGAATCCCCACCACGGCGACGCCGCCGCCGGACGCCACCACCGTGCCCGGGACGGGTGCGGGCACCCCGGCATCGGCGGCCCCGCCCACCTCCGCGACCCGGCCCGGCGTCGATCCGACGGGCCGTCTGCTGTCCCAACAGCCCACCTTCACCCCCGAGTCGGCCCGCCGCGACGTGCCGATCCTGCACCGGACCGTCAACGGCAAACCGCTGGTCTGGCTCGACAACGGGGCCACCACCCAGAAACCCCGCCAGGTCATCGAGGCGGTCTCCGGCTTCTACGGGGCGGGCAACTCCAACATCCACCGCGGTGCGCACACCATGGCCCGCGAGGCCACCGAGGCGTACGAGGCGGGCCGGACCGCGGTCGCCCGGTTCCTGGGCGCGGCGTCCCCGGACGAGATCGTCTTCGTCCGCAGCACCACCGAGGCGATCAACCTCGTCGCCCAGAGCTGGGGGCGGGCCAACCTCGGCCCCGGCGACGACATCCTCGTACCGGTGCTGGAGCACCACTCCAACATCGTCCCCTGGCAGCTGGTCGCCAAGGAGACCCGGGCCCGGGTGGTCCCCGTCCCACTGCGGCCGGACGGGCAGATCGACCTCGACGCCTACGCCGACCGGCTCTCCATGCGGACCCGGCTGGTCGCGATCAGCCAGGCGTCCAACGTCCTCGGCACCGTGCCGCCGCTCCGGGAGATGACCGCGCTCGCCCACCGCTACCGCGCCAAGGTCCTGGTCGACGGCGCCCAGGCGGTGGCCCACTTCCCCGTCGACGTCCAGGACCTCGACGCCGACTTCTACGCCTTCTCCGGCCACAAGCTGTTCGCCCCCACGGGCATCGGCGCCCTGTACGCCAAGCCGGAGATCCTCGAAGCGATGGCGCCGTGGCAGGGCGGCGGCAACATGATCGAATCCGTCTCCTTCGACGACACCCGGTACGCGCCCGTCCCGCACCGCCTGGAGGCCGGCACCGGCCACATCGCCGGCGTGGTCGGTCTGCTCGCCGCGATCAACTGGCTGACCGGCTTCGACCGGAACGCCGTCGCCGCCTACGAGACCGAACTGCTCGGCTACGCCCAGCAGGCCCTGGCCGCGGTCCCCGGACTGGACCTGATCGGCTCCGCCGCCGACCGGATCGCGGTGCTGACCTTCACCCTGGCCGGCCACGACCCGGTCCGGATCGCCGACTGGCTGGACCAGGACGGGATCGCCGTCCGCGCCGGCCACCACTGCGCCCAACCGTCCCTGGCCCACTACGGCCTGACCAGCGCGGCCCGCGCCTCGCTCGCCCTCTACAACACCCCCGAGGAGGTGGACCAGCTGGTCGCGTCGCTCCAGCGGCTCCGACAGTCCGCCTGAGGCGGCCGGCGATCCCCCCGGTGTTCCGCCGACGTGCTCCCGCATCCGTGGTGTGTAGGGTTGGGCGTGCGAAGGGGAGTAGCCCCGCAAACCGGTCGTCGACACACTGGAGCCGCGGCTCCCGGTGGCCGGGCCCACGCAGTTCCTGTGCGGGCGGGCGAGACCTTCGGCCCTTTGTCGACGACTTAGAACGCGTCGGCGGGGTCGAAGTCGTGCCGCCGCTCCCACGCCGGTCGTCGTCGAGGCCCGCCGGAGCGGAAAGGCTGACGATCAGCGTGCTGCATTTCGTTCTGCTCATCGTGTGCGCGGTGGCGATCTATCTCTCCTGCGAGTGGTTCGTCAACGCCGTGGAATGGCTGGGTGAGCGGCTCAACGTGGGACGGATGGCGGTGGGCACCATCCTGGCCGCCTTCGGCACCGCACTGCCCGAGTCCGTGGTGACCCTGGTCGCGGTGACCACCGGCGCCACCCCGGAAGCCAAGAACATCGGCGTCGGCGCCGCGATGGGCGGCCCGCTGGCGCTGGCCACCGTGGCGTACGGCGTGACCGGCGGGATGCTGCTGCTCCAGCGGCGCAAGCGGCGCGCCGCGGCCGCGGCCGACTCCACGGCGGCCCGCGGCCCGGAGCAGGCGCTCGGCTCGGAGCGGGCGCTCGGCTCGGAGCGGGACCTGCGGCGGCTGGCCAAGGACCAGACCTGGTTCCTGCCGGTGTTCGTCGTCAAGGTCGCGCTCGGCCTGGTCGCCTTCGCCTTCAAGCCGGTGCTGGGCCTGGCGTTCTTCGCGGTGTACGCGGTCTACTTCTGGCGCGAGATCCGCGGCGACCACGAGGAGGACGAGGAGGGCGTCGAGCTGGAGCCGCTGAAGTTCCAGCCCGGGGCCGAGTCCCCGGCGACCTGGGCGGTGGTCGCCCAGACCCTGGCCACCCTCGCGGTGATCTTCTTCGCCTCGCAGCTCTTCGTCCACCAGCTGGACGCCATCGGCCCGATGCTCGGACTCTCCGCCTCGGTCACCGCGCTGCTGCTCTCCCCGATCGCCACCGAACTGCCGGAGATCATGAACGCGGTGATCTGGGTGCGGCAGGGCAAGACCAAGCTGGCGCTGGCCAACATCTCCGGCGCCATGATGATCCAGGCCACCGTCCCCAGCGGCCTCGGCCTGCTCTTCACCAGCTGGCACTTCGACACCGCCCTGCTGTGGTCCGGCCTGATCACCATGGCCGCGATCGGCTACCTCCTGCTGACCATGCGCGCGCACAAACTCACCCCCGGCCGGCTGGCGGTGGCGGCCGGCTTCTACGTGGTGTTCGGACTGGGGCTGATCCCGATCCTGGCGTGAGCGGCCCCGGCCCACCGCGCCCCGGCCGTCAGACTGCCGGGGCGTGGTGGGCCAGGACCGCGTGCGGGTCCGCGCCGCCGTCCACCGGGGTGTGGTCGAGGTGGACGGTGGCCGCCGTCAGCCGCGGTACGCCGTGGATCAGCGCGTGCTCGGCGGCCACCGCGATCCGGTGCCCGTCGGCCACCGTCAGCCGCGGGTCGAGGACGATGTCCGCCTCGGCCCGCAGCGTGTGGCCGATCCAGCGCATCCGCAGGCCGCCCACGCCGCGTACGCCGGGCACGCCCAGCAGCGCCGCCTCGCCGGCCGCCACCAGCGCCGGGTCCACCGAGTCCATCAGCCGCCGGAACACCTCCCGGGCGGCGTCCTTGAGGACCAGCAGGATCGCGGCGGTGATCAGCAGGCCGACGACCGGGTCCGCGGCGCGCCAGCCCAGCGCCGCGCCGCCCGCGCCCAGCAGCACGGCCAGCGACGTGAAGCCGTCGGTACGGGCGTGCAGCCCGTCCGCGACCAGTGCGGCGGAGCCGATCCGGCGGCCGGTGCGGATGCGGTAGCGGGCCACGAACTCGTTGCCGAGGAAGCCGGCCAGCGCGGCGGCCGCGACCGCCCACAGGTGGGTCACGTCCCGGGGGTGCACCAGCCGGTCGACCGCCGCGTAGAGCGCGGGCACCGCGGACGCCGCGATGGTGAGCACGATGGCCACTCCGGCCAGGTCCTCGGCCCGGCCGTAGCCGTAGGTGTAGCGGCGGTTGGCGGCCCGCCGGCCGAGGACGAAGGCGATGCCGAGCGGGACCGCGGTCAGCGCGTCGGCGGCGTTGTGCAGGGTGTCGCCGAGCAGCGCCACCGAGCCGGACAGTGCGAAGATGGCGGCCTGGACCACGGTGGTCAGGGCGAGGATCGCGAGCGAGAGCCAGAGCGTGCGCATGCCCTCGCGGGAACCCTCCAGCGCGGGGTCGACCTTGTCGCGGGCCTCGTGGCTGTGCGGGGTGACCGCGTGCGCCAGCCGGTGCCGCAGCCGGGCCGCGCGGGAGCGGCCGGCGGCGGGGTGCGGGTGCTCGTGGCCGTGCTCGTGGGGGTGCTCGTGGCCGTGGGGGTGGGGCTCGGAGACCGGCATCTGCGCGTTCACAGGCGTCGCACCTTCCCGACATCCGGGGCGCGGCTTGTGCCGTACGCCCTCACCCCTCATTATGTGCGTATGAGCGCACGCATGCACCTATCAGGTGCGCACGGTTCGCAGGAGCCCGGCGACGGCACCCGGCTCGCCGTCGCCGTGGAGATCCTCGGACTGCTCGCCGACCGCACCCGGCTGGCCCTGCTGCGGCGCCTCTGCGCCGGCGAGGCCGACGTCACCACCCTGACCGAGGCCTGCGGCGCCTCCCGCACGTCCGTCAGCCAGCACCTCGCCCGCCTCCGGCTGGCCGGGCTGGTCACCACCCGCAAGGACGGCCGCCGGGCCGTGTACGCCCTGCGGCACGGACATCTGCGCCGCCTGGTCGACGAGGCCCTCAACGCCGCCGACCACCAGGTCCGGCACCTGCCGCCGCACGACTGAACGGGCGTACCGGGCGGCCCGTCACCGGCACCACGCTCCGTGGGCCCCCGCTCCACATGTCGTCCGCCCGCGGAGCTCCTACCGTGGAGGCATGCGCGTCCTGGTGGTCGACGGCGAGCCCCGCACGGCGGTGCTGCTGCGGCGCGGCCTCACCGAGGAGGGCTACGTCGTGGACCTGGCGGCGACCGGCCCGGAGGCGGTCTGGCGGGCCCGCGAGGTGCCGTACGACCTGATCGTCCTCGACGTGCTGCTGCGCGGCTACGACGGCTTCGAGGTGTGCCGCCGGCTGCGGGCCGCGGGCTGCTGGCCGCCGGTCCTGGTGCTCAGCGCCCGCAACGAGATCAGCGACCGGGTGCGGGGACTGGACGCCGGTGCCGACGACTACCTGGCCAAACCCTTCAGCTTCGCCGAGCTGTACGCCCGGCTGCGGGCGCTGGCCCGCCGCGGTGCGCACGCCCGACCGTCCCTGATGGCGGTCGGCGATCTGCGGCTGGACCCGGCCAGCCGCCGGGCCTGGCGCGGCGGCACCGAACTCCGCCTGTCGCCCAAGGAGTTCGCGCTGCTGGAGCTGTTCCTGCGGCACCCCGGCGAGGTCCTCACCCGGACCCTGATCCTGGAACACGTCTGGGACTTCCCCTGCGACGGGGTCTCCAACGTCGTCGACCAGTACGTGGCCTACCTGCGCCGCAAGATCGACCGCGCGGGCCAGGCGTCCCACCTGGAGACCGTCCGCGGCGCCGGCTACCGGCTGCTCAACCCGACGCCCGTGACCAGCGGTTGAGCACCGCACGAGGGCGCGCGGATGTGAGGACTCACATCCGCCCCACACGATCGCCTCACGCACCGCTCCGCATACTGGCCGGGTACCGGCAGGGAGCCGGACCGGACCCGGACCCGCACCGGAGCACGACACCGGAACGCGACCGGGGACACGGGGAATCCAGGCGAGGTGATTTTCCATGGCGACCACCAGGAAGTCCTACCGCTGGCGGACCGCGGCCATCGGCGCCGCGTGCGCCGCCCTGCTCGCCGGCGGGGCGGGTACCGCGGTCGCCGCGCCCGGCGCGGTACCGGACCTGCACTCCGCCACCGTCGCCACGGCCGTGGCCAAGGCGCACCAGGGGATCAGCGTCAAGGCGAGCGCGAAGTCCGTCAGGGCCGGCCACACGGTCACCCTCAGCGGCCGGACCAAGGGCATCAAGATGGGCAGCAAGCTCACCGTGCAGCACCTGCACAAGGGCAAGTGGACCACCCTGCACGCCAACACCAGGACGAAGCACGGCGGCAACTACAGCGTCAAGGTCAAGCTCGCCGACAAGGGCAGGGAGAAGCTCCGGGTCGCCCACGGCGCGACGCACTCGTCCACCGTCACCGTGACCGTGCACTGACGCCACGTCATCTCACGGTGCCCGCCGCCGACCTGCCCGTATGCCGGGCCCGCGAAGTGGTCGGCGGGGGAGGGGCGGTCGTGCGGATCGGAGAACTGTCGGAACGCACCGGGACCCCCCGCCGGCTGTTGCGCTACTACGAGGAGCAGGGGCTGATCGCCGCCGCGCGCACCCCGAACGGCTACCGCGACTACGACGAGCGCTTCGTGGACCGGGTGCTCTCGTGAGCCGCGTCGTGCGCGCCCGCGTCGTGCGCGGCCGCGCCCGGTGGCGCCGGACGGGCCGTGCGGCGCCGTCACTCCCAGCTCGCCGACTCCGGATCGACCCCGTGGGCCCGGGCGTTCTCGAAGATCACATCGCGCAGCCAGCGGGTGAGGCCCGGCGCGAACGCGTCGAAGTAGTCCGCGTAGCGGGGATCGTCGACGAACCTCCGCCCGATGCACGCGTGCATCGAGTGGGTGCAGTCGAAATACCGCGAGAGCAGGGCGCGGTGCCGCTCGGCGAGGGCGTTCGCCTCGTCGGAACCGGGGGCGACGTCGGCCCGCCGCGCGGCACCGAGGTCGGCGTTGAGCGCGTCGGTCGCGGCCGCGACCTCCTTCCAGTCCTCCGGCGTCATCCCGGCCGCCCGCTCGGCGTACTGGCTCCACTGCGCGGTGTCGCCCCAGCGGTCCTCGGCCTCGTCCACCCAGTCCGGCCGCCAGTCGGCGCCGAAGATCTCGACCTGCTGCTCCGGCGTCAGCCGCATACCGGTGCGCGACGCCTCCAGCATGCGGTCGACGGCGCCGACCATCTTCTCCAGGCGGGCGATGCGCTCCACCAGCTGCGACCGCTGCCGGCGCAGGTGGTCGCGGGCATCGGCGTCCGGATCGTCGAGGAGCCGGCCGATCTGGGACAGCGGGAACCCGAGCTCCTTGTAGACGAGGACCCGGTGGATCCGGGCCACGTCGTCGGCCGAGTAGACCCGGTAACCGGCCCAGGTGCGGCCGCCCGGGCGCACCAGGCCGATCGCGTCCCAGTGGTGCAGCGTCTTCACACTGACCCCGACGAGCGCGGCCGTCCGGCCGACGGTGAGGCCGTCGGCACCGGACGGTCCGGCGCCCTCCCAGATGATGGTCGGCTCCTGCTCTGGGGAATCACTCGTCATCAGACCAGTGTCGCGCACCGCGCGCCGGGAACGCGGCTCGCCGCTACGCCCGCCGGAGCCGGGCGACGATGCCGTCCAGGTCGCGGAGGGCCATCTCGGGGCGGATGAAGTGGCCCCCGGGCTCCTCGTGCCACTCGTGCGGGATCCCGGCCTGGTCGAGGCTGGCCCGAAACTCCCGCTGGCCGGCGAGCACCTCGGTCTCGTTGAGCAGGTCGAACGCGTCGACCGGGCTGGGACTGGTGCCGGCGACCAGGAAGACCCGCTTGGTGCGGTACGTCTCGACGTGCTCGATCGGGTTGTCGGCGCTGACCTTGGCCTCGTTCCACGGTTCGCCGTAGATCGTGCCGCCGGCCAGGTCCAGGGCCGCGGCGGACACGTTGGCCCAGTGGGCGACCGCGCCGAGGTCGCGGCGCAGGCTGGGCGGGCCGGAGTGGGCGCTCACCGACGCGAAGCGGTCGGGGTACTTGGCCGCGTACTTCAGCGCGCCGAAGCCGCCCATCGAGAACCCGCCGACGGCCCGGCCGTCGTACTCGGCGTAGGTCCGGAAGTTCGCCTCGACCCACGGGAGCAGCTGGGCCATGTGGAACGTCTCCCAGTTCCGGGGCCCGCTGTTCGAACTGACCGGGTCGGAGTACCAGCCGGCGTGTCCGCCGTCGGGCATCACGACGATCAGCGGCTTTCCGGCGGTCCAGGCGCGGATCCCGCCGCCCGGCAGCCGGTCCCAGGTCATGAAGTCCTGGTCGGTGCCGCCGCCGTGGAACAGGTAGAGGACCGGGTAGGTGCGGCCGCTGGTGTGGTAGTCGTCCGGCAGCAGGACGTTGACGGCCGGCTGCCAGCCGATCGCTTCGGTCGCGAAGCGGTAGTACCACATACGGGGGTCGTCCTCGCGGCGGTCCACGATGCGCAGTCCGGCCCCGTCGCCGACCGCCCCGGCCGGCGCCGCCGACGCCAGGACGCCGGCGCCGCCGAGCGCCATCGCCGCGGAGATTCCACCGACGGCCTTCAGGACACTCCTGCGGGTGGCGCGGTGCTCGCTCAACATGACCTCCTGGTCGGGAAGTGGCACGAACCGCCCACTGGCCGCGGAACGCCCGGGCGGGTCGGCGGCGCGGCTCCCGGCGGATTTGCCAACGGTTGCGGGAGGCGCTGAAATGCCGGTGAATTCTCGATGAGGCGGACAGCGGCGCGGTGCGGGAGCGGGGGCTTTCGGGTGGACGGGGGATGCTCACAGCGGCTGCGGATCGCCGTGCTGGGGCCGGTGCGGGCCTGGTCCGACGGGCCGCAGCCGGACGTGGGGCCGGTGCGGCGGCAGGCGGTGCTGGCCGCGCTGGCGCTGCGTCCGGGCACGCTGGTCAGCCACGAACAGCTCCTCGACGACGTGTGGGGCGCGGAGCCGCCGGGCTCCGGCCGCCGGGTACTGCCGAGCTACGTCTACCCGCTGCGGAAGGCGCTCGACGCGGCGGGCGCCGGACCGGCGGGGTCGGTGATCCGCAGCGTCCGCGGCGGGTACCGCTTCGTCGGCGACGGAGTGCGGCTCGACACCGCGGAGTTGGCCGAGCGGGTCGGCACGGCGCGGCACGCGAAGGCGGCCGGTGACCCGGCGACCGCCATGGACGGGCTGGCCGACGCGCTGGCCCTGTTCCGCGGCGAACCCCTGGCCGGACTGCCGGGGCCGTTCGCGCAGGGCGAGCGGCGGCGGCTGACGCGGCTCCGCCGCACCCTCCAGCAGGAGCGGCTGGAGTGCCTGGTCCTCCTCGGCCGGTCCGCCGACGCCCTGGACGACCTCGCCGCGCTCGCCGCCGCCGATCCGTACGACGAGCCGCTGGCGGCGCTGCGGATCCGCGCGCTGTACGGCAGCGGCCGCCAGGCGGCGGCGCTCGGCGCCTACCAGGACGTGCGGGCGCGGCTGCGCGACGAGCTCGGGGTCGATCCCGGCGAGGAACTCCGCCGGACGCACCAGGCGGTGCTGCGCCGCAACGACGCACTGCTGCTCGGCCCCGCGGCGGTCGGCCCGCCCGCCCCCGCGCGCCCGCCCCGCCGCGCGGTCAACGAACTGCCGGGCGACACCGGCCGCCTCGTCGGCCGGGAACGCGAACTGGCACTGCTGACCACGCCCCCGCCGCCCGGATCGGTGGCGGTGATGGCGGTGGACGGCACGGCCGGAGTCGGCAAGACCGCGCTCGTCGTCCACGCGGCGAGGGCGCTGCGCGGCCACCATCCGGACGGCTGCCTGTTCATGGACCTGCGCGCCCACAGCACCGAGCAGCGGACGCTCCCGACGCAGCTGGTGCTGCGGCGGCTGCTGCGTTCGCTCGGTGTGGCCGACGCCGCGGTGCCCGACGACCTCGACGAACTGACCGCGGCGTGGCGGGCCGAGACCAGCTCGCTGCGGCTGCTCCTCGTGCTCGACGACGTTCTGAGCGCGCAGCAGATCCGGCCGCTGCTGCCCGCCGGGCCGGGCAGCACGGTGCTGGTGGCCGGCCGGCGGCGGCTGGCCGGACTGGACACCGACCGGCGGGTCACCCTGGAGCCGCTGGAGACCGGCGACGGACTGTCCCTGCTCCGGCAGATCGTGGGCGACGAGCGCGCGGACCGGGAGCCGGACGCGACGCGTGAGCTGGTCCGCCTCTGCGACGGGCTGCCGCTGGCCCTGCGCATCGCCGGGGCGCGGCTCCAGACCCGACCCGCCTGGACGCTGGCGTACCTGGCGGACCGGATGGCGGGCGACGAGCACCGCCTCGGCGAACTGAGCGCCGGGGACCGCAGCGTGGAGGCGGCCTTCCGCCTGTCGTACGACCAGCTGGCCCCGGAGCAGCAACGCGGCTTCCGCACCCTGGGCCGGTCGCCGACGGTCGAATTCGACCCGCTGACACCGGCGGCCGTGCTGGGGTGCGGGTACCGCGAGGCCGAGCAGATCCTGGAGGACCTGGTCGACGCGAGTCTGCTGCAGCAACCGCGCCCCGGCCGCTACCGCCTGCACGACCTGGTGCGGGCGCATGCGCGGCGGCTCGCGGAGGCCGCACCCGCCGAAGACGGCGCGGGCCGCACCGCCGCACTCCGCCTCTACCTGGACGCGGGCCGGGCCACCAGCGACTGGGGCCCCGACGGCTTCCCCACCGGGCCGCGGCCCGCCGACGCGCCGTTCGCCGACTGGCGGGAGGCGGCCGACTGGCTGGAGGCGGCCGGCGGGGAGCTCGTCGACGTCGTCGGGTACGCGGTGGCGCTCGGCGAGGTCGACCACGCGTGCTGGATCGCCGAGGCACTGAGCGACTACCTCGTCCGCCGCGGCCGCTACCACGAGTGCCGCACGGCCCTGGAGACCGCGCTCGCGCACGCGGACCGGGCCACCGACCGGCGGATGGCCCCCGCACTGCGGAACCGCATGGGCCTCATCGACCTCTACCAGGGCCGCTACCGCGAGGCGCGCGCCTGCTTCACCGAGGCGCTGGACCTCAGCCGCCGCCGCGCGGACCGGTACGAAGAGGCCGGGGCCCGATCCGGGCTGGGCGCCGTCGAACTGAACCTGGGCCGCCCGGAACTGGTGGTTCCCGCGGTCACCGCGGCGGTCGAGGAGGCGCGCCGGCTCGATGCCCACTGGCTCGCCGCGCAGGGGCTCGCCCTCCTGGGCATGGCCCACCACGCCCAGGGGCAGCACGACCAGGCGCTGGCCTGCTACGCCTCCGCCCTCGCCCATGCCGAGACCAACGGCCGCCCCCGGATGATCAGCAACGTGCTGACCTGCACCGCCGACGTCCACCTCGCCCTCGGCGCGTACGGCCGGGCCAAGGCCCTCTACCGCCACGCGGCCGACCTGGCCCAGCAGGTCGGGGACGTCCTCCTGCACGCGATCATCCTGACCCGACGCGGCACGGCGGAGCACGGCGACGGGAACCTGAGCGCCGCCGCGGACCTCCACCACGAGGCCCTCTCCCGGCACCGGACGCTGTGCCCGCGCACGGAACCCCACCGCGACCGGCTGGAGATGGACATCCGGTCCCGGCTGGGCCGCGCCTACGCGGCGGCCGGCCGCGTCGCCGAGGCACGGGAGCAGTTCCGGGCCGCGCTCGCCCTGCCCGGAGCCGAAGCGCACCCCGAGGAGCGCGCGCAGGCACGCGCGGGACTCGACGCGTGCACGGACCGCTGAACGCGCGACGGGCTCCTTCCCACCCGGCTGAGCGCCGTCGGCGCCGCCGCGCCCCACGGGGCGGGGCAGGAAAAAGGGTTGGCACCGTCGCCCGGGGCTGTCCTAGGCTCGGCGACGTTGTGACGGTGGCCCAGGGGCCGCTGTCGTCGGCTGTCGAGGAATCCGGGAGGTGAGCGCTGATGACTGTCATCGCAAAGGGCGCTGCCCGCATCAAGAAGTTCATCACTTTCACCTCCGTGGTCTCCGGCTGAATCGACTTTTCACCTCTTCTCGCGCGTTGCGCGCGTGGCCGGGACCGCTCCTTCCTGAAGGGTCATCCCGTTGTTCGACCTCGAACTTTCCGCTGCGCATCCGCTGACGTCCCATGGCTGGGACGACGGGTTCGCGGCGAGCTTCACCCCTTTTGCCGGGCAGGGGTTCGTGCCCGGCCGTATCGTCCGTGTGGACCGCGGGCGGGTGGATGTGGTCGTGCCGGACGGCGCGGGCATCCGGACCGTTCTGGCGGGCACCGGACTCGTGGCGACGAGCGACCCGATGCGGGTGCCGTGCACCGGTGACTGGGCCGTCGTCGACCTTGCGAACGGCCGGGTGGGCGACCATGTCGACGGCGTGCTGCGGGCGTTGCTGCCGCGGCGTACGGCCTTGGTGCGGTCCGCTTCGTCGAAGCGCTCCGAGGGCCAGGTACTGGCCTCCAACGTCGACAACATCGTCATCTGCGTATCGCTCGCGGAGCAGTTGGACCTCGGGCGGATCGAACGGTTCCTCGCGCTTGCGCTGTCCAGCTCGACGGGCGAGGGACCGGGGCGCGCGTCCGGACTCTCCGCGGGGGGCGGGGCGCAGCCGCTGGTGGTGCTCACCAAGGCGGACCTGGTGGCCGACCCGGTCGCGCTCGGCCACCTCGTCGCGGACGTCTCGGCCGCCGCCCCCGGTGTGCAGGTGCTGGCGGTCAGCGCGGCGACCGGGGACGGCCTCGACACGCTGGCCGCCGTGTCCGCCGGCGCCACCTCCGTCCTCCTGGGGCGGTCCGGTGCCGGGAAGTCCACCCTGGCCAACGCGCTCGTCGGGGCGGACGTGCAGGACGTGCGGGCGGTCCGCGACCAGGACGGCAAGGGGCGGCACACCACCACGACCCGCGATCTGCTGGTGCTGCCCGGGGGCGGCGTGCTGATCGACACGCCGGGGCTGCGCGGTGTCGGCATGTGGGACGCGGAGGGCGGGCTGGCCCGGACGTTCTCCGACGTCGACGAACTGGCCCGGCAGTGCCGGTTCCAGGACTGCGCACACGATGCCGAACCGGGCTGTGCGGTCCAAGACGCCGTGGAAGACGGCGAGTTGGCGCTGCGCCGCTTGGAGAGCTACCGCAAGCTGCAGCGCGAGAACCAGCGGATCGTCGCCAAGACCGATGTCCGGCTGCGCGCGGAGATCCGACGCGACTGGAAGCGGAAGCAGGCCCTGGGGCGCCACATGATGGAACGGAAGCGGGGACAGGGCACCGAGCGGAGGACGGGGCGTTAGATCCGGATCCTGGCCTCGGTCTCGGTCTCGGTCTCGGTCTCGTCCCGGGCCCGGATATCGGCCCAGGGCCCGGCCCGCCCCACCTCCTGTAACGCCGTTACAGACCCGATCCCGTCGGAGCGGGGAGGGCGGGGCGGGGCGCAGGGGCGGTGACCCCGAGCGTCAGCTCGCGATCACCGCCCCCAGCCAGGAGCCCACCACCGACAGGCAGGCGAACAGTTCCACCAGCACGCTCAGACCGATGGCGCGCAAGGCCGTGCGCGTGGAGGCCCAGGCGTCGCCGTGGCTGCCGAGGCGGACGCGTTCCAGGAAGTAGAGGCCACCGAGCGCGCCCAACGGGCATCCGACGACGGGGACCAGGAAGAACCCCGCGACGCCGGCCACACCGGCGAGGAGCAGCGTGCGGTAGGGCGCACCCGCGTCGCGCAGATTGCGAGGCGGGAGCAGCCATTTGAGCACCTGGTTGAGGAGCAGGACGGCGGTGCCGGCCATCAGCACCGTCCAGGCGAGGGCGGACCGCTCCGCCGTCGCCCACCACAGCAGCCCCGCCCAGACCACCAGCGGCCCCGGAAGACCGGGAACCAGCACCCCGAACACCCCGAGCAGCAGGACCAGACCGACGGCGATCAGCTGCCAGGCATTCATGCGCCGGCCCCGGAGGCGCCGGCGCACGGCCGCGCCCCGAGCGGCGCGCGCCCGACGACGGCCCGCAGGCTGCGCTCTCTCACGGCCCGCATGGCCCAAGCCTGCCGGACACCACCGGGACGCGCTTCCTGGAATGCCCTTTTCGCGCCCTGTTTCGGCGGCGTACGCCACGGGACAATACGACCCATGAAGCAGCAGGGGGCGGACCGCGGCAGGGAGGACGACTGGTGGTGGCGAGAGCTGTACGGCGAGGAGACCGGCGCGGGCGGTGAGGACGGGGCGGGCCCGCCGCCCGCCGCCTCCGACACCCTCGACGACCGGATCGAGTCCGCGTTACGGACGGTGCGGAGGCGCCCGGCCACGAACCCGCCGGGCGCCACCGGCACCCCGCCGACCGGCCCGGACCCGCGACAACCACCCGTCACACGGGAAGTGCCGGATCCGCGCGTCGCACCGGAAGTGCCGGATCCGCGCGTCGAGCGGGGGGTGCCGGATCCGCGTGTCGTACCGGCGGCCGGGGGACCGACCGCCCCGGGAGGAGCCGCACCCGAGGCGCCGGCGCCGGGGGATTCCGCGCCGCAGGTGTTCGAGCCCCGGCCGTGGGAGCCGAGTGCGTGGGAGCCGCGGCCCTGGGAGCTGCCCGCGCGGCCGGCGCCGACCCCGCCCGGCCCGGCGGAACCGCTCCCCCTCCGCGCCACGGGCCCGGCCGCGGCTCCGACGCCGCCCCCCGCCCCCTCCGTACCGCCGTCTGCGTCTCCGTCTGCGTCTCCGTCTGTGTCTCCGTCTGTGTCCCCGCCCTCTGCCCTACCCGCCGCCTACGCGTTCCCAGCAGCCGACCCGGACGCACTCGACGGCCTGGTGCCGGACACCGGCCTGGTACCCGACACCGTCCTGGACGGGGCCGGGTTCGGCTCCGTCGCCGTCCGGGCCGTCTCGCAGCGCGGCGACGACGCCCGCCAACGGGGTGAGGTGCGGGGCGAGGCATTCCTCACCGCCCGGTTCGGGGCGGGCCGGGACGCGCTGCTCCTGGTGGCCGTCGCCGTCGGACCGTCCGGTGGCGGGGAGGCCGCCCAGCGCGCGGCCCGCCACGTCTGCGCCTGGGCCGGCGACGTCGTCGGCCGCAACTCCACCCGACTGGCGCAGGACCTCCGCACCGGTCGGCGGGACGCGCTCAAGGCGGGTCTGCGGCGCCTCACCGACCGCGGTTACG
This sequence comes from Streptomyces sp. CB02959, assembly GCF_002803155.1. Lineage (GTDB taxonomy): Bacteria > Actinomycetota > Actinomycetes > Streptomycetales > Streptomycetaceae > Streptomyces. The sequence goes on from NZ_NNBP01000010.1 coordinate 216,503, forward strand.
GCAAGCTGCGCGGCCGGGCCGGGGAACCGGGGGCGGCGCCCGATGCCCACCCGGCCGCGCTGCGCTGCCTGTTGCTGCCCGCCGACCCGGACTGCCGGACGCGGGTGTTCTTCGGCGTCGGCGGGGGCGGGCTGTTCCGGCTGCGCGACGGCGGCTGGGAGGACCTGGAGCCCACCGCCGCGCCGGCGGAGGCGTCCCCCGCTCCCGCCGCTCCCCCCGCTCCCGCCGCACCGGCCGCGCCGACCCCGGCCGTGCCGTACGGGTCCGATGGCGCGGCGTTCCGCCCGGCGCCGTTCCGCTTCCGCACCGTGTCGGGGCGCCCGGGGGATGTACTGCTGTTGTGTGGCACCGGTCTGGCGGCGCCGCTCAGCGGTGACCCGGACTTCGCCGCCCGGCTCGCCGCCGCGTGGTCCGTCCCCGGGCCGCCCGACCTGGCCGACTTCCTCCCGGCCGTGCAGCCCCGCGGCGCGGGAGGCGCCAAGGACCGCACCGCGGTGGGGGTGTGGGAGTCGTAGCGGCCGCTCGTCGCCGGGGTACCGGGGCACCAGGGCACCGCGTCACCGGGGCAGGGAAAATCGGCAGCCCGAAATCCCGCCCCGGAAAATCCCGCCCCCGGAGGCGCCAAGCGTCCCCCCGTGGGTTGATAGGCCATGGGTTGACGGGTCATGGGCCGGGGAGAAGGAGCCAGCCGTCGGCCACCGTCCATGCGGCCGTTCGCCGTGGTGAGGAGGCTCGTCCCGTGGCCAGGCAGACCGTAGCCGAGCAGTTCATCGACATCCTGATGCGAGCCGGGGTCCGGCGGCTCTACGGGGTCGTCGGGGACAGCCTGAACCCGGTGGTGGACGCCATCCGCCGCAATTCCGCCCTCGACTGGATCCAGGTCCGGCACGAGGAGACCGCCGCGTTCGCCGCCGGCGCGGAGGCGCAACTCACCGGGCGGCTGGCGGCCTGCGCGGGTTCCTGCGGGCCCGGGAACCTCCACCTGATCAACGGGCTGTACGACGCGCACCGCTCCATGGCCCCGGTGCTGGCGCTGGCCTCGCACATCCCGTCCAGCGAGATCGGTACCACCTACTTCCAGGAGACGCATCCGGACCGGCTGTTCTCCGAGTGCAGTCACTACAGCGAGCTGATCTCCAGCACCAAGCAGATGCCGCGGGTGGTGCAGACCGCGATCCAGCACGCCGTGGGGCGGAGCGGTGTCGCGGTCGTCTCGCTGCCCGGTGACGTCGCCGCCCGGCAGGCGCCCGAACGCGCCTTCCAGCACGCCCTGGTCACCACTCGGCCCTCGGTCCGCCCCGGCGACGAGGAGATCGACGCGCTGGCCCGGATGGTCGACGAGGCCGCCAAGGTCACGCTGTTCTGCGGCAGCGGCACGGCAGGGGCGCACGCCGAGGTGATGGAGTTCGCGGAGCGGGTGAAGTCGCCGGTGGGCCACGCCCTGCGCGGCAAGGAGTGGATCCAGTACGACAACCCGTACGACGTCGGGATGAGCGGGCTGCTGGGGTACGGCGCGGCCTACGAGGCCACCCACGAGTGCGATCTGCTGATCCTGCTCGGCACGGACTTCCCGTACAGCGCGTTCCTCCCCGACGACGTGCGGATCGTCCAGGTGGACGTCCGGCCCGAGCACCTCGGCCGCCGCACCAAGCTGGACCTCGCCGTCTGGGGCGACGTCCGGGAGACGCTGCGGTGCCTCCTGCCCAGGGTGCGGGAGAAGAGCGACCGCAGGTTCCTGGACCGGATGCTGAAGAAGCACGCGGAGGCGCTGGAGGGTGTGGTCAAGGCGTACACCCGCAAGGTGGAGAAGCACGTTCCGATCCACCCGGAGTTCGTGGCCTCGGTGCTCGACGAGGAGGCCGACGACGACGCGGTCTTCACCGTCGACACCGGGATGTGCAACGTCTGGGCGGCCCGCTACCTCACGCCCAACGGGCGGCGGCGGGTGATCGGTTCGTTCAGCCACGGCTCGATGGCCAACGCGCTGCCGCAGGCGATCGGCGCCCAGTTCACCGACCGCCGCCGGCAGATCGTCTCGATGTCGGGGGACGGCGGCTTCTCGATGCTGATGGGCGACTTCCTGACCCTGGTCCAGTACGACCTGCCGGTGAAGGTCGTGCTCTTCAACAACTCCTCGTTGGGGATGGTGGAGTTGGAGATGATGGTCTCGGGACTGCCGTCGTACGGCACCACCAACCAGAACCCCGACTTCTCGGCGATCGCCCGGGCGGCCGGGGCGTACGGCGTGCGGGTGGAGAAGCCCAAGCAGCTGCGCGGGGCGCTGCGCGACGCCTTCCGGCACAAGGGCCCGGCGCTGGTCGACGTCGTCACCGACCCCAACGCGCTGTCCATCCCGCCGAAGATCAGCGCGGAGATGGTGTCGGGCTTCGCGCTCTCCGCCGGGAAGATCGTGCTGGACGGCGGGGTGGGCCGGATGGTGCAGCTGGCCCGGTCCAACCTGCGCAACATCCCCAGGGTGTGAGCAGCCCTCGGGCCCGCCGCCGGGTGCGCCCGCCGGAGTGCCCGACGGGCGGATCAGGCCGGTGGCGCCGGCGGGTGCTGGGGCCGGAGCCGCAGGGTGCGGATCTGGAACGGGCGCAGGGTGAGCGTCAGGTCCGAGGTCGGGCCCTCCTCCTCGTCCCGGAGCGGGCGTTCCAGCAGGTCGGTGCCGGTGGCGTGGGCGACGGGGAAGCCGGGGGAGAGGGTGCCGGTGGCCCGGCCGCCCTGGGACTCGTAGAGGCGGACGACGACGTCGCCGCTGCGGTCGTCGGCGAGTTTGACCGACTCGACGGTGAGGGCGGGGTGGTCGACGCGCACCAGGGGCGCGGCGTGCGGAGTGCCGGGGGCGGTGCGGAGCGGCAGGTTGAGGGCCAGACCGCCGGCGACGGCGTCGCCCGTCCCGGCGCCGGGCAGCAGCGCGTAGCGGAAGCGGTGGGTGCCCTGGTCGGTCTCCGGGTCCGGGCTGTGCGGGGCACGCAGCAGGGTGAGCCGGACGGTCGTGCCGACCCCCTCCTCGTGGGGGGTGCGGGTGACGTCGTGTCCGTAGGTGGAGTCGTTGAGGAGGGCGATGCCGTAGCCGGGTTCGGCGACCCTGAGCCAGCGGTGGGCGCAGATCTCGAAGCGGGCCGCGTCCCAGCTGGTGTTGGCGTGGGTGGGACGGTGGACATGGCCGAACTGGATCTCGGCGGTGGACCGTTCGGCCTGCACGTCCAGCGGGAACGCGGCCTTGAGGACCTTCTCCGACTCGTGCCAGTCGATGTCGGTGGTGATGTCCAGGCGGCGGGATCCGGCGTGCAGGGTCAGGTCCTGGGTGAGGTGGGAGGCGCCGAAGGTGCGGGTGACCCGCACGGTGGCGGAGAGCGGTCCGGCGGCGACCAGTTCGACGGCGTCGGCGGCGGTGAGATCGGTGTGCCGGTGGCGGTAGTGCCGGTCGAGGTCCCATGCGTCGTACTGGTTGGGGTGGTCGGGGTGCAGTTGGAGGAGGTTGCCGCGGGAGCCGGGCGCCAGGACTTCCCGGCCGGCGGCCAGGTCGCGTACGGAGGCCAGCAGGCCGTCGGCGTCGATACGGACCCGCAGCCGCCCGTTGTCGAGGGTGAGGTGGCGGGCGTCGGCGGTGGCGCGCACGGGCGCCGGTGCGGGCCCGGAGACGGAGGAGCCGGTGCCGGGCAGGGGGAGCGGGGCGGAGCCGAGGGCGGGGACGTGGACGGCGACGGAGGCCGGGCCCGCGGCGCCGATCGGCCCGTCGCCGGCGGGCAGTTCGACGATCTCGTGGCGGTCGTAGGGCGAGGCGTTGAAGACCGCGAGGCCGGGCGCCGCCGGGTCCGTCGTCCCGGCCGCCAGGGCCGCGAGGGCCCCTTCGGTCAGCGCGGTCAGCTCGGCCGTCACCGCCGCATAGGTGTCGCGGGCCTCGCGGTGCACCCAGGCGATCGACGAGCCGGGCAGGATGTCGTGGAACTGGTGCAGCAGCACGGTCTTCCAGAGGCGGTCCAGCGCCTCGTACGGATAGCGGTACGCGGCGCCGCCGGGCGCCCCGGCGGTGCGGACGGCCGCGGTCGCGGCCCACAGTTCGGCCTCCCGCAGCAGGTGTTCGCAGCGCCGGTTGCCCTGTTTGGTCTTGGCCTGCGAGGTGTAGGTGCCGCGGTGGAACTGGAGGTAGAGCTCACCGGACCAGACCGGGGCGCGCGCCCCGTACTCCTCGCGCGCGGCCTCGAAGAAGCGGGCCGGCGGCTCGACCGCCACGCGCGGGGAGCCCTCCAGGGACCGCAGCCGGCGGGCCCGCTCCAGCATCTCGCGGGTGGGTCCGCCGCCGCCGTCGCCCCAGCCGAACGGCACCAGGGAGCGGGTGGCCCGGCCCTGCTCGGCGAAGTTCTGTTCCGCGTGGGCGAGTTCGCGGCCATGGAGCTGGGAGTTGTAGGTGTCGACGGGTGGGAAGTGGGTGAAGACCCGGGTCCCGTCGATGCCCTCCCACCAGAAGGTGTGGTGCGGCATCCGGTCGGTCTGGTTCCAGGAGAGCTTCTGGGTGAGGAACCACTTCGCGCCGGCCAGCCGGGCCAGCTGCGGGAAGGCGGCGGTGTAGCCGAAGGAGTCGGGCAGCCAGATCTCCTCGGTCTCGACGCCCAGCTCCTCCAGGAAGAACCGCTTGCCGTGCACCAGTTGCCGGGCCAGCGCCTCGCCGCCGGGCAGGTTGGCGTCGGACTCCACCCACATCGAGCCCACCGGCACCCAGTTCCCGTTCCGTACCGCCTCCTTGATGCGGGTCCAGAGGTGCGGTTGGTGGTCCCGCACCCAGGCGTACTGCTGCGCCTGCGAGCAGGAGAACACCAACTCCGGGTATTCGGTGGCGAGTTGGGTGACGTTGGCGAAGGTGCGGGACGCCTTGCGGACGGTCTCGCGCAGCGGCCAGAGCCAGGCGGAGTCGATGTGCGCGTGCCCGGTGGCCGAGACGCGGTGCGCGCTGGCCTCGGCCGGGTGGCCGAGGACGTCCACCAGGGCGGCCCGCCCGGCGGTCGCCGTGCCGGCCACGTCGTGCAGGTCGAGCGCGTCCAGCATGTCCTCCAGCGCCCGCAGGATGCCGTGCCGGCGGGGGCGGTCGGCGGGCAGCTCGTGCATCAGCTCCGACAGCACCTCGATGTCGAGGACCAGCTGCCAGACGGTCTCGTCGAGCACCGCGAGGTCGGCGGCCGCGAAGCGGTACAGCGGTTCGCGCGGGGCGGTGCGGACGTCCCCGAGGTCGGTGGGCCGGAAGTCCCGCAGCACGGCGGGGTTGGCGGCGGCCTCCAGCAGCAGCCGGACCTCCTCGCCGCCGCGCGCCGGGGCGGCGACGGGGACGTGCCGGTTGCGCGGGTGGATGCCCTTGAGGGGCACACCGGCGGCGTCGTGGACCAGCCCCTCCGCCTGGAAGCCCGGCCCGTCGCCGGTGAAGCCCGGGTCGATGACGGCCTCCACCCGGCGCCCGGCCCACCTCGCGGGCACCTCACCCGTGAGCCGGAACCAACTCGTCGACCACGGCGGCCCCCAGGCGTCCCCGGCCGCGAAGGGCTCGTACGCGGCCGCCAGGGCGTCGGCCGCCGGCCGCGGTTCGCCCGGTACGTGCCACACCTCCAGCCGCAGCGGCCGCCGCGCCGCGTACTGCGCGGGCCGGATGTGCTGCCCGAGCGCCCGCGTGAGGCGCCCCTCCACCAGCAGTCGGTCGTCGTGCACAGCGGCTCCTCACGCTCGTACGGCCCGCGGGCCCGGCGCCGGCCCGCGGACCGGTCCGCTCCGGGCCGTCGCGGAACGTATACCCACCCCGGCCCGTCGGGGCCCGCCCCGCGGGGGTGCCGCAGACCGCCCCGCCCGGTCCGCGGCGCCGGCCGCCCGGCCGTGGAAGGCAAGCGGAAGCATGGCGGCGGGCCCGATGGGAATGCTGACCGTGAGGCTGTTCGAGGCAGAGCGCTGGTGGTTCGTTGGGGGCGGGGGAGAGCATGCGTCAGCGTGTGCGACGCGAGGACCGGAACAGACGGCGGCGAGCGGACGGGGGGATCGACGGCGGGGCGGTCGCGGTGCGGGCGCCCGGCGTGCTGGAACGGAAGGTGCGACAGGCCGATCTCCAGGCCGTCGGCGAGGTCCGCAGGGAGCTGCGGGAGTTACTCGGCCGCTGGGCGCCGCCGGACGGCGGGGCACCGGCGGATCCGGACGTGGCGGTGCTGCTGACCAGCGAGTTGGTGACCAATGCCCTGCTGCACACCGAGGGCGGGGCGGTGGTGACGGCGCGGGTCACCGACCGGCTGCGGGTGGAGGTGCGGGACTTCGCCGCACGGTCTCCCGAGCCGCGTGCGCCGACGGCCGACGGGACGTCGGGGCGGGGGTTGACGCTGGTCCGGGCCCTGTCGGACGCGTGGGGCATCCGGTCCGAGGGGGTCGGCAAGTGCGTGTGGTTCGAGTTGGGCGGCGGACCGGCCTGACGCGGAGCCGGGGGTGGGGGCCGGCGCGGTCCGCCACCGGTCAGCCGAATTGTCGTTCGATCTCGGCGAGTTTCTCCTCCAGGGAGTCCAGCCGGGGGATCGTCTGGGAGTCGTCCTCGGCGGTGAGGTCGACGGCGCCGCGACGGCCGGGCGCGGCCCCTTCGGGCTCGGCGCCGGTCACGGCCTTGAGGGCCGGCCGGGGCCGCTTGGCCGGGTCGCCGTGGTGCCGCGGCGACGGTTCGGCGGCGTCCGGACCGGCGGGCGGGGCCGCCTCCGCGGCGGGTGCCGCCGGTACTGCGGGCGCGCCCATCGTGACGGCGATCTGACGTCCGCGGCCCTTGCCCCACGAGCGGTGCTGCCGGTTGAGGGCCTTGATACGGGCCCGGTCGAGCTTGCCCTGCTCCCGCCTGCGCAGCCGGTTTTGGGCCTTCTCCCGCTTGTCCTCGCGGACCTCCTCGACCGCCTCGTCCAGCGTGCGGACGCCTTCCAGCAGCATCAGCGACCAGGCGGCGAAGGTCTCGCGGGGCGCCCGCAGCCACCGCACGATCCGGATCTGCGGCAGCGGGCGGGGCACCAGGCCCTGTTCGCGCAGCGCCGCCCGGCGGGTCTGCTTCAGTGCCCGGTCGAAGAGGACCGCCGCCGACAGCGACATCCCGGCGAAGAACTGCGGCGCGCCGGCGTGGTCCAGGCCGCGCGGGGCGTGCACCCAGTTGAACCACGCGGCGGCGCCGGCGAACGTCCACACCAGCATCCGGGAGCCGAGCGCCGCGTCGCCGTGGCTGGCCTCGCGCACCGCCAGGACGGAGCAGAACATCGCCGCGCCGTCGAGCCCGAACGGCACCAGGTACTCCCAGCCCCCGGTGAGGCCGAGGTTCTGCACGCCGAAGCCGACCAGGCCGTGGAAGGACAGCGCCGCGGCCACCGCGGCACAGCAGAACAGCAGCACGTAGGAGGCCGAGGCGAAGACGGTCTCCTTGCGGCGGCGGCGCTCCTCGCTGCGTTCCCAGGAGACGTCGGCGCCGGCCTGCCGGTCCGTGCGGCGGCCGCGCCGTACGAGGGCGGTGGTGGTCATGACCCCGGCGAGCAGTAGAAACGCCGGAATCAGCCAATTCAGCGATATATCGGTCATTCTCATTCCGGAACCCCTTGCTCAGGTTGCGGCACTTTCGCGGATTCGCGAGTGCGCGCGCCATCCTGGCGGAACCGGCCGCGGCCGCAACGGGTTTCGGAGCAAGAGAACGCCAAGGGGTGCCGGGGCGGTCGGTTGCGTGACTCGGAGTTCGAACTGCCCTGCTGTCAGGCGTAGTTGTGTGCGAGAAGCGGCTACCCGTGTGGGTGGCGGGCGGGTCAGGAGGTTGCGGTGAGGCGGCTGATGCGCTGCGCGTCGCAGGTGCGCGGGCAGGTGACGCAGGTGTCCTCGGGGCGCAGGGTGTAGTACATGCAGCAGCTGGCCCGGTCCCGGGTGGGCAGCGCGGCACCGTCCGGCCCGGTCAGCTCGCGGAACCCGGCGCCGGCCGCGTACGGCGCGGTGGCGCCCGGCAGCAGCCGCGCCAGTTCGGCCACCGCCCGCCGCTCCTCGCCCAGCAGGTGCCCGATGTACCAGAGCCCCTCGACGATCTCGTCGGACGCCATGCCCCACAGTGCCCGCGGGCCGCGCCGCATGCGGGTGCGGAAGCCGTCCAGGACGGGCCGCAGGTGGTCGGCGACCGCGGCGCGGACCTCGGCGCGCAGGGCCTCTTCGTCCGGTACCACCCGGGCGCCGGGCAGGGCCGCCGCCGGATCGTCCGGGAGGCATCCGAAGGAGTGCGCGCGTACCGCCATCCGGCCCAGCTCGCGGTGGAAGCGGACGTCCCCCGCGGACAGGTGCGGCACCCGGCGGTGCAGGAACCACGGGACGGTGATCAGCAGGCAGGCCGGCCAGGCATAGCGGTGCAGCGCGAAGCTCGCGACGACGTCGGGGCGGGCGGCCTGTCCGTAGTCACGGGCGATCCGGGCCGCCTCGTCGGCGAGGAAGGCGTCCAGTGCCGGCCCGGCCGCGGCCAGCGCGGCCGCGTCCAGCCAGCCGTCGCCGTCGGGCGGTGTCGTGCCCCAGAGCGTCACCCGCAGGTCCGGGAACACCTCGGCGAGCCGTGCGTAGGCGTCCCCGGCGGGGTGCGGGACGGCGGGGGTGGCGGGCGCGGCAGCAACGGCAGGGGGCATGCGGGAGACCACCGAATCGCGATCGTTGGCAGGTAAGGCTTACCTTATCCGAAATCCTTACCCGTCCCGGCGGAGGTGTGAACCGACGCTGCGGACGCTTATGGTGCTGGCAGCCGTCAGCAGGAGGAACCGTCATGGAGCAGGGCACAGTGGAGCCGCAGCCGGAGGCCCGGGTGTGGCTGCCCGCGCAGGCCGCCTCCGCCGAGCCGTACGGCGCCCGGGACCGCGGCGGCGCCGCGGCGGCCGCGCCCTGCACCCGGCCGCCCCGCCCGCGGCCGCGTCGGCACTCGGTGCGCGGCCAGGTCCTGGACGCCCTGCGCCGGGCACTGACCGTCGGCGAACTGCTCCCCGGCGAGGTCTACTCCGCACCGGCCCTCGGCGAGCGGTACGGCGTCTCCGCGACCCCGGTCCGGGAGGCCATGCAGCAGCTCGCCGGGGAGGGTGCCGTCGAGGTCGTGCCCAACCGCGGATTCCGGGTCTGCGAGCGCAGCTCCCGGGACCTCGCCGAGCTCTCCGAGGTCCGCACCATGCTGGAGCTGCCCGCGATCGTCCGGCTGGCCCGGGCGGTGCCCGCGGAGCGCTGGGAGGAGCTGCGCCCGCTGGCCGAGGACGGCGTGGCGGCCGCCGCCCGCGGCGACCGGGCCGGGTATGCCGAGGCGGACCACGCCTTCCACCAGGCGCTGATCGCGCTGACCGGGAACCGGCGGCTCACCGAGGTCACCGGTGGTCTGCTGCGCCGCGCACAGTGGTCGGCGGGCGGCGGCGGACGCCCCCGCACGGCCGATCTGCTGGCCGACGCCTCCGAGCACACCGCCCTGCTCGACGCGCTGGTCGCCCAGGAGCACGCGGTCGTGGAGCGGATCGCCCGCACCCACCTGTCGGCGGCCCGGCACCGGCACTGAGCCGGCGCGGCCGGGCGGGATCAGAAGACCGGCAGCAGCTCCGCCAGCGGCAGCGCCGCGACGTCCGCGGCGGGCCGGGAGACGTACAGCTCGGCGTGGTAGAAGCCGTCGGCCTCCTTGCCGCCGACGGTCAGTCCGCGGGCCGCCAGCGCGTCGAAGGCCGCCCGCCGCTCGGCGTCGTCGGCGAACCGCCGCTGCCGGAACGTCCGTGTGGTGAGCCGCTCGGTCACCAGCCCGGCGCGGGCCAGCAGCGCGGAGACCGGCCGGTACGACACGGTGCGCAGCACGAACGCGGCGACCCAGGGCGGCGCGGTGACGCAGTCGAAGAGCCGGGCGAAGGTGCGTGCGGTGATGTAGCCGACGCCGCCGGTGACGGTGATCAGGTCGGTGCCGGCCAGCGCCCGGCACAGTTCCGGGCTGGCGGCGTCGGCCTCCAGGTTCTCCGCGAAGCCGTCGTCGAGCAGCTCGGCCGCCACCGCGTAGCCGACCGCGTGTTCCGCCGCGTCGATGCCGGTCACCCGGGCCGCTCCGGGCCGGCGCCGGGCCGCGTAGAAGGTCCGGTCCGCGTGGGCCAGGCGGTCGCCCTCGGGGGCGTCCGGCCCGGTCGCGGTGTAGCGGTGGTAGAGGTCGTCGAGGGTCACGCGGTGGTTGAGCAGCGCCGCGTTGAGCCCGTACGAGCAGCAGAGGTCGACGACGCGGAGCGGTGGGCGGTCGCCGCGGTGGCGCTGGAGGGTGTCGGCCAGTGCGCGGAACACCGCCTGGCCGTGGTGCGGGATCTGGTACTCCAGGGGTTGCAGCGTGCTGAAGTACCGGCGCGGGTCGGGGCAGTTGTAGATCGCCTCGAAATGCGCCTTGCCCCAGTCGGTTCCGGTGCCGGTGTGGGTCACTCCTGCCACGGTGGGCCTCCTGAAGGCTCTGCCATTGGGAGCTGGTCGCGGACCAGGATCCAGGCCGCGCCGCCGGGCCGCAGTGCGACTTGTGGCCATTCTCGGGGCAGGTGGGGCGAGGCGCTACCGACCGGTCGGCGGACGGCCGCCGGGGGCAGCCACCGCGGCCCGGCCGATCCGCCGCCGGCGCAGCCCGGATCCGGCCATTCGGCCGGGGGAGCGGCATGGCCGAGGTCGGGCGGTTGACACCCGCGGCCCGCCCCCCGGACCCGACCTAGCCCGCCGTTGCCGCCGTCTCCTCCGGCGGGGGCGGCGGGAGCTGGCTCGCGAGCCAGGTGGGTACGCCGCCCATCAGGCGGAACAGCCGGGCGGCCTCGGTGCGCAGGCGGACCGCCTCGTCCTCCGGGGCGGCGTCGGCCAGGGCGGCCAGCGCCGGTGCGGTGCCGACCAGGAAGCCCAGCTCCTCACGGATCCGCAGGGACTCCGCGAAACCGTGCCGGGCCTCCGCCAACTCCCCGTCGCGCAGCGCCAGTCCGGCCAGGTGGCGCCAGGTGAAGGAGAGCAGCAGGGCGTCGCCGTGGGCGGTGGCGCCGGCGTGCGCGCGGCGGTAGGCGGCGCGGGCGGCGTCCGGGCTGTCGGCGAGGTGCTCGGCCATCAGGCCGCGCCGGAAGTCCAGCAGCGGGCGGCCGGCGGTGCCGGGGGCGAGCAGCGCGGCGGCCCGGCCGAGCGCCGAGCGTGCCTCGTCGGCCCGGTCGCGGACGCCCAGCACCGTGGAGGTGTAGGCGAGCTGGCCGCGCTCGCAGGCCGCGCCGCCGCGTTCGTCGTCGCCGCCGGCGAGCGCCTCCGCGGTGCGCAGCGCGTCCTCGGCCTCGGCCCAGCCGACGGCGGTGAACATGCAGCGCTCGACCAGCAGCGCGGCGCGGCGCAGGGCGGCGGGCGCCTGCCGGGCCGCGTGCGGTTCCAGGAGGGCGGCCGCGTCGAGCCAGCAGCCGCGGGAGCGCAGCCGCCACACGGCGCGGTCGAGGGGATCGTCCCCGGCGGGGCCGGCCGCCCCCGGTGCGGATGCCGGCCGTGGTGCCGGGACCGGTACCTGATCCGCGGACCTCATGGAATCCGCGGGATCCGCGGATCCGGACATGGCGGTATCCGCCACAGTGCCCTCCCCGAGCGCGCCATTGAGCGGGAATGCAGGATGCTGTGGGCGCATCTCAGCACGAATCCCGTCGCCGGGCCAAGGGGGTGGGTGAAAGATTTCACAATCGCGCGGGGCGGTCCGGGTGGCCGGTATGCGGTGGTTCGGCCGTGGCGCGGGGCGGTCCGATCGCCCGGCGTGGCAACGCCGTTGACGCGACGCCCCCCGATCGGGTGACCCCGGACGGCGTACGGCGGGCGGTGGCAGCGCACTTCCGCGCCGGGCCCGGTACGGAATCCGTACCGGGCCCGGCGCGCAGTCGACCTGAGGGAGCGTCAGCTCATCCGCAGTGCCAGGAAGAAGTCCAGCTTGTCCTCCAGGCGCGAGAGGTCACGGCCCGTCAGCTGCTCGATCCGGCCGACGCGGTACCGGAGGGTGTTGACGTGCAGGTGCAGGCGGGTCGCGCAGCGCGTCCAGGAGCCGTCGCAGTCGAGGAACGCCTCCAGGGTGGGGATCAGCTCGGCGCGGTGGCGGCGGTCGTAGTCCCGCAGCGGGTCCAGGAGCCGGGCGGTGAAGGCCCGGCGGACGTCGTCGGGGACGAACGGCAGCAGCAGGACGTGCGAGGCCAGCTCCTCGTGGCCGGCGGCGCAGACCCGGCCGGGGCGGGCGGCGGCGACCCGGCGGGCGTGCCGGGCCTCCTCCAGGGCGCCGCGCAGCCCCTCGGCGGAGTGGACGGAGGCGCTGACGCCGATGGTGAGCCGGCCGTCGCCGTCCAGGCCGCGGCCGAGCGGCTCCTGGATGACGCGCAGCAGCTGGTCGGCGTGGAGGCCGTCCGTCGTGGCGGTGTCGGTGGAGTCCTCCAGGACGGCGGGCAGCGGCACCAGGGCCACCGCCTCGTCGCCGGTGTGCGCCACCGCGATCCGGTCCGACGGCTCGGGGCCGAACGTGCCGGGGTCGACCAGCACCTCTTCCAGCAGGCTCTGCGCCACCGGGCCGCCGGGCACGTCGCCGCCCTCCCACTCGACCCGGGCCACCACGATCTGCCAGTGCGGGGCGGCGCCCAGGCCGGGCAGCAGGACCGGCGCGGCCACCCGCAGCCGGGCGGCGATCTCGGCCGGCGGCGCACCCGTCTGGACCAGCTCCAGGACCTCCTGGGCGAGTCGGCGGCGGACCGTGCGGGCGGCGTCCCGGCGGTCCCGTTCGACGGCGATCAGCTGGGTGACGCCGTGCAGCAGGTCCAGCCGCTCCTCGGACCAGTCGCCGGCGTCCGCCTCGACCGCCAGCAGCCAGTCGCTGAGCAGCGTCTGCCGCAGGTCACGGCTCTCGTAGCGGATCGCGAAGAGCGAGTAGGTGGCGCCGCCGAGGGCGATCCGCTGCGGGCCGCGGCGGCCGCTGCGGGCGGCCGCCAGGTGTTCGCCGGCCAGCCGGGCGCCGAGCTCGGCGGGCAGCTCCGGCCCGGCGCCGGCCAGGCTGGAGCCCGCGATCTGCCGGCCGGTGGGGGAGAGCACCCAGGCCCGCAGGTCCAGGTCGGAGCCGAGCAGGTCCAGGACCACTTCGGGGCCGCCGCCGGCCGGTCCGGAGGTCATCATCCGCCGGTGCCGGTCCACCACGGCGGCCAGGTCGCCGGCCCGCTCGCTGGAGACCTGCCGGACCACGTGCTCGGTGATCGAGGCGAACGAGACCGTCTCGTCGACCGAGAACAGCGGGAGCCGGTGCCGGGAGCAGGCCATGACGAGGTCGTCGGGGATGGCGCCCAGCTCGGCCTCGCCGGCCGCGAGCCCGGCGACGCCGGCGGCGGCCAGGATGCGGACGAACCGCTCGGAGTCCTCCGCTTCCCGGCGCCAGGCCAGGCCGGTGAGGACCAGTTCTCCGCCGGAGAGGTACCGGCTGGGGTCCCGCAGGTCGGTGGTCATCACGCCACGGACGGTACGGTCCAGCTCTTCCTCGCCCCCGAGGAGCTTCAGGCCCAGAGAGTGTGTGTCCAGGAGTGCGCGGAGCCGCATGACCTCGCCCGCCGTTCTGTGCTGTCTCGTGCTGCCGGTGGAATGCCGCGAGGTTTTGATCCCTCGTCTTTCGTTCGAATCTACAAGACGGGCAGCGTGGCCAGCCAACCGCTTCATGGTTTCGGTGACTGCACCGGGTGGGGCCACAGCGCGTTCACTAAGCCCAACCGCGTTAACAAGACATGAACGGCGCCATGGCGACGAGGGCCCGAGGTCCCGACCATGAGCAGCGAACGACCCGATTTCGTAGAAGAGGCCAACCATGGACTTCCTTCGCCCCGCCAGCTGGGAGGAGGCGCTCGCCGCCAAGGCAGAGCACCCTACCGCTGTGCCCATCGCGGGCGGTACGGACGTGATGGTCGAGATCAACTTCGACCACCGCCGCCCGGAGTACCTGCTCGACCTGAACCGTATCGGTGACCTGGGCGAGTGGGAGGTCGGGGAGAAGACCGTACGCCTGGGCGCCTCCGTCCCGTACACCAAGATCATGGAGAACCTGCGGGCCGAACTGCCGGGCCTGGCACTGGCCTCGCACACCGTGGCCTCCCCGCAGATCCGCAACCGCGGCGGCGTCGGCGGCAACCTCGGCACCGCCTCCCCGGCCGGTGACGCGCACCCCGCACTGCTCGCCTCCGGCTGCGAGGTCGAGGTCGAGTCCGCCGCCCGCGGCGTGCGCCTGATCCCGATCGACGAGTTCTACCTCGGCGTCAAGCGCAACGCGCTCCAGGCCGACGAGCTGATCCGCGCGGTGCACCTGCCCAAGGCCGACGGCCCGCAGCAGTTCTCCAAGGTCGGCACCCGCAACGCGATGGTCATCGCGGTGTGCGCCTTCGGTTTCGCGCTGCACCCCGAGACCCGCACGGTCCGCACCGGCATCGGTTCGGCCGCACCCACCCCCGTACGGGCCAAGGAAGCCGAGCAGTTCCTCGCCGCGGCGCTGGACGAGGGCGGCCTCTGGGAGTCGGCGGCCCCCATCCCGCCGTCCGTGGCCAAGCAGTTCGCGCAGCTCGCGTCCGGGGCCTGCAACCCGATCGACGACGTGCGCGGCAGCGCCAAGTACCGCCGGCACGCCGTGGGCATCATGGCGCGCCGCACCCTCGGCTGGACCTGGGAGTCCTACCGCGGCAACCCCCATGGCACCAAGGGAGGCGCACAGTGCGCGTGAACTTCACCGTCAACGGCCGCAAGCAGGAGGCCGACGACGTCTGGGAAGGCGAGAGCCTGCTGTACGTCCTCCGCGAGCGGATGGGCCTGCCGGGCTCCAAGAACGCCTGCGAGCAGGGCGAGTGCGGCTCCTGCACGGTCCGCCTGGACGGGGTGCCGGTGTGCTCCTGCCTGGTCGCGGCCGGTCAGGTCGAGGGCCGCGAGGTGGTGACCGTCGAGGGCCTGGCCGACTTCGCCAAGCAGCGCGCCGAGCACGGCGGTTGCGCCTCCGGAGCCTGCGGGACGACCCTGCAGGACGCCCAGCAGTGGCAGTCCAAGCCGGCCGACTCGCAGACCGGCGAGCAGGCCGGGCTGTCCCCGATCCAGCAGGCGTTCATCGACGCCGGCGCGGTCCAGTGCGGCTTCTGCACGCCGGGCCTGCTGGTCGCCGCCGACGAGCTGCTGGAGCGCAACACCTCCCCGTCGGACGCCGACATCCGTGAGGCGCTGTCGGGCAACCTGTGCCGCTGCACGGGCTACGAGAAGATCCTCGACGCGGTCCGGCTCGCGGCCGCCCGCGGCGAGAACCAGACCGCCGGACAGGGGGCCTGACCATGGCTGGTGCCACCCGTACACCCACCAACCTCACCCAGGGCGGCAAGACCGACGCCGGGATCGGGGCCTCCACGCTCCGCCCGGACGGCACCCTGAAGGTGACCGGCGAATTCGCCTACTCCTCGGACATGTGGCACGAGGACATGCTGTGGGGCTTCACGCTCCGCTCCACCGAGGCACACGCCGAGATCGTCTCCATCGACACCTCCGAGGCGCTGGCGACCTCCGGCGTCTACGCGGTCCTCACCTACGAGGACCTGCCCACCGACGTGAAGAACTACGGCCTGGAGATCCAGGACACGCCGGTTCTCGCGCACGGCAAGGTCCGGCACCACGGTGAGCCGGTGGCGATCGTCGCCGCCGACCACCCGGAGACCGCGCGCCGCGCCGCGGCCAAGATCAAGATCGACTACAAGCTGCTGCCGGTCGTCACCGACGAGGCCAGCGCCCTCGCGCCGGACGCGCCGCTGATCCACGAGGGCCGCGACGACCACCACATCGGCCACGTCCCGCACCCCAACATCGTCCACCGGCAGCCGATCATCCGCGGCAACGCCGACGAGGCCGCCAAGAAGGCCGACGTCATCGTCTCCGGGGAGTACACGTTCGGCATGCAGGATCAGGCATTCCTCGGCCCGGAGTCCGGCCTGGCGGTGCCCGCCGAGGACGGCGGCGTGGACCTCTACGTCGCCACCCAGTGGCTGCACTCCGACCTCAAGCAGATCGCCCCGGTCCTCGGCCTGCCCGAGGAGAAGGTCCGGATGACGCTCTCCGGCGTCGGCGGTGCCTTCGGCGGCCGCGAGGACATCTCGATGCAGATCCACGCCTGCCTGCTGGCGCTGCGCACCGGCAAGCCGGTCAAGATCGTCTACAACCGGTTCGAGTCCTTCTTCGGGCACGTCCACCGGCACCCGGCGAAGCTCTGGTACGAGCACGGCGCCACCAAGGACGGCAAGATCACGCACGCCAAGTGCCGGATCGTCCTGGACGGCGGCGCCTACGCCTCGGCCTCCCCGGCCGTCGTCGGCAACGCCTCGTCCCTCTCGATGGGCCCGTACGTGATCGACGACGTCGAGATCGAGGCCATCGCGCTCTACTCCAACAACCCGCCGTGCGGCGCGATGCGCGGCTTCGGCGCGGTCCAGGCGTGCTTCGCCTACGAGGCGCAGATGGACAAGCTGGCTGACAAGCTCGGGATGGACCGGGTCGCGTTCCGGCAGCTCAACGCCATGGAGCAGGGCACCATCATGCCGACCGGCCAGCCGGTCGACTCCCCGGCCCCGGTCGCCGAACTGCTGCGCCGCATCAAGGCGATGCCGCTGCCGCCCGAGCGCCAGTGGGAGTCCAGCGAGGGCGCGGACGTCCGCCAGCTGCCCGGCGGCCTGTCCAACACCACCCACGGCGAGGGCGTGGTCCGCGGGGTCGGCTACGCCGTCGGCATCAAGAACGTCGGCTTCTCCGAGGGCTTCGACGACTACTCCACCGCCCGGGTGCGCCTGGAGGTCGTCGCCGGCGTGGCGGTGGCCACCGTGCACACCGCGATGGCGGAGGTCGGCCAGGGCGGCGTCACCGTCCACGCGCAGATCGCCCGCACCGAGCTGGGCGTCGAGCAGGTCACCATCCACCCCGCCGACACCCAGGTCGGCTCCGCCGGCTCCACCTCCGCCTCCCGGCAGACGTACATGACCGGCGGCGCGGTGAAGAACACCTGCGAGGCGGTGCGCGAGAAGGCCCTGCAACTGGGCCGCGCCAAGTTCGGCACGTACCACCCCGCGTGGGCCACCGCCGAACTCCTCCTGGAGGGCGGCAAGGTCGTCACCGACGGCGGCGAGGTCCTGGCCGATCTCGTCGACGTCCTGGAGGGCGAGGCGATCGACCTGGAGCTGGAGTTCCGGCACCGGCCCACCGAGGCGTTCGACCTCACCACCGGCCAGGGCTTCGGCCACGTCCAGTACTCCTTCGCCGCGCACCGCGCGGTCGTCGAGGTGGACACCGAGCTGGGCCTGGTCAAGGTCATCGAGCTGGCCTGCGCCCAGGACGTCGGCAAGGCGCTCAACCCGCTCTCCGTCGTCGGCCAGATCCAGGGTGGCACCACCCAGGGCCTGGGCGTGGCGGTGATGGAAGAGATCATCGTCGACCCCAAGACCGCGAAGGTGCGCAACCCCTCCTTCACGGACTACCTGATCCCCACCATCCTCGACACCCCGACCATCCCGGTCGACGTGCTCGAACTCGCCGACGAGCACGCCCCCTACGGGCTGCGCGGCATCGGCGAAGCCCCCACCCTGTCGTCCACGCCGGCCGTCCTCGCGGCGATCCGGAACGCGACCGGGTTGGAGCTCAACAAGACTCCGGTACGCCCTGAGCACCTGACAGGGACGTAGCGGAGAACCGCCTGGGGGCCGCCTCCCCAGGCCCCCAAAACCTCCGGGCGGTGCGCATCAAGGGGTGCTCCTGTCCGTCCTCCTCAGCGCATCGCCCGGAGTCCTCCCCGCATCACACCCAGACTGACCTGCGGCAACTCGGCGCAGTCAGTACCCGTTCGTCTCGGGCCGTCCCCCGGGTCGTGCAGCCGACTATCCATCCCAAATCTCGTCGCCTCGGCGAGGGCCCCTTTGAACCTTGGGAGTAAGGCACCATGACCCAGCAGTCCACTGAGCCGAGGACCACGGCGGAAGACGCGGGTGACGGCTCACGCCAGCCCGCCGGCCGTTCCTGGCTCGACCGGTACTTCCACATATCCGACCGAGGGTCGTCCTTCGCGCGGGAGACGCGCGGCGGCATCACCACCTTCATGGCCATGTGTTACATCCTGCTGCTCAACCCGGTGATTCTGGGTTCGGTACAGGACGTCCAGAAGAACACTCTCGAACACAGCGCGCTGGTCACCGCCACCGCGCTGGGCGCGGCGATCTGCACCCTGCTGATGGGCTTCGTCGGCAAGGTCCCGCTGGCCCTCGCCGCCGGCCTCAACGTCTCCGCGGCCCTGACCACGCAGGTGGTCCCGCACATGACCTGGCCGCAGGCCATGGGCATGTGTGTGATGTACGGCGTCGTCATCTGCCTCCTGGTCGTCACCGGGCTGCGCGAGATGGTCATGAACGCCATCCCGCTCGCCCTGAAGCACGCCATCACCATGGGCATCGGCATGTTCGTCGCCCTGCTCGGGCTGGTGAAGGCCGGCTTCGTGGGCAAGGGCGCGGGCGGTCCGGTCACGCTCGGCAGCGACCTCTCGGGTCACCTCGTCGGCTGGCCGGTCCTGTTCTTCTGCGTCACGCTCCTCCTGATCTTCATGCTCCAGGCCCGCAAGGTGCCCGGCGCCATCCTCATCGGCATCGTCGTCGGCTCCGCGCTCGCCATCGGTGCCACCAAGCTCGGCGGTCTGACCGCGAAGGACTGGGACGGTACGCCCCCGAGCCTGAGCGGCAGCGCGGTGTCCATGCCGGACTTCGGACTCTTCGGGCACGTCGAGTTCGGCGGCTGGGGCTCCGTCGGGGCGCTCAGCGTCACGATGATCGTCTTCACCCTGGTGCTGGCCGGGTTCTTCGACGCCATGGCCACCATCATCGGTGTCGGTACCGAGGCCAAGCTCGCCGACGACAAGGGCCGGATGCCGGGCCTGTCCAAGGCGCTCTTCGTCGACGGTGCGGGCGGTGCGATCGGCGGTCTGACCGGCGGCTCCGGCCAGACGGTCTTCATCGAGTCGGCCAGCGGCGTCGGCGAGGGCGCCCGGACCGGCCTGTCGTCCGTCATCACCGGTCTGCTCTTCGCGGCCTGCCTCTTCTTCACCCCGGTCACCCAGCTCGTTCCCGCCCAGGTGGCCGCCGCCGCGCTGGTCGTCATCGGGTCGATGATGATGAGTGTGGCCGGCCATGTGGACTGGAGCGACCGGGCGACCTCGATCCCGGTGTTCCTTACCGTGGCTCTGATGCCGTTCACCTACCAGATCACCACCGGCGTCGGGGCCGGCGTCATCGCCTACACCGCGATCAAGGCGGCCCAGGGCAAATGGCGCGAGAT
Source organism: Streptomyces sp. CB02959 (assembly GCF_002803155.1). Lineage (GTDB taxonomy): Bacteria > Actinomycetota > Actinomycetes > Streptomycetales > Streptomycetaceae > Streptomyces. The sequence goes on from NZ_NNBP01000010.1 coordinate 235,847, forward strand.
CGGTGGCTTCATGTGGGTGCTGACCGGCATCTTCCTCGTCTACTTCTCGCTCCATCCGATCGAGCAGTGGCTGGGCGTCAAGTAGCGCCCGTCCGCTCCCTTCCGTAAGGAGACCGACATGCTGGACATCGCCGAAGAGCTGAACCGGTGGATTGAGCAGGGACGCACGTTCGCGGTGGCCACCGTCGTGGCCACCAACGGCAGCGCACCCCGCCAGCCCGGTGCCGCGCTCGCCGTCGACAGTGACGGTACGGCGATCGGTTCGGTCTCCGGAGGGTGCGTGGAGGGAGCGGTCTACGAGCTGTGCCAGGAGGCCCTGGAGACCGGCCGGCCGGTCCTGGAGCGCTTCGGGTACAGCGATGAGGATGCCTTCGCGGTGGGTCTGACCTGCGGCGGAATCATCGACATCTTCATCGCTCCGGTACGGGTGAGCACCCCCGGGGCCGCCGTCGACGGCGGCCCCGCGGGGGACCCGGTGGACAGCAACGCCGCAACGCTCGCCGCCGTGTTGGCCGCCGCCTCCTCGGGGGAGGCGGCGGCCGTCGCGCGGATCATTGAAGGACCGGCCGACCTGCTCGGCCGCGCCCTCCTGGTGCGCCCCGACGGCAGTCACACCGGCAGCCTCGGCGGACACCCGGCCCTGGACCGCACCGCGGTCGAGGAGACCCGCGCCCTGCTGGACGCCGGGCGGACCACGACGCTGGAGATCGGCGCGGACGGCTCCCAGTGCGGCCAGCCGGTCGTCCTCCTCGTCGAATCCTCCGTCCCCGCGCCCCGGATGATCGTCTTCGGCGCCATCGACTTCGCGTCCGCGCTGGTCCGGGTCGGCAAGTTCCTCAACTACCACGTCACCGTCTGCGACGCCCGCCCCGTCTTCGCGACCCGGACCCGCTTCCCGGACGCGGACGAGATCGTCGTCGACTGGCCGCACCGCTACCTCGACTCCCAGCAGCTCGACTCCCGCACGGTGCTCTGCGTCCTCACCCACGACGCCAAGTTCGACGTCCCCCTGCTGGAGCGGGCGCTCAAGCTCCCGGTCGCCTACGTCGGCGCGATGGGCTCCCGCCGCACCCACCTCGACCGCCAGCAGCGGCTGCGCGACATCGGACTCACCGAGATCGAGCTGAACCGGCTGCGCTCGCCCATAGGGCTGGACCTGGGCGCCCGGACACCCGAGGAGACCGCGCTGTCCATCGCCGCCGAGATCGTCGCCAACCGCCGCGGCGGCACCGGCGCCCCGCTGACCGGCGCCCACACCCCCATCCACCATGAGACGCCCCGGTCGGTGGGGCGGATCGGAGAGGTTGCCTGACGAAACGTCAGGGTCAGTGTGTGCGGCGCCCGTTGGGGCGCGGCACACCGCCCCCGACTCGTTACGGGACCTACGGGACCTACGGGATCGACGGGATCGACGGGACCCATGAGAGCCGCGGGCCTTGCGAGGCCGACGGGACCCGCGAGACCGACCGGGCTCACGCAGCCCACCTGGATCTACCGGACCTACGGGACCGGCGTACCTGACGGCGCCGGACCCGAGGGAGGGCGGACCTGTGGTTCGCCACGGCACGGGCGCGGCGCAGTGTGGGGGCCCCGCCCGTGCCGTTTCGCGTCCGGACGCCTGCCGGGGCCGTCCGGCGGCGCGCCGGGGCGGCGCCACCCCAGTCCGGCCACCCCCACCAGCAGCGCCGCCACCGCCAACCCGGCCGGGACGGCCAGCCCCGCGTGATAGCCGGCGAGCACGGCGCCGGGCGTACCGCCGGCCCCGGTCGCCGCGACCGTCACCGCGGTCACCGCCGACAGCCCGAAGGCCGCACCGAACTGGTACGAGGTGTACAACAGGCCGCCGGCCAGGCCCTGTTCGGCGGCCGCGACACCGTCCGTCGCGACGATCGTCAGCGGCCCGTAGACCAGCGCGAACGCCACGCCGATCAGCAGCATGCCGGGGAACATCGCCGGATACGGCCAGTCCGCCCGCACCGGCAGGAACAGCGCATAGCCCACCCCGGCGCACAGCAGACCCGCGACGATCACCCGGGCGTGCCCGAACCGCCGCACCAGCCGCGGGGTGAGCAAGGGCGCCAGCACCGCGTCGGCGCCCATCGCCAGCATCGCGAAACTGGTCCGCTCGGCCGACCAGCCGCGCAGCTCCTGGAAGTAGAGCACCGCGACGAACTGGAAGCCGAAGAACCCCGCGGTGAACAGCAGGCCCGTCGCGTTGGCCCGGACCAGCGGCCAGGACCGCAGGATGCCCAGCCGCACCAGCGGCGCCGCCGACCGCCGCTCGATCACCACGAACACCGCCAGCAGCGCCACCCCCGCGGCCAGCAGCGCCGCGGTGCGCAACACCGGTGCGTGCGCGGCCTGTTCGACGCCGAGGACCAGCAGCAGCACCGCACCGGTCACGGTGAGCGCGCCGGCCACGTCGACCGGCGGCCGGGCGCCGTCGCGCACCGCGTCCCGCGGCACCAGGCGGTACCCGCCGACCAGCGCCAGCAGCGCCGGCACCATCGGCGCGAAGAAGACCCAGCGCCAGTCGACGGCGGTCAGCAGCCCGCCCGCGACGAGCCCGGCCGAGAACCCGCCCCCGGCGGTCCCGGAGTAGATCAGCAGGGCCCGGTCGCGGCGCGGCCCGGCCGGGAAGCCGGTGGTGATGATCGACAGTCCGGCGGGGGCCATGAACGCCGCGCACGCCCCGGTCGCGAAGCGCGCCCCGATCAGCGTCCAGCTCTCGGCGGCCAGCCCGCCGAGCCCCGAGAAGACCGTGAACACCGCGAGCGGCACCAGGAACATCCGACGCCGCCCGAACAGGTCCGCGGCCCGCCCGCCGAGCAGCATGAACCCGCCGTAGCCCAGCACGTACGCGCTCATCACCCACGTCAACTCGCCGGTGGACAGCCCTAGTTCGGCGCGGATCGGGGGCAGGGCGACATTCAGCATGCCGATGTCGACGCCCTCCAGGAAGATCGCCCCGCAGAGGACGAGCAGCAGCGCCCTGGACGCTGCCGGGGACCGGGACATAGCGGTGCTCCTCACATGGCCACGACGCATGCCGTGTCGGTTACCTCTTGTTACCGACCGCATCGTGCGGCACCGTGGGGGACCATGGAAGAAGGCACTGTGAAGTCACCCGGTTACCCCGGAGGAACCATGGGCGAGGAACCGGCCGCCGCTCCCGCCGCTCCCGCCGCTCCCGCCGACTGCGCCGAGGCCGGGACCGTCACCGGTGCCGAGGACGGCGACTGCGACTGCGACTACGACGCCCGCCAGTGGGACGTCCGCGAGGGCTGCGAGGTCCGCCAGATCCTCGACCGGGTCGCCGACAAGTGGTCGCTCCTGGCCATCGCCCTGCTCGACCGGCGGGTGCTGCGCTTCACCGAACTCCGCCGCGAGATCGACGGCATCAGCCAGCGGATGCTGACCGTCACCCTGCGCCAGTTGGAGCGCGACGGCCTGGTCCGCCGCACCGTCCACCCGGTCGTCCCGCCGCGGGTGGACTATGCGCTGACGCCGCTGGGCGCGACCCTGCACGACACCATTCAGTCGCTGGTCAGTTGGACCGAGGAGCATCAAAGCGAAATCGCCGTGGCCCGGTCCGCCTATGACGAACGCATCGCCCGGGAGCGACGCGACGCAGCTCACACTCCGAATTGACGGAATGGGCCGAAAGAATGACGGGCAAACGGGGAACGTATGGCAGGATGGGGCATCGAGGGCGCCCTTCTGAGCGGTGCCCGGCAATGTCCGCGCGAGCGAGGAGGTGATCGGGATGAGTCCCGAAGGAAGTCCTTGCCGCAGCGCTGCTCTCCGCTGATTACGCGACCGTTCCGGTTCCGTGTGATCGCGGCTCTTCCCCGCACTGCTGTGCGCACTCGCCGGTGATTCCCGGGCGCTTCGTGCTGCCCACCGGACCGGGTCGAACCGTCTTTCCGTAACGGCCCTTCCATTCTCCCTTTTCGCCGGTGCACTTCCCCTTCCCGGTATTTTCCGGTATTCCCCGGTAATTTTCCGTAATTCTCAGCGCCCGCGCGCACCGGCTGTTTCGGCCTGCCCGAAAACAATTCCGCCGTCGCATCCGCGAACCCCGTGTTCCGCGGTCCGACGGGGGTCGGTCCGGTCTGCCCGCATGCGCGTCAGGAGGCTTCGTCATGACCACGACGACCACACCGACCACCCCTCCCACCCCCGAGACCCTCGCCCCGCCGGGCCGGAGCCCCCGCCGGGAGCGCCGGGCCGCCGAGTTGGAGGCCCGCACCCGGCGGATCGCCGGCCGGCTCGCCGAGTTCAGCGCCCGCCCCGCCGAGCAGGTCCTCCACGACCTCGGCAGCACCCCGGCCGGCCTCACCCACCGCGAGGCGGTGCACCGCCTGGAGCGCGACGGCGCCAACGCCATCGCCGAGGAGCGTCCGCCGCGCTGGTACGTGCAGCTCGCCAAGGCGTTCTGGAACCCGTTCATCCTGGTGCTCGTCGTCCTCGTCGCCGTGATGTACGGCCAGTGGCTCCAGGTCGCCGACACCGAGCCGTTCGACCCGAAGATCGCCATCCTCGGCGCGATGGTGCTGATCAGCGCCGGACTGCGGTTCTGGCAGGAGCACCGCTCCGGTTCCGCGGCCGCCGCGCTGCGCGCCCTGGTCACCACGACCACCGCGGTGCAGCGCCGGGCGGGCCGCGGCCGGCTGCCCGCCGTGATCGAGGTCCCCATGGCCGACGTGGTCACCGGCGACCTCGTCAAGCTGGCCGCCGGCGACCTGGTCCCGGCCGATCTGCGCCTGCTCACCGCCAAGGACCTGATGGTCAGTCAGGCCGCGCTGTCCGGCGAGTCGCTGCCGGTCGCCAAGGCCGACACCCGGCTGGCCACCGACCGCGGCCAGGACGCCACCCGCGACCCGGTCGAGGCCGACAACCTCGTCCTGACCGGCACCTCGGTCACCTCCGGCACCGCCACCGGGGTCGTCGTCTGCACCGGCGCGGACACCTACCTCGGCTCCATGGCCGGTGCACTGGTCGGCGAGCGCCCGGAGACCGGCTTCGACATCGGCGTCAAGAAGGTCAGCTTCCTGCTGATCCGCTTCATGCTGGTGATGGTCCCGGTGGTGTTCCTCGTCAACGGGCTCACCAAGGGCGACTGGGCGGAGGCCTTCACCTTCGCGGTGGCGGTCGCCGTCGGCCTCACCCCCGAGATGCTGCCGATGGTCGTCACCACCAACCTGGCGCGCGGCGCGGTCGCGCTGTCCCGCCGCAAGGTCGTCGTCAAGCACCTCAACGCCATCCAGAACCTCGGCGCGATGGACGTGCTGTGCACCGACAAGACCGGCACCCTCACCGAGGACCGGATCGTCCTGGACCGCTACCTCGACGTGCACGGCCGGCCCGACACCGAGGTCCTCGAACACGCCTACCTCAACAGCCACTTCCAGACCGGACTGCGCAACCTGATGGACCAGGCCGTCATCGACCGGATGCACGAGGCCGAGGAGGTTGTCGTCGACGCCCGCTTCACACTGGTCGACGAGATCCCCTTCGACTTCGCGCGCCGCCGGATGTCGGTCGTGCTGCGCCGCAACGACCTCGACGGCCCCGCCGCCGCACACCTCCTGATCACCAAGGGAGCGGTCGAGGAGGTCCTGGACCGCTGCGACCGGGTCGTCCACTCCGGCGACACGGCCGAACTCACCGGTGCGCTACGGGACACCGTGCTGCGCACCGCGCAGGAGCACAGCCGGCAGGGCCTGCGGGTGCTGGCGGTGGCCACCCGCACCCTGCCCGCCGACCCTGACGGCGCCCCCGCCGCCTACACCGTCGCGGACGAGGCCGAGCTCACCCTGATCGGCTTCCTCGCCTTCCTCGACCCGCCGAAGCGGGACGCGGCCGAGGCGCTGCGGGCGCTCGCCGACAACGGCGTCGCGGTCAAGGTCGTCACCGGCGACGGCGAACTGGTCGCCGCCCGGGTCTGCGAGCAGGTCGGCATCGACCCCGGCACCCCCGTCACCGGCGCCGAGATCGACACCCTCGACGACCTGGAACTGCTCGACCGGGCCCGTACGGCAACCCTGTTCGCCAAGGTCAACCCGGTCCAGAAGGCCCGGATCGTGCGCGCCCTCCAGGCCGACGGACACACCGTCGGGTTCCTCGGCGACGGCATCAACGACGCCGCCGCGCTGCGCGACGCGGACGTCGGCATCTCCGTCGACACCGCCGTCGACATCGCCAAGGAGTCCGCCGACATCATCCTGCTGGAGAAGGACCTCACCGTCCTCGGCCAGGGCGTGCTGCGCGGCCGGCTGACCTTCGGCAACACCATCAAGTACCTGAAGCTGACCGCCTCGTCGAACTTCGGGAACGTCTTCTCGGTGCTCGCCGCCTCGGCGTTCATCCCGTTCCAGCCGATGCTGGCGCTCCAGCTGCTGGTGCAGAACCTCTGCTACGACATCTCCCAACTGGCCACGCCCTGGGACCGGATGGACGCCGACTACCTGCGCACCCCGCGCAAGTGGGACGCCCGGGGCATCCGCCGCTTCATGCTCGTCCTCGGCCCGACCAGCTCCGTCTTCGACCTCACCACCTTCGCGCTGATGTGGTACGTCTTCGGCGCCGACAGCGAGGCCCACCAGGCGCTGTTCCAGTCCGGCTGGTTCGTCGAGGGCCTGCTGACCCAGACCCTGGTCGTCCACATGCTGCGGACCCGGCGGATCCCCTTCGTCCAGTCCCGGGCCACCTGGCCGGTGCTGCTGATGACCGCGCTGGTGATGGGCGTCGGCCTGTGGCTGCCGTTCTCGCCGCTGGCCGGGGCGCTGGGCATGCAGCCGCTGCCGACGGCCTACTTCCCGTGGCTGGCCGCGACGTTGGCGGCGTACTGCCTGCTCACCCAGGGAGTGAAGCGGTGGTACATCCGCCGGTTCGACGAGTGGCTGTGAGCTGATCCGCGCCGGGGCCCCGCACCGGCGGCACCGGTCCTACGGGCCGGGTGCCGCCGGCGCGGGGCCCCGGCCGTCCCCGGTCGGCCGGGCGTGCCGCAGCCCGCGCACCGCCCCCGACGCCAGCGGCAGCACCGCGGCGAGCGCGGACACCGCCCCGGCGACCGCGACCACCCGGAACCCGCCGTACGCCCGGGCCAGCGGCCCCACGCACAGCTGCCCCACCGGGATCGCCGCGTACGACAGCAGATCGCTCCAGGCCGCCACCCGGGACAGCGCACCGGCCGGCACGTGCTCCTGGAGCGAGGTGTCCCAGGCGATGCCCGTCACACAGACCCCGAGTCCCGCGGCGAAACCGCCCGCGACCAGCCACGGCGCGTCCCACCGCGCGCCGAGCACCAGCAGCGGCACCGCGCCCAGCGCGCTCGCCGCCTGCCCCAGCGCCAGCAGTCGGCCGACCGCCAGCCGGTACAGCACCGCCCCGCTCACCAGCAGCCCGAGGCCGCGGGCGCTGAGCACGAGCCCCCAGGCGGCCCGGCCGGCGGTCCGTTCGGTCAGCACCGGGCCCAGGATCTGCCACGTCCCGGTCTGCACCAGGTTGATCACGAAGAACGACAGCGTCGCCGGCGCCGCCCACCGGACCCGCCGGAACTCCCGCCAGCCGCCGCGGATCCCGGACCACACGGAGGCCGGAGCGCGTGTGCGCCCGCCCCTGTCGCCCGGCAGGCGGGCCAGGCACCCGGCGGCGACCGCGTAGCTCACCGCGTCGCCGGCGATCGCCGGGCCGCTGCCGACCGCCACCACCAGCAGACCCGACAGGCTCGGCCCCAGCACCTTGGCGGCGTTCCGCACCGCGCTCAGCAGCGCGTTGGCCGGTCGCAGCGCCGCGGTGCCGACCAGCTCCGGGACCACACCGCGCAGCGCCGGGCCGGTGAACGCCGCGCACACCCCGCCCAGCACCTCCAGCCCGGCGACCGGCGGCAGCGCGTAGTGCCCGGTCAGCAGCAGCCCGGCGACCGCGCCCTGGGCGGCCGCCGCGCCCAGGTTCGCGGCCACCAGCACCGTCCGGCGCCGGAACCGGTCCGCGGTCGCCCCGCCCACCAGCAGGAACGCCAGCAGCGGCAGCATCCGGGCGGCCAGCACGACGCCGAGGTCGCCGGGGCGGCCGCCCGAGCCGTCCAGCACCGCGAACGCCAGCGCCACCGGCGCCATCGCACTGCCCAGCAGCGACACCGCCTGACCGGCCAGGAACCAGCGGAAACCGGGGTGGGAGAGGGGCGGTGCGGGGTCCTTTGCGGGCGGTCCCGGCCGGGGAACGGGGGCGGAGGCGGGGGCGGAATCCATGGGCATGGGCGGGAGTCTGCGCGGCGCACCGCGGAAACCTATGCTTTCGGTCGGAGCCGAAAGGTCCGGCGACGCCCGGCCCGGCCCGACGCGGACCCGGGAGGGCCCGCCCGAGCGGAAGCGGACCGGCGACGCCCGGCCCCCGGCCCGCGGGACGCGCCTCGGCCCGGCCCGACCCGGTGACGACCGCACACGGACGACCAGGAGGGAGCCGGAACCGGATGGCAGTACTCCGCCTGAGCCCCCTCGCCCTCTCCCGCTCCCGTTTCGCGCTGTCACCGCTCGCCGAAACCCTCGGCACGGCGATCGCGCTGGCGCGGCCCGGCCCCGCCCCCTGGTTCGCGGCCTGGCACGCCCGCCGGCTCCCGGCCTTCACCGCCGCCCTGGACGCCGACCCGTTCGCCGACGGCCTGATCGGCCTGGTCGGTTCCACGACCTGGCTGCCCCGCTTCGTGGCAATCCCCCCGGCGGACGGCCTGCGGACCACCCTCGCCGCCGAGTTGGCCGCCGTCCGCGCCGTCCCCGACGCCGACTTCCGCGCCGAACTGGAGACGTCCCGGGCCCACCCGCACCCCCGGTACGCCGCCCGCCACCACCGCCACCACGACCTCTCCTGGCTCACCGGACACGACTGGGCCACCCGCACCGCCGACCTGCTCCACGCCCTGTGGACCGCGCACATCGCCCCGGAATGGACCCGCCGCCGCACCCTCCTCGAACGCGACATCGCCCACCGGGCCGGACTGCTCGCCACCCGGGGCTGGCCCGCCGCCCTGGACCAGATGAGCCGCCACAGCACCTGGGTGGGCCCGGACGCCATCCGCTTCGGCCACCGCCCCGGCCCCGAGCGCGTCATCGGCGACACCGGCATGCTCTTCGTGCCGGTGAGCCTGGCCACCGGCACCTGGCTCTGCGAGGGCCCGCCCGGCCACTACGCCCAGGTCTACCCGGCCCGCGGCGCCGCCACCGCGACCTTTGCCGAGCCCGCCTCCCCGACCACCGCCACCGGCCCGGGCCGCGCCCTGGAACGCCTCGTCGGCACCGGCCGCGCCACCCTCCTGCACGCCCTCCGGCAGCCCGCCACCAGCACCGAACTCGCCGCCCGGCTCCACCAGTCGCTGGGCACCGTCGGCGGCCACCTGGCCGTCCTGCGGGACACCGGGCTGGTCGTCGGGACACGGGTCGGACGGCGGGTCGTGTACCGGCGCACCGAGCGCGGCGACCTGCTGATGGGGGACGGGGAGGGCGGCACGTCGGCGCAGGGGTGACACGGGGCCGAAATGCGCCGGCGATACGGAAAACGGGATGAGGGCGGCGTACCCGCCCGGTTAGCGTCCCCCCGTGACAACGGATCACCGTACGGAACTGACCCTCCGCGCCATCCCGGATGCGGACCTCGACCAGGCGGTCGAGCTCACCGCCCTCTCCTTCCACCTGAAGCTCGACGGCAAGGGCCGCACCCACCAGCGCGAGGTGCTGCGCCACGCGCTCCGGGTCGGCGCCTACGACGGCGGGACGCTGGCCGGCATGGCCGCCGCCCACCGCCTCCACCTCGCCGTACCAGGCACCCGACTCCCCTGCGCGGCACTGGACTTCGTCTCGGTCGCGGCCACCCACCGGCGGCGCGGCGCGCTGACCGCGATGCTCGACGAGATGTGGCGGCGGTGCGCCGCCGAACGACTGCCGCTGGCCTGCCTCTGGGCCTCGGAGAGCGCGATCTACGGCCGGTTCGGCTTCGGCGCCGCCACCGAGGCGTACCGCCTGGAGATCGACTCCAGCCGTCCGCTGGCGCTCCGCGTCACCCCCGACGACCGCCCGCTGCGACTGCTCGACCCGGCCGAGGCACCGGCCGCGCTCGGACCGTTCCATGAAGCACAACTGCCTCTCGGCGCCGGGCAGTTCAGCCGGGGACCGCAATGGTGGCGCACCCACGTGCTCGGCCTGGACGGCGCCGAGGACGACGAGGACGACTACGGCCCGCTGCGGGTGGTGGTGCTGGGCGCCGCCGACGAGCCGCCCGGCGGCTACGCCCTCTACCGCACCCGCGGCGTCGACGGCCACGGGCCCGGCGCGGTCGACGTCCAGGAGCTGGCGGCCGACTCCGCCCCGGCCGCCGCCGCACTGTGGACCTACCTCGCCGGCATCGACCTGACCGCCACCGTCCACGCCGACGCCCGGCCCGTGGACGATCCCCTGCTGCTCTTCGCCGCCGACCGCGACCAGGTGCGGGTCACCCGCCAGGAACCCTGCCTGTGGCTGCGGCTGGTGGACGTCGGCACCGCGCTCACCGCCCGCTCCTGGGCCGCCCCGGTGGACCTCGTCCTCGGCGTCCGGGACACCGTCCTGCCCGCCAACGACGGACGCTTCCGGCTGACCGCCGGACGGCCCGGCACCGCCGCCTCCTGGACGCCGACCACCGACCCCGCCGATGTCGCGCTGGACGTGCGGGAGTTGGCGGCGTGCTACCTCGGCGGGGTCCCGCTGCGCCGGCTCGTCCGGGCCGGATTGGCGGTCGAGCACACCCCGGGGGCGGTCCGGCGCCTGGACGCCGCCCTGGAGACCGAGCGGCTGCCGTTCGCCGGGGAGGACTACTGAGCCGTCGGCCGCGCCGGTCGCAGCGCCGCCATCAGCAGCACGTCGTGCCGGGCCCCGTCCCAGTACAGCGCCTCGCGCAGCCGGCCCTCCACCGCGAAACCGCACGCCTCGTAGGCGCGCCGGGCCCGCTCGTTGTAGGCGAAGACCTCCAGCTGGACGCGGTGCAGGCCCACCCGGTCGAAGGCGTACCCGAGCAGCAGCCGGATCGCCTCCGGGCCCAGGCGGCGACCGGTGGCGGCGGGGGTCAGGGCGATCCGGAAGGTGCCGTGGTCGTTGTCCGGGTCGATCCGGTTCAGCGCCAGCTCGCCGAGGTAACCGCCGGTGTCCCGGTCCTCGATGGCCAGATCCAGCCGGTCGGAGCGGCCCGCGCACTCGGCGATCCAGGCACCGATCTCCGCCCGGGTCCAGTCGTGGTGGGCACCGGTCAGCCGTCTGGTCTCCGGGTCCTGGAAGGTGGTGTGGAAGGCGTCCGCATGCCGGTCGGACAGCGGGACCAGTCGGATCCGGTCGCCTTCGAGGACCGGCTTCTCGGAAAGGGCGGTGGCATCGATCATGGGGAGATGATGGCCGCGCCGCCGCGGGCGCGACAAGGGAATTGACCCGGCACCGCCACCGTTGGAGCCGGTGGCACACGGGGGCCGTGGCCCGGAGGGCCGGGGAAGGGCGGGCGTGGAACTCCAACAGGTGCGCTGTTTCGTCGTGGTCGCGGAGGAAGGGCACCTCGGGCGGGCCGCCGAGCGCCTGGGCCTGCTGCGCTCGGCCCTGGAGCAGCGGATCCGCCGGCTCGAACGCGACCTGCGGACCGAGCTGTTCGACACCGCGCTGCCGCTGCCGCGGCTGACCGCCGCCGGCGAACGGTTCCTCCCGGCGGCCCGGGCTCTGCTCGCCGCGGAGGAGCGCGCCCGCGCCGTGCTCGCGCACCGTACGGGCGTCGCGGCGGCCCCCGTCGCCCCGGCCCGCACCCTGCGGCTGGGCACCAGCCCGGGCCTGGCCGGGCACCTGGACCGGGTGCTGGCCGCGCTTCCCCGGATCGCCCCGCAGCTCACCGTCGAACCGGTCACCGCACCGGCCCCGGACCGTCCGGCCCTGGTCGTGACCGGCGTCCTGGACGCCGCGTTCGTCCGCGGCCCGGCCCCCGGCGCGGCCCGCGACGGGCTCCGCCACGTCCCGCTCTGGCAGGACCCCCTGGTCGCGGCCGTCCCGGTCCGGCACCCGCTGGCCGCCTCACCGGGCACCCTCTGCCTCGCCGACCTCGCCGACGTCCCCCTGGTCCTCACCGCCCGCCGCCACAACCCGCCGCTGGTCGACCTGGTCGTCACCGCCTGCCGCGACGTCGGTTTCACCCCCGTGCCGGGCCCCCGGCACGGCTCGCTGGACGCCACCCTCGCCGCGATCGGCGCCTGCACCGCGGCCGCGGGGATGTGGACCGTCGTCTACGACACCTACGCCCGCCGGCTTCCCGCGCCCGGCGTCGCGTACCTGCCGTTCCGCAACCCGGGCATGGAGCTGACCACCTCCCTCGTGGTCCGCCGCACCGATCCGCCCGACGGCGTCGACCTGCTGCTGCGGGCCTGCGCGGCGGCGGGGGAGAGCGGCACCCCGGCCGTCTGCCGCTGACCCGCCCGGCACGCGCCGCCCGCCGATCCCTCCGCCTCCCTTCTGACAGGGGGCTTCCCTCCCCACAGGGGGTGGTGCGAACTGCGCCCCCGATTACACGATGGCACCCGGCATCGCGGCGACGGGGAGGACGGCAGACGCCACCATGATCGTTCCTTGACGGAAAACCGCTGCCCGGACCCCTGCCGGCGGCGTCAACTGCCAGACTCCGTTCCACCTCGCAGACGTGTTTGTCCCGGGTACATAGAGCACAGGAGAGAGCATGCGGACACCGATGACGATCGCGGACTTCCTGGACCGGGCGGAGTGGGGATTCCGCAACAGCCCCGGGGTGGTCGACGAACCGCATCAGCCCGCCGCGCCGGTGCCCGAGACGACCTACGGGCGGTTCGCCGAACGCGTCCGTGCCTGGCAGGCGGGCCTGGACGCCCTCGGCGTCGGTGAGGGCGAGCGGGTGGCGGTGGCCAGTCACAACTCCGCACGCCTCCTGGAGCTGCTGTTCGCGGTCCCGATGAGCGGCCGCGTCTGCGTCCCGGTGAACTTCCGCCTCAAGCCCGAAGAGGTCGCCTACCTCGTGGAGCAGAGCGGCTCCTCGGTCCTCCTCGTCGACCCGGAACTGGACGCGGCACTCTCCGACATCAAGGTGCGCCACCGCTTCGTCCTCGGTGCGCAGACCGAGACCGAGCTGATGCGGTTCGGCGTGGAACCGCGCCCCTGGTCGAACCCCGACGAGGACGGCACCGCGACGATCAACTACACCTCGGGCACCACCGCCCGCCCCAAGGGTGTGCAGCTGACCCACCGCAACATCTGGGTGAACGGCATGACCTTCGGCCTGCACACCCGCGTCTGGGAACGCGACGTCTACCTCCACACGCTGCCGATGTTCCACTGCAACGGCTGGGGCATGCCGTACGTGATGGCCGGGCTGGGCGTGAAGCAGGTGGCGCTGCGCAAGGTCGACGGCACCGAGATCCTCCGCCGCGTCGAGGAGCACGGCGTCACCCTCATGTGCGGCGCCCCGGCCGTCTGGAACATGGTGCTGGACGCGGCGGCGACCTGGGCGGGCGAGATCCCCGGCCGGGACCGCGTGCGGATCGTCTGCGCGGGCGCCCCGCCGCCCACCAGGACCATCCAGCGCGTGGAGGAGGAACTGGGCTGGGAGTTCATCCAGCTCTACGGCCTCACCGAGACCTCACCACTGCTCACCATCAACCGCACCCGCCCCGCCGACGTGGACCTCCCCGCCGAGGAGCGGGCCCGCAAACTCTCCCGGGCGGGGGTGCCGGCACTCGGCGTCACCCTGAAGATCTCGGACGCCGGTGAGGTCCTGGCCCGCTCGAACACGGTGCTCGACGGGTACTGGAACAAGCCCGAGGAGACGGCGGAGGCACTGGAGGACGGCTGGTTCCACACCGGTGACGGCGGCACCTTCGACGAGGCCGACGGCCATCTGACGATCTCCGACCGGAAGAAGGACGTCATCATCACCGGCGGCGAGAACGTGTCGTCGATCGAGGTGGAGGACACCATCTTCAGCCACCCGGCCGTCGCCGAGGTCGCCGTCATCGGCGTACCGCACGAGAAGTGGGGCGAGACCATCAAGGCCCTGGTCGTCCTCGCCGAAGGCGCGACGGCCCAGGAGGCCGACATCATCGCCCACTGCAAGCGGCATCTGGCCGGCTACAAGGCCCCGACCTCGGTGGAGTTCCGGGACAGCATTCCCCGCACCGCCACCGGCAAGATCCAGAAGTTCAAGCTGCGGCAGCCGTACTGGACCGGGCTCGATCGAGGCGTCAACTGACGCACCGTCACCGTACGGGCCCATCCCCGCCCCGGCCGGCGGGCCGACACCGCCAACTGACGGGCAGTTCACCGCCGTCGGCGGTGAACTGCCGATGAGTACCAGCGGTAGCCCGGGCCGCGAAGACCCGGGCTGCGGCTGGAACTCCTGAACGGCCGGGCTACCCGCGCGTGCCCCGCTTCCCGAGCACGCGCCGCCCCTCGGTGCCTTCGTGCGGCCCGAGCCGGCCGTCCGCGATCCGTACCGCGACGAGATCCGCATCCGCACCGAGCACTGCGCCCCGGGCCGGATGGGCAACCGCCGCGATTCCGGGTGGTTTCCGCGGTACCCGCTCAGTTGCGAGCGGTGCGGCGACCCCGGCGGTACAGCAGAACGCCACCCATCAGCAGCCCGGCACTGGCCGCGATCGCCAGGCCGGTCTCCGCGCCACCGGTCTGGGCCAGCTGGGGGCGAAGCGGGGCGCTGCGGTGCTGCCGGTGCTCCTGGTGCTCCTGGTGCACCCGGCGCTCAGGAGCGGGCGCCGGAGCGGCCTGCGCATGATGCTGGACCGCGGGGGTCTCGTGGAGCATCTGGCGCTTGTGCTTCTTCATCTTGTGGTGGTGCCGCATGTGGGTTTCCGATGCGTTGACGCAGCGGTTGCCGAAGGCGGGGTTGAGCGCTCCGACCACGTTCACCGTGTTGCCGCACACATTGACCGGGATGTGAACGGGCACCTGGATCTGGTTGCCGGAAATGACACCCGGAGATCCGGCGGCGGTGCCCTCCGCTCCGGCGTCGGCCGCGGACGTTCCCGCTCCTGCGAGCAGCAGGCCACCCGTGGCAACCGAAGCGGCAATGACCTTTTTGATCACGTGACTCCTCCTTGACAGTGCGGTCACATCCGCGGACCGCACAACACACAACGACGCTGAACGCAGAAAGCTCCGAATGCACCATTTCGATCACTCTTTCAGCTTGATGTGTATGCCTACTCGGTGGAGAGCGGTGGTAGATACGTTTGTATGGCGATGTGCCGCACGCGATGAATGGGGCACGGAAAACGATCGGGAAGTGTCGACCCTGCGCACCGGTTGAACTCGCAAAAGCGTGGAATCCGAAAATCCGAAAAGAAGCGGGAAGCGCGCCGCGAGGCGAGCTGCGCGGGGGCCTACGGCAGGGCGCCCCGAGCCCGCCGGTGAATTCGGCAGGATCGGGGCGCCCTGGGCGGAATCAGGCAATCAGTCCCGGTTGAGCAGCGGGAGTCGGCCCACGTGCAGCGGCCCGATATCGCTGGCGACCTTCAGGGGGTCACCGAGCACTCCGCCGACCCCCGGTTCGTTTCCGTCGGCATGGGCGGGTACGGACAGAACCCCGGTGAGGGCGAGGGCTCCCAGCAGGGTGGCAAGGGCACGGCGCATAGCGGCTCCGGCTCCATTCGTCGTGTTGACGTGCAACTGGCACAGGCCACCCTGGCACCGGCGCCTCACGGACTCCTCCGTCCACGCCACGCGATCACCTGATCGCGCGATTGCGGTATGCGCGCACAAAGCGCAGGGCGCCGACGCGCCGAAACTCCGAAAACGGCCTCCGCCGCGGTGCGGAGAATTTGTCCAGGGGGCTGCGGCCGAACGGGTGAATGCGCCTCGCGTGCCTACTGCGAATCCTGTCCTTCGACGTCCCAAAATCGTTGCTGGGCAAGGGAATTCGCAAAATCCGCGATTATACAACCCGGCGCGTCGTTCCGCGACTTCACGAAGATTTCGTATTAGCCTCCCTAGTTGTACGAAGTCGTTACATAACGACCTCAACCGTTCGATCCACCGGAGAAGAAATGCGCAAGCTTCACAAGGCTGCAGTCGTGGCTGCCGTCCTCGGCGGCGTGAGCATCCTCGGCGTCGGCACCGCCACGGCCGACGGCGGCGGCAACCGCTTCGACATCAGGCAGAGCTCCATGTGCAGGTCTCACGACACCAACGTCGACATCCTCGGTGAGGTCGGCATCGCCAACGGCCTGGGCGGCAACCTGCTCGGCGGCGAGGGCTCGCCGGGTGCGCAGTCCACCCACATGGGCTCCAAGATGGGCTGCAACAACGGCGCATTCAGCAAGTAACCGGAACGCAAAGGGTTCCGGCGTCCACACGAGTGGGCGCCGGAACCCTTTTGTGTGCTCCGGGAAATCAGGGCCTGACGCCAACGCGCGCCCACCGCAACGGAGTTCCACACCCGAAGCGCTCAGCCCTCGGGCTTGCCGCGCGGCAAACCCGAGGGCAGCGGACACCACCGGGCGACGGGATATCGAGAGCGCCGACATCCGAGAGTGCTGACACACGAGAGCGGGGCCGGCCGCCGATGGGCGGGCCGACCCCGTGGAGTCGTCACCGGGACAGGGGCGCCCCTGTCCCGGTGGGCAAGCGTGTGGACCTCAGGAGTCGGCGGACTGCCGCTGGAGCTCCTTGGGCAGCGGAAACTGGTTGGAGCAGTTCATGCGCGGGCCGATTTCCGTGCTCTGCTTGTCCGTGGTGCCGCTCTCGGGCCACACCACGCGCTCCCGGTCGATGGTCGAACAGCGCTGGGTCTGGTCGATGATGACGCGATCGCCGTCCTTGGTGCGATAGGCGGCCTCATGCCTGTTGACGCAGGTTCTGTCGCCAGCTTCGCCGCGGCTGCAATGGCTCTCTCCTTCGGCGTGCGCCTGGGGGGCGATGAAGCCGGCCGCGGTGAGGCCGCCCATCAGTGCCACGACGGCTGCGATCTTCTTCCGACTGAACATGCACTGCGTCCTTTGTGATCGATGCCCGGGCGCGGGCCACTGTGAACGGGCCCGCGCCATGGCCCTGGGAATACCGAAAGGGGTTCTGGTGCCCGGACCCGAAGGCCGGACACCAGAACCCCGCGGTGACTACTTGCGAAGGGCGACGTTGTCGCAGCCCATGCGCGAGCCCTGGCGGGTGCCCTGCTTGCCGGGCGAGCCCTCGCCGTTGAGCGCGTTGCCCAACGTGCCGTTCAGCAGCCCGACCTGGCCGAGGAGGTTGACGTTCAGGTCGTGGGAGCGGCACATGGTGTGCTGCTTGATCTTCACGTCCTCACGGCGCTTCTCGGAAGACTGCTGGGCAGGTGCCTCCTGGGCGGGCGTCCGGGGGGTGGCGGCCTGCGGCGCCGGCGCCTGCTGAACGGGAGCCTGCTGAACGGGAGTCAGCTGGGCCGGTGCCTGCTGGACCGGAGCCGGCTGAGCGATCTGCGGGGCGGGCGCCGGCTGGGCCGGTGCCTGCTGGGCGGGCGCCTGGGGGGCGGCCTGAGGAGCAGGTGCCTGCGGAGCGGCCTGGGGGGCCTGAGCCTGCGGGGCGGCGGCCTGCGGGGCGGCCTCCTGACCGCCGCGCTCACCGCCGGACGAAGAGGCCCCGGAAGCCGAGACGGCCCAGGCAGTGGCCTCCGGGCCGTTCCCGTCAGCCAAGCTGACTCCGGCACCGGCGGTGGAGAGGCAGCCGACTGCTGCGACGACGATGGCAACTCGCTGAAGTGTGCGCATGGAACCTTTGATCCTTGGTTGCGTGGACGGGGATGATGCCGCGACTACTAAGTGTGAGGATATGCACACTCGGTGTAGTTATGCGCGCATTTCGCCCTCTACACTTTTCGTGTCGTTCTCGCAAGAGGAGGCTCTCTCCCTTACGTCCGCGACGGGCTGGTGGCGGTGCACTCCGGCGTTCCGGGCAATGGACGACGGACTCCCGTGCCCCGCTCCGGATATCCATCCGAAGATCTCCAACGAGCCAATAGGGCAAGCCGCTTGAGATCGGCAAAGCGCAACGAAAGTGCACCCGGCAGATCGCGCGGCGGCCCGGATGGCATCGCTGCCGCACGCTTCTCCGCTCTCTCTGGGGAAAGAACGAGGCGGGCCCCCGGCAGGGGCACGGGGGTCGGCCGACAGTCACCCGTTTGCCATTGCTGTCGGCGCCGCCGGTGAATTCGAGGAGGTCGCTCGCCGGGTCAGCGGCAATCCGATGCGGGCGGCGTTCCTGTCGACTCGGCCGACCTTCCTCGGTGTGACTATCGGGCTTCCTTTAAGGCGGAGCGGGACGGCGTCCGGGACGGTGAACTCCGTTGCCTTCTCCCGCCTTTCCTTGTCTTTCGACACAGGGTGCACAACGGAGTGGAACCCCCAGATTGGCTACTGCTAGTGTGCGCGCAGTCACAGCCAGCAATTAGGGCTAAGTAAAGGTACGAAGGGTCGAGGGTTCCATGCGCAAGCTCCAGCAGGTCCTGATCGTCGCCGCGGCGGCCGGCGGTCTGTCCGCCGTCGGTGCCGGTGTCGGCACCGCCTACGCCCACGATGGCGGCAAGGTGCACAAGAACGAACTCTTCCGCCCGTACCAGGAGTGCAGCCCGCAGACGTTCGCCGAGGCCAACCTCCCGATCGGCGTGCTCGCCGTTCCCCAGACCTGGGGCACCACCTGCGGCCAGTTCAATCACGCCTTCGCAAAGTAAGGCCGGCCGGGCGGCCGTATGCGACACCGATCGCGGGTCCTTCGGGGTTGTCCTCCCGAAGGACCCGTTTGTTTGTGTCTGAATAATTGAGCCGCCCCGGTGCCGCCGAATGGGTGATTCGCCCAATAGTGCTTGAGCCTCCCCCGGCCCGTTGAATGTCCAACTGGCCAGGAACTTGCCATCGTTGCAAGGGTCAAGTTCGTTCGTGAACGTCTAGCATTCGGCGCGTCTCCCAGCAACCGTGATTCTTTCGTATTAACTATCCAGCAACTGCACGAGATCGATCGCTAATCGATCGCTTCCGCTCTTTTGGAGAAGAAATGCGCAAGCTTCACAAGGTTGCTGTCGTGGCCGTCGCTCTGGGCAGCGTTGGCTTCTTCGGTGCCGGCACCTCGTACGCCCTCGGTGGTGCGGGTGGCTTCGGTGCCGGCCAGGGTTCCCAGTGCCGCACACACGACCTGAACGTCGACGTCCTCGGCGAGGTCGGCATCCTCAACGGACTGGCGAGCAACCTGATCAACGGAGAGGGTTCGGCGGGCGCGCAGGCCACCCCGATCGGCTCGGGCATCGGTTGCAACAACTCCATCGGAAAGTAGCCGGGCGGGGTTCTGGTGTCCGGCCTTCGGGTCCGGGCACCAGAACCCTTTTCGGCATTCCCAGGGCTCGGGCGCGGGCCCGTTCGCGGTGCATTGCGCCCGAGCATCGATCACAAAGGAATGCAGTACATGTTCAGTCGGAAGAAGATCGCAGCCGTCGTGGCACTGATGGGCGGCCTCACCACGGCCGGCTTCATTGCGCCCCAGGCACACGCCGCCGACACCACGGGGCTGTGCTCCCGTGACATCCAGGGAAATGTCACCTGCCTTCAGAGAACCACCGGTGCCAACGAAGACGGCAGGTACACCCTGGACCAGGCGAAGAGCTGCATGCCGACATCGCCGGTGACGCTTCCGGCACACGGGCTGCTCAATCCGGGAACCACTCAGGTCGGGCCTGCCATCACCTGCAACAACGCGGCGCCGGTGCCCGCCGGTGACCAGATGGCCCCCATGGACTGAGCCTCGGCGGGGAGCTGCGGCGGGAGTCCTCCACGGGTCATGCGAGGGCGGGACTCCCACTGCCTCCCCACTCCGGCTGAACAGGGGTGACGCCTCAGGGCACCCCATCAAACGGCGAATGGCCGGACCGCGTGAAAACGGTCCGGCCATTCGTCATGTGCTGTGCGTCGTCCGTTGCGCGCCGTGGGTCGCGTGCACGCCGCCGCAACCGACGAGTCCCGGCGCCGAGCTGTGGCTCGACGCCGGGACCAGGTCAGTTCAGGTGCTTGTGACGGTTGTTCAGAAGGCGCTGTTGTCGCAACGCAGGTTCGCGCCCATACGGGAGGGCTGGGCGCCGGGCGCGCCCTCGCCGTTGAGCGCGTTGCCCAGCGTGCCGTTGAGAAGTCCGACTGCGCCAAGGACGTCGATGTTCATGTCGTGCGACCGGCACTCGGTGCCCTGCCGGACGTCGAGGTCGTGCCCCCGGTCGCCGTGGGCGTAGGCGGTCCCTGCGCCGAAGGCGCCGACGCTGCCGAGTGCGGCAGCCAGGACGGCAGCCTTGTGGAACTTGCGCATGTCTTCTCCGGTGAATTGAGCGGTTGTAGAGGTGCGGATGGACGGCTACGTGCTGGAAGTCCCCCCGGGAACCGGTCGCCACTCAGGCGCTGAGGGGGGCAGGCGTGGCTCCGCCCCCGCTCATGTCACACGGCAACTCGGTTGTCCCGGAGGGGTGTTGATGTCTGATCAGGTCATGCGGGGCAGGTCGAGCTGTCCCACCGGCGAAGCCGCCAGCCGCCCGAGTCCGACTGGCGACACCTGCGGGACGTCCGGGGAGACCAGCGGGTTGACCAGCGGATTGACCTGGGGGTTGATCTGCGGGTTGACCTGCGGAGCGGGCTGCGGCGAGAAGACCCGCGGAACGGCGACCTGCGGCGCGACCTGGGGCGTGACCTGCGGGGCGGCCTGGGGGGCGACCTGCGGGGCGGCCGGCGCCGGGGCGGCCGCCTGCGGGGCGGACTGCTGCGGACCACCAGGGGAGGTGGACGCCTGCGCGGCCCCTTGCGAAGTGGCCCATGCGGTGGCGTGCGGGCTGTCGAACCGCGGCCCGGACTGCTGCGCAGCGGGTGCCTGGGGGGCGGGCTGCTGGGCGTACTGCGGTGCGGGCTGGGGAGCCGACTGCTGTGGTGCGGGGGCGTACTGCTGCGCAGCGGGTGCCTGGGGGGCGGGCTGCTGGGCGTACTGCGGCGCAGGTTGCGGAGCCGACTGCTGCGGAGCAGGGGCGTACTGCTGCGGAGCCGGGGCCTGAGGAGCGGTGGGCGGCGCGGCGCCGTTGTACCCGGCCGGAGCATCGGCATAACTCACGCCGGCGCCGATGGTGGACAGACCGCCAGCCGNCGCGGGCTGGGGAGCCGACTGCTGTGGTGCGGGGGCGTACTGCTGCGCAGCGGGTGCCTGGGGGGCGGGCTGCTGGGCGTACTGCGGCGCGGGCTGGGGAGCCGACTGCTGTGGTGCGGGGGCGTACTGCTGCGCAGCGGGTGCCTGGGGGGCGGGCTGCTGGGCGTACTGCGGCGCAGGTTGCGGAGCCGACTGCTGCGGAGCAGGGGCGTACTGCTGCGGAGCCGGGGCCTGAGGAGCGGTGGGCGGCGCGGCGCCGTTGTACCCGGCCGGAGCATCGGCATAACTCACGCCGGCGCCGATGGTGGACAGACCGCCAGCCGCCGCGACGACGAGCGCGATCTGGTGAAGCTTGCGCATGGAACCCTCGGCCCTTCATTACCTGTATGGAAAACTGATTACGTATCGCTGTCGTGGGGGTGCGAACAGGGGTGATTCCGGGCTTCACGCCTCGCGCACCCCGGTGCGAAACCACGGCGGAAGCCTCCCGCTGGACCGCGGCAACGCCCATCGTGAGGCTGGCCCTTTCGCTGTTCTCTCCCAACGAGGAACGGCCAATTCCCGGGCCGAGTAACGGGAATCGGAGCCCGGTCACCCATTTGCCCACCAGCATGCACCATTTGGAGTGTCGGTGCGCGCAGCGGCAAGGGCGCTACGCCTCGGCGCCGCGCCCCATCCATGTCAATCGCGGTATTTTTATCGGCAGTTCACCGGACGGGTCGCACGGTCCGTATGGCGCATCGGACCGGTTAGGTGTGATCCCTGACCATGTTTCGGCCGGTATCGAAAATCGCATCGGATGCAGGTCGGCAGAACGCAAAAAAGTTCTCGACGCCGGCCTTGCGGCTCGGCGTCGAGAACCTATGGGTGACCTGTGCGGTTGCTAGCGGCTCAGAATGCGCTGTTGTTGCAGCCCATGGACGAGCCCAGGTGGGTGGACTGCGCACCCGGCGAGCCCTCGCCGTTGAGCGCGTTGCCCAGCAGGCCGTTGAGGACGCCGACCTCGCCGAGCACGTCCACGTTCAGGTCGTGCGACCGGCACTGGGACCCCTGCTTGATGTCGAACTGGCCGCCGCCCTGGCCGCCATGAGCGAAGGCGGTGCCGGCGCCGAGGAAGCTGATGCTGCCGAGAGTGGCAGCCACGACGGCAGCCTTGTAAAGCTTGCGCATTTCTTCTCCGGAAAGTTTGAGGCGATGTGGACTGCGATCTGCAGATGCGATCTGCGATGTACCGACTTCGTACAGTTGGGAAGGCTAATACGAAATATCGATCGACCTTGAGCGACGCGCCGGATTATGCGACAGAAAAAAATCGGAAGTTGCCCCGGAACCTGAGCAGTTCAGAGCGTGTTGGGGCGAGAACGGGCCATGGTCCGGGTGGTCATTCAGCTGAATGGTTGATGCTGCGAGGCTTGTTGAGCATGTCGCGCGAGAAGGCCCTTCGAGGGAATTCCCTCGAAGGGCCCACGGTGTTGCGGCCGCCGCAGCCTTCTCAGCGGGCTGTGGCGAAGGCGTTGGCCTGGGTGTTGACCTGGGTGCAACTGAAGCCACGGGTCTCAGGCGTGGCCAGTAGGCCGATCGGGACGTTGGCGTCGAGCAACGACTGCGGGCTGCACTCCTGGTACGGACGGAAGAGGTTGTTCTGATTCTGCGGACCGGACTGCGGCAGGACGTGCGCCACCTGCGGCGAGAGCTGCGGGTTGAGCTGCGGATTGAGCTGCGGGGACACCTGCGGGCCGGCCTGCGGGGCCGGTGCCTGCTGGGGAGTTGCGGACTGCGGGGCGCCGGCCTGCTGGGGGCCGCCCTGCGACCCGTAGGCGTGTGAGGTGGCACCCGAGGCCGTCCAGGCGGTGGCCTGGGGGCCTTCGTGTTGCGGAGCGGTGGGCGTGGCGGCGCCGTTGTACCCGGCCGGAGCGTCGGCGTGGCTCGCGCCGACGCCGATGGTGGACAGACCGCCAGCCGCTGCGACGACCAGCGCGATCTGCTGAAGCTTGCGCATGGAACCCTCGGCCCTTCATTGCCTGTATGGAAATCTGATTATTTATCGCTGTCTTGAGTGCGCGAACAGAGGAATTCCGGGCTTCACATCGTGCGCGCCCTGGGTGAAACCACGGCGGAAGCCTCCCGATGGACCACGGCAATGTCCGCCACAAGCTCTCCACGCCGTCTCGGAGTCGGTGGCCCGGTCCATCGCCGATCCTCCAACTCGCGTGGGACGCCATGCCGACATCGATTCCGCGGGGCACCCGGCGCCTGGGAGGAAAGGGGTCGTCCCGGCCGGCGGTCCATTGGTCCATTCGCTGCTCTCTCCCAGCGGGGAACGGTCAATCTCCGCTCCTGGTAACGGGAATCAATGCACGGTCACCCATTTGCCCACCGGTGGGCGTCATTTGGAGCGCCGGTGTCCTTGCGTTCGTGGCGGGCGGCCGCCTCGGCTCGCCGGGGCTTGTGCCAGGTGCGCGGCATCTGGGCATGGGCGAGTTGCGGAGCATCCGGTCCGGCAGGAACGGAGGAAAGGGGGAGGGGGAGAGGGGAGAAGGGGAGAGAGACGGGGCGGCCGCTGTGAGTCGGGCTGCCATATCGTCGGTCAAGTTCGCTTGGTGGTGCCGGTGGTCCCGTTGCGATGGGCCCGGTGAGTGGAGCGACGGCCAGCGTGGAAGGGCTGGCAACACGCTGGCCGTCGTTGTTCTCCCACCTGAAAGAACGCCGACATCCTAAGCGGCCGATGTGCTGGTCGCGTCGGCCTTTTGGGTGCGTGTGTGGTGGGGGATCGGGGGCGTGCGGCGATTTTTCACATGCGGCGCGTCGTGGCCTGGTGTGCGGGGTGGGTGTGGAACTCGCCGTGGAATTGGGCGAGTTGTTGGTTGTTTATCGGTGTGTGGTGGGGCGTTTGTGTTTTTCTTTGCCGTCGTGTGGGGGGAAAATCTGTGGGGGGTGTTGTCGGCGCGTAGTGGCGCGGGGCTGCCGGTGTGCCGTTGCGTGGCGTTCGGTCGTCGTGGGTGCGGTCGGTCGTCGTGGCTCTGGGTGGTCCTCGGTGGGTGCGCGGCTCACGGAGGCTCAGGTGGCGGGGTGTGGCATACGAGTGAGGCCGTGACAGCGCTTGTCCCTTCCTGGACCGGCGCTGCGGCGGTGGCCTCGCGTTCGTCCTCGGGGTGTCTCCCTGCCGGGGAACTGCGCGTACGGCATGCGGTGCCGACGGGGCGTCATCGGGTGCTACTGCAATCGTGGACGCGGCGGCGGGTGCCGTCTCGGACGCTTGCGGGCCTGGCTCCCCGCGGTGTGGTGCGCAGGCCGGGGCGGGCCTCCGGGCCCCGGATGCCAGCACCGATGAGCAATATGCCGAATATCATATTAGCCTCCGATATCAGCGATGTGGATCTTTTGATGCTCGCTCTATCGACCCAAGGAGGAGAAATGCGGAAGCTTCACAAGGCTGCTGTGGTGGCCGCCGTCCTCGGTAGCGTCGCCTTCCTCGGCGCCGGCGCCGGCACCGCCAATGCGCAGGGTGCCAAGGCGATGGGCGGCTGGGGGTGCGACGGTCAGAACCTGAACGTCGACGTTCTCGGTCAGGTCGGGATTCTCAACGGTCTGCTGGGCAACGCCCTCAACGGTCGGGGAAACCCGGGCGCGCAGATCAGCCCCATGGGCACCTTCTGTGGTGGCGGTCGCGGGTAGCCACGCGCGTCACCGCAATGGGTCTCGGTGCCCGGGCCACTGGTCCGGGCACCGAGACCCATTTTTCGGCTGTGCCCGTCTCCGTCTTCGGGTGGCGAACGGGTAGGCGAGCCGAGGGTCCTTCGGGGGCGTTCGACGCCATGCTGTACGTGGCACGTACGGGGTTGTTCGCGGGGGTGGATTTTCCGCGCCGGCGGGCAATCTTGCGGGTGGATGACCGCGATGGCCGACGACGGGTTTTGGGAGCAGCCGATGAAGGTGTTGGTGGATGCGCTGGGGCAGGCACCCCCGGCGGGCGGAGGGGCGCGCACGTCCCTGGAGGGCGATCCGGGCGAGCGGACCGAGCAGGGCGGCGGCGTTGCCGCGTACAGGGAGGGGAGCCACCGGTGACCGGTCAGTCGCAGATCGAGCTGTCGTACGCGAGCGGGGCGGCGGACCGGCCGTTGCTCGGGCGCACCATCGGCGCCGACCTGGCGCGCACCATCGCCCGCTTCGGTGACCGCGAGGCGCTGGTCGAGGTGGCCGGGGGCCGTCGCTGGACCTACGCCGAACTGGGCCGTGCGGTCGACGAGGTGGCGCTCGGGCTGCTCGCCAAGGGGGTCGGCAAGGGCGACCGGGTCGGGATCTGGGCGCCCAACTGCGCCGAGTGGGTCCTTGTCCAGTACGCCACCGCCCGGATCGGCGCGATCCTGGTCAACGTCAACCCCGCCTACCGGGTCCACGAGCTGGCGTACGTCCTGCGGCAGGCGGGGGTGGCCGTGCTGGTATCCGCCGTCACGCACAAGACCAGTGACTACCGGCGGATGATCGAGCAGGTGCGGGCCGACTGCCCGGCGCTGCGCGACGTGGTCTACCTCGGCGACCCGACCTGGGGCGGGCTGCTGGCCGCCGGTGCGGCCGTCCCGCACACCCGGCTCGCCGCCTGCGAGAAGACGCTGACCGCCGACGACCCGGTCAACATCCAGTACACCTCGGGCACCACCGGCTTCCCCAAGGGCGCGACCCTCTCGCACCACAACATCCTCAACAACGGCTACTGGGTCGCCGAGACGCTCGGCTACACCGAGCACGACCGGGTGTGCCTGCCGGTGCCCTTCTACCACTGCTTCGGCATGGTGATGGGCAATCTCGGCGTCACCTCGCACGGTGCCTGCATCGTCATCCCGGCACCCTCCTTCGAACCGGCCGCCACCCTCCGGGCCGTCCAGGACGAGCGCTGCACCTCGCTCTACGGCGTGCCCACCATGTTCATCGCCGAGCTGAACCTGCCGGACTTCGCCGACTACGACCTCTCCTCGCTGCGCACCGGCATCATGGCCGGCTCGCCCTGCCCGGAGGAGGTGATGAAGCGGGTCGTCTCCGAGATGCACATGGCCGAGGTGTCGATCTGCTACGGCATGACCGAGACGTCGCCGGTCTCCACCCAGACCCGCCGGGGCGACGACCTCGGCCACCGCACGGCGACCGTCGGCCGGGTGCTGCCGCACATCGAGGTCAAGATCGTCGACCCGGCGAACGGGGTGACGGTGCCCCGCGGCACCCCCGGCGAGTTGTGCACCCGCGGCTACAGCGTGATGCTCGGCTACTGGGAGGACCCGGAGCGGACCGCCGAGGTCATCGACCAAGCCCGCTGGATGCACACGGGTGACCTGGCGGTGATGAACGACGACGGCTACGTCCGGATCGTCGGCCGGAGCAAGGACATGATCATCAGGGGCGGGGAGAACGTCTACCCGCGGGAGATCGAGGAGTTCCTCTACTCCCATCCCAAGATCGCCGATGTCCAGGTCGTCGGTGTCCCGGACGCGAAGTACGGCGAGGAGATCGCCGCCTGCGTCATCCTCCGCGATCCCGCCGACATCCTCACCCGCGACGAGCTGGCCCGTTACTGCCGTTCCCGGTTGGCGCACTACAAGGTGCCGCGCTATCTGGAGATCACCGACGTCTTCCCGATGACCGTCAGCGGCAAGGTCCGCAAGGTCGAACTCCGCGAGCGGCTCGCCGCGAAGTGGGGGACGGCGGTCCCGGCGGCGGCGGAGCCGGTGCCGGGCCAGCCGGGAAAAGCCGAAGCGTCGGCCCGGGAGGGCACTCTGGACGCGGTGTGACCGGGTGATCAGCCCTGCCGGGGCGGGGAGTTGGGGACGTAGCCCAGGTCGCGGGGGACCGGGTCGGTGCCCGGCTTCCCGCCCCGGCCGTACAGCGGCGCCAGCAGCGCGGGCAGCTGCGGCGGCCACAACGCCTCGGGTGCGCCAGCCAGTTCGTCCGGGTTCCACCACCGCCAGCCCAGGATCCGGTCGTCGGCGTGCGCGGTCGCCACGCCCTCGGTGGGCTCCCGGCGCGGTCCGTGGGCCAGGTAGACGTGCTCGCTCTGCCGGACCGGCGTCCCCACGGCGGGCGTCCCCGTGCGAGCGCGGTCGAGAGCGCGGGGCAGGGTGAAGTCGTGCTGCCAGGTGCACAGCAGCGGGCCCGGCTCCAGGTCCGTCCAGCCGGTCTCCTCGCGCAGTTCGCGCCGCGCCCCGGCCCGCGGGCCCTCGCCGGGCTCCAGTCCGCCGCCGGGCATCGCCCAGTGGACGCCGACCTCCTCGTTGTCGTAGCGGAGCAGGAAGACCGTGTCGTCCGGGGCGAGCACCGCAACACGGGCCGCTCGACGGGGTGTTCGGGACGGGCGCATCCGCGCACTGTACGGCGCGCGCCGGGCCGCCCCGCGACCGGGTCGCCGTCGGTTCCCGCCCGCCCGGCCGATAGGGTCCTGACCTGGCCCGTTCCCGGGTGCCGGGAGCGGGCGAATGGCCGTCAACCAGGCCGAACACCAAGGCCGTTAACCAGGCCGGAAATCCCACGGGATTCCCGTCAAGAGGGGACATTCATGACCCGTATCGCACGTTGGGCGACCACTGCCGCAGCCGTGGCCGCCGCCCTGGGGAGCTTCGCCGCCCCCGCCTACGCCGACGTCATCCAGCCCGGCAGCCCGGACGGCCCCACCCGTGAGGTGCTCACCGCCGGCTGCGCGAGCGGCGAGGACGCGGCGACCGTGGCGCCGACCGTGGTCGACGCCGACAGTGCCGCCAGCTTCTACCGCTGCGACCCGGTCACCCACCGGGTGGCGACCCAGGACGGGCACGCGACCTGTGCCCCCGGCGGCCTCTTCGACTGGAACCGGGGGCTGTGCGAACCGGCCGCCACGGTGCCCGAGATGGCGTCCCGGCTGACCGCCGGCAAGGCCACGCTGTCCACCAAGCCGCTGAAGGTCATCGGCCTGCACGCCACCCTGGTGCGGGCCCGCGCCGCCGGCCCGCAGGACGCCATCTGGAACGCCACCATCACCTTCAAGGACACCACCGGCAAGGTGCTGTGCGTGGCGAAGACGGACGCCGCCGGTCAGGCGTCCTGCGACGCCGACCGTCCGCGCTCCGGCGCCGAGGTGCTCAGTGGCGGCTACACCGCCGAGTACGCCGGCAACGGTGCGGTGAACGGCGGCTACGACACCGTCGCCCCGGCCACGGCACAGGGCGGCATCCGCGCCGTCCTGCCGCCCCAGGGCTGACGGTCCGTCCGATGTGATGCCCCGTGGTCGCCTCTGACCGGTCCGCCGCGGCCGCCCGTGCCTGCGGGCGGCCGTCCGGACCGGTCCCGGTGGGAGGAGTGACCGCGGGGCATCGGTGTGCCGCCGGGGCCGCGCGCCCGGTCAGCGGCGCTCGCCCGGCCAGTCCAGGAGGAGCCGTTGGGTGCGCGGGAGCGAGGCGACCACCAGGTCGTAGGAGTCCTCGATCAGCTCCCGCACCATGTGGTCGGGGAGGCCGCCGGTCAGGGAAACGGTGTTCCAGTGGCGCTTGTTGAGGTGGTAGCCGGGGACCACTTCGGGGTGTGCGGCGCGCAGTCTCGAAGCCAGCTCGGGGTCGCATTTGAGGCTGACGGTCAGCGGTGCCGCGTCCAGCGACGTCAGCGCGAAGATCTTGCCGCCGACCTTGAACGTGGAGACCTCCCGATTCCCGGGGAAGGGGTTCTCCTCGGTGGCGCCGTTGAATTCCAGGCAGAGGGCGCGGAGGGCGTTCGCATCGATCACCGGCACATTATGGCCCGCCGCACCGACACCGCTGACGGAATGTCATATCAGCTCCGCGCCGCCGCTTCCCGGCGCATGCAGACCCGCGGCCAGCGGTCCAGGCCCAGCTCCGCCTCGTGGGCGCGGATCGCCCGCAGGCCC
The DNA here is from genome assembly GCF_002803155.1 of Streptomyces sp. CB02959. GTDB lineage: Bacteria > Actinomycetota > Actinomycetes > Streptomycetales > Streptomycetaceae > Streptomyces. The sequence continues at coordinate 264,893 of NZ_NNBP01000010.1, forward strand.
GGCGTCAGCTCGTCGGCGGTGAGTCGGCGGAACCCGAGCCGGGAGTAGTACGGGGCGTTCCACGGGACGTCGGCGAAGGTGGTCAGGGTCAGCGCGGGCGGCCCGTCGTCCTTCCCGTCCGTCCCCTCCTGCCCGGAGGGCGAGGGAGCCGCCGCCCCCGCCCGGTCGATCAGCGCCCGGCCGACCCCGCGCCGGGCCCGCTCCGGGTGGACGGAGACCTGCTCGATGTGGCGGCAGCCGTCGACCGGGTCCCAGAGGAGGTAGCCGCGGGGCGGCTCGCCCGCCTGCCCGGTGTCGTAGGCGGCGAGGGCCCGGCCGGCCCGCTGGTACTCGGCCAGCAGTTCCAGCGGCGGCGGCTCGTCGTCCGCGATCAGCGCCATGCCGAGCGTGCGGAACGGTTCCCCGGCGGCGCGTTCGAGGGCGCGCAGGGCGGGCAGGTCGGCCGGGTCCGGAACACGGATGATCATGCGGTCAGTGTCGCCGGTCGGGGCCCACGGGGCGAACGGTTTCCGGTGCTGGTGCTGGTGCTGGTGCTGGTGCTGGTGCCCGGCCCGGTCGGTGCGGTGGGCTCAGGGCCTGCCCGGCGGCCGGGCTCCCTGGGCGATCAGCTCGTCGGCCGCGTCGTTGACCGGCTGCGGGGTACCGGTGAGGTCCATGACGAACAGTGGGACGTGCAGTTCGTCGGCGCGGGACCGGGCGTCGCGGGCGTAGCCGGCCAGGGAGAAGGAGACCGCGACCGCGGAGTCGGACAGGCCGTTGAGCCAGACGCACTCGACATCGCGGAGGGCGGTGGCCCGGGTCGTCGGATCGACCTGGGCGACCACGCCGGTGCCGCGCAGGTCGATGCCGGTGGCGGTCCGCTCCTGGGCCCGGCCCACATCGGCGAAACCCAGCCACTTGAGGTACTGGGCGGCCGCGGTGACGCAGTCCCGCGCGGTCCGGATGGTCACCGGGTGGAACGCCGGGCGCTGCGGCGGCGGGCCGGGGGCCGGCCGGGGCGGCGGCGCCGACTCGGCGGGAGCGGTGGGGGAGGGCGGCTCGGGCGCGGGTGGTGCGGCGGGCGTCGGGGCGACCGGCACCCGGACGACCGTGCCGCAGGCGCAGCCGCTCTCCGGCGCCGGCCAGTCGTCCTGCCGTCCGCAGACCTCGCACCGGACCGCCACCCAGGACGCCTCCCAGGTGCGGTGCAGTATCTCGACCGGCACCCCGCCGCGCAGCACGGGCAGGGTCAACGGGGCACCGCAGGCGCAGGGGAAGGTCGGCGGGGTGAAGGCGTTCTCGCGGCGGCACGTAGGGCACCGCACCAGCACGCTGTCGGCCATGATCGGCTCCAGGCAGGTCGGGCAGGCGGTCGGTCGGCTCTGCTTGCCGTCCATGGTCTCCCCATACGTGCCTGCCGGGGGCGGGAATGCGCCGAGGCGTCGCGGCCGGGGCGGGTGGGGAGTTGCGGGGGAGCGCGGGGGAGCACGGGTGCGCGGGCACGCCACAGGGCCCGGAATCCGTGACCGTACGGAATTCCGGGCCCTGTGAGTGGTTCCCGTCCGACAGTGCGGGAGATGGGCGCGACGGGACATTCCCCCAGCTACCGCTGGGAGATACCCCCGCACCGTCGGACGGAGTCTGTGGGAGGGGTGGGTGGTACGGGGTGGGGCAGCAGGCGGGCTCCGCGGCGGGGAGGCGGCTCGCCCTCCTTGACGGGCGTGCCTGCCACCGCACTGGAATCTCCCCGGGATTCCGCGGAGCTCCGCACTACTTCCCCGTACCGGCCGACCACCCCTCAACGGGCCGGCCGGTACGGGTGCGCAAGGGAACTGACCTCCCGTCAGTCCTCGCGCAGCTCGCGGACGCGCGCCTCGACGCGCTTGCCGTAGTCCTGGTCGGCGGCGTGGAAGTGCGCGAGGTTCTTCTCGATCACGTCGTCGCGGGTGACCTGGGCGAGACCGCCGGCGATGTTCTCCACCAGGCGCTTCTTCTCGTCCTCGGACATCAGGCGGTAGAGCTCACCGGCCTGGAAGAAGTCGTCGTCCTTGGTGTGCGCCGGGGCCTCGTGGGTGCCGACGTGGCCGGAGACGGCCAGCGGCGCGGAGAGCGGCTGGTCGGTCTGGACCGGGCCGTCGTACGAGTTCGGCTCGTAGTTCTTGGCGTTGCGGTCGTAGGCGTTCGACGCCATGAGGCCGTCCCGGCCGTAGTTGTTCGCGGTGGTCGCCTTGGGGGCGTTGACCGCGAGCTGGGTGTGGTTGACGCCCAGGCGGTAGCGGTGCGCGTCGGCGTAGGCGAAGAGCCGGCCCTGGAGCATCTTGTCCGGGGACGGGCCGATGCCGGGAACGAAGTTGTTCGGCGAGAACGCGGACTGCTCGACCTCGGCGAATACGTTGTCGGGGTTGCGGTCCAGGACCATCCGGCCGACCCGCTGCAGCGGGTAGTCCGAGTGCGGCCACACCTTCGTCAGGTCGAACGGGTTGAAGCGGTAGTTGGCCGCCTCGGCCGCCGGCATGACCTGCACGTACAGGGTCCAGGAGGGGTACACGCCCCGCTCGATGGACTGCAGCAGGTCGGTCTGGTGGCTGTTGGCGTCCTTGCCCACCAGCTCGGCGCCCTGCTCGGCGGAGAGGCTGCGGACGCCCTGGTTCGTCTTGAAGTGGTACTTGACGAAGAACGCCTCGCCCTCGGCGTTGGTCCACTGGTAGGTGTGGGAGCCGTAGCCGTTCATGTGGCGGTAGGAGGCCGGGATGCCGCGGTCGCCCATGAGCCAGGTGACCTGGTGGGTGGCCTCGGGGGCGTGCGCCCAGAAGTCCCAGACGTTGTTCGCTTCCTGCTTGCCGGTGAACGGGTCGCGCTTCTGCGAGTGGATGAAGTCGGGGAACTTGATCGGGTCCTTGATGAAGAACACCGGGGTGTTGTTGCCGACGAGGTCGTAGTTGCCCTCTTCGGTGTAGAACTTCACCGCGAAGCCGCGCGGGTCCCGGACGGCGTCCGCGCCACCGAGGCTGTCGGCCACGGTCGAGAAGCGGATGAACAGCTCGGTCCGCTTGCCGACGGTGTCGAGGAAGTCGGCCCGGGTGAAGCCGGTGACGTCGTCGGTCACCTCGAAGTAGCCGTATGCGCCGGAGCCACGGGCGTGCACGACGCGCTCCGGGATGCGCTCGCGGTTGAAGCGCGCGAGCTTCTCCAGCAGGTGCTGGTCCTGGAGAATGATCGGGCCGCCGACGCCGGCGGTCGAAGAGTTCTGGTTGTCGGCGACCGGGGCGCCGGACTCGGTCGTCAGCGTGGGCTTCGACATGGTGACCTTCCGTACGAGAGCGCGGAAGTTGGCTTCCGCATGTCGGAGCGTAGAAAGCGCTCCGACCAAACGTCAACAGTTTGTTGAAACAATCTGTGTTGCTCAGGGATGGGTATTCCGGGCGGCGGCCGCGCCTGGGCGCGACAGGACAGGTGTCAGCGCAGCCACCGCCCGGAAGCTTGTTGCCGCGAGCCCGGAGGACCCCTCCGCTACGGGTTCAGGTCCCGTACGCGCGGGTGTGCACCGGATCCGCGGGCAGACCGTCGTACGCGTCCGCTGGGCGCTCGGCCCGGACCTCCACCAGGACCGGCCGGCGGGTGGAGACGGCCTCCTTGCGGGCCCACTCGACCGCCGAGCGGAGCTCCGCCGGATCCAGGACCTCCCGGCCCGCGCAGCCGTACGCCTCGGCGAGCTTCACCGGGTCCGTGAACGGGTCGGTGTCCTCGGGCCCGCCGAGCAGCACCACCACGAACGGCACTTCGTACTGCGCCGCCCCGGCCAGCTCCCCGGCCGTCAGCGGGAAGCCGCGGCCGTCGACGACCACCACGACCTCCGCCGCCCGCTCACCCCGGGAGTCCAGGGCCGTGCGGACCCCGATCGCGGTCGGCACCTCCCACCCCGGCGGACCGCCGCGGCGCGGCACCCGGTGGCGGCGCGGGGCGGTGCCACCGGTGGCGAAGACCTCCGGCAGTCCGCTGACGACGTAGGTGTCCGCCGGCGGACGCGCGGCGAAGACCTCGGCGAGCTCCGCCAGGGCCCAGCGGGGCCCGGCACCCGCCGGATCCGGCGGGACGGACAGGGGTACCACCGCTCCCGGCGCCGAGGACCGGACACCGTCCACCAGGGCCCGTTCGGCGCCGGGAGCGGAGGGGGCGACCGGAACCGGACCGCACGCGATCTCCACCGCGGCCAGATCGGCCGGGATGTCGATCAGTACGGGACCGGGCCGGCCCTCCCGCGCGATGCGGAACGCCTCACGGAAGGCGCCCGGGATCCGCGCGGGGTCCTCGATCCGCTCGGCACGCTTGGTGACCGCACCGGCCAGCCGGACCAGGTCCGGCGGCCGGTACCCCGCGTGCCGCAGCGGTACGGCGGGGGCGGGCGGCGCGGACGCCTCCCGGCCGGTGATGCACACCAGCGGGACCGCGTCCTGCTGCGCCGCGTACAGGCCGCTGAGCAGCCGGACCGCTCCGGGCCCGGCCGCCACCGCGGCCACGCCGGCCTTCCCGGTCGTCCGGGCCCAGCCGTCGGCCATGTGCGCGGCGCCCTCGGCGTGGCCCGCCGACAGGTGGGCGATGCCGCCGGTCCGCTCCAGCGCCGCGTACAGCGGCAGCAGCGCGGTACCGGGGCAACCGAAGACGGTGTCGGCGCCCTCGTCCTTCATGATCTCAACGGCCGCCTGTACGGCGGGAATCCGACGTGCCCCCATGACCGGTTCTCAGTCCTTGAGGT